>NWQM01000012.1 GCA_002798195.1 Lysobacteraceae bacterium NML03-0222 | reverse complement strand
AATATATTGACTACTACAACCACGAACGCATCAGGACAAAACTCAAAGGCCTGAGCCCGGTGCAGTACCGGACTCAGGCCTCGAACACTTAACCCGTAACCGTCCAGATTTTGGGGGTCAGTTCAATTTCCGGGGCTTGTCAATACCGCACGGCGTTGAGCAGTGCGCCTTGCGTTGAAGCTTTCGATACTCAACGCCTCGGCAAATACACCTGCGGGTCTACCGGTTTGCCGTTCTGGCGGATTTCAAAATGCAGCATATTGCGCGGTGCGCCGCTGCTGCCCAGCTCGCCAATCTGCTGACCGGCCTTGACCAAGGCGCCTTCATTGACCAAGCGCCTGCGGTTGTGGCCATAAGCCGAAAGCCATTGATCGTCGTGCTTGATGATGATGAGCTCGCCATAGCCCACCAGTCCCGAGCCGGAATACACCACGGTACCGTCTGCGGCTGCGCGCACTGCCTCTCCCCCATTGCCAGAGATATCAATGCCCTGGCGGGTGGTGTCATTGGCAAGATAAGTGGAGATGATTTGCCCACCGCTGACCGGCCATTGCCAAGCAATCCGGCTTATCGCCGCTGGCGCTGCGGCTACTGCCGTACTGGCAGGCGGTGCTGTCGGGCGTGTGACAGGACGGCCGGGAGCCGGTGTAGTGCTACGCGGCGGCGTGCTGCTGGCCGTGGCATCCCGCGGATACAGGCGCAGACGCTGGCCGGGGTAGATGGTGTAAGGCGGCGGGACATTGTTCCACAATGCCAAGTCCAGCGGCGTAATGCCGTTCTGGGTGGCGATGCGATATACCGTTTCACCGCGTTGCACCACATGGGTGGCGCCGTATTTGGGCTGCGAAACCCGCGCCTGGGCTGTTGCATTTTGCGCTGGGCGCGCAGCAGACTGCGATTGTGATTGTGTCTGTGCTGCTCCGGTAGCAGCCGGCTGCGGACTGCGCACCACCGTACTGCGGGTACAGGCGCTTGCGCCCAACAGCAGGACAGCGCTCACCGCCATGGCGCGCAGCACACGAGTATTGGGCTGTGAAAACATATTGTTCATCCGCTCACCTTTTGCAGCAATTGAGTCAGTGCCACGCCACCACCAGCAAGCAGCACCGTGAAATAAATCATTGTTCCAATATTGGCCAGATGCCCCAACAATACCGCGATACCATCGCGCTGGATGAACCCCACCGCATACAGCAGCAGTGCGATGCCCGGCAGGGTATTGCTGAAGGGCACAAAGCCAAATGGCGCCATCAAAAGCAGCGCCGCCAGAATGAAGCCCAGATTATTGAATAGCTGCATCATGCGGCCATCGACAAAAAACGACAGGCGGTGCGGACGGCTGATGCGCTCCATGCGCCGCACCCATTTCAGCCCGGTTTTGAGGCCGGGGCGCAGTTTGTCCACCGGCAACGGCTTGCTTTTGAGTTTCTCCGGCAGCCAAAGATTGCCGCTACCCAGGCGGCTGATGCCGATCAGCAAAATCACCGCGCCAAACACGGTACTGACCCCGGGAATCGACACCGGAATCAAGAACACCAGGGTCAGCATGATGGTCAGCACCAGCAGGCCTTCATCGCCCAGCACTTTCAAAAGCTCGCCCAGATGCAAATGTTCGGCTGGCAGGGCATCAATCATCACCTCGATTTGCTCGGAGAGTGATTGCCCGGCATCAGGCGGCGTAGAAGCTGTTTGATTTGTCATTCCATCACCCCTGCCAACAACGGCACAAAACTCACCGGTGCCAGATTTTGCTGTAACCAGCGCCCTTCCGGGTCTTGCGCCAGACGCAATAACTGGCCGTTCACCGGCGCCACCAGGATGCCGCCCGGCGCCAGTTGCTCAAGCAGTGCTGGCTCAAGCGCGGCCGCGCCGGCAGTCACCACGATGGCATCGAACGGGGCGTACTCTGGCCAGCCCGCGCGGCCATCATCATGACGGCTGCGCACTTCAATGCCGAGTTGCCGAAAGCGCTTGCGCGCGGTGCGCAGCAAATCACCAATGCGCTCCACGGTAAATACCTGCATGCCAAGCGCCGCCAATACGCTGGCCTGATAGCCCGAGCCGGTACCGATTTCCAGCACTTTCTTCGGCGCGCAGGCCAGTACGGCTTCGCTCATCTTCGCCACCACCCAAGGCTGGGAAATGGTCTGACCATGACCAATCGGCAGAGCGGTATCTTCATAGGCGCGCCCGGCAAAGGCTTCATCCACAAACATATGCCGTGGCAAGGTACGGATGGCGGTCAGCACCCGCTCGTTTTCCACCCCCTGCTCACGCAGGCGTTCAATCAGCCGGTCACGCACCCGCTGGCCGGTCATGCCAACGCCGATGGCTTCCGGGCTTAAGCGCAATCGGGAAATCATGCCAACTTGAAACCCTGTACCCAGCTGGCCACCTGCTCCAGCGCCTGATAACGGGTCAGATCCACCTTGATCGGCGTGACCGATACCGCGCCACGGCGGATGGCATCAAAATCCGTGCCTGGCCCTGCATCTTGTTCCGGGCCTGCCGGACCTATCCAGAAAAACGAGCGCCCACGCGGGTCGGGGGCAGCGATGCAGCTTTCGGCACGGTGGCGATTGCCCAGCCGTGTGGCTTCAAAGGCGCTGATTTTGTCCCACTCGATATCCGGCACATTGACATTCAGGATGGTGTCAGCTGGCAGCGGGTCGCTCGCCAGACGCTTGACAATCTGCACCGCTGCAAAGGCAGCCGTTTCAAAATGCTGCGGGTCGTGATCACGGCTCACCAGCGAAATCGCCACAGCCGGAAGCCCCAAAAAGCGCCCCTCCATCGCTGCCGAGACGGTGCCGGAATAAATCACGTCATCGCCCAGATTGGCCGCATTATTGATGCCCGACACCACCATGTCCGGCTCGGCGCGATCCTGAAACATGCCGGTCAGTGCCAGATGCACACAATCGGTGGGCGTGCCATGCACGCGCCAAGTGTGCTCATCCTGCTGCACCACGCGAATGGGCATATCCAGCGTCAACGAATTGCTGGCACCGCTGCGGTCACGGTCGGGCGCCACCACTGTCACCTCATGACCGGCAGCACGCAGCTCCGCGGCCAGGATGCGGATACCCGGCGCGTCCACGCCATCATCGTTGCTCACCAAGATACGCATGCGCTTGATTCGTCCAAAGAGGCGACATGATACCGGAGCCAGGTCGCAGTCTCACCTGCTGTTCACGCAAACGCTGGGAAAACCCGGCAAAAACTTGCGTAAAGTATGCCGATGTCCCGCAAACCACCTGCACCCGAAATCACCGATCTGGACGATGCTGCGCTGTTTCGCAGCGCGATAGGTGAGGTGCGGCAAATTACCCCGCGCCACACGCCGCCTGCGCGTCCGCGTCCAGCGCCCAGGGCGGCCATGGCCGAGCGCGACGAACGCGAAGCAGCCAGCGAGTTTCGTCTGGCGCTGGATGAGCAGCTTTTGGCGGCAGGCGATACGCTCAGCTATCGCCGTGATGAAATCCCGCCGCGCACGCTGAAACGTCTGGCACGCGGTGAATTTGCCGCTGTCGATGAACTGGACTTGCACGGCGTGGACAGCCGCTCCGCCGAAAGATGGCTGCGCGAGTTTCTACGCCATGCCGTGCAGGAAGGCTTTGGCTGCGTGCGCATCATCCATGGCAAGGGGCGCTACAGCGCCGAAGGCGTGCCCGTATTGAAAAATCTGGTGGATCGCATGCTGCGCCAGCGTGCCGATGTCCTGGCCTTCCATTCTGCACCGCCCACCCAGAGCGGTACCGGTGCGGTGCTGGTGTTGCTCGCCACACGCCGTCATCGTTGAAAAGCCGCTGCCGCGCCTCCATTGAAGGTCGATGGCTCATCCGCAATCGACCACACGCAAAGAAAAAGCGCCGGTGTCCAGCCTGCGCACCCTCTGGCCCTATGTCAAACGCCAGCGCGGGCTGTTTTTTGCCTGGCTGCTGGCGCTGGGCTGCTCATCTGCGGCCACCCTGACCTTGCCGATGGCCTTCCGGCAAATGATTGACCACGGCTTTGCCAGCGGCAGCAATATCGACCAAACCTTCAGCCTGGTACTGGCCGTGGTGCTGGTATTGGCACTGGCGACTGCTGCGCGATTCTTTTTTGTCAGCCTGCTGGGCGAGCGCGTGGTCGCCGACTTGCGGCAACGGCTGTATGCGCACCTCATCGGTCTGGACATGGCCTTCCACGATGCCAATCGCAGCGGCGAGCTGGTTTCGCGCCTGACCGCCGATGCAGAACTGTTGCGCAGCGTGGTCGGCTCGGCCATGTCGGTGGCGCTGCGCAGCGCGGTGATCGTGATCGGCGCCTTGCTGATGCTGTTCATCACCGCGCCGAAGCTGGCGGCCTGGGCGGTGCTTGGCATTCCGCTGGCGGTACTGCCGATCGTGCTGGGTGGCCGCCGCCTGCAAAAAATCGCCCGGCAAAGCCAGGATCGGATTGCCGATGCCAATACCCATGCCGCCGAAGCGCTGGCGGCGGTCAAAACCGTGCAGGCGCATGGCCGCGAGGCTTGGGAGCAAAACCGTTTTGCCGATGCCATCGCCCTGGCGGTACAGGTAGCGAAAAAACGCATCAGCTGGCAATCGCTGGTCACCGCACTGGCTATCGTGCTGATTTTCGGCGCCATCACTCTGGTGCTGTGGAGCGGCGCTCATGATGTCATCGCCGGCAGGATGAGCGCTGGCACGCTCGGCCAGTTCGTGTTCTATGCCCTGATTGGCGGTGGCTCAGTCGGGGCGCTGGCCGAGGTCTGGAATGAATTGCAGCGTGCCGCAGGCGGCATGGGGCGCATCAATGAGCTGCTGCAACAACAACCGCAAATCAGCGCACCGGCCGATCCTAAACCGCTGCCGGCTCCGCTGCATGGCGAAGTGCGCTTTGAAAACGTTACCTTCCACTACCCTGCCCGCCCGGACAGCGCCGCGCTGGAAAACTTCAACCTGCGCATCGCCCCCGGCGAAACCGTGGCGCTGGTCGGCCCCTCCGGCGCAGGCAAGAGCACCGTGCTGTCGATGCTGCTGCGCTTTCACGACCCGGACAGCGGCCAGATCAAAATCGACGGCGAAGATATTCGGCACTTCGACCCGCGCGTGCTGCGCCAATCCTTGGCACTGGTGCCGCAAGCGCCCAGCATTTTTGCCAGCTCCGCTGCCGACAATATCCGCTATGGCCGGCTGGACGCCACGGATGCCGAGGTAGAGTCCGCCGCCCGGGCTGCCGAAGCCCTGGACTTCCTGCGTGTCCTGCCCAATGGACTGGATGAGCCATTGGGCGAGCATGGCGCACGCCTGTCCGGCGGACAGCAACAACGCATCGCCATTGCCCGCGCACTTTTGAAGGACGCCCCGATCCTGCTGCTGGACGAAGCCACCTCGGCACTGGATGCACAAAGCGAGCATGCGGTACAAACCGCACTGGAGCATCTGATGCAGGGGCGCACCACCCTGGTGATTGCCCATCGCCTCGCCACCATTCTCAAGGCCGACCGCATCGTGGTCATGGACAAGGGCCGAATTGTTGCCGAGGGCCGTCATGCCGAACTGCTTGCCCAGGGCGGCCTGTACGCCGAGCTTGCCCGATTGCAGTTCTTGGACTGAAGAAACAAGAAGCACAACAATCCGGCAAGCAAAGAGCGAGTCATCAAGACTCGCTCTCAAGCTCACTCATGATGAGTGTCCAGGTCGGACTCATTGCATCCGCCTGCCTTAAAAACTGGCCGCATAACCACTGTCCTGAATGACTTTCTGCAAGGCTTCGGCAGTGCGCAGGTTGCCGGCCACAAGCCCCCGGCTATCAATGCCGCGCGCATCCACAGGCGCAGTGAGGGCGCCCTTGAAATCGCAAACCTTGCCGCCTGCCTCGCGCACCATCAGCATGCCCGCGGCGATATCCCAGGGCTTGACCCCGGCTTCAAAATAGGCATCCAGTCGGCCACAAGCCACATAGGCCAAATCCAGGGCCGCAGAGCCGGTGCGGCGGATGTCTTCGGCCTGATTGAGCAGGCGGCGGGTGCATTCAAGCTGTGCGCCGGCACGTTCGCGCTCACGCGGATGAAAGCCGGTCGCCACCAGGGCGCCTTCCAGACTGCGGCGCTCGGCCACGCGGATGCGGCGATCATTGAGCACCGCGCCGCTTCCCCGGCTGGCCGCAAACAGCTCGTTGCGCAGCGGGTCGAAAATCACGCCATGCATGGGCTCGCCGTTTTCCACCAGCGCAATTGAAACGCAGTAGTGCGGCAGTCCGCGCAGATAGTTGCTGGTGCCATCGAGCGGGTCAATCACCCAGACATTGCGCCCCTTGCCAATCTGGCCGTGTTCTTCCCCCAGGATGGCGTAGTCCGGCGTTGCGCGCTTGAGTTCGCGGATGATGACTTCTTCAGCTTGGGCATCCACTTCGCTGGCGTAATCCTGCCGACCTTTTTCGACTACATTGAGTGCATCAAGACGACTGATATTGCGCATCAGTACATTGCCGGCGGCGCGTGCCGCTTTGACCATCAGGGTAATGGCAGGTTTCTGCATGGGTGAATGCCTGGTTGAAAAGAACAATCCGGCCGCGTTGCCGACTGCACAGTTTAACATTGTCATATGGACATGACACACAACCCCGCTGCCCGCATCCGCATCGTGATGGTGGGCACACAGCACCCCGGCAATCTCGGCGCTGCCGCACGCGCGATGAAAACCATGGGGCTTGCCCGGATGGTCCTGGTTGCGCCTGAAAAAGCACCGGATTTCGAAACCGCCTCGATGGCCGCCGGTGCCGAGGCGCTGGTTTTTGATGCACCGCGTTTTGCCACACTGCAAGAAGCCGTGGCCGACTGCCAACTGGTATTGGGCTGTACCGCGCGTAGCCGCCGTATCGCGCTGCAAGAGCTTTCTCCGCCAATGGCCGCACAGCGGGCTGTACAAGCGGCTCAAGCCTCGGCCGAAGTCGCCCTGGTGTTTGGCCGCGAGCGTACCGGGCTTGATAACCACGAATTGCAGCTTTGTCATGCCGCCGTGCATATCCCTTCCGACCCGGATTTCAGTTCACTGAACCTGGCCGCTGCGGTGCAGGTGCTGGCCTATGAAGTGCGCATGGCGATATTGGTCGGCACTTCGGCGGAAGTGCCACAAGCATCGCAGGATGCCCGCGAGCTGCCCGCTTCACATGCCGAGCTGGAAGGCTTTTTTGCACAGCTTGGCGATACCCTGGACGCCATCGACTTTCACAAAGGACGCACCCCGGAATCGGCATTGCGCAAGTTGCGACGGATTTTTCTGCGTGCTGACATGAATGCGCGTGAAGTAAGGCTGATGCGCGGCGTGCTGGCCGATGCTCAGCGCATGGCGCGATTGGCGAGTGAGCGCGCCTAGAGCTTGTGCGGAATCAATCTGCCGCGTCGTCCAACACTGGCAACGCATTTCCGGGCTGTTTTTCCCGGCATTTGGAAAAGTCGTTGCCACAGATACCGCACTCTTTTTCCAGCCCCAGATTGGCGATGCCGCCGCAGGAGCCGGCAATCGGTTTGCGTCCGGCCATCACGCCGATGGCCATGCCGGCGACGACCAGCAGGAACACGATAAAGGCGGCAACCAAGGTCAGCATGCTTCAGTTTCCATCAAGATAAAGTGCCGCAAAGTGGCGGCTGGTTCGGGTTTCAAAACCATTTTCGCTGCGGCTGATGAACAGCGCGGCAATCGCGTGTTGTTCGGCATAGGCAAGGCCGCGCTCGGGCCCCAGCACCATCAGCAGGGTGGACAGGCCATCGGCCTGCATTGCGCTTGGGTGGATGACGCTGACCGAGGCCAGCCGGTGCGTCACCGGGCGCAGGCTGTGCGGATCAATCAGATGCGACTGGCGCTCACCATCCACTTCGCGGTATTGCCGATAGTCGCCGGAGCTGGAGATTGACTGGCCGCTCAAGGCAATGATTTTCTGTGCCTGACGGGTATCTTCCAGCGGCGCTTCAATGCCGATGCGCCAGGGCGCGCCTCCGGGCTTCAGTCCTTCGCCACGCATCTCGCCGGTGACATCAATCAAGAAATTCCCAATGCCCTGGCTGCTGAGGTAGTCGGCGATACGGTCGATGGCGTAACCGGCGGCCATGCTGTTGAAGTCGATCTGGAGCGGCGCGTCCTTGCACAGCGTATCGCCGTCGATGCGCAGATGCTGCATGCCAATCAGCGGGCGCAGTGCGGCAAGCTGCTCATCACTGGGTGCTGACCATGATGCCGTCGGGTTGGCGGCGGCTTTGGGGCCAAAGCCCCAGGCATCCACGACCGGTAGCAGGGTGATATCGAAGGCGCCTTCGCTGCTTTCGGCAAGCGCCACCGCCTGTGCCGCTAGCGTGATGGCAGTTTCCGGCATCGACATGCAGCCGGGGGGCGCAGCATTGAAGCGCGCCAGTGCCGAGTCATCCCGATAGGTCGATACCGCCTGATCCACTTCGGCGAGGATCGCTTCCACGCCCTGTTGCAGCGCGGCAGTTTGCCCGTTGCCGCTAGCCACATAGCTGATGATGTAACTGCTGCCCATGGTGGGGCCGGAAAACTTCACCACCTGCCCGGATTGGCAGGCGGCGAGCAGCAAGGGGAGCGCCGCGGCGCAGAGGCGGGAAAGGGCAGGCATGATTAAGACGAGACAGGGGGAAATTTGCTGCTTGGCAATATGCGTTCGCCGCGCATGATGTGGACGATGAATACATTCAAAGATGCATCCAGGCGATAGAAAATGCGGCAAGGCGGCTCAATCAGTTCCCGGTAGCGCATCTGCCTGCCCAACTCTGGCGGGCAACGTCCACTTTCTGGATGGGAAGCCAGTTGTTCAACATGTTTGAATATTCGCTGCATCAAATTTTTCGCAGCTACTGCATTCTCAATGGCAATGTAGTCCGCAATTGCATCCAGCTCTGCCAGTGCAGATTCGGTCCAAATTATTTCAGCCACCGTGCCATTCGCTCTTGGGCTTGTTGATGCGGAAGTGTCCGGCCTTCAGCAATGGCAAGCTCCCCTCGAGCAATGCCTTCCAGCAAGGTCATGCGCTTTTGTTGCGCTTGATAGCTCTCTACATCGATGAGATAGGCGCTGGGCAGGCCATGTTGAGTAATTAACACAGGCTCACGGCTACGCTCGATTTCCAAGAGCAACTCGGTGGCTTTGCGTTTGAGGGTGGTAACAAGTTCGGTACGCATGAAGTGATACTAAAGTGTCACTTTCTGCTTGGCAAATACCGCAGAAACAAGGCAGGCGCTTGGCCTGCCTTGGTGGGGGCTTGCCGGTTAGCCACCAAAATCATCCAGGAAGATATTGTCGCGCTCAACGCCGAGGTCAAGCAGCATCTGGATGACGGCGGCGTTCATCATCGGCGGGCCGCACATGTAGTACTCGCAATCTTCCGGCGCCGGGTGGTCCTTGAGATAGTTTTCGTACAGCACGTTGTGGATGAAGCCGGTGTAGCCGGTCCAGTTGTCCTCGGGCAGCGGGTCGGAGAGCGCCAGATGCCAGGTGAAGTTTTCGTTTTCCTCGGCCAGTCGGTCGTATTCGTCCACATAGAACGCTTCGCGCAGCGAGCGCGCGCCATACCAGAAGCTGATTTTGCGCTTGGAATTGAGGCGCTTCAACTGGTCGAAGATATGCGAGCGCATCGGCGCCATGCCCGCACCACCGCCGATGAAAACCATTTCCGCATCGGTGTCCTTGGCAAAGAACTCACCAAACGGGCCATACACCGTGACCTTGTCGCCGGGCTTCAAGTTAAACACCCAGGAGGACATCTTGCCCGGCGGCAGGTCATCGCGCCGGGGCGGCGGCGAGGCCACACGGATATTGAATTTGACGATGCCTTTTTCTTCCGGGTAATTGGCCATGGAATAGGCGCGAATCACCGGCTCATCGACCTTGGAGACATAACGCCACAGGTCGAACTTGTCCCAGTCGTCGCGGAATTTTTCCGGGATGTCGAAGTCCTTGTAGGCCACGGTATGCGGCGGGCATTCCAGCTGCACATAGCCGCCGGCGCGGAAATCGACGTTTTCGCCCTCGGGCAGGCGCAAGGTCAGCTCCTTGATGAAGGTGGCGACGTTGTCATTGCTCTCCACCGTGCATTCCCATTTCTTCACGCCGAAGACTTCTTCGGGCACTTCGATTTTCATGTCCTGCTTGACCGGGGTCTGGCAGGACAGCCGCCAGCCTTCGCCCGCCTGGCGCCGGGTGAAGTGCGACTCCTCGGTAGGCAGCATTTCGCCGCCGCCCTCATTGACGATGCATTTGCACTGCGCGCAGGTGCCGCCGCCGCCGCAGGCCGAAGAAAGAAAGATGTTCTGCGCCGCCAGCGTTTGCAGCAGTTTGCCGCCCGCAGGTACGGTGATGGTGCGCTCGCCATTGATTTGGATGCTCACATCGCCGCTGGCTACCAGCTTTGAGCGGGCAAACAGGATGATCAGCACCAGTGCCAACACGATGGCGGTGAACATGCCCACGCCCAGCAGGATTTCCGTGGTCATAGCTGCACCCCCGAGAACGACATGAAGCCCAGCGCCATCAGGCCGATGATGATGAAGGTGATGCCAAGGCCTTGCAGACCGCTGGGCACATCGCTGTACTTGAGCTTTTCGCGGATGCCGGCCAGCGCGGCAATGGCCAGCGCCCAGGACAGCCCCGAGCCCACACCGTACACTGCGCTTTCCGCCAGGTTGTAGTCGCGCTCGACCATGAACAGCGTGCCGCCCATGATGGCGCAGTTCACGGTGATCAGCGGCAGGAACACGCCCAGCGCGTTGTACAGGCTGGGGACGTATTTATCCAGCAGCATTTCCAGAATCTGCACGATGGCGGCAATCACGCCGATATAGGAGAGCAGCCCCAGGAAGCTCAGATCCACTTCCGGCAGCCCTGCCCAAGCCAGCGCGCCGTCTTTGAGCAAATAGGTGTAAATCAGGTTATTGGCCGGCACGGTGATGGCCTGCACCACCACCACTGCGATGCCAAGGCCGATGGCGGTTTCCACCTTCTTGGAAATGGCGATGAAGGTACACATGCCGAGGAAGAAGGCCAGTGCCATGTTCTCGACGAACACCGCGCGCAGAAACAGGCTGAGATAATGTTCCATCACACGCCCTCCCGCTCGGAAACATGCGCTGCCATCTGGTAGGCCGGGGCTTCTTTTTGATCGGACTTCCAGCTGCGCAGCGCCCAGATGATGAGGCCAATCAGGAAGAACGCCGAAGGCGGCAGCAGCAAGAGGCCATTGGGCACATACCAGCCGCCGTCATTGACCGTGGGCAGGACGGGATAGCCCATCAGCTTGCCCGCGCCGAACAGCTCGCGAATCACGCCCAGCAAAATCAGCATGGCGCTATAGCCAAGACCATTGCCGATGCCGTCAAAGAATGAGAGCAGCGGCGGGTTCTGCATGGCGAAAGCCTCGGCACGCCCCATCACGATACAGTTGGTGATGATCAGACCGACAAATACCGAAAGCTGCTTGGACAGCGAATAGGCAAAGGCCTTGAGGGTTTGATCGACCACAATCACCAGCGAGGCGATGATCACCATCTGCACAATCATGCGGATGGAGGAAGGAATCTGCATGCGGATGGTGGAGATGAACAGGTTGGAAAAACCTGCCACCAGGGTCAGCGCGATGGACATCACCAACGCCGTTTTCAGATTGGAGGTGACCGCCAGCGCCGAGCAAATGCCGAGGATTTGCAGGCCAATCGGGTTGTTCTGCACGATGGGGTCAAAAAGTACCTGCCGAATGGTGGGTTGTGCCATTTAAATCTCTCCCGTCCGCAGATGGGTCAATAGCGGGCCAAAACCTTGCGGCCCAAGCCAGAAAGCCAGCAGATTGTTCACCCCGTTGCTGGTCAGGGTAGCGCCTGCCAAACCATCAATCTGATGGGGATGGTCTGGCGCTGCCGTACCTTTGACCACGGTGATGGCCGGTTGCCCTTTGGCATCGAATACCTGCTTGCCCGGCCACAGCGCCTTCCAGCGCGGGTTGTCCACTTCGCCTCCCAGACCCGGGGTTTCGCCATGCTGGTAAAAACCAAAACCCTCAATGGTGTTGTAGTCGTTTTTCAGCGCGATAAAGCCATGCAGGGTGGACCACAGCCCGTAGCCACGTACCGGCAAAACCAGTGTTTGGGTCTGCCCCTGGGCATCCTCCACCAGATACACCACGCTATAGCGCTCGCGGCGGCGAATCGAAGCGATATCTTCCTCGCCGGAGAGCGCTTGACCCAGTGCCGGATCTTGCGCTGCCTTCAGCGGGTCGAAACTCGCAACCGGATAGGCATCGCTGAAGCGGCCACTGTCCAGATCCACCAGGCGCGGCTGGATGCGGCTATCGAAAATCTGCCGCACTTGGGTAGCCGGGGCATCGGCATCGGCCAGCCCAGCGATGGACAGGATATTGCGCTGCTTGTCCAGCTGGCGGTTGGCCACCTGGGTGGACTTGAGGCCAACCGCCGCACCGGCGACCACCACCGAGCAGGCAAGACAGACCAGCAAGGCCACGCTCAAGGTGCGGCGCATGGATTCGGACGCATTACTCATGGCGCTTGGCCCTCCGTTTGATATTGGCGCGGATGACGAAATGGTCAATCAGCGGCGCGAACAGGTTGGCGAACAAGATGGCAAGCATCATGCCCTCGGGGAAGGCCGGGTTGATGACGCGAATCATCACCGCCATCACGCCAATCAAAGCGCCGAAAATCCACTTGCCGGTATTGGTCATGGACGCCGATACCGGGTCGGTGGCCATGAACATCATGCCAAGCGCAAAGCCGCCCAGCACCAGATGCCAGTACCAAGGCAGCGCAAACATCGGATTGCTGTCCGAGCCAATCGCGTTGAGCAACAGGCTGAATGCCACCATGCCGAGCATCACCCCGGCCACAATACGCCAAGCGGCAATACGCATGATGAGCAGTGCGATGCCGCCAATCAGAATGGCAAGCGTACTGGTTTCGCCTACCGAGCCGGGCATGAAGCCCAGGAAGGCGTCCCACCAGCTCAGGCCGTTTTCTGCCAATGCCGCCACGCCGCCGCTGGCCGCCTGGCTAAGCGCCGTAGCGCCCGCATAGCCATCGACCACATTCCAGACCGCATCGCCCGAAAGCGAGGCCGGATAGGCAAAGAACAGGAAGGCGCGTCCTGCCAGCGCCGGGTTGATGAAGTTCTTGCCGGTGCCGCCAAAGACTTCCTTGCCCAGTACCACACCAAAACTGATGCCCAGTGCCGCCTGCCACAAGGGGATGGTCGGCGGCAGGCTTAGCGCAAACAGCACCGAGGTGACGAAAAAGCCTTCGTTGACTTCATGGCGGCGGATGGAGGCAAACAGGATTTCCCAGAAGCCGCCGACGATGAAAGTCACCGCATAAATCGGCACGAAATGCAGCGCGCCGAGCAGCAGGTTGTCGTAAAGGCTGGACGGGTTGAAGCCGCCCAGCGAGGCCATCAGCGCATAGCGCCAGTCGGTCTGTGCAGATAGCAGCTCCGGCTGCGCGGCAAACACCAGATTGGCCTGATAGCCCGCATTCCACATGCCAAAAAACACTGCCGGGAAGGTGCACAGCCACACCAGAATCATGATGCGCTTTAAGTCAATGCTGTCACGCACATGGGCATTGGCGCGGGTGACGCTGCCGGGACGGTACAGGAAGGTATCCACCGCTTCGTACAGCGCGTACCACTTTTCGTACTTGCCGCCCTTGTGAACATGCGGCTCCATTTTTTCCAGCCAGGATCTCAAGCCCATCTCAGCCCTCCTTCTCGATTCGGGTCAGGTTGTCCCGCAGAATCGGGCCATATTCGTATTTGCCCGGGCATACATAGGTGCATAGCGCCAGGTCTTCCTCGTCCAGCTCCAGACAGCCGAGCTTCTGCGCCATCTCGGTATCACCCATGATCAACGCACGCAACAGCTGGGTCGGCAGGATGTCGAGCGGCATCACCGCCTCATAACTGCCAATGGGCACCATGGCTCGGGCGCTGCCGTTGGTGGTGGTCGTGAGCTTGAGCAGCTTGCGGCCAAGGAACCGGGACAGGAACGCGCCGGTTACCGAGTGCTTCTCGATACCCGGACGCAGGTAGTGCAGCATTTCGCGCTCGCGACCTTCATTGAGGCAGCTCACCTGCAGGTGATAACGCCCCAGATAGGCATACGCCCCCTGTGCGGTACGCCCGCCCAGCAGCGAGCCGGACACCACGCGCGTCTCGCCCGCGTGCAATTGTCCCGCCGTGAGCTCGGCAAGGTTTGCCCCCAGCCGGGTGCGGACAAGCTGCGGTTTTTGCACCGCAGGCCCTGCCAGCGAAACAATGCGCTCCACCCACAGCTTGCCGGTGGTGAACAGCTTGCCGATGGCAATCACATCCTGATAACTGATATGCCAGACCATGCGACTGGCCGATACCGGATGCAGAAAATGGATATGCGTCCCCACAAGTCCGGCCGGATGCGGTCCCTGGAAGCTTTCAGTGCGCACCCCGGCCACATCCTCGCCCGGCAGATTCACGCCAGCGGCCTTGCACAGCCACAGGGTAGAGGTCAGGCGCATCAATACTTGCAGGCCGTGGCGGAAATCATCGGCATACTGTGCAATGACCACTGCCGGGTCGGCAGCCAGCGGATGGGTGTCGATGGCGGTGACAAAAATCGCTTCCGGCTCGGCATCCACCGCAGGAATCTTGCTGTACGGCCGGGTACGCAGTGCCGCCCACAGGCCGGATTTTTGCAGGGTTTCGCGCACTTGGGCTTCCGGCAGGCTGGGCAATTGCACCGGCGCATACGGGGTGAAGTCGATGGCGCTTCCTTCGTCATCAATATCAATCACTACCGACTGCAGCACACGACGCTCACCCCGATGGATGGCGCTGACCACACCGGCAGCCGGCGCAGTGATATGCACACCGGGGCTGTTTTTGTCTGAAAAAAGCACCTGACCAAGTTGTACCCTCTCGCCCACCTGAACGGCCATGGTGGGCTTCAAGCCGGGGTAATCGGCACCGATGACTGCCACACTGCGCACCAGTGGCGCAGCCGCTATCTGCTGCACCGGCGCGCCCGCGATGGGCAGGTCTAGGCCGTTTTTGATTTTAATCATGGGTGTTGGCGACCTGAAAAGATAAGGTGGCTATTTGGCAAGCTGCCCCACTGGCGCAGCCCAAAGCAGGATATCTTAACGGATGCCCAACTCGAACTTGTGAGAGTTGCGTCAAACAACAATCCTGAAATGGCACTCACTGCCCCAAACGCTCAAGCCACTACCATGCACCCGGATGACACGCCAGCGCACGACACCATGCCTACGGACAAGCAGCTCATCGCAGACTTGATCGCGCGCACCCTTGCCGCAGAAAAGGCACTGCAACTACTACTGGCACGTGCAACCTTGCCGGAAAACATGCATACACTGCTGCAACTCAACCTCAAGATGCAGCAAGCACACCTGCCAGAAGGCTTGAGCACAGCCGGCATCCCCAACGATGTCATTGCAGCGTCAGAGGCCGCCTATACCAATGCCTGCGAAGCAATACTCCAGGCCACAAAAAACGGCAAATTCAGCCCCCCTGCGCCGTAATTCTTTTACTTCAGAATCCATCCAGGCAAATCAAGCAACCTCAAGCGTCATCCCCGGCCTTGCCAGCAGCGCCTGCACGCCAAAACGCTGCTGGATTTCACCGGCCAATGCCTCTCGCGCCAAATCTTCGCCGTGCACCAATGCCACCGGCTGCGGGCACTCAAAACCGCCATACCATGCCAGCAATCCACTTTGGTCGGCATGTGCCGACAACCCGCCCACGGTATGCCGCTGGGCATTGACACGATAATCATGTCCGTGGATGCGCACCCAGGGTGCGCCATCGACCAGGCGCCGCCCCAGCGTGCCTTCAGCCTGATAGCCGACAAATACCAGATGGTTTTCACGCCGTCCAAGCCGGTGCCGAAAGTGATGCAGGATGCGCCCCCCATTGGCCATCCCGCTGCCGGCAATGATGATGCAGCCGTTCTCGATACGGTTGATGGCCATGGACTCATCCACCGTCTCGGTGATGTGCATGTTCGGCAATTGAAACGGATTGGGCCTATCGCGCCAAACCGCCCGGGCTTCCTCATCAAACAGGGCATGATGCCTTTGATACACCCGCAGCACTTTGGCAGCCATCGGACTGTCGAGAAAAATCCGCCAGCGCGATAACTGCCATTCATCCCAGTGTTGGGCAAGCCAGTACAGCAACTCTTGTGCACGCCCGACGGCGAAGGCTGGAATCAGCACATTGCCACGCATCCGCCATGCGCTGTCCAGCACTTCGCCCAGTTCATGGATGGTATCGCTGCGCTGACGATGATTGCGATTGCCGTAGGTGGACTCCATCAGCAGCAAGTCTGCATGCGGACGTTTTTCCGGATCGCGCAGAATCGGCGTGCCATCAGGACCCAAATCACCAGAAAAAACCAGGGTTTTACCTTCTGCCTGCAAAGTAACGATACTGGAGCCGAGGATATGCCCGGCATCATGTAGCTGCAGAAACACACCCGGCAAGATTTCATGGCTGTGCTGATAGGGCAAAGGCTGCAAGCGCGGCAGCAACGCCGTGACATCCTCATGGGTATAGAGCGGTTCAATGCGGGGCTCATGGTTTCCGCGCCTGCGGTTGCTGCGCTCGGCTTCAGTCTCCTGAAGTGATGCCGCGTCCATCAACATCACCGGCAACAACTCGGCTGTAGCCTCTTGCAGAAAAATCGGCCCGTTAAAGCCCCGCAAGAGCAATTGTGGCAGTCGGCCAATATGGTCGATATGGGCATGAGACACCACCACAGCATCCAGACCGGACACTTCAAAAGGAAAGTCCTCCCTGTTCAGTGCCTCGGCCTCGGCACTGCCCTGCACCATGCCGCAGTCAAGCAGGATGCGCCTGCCTTCAGCCTCGATCAGATGCATCGAGCCAGTCACTCTGCCGGCTGCGCCATGGAAATGAACTCGCATACCGCACTCCCCTTGCATGATTGGTAGCCGCACTCTAACGCATTGCTGGCATTACAATGACCTCCCCCAAAAAATCCAGCCCCACAGGAAGCGACAGCTTGAAATCTTCATTCTTGGCTGGCAGCCAGTCTCCGGCAATGATTGCTCTGAAACCAAAATCCCCATTCATCCTTGCCATCGCATTGCTGTTAAGTCTGGGGCAGGCTCAAGCGGCTGACTGGCGTTACCGGATGCGTCCGGGTGACAACCCCTGGAATATCGCCAGCAAGTATCTGCGTGCCGATGTGCACTCCGAGCGCCTGCTGCGCCACAACAAAATCCATAATCCCCATGGACTGCCACCTGGCACAATCATCTCCATCCCAGTCAGCTGGCTGCGCCATCAGCCGACTTCTGCAGAAGTTGTTGCCAGCAATGGAGCTGCCGAAGCGGTGGTCGAAGGTCGCACGCTCAATGTCCAGGCGGGCTTGAAACTGCCCGCAGGTGCGCTGCTGCGCAGCAGTACCGATGCCAGCCTGACACTGGCCTTTGCCGATGGCTCGCAAGTGCGCGTCCATGGTGATAGCGAGCTTTCCCTGACCCGACTTGATGCCTATGGCGACACCGGCATTTTCAATATTCACCTGCATCTGCCCCGTGGCCGAATCAGCTCACTGGTGCGGCCACGCACGCAATCGGCCTCGCGCTATGTGGTGGAAACACCCGGCATGATGTCCAGTGTGCGTGGCACTGAATTCCGCAGCGTGGCCAATCAGGCACAAAGCCGCACCGAAGTGCTGCAAGGCAAAGTCGCTGCCGCCGGGGGCGCCAGGCAAGTCATGCTCAATGGCGGACAAGGCACGGTCAGTCAGGATGGGCGTCCCGGCACCCCGGTTGAGTTGCTGCCAGCACCTGATTTGTCGGCTATTCCCGAATATATCCTGCGCGTACCGGCGCCCCTGTCCTGGCAGGCGATTCCCGGTGCCGTGCGTTATCGCCTGCAGGCAAGTGCCGATGCGCAGTTTCAGACCTTGCTGCTGGATACCCAAACCGAACGTGCCAGTGCCTCACTTGCTCTCCATCACGAAGGGGCACTGTATTTGCGCGTGCGCGCGATAGCTGCCAATGGCCTGGAAGGCATGGATGCCAGTCGCCACGTCGAAATCGCTCCTCAACCCTCCCCGCCACTGGTGCTTTCTCCAAGCGATGATGACCAGATCGCCGGGCCGCGTCCGCGACTGCGCTGGACGGCTTTGACCGAAAAAGGCATCCGTTATCGGCTGCAAATCGCCACCGCAGAAGGTAGCTTCGACACCCCCCTGCTTTCCCGAGACAATCTGCAACGCAGCGATTGGCGTACCGAGCAAGACTTGCCCCCCGGTCAATATCAATGGCGCATCGCTGCCACCGATGCCAATGGCAAACAAGGCGCTTGGAGCCTTGCCATGCCATTCACGGTTCTGCCTGCCAATGAGGGGCCTGCAGCCAGTGCCGATAGCGATGCGGGCATACTCAAGGTGCGCTGGGACAAGGCCGCAGAAGGTCAGAAATTCCGTTTCCAGCTGGCACAAGATGCCGCATTCCAGAAGCTGCGTGTTGACCGGATTGTGGAAGACAATCGCATCGAACTGCCCGATATTCGCTCCGGCAGCTGGTATCTGCGCGTGATATTGGTGGAAGAAGATGGCTTTGAGCACCCCCCCGGCCCCACTCAAACGGTGAAACTCGGCTGTACTGCCTGCAAGGTCTTGGGCGTTGTCGGCGGTACGCTGCTGCTGTTGCTCTGACATGCCCCACAGCAGGATTTACCCGCGCTGGCTTTTGGTTTGCCTGGCTGTCCTGAGCGTCAGTCTGATGACTGCACTTGGCTTGACGCAACAGCTCGATGCTTGGCTGTACGACCGCATGCTGCGACAGCTCAGCCCTGCCGTCAGTGACGATATCCGTATCGTCGCCATCGATGAAAAAAGTCTGGCTGCATTGGGTCGCTGGCCTTGGCCGCGCCATGTTCATGCCGAATTCATCGACAAAGTCAGCGATCACCAGGCACGCGGCATCGCCATGGACATCCTGTTCTCCGAGCCCGATTACCACAATATCGAAGGTGACGAAGCACTTGCCCAGTCCATTGCCCGCAATGGTCGCGTCGTTTTGCCGGTGGCAGCCGAGCCTGCCGCCCCCGGCGAGCCACTGGTAGAGCTGCTGCCCATCCCGTCGCTGGCCAAGGCAGCGGCAGCTCTTGGGCATGTGGAAATCGTCACTGACGATGACGGCATTGCCCGCCATGCCTATCTGTATTCCGGACTCGGCGCCCCACACTGGCCGGCACTGGCGCTGGCACTTCTGGACAAGAATATCCGTCACCAATACCTCCCCCCAAGGCCAGCGCATGAGCGCCAGAGCGAAGCCGCGAATTCGCCGTTTCTATGGATTCGTGACCGCGAAGTTTTGCTGCCCTATGTGCCCGCCCAGCGCTTCCGGCGCATTCCCTATGTAGATGTCATCAACGATGAGGAAGTCGCTGCCACCTTGCGCGACAAATGGGTGCTGGTCGGTGTCACCAGCAGCGGCTTGGTCCGCGATGTGGTGATTCCCGCCCAAAATGGCAGCAACCGCATTTCGGGGGTGGAATATCACGCCGAGGTTTTAAACACACTGCTGCATGGCGGCTTTGTCCAGCCTCTGAGCCTGCCCTGGCAATTGGCGTTTGGCATCATTTTGGTGCTCATACCCGCAGGACTTCGTCGCCTTCACGAGCCCAGACTCAACCCCTGGATTTATGCCGCTGCGGCACTGGCAGCCACCTTCCTGCTCAGCCTCCTGTTATTGAATGCAAGACACATCTGGTTTGCACCGGCTTCAGCAGCGCTGGTGATTGCTGCCGGAGCCTTCATTTCCTTGTCCCGCAGTCTGAAAAAATCCCAGCACATGGCCAATTCCGACGGTCTGACGGCACTGGCCAACCGGCATATGTTTGAAGTTTCCATAAAGCGCGAAGTCGCCAGTGCAAAGCGTACTGGCAAGCCCATCTCACTGCTGCTTATCGACCTGGATCATTTCAAGCAGTACAACGACAACTATGGTCACCAGGCTGGGGATGCATTGCTGCAGGCAATCTCCGAAGTAGTCGTGGAAAAAGCCCGCCGCCCGCGCGACCTTGCCAGCCGCTACGGTGGCGATGAGCTGGCCCTGCTCTTGCCGGAAACCGATCTACCCAATGCGCTCAAGATTGCCGAGTCGATTGCGCACAATGTACGCGCTCTGGACATCAGGCACGCCTTCTCGCCCATTGCGCCGCGAGCTACGCTCAGCATTGGCGTCTGCACACTCGCACCTGATGCGCAAGACAGCGCCTCCACCCTGCTTGAGCGCGCCGATGCCGCGCTATATCAAGCCAAGCGTGCCGGGCGCAATCAGGTCAAAGGCTACGGCTTGCCGCCCCTTTAATCTCCTTGCCAGCCGCAAAGCACGACACAACCGACCTGCCTGGCTTCACTTCATCAACACACGCTTTGCAGCCTGCCTGCTATGATTCGGGCAATTTTTATCGTAACGACCATGGATCCTGACCCTGCGCCCGCCCCTGCCTCCTGGCTGACGTCCCCCTCCCTGACCGGGTACTGCCGTGTTTGAGTTGCTGATCGTCATCGCACTGATTGCGTTGAACGGATTTTTCGCCATGTCGGAAATGGCACTGGTCACTTCACGCAAACTCCGCCTCAAGCAAATGGCTGAAACTTCGCGTGGTGCGGCCAAGGCATTGGCATTGGCCGAGCAGCCGGACAATCTGCTCTCCACCGTACAGGTCGGCATCACCCTGATTGGCATTCTGACCGGCGTGTTTGGCGGTGAGGCCATCGGTCTTTTGATTGCCGGCTGGCTGGAGACGCTCTGGCCTGCCGCCACCCAATACACACGCCCGATCGGCATTGGTACGGCGGTCACGCTGATTACCGCAGGTCAAGTCATCTTCGGCGAGCTGGTTCCCAAGCGCCTTGCCATCACCAATTCCGAGCGCATTGCCAGCCTGGTCGCCATTCCGCTGGATGTGCTGGCCACGCTGGCAAAGCCGGTCGTATTTGCCCTTGGCGCCCTCACCCGCCTGGTATTGCGCCTTTTGGGCATCCGTGACGATGACAAGAGCGCGATCACCGAAGAAGAAATCCGCCTCTTGGTCAGTGAAAGTCATGAGCAGGGCGTGATTGACCTTGACGAGCGCAATATGATGAACCGGGTGATGCGCTTGGGCGATCGTGATGCCGAAAGCCTGATGACGCCACGCACCCGCATCAGTTGGCTGGATGCCGAGGCCGACTTCGAGCACAACCTCGCCACCATGCGCGCCACGCCGTTCTCACGCTATCCGGTGTATCGCGGCGATGATCAAAACGTACTGGGTGTGCTGGAAGTCAAAGCCCTGCTGCATGACCTTGACCAAACCCGGCTTGACCTGTTCCGCGAACTGCGCCCGGCCGTTTTCGTCTCTGAATCCACCCATGCCATGAAGCTTTTGGAAATCTTCCGCGAAGAACAGCAGTCGCTGGCCTTGGTGGTGGACGAATATGGCGACATCTCCGGCATGGTCACCATCAATGATGTGCTGGGTGCGGTGATTGGCAGATTGCAGGCCAGCGGTGAAAGCGCCGACAGCCAGCCCATGGTCACGGTACGCGAGGATGGCTCGCTACTGGTCGATGCCAGCCTGCCGGTCGATGATTTGCGCGAGCTGATTGCAAGCAGCCGCCTGCCGGGAGAGGACGAGCACGACTACCACACCGCTGCCGGCATGTTGATTGCCCATTTCGGTCGTATCCCGCATGTAGGTGAATACCTGGAGTGGGCGGGCTGGCGCATCGAGGTCATCGACCTGGACGGCCCGCGTATCGACAAACTGCTGCTGCAACGACTGCAGGCCGAAAGCGGCCATGAATGAAGCCGGGTTTGGCCGTACCGGCACGCGCGCGCTTTTGGAAAAGCTGACCGAAGGCGCACCCGATGACGTGCTAGAGCTTGGCAACCTGCTTGGCGGCCTTGGCCGTCGCGCCTTTGGGGTGCTGCTGTTCCTGGCCGTGCCATTGGCTTTTTTCCCGGGAGTTGCCGCCGTTATCGCCGCCCCGGTCACGGTACTGGTCGGCCTGCATTTGCTGTTATTGCGCCAGCATCTGTGGCTGCCGCGGTTTCTGGCCGAACGTGGTCCGGAGCGCAAGCTCATCAGTCGTTTCGAGCGCCGCTTTGACAAATGGTTCGGACGACTGGAGCGCTGGGCCAAGCCACGCTGGCTACTGTTGATTGACCATCCGAGCGCCACCATGCTCACCGGGCTGCTGTTGATTCTTTTGGGCATCCTGCTATCGCTGCCCATCCCGTTCACCAATGCCCTGTTTGCCCTGCTACTGCTGCCTATCGCCCTTGGCCTGCTGGAGCGCGATGGCCGCCTGCTGCTCATTGGCTGGACGACCGGCGGCATCGCCATCACCGGCATTGGCCTGGCTTCCGGCGAACTGCTGAACATTGCCGGAAAGCTTTTCTGAGAACCCGAAAAAAGCCGCCTTGTGAGCCAAGACGGCTTTTGCGGCTGCCTGATTTTTCAGGCAAAGCGCGTTGGCGAGAATGGCGCCGGATTCACCGCCGGCTCGCGCCCGGTCATCATGTCGGCCAGAAGCTGTCCGGTGCCGGCACTCATGCCGATGCCCATCATGCCGTGGCCTGCTGCCATCCAGCTGCGCGCACGCCCCGGAATCCGGCCAATCAATGGCATATCGTCCAGCGACATCGGCCGCCAGCCAAACCAGCGCTCGCGCACCCGCGGCCCCAGCGGTTGATGCAAAAACTCGGCAGCACCGCGCTCAAGCGCCGCCAGACGGCGCTCGTTGAGCGTATCGTCATAGCCAGAAAACTCCATGGTGCTGCCCAGTCGGTAGCCACTGCCCCAAGCGGTGACGCAGACCGAGCAAGGCCGCAAAATCACCGGGGTACTCGGCACCAGTGCCGGTGCATCATAAGTAATCGAATACCCTTTGCCAGGCTGGATAACTGAGCGCAGCCAGGGCGCTCCCACTGCCTCGCCCAGCAGCGCCGACCAAGCGCCTGCGGCCAGCACCATTTCGCCGGCACGCATCACCCCGCGAGAGGTGTGCAATACACAGTGGTCATTTTCTTCCTGTACGCGCTGCAAGGCACAATCGCCGAGGATCTGTACCCCCTTCTCGCGCGCCACCCGTGCCAGCTCGTGCACATAGGCATCCGGGCGCAGCATGGCATCCCCGGCAAAGCGGATCGCGCCGGCAAGACCGGGCTTGAAGGCCGGCTCGCGGCGCTCGTATTCGGCACCGTCCACAAGTTCCACGGAAATGCCCAGCTCGCGCAGCAGCGGGATTTCAAACTGCTCCTCCTCAAACACCTTGGCTTCGCGGAATACATAGTCCTGACCGCTTTCCTGAAACTCGCAGGCCAGCTGGTAATGCGCAATCCAGTCCTGGATACGCTGCCTGGAATCGGCCAGCAAGGTGTATTTGCCCTGCGCACTGCGCCGCCAGTCACGCTCGTTGCAGCGCAATGCAAAACGCATCAGCCAGCGCCACAGGCGCGGATCCATTTTCGGATGCACATACAGCGGCGCATCGGGTGTAAACATCCAGCGCAATGCCGTCATGATGGTGCCCGGCGCTGCCAACGGCGGCGCGTGGCTGGGCGTCAAGGTGCCGCAGTTGCCATGTGAAGCACCTGCCGCCACACCCTTGGTATCAATCACCTTCACACTCCGGCCGGCTTCGGCCAGCGCCAGCGCGGTGCACAGGCCAACTGCCCCTGCCCCGACCACGACCACATCGCTATCTAGTTTCATGATTTCTACCCGGTAACAAAAACGGCCCGGCATGAACCGGGCCGCATTGATTCAATCCATCAGTGCTGGTGACCACCGTCGCCGTGGACATGACCGTGCTCGATTTCCTCCTTGCTCGCTTCACGCACCTCAACGATTTCGATTTCAAACGACAAGTCCTTGCCGGCCATCGGATGGTTGAGGTCAATATCCACCGCGGTCATGCCGACCTTGACCACTGTCACCGCACGCGGGCCGAAATTGGTGTTCAACACCACCTGCATGCCCGGCTCCAGCTTGACGCCCTGGAAGTGCTTCTTCGGCACGCGCTGGGTCATGCCCTCACGGCGCTCGCCATACGCTTCGGCCGCGGGCACGTCCACGCTGAACTTTTCACCGGCCTCGCGGCCTTCCATGGCCTTTTCCAAGCCCGGAATGATATTGCCATGACCAATCAACACTGCCAGCGGCTCGCCCCGCTCATGCGAGTTTTCAACGGGTTCTTGCCCTTTTTCGGCAACGGAATAATGGAAACGAACGGCCCGGTCTTTTTCAATCTTCATGAAGTACTCGCAATAAACACTTGAAATTCAAGGAGGGATAAGGTCAAACTCTGGCCGTCCTAGTTACAGGGAGCAGCCAAATGTCCGGCCATTATCCAGACAGCATGCTTTTGACGCCAGCACGTTTGCAAAACACACTTGTCGCTGCCTTGATTTTCTTGCTGCCAAGCTTCGCCGCACAGGCCAATGAGCTGGACAAGTGGCTGGCCCAAACCAGCATCGCGCCGCCCCAGCACACTCCGGTTGAACGCACCAGTCAGGCCAATTCGGTATTGATGCGCGCCTTGAGCCTGGTCGGCACACCCTATGTATGGGGCGGCAACACCCCGGAAAGCGGCTTTGATTGCAGCGGCCTTGTGAACTATGTCTTCCGCGACATGCTGAATCTGCGCCTGCCGCGCACCTCCCGCGAGCTTTCCGCACTCTCGGCGCCATCTATTGCCAAAAACGCGCTGGCAACCGGAGACTTGGTATTTTTTGCAAGCAGCGGCACAGTCAGCCACGTCGGCATCTATGTAGGTGATGGTCGCTTCATCCATGCGCCACGCACTGGCGGCACCGTGCGCCTAGAGCGACTGGATGGGCGCTACTGGCAAGCCCGCTACGCCGGCGCCCGGCGGGTGCTGGGCGACGCTGCCAGACCTTGAAGCGGCACTTGAATTCAAGGCATTCCCATCCTGAAATCTAAAAATGTGACGGAAATCACTCAAATTAACCGGCAATTAACATTTTTAGAACATTTGCTTTGGCTCGAGACGGCAGAATCGCCGCTGGACTTAGCACAGTGAAGACCGCGTGATGAAATTAACCCTTCTCCACGGCCGCTCCGGCACCCCGACCAATCACCATCGCAGTAGCCGCATCCTGGCTGCCGTGCTGCTTGCCCTGCTATCGGCTCCGGCATTTTCTGCAAACAATACCGAAGCCAACTCGCCTCAAGTAACCGCAAGCAAGACGCCGTCTACGTCAACAGTCAATCCCAACCTTTTGCTCGCCGCTGCCTCCCTGCCTCCGGCACTACCGGCCGTTTCATCCATTCAGGCAAGCAGCACCCCCCAAGACAATCGCATTCAACGTCTGCTGAAAAGCGCCCTGTCCCTGCTTGGCACCCCTTATCGCTGGGGCGGGACAACTACCGAAGGCTTTGATTGCAGCGGCCTGGTTGGCTATGTATTCCGCAATACGCTCGGCATTGAGCTGCCACGTGTTTCGCGCGACATGGCTACCCGTGGTGAGCGCATCGCCCGCGACCAAATGGCTGAAGGTGACTTGGTATTCTTCAGCCGCACCGGCAAGCGCATTGACCATGTGGGCATTTACCTTGGCAACGGTCAATTCGTACATTCCCCACGAACCGGCCGCAATGTTTCGGTCTCCCGTCTGGATACCGGCTACTGGGCCGGCAAATTCATGCAGGCACGGCGCGTCGCTGCGGAAAATTGACCCCCCATATTGGCTATTGGCGACATGATCATCGCCAGATACCCGACCTGACTCATGCCCTACACCCCAATTATCGGTACACTCGGCTACATCTTGTCTGCCGATGGCAGCAAAGTGCTGATGGTGCATCGCAATGCACGCAGCGATGATGAGCATCTGGGAAAATACAACGGTCTGGGCGGCAAGCTGGAAGCCAACGAAGATGTCATGAGCGGGATGATTCGCGAAATACGCGAAGAAGCCGGTATTGAATGCACCGCGTTGAGCCTGCGTGGCACCATCAGCTGGCCGGGCTTTGGCAAGCATGGTGAAGACTGGCTGGGCTTCATCTTCCTGATTACCGCGTTTGAAGGCGAGCCTTATACGGAAAACCCCGAGGGCTCACTTCAATGGATTGATCTGAATCAGTTACACACACTTCCCATGTGGGAGGGCGATCGCCATTTCCTGCCACTGGTATTTGATGATGACCCGCGCATTTTCCACGGCGTCATGCCCTACCAGGATGGCAAGCCGCAAAGCTGGTCTTTCAGCCGCTTGTAAGCTGCCCGGCTTCGGCGGCGTGCGCCTTCAGTCGTGATATCAAGGCTGCTTCCCAGGAGGCCGTCTTTCCAATGGCTGTTGCTCCCGATGGAGCACTTGCACATTTACTCATGGCAGGCCTGCTCTTGGGCAGGTACAATGCCTGCCAGTCATGCAGACTACAAAACGCCTGAAATTCATGTACATCTGGCATCAGATGCAATGAACAAATTGGCATTTTGACACCATAGACTGCCCACTGACTGCACAGTTTCACCCCCAACCCCATGCCCCCGTAGCTCAGCTGGATAGAGCGTTCCCCTCCTAAGGGAAAGGTCGTGCGTTCGAATCGCGCCGGGGGCGCCATTTCGCGGCCGGGCATCCGGCCTTTCATGTGCACACTTGGAGTTCTTGTTCATGTCGCATCCCGTTCTTGAAAAGCTTGGCCTGTCCGCCGTTGAGTCCGGCACCTATCTTGGCAATGGTGAGTGGTCCAAGACCACTGATGCCGGCGTGCTGGAGCCAGTCAATCCGACCACGGGCGAAGTGCTGGGCAAGGTGCATGCCTCCAGCCGCGCTGACTACCAGCTCATCATGGAGCGCGCCGAAGCGGCTTTCAAAGTCTGGCGCAAGATGCCCGCGCCCAAGCGTGGCGAGGCCATCCGCTTGTGTGCCGATGCGCTGCGCACCCACAAGGATGCACTGGGCTCGCTGGTGGCGCTGGAAATGGGCAAGTCCAAGCCTGAGGGCGATGGTGAAGTGCAGGAAATGATTGATATCGGCGAGTTTGCCGTCGGTCTTTCCCGCCAGCTGTATGGCCTGACCATGCACAGCGAACGTCCCGGCCACCGCATGTATGAGCAATGGCATCCGATTGGCATCGTTGGCGTGATTTCCGCCTTCAACTTCCCTGTAGCCGTCTGGGCTTGGAACAGCTTCATCGCTGCCATTTGCGGCGATATCACCGTATGGAAGCCCTCGCCCAAGACTCCGCTATCGGCGATTGCCAGCATGAAAATCTGCAACGAGGCACTGAAGGCTGGCGGTTTCCCGGATATTTTCTTCCTGTTCAACGATGCCGGCACCGAGCTGGCGCAGGAATTTGTCGATGACAAGCGTGTGGCGCTGGTGAGCTTCACCGGTTCTACCCGCGTCGGCCGCATCGTTGGTGAGCGCGTCGCTCGCCGCATGGGGCGCAGCCTACTGGAGCTGGGTGGCAATAACGCCATCATCGTCGATGAAAGCGCCGATCTGAAACTTGCCATTCCGGCAATCGTGTTCGGCGCGGTCGGCACCTGCGGCCAGCGCTGCACCACCACCCGTCGCCTGATTGTGCATGAGTCGATTTACGATACCGTGCTGGAAAAGCTGATCGCCGCCTACCGTCAGGTGGAAGGCAAGATCGGCGACCCGACCGATGCGGCCAATCTGGTCGGCCCGCTCAATTCGCAAGAAGGTGTGGATGCGTTCCTCGATGCCATCGCCAAGGCCAAGGCCACCGGCGGCAAGGTCGAAGTGGGCGGCGAAAAGATCGACGGCAAGGGCTTCTTCGTGAAGCCGGCAATTGTCACCGGCCTTGGCAACGATGCCGAAGTGGTGCAGCACGAAACCTTTGCGCCGATTCTGTACGTGATGAAGTATCGCGACATTGATGAAGCCATCGACATGCAAAATGCCGTGCCGCAGGGTCTGTCTTCGGCCATTTTCACCACCAACCTCAAGCGTGCCGAAGCGTTCCTGGCCGCCAGCGGCTCGGACTGCGGTATCGCCAACGTCAATATTGGCACCAGCGGTGCGGAAATCGGCGGCGCCTTCGGTGGCGAGAAGGAAACTGGCGGCGGCCGTGAATCCGGCTCCGATGCCTGGAAGGCCTATATGCGCCGCCAGACCAATACCATCAACTACTCCGACGCATTGCCGCTGGCGCAAGGCATCAAGTTCGACCTGTAATGGCACCTTGCTCCTGCCCGTATCGCTGATGCGGGCAGGTGGCACACGCCCAAGTCATGATGCTGGCTCAACCTGAAAAGCAGCTCAATACATTTGCCATCATCGGCCTGATTGCCGCTGTTTGCGGGCTGCCGCTGGAGTTTTTCCCGTGGAAACCGCCAAGCTGGGGCTATGCCTCATTCGGGCTGCTTATCGCCCTGCTTGCCACTGCCAGTGGTATCGCTGCCTGTCATTTTGCACTGGCGGAAATCCGCAAATCTCCGGAGCACTACAAAGGCCGCGCACTCGCCTTTGTCGGCTTGGTTATCGGCTATCTTTCCATCGCCGCCTATATCCTGATGACACTAGCTTCCGGAGGTATCCAGCCATGAACCTGCCGCCGGTCTATCCACGCCAAACCAGCGGTATGGCCGTTGCCAGCTTGGTTTGCGGAATTTTGGGCTTTTTCACCGGTATCACGGCGATCATCGCCATCATCACCGGGCATATGGCACGCAGCGAAATCCGCCGTGCACCTGAGCGCTATGAAGGCGATGGCTTGGCTCTGGCCGGGCTGGTAATGGGGTATATGGTCGCCGGGCTTTATCTGCTTGTCCTTCTTGTCGTGTTGCTATTCTTTGGCGGCCTGATCGGGATTGGCATACTTTCGTCATACTAGAAAACTTATGTACGCCGCATTACGCCCCTATCTGTTTCGACTTGAGCCAGAGCGCGCGCATAAGCTGGCATTGCGCTGGGCCGATATCGCCGTTGGCAGTGGCATTGCCGGACTGCTGCTGCCCAAGCCTGCCCGCCCTCTTCCAGTCAAGGCTTTTGGCCTGACGTTCCCCAATCCGGTCGGTCTGGCGGCGGGACTTGATAAAAACGGTGACCATATCAAGGCGCTGTTTGCGCTCGGCTTTGGTTCGGTGGAAATCGGCACCATCACGCCCCGCCCGCAAGCGGGCAACCCGGCGCCACGGCTGTTCCGCCTGCCCGAGCATCAGGCCATCATCAACCGCATGGGTTTCAATAACGACGGCGTGGATGCCTTGGTGCGCAATGTCGAAGCCTTGCAACACCGCCCCGGCATCCTCGGTATCAATATCGGCAAGAACAAGGACACTGAAAACGAAAACGCCGCCAGCGACTATCTGCACTGCATGGAACGCGTTTATCCGCTGGCCGATTACATCACCGTCAATATCTCCTCGCCCAATACCGCAGGGCTGCGCGAATTGCAGGAAGAGCAGCAACTGCGCAGCCTGCTCGGCGCACTGCGCGAGGCGCAGGAGCGGCTGGGCAGCCAGCATGGCAGGCGGGTACCTCTGCTGGTGAAAATCGCCCCCGACCTCAGTGATGAAGATCTGGATGCAGCTGCACGGGTGCTGGCTGACATGGCCGTGGATGGCGTCATCGCCACCAATACCACCGTATCGCGGCTGGAGGTACAGCAACATCCCCTGGCGCAGCAAGTCGGCGGCCTTTCCGGTGCACCACTGCTCTCCCGCTCCACCGCCTGCCTGCGCCGCCTGCGCACCCGCCTGCCTGAATCCATCCCGCTGGTCGGCGTTGGCGGCATTGTTTCCGGCGCCGATGCGGTCGCCAAAACCGTTGCCGGCGCGCAACTGGTGCAGGTTTACAGTGGCCTTATCTATCGCGGCCCGGCTTTGGTCGGCGAATGCGTGGAAGCCATCCGTCGCCGCAAGGAAGCCCCCGCCAGTGGCCGAGTGCCGGACTGATGAGCAGCCCCGGTTTCACTGCCCTGCCCGATCAGCCACTCGCCAACAGCTTTGCCCTGCCCGCGCGTGCCTGCTGCCTGTATCAGGTTGATGATGTCGATGCCCTGCCCGAAGCGCTACGGCAGGCAGGTTCGACTGCGCTGATGCTGGGGGGCGGCAGCAATCTGCTGTTTGTCACCGAGCAAATCGACAGCGCCGTGCAAGTGCTGGACAAGCGCATCGAAATGTCTGAAAACCACGGTGAACGTATCAGCATTACCGCCAGCGCCGGGGTGATTTGGCATGCGTTCGTCATGCACTGCCTGGCCGCCGGGGCTTATGGCCTGGAAAACCTGGCGCTGATCCCCGGCACGGTGGGCGCTGCCCCCATCCAGAATATCGGCGCCTATGGCGTGGAAGTGATGGACTTGATTGAGCAAGTGCAGGTTCATGACCGCCATAGTGGACAAACCCGCTGGTGGTCGCATGCCGAATGCGGTTTTTCCTACCGCGACAGTGCCTTCAAGGCCGACCCGCAGCGCTATGCAGTGCTACGGGTGAAGTTCCGCCTCTGGCGCCAGCCACGGTTGCAGCTGGCTTATGCCGGACTGGATACCGAACTTGCCCGGGCAGGTATCCGCACACCCACCCCACAAGATGTGGCCGCGGCGGTGATACGCATCCGCCAGCGCAAACTGCCCGATCCGCAGCGCATCGGCAATGCCGGCAGCTTTTTCAAAAACCCGATCGTGCCGCAGTCCAAGGCCGATGCCCTGCGCGCGCAGTATCCGAACCTGCCGGTATTTCCCGCAGGGCAGTCCGATTTTGGCAAACTCTCTGCCGCTTGGCTGATTGACCAATGCGGCTGGAAAGGCAAGCGCCAAGGCGATGCCGGGGTTTCGGCCGAACATGCCCTGGTGCTGGTCAATCACGGCGCGGCGCGCGGCAGCGAGCTTCTGGCATTGGCACGCGAAATCGCCGCATCGGTTGCAACGCGCTTTGGCGTCGCCATCGAGCCCGAACCCCGCCTGATTGGAGCACACTGGTGAGCCAGCATCTGCGCGCCGCCCTGCTGATGCTGGCCAGCACTTTGAGCTTCGGAGTGATGGCGCTCAGTATCCGACTGGCCTCGGCCAGCACCCCCACCTGGGAAATCGCCTTCTTCCGCAATGCCTTTGGCTTGATTTTCCTGCTGCCGCTGCTGTTTGCCCCTGCACTGCGTTCGGCACAGCCGCTGTCGCAGATGCGCCAGACCATCCACACCCAACAATTGCCGCGCTATTTTTTCCGCTGCCTGATTGGCCTTGTCGGCATGTTCTGCATGTTCTGGTCACTGGCGCATCTGCCACTTGGTCAGGCCATCAGCCTCTCCTATTCCTCGCCGATTTTCGTCACCCTGTTTGCAGCCTTGATGCTCGGCGAAGAAGTCCGTATCCGTCGCTGGCTGGCGGTGCTGGCGGGTTTTATTGGCGTGCTGGTCATCGTGCGCCCCTGGTCGGGAGCATTTTCCCTCGGCCTTCTGATGGCAGTTGCCGGGGCGGTGATGAGCGCGCTGGTGGCGATCCAGATCAAGCAACTATCACGCCAAGACAGCGCCAATGCCATCGTGTTCTGGACTTATGTATTCTGGGTGCCGATGTCGCTGATTCCGGCGCTTTTCGACTGGCGCTGGCCAGACAGCAGCGAAGTCTGGCTATGGCTGCTTTTGACCGGATTTTCCGGCACGCTGGGACAGGTGCTGTGGACGCGCGCACTGAAAATCGGCGATGTCTCGGCGCTGACACCCATCAGCTTTGTGCAGCTGCCATTCGTCAGCTTCTGCGGCTGGCTGCTATTTGGTGAAAAAATCGACCGCTGGACGCTGATCGGCGCGGCCATCATCCTCGGCGCTACCGCCTATATCGCCCATCGCGAATCACGCTTGCGCCGTGGCGCTTTGGCCACTGCCAATGCCCCCAATACCAAATAAGTCACAAGATTTCAGGCAAGCCGAGCACCATTGGCGACCGGGCGCTCGCAGCTGGCAATCACTACGCCGTGCTCGGTATGGAAGCCGGTCAGCAAAAATTCCGACATGAAACCGGCAATTTGCTTGGGCGGGAAATTGATGACCCCCAGCACCTGCTTGCCCAACAAGGCTTCGGGCGAATACAACTCAGTAATCTGTGCGCTGGTTTTCTTGATGCCATGCGCGCCAAAATCGACCCATAGCTTCCAGGCAGGCTTGCGTGCTTCGGGGAAAGACTCGACCCGCACCACGGTACCGGCATGCAGCGCCACGCGCTGGAAATCGTCCCAGCTGATCGATACCGATTCGGCGCTCATGTCTCCACCACACCCAACTCGTCCAACGCCGCCTGCATCATGCGCTTGGCTTCGCCACGCAACAGTTCGTGGTCAAGCGCATAACGCACTGTGGCTTCAATCAATCCCAGATGGGTACCGCAGTCAAAGCGGGTGCCCTGGAAGCGGAACGCATCAACCCGCTCCTGCTGCAACAGCTGGGCGATAGCATCGGTCAGCTGAATCTCGCCACCTGCGCCTTCACCAGTATTTTCCAGCAGCTGGAAAATACGCGGCGAAAGCACATAACGCCCCACTACCGCGAGGTCACTGGGGGCGTCATCAGGATGCGGCTTTTCCACGATGGCCTTGATTGCCCCGGCACGACCATCAAAATCCGGAGCATCGACAATGCCATAGCTGCCGGTTTGCTCATGTGCCACATCCTGCACCGCAATCACGCTGCCGCCGCTTTTCTGGGCATGGTCGGCCATTTGTGCAAGCGCGCCAGCCCCCCGGCTGTAAATCAGGTCATCGGGCAGCAACACCGCGAAAGGTTCATCGCCCACCACCTCCTTGGCACACAACACCGCATGTCCAAGCCCCAGGGCTTCAGGCTGGGTGACAAAAATCGCCCGAACGCCCTTGGGCAGCACGTTTTGCACGGCATGGAGCTGCTTTTCCTTGCCAGCTTTTTGCAAGCGCTGCTCAAGCTCATAGGCCTTGTCAAAATAATCAGCCACTGCATGCTTGTAACGGTTGGTAATGAAAATCAGCGTGTCACAGCCCGCAGCAATCGCCTCGTCCACCGCATATTGAATCAGCGGCCTGTCCACAATCGGCAACATTTCCTTGGGAACGGTTTTGGTGGCGGGCAGAAAACGGGTGCCCAAGCCTGCGACGGGGAATACGGCTTTACGGATACGTGGATGATTCATTGCATCAATGCTTGCGGTTACGGCGACCTGGGAACGGCACGATGACCGAGACACTACCATCTGTCAAATGCTGACCCGGCTCAAATTCCGGCACGGCTTTTTTCAATTCCTGCAACAAAAGCGCTGCATCGTAACGGGCACTGGCATCAGTCAACACCTTGAGTGAAGCCTGCAAGGATTCTGGCTGCACTTGGCGCACCTTGCCCTGCAAAATCTTCGGATACATGGTTGGGCAATAGCTTTCTTCATCATGAAACAGAACTTCATGCAGTTTTTCGCCATCGCGAAGACCAGTATAAGTGATGGCGATATCACGCCCGGGCTGTTTGCCGGCCAGGCGAATCATCTGCTCAGCCAGCACGCGAATCGCTACCGGCTCACCCATGTCGAGGGTATAGATGGCATGGTGGGCACCAATGCTTGAGGCTTGCAAAATCAACTGGCTGGCCTCGGGAATGGTCATGAAATAGCGCGTTACTTGCGGATGAGTCACGGTCACCGGCCCACCCAAGCGGATCTGCTCACGAAACAGCGGCACCACGCTACCGGCCGAGCCCAATACATTACCAAAGCGCACGGTGACAAAATGTGTCTGGCTTTGCCGGGCATGCAGCTGGCAAACCATTTCTGCCAGGCGCTTGCTGGCGCCCAGTATGTTGACCGGATTCACGGCCTTGTCGGTGGAAATCAAAACGAAAGTACCGACATTCATTTGGGCCGAAATCCGCGCCACGGTTTCGGTGGCGAGCACATTATTGCGTATCGCCTCGCGCAGCTGCCCCTCCAGCACCGGCACCTGCTTATAGGCTGCAGCATGAAAAACCGCTTCCACCTGGGTCTGTTGCAATGCATGACTGATGACCGCCGGGTCGCCACAATCGCCCAAAATCGGCACACAGGCCACATCGGCAAAATCGCGCCGCAGCTCCTGCGCCATCTGCAGCAGGGAAAACTCATTCTGTTCGACCAAGATAATTGAGGCCGCACCATTGCGCGCACACTGCCGACACAATTCCGAGCCAATCGACCCCCCGGCGCCAGTCACCAGCACATTGCGTCCACCAAGCCAGTTGCGAATCTCCTGCCAATTGGCTGTGATCGGCTTGCGCCCCAGCAAGTCTTCAATGGCCACTTCTTTCAGACCATCGGCATGGAGACTCTTGTCCAGCAAGTCTTCAGCACGCGGCACCATGCGAAAGGGCAGCCCGGTAGACTCGCATACCGCAATCACGCGCTGCATGGCAGCGGCTTCCAGTGAGGGCATGGCAATGGCCAGCATCCCGGCGGCAGTTTCCCGGGCGATATCTGCCGCATCATCAATCCGCCCCAAAACCGGCACACCATGCAGCCGGATTCCTTTGAGGCTGGGCGCATCATCCAAAAATCCGACTGGCACATAGTTTTCAGAATTGCGCAAATTGCGCAGCAGGTTTTCACCGGCCTGCCCGGCACCCAAGATCAATACCCGGGTTGCAGTCTCATGACGATTGACCTGAAGAATGCCATCCTTCCAAATCCGGTACAGCCAGCGCGGCATCCCCAGTAACATCACCAGTGCAAACGGATACATCAGCAGCACTGAACGCGGCACCCCTTCCAGACGCTTGTAGAGAAATAGCGCGCCCACAATGGCCACCACACCCAACACAGAGGCCTTCAGCAGATTGAACAGGTCGGGCGTGCTGGCAAAGCGCCATAGGCCGTGATACAGCCCTGAAAAGCGAAAGGCGGTGCCCTGCAGAGCAACCACCAGCAGCAGCTCAATCCAGTCCGTCGCCGGCATCACGAGCGCTGGCTGCATTTCGTAGCGCAGCCACTGCAATCCCAGCCATACCAGCACCACCATCAACAAGTCATGACTGATGACCGCAACCCGCGGCCAAGACAACCACAGACGTTTTTTGTGCGACAGCTTCATGTTTGATTCCGATGCGATGTCGGCTTGCGCAAGCACAGCCAGCCTATTGCGCCTGCGGTGAACCACAAGATACAGGCAAGCGCCAGAAACGCCAGCGAAGTCTCATGCAAAAACACAGTGCCCAATAGCACGGCAAGCAATGACCATAGCGCGTAAGCCAGAGTCACCGGCGTATGCCGTCCCAGTCGGCGGGCCCATATCTGATAGCTATGTGCCGAGTGTGCCTGCCACCATTTTTCGCCACGCCGGATGCGCAGCAGCAGGGTCAGCGTGGCATCCAGTACACAGGTCGATAGTGGCAGTGCCAGCAGCCAACCAAAGCGCAGCTCAGCTGCTGCCGAAAGCGTCCAAACCACTGCCAATAAATATCCCAATGCGCCGCTGCCCACATCGCCCATGAAAATCCGCGCCCGCGGAAAATTCCAGGGCAAAAAGCCTGCGCATACTGCCAACAGCAGCAGCGCAAAAATCTGTCCTGCACCCGTCATCAGCCAGACGGCCAGCAGTGCTACCAGCAGTGCTTGCGAAGCAGCAATACCATTGATGCCATCGATAAAATTCCAGATATTAGTCAGCGCCAGTGCGGCAATAAATCCGCACAGACATAGCCAGAGTGGCCAGCCAAAGCCAATGCCGGCCAATGCCAGCAAACCTGCTGCAGCCAGATGCACGGCAAAGCGCAGCCTTACCGAAAGCGGCCTGTGATCGTCCCACCAGCCTACACCTGCCACCACGGCCAAACCGGTTGCCAGAAGTAACCAGCCCCACTGCCCTGTGGTCATGGCCAGCCCCAGGCAGGCCAGCCACATCAAGAGTGCCATGGCAATGCCACCGCCGCGTGGGGTTATATGCTGATGATTGCGGCGCGTATCCCCAGGCATATCCAGCAGCTGCCGGTGCAACGCGTAACGCCGGGCAAGCCCAGTCCCTAACAGGCTGGCGAGCGCAGCCCCGGCGAACCAGAGCCAGAAACCGTTCATACCAATGCGTAATTGAGCAATGGCTTGACCACGCCCCACTGCCGGCAACTGGGACATTGCCAGTGATGCGAACGCGCCCCAAATCCGCAGTGGTTGCAGCGATAGCTGGGATTGCGCACCAACAATTGGTCGTTGATACGCCCCAAGGCCTGCAAGGTGCCGAGGATATCGTCACCATCACGCAATGCCAGCTCGATAAGCGCCGCCTCGCCGCGTACCGATGGCCGGTCTTTCAATTGCTGGGTCAGATACAGCCGTGCTGCCTGCACCCCTTCCTCACGTTCGACCAGATGGGTCAGTGCCAACACCGGCGCCACACCTGCATAGTGCTCGGCCATTTCCGCAAGAAAACGCCGCGCGCCGGGGGTATCGCCCGTGCGTTCATAGCATTGCAACAGCGTCGGCAGAATATCCGGCAAATAATCGGCATCATGGCGGGCGGCACGCTCAAATGCCTTGATCGCCGCCTCATCATTGCCGGCAGCCGCCTCCAGACGCCCTTCCAGCATCCCGGCACGCACGGCATTGGAATCAGCCGCATAGGCTCTGGCAATCGCCTCACGCGCTGCCGTGACATCGCCATTGGCGCGGTGGCGTTCGGCCAGCTCGCATTCATACATGGCAATCAGTTTGCCCATCGGCTCGCCAGTGGCGGCTTCAAAACGGTGCGCGCTTTCGATAGCGCGATTCCAATCGCGCTCGGACTGGAAAATATCAATCAAATGCCGCAGCGCCTGCGGTGCACGATGGCCGGTTTCAGCCAGCTCCACAAATACCGTTTCCGCTCGATCAAGCAGGCCAGACTTCATATAGTCCTCGCCCAGAGCCAGCAATGCCTGCACTCGCTGCGCATCGCTCAGATCCTTGCGCTCAATCAAGCCCTGATGCAGGCGGATGGCACGGTCAACCTCACCCCGGCGACGAAATAAATGCCCCAAGGCCAATTGCGTTTCAAAGGTTTCCTTGTCAAGTTCGGCAATATGCAGGAACAGCTCAATCGCCTTGTCCGGCTGCTCGTTCAAAAGATAGTTGAGCCCGCGGAAGTAAGTCGTCGAGAGCTTGCTGACCTGGCTATCGCTATGCCTCTCGCCGCCGCGCCTGCCAATCACCCAGCCCATTACCGCAGCAGCGGGCAGCAGCAAAACAAACCAGAACCATTGTTCGATAAAGGCCATGGCGGGTATCCATAAGCGAGGAAACAGGCCGGGCAGCTGCACGATGGCAATCGCTGCCGTGAAGGATGATGAAGCTGCGCATAGGGCGCAGCACTGAAATTTTTATTCGTTTTCAACCACTGGCGTCACTTCACTGACGCGCTCACGCAACTCCTTGCCCGGCTTGAAGTGCGGCACATGCTTGGCAGGCAAAGCCACCGCTGCGCCGGTCTTGGGATTGCGCCCGGTACGTGGCTTGCGGTAATGCAGCGAAAAACTGCCAAAGCCGCGAATTTCAATCCGGGTTCCGGTGGCAAGGCTTGCACTCATCAATTCAAGCAGGGTGCGCACACCAAACTCAACGTCCTCTACCTTGAGGTGACGCTGGCGCTGGTTGAGGATTTCTATCAATTCCGATTTGGTCATCGCCAACAATGCCGTAAGCCAAAACCACTGGGCAGCCCCAAAACAAGCCGGCCCTGCAAAACAAAAGCCGGAGCCAGTACATCGGGAAGCGCCGTGTACTGGACTCCGGCTGCGGGGATTACTCGCCCTTGCCGAGCTGCTCGCGCAACAGCGCACCCAGCTGGGTGGTGCCGCTGGCAGCTTCCGCATTGCTGCGGTTGTACTCAGCCAGGGTTTCGTTCATCTCGTCCTGATCCTTGGCGCGGATCGAGAGCTGCACCACGCGGCTCTTGCGATCAGTACCGATGATCTTGGCTTCCACTTCGTCACCGACCTTCAGCACGTGCGAAGCATCGTCGACGCGGTCAACCGAGATGTCACGGGCGGCCAGATAGCCTTCCACACCGTCGGCCAGCTCAACCACTGCGCCCTTGGCATCGACTTCCTTCACCGTGCCCTTGACCACCGAGCCACGAGTATTGGAGGCCTGGAACTGACCCATTGGGTCTTGTTCCAGCTGCTTGACGCCAAGGCTGATGCGCTCGCGCTCGGGGTCAACCGCCAGCACCACGGCCTGCACGGTGTCGCCCTTCTTGTAGTTGCGAGCCAGGTCTTCGCCATTGGTGTTCCAGCTGAGGTCGGACAGGTGCACCAGACCATCAATGCCGCCTTCCAAGCCGATGAAGATGCCAAAGTCGGTAATCGACTTGATCTGACCTTCCACCTTGTCACCCTTCTTGTGGGTGGCCGCGAAGGTTTCCCACGGATTGCTGGAGACCTGCTTCATGCCCAGCGAGATGCGACGACGCTCTTCATCCACATCCAGCACCATCACTTCGACTTCGTCACCGACCTGCACCACCTTGGACGGATTGACGTTCTTGTTGGTCCAGTCCATTTCCGAAACGTGCACCAAGCCTTCCACGCCGGCTTCGATTTCAACGAAGGCACCGTAATCGGTGACGTTGGACACCTTGCCGAAGGCACGGGTATTGGCCGGATAGCGGCGGGAAATGTTGTCCCACGGATCCTCGCCCATTTGCTTGAGGCCGAGGCTGACGCGGTTGCGCTCGCGGTCGTACTTGAGCACGCGCACATCCAGCTCCTGACCGACTTCGACCACTTCGGACGGATGACGCACGCGCTTCCAAGCCATGTCGGTGATATGCAGCAGGCCGTCGATACCGCCCAGATCCACGAATGCGCCGTAATCGGTGAGGTTCTTGACCACGCCCTTGAGCTTGGCACCTTCCACCAGCTTTTCCATCAGCGCTTCGCGCTCTTCGGAATGCTCGTTTTCCACCACCGCGCGGCGGCTGACCACCACATTATTGCGCTTGCGGTCGAGCTTGATGAGCTTGAATTCCAGCTCTTTGCCTTCCAGGTACACAGGATCGCGCACCGGACGCACATCGACCAGCGAGCCCGGCAGGAATGCGCGGACTTCCTTGATATCGACGGTGAAACCACCCTTGACCTTGCCGCTGATGCGGCCGGTGATGATTTCGCCCTTCTCCAGTGCTTCTTCCAGTTCGTCCCAGACCATCGCGCGCTTGGCTTTTTCGCGCGAGAGCACGGTTTCACCAAAGCCGTTTTCGATGGAGTCCAGCGCCACCTTTACTTCGTCGCCGATGCCCACATCGATTTCGCCGGCTTCGTTCCGGAACTGTTCGATCGGCACGATGCCTTCGGACTTCAGGCCGGCATTGATGACCACCACATCGTTGGTCACGGCAACGACGGTGCCGGTCACGATGGCACCGGGCTTCAGCTTGGCCAGTTGTTGCTGGCTCTGTTCAAACAGTTCGGCAAATGATTCAGTCATTTCTATTCTCTAGGTTGATCTTCAGAGCAGGCGCATACCGCTGTGCGTCCGCTCCACCCGTTTTGTCGGCGCGGGCGGGATTGCCCATTGGCCGTGTGAGTGTTGAAGTGGATTGACCGCAGGCTTTGCAACCTGCGGGGCGGATTCTGCTGAATGGGCTTGCCGCTCAGGACGCTTCCGGCAGCAGGCCGGATTTCTCCACGAGCGCCAGCACTTGCGCCACCACCGTATCAATCGCCACACCGGTGGTGTCGATGGACACCGCATCCGCTGCAGGTTTCAATGGTGAAAGCGGTCGACTGGCATCGCGCTCGTCACGGGCAACAATCTCGCCCAGCAGGCTGTCGAGATTAACCGAAACCCCTTTTTGCATCAACTGTTTATACCGCCTTCTCGCACGTTCCTCGGCACTGGCGGTCAAAAACACCTTGCAAAAAGCATCCGGGAAGATGACGGTGCCCATATCGCGCCCGTCGGCGACCAACCCCGGCCCTGTGCGAAAATCATGCTGCATCTGCACAAGCGCCGCGCGCACCCCTGCCATCGAAGCGATTGCAGAAGCGGCCGCACCTGTCGTTTCCAGTCGCAATTCATCGGTGACATCCTCGCCATTGACCCATACACGCGCTTCCCCCTTGGCATCATCAGCAAAGCGGATTTGTGTGCGGCGCGCGCAGGCTTCAACGGCTTGCACATCCCCCAGGTCAATCCCCTGCTTCATGGCCGAAACACCGACCGCCCGGTACAGTGCGCCAGAGTCCAGATAATGCCAGCCCAGATGCTGAGCCACACGGCGACTGATAGTGCCCTTGCCGGAGCCAGAGGGTCCATCGATGGCAAGCACGGGGACGGAATTGCTAAAAAATGGCTCATCTTGATTCATCCGCCAAGTTTAGCTGCTGCCAGCCCCGGATGGGCGTATTACTTACCTGCAGCTTGATTGCACTCAAGCTTACTGCTATTATGTCGAGCTACATTCGTTTCCACTTTTCGCCATCAGAGGTTTAGTCATGAAGGTCCTGTCCTCCCTGAAGTCGGCGAAGGCCCGTCACCGCGACTGCAAAGTCGTCCGCCGTCGCGGCAAGGTCTTCGTGATTTGCAAGTCCAATCCGCGTTTCAAGGCACGTCAGCGCTGAGAAACTTGGGCTTGCCCAACCGAGCGCAACAAAAAACCGCCGCAAGGCGGTTTTTTGTTGCAGAAGCTCTGCAGGAGGTGATTTCCTAACTGCTTCACTTCGAGCTGGATTTTTCGACTTTCCACTCATATACCTCATGAGCCGGGCACGAGTGCCTCTTTGACACTACTCCCAATCGGAAGGCTTCAACACACGCGCCCGCAGAAGCGGACACGGCCTCTTGTATAGCCCAATCAGCATAAGGCCTAAAGCCCTCTCTGATTGGCTAACAGCCTTACAAAAGGCATGTCACAAGTGTAGGCCTACACCTCAGCCACTGTTATTTTTTCTAACTATTTGTTTTCAAGGACTTTCAGGAAGTCGCCAAGTTGCCTACGTGCAACTTGAGCTTATTCTGATTTGGGTGTGACCTCGCAATCCAATAGCGATTCTCTCATGTACCACACCTTGAACTTGACTTGCTCATTTAAGCAAAGCGCACACCAACTATTGCACCAAAACACATTGCGGCTCAATGAAAAACCCCTTCCGAAGAAGGGGTTTTGTCTTACATGGTGCGTGCCAACATCAACTGCTTGATTTCGCTGATGGCCTTGGCAGGGTTGAGTCCCTTCGGGCAGGTGCGGGCGCAGTTCATGATGGTATGGCAGCGGTACAGCTTGAACGGGTCTTCCAGATCATCCAGACGGCTGCCGGTGTCCTCGTCACGGCTATCCACAATCCAGCGGTAGGCCTGCAGCAAGATCGCCGGACCCAGATAGCGGTCGCCATTCCACCAGTAGCTCGGGCAGGAGGTGGAGCAGCAGGCGCACAGGATGCACTCGTACAGGCCATCGAGTTTTTCGCGGTCTTCCGGCGATTGCAGGCGCTCGCGGGTCGGTGCGGCACTTTGGGTACGCAGCCAGGGGCGAATCGAGGCGTACTGGGCATAGAAATGGGTCAGGTCAGGCACCAGATCCTTGATGACCGGCATATGCGGCAGCGGATAAATCGGGATGGTGCCTGCGGCGCAATCATCAATGGCCTTGGTACAGGCCAGGGTATTGGTGCCGTCGATATTCATCGCGCAGGAGCCGCAGATGCCTTCGCGGCAGGAGCGGCGCAGGGTCAGGGTCGGGTCGATTTCGTTTTTGATTTTCAAAAGCGCATCGAGCACCATCGGCCCGCAGCTGGCCAGATCGACCTCATAGGTATCGGTGCGCGGGTTCTGGCCGTCATCGGGATTCCAGCGGTAAATCTTGAAGGTGCGCACGTTTTTGGCGCCGCTGGCAGCCGGAAAGTGTTTGCCCTTCTGGACGACGGAATTGGCAGGGAGCTTGAATTGAGCCATGGTTGGAAACCTTGTAGGTGAGACGTTGGACGTTCGATGCGGGGCGTGGCGGGCGGTGTAGCTGGCGCGGCTGCCTCGACATCTCGCGTCTTACCTTGCTGCGCGCGTGTCAGTACACGCGCGGCTTGGGGGGAACCACTTCCACGTCGTCGGTCAACGTGTACATATGCACCGGGCGGTAGTCGATATGGGTCTTGCCCGCTTCGTCCACCGAGCACACGGTGTGCTTATGCCAGTTGACGTCATCGCGCTCGGGATAGTCCTCACGGGCATGGGCGCCACGCGATTCCTTGCGGTTTTCCGCCGAGGTGATGGTGACCAGCGCCTGTCCCAAGAGGTTCTGCAATTCCAGGGTCTCGATGAGGTCGGAGTTCCACACCAGCGAGCGGTCGGAAACGCCGACATCGGCAAACGACTGGTAAATCTCGTTGACTTTCTTGACCCCGGCCGCCAGCGATTCGCCGGTACGGAACACCGCAGCATCGGACTGCATGGTGCGCTGCATATTGCTGCGAATCTGCGCCGTCGGCAGGCTGCCCTTGGCATTGCGCAGGCGGTCGAGGTTGGCCAGCGACTTGTCGCAGGCGTCGGCGCCCAGGGTGGGATGCACGGCGCCGGCCTTGATGGTTTCGGCAGCGCGATTGGCCACGGCGCGGCCAAACACCACCAGGTCAAGCAGCGAGTTGGAGCCGAGGCGATTGGCGCCATGCACCGACACGCAGGCGGCCTCGCCGATGGCATACAAGCCCGGCACCACGGCATCGGGGTCGCCATTGCGCAGCTGCACCACTTCGCCGTGATAGTTGGTGGGGATGCCGCCCATGTTGTAGTGCACGGTCGGAATTACCGGAATCGGCTGCTTTTCCACGTCCACGCCGGCGAAGATGCGCGCCGATTCAGCAATACCCGGCAGCTTGGCGTGGATGTCTTTCGGGTCAAGGTGGGTGAGGTCAAGGAAGATATGATCCTTGTGCTCGCCCACGCCGCGGCCTTCACGGATTTCGATGGTCATCGAGCGGCTGACCACGTCGCGGCTGGCCAGATCCTTGGCGTTCGGCGCATAGCGTTCCATGAAGCGCTCGCCATTGGCATTGCGCAGGATGCCGCCTTCGCCACGCACGCCTTCGGTAATCAGACAGCCCGCGCCGTAAATGCCGGTCGGGTGGAATTGCACGAACTCCATGTCCTGCAAGGCAAGGCCAGCGCGCAGCGCCATACCGCCACCATCGCCGGTGCAGGTATGGGCGGAAGTGGCCGAGAAATACGCACGTCCATAGCCGCCAGTGGCCAGTACGGTGCCGTGGGCGCGGAACAAATGAAGCTCGCCGGTGGCCATGTCCAATGCCAACACGCCACGGCAGGCGCCTTCGGCATCCATGATGAGGTCAAGCGCAAAGTATTCGATGAAGAACTCGGCATCATGCGCCAGCGACTGCTGGTACAGGGTATGCAGGATGGCATGGCCGGTACGGTCGGCAGCGGCGCAGGTACGCTGGGCAATGCCCTTGCCGTAATGGGTGGTCATGCCGCCGAACGGGCGCTGGTAAATCTTGCCCTCTTCGGTGCGCGAGAACGGCACGCCCTGGTGCTCAAGCTCGATGACCGCCGGGATGGCCTCGCGGCACATGTATTCGATCGCATCCTGGTCGCCCAGCCAGTCCGAGCCCTTGATGGTGTCGTAGAAGTGGAAGCGCCAGTCATCCTCGCCCATGTTAGCAAGCGCGGCGGAAATCCCGCCCTGCGCGGCCACGGTATGCGAGCGGGTCGGGAACACCTTGGTGATGCAGGCAGTTTTCAGGCCCTTCTGGGCCAGGCCAAAGGTGGCACGCAGGCCAGCGCCACCGGCGCCGACCACCACCATGTCGTATTTGTGTTCAGTAATTTTGTAGGCAGTCATGGGTTCAGGCCGTCATTGCGATGCGGGCGATGGCGTAAATGGCGCTCAAAACGCCGACCAGGCTGCCCAGGATGAGAAGGATGCGCAGCACCAAGTGCATATTGCGGTCATGAACATAGTCTTCGATGACCACTTGCAGGCCGAGCTTGGCATGCCAGAACAGCGCGATGGCAAAGACCGAGAAAATGATGGCATTCCACGGCTTGGCGATGGTCATGCGCAGCGTGTCGGCATCGCTGCCGGCAAGACAAGCCAGCATGAACACGATATAGGGCACCAACAGTGCCAGGATGACGGCGGTGACGCGCTGCCACCAGAAGTGCCCGGTACCGGACTTGGCCGAGCCCAGACCCTTGGCCTGATGCAGCGGCGAGCGGAACCTCGGTGCGGCTTTGCCACTCATGCGGCACCTCCAAACAATGCAACTGCCCAAATGGCAGCGGTGGTGATAACAGTCAGCGCCTGCACCAGATAGCCGCTACGGTAAACCTGCGGAATCTTGAAGCCCAGCCCCAAGTCCCAGGCCAGGTGACGGATACCGTTGAACAGGTGATACATCAGTGCCAGCGAAATCAGGAACAGCACGACTTTACCGGGGATGGAGCGGGTCACGGCCTGGGCGCATTCGGCATAGCTGCCACCCAGCGCCAGCGACATCACCCACCAGGAGAAGCCAAAAGCCGAAACGGCCAAGGCCACACCCGAGGCGCGGTGCATCAGCGACATGAAGGACGTAATCTGGAAGCGATACGTCTGCCCCAGCATGAAGGGCGATAAGGGACGTTTGTGATTTGCCATGAGGGTGGCAGTCTCCGGGCTGGGCGGCTAGGCCGCGTGGCGGGGCGCGAAAGCCCCAAGGTCATGCAACAGCGCAGACCATGGGGTTAGAAGTCGATACAACGGCCATTTTTTTCCCAATCGCCATAGCGCGTGGGCTCCAAACCGTCCCTGCCGCCAATCTCGCGCGGCAAAGTTTCGGTTTTTTGCTCCACTTCCACGGCCTCTGCGGCCTGCTCGGCTGCAGTATCGGCAACGTCTTGGCCTATCATCTTCTCTTTCACAATCTTTTCATTTTACGGCGATGCAGCAATGACAGACAAGCCGCACCACGTCCCAAAACCATTTTTTGCCCTGCCGGACTACCGATTACTGGCGCTTACCGGCGCCGATGCCATGCCATTTGCCCAGTCGCAGTTCATGAATGATGTCAGCATGCTGGCCGACGGTCAGTACCAATGGAATGGTTGGCTGAACGCCAAAGGCCGCCTCATCGCCCTGTTTGCCTTGCTGCGACTGGACGCCCAAACGCTCTGGTTGCTGCTGCCTGATGCCGCCCCGGAAATGCTGGCTGCCGAACTGGGTCGATATGTCTTCCGCAGCAAGGTCAAACTCACACCACGCACGGATTTGCATGTCGCTGGCAAGTTCGAGGAGACCGCCAGCGAGTCCATGCAGATAAGCGATAACGTCGTGCTACTGCCCTGGCCTGGAGCGCGACAAATCGCCATCGGGGCACAGGCAAGCCCACCCGATGAGGCTGGATATGCCGCTTGGCGCGCCGCCGACCTTGAGGCAGGCATCCCAAGGCTTGACCCACAACAAGCGCCCAAGTGGACGCCACAGCAGCTTTCGCTGCAACGCCTGCGCGCCTACAGCGTGAAAAAAGGCTGCTATCCCGGGCAGGAAATCGTGGCGCGCACGCACTTCTTGGGGCAGGCCAAACGCGGCCTGGTGCTGTTGCGTACCCTTACGCCTGCGGCAAGCGGTGATGCCCTGATGCAGGCCGAGCGCAGCGTTGGCGAGATAGTCTCCACTGCGGGCACGCTGGCGCTGGCGGTCTTGCCCGATGATGCACAGGCACTCACCCTGAACGGCCAGGCCGTGGAGCTGTTGTCATGACCACACTGAATTTGGACACCCTGCGCCAGAATATCGCCACCGTGCGCGCCCGTATCGAGGCGGCCTGTGCAGCCTGTGGTCGCAATGCCGATGAAATCCGCCTACTGCCGGTCAGTAAAACCCACCCACCGGAAGTGCTGCGACTGGCGCATCAAGCCGGCATCAACGAATTTGGCGAAAACAAGGTGCAGGAAGCCCGGCAAAAGGCCGAAGCACTGGCCGACTTGCCGCTGCGCTGGTCGGTCATTGGTCATCTGCAAAGCAACAAGGCCAAATACGTGGCGCGTTTTGCGCATGAATTTCAGGCTCTGGACTCCATCGAGCTTGCCGAAGCCCTGGACAGGCGCCTGCAAATCGAAGGCCGGGCACTGGATGTACTCGTGCAGGTCAATACTTCCAACGAGCCGCAGAAATTCGGCATTGCCCCCGAGACAGCACGCGATTTTCTGCGGCAAATGCCCATTTTTTCCAGCCTGCGCGTCAAGGGTCTGATGACGCTTGCCATCTTCGATGCCGATGAAACCCACGTGCGCCAATGCTTCATCCGCCTGCGCCAACTGCGCGATGCGCTGCGCCAGGAGCTACCCGATGGCATCGACCTGGATGCGCTGTCAATGGGCATGTCCGGGGATTTCCCCATCGCCATCGAGGAAGGCGCCACCGTGGTGCGCGTGGGGCAGGCCATCTTCGGCGCCCGCCCTACCCCGGACAGCCATTACTGGCCAAGCTGAATTCAGACCAATATCGGTGATAATGCCCACCATGACAGTCACTATCAAAACCCCCGAAGAAATCGAAAAGATGCGCGAGGCCGGACGTCTGGCCGCCGAAGTGCTGGATCTGATGAGCGAATACGTTCGCCCCGGCATCAGCACCGAGGAACTGGATCGCATCGCCAACGAGCATATTGTCAAGGTGCAAAAAACCATTCCGGCCAATGTCGGTTATCGCGGTTTCCCCAAGACCCTGTGCACCTCGGTCAACAATGTTATCTGCCACGGCATCCCCAGTGAGTCGAAAGTGCTCAAGGATGGCGATATCGTCAATATCGATGTCACCGTCATCAAGGATGGCTGGCATGGCGATACCAGCCGCATGTATTACGCCGGCACGCCCTCGGTGATGGCCAAACGTCTGGTGGATACCACTTATGAAGCGATGTGGCGCGGCATCCGCACGGTGCGTCCCGGCGCCACCCTGGGCGATATTGGCGAGGCCATTCAAAAATATGTGGAAGCGCAGCGCTTTTCGGTGGTGCGCGAATACTGCGGTCATGGCATTGGCCGGGTATATCACGAGGACCCGCATGTGCTGCACTATGGCCGCGCCGGGGATGGTTTGGTGCTGAAGCCGGGCATGACTTTCACCATCGAGCCAATGGTCAATGAAGGCAGCCGCCATAGCCGCTTGTTGCCCGATGGCTGGACCGTGGTCACCAAGGACCGCAAGCTCTCGGCGCAGTGGGAGCACATGATTGCCGTCACTGAAGATGGCTTTGACGTGCTGACCCTTTCGGTAGGCTCACCGCCGCCACCCGCCGTGGCGTGAGCAAACAAGCCGGCAACTCCTGGGCGCAATCCGCCCGCAGCCGCTTGGCTGAACTGGACACCGAGCTGGCTCGGCGCTTTGATGCAGGCGAGCCCGCGCATCTGCTGACCCGTGCTCGCGCCGATGGCGTGGAAGCCCTGATTCTTGAAGCCTGGCAGGCACTGATAGCGGCTGATACCGGGCTGTCCTTGCTGGCCGTTGGCGGCTTTGGCCGTCGCGGCCTGTATCCACACTCGGATGTGGATTTGTTGATTCTACGCGATGCGCCCTTGCAGCCTGAAACCATTGAGGCCATTGCCGGCTTCATCGCCCTGCTCTGGGATGCGCATATCGAAGTCTCGCACGCAGTGCGCAGCCTGCCCGAATGCCTTGAGGCCGCCAGTGACATCACCATCCACACTGCGCTGATGGATGCCAGATGGCTGGCTGGCGCCGAGGATGCCGCCCGGCAGCTTGCAGCGCTGCTTGCTGCCGAAGACATCTGGCCGCGCCAAGCGTATTTCCACGCCAAGCGCGAGGAACTGCGCCAGCGTCATGCGCGCTTTGACGACACCGCCGACAATCTCGAACCTAATATCAAGGAAGGCCCTGGCGGGCTGCGCGATTTGCAAACCCTGCGCTGGATGTCCACGCGCGTGCATGGCACCGGCCAGCTGGCGCAGCTTGAGGCGATGAACCTGATTGGTGCCGACGAGCGCCAAACCCTGCTTCGCGCGGCCAGCCAATTGCAACGGCTGCGCTGGGGGCTGCATCTGGTGGCGGGCAAACGCGAGGAGCGCCTGCGTTTTGACTATCAGCGCCTGCTTGCTGCCCGTCTTGCCCGGCGGGAGTCCGCCGATAACGCCGCGGTCGAGCAGATGATGCAGGGCTTTTATCGTAGTGCGGCCCTGGTATTGCGCATCAGCGAGCGATTGTTGCAGCGGCTGGAAGAACATCTTGAAGGCAGCGGCAAGCCGCAAGTGCTTGATGAGCATTTCGAACTGCGCGGACGCTGGCTTTCAGTACGCAAGCCCGGATGGCCGCATGGCGATGCGTCCCAGATTTTTGCCCTGTTCCAGACCTGGGCAGGCTTGCCCGAGGACACGGGCCTGCATTCGGAAAGCGCGCGCGCGCTGGCGGAAAATCTGGCGCTGATACCTCCTCACGGTGAAGCCGATGCCGCGCTGTGCACGCAATTCATGCAGCTATTGCGGCAAAACCAGGCCATCACCACGCTCAAGCGCATGTCCAAGCTGGGCGTGTTGGCGCGCTGGATTCCGGCGTTTGCGCAAGTCACCGGACGGATGCAATTCGACCTGTTCCATGTCTATACCGTGGACCAGCACACTCTGGCCTTGCTGGGCAACTTCGCCCTGTTCCAGCGCGGTGCCGAACGGCAGCGGTTTTCACTGGCATATGAGGTTTGGCCGTTACTGGAAAAGCCCGAGCTGCTGCTCTTGGCCGGGCTTTTTCATGACATCGGCAAAGGCCGCGGCGGCGACCATTCCGAGCTTGGCGCCGCCGATGCCCGTGCCTTCGGGCAGGCCATGGGGCTTGCCGAGCATGACACCGAGCTGGTGGCCTGGCTGGTGGAAAAACATCTTTTGATGTCGGTCACCGCACAAAAACAGGATATTTCCGACCCGGAAGTGGTACAGCGCTTTGCCACGGTGGTGGCTCGCCGCGAGCGGCTGGACATGCTGTATCTGCTCACCTGCGCCGATATCGCCGCGACTTCGCCAAAGCTCTGGAACAGCTGGAAAGACCGGCTGCTGGCCGACCTGTACTTGGCCACCCGCAGGGCACTGCAACGTGGGCTGGAAAATCCGCTGAACATCGCCGAGCACCGCAATCAGACTTACATTTCAGCACAGGCCTGCCTGCAACTTGCTCACCCGCTCAGTGCCGAAGAGGCCGGTCTATGGCTGCAAGCCCTGCCCGAAGAAAGCTTTCTGCGCGGCCAACCCGAGCAGATCGCCTGGCAGGCGGAAGTTCTGGCCGCAGCACCTGAAGCCTCACTGCATGTGGCCGCGCGCGCCTTGGCTGATGATGAAAGCGGCGCATTGGAAGTATTCGTGCATGCCCCCGACCGGGACGGGTTATTTGCTGCCATCGCCGCCACACTCGACCGCGCCGGTGTTGCCATTCAGCAGGCACGGCTTTTGAACGCGGCCAATGGTGAAGTGTTCGATATCCTGCAAGGGCTGCCGCTTGACCCGCGCCGCAGGCTCAGCGCTGCCGAGATTGAAAAGCGACTGCTGGAGGTGCTGGCCAAACCCGAGCTTTCCACCGTGCGCGCACCACGCCGCAGCCAGCCCCGGCATCTGCGCCATTTCCGCATCCCGGTGCAAATCAGCTTCACGCCCGCTGCAGCCGGGCAGCGCAGCCAGTTGAGCCTGGTCTGCACCGACCGTCCCGGCCTGCTTTCGGACATCACCCAGGTATTCCGGGCGCAGGGACTGCGGGTTCATGATGCCCGCATCGCCACCTTTGGCGAGCGTGCCGAAGATATTTTCCAGCTCACCGATGCTGCCGATACGCCGCTGGATGAGGCCGCGCAAGCCCGGCTTGGCGAAGCGCTGACGCGCGCGCTTTGACAATCAACCGGGCTTGTGGCCGACAAAGCGCACTACCGAGCCTGTGCCATTGTGGAACAGCCCTTCACTCAAGGTGATTTCCCGCGTTTCCAGGGTTTGAATGGAAAAACCGGCAAAGTCTTGCAGAATTTCTGCCTCACTAAACAGCGCTTCGAGTTTGTCCGGCCCCCCTACCCGGCCATCTTGCTGCCGATAGGCCAAATGATTTTTGGAAAACGCCTCGAAAATCACCGTACCGCCAGGACGCAGCAAACCGGCCAGATGGCGGTGGTAGCCGGATTTCAAATGCGGCGGGAAATGCGCATAAATCAACGCCAACGCATCAAATGGCGCAGCATCAAAATGCAGCTCGGGCAATTCACCCACCTGATAGTCGATATCCGCACCCGCCTCGGCAGCGAGCTTCAGCGCCTTTTCGCGTCCGGCAGTGCTGATGTCAAAGGCACTCACCTGCCAACCCTGGCGCGCGGCGTACACCGCATTGCGTCCCTCGCCCTCGGCAGCCAGCAAGATGCGGCCTGGCGTCAGCCTGTCGATTTCCTGCTTGAAAAATACGTTCGGCTGCGTGCCATACACATATTCTGCACGCTGAAAGCTCTGGTTCCATTTATCTAGCCACTGCTGTGCGCTCATGAGATTTCTCTGATTCAGGCCATCATTGTTGCAACGCGGCAAAACCGCATCACACTGCCGCAGTATGCGCCAGCGAATTGCCCTGATATTCGGGATGCTTGTCGATATAGGCACGCACGAATGGGCAATCCGGACGCACTTTCAGCCCTTCACGGGCAGCATAGTCCAGAACATGGCGTACCAGATGGCCGCCAACGCCACGCCCGCCCAGGGCTTCAGGCACAACGGTATGCAGATAGGCGATGCCCCCGGGAAAGCGCTCGAAGCGTTCATAGGCCATATGGCCGTCAATATGCAACTCAAAGCGGCTTTCGGCTTCGTTGAGGATGACATCAGGAAACTTGGCAGACATCGGGCACTCCTTATCAAGTTGACAGCAGTGTATCCACAAGCGTCATGCCCGCAGCCCCATGCCTGCAACACTGCATGCTGCATGTGGGCTTTTCTGCCAGACAAACCCGCGCCAAAATGCACCCGGGCCGGGCGCGATACAGAAGAGAGCCTCTTGGCCTTGCACCGCTGGCATGACCTGCGCGTTGATTCCCGCCCGGTAACGGGCCTTATCCCAAGGAGAAACCATGAAGCTTTACTACGCCCCCGGCACCTGTGCACTGGCCTGCTGGATTGCCCTGGAATGGGCCGGCGCCGATTACCAAGCCGTGCGCGCGGATTATTCGTCCGAGGAATACAAGCGCATCAACCCGCTGGCGGCTGTGCCTGCCCTGGATATTGGCGAAAAGCGCGCGCTTACCCAAGCGCCGGCCATCCTGCAATACATCGTGGCGCTGCACCCGGAGGCTGGTATCGGCGCCAACGAGGGACTGCTCAACGAGTTCGAGATGAACGAAACCCTCTCGTTCCTGGCCAGTGACCTGCACCCGGCGTTCTGGCCGCTGTTCTTCCCGCAGCGCTATACCACTGACGAGAGCGAAGCTGCGCTGGAGAAGGCCAAGCAGGCGGCATTTGCCCGCATCGACCGCGCCATGCAGCATCTGGACAAGCTGATTGCCGAAGGCAACGGCCATGTCTATCAGGGCAAGCGCAGCATCGCCGATGCCTATGCCTTCGTAATGGCACGCTGGACCGAATACACGCCCAAGTCGTGGAAGGAATATCCCAACGTCGCCGCGCTGATGCAGCGTATGGAGCAGGATGCGGCCGTGCAGAAAGTGATGGCCGCGCAAAAAGGCTGAAACCGCGGATAAAACACCCCTCTCCCGGCAACGGGAGAGGGGGGGCGTTTGGCACCGGAAATTCAGCGTGTGCTACAGCGGGTTTCCAACATGCGGCCATCGCTGGCCGGGTAATTGAGGATGCCGCTGCCGCCTTTTTCATGCCAGCGCAGGTTATTGGCATCGCTCACATAATAGGCACCGGAGGCCGCCGGCGCATTGCGGGCATTGCCAACGACAATTCCCTTGCCATCGTGAAAGCTGATGTCGATTTCATCGCTGTTTTTGTAATTGACCGTCAGCCGGTGGCCGTTATCGCATTGATAGCGAACCAGATTGCCCGCCGCTTGCGAATTATCAATCGTGGGCAGAGCAACGCTGTGGATACTGGCACAGGCACCCGACAGCAGCGCCACCGTCAGCGGCAACACATAAGTACGCATGAAACACCTCGCAGGCTTGGGGATGGGCATTGATTGTAGGCGGCCACCAGGCGCTGCGGCGGCTCCGGGCATAAGCCGTTGGGGTGCGGTCAGCTTTATAGGACTGCTCCCTAACCAGCCCGCATGCTATCTAGCATTTATCATTTTGATATGGAGTACATTCATGAGCGCTTGGTTCTATCTCATCACCGCAGGTCTTTTGGAAATCGGCTGGCCACTGGGTCTGAATCTGGCGCAAAAATCCGGCTGGCGCGTGCCCGGCATCATCATGGCTGTGCTATTCATGGCGGCCAGTGGCTATTGCCTGTTCCTGGCGCAGAAAACCATTCCGATGGGCACAGCTTATGCCGTATGGACAGGCATTGGGGCGGCAGGGGCGTTTTTGGTGGGCATCGTGTTTCTGGGTGATGCTTCCAGCCTTGGCCGCTGGCTTGGGGCAGCCCTGATTATCTCCGGGGTCGTTGTGATGAAGCTCAGCAGCAATTGAACTGCCGCCGCCTTAGCTACCATGACCGCCCCATTCATTCGAGAGACATCCAAGGCATGAGCGCACAAGCCGTACTCGATTTCTGGTTCAGTGAAGAAAACCAGCCGTTCTGGTTCAAAAAGAGTGCGGATTTCGATACGCAAATCCGCGAACGCTTTGCCGCGCTATGGCAGCAGGCGGTGTATTCGGAGCTTGATGGCTGGCGCGAAACCTTGCAAGGGCGGCTGGCGGAAATCATCGTGCTCGACCAGTTCTCGCGCAATCTGTTTCGCGATAGCCCCATCGCCTTTGCCCAGGACAACATGGCCGTGGCACTGGCGCAAGAAGCGGTGCGTCAGCCGGGCTTTGCCGATATGGCACCCAGCGAGCGACATTTCATGCTGATGCCACTGATGCACAGCGAAAGCCGCCGCATCCACGAACAGGCCGTGGTGCTGTTCGAGCGTTACACCACGCCATATGCGCTGGATTTTGAAATCAAGCACAAGGTCATCATCGACCGCTTTGGCCGCTATCCACACCGCAATGCCGTGCTGGGTCGCCAAAGTACGGCCGAGGAGGTCGAATTCCTCAAGCAGCCGGGCTCATCGTTCTGATTCATCGGGCACCGCCAAAGCCGGCTTGAGTGCAGCCGGGCTTCCGGTCTGGCGCCTGATGCGGACAATGCCCGCCCTGCTGTCAGCGGCAGGCTGCCCAACTCCATCGTTTTTTCAGGATTTCTCTCATGGCCGTTGAAGGCAATGCAAGTCAACTTGTGGGCGTGGTCACGCTGCTCGGCGCAGCGGTGGTGGCCGTGCCGATTTTCAAGCGTATCGGACTGGGCTCGGTGCTCGGCTATTTGGCCGGGGGGCTGGCAATTGGCCCGTTCGGACTGGGACTTGTCAATGATGCCCAGACCATCATCCATGTGGCCGAGCTGGGCGTGGTGATGTTCCTGTTCGTCATCGGTCTTGAAATGAAGCCCTCGCACCTGTGGAGCCTGCGGCGGCAGATTTTTGGGCTGGGCAGCATGCAGGTGGTGCTGGCCGCGATCATGCTCACCTTTGTCGGTATGGCCTTTGGCTATTCCTGGCAGCTGTCATTTGTGGCTGGGGCGGGCTTTGTGCTGACCTCCACCGCCATCGTGATGCAGGTGCTTTCCGAGCGTGGCGACATCCTCGCCCCGCGCGGTCAGCGCATGGTGTCGATTCTGCTGTTCGAAGATTTGCTGATTGTGCCGCTGCTGGCACTGGTGGCGTTCCTGGCGCCGGCCGAGGCTGTGCAGAGCAGCGCCCCGGTCTGGCAACGCATTGGCCTGGCCGGACTGTCACTGGCTGCGCTGATTGCCGCCGGGCTGTGGCTGCTCAACCCGCTGTTCCGGCTGCTGGCCCAATCGCGCGTGCGCGAGGTGATGACCGCCGCCGCGCTGCTGGTGGTGCTGGGTGCGGCGCTACTGATGGAAATGGGCGGACTGTCGATGGCGATGGGCGCGTTCGTCGCTGGGGTGCTGCTGTCCGAGTCGAGCTTCCGCCACCAACTGGAGGCCGACATCGAGCCTTTCCGCGGCCTGTTGCTTGGCCTGTTTTTCCTCGGCGTGGGCATGGCGCTGGACCTGGACGTGGTGGCGAAAAACTGGCCGCTGATTCTGGGCGGCGTGCTGGCCCTAATGATAGTCAAGGCCACGGTTATCTACGGCGTGGCGCGCCTTGCCAAAAGCAGCCATGCCGATGCGCTCGATCGCGCCATCCTGATGGCTCAAGGCGGCGAGTTCGCCTTCGTGCTGTATGCCGAAGCGCTGAAGCTGAACGTCATCAGCCCGGAAATCAATGCCAAGATGACTGCCATCATCGTGCTCTCCATGGCGCTGACGCCACTGATTGTGGCCATTCACAAACGTCTGGCGCGCCCGGCGGCGGCCTCGCTGGAAGGCGTGGAGGCCGCACAAAACCTGCAAGGCAATGTGCTCATCATCGGCTTTGGTCGTGTCGGCCAAATTGCCGGACAGGCGGTGCTGGCGCGCGGCGCGCAGGTATCGCTCATCGACAACGACCCGGACGTGATTCGCCACGCGGAAAAATACGGCTTCAAGGTCTATTACGGTGACGGCGCCCGCGCCGATGTGCTGCATGCCGCGGGCGCTCACCGTGCCGATGTGATTCTGGTCTGCGTGGACGACAAGGACGCGGCCAGCCGTATCGTCGAAAACGCCCGCCATACCTGCCCCAACAGCCAACTCATCGTGCGCGCCTGGGATCGCCATCACGCACTGGATTTGGTGCAGCACGAGGCCAACCATGTGGTGCGCGAAACCTTCGACTCCGCCGTGCGCATGGGCTGGCATGCGGTACAGGCGCTGGGCGCCACCCCGCAGGAAGCCGATGAGGTGATTGCCGAGCTGCGCCGCCGCGATAGCGAACGCTTTGCACAGGAAACCGCAGGCGGGGTGTTTGCCGGGCGCGAGCTACTGCTGAAAAACACCGGCCAATCCGGCCACGCTGCACACTGACGAGCCGCCAGGCGCTTTGCCCTGCCAAGCGCCTGCGCGAGAATCAGTGCTCCCTTTGTGTCGTTGGAACATCGCATGACCCACATCGCCCTTGTCATCGGCAGCCTTGCCCAAAAGTCCATCAACCGCGCCATCGCCCGCCATATCACCGCCCAGGCGCCGGCAGGCGTGGACATTGACGAAGTGCAAATCGGTGACTTGCCGCTGTACACGCAAGACTTGGACAGCCAAACCATCCCCGCCTACGATCGCGTGTGCGCCCAGCTCAAGGCGGCCGATGCCGTACTGATTGTCAGCCCCGAGCACAACCGCAGCATCCCGGCGGCGATGAAAAACCTGATCGACATCGGCTCGCGCCCCTTTGGCCACAGCGTATGGGGTGGCAAGAAAGTCGCCATCGTCACCGCCTCGCCCGGCGCCTATGGCGGCATCAACAGCGGCCTGCACCTGCGCCAAAGCCTGCAATCCCTCGGCGCGGACATACTGATTGCCCCGGAAGTATTCCTGAGCCGCGCCCACACCGCACTGGGCGAAGACGGGCAAGTGGCCAACGAAAACACCGCCGCTTTCCTTAACAAATTTGCCGCCGCTTTTTATGACTGGGTGGGGCAGTGAAAGAAAACCTCCCTGCCGCATAGCCATACATGCTCATCATCGCCACCGACATCCACGGGCTACAACCCAGTTTGCGGGACTTGCTGGCACCACTGGGAAATGCGACCTGGCTTTCTCCTTGGCCGGGAGAAGGACATCCGCATGAAAGCGAGCAGGCGGCAGTCGCCGCCTTCCATGCCCGGCATGGGTTAAGGACATATTCCGAGCAGATTGCCCGGGCCATGGCTGGAGCGCCCGTATTCATCGTGGGCTTTAGCGTAGGCGCCAGCAGCGCCTGGCAGGCCATCGCCAGTAACGCCTGTCATCCACATAGCCGAGCCGTGCTGTACTACGGCTCACGCATTCGTGATGCCCTGAGTTTGCGCCCCCAATGCCCGACCCATCTGGTCTGGGCTGAACACGAGCATACTTTCCAGCCCGGTGCTCTTTTTCCGGCATTGGCCGCTACGGGCGCTCATTGCACGCTACAAGTCGGCACACATCACGGCTTCATGAATCCATATTCGCCTCATTTCCAGCCGGAGCAGGCACAGGCGCAAGTAATTGCCTTGCAACAAGCACTCGGCCATTGGCAAGAAAGCACATGACCCTACAAAGGGTGCGGATACACCGTGATTGGATATGACTTTACGCCCCCCACTGAGCAAGGCGCGCCATCTGCGGGCTCAACTCACGTCCCGCAAAAGGTCTGGTAGCCCGGCGTCGGCGCATCGGGCAGGCGTTGCCAGTGGCGCTCGGCGCTGTAGTCAAACGGTTTTTGCAAGGCGGCCAGCAGGGCATTGAAGGGCTGCATATCGCCTGCCTCGGCTGCGGCCAGCGCTGCTTCCACGCGGTGGTTGCGCGGGATGACAAACGGGTTGGCCGACTGCATCAGGGCGGCAATCTCCGCCCTGCCCTGCGCTTGTTCGGCCAGTCGCGCCTGCCAACGGGTGTGCCATTGGGTGAAGGCCGGGTCGGCAAACAGGGCGTGCGTACCATCGAGATACGCGCCATCGGCATCAAGCATGTCCAGCGTCAGCCGCACGAAGGTATGGGTGTAATCGGCGGCCTTGGCCTGCATGCGTTGCAGCAAGTCATCCAGCAAGGCGGTATCGGTTTCTTGCGGCTCGAAAATGCCGAGTTTGCGCGTCATGCCTTGCTGGTAATGCTGGTTGAAAAGCGGCGCAAATTTCCGCAACTCTGCGTTGGCGATGTCGATGGCGGTTTTTTCATCCGCATCCAGCAAGGGCAGCAGCGCCTCGGCCAGTCGCGCCAGATTCCATTGCGCCATCGACGGCTGGTTTTCATAGCGGTAGCGGCCGTCGCGGTCGATGGAGCTGAACACCGTAGCCGGGTCGTAGGCATCCATGAAGGCGCAGGGGCCGTAGTCGATGGTCAGGCCTGGGATGGACATATTGTCGGTATTCATCACGCCGTGGATGAAGCCGACGGTTTGCCAGCGGGCAAGCAGCGCCGCCTGCCGGGCGATGACCGCGCGCAGCAGGCCCGGATAGGGATGCGCCGGCTTTTCTACCAGCACTTCGGGGAAATGCCGCTGCAAGGCGTAATCGGCCAGCGCGCGCAGATTTGCTATCTCGCCACTGGCCGCTGCAAATTCAAAGGTACCCACGCGGATATGGCTTTGCGCGGTACGGGTCAACACCGCGCCGGGCAGCAGGCGCTCGCGACGGATGTGCTCGCCCGTGGACACCACGGCCAGGCTGCGCGTGGTCGGGATGCCCAGCGCGTGCATGGCCTCGCTGATGAGGTATTCGCGCAGCATCGGCCCCAGCGCCGCTTTGCCATCGCCCCGGCGTGAATACGGCGTCGGCCCGCTGCCCTTGAGCTGGATGTCGATGCGCTGCCCATCGGGCGTGATCTGCTCGCCCAACAGCAGGGCGCGGCCATCGCCCAGCCGAGTGAAATGCCCGAATTGATGTCCGGCATAGGCCTGCGCAATCGGCCGGGCGCCTTCGGGAAAGCGGTTGCCGGCAAACACTTCCGTCACCGCTTGGCGGTCAATGGCCGCATCCGCAGCGGGCAACAGCCCCAGCTCAGCCGCCAGCGCGCTGTTGAACAGCACGGTTTGCGGCGCGGGAAAATCAGCAGGCGCCACGGCCGAATAAAACAGCGGCGGCAGGGTTTGGTAGGTGTGGGAAAGATGCCAGTTCAATGCGGCTGTGTTCATGGGGGCTTCTCAGTAAATCCATCATCTTGCGCAGGGTATCGCCATTGCCCGTGGTCAACACCTGGCCGAGCTTATTTTCCAAAAACGCATTGCGACGATAATGCGCAAGCAAAAGCGACTGAATGCGCGCGGCGGTGGCCTTGGCATCCTGGTCGGTTCTCAGCGCGATATTGCCGCTTTGTATCCAGGTGCGCACATCATCAAAGCCGTTGCCGCCCAGCACCTGGCGCACGTCCGCCATCTTCACAGCGTTCTTGCCGCGCAGCACCACCCCGCGCAGAAAGGCAAGCAGTTCATTCATCTGTGTTTCAGGCTATTTTGTGGCAAGCCGGGATGGCCACTCAATTCACGGCAATATGGTGACAAAAACGCCTGCTGCAAGGCAGCACGACTTCATGCTTGCGGGAAAGGGGCATCAACCGCCACGCCCTACTTACCGTTCTGACGCTCCTTACAGGAGCTCAATCAAACTCATGCAGAGGCCCCGGAAGCGTTGCCCTGCAAGGCGCGTTGCACGCCGTAGATGGCGCACAGCACCAGCCCGAAGCCCAGCAGCGCGGGCAGGCTCAGGCGCTGGTCGAGAAACACCCAGCCCAGCGCGAAGGCGCACACCGGGCTGAGCAGGCCCAGCGAGGACACCACCGCAGGCGGCAGCAGGCGGATGCCGCGGAAAAACAGCGCATAGGCCAGCACCGCGCCCACCAGGCACAAATACAGGTAGCCGCCCCAGTGGCGCAGGGTCAGCGCCGGCAGCGGCGCTTCCAGCCACAGCGCCAACGGCAGCAGAAACAGGCCGCCAGCCACCAGCTGCCAACCGGTAAAAGCCAGCAGCGGCATGGACGACTGCCAGCGCTTGGAAAACCACAGCCCCAGCGCCATCGAGGCCGCCCCGGCCAGCGCCGCGACCATGCCCAGCGCATCGAACCGCGCCTGCGGCGAATACACCAGCAGCGCAATACCGGCCACGCCCGCCAGCGCCCAGTACCACGCCGCCCTGGGCTGCGGCTGCCGCCCCAACAGCCAGGACAGCGCCAACACCATCAGGATTTGCGTCGAAGTGAGAATGGCCGCCAGCCCGCCCGGCAGGCGATAGGCGGCCACAAACAGCATGGCCTGAAACAGGCCGATATTGAGCACGCCCAACAGCAGCAAACGCAGCCACTCGCCGCGCTGCGGCCAGCGCCGTGTCCACAACAGCAACAACAGCCCGGCGGGCAGGCAGCGCAGCAAAGCCGCGTAAAAAGGCCGATCCGGCGGCAGAAACTCGGTGGTGACCAAATACGTGCTGCCCCAGATCAGCGGCGCCAGCGCCGTGGTCAGCAGCAGCAGGGGATAACGGGTGGAATGCGGATTCATGGATGCGTCTCGCTCGATTTATCTTCAATTAAAGACAAATCCATTCTGCTCGCCATTTATCTTTAAGTCAAGATAAAATGACCGCCTGTCGCCCGCCAAGGAGCCACCCATGAAAGCCCACCCCGATCACGAAGCAACGCCCGATGCCGTGGACGCCATCGTCGCCCAATGGCAGCGCGAGCTGCCTGAACTGCCCACCGCCGACATGGCGCTGATCGGCCGCCTCAAGCGCTGCGCCGCGCTGATCCAGCCCCGGCTTGAAACCGTCTTTGCCGAACATGGCCTCAGCAGCGGCGGCTTCGACGTGCTCGCCACCCTGCGCCGCAGCGGCGCGCCCTATACGCTGAGCCCCACCGCCCTGTTCGCGGCGCTGATGATCACCTCCGGCACCATGACCCAGCGCCTCAAACAACTGGAAGCGCAAGGCTGGATCCGCCGCCTGCCCAACCCCGACGACGCCCGCAGCCTGCTGGTGCAGCTGACCGACAGCGGCAAGGCGCTGATCGAAGCCGCCCTCCCCCCCCACGTGGACAACGAAGCCCGCCTGCTCGCCGCCCTGCCGCCCGAGGCCCGCCAGCAACTCGATGCCGGCCTTGCCGCCCTGCTGCGGGTGTTGGAGGGGGAAGCAGAGAACTCGTGAGCATAGGCGCTCACGCAAAGCGAGCGTGAGTTTGGCGCACTGGCTAAACGGCTCCAGCCACCGGCGGCGGGTTGAGTTCGGCGAACTGGCCGTTCCAGTAGGGGTAGTAGGGATAGGGCGGCATGCGGAAGCTGGCGGCGTCCAGTTGCGCCATGTGTTCGGCGCTGAGCGCCCAGTCGGCGGCGGCGAGGTTTTGCTGGAGTTGCGCTTCATTGCGCGCGCCGATCAACACGGTGCTGACGCTGGGGCGTTGCAGCAGCCAGTTGAACGCGATTTGCGGTACGGGGCGGCCGGTATCGGCGGCGATGGCGTCCAGCGCATCGGTGACGCGCCACAGGTGTTCGTCGGCCACGGGCGGGGCAAATTGCGCGGTTTGGTGCAGGCGGCTGCCTGCAGGCAGGGGCTGGCCGCGGTGCAGTTTGCCGGTCAGCCGTCCCCAGCCCAGCGGGCTCCATACCACTGCGCCCACGCCTTGGTCAAGCGCCAGCGGCATCAGCTCCCATTCGTAATCGCGGCCAATCAGCGAGTAGTACACCTGATGCGCCACCGGCCGCGCCCAGCCGCGGCGTTCGCTGATACCAAGCGCTTTCATCAACTGCCAGCCGGCGTAGTTGGAGACGCCGACATAGCGCAGCTTGCCCGCGCGCACCAGATCATCGAGGGTGCGCCAGGTTTCTTCCAGCGGAGCGCGGGCGTCGAAGGCGTGCAGTTGCAAGAGGTCGATGTAATCCGTGCCCAGGCGCTGCAAGCTGGCGTCCACCGCGCGCAAGAGGCGGTGGCGGGACGCGCCGGCGTCGTTGACGCCTTCGCCCAGGCGCAGCGCGGTTTTGGTGGAGAGGATGAGCCGGTCGCGCCGCCCGCGCATGGCTTCGCCCAGCACGCGCTCGGATTCGCCGTCGGAATAGACGTCGGCGGTGTCGAAGAAGTTGACGCCGGCGTCGATGGCAATGTCCAGCAGGCGGCGCGCCGACTGGGCATCGGTATCGCCCCAGGCGGAAAACAGCGGCCCTTTGCCGCCAAAGGTGCCCACGCCGAAGCCGAAGGCGGAAACTTTCAGGCCGGATTGGCCGAGGAAGCGGTATTGCATAGGGATGACTCCTTGGGTATCAATGGGAAAGGTTTTCAGGTCGGCGCAAGCGCTCGCGCCGGATGGCCGCCCAGGCCACAATCGTGGCCAGCAGCGGCATGACAGCAGCGAACAACGGCAGTACGTGCAGGCCCAGCCCCTGGGCGATGACCACGCCGCCCAACCACGCGCCAATGGCATTGCCCAGGTTGAACGCGCCGATGTTGAGGCTGGAGGCCAGGCTTTGCGCCCGGCCTGCGCGTTGCAGCACCCACATTTGCAGCGCGGGCACGGTGGCAAAGGCGGCCGCGCCCAGCAGCAGAGAGAACCCTGCCGCCGCCGGGCGGCTGGGCAAGGCGGCGGTCATCAGGGCCAGCACGGCGGCCAGCCCCGGCAGGCTGATCAGCAACGCGCGCGCCACGCCGCGATCGGCCAGCTTGCCGCCCGCGAGGCCGCCGATGACCATGCCCACGCCGAACAGCAGCAGGATGGGCGCGACCGCGCTTTCGGCAAATCCGGCCGCCTCCATCAGAATGGGCTGGATATAGCTGTGCACCACGAACAGGCCGCCAAAGCCCAATACCGTCATGCCCAGCCCCAGCAGCACCGGCAGGCGCAGCGCTTGGCGCACCTCATCGCGCACCCGGCCCGGCGGCGCATCGGCCTGCCTGCGCGGCACCAAGGCCAGCACCACCAGCGCCGCCAGCGCGCCAATGGCCGTTACCGCCCAAAAGGTCGAGCGCCAACCGTAGTGCAAACCCAGCCAGGCTCCGGCGGGCACGCCCAGCAAGGTGGCCAGCGTCAGCCCGGTAAACATCAGGGCAATCGCCTGCGCCTGCCTGTCCGGCGGCGCCAGCTGCGCCGCCGCCACCGACCCCACGCCGAAATAGCTGCCGTGCGCCAGCGCCGTCAACACCCGCGCCGCCAGCAGCCAGCCATAGCTGGGCGCCAGCGCGCAGGCCAGATTGCCCAGGGTAAACACCACCATCAGCCCCAACAGCGTGGCCTTGTGCGGCAAGCGCCGCGTGGCCAGGGTGAGCAGCGGCGCGCCGAAAAACACCCCCAGCGCATAAGCGGAAATCAGCCCGCCCGCCTGCGGCAGCGTCACCTGCAACTCGGCGGCCACCTGCACCAACAGCCCCATGATCACGAACTCGGTCGTACCGATGCCGAACGCGCCAATGGTCAGCGCATACACCGCCAGCGGCAGGCGTTGAGGGGCAGAAAGCGGCATGGGCATCCTTTTCTTATCGTGGAAAAGCGCGCACTATCCGCTTTTTGATTACCCAGATAAACCGGTGTATTCTTGAATCTTTTTCAAGAAAAAATTGAAACAGGAGCCAAAATGACCACCACAGCCACCGCGAACCACCCGCGCCATCAGGCAAACGCCGTCCGCCTGCCGCAAACGCCATGAACCGCTTGAGCGACATCGCCCTGTTCCTGCAAGTGCTCGACAGCGGCTCCATCAGCGCCGCCGCGCGGCACATGGACATCTCCCCCGCCGTCGCCAGCCAGCGCCTGCAACGGCTGGAAAGCGAACTGGGCCTGCGCCTTCTGCACCGCACCACGCGCCGCCTGCACCCCACCCCGGAAGGGCTGGCGCTGGCCGAAGAAGGCCGTCCGCTGGTGGCCGAACTCGAAGCCCTCGCCAGCCGCCTGCAACAGCACAGCCAGCGCATCAGCGGCGCCCTGCGCCTCACCGCCCCGCCCTCTTTCGGCAGCCACTACCTCAACCCGCTCTTGCCCGGCTTTCTCGCCGCCCACCCGCAATTGCACATCTGCCTGCATCTGGATGACCGCCCCATCGACCTGGCGGGCGACGGCTTTGACCTAGCCATCCGCATCGGCGCGCTGAGCGACTCCAGCCTGATCGCCCGTCGTCTGGCCGACAACCGCCGCGCGCTCGTCGCCGCCCCCGGCTACCTGAAAACCCGCGGCGCGCCGCAGCGCATTGCCGACCTGGCCGAACACGACTGCCTGCTGCACCACAGCCAGCCCCGCCCGCACCACTACTGGCACATCATCAACCCCGAAGGCGAAGAAGAAAGCGTGCGCGTGCACGGCCGCCTGGCCAGCAACTACGGCGACGCCCTGCGCCAGGCCGCCATCGCCGGGCAGGGCATCGCCATCCACTCCCTCTGGCACGTACACCAAGACCTGCGCGCCGGGCGGCTGGAGCGCGTGCTGCCCGACTGCCGCCTGCCTGACAGCGGCATCTACGCCGTGATGCCCACCCGCAGCCACACCCCACCGCGCGTGCGCGCCTTTGTCGATTACCTAGCCGAAGCGCTGGCCGGGCTTGATTGGCGTTGAGCTGAACCGCCGGCAAAGCCGCCCCAGACTAGCGAGCGCTTAGACGCCCGCGCGGTACAAATGCACGGGCTTTACCGGCGCGCGCTGGATGATGCCCTTGGCTTCCAGATCAAGCTGAACCGCTTTCAGCCACCAGCCCGCCGTGGCGCCGCCGGGAAACAGCGCTTCTGGCAACTGCGGCAAAAGCGCCGCCTTGGCCTGCGCTACCGTGATGCCCGGCGGCTCGGGCGGCAGTACCGCCAGCAAGGCCTCGCGCATGGCCAGGTATTTGGCGCGATCGACGCGGGCGGTTTTGCCCGGCGTGTTGATATTTTCGATGTCGATTTTGTCGTCAGACATGGAGCTTCTCCTTGATGGCAATGGGCGGATTTTTGAAGCCCATGGCTATCCACGCGCCCAATAGCTTGGCGTAAAACCCAAGCGATTGTTTGGGCAGATTGGGCAAGTCGTCGGGCAGCGCCGAGGCGTCAGCCAGGTCGCTCGTCATGGTGCGCATTTGCGGCTTGGGGCGGGAAGCCGCCGGCCACAGATGCAGGTAAATATCCAGCCAGTGCGCGCCCTTGAGCTCCATGAACAGGGGCGTGTTGCAGCAGGTGGCGACCACGCGCCGGGTGCCGGAATCTTCCGTCAGGCGAAATTCGGCCAGCCGCTCAAGGCCCTCCACAAAGCGCACGCGGTCTTTGCGATACAGGGCGGTTGCCGTCGCGCCCAGGGGCGTGAGCAAGTTCTGCGCTTGCGGAAGCGTCGCCAAACGCCCGGCGGCAGCGCGACAGCTGTTGCACAGGCATTCGGTCACCATAAACGGCGCGCCGATCACTTCGATGCGCGTCTTGCCGCAGCGGCAGGCCAGTTGGGTGGATGGGGTCATGGATGTTTCTCCTTATGTGTCAAGGGCTGCCTGAAGCGCTTTCAGGCAGCCGCTGCCAATGCGGGCGGCGTCAACCAGCGGGACACTTGGACGGCCCGTTCGGGATGAGTTGGCGGTGATATTCCGCTGTGGGAGCGGTCATGACAAACAAGTCTTGATGCGATTGGATTGCACAATAATCAGAAAACCTCATGCGGGAGTTTGCTGGTGGACAACAAGTTGCCAGCCTTGCTCGGAGCGGACATAGGTGGATGTCATATATGCGACATAGCGTTGATGGCCGCGGTTGCCTTCGAAGCGGTATGAGATTGCAGCCGCATCGCGGCCAAGCACCCGTACTTGAACCTCTGCAAGCGTAAATGCATCCCAGGGCGGGGCCTGCTGAAGACCCGCGAGCGCGTCATCAAGTCCGACGGTCATGCCCGGCATGAGAAACAGGGCGTCGGCACGACAGATTGCCCGATAAAAATCCAGATCGGCAGTGCACAACCGCCGTTCGGAAGCCAGCAAATCATCTTTCAAAGACATGGGCGTTCTCCGTTGTTGAGCTTGGAACTGTTGCCTTCAAATCAGCGCGAGGCTGCCTGAAGTGGTTTCAGGCAGCCCCAGCAACGTCTGCCGCAATACCGCACAAGGCCAGTGACGCCGACCTTCGCCAACCCCAGCCCGCGCTACAAGCCGTTGCGCATGATGCGCTGCGCCAGTGCGGGCGAGAGGCGCTGGATCAGCGCCAGCAAGCGGGTTTTGCCGCCCAGCACTTCGTGGCGGTCGGCCGCGAAAGCGCGCCAGAACTCGGCGGCCAATGCATCGGGGCTGATCTTGCCCTTGCCGCGGCCTTGGGTCATGGCGGTATCCACCAAGGGCGGCAACAGCTCGAACACTTGCACCGGCGTGCCTTCCAGCTGCCAGCGCAGGGTTTGCGAAAAACTGTGCAGCGCGGCCTTGCTGGCGCAATAGATGCTGGCCGCCTCCTTGGGCACCAGCGCCAGACCCGAAGAGACATTGACGATGGCCGCCTGCGGCTGGCGCAGCAGCGCGGGCAGAAACGCATGGGTCAGCAGCACCGGCGCGGCGAGATTGGTTTCCAGCTCGTGGCGGATGTCGGCCTGGTCTTGCTCCAGCAAGGGTCGGTTGATCTGGATGCCGGCGTTGTTGACCAGAATGGAAATATCGCCATGCGCCTGCAACAGTCGCGCGCGGTCGGCAGGCTGGGTGATGTCGGCCACTGCCGTTTGCGCGCCGGGCAAGGCGCGCGCCGCCTCGGCCAGGGCATCGGCGCGGCGGCCTGCCAGCACCACCGAGTTGCCCGCAGCATGGAAGCGCTTGGCCAGCGCCAGCCCGATGCCGCTGGCGCCGCCGGTGATCAGTACTTTGTGGCCGGAGGGGTTCATGGGTTTGCTCCCTGCGATGAAGCGTGGTCAAGATGCCGCTGGCGCAGCCACAGAAACAGCGGCAGCGCCAGTGACACGCCAACCGCCAGGCCGAGCAGGCTCAACGGCCCATGCCGCATGCCAATGCGGCGGCTTTCGGCCAGCACAAAGGCGATCAGCGCCAAGGCCGATACCACGACATCGGCCCAGGCAAAGGCCGACAGCCGGTCGGCCTGAATCTGCTGCCACATCAGCGGCAAGTGCAGGTCGTGTTCAGCCAGCCAGGGGATGAACTGTGCCAGCGGCAAGGCGGTACCGATCAGGCACTGGGCAAGATAAAGCCGTTGCATGCGGGGGCTCCTGAATGTTGTCGTGTCCGCCAGACTAAAGCCGCCGGAAATGGCGCGCCAGACGGTCAGCGATCAATCAACGGCTGCCGCCCTGCCGCATTCAGTAGCTTTGCAGTTCGGCATTCACCTGCCACGGGGTGCCGAAGCGGTCGGTGACGATGCCAAAGCCCTTGGCCCAGAAGGTTTCGGCAAACGGCATTTGCACCTGCCCGCCTTCCGAAAGCGCCCGGAAAATGCGCTCGCCCTCGGCCAGGGTATCGACGTTAATCGCCACCTGAAAGCCTTGCATGGGCTGGAAGCCGCCTTCGCTGCAAAAGGCCGGCAGGCTGTCGCTGGCGTTGAGCAGGCGTTCGCCGTTATGCATCAGCTGGCTGTGCGCGACTTTGGTTTTATCGGCTTTGGACAGCGGCGGCATGTCGGGATCGGACGGAATTTGTGCATAAGTCATGATTTCCAGCTTGCCGCCCAAGAGTTCGGCGTAAAAGGTCATGGCCTCGGCGCAATTGCCGTTGAAATAAAGATAGTGGCTGATTTTCATGAGGTTTCTCCTGTGTGGGGTGAGCGGGTGCGCTTGTGGCGCGGATGAAAATGGATACGTTAGAGCAATTCCAGTTTGCCGAGGCGCTCGCTTGCGCGCTGCCAGGCCGGGTCGGCCTCGATGCGGCGCACGTAGGCGGCGATATGGGGCAAATCCAGCGCAGTGCGCGACACCGCAGCCTGTAGGGGAAAGCTCATCATCACATCGGCGGCGCTGATTTTTTCACCCAGCAGCCAGGTGCGACCTGCCAGTTTGCTTTCAACAAATTCCAAATGCCGTTTGAGTTGCGGGTTCAAAAACGCGGCGCGCACGCCCTCGACTATCTTGCGGGCAATGGGCTTGAAGAAAAACGGCATTTTGCGTGTTTCGATTTTGCGAAAGACCAGCGACATGACCAATAACGGCATTAACGAACCTTCTGCGTAATGCAGCCAAAACAGGTAATCGGGATAGGCCGGGCTATCGACCGGCGGCTTCAACGCGGTTTCCTGTCCATACCGGGTCATCAGGTATTCGACAATCGCGCCGCTTTCGGCCAGCACCAGGCCGTTGTCGTCTATCAGCGGCGATTTGCCCAGCGGGTGGATGCGGCGCAGGCTGTCGGGCGCCAGCGCGGTTTTGGCATCACGCGCCATGACTTCCGCGCGATATTCCAGGCCGAGCAATTCCAGCAACCAGGCAATGCGGTAGGCGCGGGATTGCTTGAGTGCGTAAAGAGTGATCATGGCAAACGCTCCTTATGGGTTTTTCAATGCCGTTTTCGGGCAATCTGCGCGGCGATGCGTTGATCTCTGCCACAGACCTGCTTCACAAACCGATGAAGGGCACACCCTACAGGGCAAAGTCGCTCAACGGGGATGGTCAGGCTCGCCATCCTGCCGCAAATCGCCGCACGGCATTTGTCACGGATTGCGCTGGCGCAGGTAGTCAAACAGCAGTTTGGGCATATTGACGGTGATCGGCGGGTCGCTGGGGCGCAGCGGGCGGAAGGCTAAATCAAGCGTTTGCGGTGCGGGCAGCGGGAAGGTAATCGGCTCGGGGTGCAGGGCGCGCAGGCAGTGGTCGAGGCGGAAGAAATCCAGCGGGTTGAGGCTGGGGCGCATTTCGCAGCCGAGCAAGTGGTAGCGGCCGTCAGGGATGTGGTCGATGACAAAGCGGCGGGTGTGAAACAGCGCCCGCCCCAGCACCGGCACGCCGCGCGGAATCGGCTCGGCAAACAGCCCGACAAACACCAGCGATGCCAGCCCTTCGCCCTGTATTTCCACGCTGAGCGCATGCGTTTGCGGGTGGGCGGCGGGGTCGAAACCGTGGTAGGGCAGCACCCGGGCGCGGCCGTCATGCAGCGCTTGCCGCAAGGTGGCGCTGAAGGTGGCGGCCTGTGCGCGATAGTCGCGCGGGCTTTGCCCGGTATGGGCGCGGAAGCGGTGCGCGTAGGTGGCGGCGCTGGCATGGCCGGCCTCCAGTTGCGAGGCAATCACTGGCTGGCCTTGCACCAGCGGGGCAATGCCCTGCTCGATTTTCAGCGCGGCGATGTAGTCGCGCAGGCTCAGCCCGGTTTCGGCGCGAAACCAGCGGCTCAGGGCAAAGCGGTTGACCCCGAAATGCGCGGCAATCTGCGCCGGCGTGGGGTCTTGGTGCAGCTGCGCACGAATGTGCGCAGTCAGGGCGTCAACATCCATCATGAGCGCGATTGAAACATGACGGCCTGCGCGCTGGCAGGCCGTATGCAGCTTTAGCGCAGGTTGCCGGGCACCTCTGGCGCCTGCAAGCGCCGCAGCGGGGTGTCGGTGAGGTCGATTTCCTCGCCAAAGCGCGGGCTGTGGTTGTTCCACTCGTCCACGGCGCGAGTCAAAGCCTCGCGGCTGTCGGCGACGAAGTTCCACCACATGACGGTGGGGTGCGGCAACGGCTCGCCGCCCAGCAGCAGGAAGTGGCTGCCGGCTTCCGCTTCGATGGCGAACTGGGTTTCGCCCGCAGCGATGAAGGCCAGCTCATCGGTGCCAAAGGTTTCACCGCCGATGCGCACCTGGCCGGCAATCACCAGCACGCCGTATTCCCAACCGCTTTGGCAGGATATTGGCAGGCTGGCCTCAGCCTGGCATTGCACATCCACGCCAAGCAGTGGGCTGTGCTGCATGGTGGGTGCGGTACGCCCTTGAAAGCTGCCGGTGGTGAGGGCATAGCGCACGCCGCCTTCCTGCCAGGTGGGCAGTTCCGGGTAGTGCACAAAGCCCGGCGCGATGGATTGATTCATCGGCAAGGCAATCCACAGCTGGACTGCGTGCAGGCTGCGCACCCCTTCGGGGGTCTGCTCGGTATGGGCAATGCCGTGCGCATCCCCCGTGCCTGCGGTCATCAGATTGACCTGGCCTGGGCGAATCACTTGCCGAAAGCCCAGGCTGTCGCGGTGCAAAAGCTCGCCTTCCAGCATCCAGGTAAAGGTTTGCAGGTTGGTGTGCGGATGCGCGCCGACTTGCAAGCCGGGGCTGTCCGCCTCAAAGCGAGCGGGGCCGATATGGTCGAGAAAGCACCAAGCGCCGATGGTGCGGCGCCCGGCTTGCGGCACCAGCCGGGCAACGGGGATGCCACCAACGTCTTTGCTATGGGCGGTGAATTTTTGTGGGATCATGTGTGCTCCTTGGCTTTGGGCTGGGGATAGAAATGGGGGAAGGCGCTGCAATTGATGGCATTGCGCCATGCAAGCTTAGTGGCTGGCGGATAGGCGGCAGGTGATGGCCTGTCGCCACGCTTCAAGCCATGCGGCCAAACTTGCCACTGTTGAAGTCACGGATGGCTTCGGCGATTTCGGCCTGGCTGTTCATCACGAACGGGCCATAGCCCACCACCGGCTCGTCAATCGGCTCACCGGCCAGCAACAGCAACTTGGCGTCGGCATTGGCCTCAATGCTCACCCCGCTGCCTTCATGCGAGAGCGTGGCCATTTCGGCCTTGCGCAGTACCTTCTCACCATTGACCAGCACCGTGCCATCGAGCACCACAATCAGCGTGCTCCAGCCTTCGGGCTGCGCCAAGTCGGCGCTTTGTCCGGCCTTCAAGCGCACATCCCAGACGTTCATCGGGCTGTAGGTTTCGGCAGGGCCTTTGCCTTCGCCATAACGCCCGGCAATCACCCGCACTCGACCGGCATCACCCGGCAACGCGATGGATGGGATTTGCGCATCGGTAATGCCCTGATAGTGCGCCGGGGTCATCTTGTCCTTCTTCGGCAGATTGACCCACAACTGCACCATCTCGAATGGCCCGCCCTCGCGGCTGTAGCGCTCGGAATGAAACTCCTCGTGAATGATGCCGGCACCGGCCGTCATCCACTGCACATCGCCACGACCAATCACGCCGCCAGCGCCAGTGCTGTCGCGGTGCTCGACTTCACCCTCATAGACGATGGTGACCGTCTCGAAGCCGCGATGCGGATGCTGCCCCACGCCACGGCGGTAGCCGCTGTTGGGCGGAAATTCGGTCGGCGCAGCATAGTCCAGCATCAGAAACGGGCTGCGGCTGGGTACATCCGCGCCGCTGTAGCCAAACATGCCGTGAACGGGAAAACCATCGCCCACCCAGTGGCGGCCGGGAGCGCTATGGGTACTCAATACGGTTTTGGTGGTCATGGCAAATATCCTGTTATTTGTTGTCATCAAGCACCGTGAAAAACGGTACGGATGTCATGGTAGGGACAGGAAGCCGCGGGATAAACTGGCGTTTTCTCACCACATCATCCCGTATTTGCAACGATTGGCCGCCCTACCCCGCGACTGGGCGATAATCGCGGCTGTTTTGCTTGCCCGACACCAGGCCGCCCACCACTGTGGCGGCCTGGCAACGCATCTTGCCCTAGCCCCAAGGAGATTTCCGATGACCGCATTCGACCCGGCACTGCGCCAACGCATTGAAGCCGCCTTTGAGCAGCGCACCAGCCTCGATAACGCTGCGCTGGCTGCCCTGCACCCGGATATCGAGGCCTGCATGGCCGGACTTGAAAGCGGTACGCTGCGCGTGGCCGAACCCACGGCAGATGGCTGGCAGGTCAATGAATGGCTGAAAAAAGCGGTACTGCTGTATTTCCGCACCCATGACATGCAGGTGATGGCAGGCAGCCCGGCACCTTTCTGGGACAAGGTGCCGATGCGTTTTGCCGGCTTTGATGCCGAGGACTTTCGCCGCGAAGGCGTGCGCGTGGTGCCGGGTACGGTCGCACGGCGCGGCTGCCATATCGGTCGCGATGTGGTGCTGATGCCGAGCTTCGTCAATATCGGCGCCCATGTGGGCGAAGGCACGATGGTCGATACCTGGGCGACGGTCGGCTCCTGCGCCCAGGTCGGCAAACACTGCCATATCTCCGGCGGCGCCGGCATTGGCGGCGTGCTGGAGCCGTTGCAGGCCACCCCCACCATCATCGAAGACCATTGTTTTATCGGCGCGCGCTCGGAAGTGGTGGAAGGCGTCATCGTCGGCCATCACAGCGTGATTGGCATGGGCGTGTTTTTGGGTCAATCCACCCGCATCTACCACCGTGAAAGCGGCGAAATCAGCTATGGCTATATCCCGCCGGGCAGCGTGGTGGTATCCGGGCAACTGCCCGCCGCCGATGGCTCGCATTCGCTGTACTGCGCAGTCATCGTCAAACAAGTGGACGAAAAAACACGCGCCAAAACTTCCGTCAACGAGCTGCTGCGCGGCCTGGCAAGCTGAAACGAATCCATCGAAATCACCCTACGGACTTCACCATGACCACGCTTTACGGACTGAAAAACTGCGATACCTGCAAAAAAGCACGCAAATGGCTGGAACGCTTTGATATTGCCTACCAATTTGTCGATGTGCGTGAGACCCTGCCCAGCCCGGAAATGCTGCTGGCATGGCAAGCGCATGTTGGCGGTTTTGAAAAGCTCATCAACAAATCCTCGACCACCTGGCGGCAGTTGCCGGAAAACCGCAAATCGCCCGGCTCCGAGGCCGAATGGAAGCTGCTGTTGCGCGAACATCCGGCGCTCATCAAACGCCCGCTGCTGCAACTGGACGATGGCCGTGTAGTGCAGGGCTTTTCCGACAATGGCTACAAGAAGCTGTTTGCACTGGCATGAATGATGTTGTTGCACTCGCCTGCGCGCTGATTTCCCGGCCGTCCATCACGCCTGAAGATGCTGGCTGTCAGGCGCTGATTGCCGAGCGCCTGACGCGCTGCGGCTTCACCATCGAACACCTGCGCTTCAACAACGTCGATAACCTCTGGGCAAGCCACGGCAGCGGCGATCCGGTACTGCTGCTGCTCGGGCATACCGATGTCGTGCCACCGGGCAATCTGGACGCCTGGCAGAGCGCCCCATTCACCCCCGAAATCCGCGATGGCCTGCTGTATGGCCGTGGCGCTGCCGACATGAAGGGCAGTGTCGCCGCCTTCGTGGTGGCGCTGGAGCAATTCGTCACCGCCCATCCCGAGCACCCCGGCACGATTGCCCTGCTGCTGACTTCCGACGAGGAGGGCGCGGCGCTGCACGGCGTGCGGCAAATGGCCGAAGTGCTGCGCGCAAGAGCCCAGCGCATTGACTGGTGCATCACCGGCGAGCCTTCATCCAAACAGCGTCTGGGTGATTTGTTGCGGGTAGGCCGGCGCGGCTCGCTGTCGGCGCGGCTCATCATCCAAGGCGTGCAAGGCCATGTGGCCTATCCCGAACTTGCCCGGAACCCCATCCATGCCGCCCTGCCCGCGCTGGCCGAGCTTGCCGGCAAGCAATGGGACAGGGGCTTTGACAGCTTCCCGCCGACCAGCCTGCAAATCACCGACACCCATGCCGGCAACCACGCCAACAATGTGATTCCCGGGCAAATGGAAATGCTGTTCAACCTGCGTTACAACCCCAACTGGAACGCCGCAGCCCTGCAAGCCGCCTGCGAAGCCATCTTCAAACACCATCAGCTCGATTACCAAATCCACTGGCATCACAGCGGCGCCCCCTTCCACACCCCGGAAGGCGTCTTGCGGCAAACCGCTCGCCAGGTACTGACCGAATTTTCCGGCACGCCCCCGGAAGAAAGCACCGGCGGCGGCACCTCCGATGCCCGCTTCATCGCCCCGCTGGGTGCCGAGTGCATTGAAATCGGCCCGGTCAATGCCAGCATCCACCAAGTGGACGAGCATATCCGCCTCACTGACCTAGAAGCCCTGCCAGCGCTTTACCTGCGCCTGATTGAGCGCCTGCTGCTGGCTCTGCCTGCAACGCCCGATGGCGGCTGAAAGATTTCTGCAAACAAAACGCCGGGGGCAACCCGGCGTTTGTTGCAGGAAATCCTGAAAGTTACAGCCTGCGCAGGCGTTCGATGGCGGCATCCAAGGTGGCATCGCTCTTGGCAAAGCACAGCCGCAACAGGCGCTGCCCGTCAGGTGCGGCTTCGTAGAACGGTGAGAGCGGTATGCCGGTCACGCCATGCTCGCGGGTCAGCCAATGACTGAAAGCGAGGTCATCCATATCGCTGATGGCCGAATAATCCACCAACTGGAAATAACCGCCCGGCACCGGCAACGGACGCAGCCGGGTATCGGCCAACTGAGCGCGGAAGCGGTCGCGCTTTTGCTGGTAAAACTCGCCGAGCGTTTCGTAGTGCTGCGGCTCTTGCTCGATCATCTCGGCAAATGCCGCCTGCGCGGGGTGGAAGGTGCAGAAAGTGTTGTACTGGTGCACCTTGCGTAGCTCGGCGCTCAAGGCCGCCGGAGCCACCGCATAACCGACCTTCCAGCCAGTGCAGTGATAGGTCTTGCCAAAGCTGGAAATCACGAAGGCGCGCTCGCGCAGCGCCGGATAGCGCAGTGCCGATTCATGCCGCGCACCATCGAACACGATGTGCTCGTACACCTCGTCCGAAAGCAGATACAGGCCATGCTGCTGCACGATGTCGGCAAGCTCGTGCATGTCGGCCTCGCTCAGCATCGCCCCCGAGGGGTTGTGCGGCGTATTGGTGATGATCATCCGGGTCTTGGCGGTGATGGCATCGCGCACCCGCTGCCAGTCCGGCGCAAAGGTTTGCGCATCCAGCGGTACATGCACGCTGCGACCACCGGCCAGCGCCACCGCAGGCTGGTAGATGTCATAGCAGGGGTCCAGCACGATGACTTCATCGCCCGCCTGCACCACCGCCTGCACGGCATTGAAGATGGCCTCCGAGCCACCACTGGTAACGGTGATTTCCGTATCGGCATCAGGCCGATAGCCATAGCAGCGCTCGGTCTTGTCGCTGATGGACTGACGCAGGCGTGGTGTACCAGTCATCATCGCATACTGGTTCTGGCCTTCGTTCATGGCGCGGGCAAGCGCCACAATCAGCCGCTCGGGTACCGGAAAGTCGGGAAACCCCTGCCCCAGATTGACTGCCTGATGCTGCGCGGCCAACTGCGACATTTGCGTGAAGATATTGGTGCCGATATTGGGAAGTTTGCTTTGCATGGCTAAAACGCATTTGGACAATGCCAAGAGTGTACGCGCCGATGGTTAAAATGCCGCATCTTCATTGCCATGATGCCTGTGTCCGCTGCCCCCACCCCGCCCCTGCTTGCCGTACGCAACCTTGGCTTTTCACGCGATGGCGAGCCGCTGTTTGCAGCGCTTGATTTTGTAGTCGAAGCGGGCGAAGCGCTCCTGGTACGTGGCGACAATGGCGTGGGCAAGACCACTTTGCTGCGCATTCTGGCAGGTCTTTTGCGCGCCGATGGCGGCGAGCAATGGCTCTCGGGCGCGCCCGCCTGCCGCGACAATCGCCCGCAGCATATGGCTTATCTTGGACATTTGCCGGCCTTCAAGGGGGATTTGTCCGCGCTTGAGAATCTGCAGTTTCTCTGCGCCCTGCACGGCAAACGAGCCGACCGCGGGCTGCTGCAAGCCATCGACCTGGTGGGGCTTGCAGGCTTTGAGGACAGCCCGGCGCGCACCCTCTCTGCCGGACAAAAAAAACGTCTGTCGCTGGCACGGATGTGGCTCTCGCCCGCACCGTTATGGCTGCTGGATGAGCCCTATGCCAACCTGGATCTGGACGGCATCGCCCTGGTCAACCAACTCATCGTGCAACATCTTGGCGCTGGCGGCGCCGTTCTCATTACCACCCACGGCGCCTATGCGGCACCGCCGGTGCGCAGCCGCGAGCTTGTGATGCAGCGTGCCTTTGCAGGAGGTAGCGCATGATGATGAGCGCTGCCCGTGCCATGCTGCTGCGCGACCTGCGTCTGATCTGGCGCCGTCGCGGTGACGCACTGCAACCGGCGCTGTTTGCGGTGCTGGTGGTGACACTGTTTGCCTTGGGGCTGGGGGGCGAAGCTGCCTTGCTCGCCAAGGTCGCACCCGCCGTGCTATGGCTGGCGGTGATGCTCTCTGGCTTGCTGGCGCTGGACAGCCTGTTTCGCAGTGATGTCGAGGACGGCTCGCTGGATCAATGGCTGCTCGCGCCAGTACCGCTGTCCTGGCTGATTGCCAGCCGCGTATTCGGCCACTGGCTGACCACTGCGCTGCCCTTGATCATCGCCACGCCATTGCTGGCAGAGCTGATGCAGCTGCCGCGCGCGCAACTGCCCATCTTGATGTTGAGCCTGCTCATTGGCACCCCGCTGCTCAGCCTGATTGGCGCGGTACTGGCCGCCCTCACTGCCGGAATGCGCCGCGCCGGTATCCTGCTGGCGCTGCTGGCACTGCCGCTGTATGTGCCAGTGCTGGTGTTTGGCGCAGGCGCGGTGAATGCTGCTGCCCAAGGGCTGGACGCCAGTGGCGCGCTGCTGATGCTGGCCGCTGCCCTCGCCGCAAGCACTGTACTGGCGCCACTGGCTGCCGCTGCCGCCATCCGCATCGCCCTGAGCGGCGATTAGCCTTGAGTGTCTGCGCAAACCCGCATCAACAGCGGGCTTGAGCCAAATCAACATTTTTCAACCTTTTATCGGTGAAAATAGCGCCTGCCCGCGCACACTTGCGCGCTCATCGTCCAATTGGAGAACGCCATGAAACTGCACTCAACCTTGCTTGCCGCTTCCATCGCCTTGACTTTGGCCGCCTGCGGTGGCGCTGAGGCACCCAGCCAAGCCCCCACTGCTGCAGCGCCTGCTGCGCCTGCAGCCACGGAAGCGGCACCGGCTGAAACGGCTGCTGCCCAGGCAGGCGAATGTGCTTTCAACCTGGAAAGCAACGATGCGATGCAGTACAACGCCAAGAACATTGACGTGCCGGCTTCCTGCACCCAGTTCACCATCCACCTCAAGCACGTCGGCAGCATGCCGGTGGCCGCGATGGGGCATAACGTGGTGATTGCCAAGGCCGCCGATGCCGCTTCCGTGGCCGCCGATGGTGCAGCCGTCAAGCCCGACCACGTGAAGGAAGGTGATGCGCGCGTCATCGCCAAGAGCAACATGATTGGCGGTGGTGAAAGCACTTCGGTAACTTTCGATGTCGCCAAGATTGCCGAAGGCGGCTACAACTTCTTCTGCACCTTCCCCGGCCATCTGGCAATGATGAACGGCACGCTGACGGTGAAGTAAGCCCACTGCACCTTAAGTGTTTGCAAACGCCCGCAGTATGCGGGCGTTTGTGCATCACATTCTCAGCCGCTTGGGCTGTTATCCTTGCCGGCTGTTTCTTCCCTGCTTCACACGCACGCTCCCGCTGCCAAACGCTGCAATGAACCCCCTCATCCGCTGGTTTCACCAACTGGGCTCACCGCCCTACTTTGACCGCTTTGCCGCACGCTGGGCGCCGTGGGCCTATGCCATTGGCCTTGCCATCATGCTCTTCGGCGTGGCCTGGGGGCTGAACTGGCTGACGCCGCTTTCCGCACACTTCACCATCCCCGGCGATTATCAGCAGGGCGATAGTTTCCGCATCCTGTATATCCATGTGGCGGCCGCCTGGATGAGCCTTGGCGTGTTTGCCGGGATGGCGGTCTATGCCGCCATTGCGCTGATTTGGCGCATCAAGCTGTGCGAGATTCTGGCCATGGCCTGCGCCGCCCCCGGCGCGATGTTCACTGCCGTGACCCTCATCACCGGGATGATTTGGGGGCAGCCAATGTGGGGCACCTGGTGGAGCTGGGACCCGCGCCTGACCACCGAGTTGATTTTGCTGTTCATGTACCTGGGCGTCATCGGCCTGTATCAGGCCATTGAAGATCGCCGCGCCGCTGCCCGCGCCGCCTGCCTGCTAGCGATTGTCGGCGTGGTACTGCTGCCGGTGATTCGTTATTCGGTCGTCTGGTGGAATTCGCTGCACCAGGGGCAAACCATCCGCCTGTTTGGCGAGTCCTCCATGGATGCCTCGATGCAAGGGCCGCTCTGGGTAATGGTGCTGGGCACGCATGTCTGGTTTGTCGGCTCGCTGCTGGCACGCGCACGCGCCGACAACCTGCGCCGCGAGGCCGGCAAGGATTGGCTGCGCCGCAGCATCGAGGCACAGCCATGAGTTATCGCGAATACGTCATCGCCGCCTATCTTGTTTTTGCCATCGCCATGCTTTGGGACTGGCTCTGGCCAAAGTTGCAAATCGCCCGCGCCCTGCGTGCGGCAAGGCAACAGGCTCGCCGCCGTGCCGCCCAAGCTCGCCAAGGAAACCACCCCCATGAACCCCACCCGTAAACGCCGGCTTGTCGTTGTACTGCTGATTCTGACCGCTGCCGCCATTGCCATTACCCTGGGCGCGTTGGCGTTGCAACGCAATGTCGCCTATCTCTATACCCCAAGCGAAGTGCTGCGCGGCGAAGCCGGTGACAAGGCACGCTTCCGGCTGGGCGGCATGGTGGCGGAGAACTCCTTCAAACGCGCGACCGGCTCGCTGGAAGCACGCTTTGAAGTGGACGATGGCGATGCCCGCCTGCCAGTGAGCTATACCGGCATCCTGCCTGACCTGTTCCGCGAAAAGCAGGCGGTGGTCGCCACGGGCCGCATGGAAAATGGCGTATTCGTGGCCGAGCAGGTGCTGGCCAAGCATGACGAAACCTATATGCCCAAGGAAGTGGCCGACAAAATGGGCGCAGCGCACCAAAAGCACGGCGTCAATGACGCCAAACCCGATACGGCGGCCAACTGATGCTGGCAGAACTCGGGTTTTTCGCACTCTGCCTGGCGCTGCTGGTTTCCGTCCTGCAAGCGGTGATTCCACTGGCCGGCGCGCATTGTCAGCGCAGTGACTGGATGGCGGTTGCGCGCCCGGCGGCCTATGCACAACTGGCGTTGGTGCTGCTGTCGTTCCTGATTCTGACTCACGGCTTTGTGGTGCAGGATTTCTCGCTACGCTACGTGGCCGACAACAGCAATTCGCTATTGCCGATGATTTACCGCATCACCGCCGTATGGGGCGCACATGAAGGCTCACTGCTGCTGTGGGTGCTGATACTTTCCGGCTGGACTGCAGCCGTGGCACTGTTTTCCCGGCATCTGCCGCCATCGGTCAGCGCCCGCGTGCTGGGCGTGCTGGGCATCGTTGCGGTGGGTTTTCTGGCGCTCTTGATTTTCACCAGCGACCCATTCCGGCGGCTGATTCCTGCCGCCGCCGAAGGCCGCGACCTCAACCCGCTGCTGCAAGATCCCGGCATGATCATTCACCCGCCGATGCTGTATCTGGGGTATGTCGGCTTTGCAGTACCGTTTGCCTTCGCCATCGCGGCCCTGCTCGATGGTCGCGTGGATGTGCGCTGGCAACGCTGGACGCGCCCTTGGACCAATATCGCCTTTGCCTTTCTCACCCTCGGCATCGCACTTGGCAGCTGGTGGGCGTATTACGAGCTGGGCTGGGGCGGCTGGTGGTTCTGGGACCCGGTAGAAAACGCAAGTTTCATGCCCTGGCTGGTTGGTGCGGCATTGATTCACTCGCAGGCGGTGACCGAAAAGCGCGGCAGTTTTGCCAGCTGGACACTGTTGCTGGCGATTTCCGCCTTTTCGCTGTCGTTGCTTGGCACCTTCCTGGTGCGCTCCGGCGCCATCACCAGCGTGCATGCCTTTGCCGCCGACCCCGGGCGCGGCATGTTCATCCTCGCCTATCTTGGCGTCGTGATTGGCGGCTCGCTGTTGCTGTACGCACTGCGCGCACCCGGCGCCCAACCCGAGGCACGCGCATTTGCGCCCTTCTCGCGGGAAACCCTGCTGCTCATCAACAATCTGCTGCTCTCTGTCAGCTGCGCCATGGTACTGCTTGGCACGCTGTACCCGATGCTGGCCGATGCGCTGGATCTGGGCAAGATTTCCGTCGGTCCGCCGTATTTTTCGCTGATGTTCTTGCTGCTGATGTCACCCATCATCCTGTTGCTACCGTTGGGGGCCATCACCCGCTGGCAGCGCGAGCAGCCCGGCAAGCTCATGCCGGTAGTCGCGCCCTGGCTGCTGCTGGCGCTGATTGCCGCCGCACTGGCAGGCTTCTGGGCACCGCAAGGCGCACTGAAAACTGCCGCCGGCATCGGCGCTGCGGTCTGGATTGTGGCCGGGACGGTGTACTTCGTCGGCAAGCGCCTGCGCGCCAGTGGCCGGCTGACCCGCGAAATGTGGGGCATGGCGCTGGCGCATCTGGGGGTCGGGCTGTTTGTCGCCGGCGCCCTGGTGAATGCGGCACTGGGCGAGCAGCGCGAGCTTGCGCTTACCCCCGGCCAGAGCATCGTGCTGCATGGCGATGAATATCGCTTTGATGGCGTGCGCCAGCATCCAGGTCCCAATTACATGGCCGATATCGGCAGCGTGAGTGTGCTGCGTGATGGCCGTGAACTGATGCAGCTCACGCCTGAAAAACGCGCCTATGCCAGTGGCGGCCAGGTCATGACCGAGGCGGCGGTGGATTCAGGCCTGTTCCGCGACCGCTATGTGGCGCTGGGCGAGCCGCTCGGTGATGGTGCCTGGGCAGTGCGCGTGCATGCCAAGCCGATGATGGGCTTCATCTGGCTGGCCGCCCTGCTGATTGCACTGGGCGGCTTCATCACCGCTGCCGACCGGCGTTTTTACCGTTATCAAGAGGAGAAGCACGCATGAACAAGCGCTGGCTGCCCTTGCTCGTTTTCGCCTTGCTGGCGGCTCTGCTGGCGGCCGGGGTAATGATGAGCCGCAACCCCAACCGCGATGCCCTGCCCTCGCCGCTGATTGACAAGCCCGCGCCGCAATTTGCCCTGCCGGACTTGTTCAATCCCGAGCAGACCATCACCCTGGGACAGCTCCATGGCGCGCCATTTGTGATGAATGTCTGGGGCAGCTGGTGCGTGGCCTGCCGCGATGAACACAAGGCGCTGACCGAGTTCGCCCAGACCCGCCGCGTGCGCGTGGTGGGCTACAACTGGAAGGACGAGCCTGAAGATGCCAAACGCTGGCTGGAGCAATTGGGCAACCCGTTCTTCATGGTGATACAGGATATTGAAGGCCGCACCGCACTGGATTTCGGCATCTATGGCGCCCCGGAAACCTTCCTGATTGATGCCAAGGGCATGATTCGCTGGAAGCATGTCGGCATCCTGACCCCGGACATCATCGAAAAAGAACTGCTGCCGCGACTGGCCTTGCTGGAGCAGGGGAAATAATGCGCACGCTCATCGCACTGCTGATGCTGCTGGCACTGTGCCTGCCGCAGAGCGCCTTTCCCCAGGTGCAGGGGGATATTGCCCCACCCGAGTTCCGCGACAGCTTTGAAGAAGCCCGCTTCCGTGCGCTGACCCACGAGCTGCGCTGCGTGATGTGCCAGAACCAGTCGCTGGCCGATTCCAATGCCGAAATCGCCCGTGACCTGCGCAACGAAGTGCTGCAACTGCTGCGCCAAGGCAAGACCGATGCGGAAATCCGCGATTTCATGGTTGCGCGCTATGGCGAATTCGTGCTCTACAAGCCGCGCCTTGAAACGCATACCGCATTGCTGTGGTTCGGGCCGTTGCTGCTGGTTCTGGCCGGCGGGCTGGCCGTGTTTTTGCTGATACGCCGCCAGTCCGGCCAGAGCCGGGACATCCCTGCCGACGAGCCGCAGGAGTGGTGAGATGAGCGCATTCCTGATAACCGCCATCATTCTGTCGCTGCTGGTGCTGTTTGCCGTGCTGCGGCCATTATTTGCCCGCAGCCCGATGCTCGCCGCCGCCTTCGCCTCGGTCAGCCTGTTGACCAGCGGCGCACTGTACTGGCAGCTGGGCACCCCCGCCGCACTTGACCCGTCCATGCTGCGCGCCCCGCAAAACCTGGCCGAAGCCCGCGCCCAGCTACAGGCGCGGCTGCGCATCAACCCCGAATCGGTGGAAGATTGGCGACTTCTGGCGCGCACCTATGCGGCGGAAGAACGCTTTGCCGATGCGGCCAAAGCCCATGAACGCGCCGTGGCGCTGGCGCCGGAAGACGCCGATGTACTGACCGAAGCCGCCATCGCTACGGCGCGGGCACACGCCGAGCTGCGCTTTGATGAAGCCGCCATCGGCCAATTGCGCAAGGCCTTGCAGCTTGCTCCCGACCACCAGCAGGCGCGCTGGTATCTGGGCATCAGCCAACGGCAAGCCGGTCATCCCGCCGAAGCCGCCAACATCTGGGCACCACTGCTCAAACAGGTCAAAGACGATAACGCCCGCGAAAGCATTCTCAGACAAATCAATGATGCCCGTGCCGAAGCCGGCCTTGCCGCGCTTGTACCAGAGCCAGCTGCAACTAGCGGCATTGACGTGGAAGTGAGCCTCTCGCCCGGCCTCATTGCCCATCTGCAGCCATACCCAGATGCACAAATCTTCGTGCTGGCGCGTGCCGCCGATGGCAGCCCGATGCCGCTTGCCGTGGAGCGCCATGCCGTGCGCAGCACGCTGAAACTGCGACTGGATGATGCCGATAGCCCGATGCCAACCATGAAACTCTCCAGCCAGACCGAGGTGCTGCTGACTGCGCGCATCTCACTTGCCGGCAACGCGCAAAAACAGGATGGCGATATTGAATCGGCTCCGCTCAAGATCAAGCTACCGGCCACGCAAACCCAGCGCATCGCCTTGACGCTTTGAAAAGCCACAACATAATTGACCCAGCGCAGCTGGCATGGCTGAATACTGCACAATACTAGACACCCAACCGACTGACAGGAGTCGTTTTATGCAAAGCAAACCGCTTTATCTTGCCGCGGCCATTGCCACGGTACTTGCCATGGGCACGGCTCAGGCGCAAAGCGTGACCCCGATTCGCAACGGGCAAACCGTGGAAGGCCGTCTGACCCGGAACAGCCCCAAGGAAAGCGATGGCTCGGCCTATGCCCTGTATCACTATCGCGGCAATGCCGGCGATCGCATCTTGGTGGAGATGCAGTCCGGAGAGTTCGACACCTTCCTGACCGTTGGCAGCCGCACCAACGAAGGATGTGGTGATTGCCGTCGCAACGACGATGGCGGCGAAGGCACCAATAGCCGCTTGCGCTATACCCTGCCTGCCAATGGTCAGGTGCAAATCCGCGCAGGCGCCTTGGGTGACGATGACCTTGGCCGCTACAGCCTCAAGGTCAGCGCGCTGCCTGCCGCCGAGCCGGTACGTCCACAATCCCTGGAAATCGGCCGCGAAGTCAGCGGTGTGTTGAGCGAAAGCTCCCCGGTATTTAACGAAGGATATGCCTACCAGTTGTGGACACTGCAAGGCGCCCCCAACCAGACCCTGGTTGTGCGGATGAAGTCCGAGAACCTCGACTCCATGCTGCAATACGGCCTGCTCAACGGCAGCGATTTTTCCAAGGAGTCCGAGGACGATGATGGCGGTCAGGGTCTGAATTCCCGCCTGCGCATTACCCTGGATGCCCAGGGACGCGGTTTCATCCGCGCCACCACGGCGCAGACTGACCAATACGGCCGCTATACCATCAGCGCCATGGCACCGGCTCCGGCACGTCCGCCACGGGTGAGCGATATCGATATCGGCAACTCCACTCGCGGCAAGCTGGATGGCAATTCCAATGTCGATCCGGACGACGATCGTGTATTCGATGTCTATCGCATCAAGGGACGCGCCGGACAACGCCTGCAAGTGCGGCTGGATTCGGATGACTTCGATGCCATGCTGCGTTGGGGTATCTTCAATGGCAGCGAGTTCATCCTCGACAGCGAGGACGACGATGGCGGCGGCGGCACCAACTCGCGCCTGACCGTCACCTTGGACGCTTCAGGCCAGGGACGCATCGTCGTCACTTCTGTCAGAGATGGCGAAGGCAATTACACGCTTTCTGTCACCAACGCCCCCGGCGGTCGTTAATTGGTACCAAGATGAAACAAGACCCGGCTTTTGGCCGGGTCTTGTTTTGGGGCTCTTGCCAATCGCCAGCTTGTTAATGCAGGAAGTTGCTCGCGTCAACCAGTTGGTTATAGGCGTGCACCACACTCTCCGTGGAGCCCTCCACCATCCGGCCGTGGCCTGCCTTGAAATAAGAGATATCTCCAGAGCTGTAGGGCTGCTTGTCACGCACCCGGCGCATGCGCTTCTTGGCCGCTTGCAGGAAGCTTTCCTGTCTAGTTACGAAAAGCCCAAATCCCGACGGCACCTCTTGTTGCTCAGCTGACTTGGCGTAATTTTTCAATGCCTCGCTGCTTTCTTCATAAGCCTGGATAAGCGCCTGCGCCTTTTCGACATCAAACTCATCCTCGGTAATATGGTTGATCAGCGACTCGGCATTCATCGAAGCGGACAAATGCCAGTAGCGGAACTTCTTGCCTTCAGATTTTTCCAGGGTAGCCAGTTCCTCGAGTCGACGCTTGTGACCGACTTCTTCAAGCGCATCACTGAATCTATCACTGGCCTCATCAAAGGCTCTGTAGGCAGCCACAAAGTCGGTATGCATGGCCTTGCCCTTGGCCATGTTGTCATCCTTGTAATCTTCGTTGCTGTAGTACTTGTCGGCCTCCTGCAACCGGGCAGCCCAGACACTCAAGCTAGCGGCATAGGCCTTGGCCGCCTCATCCAACCCGGCAATCGCCGGCTTGGCATCGGCCAGTGCTGTTATTTTGTTGCACCCTTCCATAGCGTTCTCTGAAATAGTGCCGGGATTATCAATATTGCTTTCCTTGCCAGTCGGGCCTGCATCCATGTCCTGAACCCAGCTCGCATATTCCCGCATGCTCCTGTGCGCACTGGCATCGGCATCGTTGTAACAGCTGATATAGGCGTTGAATTTTTCAGTGCCGTTTTCTGCACTGGCAGCAGAATTGGCTTCTGTGGCTGTCTTGGCCGCTTGCACGGCTTCACCGACTTTCTTGCAAGCCGTGAAAGAAAGCGTAATGCCACCCAGAAGCAATGCCGTAGCCAGAGGTTTCATTGAAATCATGCAGATACTCTCTCAGGTTGAACGAAGCAAGCCTGAATTCTACACGATGCCTGAATTTTCAATGACTCAGCACAAAAGCATCACCATCATCCAGCGCCGGGAAGCGTTGGCGGAAGTCGGTCAGTGCCTTGGCTGAGAGTGTAGCGCTGGCGACAAACTCGCCCTCGCCTTCGGCAAGGGGCTGGCCGAGGAAGTCAATCAATGCGCTGTCGCCGGAATACTCCAGCGCATTGCCATCCCGACCTGTCCGGTTAACCCCGGCCACATAGCAGAGGTTCTCGATGGCGCGGGCGCGCAGCAGTGTCTGCCAGGCGTAGGCGCGCGCTGCCGGCCAGTTGGCCACGAATATCAACAAGTCGTAATCCGGCGCATTACCGCGCGTAGGGTCTGGGCGATTGCGGGCAAATACCGGAAAGCGCAAGTCATAGCAAACCAGTGGACAAATCCGCCAGCCGCGCCATTCCACGATCAGACGCTCACGGCCTGCGGCATAGCGTTTATGCTCACCGGCAAAGGTGAACAAATGCCGCTTGTCATAATGCTGTACGCGGCCATCGGGGGTGACAAACAGCAATCGGTTGAATACCGCCCCCGCCTCCCGTAGCTGCACACTGCCGGTGATGGCGGTATCGAGTTTTTGAGCCTGCGCACGCATCCAGGCGAGCGTTTCGCCTTGCATATCCTCGGCGCTTGTCACTGCCTCGTTGGAAAAGCCGCTGGTGAAAGTTTCCGGCAATACGACCAAATCGGTATTGCCTGCCAATGGCGCAATCAGCCCTGCGTAATAGCCACGATTGCCTGCCGGATCGTGCCAGCGGGTATCGCCCTGGACAATGGAAACACGCAAGTCCTGCATCAGTTGCGTTCCTCATCGGGCACGAATTTCAGCACATTGCCATTGATGCAATAGCGTTTGCCGGTAGGCGGCGGACCATCATCAAACACATGCCCCAGATGGATGCCGGAACTTTTCGAGATGACTTCTACCCGGCGCATACCGTGGCTCAAGTCTTCGCGCAGCTCCAGCGCGCCTTCCACCGGGTTGAAGAAGCTCGGCCAGCCGGTATCACTGTCAAACTTGGCATCGCTGCGGAACAGCGGTGCGCCGCTGACCGGATCGACATAAGTGCCGGGGCGTTTTTCATCCAGATGCGAGCCACTGCCGGGGATTTCGGTACCTTGCTCAAAGGCGATGCGGCGCTGCTCGGGGGTCAGCAATTGAAAGCCCAGCCACTGCCAGAATTTGCGCGCCTCGCCGTTATAGCCGGTATAACGCGCCACTTCGCGGCCGTTTTCAAACAATACGATGGTGGGCGTGGCGAACAGGGTTTTTTCCAGCGTCCAACCGACAGGCGGGTTGGGCGATAGGCTGCGCGCTACCGGCACATCAGCCTGCCAGTGGTCGATGATATCGGCCTTGAATTTCTCGCAATACGGGCAGGCTTCGGCCTCGAATACCACCAACTGCCGCTCGGCATTGAGGTTTGCCGGCTCCAGCGGCTGATGACCGCCCTCGCCCGCCATGCCGTACTTCACGCCGGTACCACCCAGGCCACAATAACCATCCGGATTCTTGACCAGATAATCTTGGTGATAGTCCTCGGCGCGCACATAATTTTTCAACACCTCAATCTCGGTGACTATCTGCCCAAAGCCCGCACGCGTCAGTGCTGTCTGGTAGATGTCACGAGTCTGCGCAGCCAACTGCGCTTGCTCGGGGCGGGTGTAGTAAATCGCGCTGCGATAATTGCTGCCGATGTCATTGCCCTGCCCATCCGCCTGCGTCGGGTCGTGGTTTTCCCAAAATGCGGCCAGAATGGTGGCGAGCTCGACTTTTTGCCTGTCGAAAGTGACCTTCACCACTTCGGCGTGGTTACGCGCGGCCACCGCACCATTCTGGATTTGCTTCTCCAGTGCCAATACTTCCCTGTAACTAGTATCGCTGGCATCGCCATTGGCATAACCGGACTCCACATCAAGCACACCGTCAATGGCGGCCATGCGCTTTTCCGCGCCCCAGAAGCAGCCCATGCCAAAGACGATGGTTTCGGTATGTTCGGACATGACATTTCCTCGATGACTGACAAATGGCGCCGCCTGCGGTGGCCGCAAGGCAAACATGGCAAGAAGGCTGGCAACCGCCAAGGCAACGATAATCGCGATTAGATTGGGTAGTTTCATGAAAGCATTGATAGGGCAATAAAGTAACAATTTCAAGCCATCACTCACGCCACTACCCCCGATCTCTAGCGAGCCTGCAGAGACTGTGCTAAAAACGTTCAGCGAAGATTAATTTTTTCACCCAAAAGGAGACTGCTATGAAGCTCAAGCTATGCCCCGCACCCATGCGCTCGAAGCTTTTTCAGGCGATTGCCTGTAGCCTGCTGGTCAGTGCTGCACCAGCAGCATTGGCGGACTCAGGCATGAGCAGTAATCTCGCCATGAGCACGGCAGACTGCACAGATGCCCCCAATGCGGTGCAGCGTGATGCCTGTCGAGCCCGCCAGATGGCGCATTTCCAGTTTGCTTTTGCGGGCGAGCACAGCCCTGCCAGCACAGCCTCGGCTGCGAACAAGACACTGGTCGGCACCAATTACAACGAAGCCGCCAAGCTCGGCGATGCCGAGAGCTGGAAGAGCGATGAATTCATGCAGGACTGGGGATTGGAGGCGATGAATGCCCATCATGCCTATGCGCGCGGTTTGACTGGCAGCGGTGTCCGTATCGGTTTGTTCGACTCCGGTGTTGCCCTCGGACACGGTGAATTTTCAGGCAAAAATCATCAAGGGCTCATCATCGGCAATCTGCAGGCAGATGGCACTCGCTGCACGCTCGCTGACTCGTCCCTTGGAGATCTGAGCAATCCCGACAACAACGCCTGTTTTGCCACAGATGGCGGCACGCCTTCCATTGAATCGCTTTACTGGGATCCCGCTTACACGAATTTCCTGCTTCAAATCAATCCTGTCGGCGCTGCTTGGGCAGCAGACTACGAGAACAAAACTTCGTTCAGATACGACATACATGGCACGCATGTGGCCGGCACGATGGCCGCCAATCGTGATGGCAATGGCATGCATGGCGTAGCCTTCGGTGCTGATTTCAGCTCGGCTCGGCTGTTTGGCGACAGCTTCTGGCATCTCAGCCCGCTGTGCATTTTTCTGGGAGGCCCTGGTTGTCAATACGGGCAATTCGCCGACAACAGCGCCTTTGACGATATGTACCAGCAAATGAATGCTGCTGGTGTTCGCGCCATCAACCATAGCTGGGGGCTGCAATTTGAGCCCTATTTCCCTGATGAGCAAGACACGCTTTACAACGACCCGGAGCTTGAAGCCTATTGGCAAACACTGCGTGAAGGCAGTCTGACCGGCGAATCCATGCATGGTAAAGGCATGGGCTTGATTCAAGTCTGGGCCGCCGGAAACCACAGTTACCTCATTCCATCGCTGGATGTCGCTCCAATCGCCGGGGTTCACGCCACTTTGCCCCGTCATATGCCCGAGCTGGAAAAATATTGGCTGAGCGTGGTGAATGTGCATCCAACCGGTGATTTGTCCAGCCCTTATATCCTCAGCGACAGCTCAATGAAATGCGGCCTCTCGATGGAGTGGTGCTTGGCTGCCCCGGGGACAAAAATCAATTCTGCCCTCGTGGAAGGTCTATATCTGCAAGACGGCAATTCGGCATTTCAAACCGATGCCGACGGCAACAAGCGCTTCCTGCCTGCTGGCCTTGATGCATTGCGCAACGCCACACAATTTGGCTATCAGGATCTGACCGGCACCTCAATGGCCGCGCCGCATGTCACTGGCGCTTTGGCGCTGTTGTTCGAGCGCTATCCGTACCTGACCAACGCCCAGGTGCGCGATGTGCTGCTGACCACCGCAACCGACCTGGGGGCGCCGGGCGTGGATGATGTCTATGGCTGGGGCATGGTGAACCTGAAGAAAGCCATCGAAGGCTATGGCCAATTCCGCGTCGATACCGATGTCAACATGGTCGCCAAGGCCGGTGGCACCCA
>NWQM01000009.1 GCA_002798195.1 Lysobacteraceae bacterium NML03-0222 | reverse complement strand
TGTCGCCGTCACTGCTCGATACCACGAGGCCTTTGCCAGACCGCTGGCGCGGCACGCCCGTTGCACCGACAAGCCATGCTCGACCACCAGAACCTGCGCCAGCTCGCGCCGCTCTAGCGGTCCCAGTACTTTTTTGCGATCACATCCTTCAAGGCATGAATCTCCAGCGCCTGCTCGGCATACAAGCGCTTGAGTCGACTGTTCTCGGCCTCAAGCTCGCGCATCCGCGCCAACTCCGCCACATCCATGCCGCCATAGCGGCTCTTCCATTTGTAGTACGTCGCCACGCTGATACCGTGGCTACGTACCAGTTCCTTGATGGGAATGCCCGCATCGGCCTCTTTCAAAATCCCCACAATTTGTGATTCAGTGAACTTGCTCTTGCGCATCAGAACGCTCCTTCAGTCAGCTTCATAGACTGCCAAAAGTTCTCCTTTAGAACTGTCTCAATTGAGGGGAAGGCTACGCAATCATCCAGTAATCAATCAGCATACAAGCAGATACAAGAAAGGCTCCGTTTCCGGAGCCTTTCTTTTTACAACTACAGCGATTAGAACTTTTGCACGTAACGGAAGTACACAGTACGTCCGTAAGCATCGTACAGGGCAAAGTTCCAAGGACGGTTGTCAACAGTAACCAACTGCGGATAACGATTGGTCAAGTTGTTGGCACCAATCGTCACCGTGGCATTGAACGGCGTCTGCACCGAGATATAAGCATCATGGGTGACATAGCCGGCCACACTATCCGTGTTCTTCGGCTGGAACGGACGACCGAACTGACCTTTGATGTAGTGCGAGCTCAAGCCAAAAGTCCATGGACCACTGCTGAAAGTGTTGCTGAGGTTGGCACGCATCTTGGGTGAGCCTAGCTTGCCGTCGTAAACCTGATCATCGGTTTCATAGCGGTTGACATAGCCGACATTCAACCAATTGCTCAAGCGGCCACCGGCAAAGTCAAAGCGGGTACGGATGTTCAGGTCAGCACCATCAGTCTTCAACCAGCCCTGATTGCCATAACCTGTATCGACGCGCTCAATACTCCCCGCACCATCACGAGTGATCTTGAGACCTGCCGGCAAGGCGATACCCGCAGCCTCCATATCGACCAGCTCCTGAACGCTGAAGCTCTTGATACGGTCTTCGACCTTGATGTTGTACCAGTCAAGGGTGACGCTCAGCCACTCTGTGGGGTCGTAAGCCACACCCACCGACCACTGTTTGGATTGCTCCGAGCCCAAGTTCGGGTTGGCCTTGGACCAAGTGTCAACCTGACACTGACCATTGGCAGAGCCAGCGCAAGTCACTGCATCGGTCACCGATTCAGCCGAGAAGCTGTCTTTCTGGGTCAGAATGCTCAAAGTCGGCGCACGGAAGCCTGTACCATAGGAACCACGCAAAGTCAGGTTTTGCAGCGGCTGCCAGCGCAGGCCGAGCTTGGGCGAGAAATCCGAACCGTAATCGCTGTATTTGTCGAAGCGACCCGCCAGAGTGGCCTCAAACGACTTGGTGAACGGCAGCGCCCACTCGACAAAAGCCGAGGTCACCTTGCGATCACCGGCAGCCGAGTTACCTGCCGAACCATCGATGACACCCGCTTCCTGAAGCGAGTCGTACAGATCGGCATAGTCTTCCTTACGGTACTCAACACCAAAAGCCATGCCGGAAGTGCCACCAGCCAACTGCATCACATCAAAATTGGCAGTAGCAAAGACTTCTTCCACGGTGGAGAGCGATTGACGGTTGATGGTGGCCTTCATGCCCGAAAGCACTGCCTCATCAGCGCCAAAGGGATTGCGCACGTCATAGCTACCATTTTCGAACGCCTCACGCACCAGCGGGTTAACGGTATACCCAGTGCCGAATTCGTTGTAACGGTAATTGCTGCGACGGATACCAAAGTCGAGATCAACCTTGTCATTGAGACGTCCCTGGAAGCCCAGGACGATATCGGTCATGGTGGCATCACTGCTGGTATCACGGTTACCAGCGGCTGCCAAACGATGACGAAGGATGGTTGGCAAGCCATCACCCTTGACGATATCGTTCGGAGTGCCTTCCGCAACAGTGACCTGCGTCGGTACCGGAGCGTAGCGACCAAAGGTATTAACCTTGGACACCATGGTGCTCATATACACGCTCCAGTCATCATTGATCTGGTAGTCGCCACGAGCAAACAGACCTTTGTTCTTTACCGAGGCTTCGTTCGCAGCCACGGAGTTGAAGTCAAACGAGCAGGTACCATTCGATGCAAGCCAGAAACCATTGCTCGAACAATTAAAGCCCGGAACTGCTTTCAAGCTACCACGGATATGACGCTGGTTATCCGGACCTTCGGGCTTGCCGGGGTCAAACTTGGGGTTGGCAACCCATTCAAAATAGTTATTACCATAGCTGCTAAAGCCTTGGGTATAGCCAATTTGGTCACGGGTAAACACCATGCCGCGATCGTTGGCCGATACCGAAGCAATCAAGCTACCACGATCACTACGGGCACCAAAAGTGGCGGCATATTCATGAGTATCACCACCCTTGACCTTGCTCATGCCAAGACCGGCACGCAATTCAGCCCCTTCGTAGTCCTTGCGCAGGATGATGTTGACCACGCCACCGATAGCATCGGAGCCATATACAGCGGAAGCACCGTCGGAGAGAATTTCAATACGCTCAACGGCTGCCATCGGGATAGCGTTGAGATCCTGTGCAGAATCGGCAAACGGGGCTTTCGGCAAGCGGCGACCATCCACCAATACCAAGGTGCGGCTGGCGCCCAAACCACGCATGTCGATGTCAGCCAGACCTTGCGCCGAGGAGCCAGACTGAGGGCGGAAGTTACCGAAGGAGGCCAGCGAGGTATCACGCAGCACATCCGCCACGGACATGTCACCACTGGCTTCGATATTGGCACGATCAATCACGGTCACCGGCAGTGCACCTTCAACATCGGCGCGCTTTACGCGCGAACCCGTCACGGTGATGGTGTCAAGCGACTTGGCTTCTTGCTTCGACTGGGCAAACGCACCACCTGCGACCAGTGTGGCGGCACTGACAAACAGCGCAGTCTGAATGGCGCGAGTCAGCTTTTGCTTCTTGGTATTGAACATTTTGGAACATCTCCTGTGAGTGTTTTTGACTTCTGCACGCCATAAGCGGGACAGAATCGGGGTGAAGAATAACGCAAACTTTACACTTCTGGAAGGCGCGCATTCAGCTTCGAGTGCGGCGCATTTCACGTTTTTGAAACAACAACTTGGCAAGGATGCGCCAGTACCTGCTTGTTTCCATGTCGCAAGCCATCGGCAAGCACATCAGTCTTGTGCCTCAAGACAAATCACGATGGCGCTGCCAGTCGCCTCCAGGCGCTGGCGGCTGCGGCACTGTCCGCCTCGCAAGACAAGCGTATCGCCGGTGTGCAGCTGCTGATTATCAGCATCCTGCAATTGTGCTGTGCCCGATATCATGTGCAGTACCCATGTTTGGGGCGGGGCTGCAAACAGCGTGGACGCCCCCACCAGCGGGCGCAGCCACATCTGTGTACGGTAGTGTGCGGGTGACCACATCAGATTGAAATCCGTGGTTGCGCCAGCCAGCAGCCGACTATGCAGCTTGCGACCGCCATCAAAGCGCAGACGCGGGCTTTCCGGCGTAAGCATTGCCCGCTCGCCATCGGCAAACTCGAACGCCATGCCTGCACCGGAAAGCAGCACGATTTCGCGCTCAATACCCGGAAAAAGCGAAAACGCGCCATCTTGCTCCACTTCTGCCAAGGACAGTCGCCAATGCCACTCATCGGCATCGCCGTGCCGGGCTATTTCCCGTGTCCAACCCCCATCATTGCGCCAGCGCTGACGAGTGGTTTGGGCAAAGCGCACAATCTGGATTTCATCGCTCATGACTTCAGTGCCTGCGGGGACGGTCAAGTTTCGCGCTGGTAATCGACAAAGCGGTACGCAGGTTTGCCATCCGCTGCCGGGAAAGACTCGCTATGGGTCTTTCGCCAAAGTGCTCGGTCAAACTGCGGGAAGAAGGCATCGGCATCGGCTACGGGCATGTCCACCCAGGTGAGGTAAAGGCGCGTAGCCATTGGCAGGGTGAGCCGGTAGATTTCGCCGCCGCCAATCACCATCAGTTCCGGAGTATCGGCAGCCAACGCCCATGCCTCATCCAGTGAGGCCAAGGCTTGCATCCCGGCAAAGGGCACCTGACCGCTGCGGGTCAACACCCAGTTGCGCCTGCCGGGCAGGGCGCGCCCCAGCGACTGGGCAGTTTTGCGCCCCATCAAAACCGGCTTGCCTAGGGTCAGGCGTTTGAAGCGCTGCAAATCCGCGGGCAGCCGCCACGGCAACTGGTTGTCACGGCCAATGACGTAGTCGTGATTAAGCGCGGCAATCAGTGTCAAAGATGGCGTTGAGCGGTTCATGAGCAGCCCTCCTCCGGCAGAGCCATGCCCTCGGCCTGACAGCGCAATTGATGGAAATAACGCACCATCGGATGCTCGGCGCGACTGTCATATGCCGCCAGTCGGCGCTTGCCCAAGCGCATATCCAACATCGCCAGTGCCCGCCTCAAAGCATTGGATGAGGCCAGATTCGCTTCGATGCTGTTATTGCAATAATCGCGCAATGCGGCATGGAAACCCGCCTGCGACAAGCAACCTGCTGCACCCAATGCGTCGGCCACCTGTATCTGTGCCTGCCGCGCGCTCTGCCCGCCATCACTTTCAAGCTCGGCGGCAATCGCCTCCGCCTCCTGACGCAAAAAGCGAAAAGTGCACATATTCCATACCTCCACGCCATCCACACTGATATAGCCGCGCCCCATCTGGTCATGCGCATGGCGATAGGCGGCAACATGCAGCCTGACCCGCCCGGCCAATACCGGAGCAAAAAATTTCTCCACTTGCTGCTTTTGTTTTGACCACTGCATGCTCATGCCCTTGTCAGCCACCAGCCCAGCGCCACGATCAACGTCAGCCAGAACAGCAGGCCGACGATGACGCAATCGAAATAATCAGGCCGCGAGCGCGGCGAAACGATGGCGATTACGCCACGCCCAACCCCCGCCATCAGCCATTCGGAAAAGAAACCGCCCACAAGGCGTATCGCCATGCCGATGACCGACAGCAACGCATCCATGGACTGCCCTACACCGCAACCGGCGCTTTGATGGCAGGCTGCGGTTGATAGCCCTCGATTTGGATATCGTCAAACCCAAAAGCAAACAGGTCTTTTACTTCCGGGTTGAGCCGCAACTGTGGCAATGCGCCCGGCGTGCGGGCAAGTTGTTCGCGGGCTTGCTCAAGATGATTGAGGTATAGATGCGCATCACCCAGAGTGTGCACAAAGTCGCCTACTTGCAGCTCGCAGACCTGCGCAATCATATGGGTGAGCAGGGCGTAGCTGGCGATATTGAACGGCACACCCAGAAAAATATCGCCACTGCGCTGGTATAGCTGGCAGCTCAATTTGCCATCGGCCACATAGAACTGGAATAGGGTGTGGCAGGGCATCAGCGCCATCTGCGGCAGTTCGGCCACATTCCAGGCGCTGACAACCAGCCGGCGGGAGTCGGGATTGCGGCGAATTTCATCCACCAGCCAGGCGATTTGGTCGATGCACTGACCATCCTTGCCTTCCCAGCTACGCCACTGTTTGCCATATACCGGCCCCAGCTCGCCGTTTTCATCAGCCCATTCGTCCCAGATGCTGACCTTGTGCTCGCGCAGATAGGCGATATTGGTTTGCCCGCGCAGAAACCACAAAAGCTCGTGGATGATGGAGCGGGTGTGCAGCTTCTTGGTGGTCAACAGCGGAAAGCCCTGCGACAGATCAAAACGCATCTGGTAGCCAAACACGCTGCGTGTGCCAGTGCCGGTGCGGTCGGATTTTTCCGTACCTGATTCCAGCACATGGTTGAGCAAATCCAGATACTGGCGCATGGGTCAACCTCCTGCCGCCAGGGTAGGCTGCTTGCGCGATTTCCACAGCCAGTACAGCCCCAGCACTATCAGCGGCAGGCTAAGCAGCTGCCCCATGGTCAACCAGCCAAAGGCCAGATAGCCAAGCTGGGCATCGGGCACACGCACAAATTCCACCGCAAACCGGAAGGCGCCATACAACAGTGCAAACAGGCCGCTGACGGCGTAGCGCGGCCGGGGCTTCATCGAGAACCACCACAGCAGCGCGAACATCACCACGCCCTCCCAAACCATCTGATACAGCTGGCTGGGGTGGCGGGCATAGGCGTCCAGTGCGCCGGATTGATACAGCAATTGCAGATTGGCAGGCGGAAGATCGGCCATGTAGCCAGGCAGCGCCGAGGGGAAAATCACCCCCCAGCTGCCATCGGTCGGCCGCCCCCACAGCTCGCCATTGATCCAGTTGCCGAGCCGCCCAAAGCCCAGCCCCAGCGGAATCAGCGGAGCAACAAAATCCACCACGTCGAAGAAATGCAGGCGATGCTTTCTGGCCCACCACAGTGCCGCCAGCAGCACGCCAATCAGCCCACCGTGGAAGCTCATGCCGCCTTCCCATATCTTGAAAATCTGTACCGGGTTGGCCAGATAGGCTTGCAGGTCATAGAACACGATATGACCCAGCCGCCCGCCCAGCACCACGCCCAGCATGCCGTAGAACAGCAAATCGCCAAAAGCCTCGTTATCGATACCCGGCAGGCGCTCTTGCTGGATGCGTCGCCGCCCCAGCCACCAGGCACTGGCAAAAGCCAGCAAGTACATCAGCCCGTACCAGTGGACTTTCAAAGGCCCCAATTGCAGGGCAACCGGGTCAAGTTGGTGCAGATAAATCGGCATGAGAGCTTCTCGTGATGATGTCCGCATTTTGCCTGATGCGCTGCCGCAAGGCATCCTGTCAGGAAAGAATCACCGGCCGGTTGGGCAGCTCATCCAGCCCACCCCCGGCATCGCAGGGGTAGTGCTGCTTCAGCAGCGCACCAATCTCGGCCACCGCGCCAGTAATCGCCGCCTGGTTCTGCCTTTGCGCCAAAAGCGCGGAAATATGCGCGCAAATACCCTGCCAGTGCGCGCCATCCACATGCGCGGCGACGCCACGGTCGGCCACGATTTCAATGCGATGCTCGGCCAGCAGCAGATAAATCAGCACGCCGTTGTTTTCTTCGGTATCCCAGACCCGCAGCGCGGCAAACGCCTGCTCGGCCGATTCACGGGCACTCACTCCTGCCAGTACTTGTCGCAGCGGCAGTGCCGCATCCACGGCAAAGCAGATTTCACCCCGGTGCTGTTTTTCACTGGCGGCGATGGCCTGATGGATATGCTCCAGAGCTTGCGGCGGAAACGCACGGCGCACAGAAGGCGCGAACAAATGTCGCAGGATTCGTTTCATCACCAGCTCCCTGAAGCGCCACCACCGCCGGAGCGGCCGCCGCCACCCGACCAGCCACCGCCGCTGCTGGAACGGCTGCTTCCACTCGACCAGCCACCGCCACTACTGGAGCGTCCACTGCCACCGGCATAGCCGCGTCCACCACCACCCTTGCCACTGGCAAACCAGAAACCGAGCACGGCCGCCATAAGCGCCATGAGCCAGCTCCCGGATAGCAACAGCGTCAGCCCGCCGGCAATGCCGCCGTTGAACAGGATGAACCACCGGCGCGACTTCTTTTCCAAGCCCAGGCCCAATAGCAACGACTTTCTGCCCAAGCCCAAGCACAGTAGCAACAATACTGACAGAATCGGGCTGATGGCCAGCGACATGACCAGGACACCTGGGCCACCCATGAAGGGAAAGTAGCGCTCGCTGCGAACCTTGTGCGCCGCTACCGGCTCGGGCAGTGTTTCGCCCTCAATCAAGCGCACCAGTTGTGCGCTGGCATCGATAATGCCACCGGCGTAATCGTTCTGCCGAAAGCGCGGCACCATGTATTCCTGAATCACCCGGCTGGCGATGGCATCGGGAATCGCGCCTTCAAGGCCATAGCCAGTCTGGATACGCACGCGGCGGTCATCCTTGGCGACAACCAGCAACACGCCATCATCCACGCCATCGCGCCCCAGCTTCCAGGCATCGAATACCCGCTGCGAATACTGGGAAATGTCTTCCGGCGCGGTGCTTGGCACCATCAGGATTTGCAACTGACTGCCCTTGCTTGCGCGCAGCTGCACGGCCTGCTGCTCCAACTGCGCACGGGTCTGGCTATCGAGTGTGGCCGTGGTATCCACCACCGGCGAATCCAGCGCCGGAATGATGGCTGGCTGCTGTGCCCATGCCCGCCACGGCAAAACCAGCGCCGCCAGGCATAGCAGCGCAGACAGCCCATATTGACGGTAGCCTGCCACCTTCATCATCCGGCAGGTTGGGCAGCGCCGAAGTCCACCACCGGCGCTTGCTGGATTTGCTGCTCATTCTCCACGCTGAAATTGGGCTTGACCTGGTAACCGAACAGCTTGGCTACCAGGTTTTGCGGGAAGCTGCGGATATAGGTGTTGTAATCCTGCACCGCCACGATATAGCGCTGGCGCTCCACCGCGATGCGGTTTTCGGTGCCTTCAAGCTGCGCCTGCAATTCACGGAAGTTTTGGTCAGCTTTGAGCTGCGGGTAGTTTTCGCTGACCAGCAACAGGCGGCCAATGGCGCCATTGAGCTGGCCTTGCGCTTCCTGGAACTGCTTGAGCGAGGCTTCATCGTCGGCATTGACATTGATGCTGCCGACCCTGGAGCGCGCCTCGGTCACTTCGGTCAGCACCTTTTCTTCGTGTGCGGCATAGCCTTTGACCGTGGCCACCAGATTCGGCACCAGATCGGCACGGCGTTTATAGACATTCAGCACTTGCGACCAAGCGGCCTTGACGGCCTCGTCTTTTTGCTGGATTTGGTTGTAGCCACAGCCAGAGAGCAGTGTCATCAGGGCTGTCAGAAGCAAAACTTTCATCAATCGCATCAGAGTCTCCGTAGAACGGCAAAGGCCGTGACCATGCAGGCAGTTTGTTGAATCATGTGTTCAGCACAAGTGAAATGCCCGGAGTTTTGCTCCGGGCATTTGCTTCACCACTTGCCGGCTCCGGGCACCTTGTGTGCCAGTGCGCGGCGGCGCATCAAGAGATTCAGCCATTCCACCATGACCGAGAAGCCCATGGCCGTGTAGATATAGGGCTTGGGCACATGCAGATCCACGCCATCGAGAATCAACACCACGCCAATCAACAGGATGAAGGCCAGTGCCAGCATCTTGATGGTGGGATTGGCATCGATGAAGCGCCCCAGCGGATTGGCGGCCAGCAGCATCACCGTCACCGCCAGCAAGATGGCGAACACCATCACCGGGATATGCTCGGCAATGCCCACCGCGGTAATCACCGAATCCAGCGAGAACACGATGTCGATCACCGCGATCTGCGCAATCACCACCCAAAACACGCCGGAGCTTTTGCGCGTGGTCGGGTCTTCATCCTCGCCGCCGGTAATCAGCTCGCGGATTTCCATGGTGCCCTTGATGAGCAGGAACAGCCCGCCAATGATGAGAATCAAATCGCGTACAGAAATGCCCATATCGCCGATGAAAAACAAATCGCGCTGCATCTTCGCCAGGAAGGCCAGCATCACCAGCAAGCCGATGCGGGTGATACAGGCCACCGCGATACCAAACTTGCGTGCAAACGGACGCTGATGCTCGGGCAATTTGCTGACCGCAATGGAGATGAACACCAAGTTGTCGATGCCAAGCACAATCTCCAGCGCGGAGAGTGTTGCCAGGGTGACCCAGACTTCGGGGCTGGAAAGGAAACTGAGATCCATGGGTTTGCAACCTTACAAATGAGAGAAAAGGCGTGGCAGCAAAATCATCCCCCACACCAGCAAAGCGTTGACAATCAAAACAAAAACCGCAGCCGAGCCCATATCCTTGGCGCGCCCGGCCAGCTCGTGAAACTCGGCGCCATAGCGCTCGATGATAGCCTCGATGGCCGAGTTCAGAAGCTCGGCCGCCATCACCAGCAAGATGGCGCCCACCAGCAGCACTTTCTCTACTGCCCCCTGACCCAGCCACAGGCCAATGGGCGCAAAAAGCACCAGGGCGAGCACCTCCAGACGGAACGAGGACTCATGCAGCCATGCCGCCTTCAGCCCCTTGAATGACCAAAGCATCGCCCGGAACATGCCCACAGGCCCGCGCGGCACATGGCCGTAGCCATCAGCCATAAGCACAAACCCGTTCAGACAGGCGGGGGAACAAGCGCATAAGAAGACTCCAAAAACCGGGGGATTTTGCCATAGCCCTTGTGCAAATGCCGCCAAGTGAGGTGATTGGCGCCCACTATCATGGCGCCCTGCGCGCCCTACCCCTACTGTCGCAGGGCTTCAATCGGGTCCAGCATCGAGGCCTTGCGCGCCGGGTAATAGCCAAAAAACAGCCCGGTGATGATGGAAAACGCTGCCGCCAGTCCCACCACTTTCAGATTGAGCGCGATGGCAAGGTCACTGAACTTTCCGACCAGCAATGCACCGCCAATACCGATGGCGATGCCAATCACGCCGCCAATCATGGAAATCAGCAAGGCCTCCATCATGAACTGGCGACGCACATCCGAAGGCCCGGCACCGACTGCCATGCGCAGGCCGATTTCGCGGATGCGTTCGGTGACCGATACCAGCATGATGTTCATGATGCCGATGCCGCCCACCACCAGACATATCCCGGCCACCGCGCCCAGCATCTTCGACATCATCCGCGTGGTGGCATTGCGGGTAGCCACCATCTGGCTGATATTGCGCACATTGAAATCATCATCGGCGCCGGGGCGGATGCCATGACGCTGGCGCAGCAGCGATTCGACTTCGCCCTGCACATAATCCAAGTCGCGCACATCGGTCACGGTCAGCGCAATCTGCATCACCGCGCCCGGCGGCAAGTTCATGCCCAGCAGGCGGCGGCGTGCCGTTTGCAGCGGCACCAGCACCACATCATCCTGATCCTGGCCAAAACCGCCCGGACCTTTTGGGCTCAGGCTGGCGACCACGGTAAAACTGGAGCGCCCAAGGCGGATGCTCTGGCCTATACCTGAGTCTTCGCCAAACAGGGTGCGCCTGACGGTATCGCCAATGATGACGCTGCGCGAATTGCCGCCGTAATCATCGGCCTCGAACAGCTGCCCCTGGTTGACCTGCCAGCCGTTGATTTCAAAAAAATCCGGCTCAACGCCCTGCCAATTGGTGGAGGCATTGTTTTCGGCAAATACCACTTGCGTGGAGCCGCGCAGCACGGCGCTGACGTACTGTACTTCCGGGATGTCCTCGGCAATGGCTCGGGCATCGCCTTCGGTCAGGGTGAAAAAGCTCGATGCACTCATGCGCGCGCCACCACCGGGGCCACGCCCGGCGCCGGGAGAAATATCCAGTCTCTGCGCGCCAAGACCGGCGACCAGCTTGTCGATTTCCCGCTGGGTGCCCTGCCCCACCGACACCATCACGATGACGGCAGCAATGCCGATGATGACCCCGAGTGAAGTCAGCGCACTGCGCATCCAGTTGCCGCGCAGGGCATGAAAAGCGGTACGCAAGATATCCAGCCAGCTCATGTATTGGCTCCGAGAAGCGTGCCTGTCAGTGCGCTATCGGCGTCTGTGGCCTGATGCAGCTCACCATCGCGCATCACCAGAACACGGTCGGCATGCCGGGCGACCTCGGCATCATGGGTAATCAGCACGACGGTATGGCCGTCATCGCGCAGCTGTTTGAACAGCGCCAGGATTTCCTCACCGGTCTTGCTGTCCAGCGCGCCGGTCGGCTCGTCGGCCATCACAATCGGCGGCCGGTTAATCAGCGCCCGGGCAATCGCCACGCGCTGTTGCTGCCCGCCGGAAAGTTCATTGGGTTTGTGGTGACTGCGCTCGCCCAGCCCCACGGCCGCCAGCGCCGCCTGCGCCCGCTGCTGGCGCTCGGCCTGCGGCATGCGCGCATAACCCAGCGGCATGGCGACGTTTTCCAGAGCGCTCATCCTCGGCAGCAGATGAAAGCCCTGAAACACGAAACCGATTTTTTCGCGGCGCAATATCGCCAGCGCCTCGGCATCCAGTGCGGCCACATCCACGCCATCGCATAGATACTGGCCGGCGCTGGGCGTATCCAGACAGCCCAGCAGGTTCATCAGCGTGGACTTGCCCGAGCCGGATGGCCCCATGATGGCGACGAACTCGCCGGCGCGGATAACCAAGTCCACGCCTTTGAGTGCGACCACTTCGGCCTCGCTGCCTGCGGCATAGACCTTGCGCAGGGCGCGGGTTTCAATCACGGCATTCTTCATGCGCACACTCATTTATTTGGCCGACGAGGCCGCGCGCTCACCGCTGATGACCGCGTCACCGGCCTGGAAGTCGCCACTGATTTCGGTGCTGCTGCCATCCGACGCGCCAATCCGCGCCATTACTCGCCTGGGGCGGCCATCCACCAGCAAGTACAGCGGCGCGCGGTTGGCATTGAGCAACGCATCCATGGCACTGTCCCACTGCGCGCGCTGTTCATCGTCCAGAGTGCTGCGGAACTGTGCGAACTGGCGCTGCATACGCTCACGCATGCGGGCACGTATCTGCGCCATCATCGCCGGGTCGGGCGCACTGCCCGAGCGCATCATCATCGGCGGCCCACCGGCACTGCCATTGCCACTGCGGGTGGCGCCCTGACGCTCAGCCTGTGCGGCCCGCATTGCCGCCAATGCCTCATCAAAAACCTGTTGCTGCGCTGGCTGCAAGCGCAGCCCGGCGGCGATTTTCGGCAATTCTTCACTCATGCCACGCCGGGCATTGCCACTTGCGCCATTGGCAGCCGCCTCGCCCAACAGCGCCTGGGTGGCTTCAGAGGGCTTGTAACGCAGCGCGGCATTGGCGACTTTCAGCACGCCCTCGCGCTTGCTGACTTCAATCTCGGCATTGACCGTCAACCCCGGCAACAATGTGCCATCGCTGTTGTCCACGGTCACCACCACCGGATAAGTCACCACGTTGTTGCTGGTGGTTGCCGCCAGCCGCACCTGCTCGACCACGCCACGGAACTGCCGATTGGGAAAGGCATCAACGGTAAAGCTCACCCCTTGCCCGGCCTTGACCTGTCCAATATCCGACTCATCCACACCCAGCTCGATTTTCATCTTGGACAAATCTTCAGCGATGGTGAACAGCTCCGGCGCTTGCAGGCTGGCGGCCACGGTCTGCCCCGGCTCAATTTTGCGCATCAGCACCACACCATCCACCGGCGAGCGAATCACGGTGCGCTCAAGATTGAGGCGCGTGGTCTGGGTATTGGCGGTTTGCTGGCGGATTTGCGCGCGCGCCACATTGACTTGCGCCTCGGCCTGCTCAAGGCTGGCGCGAGCACTGTCCACATCACTGCGCGATACCAGCTGCTGCGCGCCCAGCTCGTTTTTGCGACTGAAATCCGCCCGCACATTGCGCAGATTGGCCTCGGCCTGGCGCAGCACCGCCTGGGCACTGGCAATCGCCGCATCGCCCTGGGCAATCTGTGCGCGATAAGTGCTGGGGTCGATACGCGCCAGCACATCGCCTTTCTTTACCGGGCTATTGAAGTCCACCAGCACCTCGGTGACCTGACCGGATATCTGGCTGCCGACCGTCACCGTGGAAATGGCCGAAAGCGTGCCGGTCGCGGAAATTGCCACGCGAATATCGCCCTGCTCAATCTGCACAGTACGGAATGCGCCTTCATCACTGCCACTGCGCTTGCCCTGCCACCACCACAGCGCGCCTGCGGCAAGCACGGCAATGACGATGGCGGGCACCCAAAAGCCACGGCGTTTGGGAGGATTGGGGCGAAGTTGGGATGACATGACCGGGCTTTGACCAGAGCGCGGCCTGCTGCCGCATCAGGGCAGTGAACGCTGCTGGCGCTGCCTGGTTGACAGCTGCGGACGAAAATAAAGGCTGGCCACTGTGCCCTTGCCGGGCTGACTCTCCAGTGCAAGCTGCCAGCCAAAGTGCTCGGCCAGCCGACGCGACACCGTCAGCCCCATGCCCTTGACGGTGTAATCGGAAATATCCGCCCGCCAGAATGGGTCAAATACCCGTGCCAGCGCCTCTGCATCCATGCCGATGCCAGTATCACGTATATGCACGGCATCATCTTGCAACACCACTTCGATGTGGCCTTGCTCGGTAAAGCGGCAGGCATTGCGCAGCAGCTGGGCCACGATAGTGGCAATCACCCGTGGCGGCGCCTCCAGCTGCAAGCCGGCTGGCGCATCGACCCGCAATTCAATCGGTCTGCCCTCAAGTGCGGGTTTGGCCTGTGCCACTTCTTCATGCAGGATGTCACGCACATCCACCCAACCTGTCTCCAGCGGCTCGTCCGGGTGCCTGGCCAGAATCAGCAGCGCATCGAGCAGCTCAGCCATCCCCCGCGAGGTGGTTCGAATCCGCTCCACCGATTTGCGGCTGCGTGCATCCAGGTTGTTGGCGGCCAGCAAGTCGGCGGCCACCGCAATCACGGTCAACGGCGTGCGCAGCTCATGGCTGGCATCGCGGGTGAAATTGCGCTCGCGCTCGATATGCGATTCCACACGCTCGGCCATGTTCGAAAGCGCATCGCCCAAACAAACAGCTTCGCGGCTATGGGCATCGGCGCGCATCGGAATCTTGAAGTCGCTTGCCCTGGAATGTCGCGGCTGCCAGTCCAGCGCCACCTGGGTCAGATGCGCCAGCGGCGCGACCATCCGCCGACTGCGCCGGTAACCCAGCCAGGAAAGCGCAATAATGCCGATGACCGACACCGCCGAGCTCAATAGCGATGTCCACCACACCAGCCAGTTGCTCAATCCCGGAGAAATGCGCAGATAAATCCGCCCGGCAGCGCGCTCGCTGACATAAACCCGCCGCCACTCACCCGGCATCCGGTGCAGCCCCGGAGATAGCGCCCGCATTTGTGGCGGCACCTGATCCGGCATATTGCCAGCAGGCACGAAATAGGTTTCCAAATCGGCGCTGCCCGGCAATGGTTTGTCGGCATTGCGCGCCACCATCTCCCAGGCATGCGCCACCTCGCGCTGCACGCGCTGCTTGAACAGGGCATCGCTGAGCACCACGCTGACCAGAGTAATGCCGGAAATGAACAGCAACGAGGCAATCAGCGCCTGACGGATAAATACCCAGCGGAGTTTGCCGGAAAGATTCTCGCTGGGAGCCATGTGCACACCTTATGCCGGCGGCTGGTCAATATCGGCGATGCGATAACCGGCGCTTTGTACGGTATGCAGCAACTGCTTGTCGAACGGCTTGTCAATCACCTTGCGCAAGTTGTACAGATGGCTGCGCAACGTATCCGAGTCTGGCAGGGAATTGCCCCAAATCTCGCGCTCGATTTCCTGACGGCTGACCACCCGCGGCGATTCACGCATCAGGATGGTCAAGAGCTTCAGGCCAATCGGCGAGAGCAACAGCTCCTCGCCTGCGCGCGTGACCCGTAGTGAAGCCGGGTCAAGCACCAAGTCCGCCACTTTCAGAATTTCCGAGCCGACCTGCCGGCGCTCACGGCGAATCAGCACCTTGAGCCGCGCCTCAAGCTCCAGCACCGAAAATGGTTTGGTGAGGTAGTCATCCGCACCGACCGACAAACCAGTGAGCTTGTCATCCAGCGTGTCACGCGCGGTCAGCATCAAAATCGGCGTGGACTTGCGCGCGTCTTCGCGCAGGCGGCGGCAGACCTCCAGACCATCCAGACGCGGCAGCATCAAGTCCAGCACAATCGCGTCATAACTGTTCTCGGCAGCCAGACGATAGCCGTCCAGACCATCGGCAGCGTAATCCACCTCAAAGCCTTTGCCTTCCAGATATTCCCCGATCATCTCGGAGAGATTGCGGTTGTCCTCGATAACCAGAACCAAACCGCCTGCCGATTCCTGTGTCTGCGACATGAAAACTCCTCATTCAAGCCTGTAAAGTGTTGTCACTGTGAAGTCGAAAGCGCGTGAAGATGCCACAAATTAGGCGTACGGATACATCGGCTTTCACTGACAAACGCTTCAGCATTGCAGCAACGCCGCAGGCGTGGGCAAGTCCTCACCCTTGCTGCTTGACTTGCTGCCAGAGCTGCTCTTGTTGTTGCAGTGTCAGCGCCGAAAAAGCCTCTCCACGTTTTTTGGCGGCCGCTTCCATGGCACGGAAGCGACGCTCGAATTTGTGGTTGGCCTGTCGCAATGCGCTGCCCGGGTCAACGCCGGCATGACGCGCCAGATTGGCGGCAACAAACAACATATCGCCCAGTTCTTCTTCCAGCCTGGCGCTTTGCCCCGCATCACGGGCGATGAATTCGGCTTCCACCTCGTGCAGTTCTTCACGCAGCTTGGCCAGCACCGGGCGGTAATCCGGCCAGTCAAAGCCGCAGCGTGCAGCGCGGTTCTGCAATTTCACGGCACGCTGCCATTCCGGCAGGCCACGGGCAATCCCGGCCAGTGCCGAATCATCCAACTCTCCCCTGGCCTGGCGCTCGGCCTGCTTTTGTGCTTCCCAGGCAGCGGTTTGTGCCTCGGCGCTGTCGATATGCGCATCGGCAAAAACATGCGGGTGGCGGCGGGTCATTTTTTCGCAAATAGCGTCCACCACATCATCGAAATCAAACGCGCCTTGCTCGCTGGCCATCTGGGCATGAAACACCACTTGCAGCAGCAAATCGCCCAGTTCTTCGCGCAGGTCGGCCATAGCGCCACGGTCGATGGCATCGGCCACCTCATACGCTTCTTCTATGGTGTACGGGGCGATGCTGGCGAAGGTTTGCTCAATATCCCAAGGGCAGCCGGTTTGCTTGTCGCGCAACGCGCTCATGATGTCCAGAAGGCGCTTCATGGGCGTATTTCCTCCAGCAATGCGCAATCGCCTGCGGCAAGAAAATCGCCATTCAAAAGCGTATCGCGTGCGTTGTAGCGAAACGGGCGGCCTTGCAAGTCGATGAGCGCGCCGCCTGCGCCCTCCAGGATGGCCTGGCCTGCGGCAGTATCCCATTCGCTGGTCGGCCCAAAGCGGGCATAGAGGTCAAGGCGGCCATCGGCCAGATGGCAAAATTTCAGCGATGAGCCCAGACGAATGACCTCGACATCGCCCAAGCTTGCTATCAACTCCTGGGTTCTGGCATCGCCATGCGAGCGGCTGGCGGCCACTTGCAGAGGCTGGGCATACGGGCGGCGGGACTGCAGCGGCTGGCTGATGCCGCCCAAATGGGCGCGCCGCCATGCACCATGCTGCGGACCACCGTAATACACAAAACCATGCACTGGCGAAACAATCACGCCCCAAGTGGCGATATGGTTCTCAATCAGGGCGATATTGACGCTGAATTCGCCGTTTTTCTTGATGAACTCGCGAGTGCCATCCAGCGGGTCAACCAGCCACAAACGCGGCCAGCCTTGTCGCTCGGCAGCCGCAATATCGGCAGATTCTTCCGACAGCACTGGAATATCCGGGGTCAGCTCGGCCAGCCTGCTGCTGATGTGCTCATGCGCGGCCATGTCGGCAGCCGTCACCGGCGAGGCATCGGCTTTCCAGGTCACCGCAAAGTCCTGCGTATACACGTCCATGATGCGCAGCGCCGCTTCATGGGCGATGGCAATGACCGCTTCACGCAATGCGGCATCCATCAGCGCGGCCTCCTTTGCAGCCATTCGCGCACGATGAACAGAGCCGCGATGCCGCGGCCATCGGTGATGTCATCGCGTGCCACCAGCTCCCCCAGATTGGCCAACGGCCAGCGGATGACTTCCATCGGCTCGGGCTCATCACCCGGCAGGCGCTGCTCGTACAGGTCTTCAGCCAGCACCACCTGCGCCACATGGGTCATATAAGAGGGCGAGAGCGCCAGCGGCCGCAGCACTTGCAGCTTGCGTGCACCAAAACCGGCTTCTTCCATCAGCTCGCGGTTGGCGGCGGCAAGCACATCCTCGCCGACATCAATCGAACCTTTCACCGGCCCCAACTCGTAATGCGCCATCCCGGCGGCGTATTCGCGCACCAAAAGCACATGCTCCGGGTCGGGCATCGCCACCACAATCACCGCGCCATCCCCCTGCGCCAGCAGACGACGGTACAGACGGCGCTCGCCATTGGAGAATTCAAGCTCCAACTCCTCCACCATGCGCGATGGTTCCTGCTTCTTGCGAACCTCATGGATGATGGGAAATTCAGTCGGCATCACGGCTCCTCTGACCGGCGATAATGGCGGTCTATGCGTTCAATTCATTCTCCTGCAATTCTATCCGAGGCAGCCGACTGGCAAGCACGCGATTTGGCAGTGCTTTGGCACCCCTGCACACAGATGCGCGAGCACCCCGATACCCTGCCGCTGGTGCCGATTGCCAGCGGCCAAGGTGCATGGCTGACCGGTCTGGATGGCAGGCGCTATCTGGATGCGGTTTCCAGCTGGTGGACCAATATCCACGGCCATGCCAAGCCGCGCATTGTCGCTGCCATCGCAGCCCAGGCCGCGCAGCTTGAGCAAGTGATTCTGGCAGGCTTTTCGCACCGCCCGGCCATCGAGCTGGCCGAACGGCTGCTCACCATCGCCCCGCGTCAAGCCGACCGCGCACCGCTTGCCAAGGTGTTTTATGCCGACAATGGCTCGGCCGGGGTGGAGGTGGCGCTGAAAATGGCGTTTCACTGGTTCCGCAACGCCGGCCAGACGCAGCGCAGCCGCTTTGTGGCGCTCGCCAACGGCTATCACGGTGAAACCCTGGGCGCGCTGTCGGTGGGCGATATTCCGCTCTACCGTCGCACCTATGCCCCGCTGCTGTCAGAGTGCATTTTCGCCCCCTCACCCGATGCCTATGGCTGTGAAAACGAGGCGCAAGCCGAGCAACAAGCCTTGGCAGCAGCCGAGCAGCTGGCCGATATTTTCGAGCGCCACCGCGGTGAAATCTGTGCAGTGATTATCGAGCCGCTGCTGCAATGCGCAGGCGGCATGCGCATGCACCATCCAACCTATTTGCGCCGGGTACGCGAGCTATGCGATACCCACGGCGCATTTTTTATTGCCGATGAAATCGCCACCGGCTTTGGCCGCACCGGCACGATGTTTGCCTGCGAGGCCGCAGACGTGCAGCCGGATTTTCTCTGTTTGTCCAAAGGCTTGACCGGCGGCTTTTTGCCACTGGCTGCGGTGCTCACCACGCAGACGGTTTACCAGGGTTTTCTGGACGATTCGCGCGAGCGCGCCTTCCTGCATTCGCACAGCTATACCGGCAATCCGCTGGCCTGCGCGGCAGCGCTGGCATCTCTGGATATTTTTGCAGCCGATGCCGTCATTGAACGCAACCAGCCCCTGATGGCACGCATGGCCGAGCACCGCCAGAGCATCGCTCGCCTGCCGCATGTGGCCGATGCCCGCCAGACCGGCATGGTCTGCGCCTTCGAGCTTGCCCGTGATGGCAACAAGCACACCCCCTTTGCGCCGGAATTGCGCGTCGGCCTTGCGGCCTACAAGGCCGCACTGGCACACGGCGTGATTCTGCGCCCGCTGGGGGATGTGCTGTACTGGATGCCACCGTATTGCATCACCCCGGCCGAGCTTGACCTGCTTGCCGAAATCACCTGCCACGCCATCGAGAACGCCACTTCATGCGCCTGACCCGTACCTGGATTGATAGCCCAATCAGCATCGGCCAACGCCTGCACCTGCCGGAAAACGCCGCCAACCATCTGCTGCGCGTATTGCGCCTTGCAAGCGGTGATGAGTGCCTACTGTTCAACGGTGATGGTCATGACTATTTGGCTCGCATCACGCAAGCCGGCAAACGTGACTGCGAAGTGGAAGTGCTCAGCGCCGAAAAAGTCGAACGCGAATCACCACTTGCCATCACCCTGCTGCAAGGCATTGCCCGGGGCGAGAAGATGGATCTGATTTTGCAAAAAGCCACTGAACTGGGCGCTGCGGCCTTCATGCCGGTATCCAGCCAGCGCAGTGAAGTGAAGCTGGATGCAGCGCGCGCGCAAAAACGTCTGGCGCACTGGCAGGGCGTGGTGATTGCCGCCTGCGAGCAATCCGGGCGCGCGATCTGCCCGCAAGTGGCCGCACCTGCAGCGCTTGCCACCGCGCTGCAACACCCAGGGCTACCGGCAGCGCGGTTTTATCTTGAGCCTGAAGCCACGCAAAGCATCGCCACACTCAATATCGACACACAAGCCCTGGTTATCGCCGTAGGCCCCGAAGGCGGCTGGTCAGCAAGCGATTTGCAAGCGTTGCAAGCCGCAGGCTTTGCCGGACTGCGACTTGGCCCGCGCATCTTGCGCACCGAAACCGCCGGCCTTGCCGCCATCAGCGCATTGCAACTGCGCTTTGGAGATATGGGTTGAGTGGTTTGCGCAATACCCGCGCCGACCCCAGCGCCAGGAAGGCTTGCAGAATTCAGCCGCCCAGCACTTCCTGCAACAGGATTTCCATTTGCTCCAAGTCTGGAATCATGGCTTCTTCATCCAGATAGCGTACTTTGAATGCCGGGATATCCTCACCGGCAGTGCCCAAGTCTTCCAGTGTTTCCGGCACGGTAATCAGCCGCGGGAAGCCTTGCGCCAGGATAGCCATGTAGGGCATGCGCGGATTACCGCCCAAGGCCTTCAGAATCAATACACGCTGGCCACGCAAGGTGCCGCTGGGTGTCCCTGTCCGAGCCAGGCGTGAAAAGGCAATCAGTGGCACCTGCCAGCCATGCCAGCGAATTTTGCCAAGCAGCCAGTCCGGTGCGCCGTCTACCGGCTCGGATTCGGCCAGGGTCAGCACTTCGGCAATCACCGCATTGGGCAGCAGCAGCTGGCTGCCGGGAATCTGAATCATCACGCCACGCAAGGTGGCGGCAGTGGCAAGACTCTCGTTCATTTCAACTCCGTGGTTGACCAAAGCGCCTTGATGCACGCAGCAATACCGGCAGGCGTATCCAGTTGCGCACCACGGCTGGCCATCAGGGCCGGCATGCTGTGGTCGTAGCAGCCCTCCTCACACTGTGCCAACAACTTGCCGCCGCTTTGCTGGAAGCGCAGCAGCGGCTCCACAAAAGCATCACTGGCGCCAGAAAGCAAAACGGCTACGCTACTGATGCTGGGCAGGGCATCAAGCAGGTTGGCAAACTCGCGGCTATCGACCTGGGTAAAGCGCAGACGTTTGCCCGCCTCAGCAGACAAGCCCACTCCGGGCGGCACGATATAGACGGTTCCGTCATCGGCCTCCATGCCCGGCACGGCCAAGACAATGGGAATCGCGCTAACCCGCTCCATCTGCCTTTGCAGCCGGTCATAACTGCCCGCATCCAACCACTGCTGTACCAGTACCGGCACCGGGAAATCCTTCGGCAGCTGCTGAAGGATATGGCGCAAAGGGTCAGGCCCGCCAATCCCGCCAATGACCAAAACCGCGCCTTCATGCTGCTTTTGTCTGGCCTCTGCCTCGATTTCTTCCTCGGTTTTCACCAGAGCCAGCGAAGAAATCCGCTGCTCCAAATCATTCAGACGTTTATTGTCGAAGGCCGGGCGTTTTTTGCCCTCATCAATGGTCAGTGAAATATCGCTGAGCGACCATTGCGATAGTGTCTCGAAATTTTTGGCTGTGGCCTTGACAGAAGACTCCGTATCTGCCTGCGAAGGCGCTTGGCTTTCCGGTTCCGGGCGCTCAAAGTCCTGCCAGCCATCTTGTGCCTGCGGTGGCTCAAACTGATTCAGATCATCGGTGATACGTTGAAAGGCTTCTTCATATGGCACTTCAGAAGGCTCGGCAGCCGCTGCTGATTGACTATCTACCTGTTGCTCAAACGCGGTATCAGGCAAGTCCGCGATAGCCTCAAAATCCTGATAGATGCTCCAGTCACCCGTATCTGCATTCGCGTCAGCTGGCTGCTCTGAAGACAGTGCCGTACTGTCGAGTTGCGCAGAAATGTCCCAGCTCGGCAGTGCCGTGGCAGAAGGCGTGTCAGCCTCCGCCAGAAGCGTTTGATTTTCGGTAAATCCAGGCTCAGCCGTATGGCGCGCTTCAATGTTCAGGAAGGAAATATCATCCAGCTGGTCATATTCTTCCAGCATCCCTGCATCCAGCGTTCTGGACACATCTGCAGGCTGACTATTTTCTGCAAACTCCTTGGCCTGCAGCGCCACAAAGCCCGCATCCAGCGGTGTTTCAAAATTTGTTTCCAGCCTAGCTGTCAGCTCCGGCGCCATTTCCGGCGATACGGGCACTGGCGTCGCTACAGGTTCAATATCATTTTGCTGCTCAGGCCAAACCGCATCCCAAGCGCTGTAGTCCATGCTCAAATCTGTGGCTGCCTGCTCTGTGCGGAGCGCGGCCTCCGCCGCTGCCTCGGCCTCACGAATGGCCGCCGCCTCGGCATCACGCGCCTGCGCAGCTGCAATCGCCTCCTGGTCGAGAAACGAGAACGCATCCAGATCATCGTAATCGGCATAGTCCGATACTGCGGACGCCGAGGTCGCTGCCATCATCTCTGGCGCTTCGGCTGCCATCGGGTGTTCAATGACCGCTTGCGGCTCAGAATCGGCTATCGGCTGCAACACCGGGGGCAAATCGGCTGGCACCTGCTCCCCGGTCACGGCCTCAATGGCTGGCTCGATTTCAAGCCACGCTGCCGGTACAGGCTCAGCCTCGACCACCGCCACCCTATCCTCCGCAATGGCCTTGGCATCATCCTGCTGGCTGACCGCAGGCTTGATGGTCACGGTATCCATTTCGTGCCCGGCCGGCAGCACATCGCCATGCCCCAATAGCTTGGCCGACAAATGCCGCGACCAGCGAGCCACATCCCAGCCTGCGCGAGCTGCGACAAGCTCGGCTTCTTCAAACAGGATGCGGCAATCATCCAGCGCCAGAAGATCGTCGAAGCGCTCCAGCACTTCCTCCACCTCGGCATTCATCACCATCACCAGATTGTTGGGCCGAAGTGACAGCACCTGCGCTTGCTCGATTTCCAGCGGATCGGCAACCAGCACCAAATCCAGCCCGACCTGCTCCAGCGCAGCCTGCAATTGCGCCCGTGCCTCACCCGGGCGCGCCAGAAGTACGGTACGAGTCTCAGTCTTGTTCACGTGCACGCCCCAGCAGTTCGTTCACATTGCGCAACAGCTCCGGCTCCTGGTAAGGCTTGCCAAGATAGCGGTTCACGCCCAGCTCGAAGGCGCGCTGACGGTGCTTGTCGCCACTTCTGGAGGTAATCATGATGATCGGGATATGCCGCAGGCGCGAGTGGCGCTTCATTTCCGAGGCCAACTCGTAACCATCCATGCGCGGCATTTCGATATCCAGCAGCATGACATCCGGGATGCGCTCCTCCAGCCGCTCCAGTGCATCCACCCCGTCTTTGGCCGTGAGCACTTCAAAGCCCTGACGCATCAACACACGGCTGGTGACCTTGCGCATGGTGATGGAGTCGTCCACCACCATCACCAACGGCACACTGGCTGCCTTGATGGCTGGCACTTGCTGCATGGCTACCAAGGCCTCGCGACCGGCATAGCGACGCGCCAGCGGTGCGATATCCAGAATAATCATCACCTGGCCATCGCCCATTACCGTGGCGCCAAAGATGCCGGGAATCGAGTTGATTTGCGGGCCGGTTGGCTTGACCACGATTTCGCGGTTGCCAATGATCTGATCCACACCCACGGCCACGCGCAAATCCCCCGAGCGCACCAGAATCAGTGGCACTTGCAGCTGGCCTTCGGCCTTGACCGGCGCCTGTCCCAGCAACAGGCCAAGGTCGTGGATTTGATAATCCTCGCCGCCGTAGCTGTGTATCGCGCCGGAGGCTTCATATTCGCTGCGCTCGATGCGCGAAACCGCACGCACCGATGCCACCGGCACGGCAAACGTGTTTTCGCCAATACGCACGAATACGGCTTGGGTCACCGCCAGTGTCTGCGGCAAGTGCAAGGTGAAGCAGCTGCCCTGACCGGGCGTGGAGCTGATCTGCAGGCCGCCGCCAATCTGGCGCACCTCGTTATTGACCACATCCATGCCGACACCGCGGCCTGCCACCTGGCTGACGCTATCGGCGGTACTGAAGCCAGACACCAGAATCAGATTGTCGAGCTGAGTATTGGAAAGCTCGGCACCCGGTGCAATCAGACCGCGGGCTTCGGCGCGACGGCGTACCGCATCGCGGTCGATACCGGCGCCATCGTCGAGCACCTGCAACACCACTTCCGAACCTTCCGGGCTGACCTTCAGACGCACCTCGCCATTGGCTGATTTGCCGGCAGCCTTGCGTTTTTCCGGGGTTTCGATGCCATGTGCCACGGCATTGCGCAGCAAGTGTTCCAGCGGCCCCAGCATGCGCTCAAGCACATTGCGGTCAAGTTCGCCCTGGCTGCCATCCAGCACAAACTGCACTTCCTTGCCAAGCTCACCGGCAGCCTGCCGCACCACGCGGCGCAGACGCGGCAAGGCGCTTTCGACCGACACCATGCGCGCCCGCATCAGACCTTCCTGCAGCTCGGTACTGACCTTGGACTGCTGTTGCAGCAGGGTTTCGTACTGACGGGTCAATTCTTCCAGCGAACCCTGCAAGCTGCTGAGGTCATTGGCCGACTCGCCCAGCGCACGCGAGAGCTGCTGCAAGGTGGAGAAACGGTCCAGCTCCAAGGGGTCGAAAGTTGGATCAGCCGCATCTTGCTCACGCTGGTAGCGGGCAACAATCTGCGCTTCGGTTTCGATGTCCAGACGCCGTACCTGGTCGCGCAGACGGGTATTGGTCTGCTCCATTTCCGCCATGGCGCTGCGGAAAGCCCCCAGCTGCTGCTCAAGACGTGAACGGTAAATCGCCACCTCACCGGCATAGTTCACCAAGCGCTCAAGCAGGTCAGCGCGCACACGCACCTGCTCATGTGAGCTACGGGACGTGCTCTCGGCCTCGCTCTGTGCCACGTCAATGGGTGCCGACAGGCTCGGCATTTCCACCACCACTGCGGCCGCTTCACTGGCATCGGCAGCGCTCAGCGCCTCGCCCCGGGCACGCGCCATGAGCGCCTGCACCAAGGCATCCGCCGGGTAAATGGCGCGGCGCTGACTGACCCGCTCCAGCATGGCATGCAGCCGGTCGAGCGCACTCTCGGTCAGCGCAATATCCCCGGACTGCAAGCCGGCATCGCCTTCAGCAGCCGACTCCAGCAGTGACTCCAGCGCATGTCCCAAGTCGCCCATGCTCATGATGCCGGCCATGCGCGCACCGCCCTTGAGCGTATGCAGATTGCGCTGCAGGGCTTTCAATATCTCCGCATCATCCGGTGCCGCACGCAAACCGGCAGTCAGGCCATCGGCCTCATCCAGAAGGTCATTGCCTTCTTCAATGAAGATTTCCAGCAAGTCCTCGTCCAGGCCGTCGATTTCCAGCGGGCCATCCGGACCGATTGAATCCGCCTGGGATGCACGGGCAGCCGCCTCGGCCGCCTCCGGCTCGATATACACACTGTGATGGAATTGCGGCGCCTGCAATTTGGCAAGACGCTCTTCCTCCAGCGCCATGAAGTCACGGAACTCACGCTCACGCAGCGCCGCCACATCGGCTTGTTTCTCCAGCCGTGCCACTACCTCGCGGGCAACATCAATCTGCATTTGCGACTGGCGGCGGCTTTCTTCATACGCTGGGTCGCCTACGCGCTCTTCCTGCAGACGCGCATCTTCCATCTGCATGAAGTCTTCAAATTCCCGGGTGCGCAATGCAAGCGCCTTGGCTTGCTCGCGGAATTCAAGCGCCGCCAGACGCATGACTTCGACCGGATCGGACTCCTGCATATTGATCCGCTGCTCGATCTCGGCAATCAGCGCATTGGCACGCGCCTCGGTTTGCGCCAGCACTTCGGCCAGTCGCGCCTGTTGCGCCCGCGCCTCGGATTCGGCCTGCATCTGTTCGGCATGAGCCGCCCAGCGGGTTTCTTCTTCTTCGCGCACGGCGGCCAGCAGATCCACCTCCGCCGCAGGCACATCGTCCGCAAGCGTGGCTTGCTCAGCTTCCAACTGCTGTGCTTCGAGACGTTCGGCTTCGAGGCGTTCGGCTTCGATACGTTCGGCTTCGATACGTTCGGCTTCGATACGTTCGGCTTCGATACGTTCGGCTTCGATACGTTCGGCTTCGATACGTTCGGCTTCGAGGCGTTCGGCTTCGAGGCGTTCGGCTTCGAGGCGTTCGGCTTCGAGGCGTTCGGCTTCGAGGCGTTCGGCTTCGAGGCGTTCGGCTTCGAGGCGTTCGGCTTCGAGGCGTTCGGCTTCGAGGCGTTCGGCTTCGAGGCGTTCGGCTTCGAGGCGTTCGGCTTCGAGGCGTTCGGCTTCGAGGCGTTCGGCTTCGAGGCGTTCGGCTTCGAGGCGTTCGGCTTCGAGGCGTTCGGCTTCGAGGCGTTCGGCTTCGAGGCGTTCGGCTTCGAGACGTTCGGCTTCGAGACGTTCGGCTTCGTGCACATCAGGCAGCGCCGCTTCCGGCAAGGCATCACGCAGACTTTCTGCCTGCGACGCCAAAGAATCTTGCAGTGGCACCCGTTGTGTCTGCCCGGTCAAGCCGGTCACCGTGCTGCGAATCTGCTTGGTCAGCTCGGCCAATAGCGCCACGCCCTGAGCGCCAGCCACGGCACCGGCAGCCAGCGAGCGCTTCAGCCAGCTCTCGGTCGGCCCGGTCGCACGGGTGATTTCCGGCACTTCAGCCATCGCAAAAGCGCCGTTCATGGTGTGTACGGCACGCAGCAATTCGCTGGATGGCACATGCTCTGCCGCCTGCGGATCTGCCAGCCAGGTGTCGATGGTCTTGAGATGGCCGGCGACTTCGGCATCCAGAATTTCCAGCAATACCGCGTCGACTTCCACCGCCACGCTGGCCGTATCGGCAGCGGTCTCGGCGGCGGCTTGCCCGGCCACCTGCATCTGCGGATGTGCGGCCACAGGCTCAGGCTGGTAATGGACTTCTTCACCTGCCGCCAGACGGTCGGCGGCAGCCTCGATCCCTGCCAAATCCCGGGCAATCGGTGTCCCGGTCAGGGCAGCGAGCAAGGCGGGCAATGCCTCATGGGCATGGGTAACCAGCGCCAGCACGGCAGGCGTGGCCGGGCGCGAGCCATCCAGCACCCGGTTCAGCATGTTTTCCACTTTCCAGCTGAACTCGCCCAGCAAACGCGCGCCGACCAGGCGGCCACTGCCTTTGAGGGTGTGGAACACGCGCCGGATTGAGCGCGCCTGCTCCAGGTCATCCGGTGCCTGCCGCCACTGCGGCAGCAACTCATCGAGATTGCGGATTTCTTCTTCGACTTCTTCCAGGAAGATTTCCCGGATTTCATCATCGATTTCATCACTGCCAAGATCAAAGCCACCGGCTTCGACTGGCAGCACGCCCGCAGGCGGCTCATCATTTGCGGCAGCCGCAGCGGCCAGCGTTGGTGATTCGGCCTGCGGTGCTTCACCCAGAAGTTGGGCGACCGAGATTGGCTCGGCAGTCTCGACTTCAGGCTGCGCTTGCGCAGCCGCAAGTTCGGCATCCATGGCCAGCGTTGCAGGCGGCTCTGCGGCCTGCGGCTTGCTGGCCTGGTTCAGCCAGTCCTCGTAACTGTCCTCATGGCTGTTGGCAAACGGCGCAAAATCGGTGGCGAGTTCTTCTGCCGGCAGTGGCCAGTAATGCAGCGCCTCCAGGCTCTGCCGGGTGATGGACAGGATATTGTCGCGGCCACCGCGCTGATCGCGCAGGGCTTCGAGGTAATACTCGATACTGGAAAGCGCATCGGCCAATGTATCGAGCTGCTGGTTGCCCGGAATGCGCTTGCGGGTCAGCAGTTCCACCTTGGTATAGCGACTGATGGCGGTCAGATAATCGGCCGCCTCGGGCAGCTCCAGTATTTTCAGTGCTCCGACTACTTGCTCCAGCAGCGCCGGCACATCCACCAGCTGGGCGTGATCCCAGCTGGTTTCCACAAAGGCAACAAAGGCCTGGCGGGCATTGTCAAAATTGGCAATCGCCTCACGGCTCAAGGCCTCCATCAGCTGCCGCAATTCCGAGGCGCCAAGCGCATCCTGGGCATCTGCCGATGGGCTGCCGCCTCTGCTCACCTGCTCTTGCAAGTCATCCAAAGAGGCATCCACGTAGAGCAGCGCGCCGGCCACATCCAGCAGGACATTCTCATCCATCGGGATGCGCCCGCTGGCAAGTTCTGCCACGGTATCGCGCTGCACGGCCACCACTTCCCGCGCCGTCCCCAAATCCAGCATACCCAAGGTGTCGGCAATCCGCCCCAGGGCTTCGGCCTGTGGCGCCAGCGCCTCGGCATCCTTGCGTCCCATGCGCAGGAACAAATCCAGCGCATCCTTGACGCGCAGCACGTCTTCTTTGAGCGCCGCAGAAACCGTATCCATCAGCGCCCGGTTGATGCCGGTGACACTGCCCTTGGCGCTGGCATATTCGCTATCACTCACTTGCGCCTGCGTATCCAGGTTGAAGCTGCTGCGAAGCAGCGCAAGTGCCGGATGCTCGGCCTTGCTGTTGGCAACCTGATATAGCAATTGACGGGTCGGCTCGACAAGCGAAGAAAGCGCCGGCTGCCGAGCCTGCTCGTCTGCAGTGCTGAACAGGCTCCGCGCTTCGCGCTCCACACTGGCAAACACGGTGCGTAGTGCCGTATCGGCCTCAAGCGCACCATCGGCTGCCGCTTCAGCCACATGACTGGCAACCCAAAGCAGGCGGCGCGCTTCTGCTGAGCCTGGTTCTTCCGAGAGGGCACTCAAAGCCCCGTGTATGGTGGCGAAGTCCGCCTGCCCATCGCTCCACTCTGCCAGCGCCTTGCCAAGTCGCTGCAACTGCACCGTGCTGGGCGGATCAGCCATGACCTGCCGCGCATCGGGGATGGTCTTGGCAGGCAGCGCCAGATCCGGGCTGAAGAACACGCCTTCACTGACCGGCTTGAGCCCGCGCACTTCGCGCAGCTCATTGGCAAGCGGCATCAGTACGATGGGAATATCACGGTGCCCGCCCTGCAAGCGCTCCAGATAGTCCGGCAGCTGTAGCGCCCCGCGCATCAGCGCCGCACAGGCCTCATCCACCGAAGCCACTTGTCCCTGACCAATGGCGCTGGCCAATTGCTGCATTTCCCCGGACACCATGGCCGGGGCATACAGCTCAATCATGCGCAAGCTGCCCTGCACCTGATGCAGCAAAGTGGCGGCCTTGCGCATCCGTTCGGGATCGGCGCCGTCTTCAACATAGGCCTCCACTTCCTGACGCACCTGCAACAGGCTGGAGTCAAGCTCGGGCTTAATCCAACCCAATGTGGCATGGTCAATCGCTTCGCGCAGCATATTCATGACTGCCCCCCGGTAATCTTGGCGAAGGAAGTACGGCTCATTTCAGGTGCAACCCCTTGTTTTGCTATCAGGCCGGCAGCTTGAAGTCAGCGACCGAGCGGCGCAGGTCGGCCGCCAGCTGCGCCAGATTGCCAATCGACTGCGCGGTTTGTCCGGCGCCCTGCGAGGTTTGCAGGGTAATCGACTGGATGGTGCTCATGGTTTCGGTGATGTGCGAGGCCGCATTCGACTGCTGTGCTGCCGACTTGGAAATATCTTGAATCAGCTGCGCCAGGTCATTGGACACGCGTTCGATTTCACCCAGCGCCGTACCTGCGTCTTCGGCCAGTCGCGCCCCTTGCACCACTTCGCTGGTGGTTTCTTCCATCGAGCTGACCGCCTCGTTGGTATCGGACTGAATGGTGGACACCAGGCCTTCAATTCGCTTGGTTGCACCGGAAGTGCGTTCTGCAAGACGCTGCACTTCGTCGGCCACCACCGCAAAACCGCGCCCGGCCTCACCGGCCGAAGCCGCCTGAATCGAAGCATTGAGCGCCAGAATATTGGTTTGTTCGGAAATGTCGTTAATCAGTTCCACGATGGCACCGATTTCCTGCGAAGACTCGCCCAGACGCTTGATGCGCTTGGAGGTTTCCTGAATCTGGTCGCGGATATTGTCCATGCCGTGAATGGTCTGGCGCACCACGTCTGCACCGTTAGTGGCGATTTCCACCGAGCGCTGCGCCACTTCTGCCGACTGTGCGGAGCTGCGCGACACCTGGTCAATGCTGCCGGCGATTTCGTTGATGCGATCGGTTGCGGAACTGATTTCAGCAGCCTGATGCTCAGCCGCCTCGGCCAAGTGCATGGCGGTGGCCTGGGTTTCCTGCGCCGAAGAAGCCACACGCACCGAGGTATCGTTGATGGTACCCACCAGGGTGCGCAGCTGCTCGATAGCGAAGTTGATCGAGTCGGCAATCGCGCCGGTCATGTCCTCGGTGACGGTCGCCTTGACGGTAAGATCACCTTCTGCGAGTGAGCCCATTTCATCCAGCAGACGCATGATCGCCTCCTGGTTGCGGGTGGTCAGTTCTTCTGCCGAAACACGACGCGCTGCCTGGGCGCGGTACAGGCTGCGCAGCAAGCCGCCAATCGCCAGCAGGGTGAGAACACCGGAAATGATGGAAATCCAGATATTGCCAAGCAGGCTGGTGTCTTTCAGCGAGCCAGAAGACGTGAATGCACTGAACAGCTGCCGGGAATCCTTCAGCATTTGCTCGGAATTGTTGGCAATCTTGCTGGAAGCCGCCTGCGCCTGAAACAGCGGCTCCGAGCCGTTTTGCACCGCCGTCAGCTCTTTGCTCATCTCTGCCCAAATTTGCTGAGCCTTGTTAAGCGCGCTCACCGCAGCGCCTACCGTGACCTTCTTGGCGCCTTGAGCGTTTTCAGCACCATCGGCAAGCCCGGCCATCACCTGCTCGAATATCAGCACGTCTTGGCGCAGACCCTGCCCTGCCAGCGGCGCAGCGCTGCCACCTGCGCGAATTTCCGCAATCCGGCGCGCCATCGAAGACACCAGAATCGACTGGCGCATGGCGATGTATTGCTGGCTGGAAGGTACGCCTGCACCGGACATGACACGCACCATTTCGTCCAGATGCGCCTGAATCTGGGGCACCGCGGTATTGAAGCGCTCGGCATTGCTGCCCAGGCTGGTGACCACCGGCTCGCTGTCGATGATTTGCTTGGCGCTCTGCGCCAGCGGCGTCCAGGTCTTCTTGATCTGGTTGATGGGCGCTGCCACGGACAGATCGTTACCGTAGTCGCGGCTCACCAGATTCAAGTTTTCTTCGATCTTGCCATGGGTTGCCTTGAAGTCGGCAAAGGCATCGGCATCGCCACCGGTAGCGGCCAGCGCCTGACTTGCCAGCTGCTGCGAAAGTACCTGCAGCTCTGCCACAGCGGTACTGGCACCGCCCAAGCGGGTAGCTCGCCAAACCGAGGCCACGGTATTGGCCGCAAACACCAAAATGGAAACAACCAGCAAAATCAACCAGAAATTACTGCTGCCTTCACGGGCTTTGCCACTTGTCGAACCGCCGGCTGCGCTCATTTTCAAGACCTCGATTGGATTGAATCAATAATGCGCCTGGCTGATCCACAACTGGCCGCCAGGCAGGTTGAAGAAAATCAGGCCGCAGCCTGACGAAACTCTGGAATGCGCGCCAAACGCTCCAGATTGAATACTGCCCAGCGCTCATCCTGCTGACAATAGACCTGCTCAACCAGCGTGGCATAACGCCCTTCCGCCAAGTCGGCCGCCTGGACTTGCTGCTCGGCATCGAAGCCGCGCTGGCCATACAGCTCATCCACCAGCACACCGACATCGCCGCCAGGCTGGCGGATGACCAGCATCCGCTGCCGCTCGTGCTGGACACTGCGCTGCCCTTCCAGGAACTGCCGCAAATCCACTACCGGCAACAGGTTGCCGCGCACATTGGCCAGCCCCAGCAGCCATGACTGCGCGCCCGGCACCGGCGTTACCGAAGGCACGCCAAGAATTTCGACCACATGGGTATGCTCCGACACCAGCCGCCGCTGGCCGATGCGATAGGCCAGACCACGCCACTGCGCCCCCTCGCCCGCCTGCAGCGGATTGCCCGCCACATGCGTCAAGCTCCGGCGTTCATAATCTTGCAACCGCTCAAAGGGTGTCATCGACACGGCATTCATTGGCTTTCCCCTGCGTAAGTTCAGGCGCAACGCTTGAATCTTGCCTTCAAACGTTCACATAAGTGCGAATGGCATCCAGCAGTTCCTCGCGGGTAAAGGGCTTGGTGAGATATTCCTCCGAGCCCACAATCCGCCCCCGCGCCTTGTCAAACAACCCATCCTTGGAGGAGAGCATGATGACCGGCGTGGACTTGAACGTCTGGTTGTTCTTGATCAGTGCACAGGTCTGGTAGCCGTCCAGACGCGGCATCATGATGTCCACGAAAATGATGTGCGGATGCTGATCGGCAATCAGCGCCAACGCCTCGAAACCGTCGTTGGCAGTCACCACCTCGTACCCTTCCCGCTTGAGCAATGTCTCGGCGGTGCGACGAATCGTCTTGGAGTCGTCAATCACCATCACCTTGAGGCCATTCCCCTCGTTGCTTGTTGCTTGCATAGACATCGTCCCCAGAGCTTGCTGGAACCTTGGTGTTTCAAAAAATCCATCTTTCAATTACTGCGGCAGACTGTCAAGCAAAAAGCGATTGCAACACTCAAATCAGTGGCTATCGGCACAAATTGGCGCGCAAAACAATCAAAATATGGACATGAAGGCTCTACCATCGCCAGCAGGCCAATCCGCAGGAGTTTGAGACCAATGCCGTATGACATCGTGGTGGTGATGGATCCGATTGCCACCATCAACCCCGCCAAGGACACCACTTTCGCCATGTTGCTGGAAGCCCAGCGACGCGCGCATCGCCTGCATTACGTGCTGCCCGGCGGCCTGTTTCTGCGCGATGGCGTGCTGCTGGCGCGGGCTGCCGCACTGACGGTGCGTGACCAGCCCCACGACTGGTTCAGTCTGGGCGAGCCTTATGAACTGCGCTTTGGTAGTGGCCAGGCAGTGCTGATGCGTACCGACCCGCCGGTGGATGCCGATTATCTGCACGACACCCAACTACTGGATTTTGCCCGTCAACAGGGCGCGCTGGTGGTGAACGATCCGCGCGGGCTGCGCGACTTCAACGAAAAGCTTGCCGCACTGCTGTTCCCGGACTGCTGCCCACCCACCCTGGTGAGCCGCGATGCCAGCGCACTCAAGACCTTCGTGCACGCACATGCCGAGGCGGTGCTCAAGCCACTCGATGGCATGGGCGGGCGCTCGATTTTCCGTGCCAGCGCTGCTGATCCCAATCTCAACGTGATTCTGGAGACACTGACCCAGGGCGGGCGGCATCTGGCGATGGCGCAGCGTTATTTGCCGGAGATTGCCGATGGCGACAAGCGCGTACTGCTGATTGATGGCGAGCCGGTGGAATATGCGCTGGCTCGCATTCCGCAGGGCGATGAATTTCGCGGCAATCTGGCCGCCGGTGGACGCGGTGAAGGCCGGCCACTGACCGCGCGCGAAAAACATATCGCCACACGGGTGGGGCCGGAAATGAAACGCCGCGGCATGTTGTTCGTGGGCCTGGACGTGATTGGCGAGTGGATGACCGAGCTGAACGTCACCAGCCCGACCGGCGTGCGCGAGTTGGAAAAACAGTTCGGCATCAATATCGCAGGACGCCTGTTTGATGCCATCGAAAAACGTCTGGCAGGCCAGGGGCAATGACTGAGCGCAAAGCCCGCACACCCGGCGAACACGACCGTCTGGGCGCCACCCTGACGCTTTCGGCGCTGCTGCATGCACTGCTGATTCTGGGCATAGGCTGGGCGGCCAGCGAGTCAGCACCGGTCACGCCGATGCTGGATGTGATGCTTTCGGAAACCCGCACCGAGCTTACCCCCAAGGAGGCCGAGTTTCTGGCGCAGGTCAGCAACCAGGGCGGCGGCGAGCATGACAAATCCTCGCGCCCCACCGACCCGCAAAGCGGCGAGTTGCCACTGCCCGAATCGGGTACGGCTCCGCAGCCGATGCGCGCGGAAAGTCCGCAAGTCTCGCCGCCGCCGGAGGCGCGCGTGGTCAGCGGTGGCGATGAAACCCGCCGCCTGCCCGAAGCGCGCGACACCCCGGAAAACCCGGACGCCCCCTCGCCGCAGGGCCAGCGCAAAATCAATCATGATCTGGCGATGGCGCGCCTGGCGGCAGAAATCCACCTCAATTCCGAGCGCTATGCGCAGCGCCCCAAGCGCAAGTTTGTCTCTGCCAGTACCAAGGAATATGTCTATGCCGAATATCTGCGCCGCTGGGTAGACCGGGTGGAGCGCATCGGCAATCTGAACTACCCGGAGGCCGCGCGCAGCCGCAACCTGTACGGGCAGGTGGTGGTCAGCATCGGTATCCGCCGCGACGGCTCGGTGGAGTCGGTCTCCATTGTGCGCCCCAGCGGTATCGACCTCATCGACCAGGCGGCGCTGCGCATCGCCCGCCTCGCCGAGCCTTATCCAGCATTGCCCAAGACCGACGAGCCGGTGGATGTGCTGAACGTGGTTCGCACTTGGAATTTCCGTCCCGGCGGGCAGTTCACGGACGAATAATCAGCCCCTGGAATCTGCCTTGGCGGCGCGCAACGCCTGCTGTTCCTTAATCGTCAGCGCGACATTGTTGCGCAGATAGGCCGGCTCCACCTGTTCAGGCGCCAGCGCCTCGCCACGGGCATGGGCGCGCACGGCAAGCCGAGCAATATCCGCCGCATGCGGCAAGGCCAGCACATCCACTTCGGTCAGCTGCGTATACAAATGCTTGGGCAGGGCACCTTTTTCTGCAGCAAAGCCGCTGCCCACCCCCAGCCAGCCTTCGCCTTCGAGCTGCACTTGTTGCGGCACACTCACTTGCTCATCGCCAAGCGCCAGTGGCTCACCATCGCGCATCTGGTAGCTGCACCAATACACCTCCCCCATGCGCGCATCCATCGCGGCCAGCACCCTGTCGCCCTCATGCGCACCTGCGCGCAAGGCCAGTGCCGCCAGCGTGGAAATGCCCAGCAGCGGGCGATCAAGCGCCAGCGCCAGCCCCTGCGCCAGCGAAATGCCCAGCCGCACGCCGGTAAATGCGCCCGGCCCCCGGCCCACGGCAATCGCGTCCAGGTCGCTGCGTGCAAGACCGTTTTCTGCCAGCAGCGCATCTATCCAGGGCAGCACCAGCGCTGCATGGCGACGCGGCGCCAACTCGTAGCGCTCATGCACCAGCCCCTCATTGACCAGCGCTACCGAGCAGGCCTCGGTACAGGTTTCCAGTGCCAGCAGCCGCATCTTCAGTGCCCCATGGCCAGCGAGAGGTATTCCACCACTTCCAGCCCAAAGCCGCCCAGGCCTACCTGCTTGCGTGGCGTGCCAATCACGCGCAACTTGCCGTAGCCAAGATCGGCCAGAATCTGGCTGCCCGCGCCATTGCGGCGCCATTCGGCCATGGGGGCGACCGGGGTTGCCGCCGCTTCATTGCGCAACCGCGCCAGCAACGCCTCCGGGCTTTGGTTGTCGGCCAGCAACAGCAGCACCCCCTGACCGGCTGCGTTAATCGCCGCCAGACTCTCGCCGGTCAGCGGGCCAAAGTCTTCACGCTGCCATTGCAGCGCATCGGCCAGCACATTCTGCATCTGGATGCGCGCCAGCGTCGGCACAACGGCATCGGCCACGCCTTTTTGCAGGGCAAAATGCAGACCGTGGCTGATGCGGTCACGGTAGCTGTGCAGCATGAAGCGGCCATGCGGGGTTTCGATTTCGCGGCTGTCGATGCGCTCGATGGTGTGCTCGGTCTCCAGCCGGTAGCGAATCAGCGCCTCAATCGAGCCTATCTTCAGGCCATGCTCGCGGGCAAAGACTTCCAGCTGCGGGCGACGTGCCATCGTGCCATCGGCATTCAAAATCTCCACCAGCACTCCGGCAGGCTCCAGTCCGGCCAGCAGTGACAGGTCACTGGCCGCTTCGGTATGTCCGGCGCGGTTGAGCACCCCGCCGGGCTGCGCCATCAGTGGAAAGATATGCCCCGGCTGCGACAGGTCATGCGCACTGGCATCCGGGCGCACCGCCGTGCGAATGGTATGCGCGCGGTCATAGGCGCTGATGCCGGTGGTCACGCCCTCGGCCGCCTCGATGGAGACGGTGAAATTGGTGTGATGCGGCGAGGTGTTGTCGCGCACCATCGGCGGCAAGCCCAACTGCTTGCAACGCTCGCGGGTCAGCGACAGGCATACCAGCCCGCGCGCATGGGTGACCATGAAATTGATGTCGGAGGGCTTGACCAACTCCGCCGCCATGATCAGGTCGCCCTCGTTCTCGCGGTCCTCATCATCGACGATGACCACCATCCGCCCGGCACGGATTTCTTCAAGCAATTCGGGTATGGAAGCAAACGACATGGTTACTCTCAAAAACGGGGTGATGTGCTACGCCTGCTGTCCAGATAGCGCTGCATGCGAATATGCGCACCTCTGTCTTGCAGTGACAATTTATTGCCGACGGCTTCCAGTACTGCCTGCTCGGCCTGACCCTGATGCCCCATGTCGGCGCAGCCCAACCCGAGGTTTCCATTCGGATGGGCACACCATTGCAGATTCACACTTTCAGGCGCATTTGAGGGTGAGCCATATTTTTCCAGCGCCGCCTGACGCAGGCGCTCGGCGTTTTCCTGCGACCAAGGGATTTCATACTCCACCGCACTGACCCGGATAGCGCCATTCAAGTCCGGCTCTGCGGAAAAACGCACCAAGAGCGAGCCATGAGATGCAGCAATCCGAAAGCCCATCGGCTGCCGCCTGCCGGTGATTGGATTATTAAGCTCAAACGGCTTGATGGCGCTGACCGGCAGCTGCATGAAGCCACTGGCTGCACGCTGTGCTGCCTCCCACTCCATACCGAGTTTCACCCCGGATACGCTGAATTCGGCCGCATCCACGGCGCGCTGCGCCCAAGCCCCGGGCGTTGCCAACAGCAGCAACACCCCGGCAAGCAATTTTTTCCTAACCATCATTCAAGCTCACCTCGCTTGTGCATTGGCAAAATCAACAGCCGCACATAATGAAGCCCCGGACACGGCAGGGCAATGGCGTAGCCATGACGCTACATTATGAAACGCGACAAACCCCCCATTCAGGGAAAATTTTCCCCATTTGGGCATAATGGATACCTATTCCCCTGGGAGGCTTGCCATGAACACCGCTGCACTTGCCGATGTTGACAGCCTGCCGCACACGCCGGCTTCCGATGTAAAAAAGCTGGGCTGGCGTGGCGTGATGCGCAACGTGGCTCGTGATGGCCGGGTAGTGGTCACCAACCACGCGCAACCCGAGGCGGTGATTTTGTCGGTGGCCGAGTATCAGACAATGCTTGCTGCGCTGCGCAGCAAGGCCGAGCGCGACCAGCAAGCGCTGGAAAAGCTGCGCCGTGAGTTTGACGCACGCCTGGCCTGCCTGAATGCGCCAGATGCCGGGGAAAAAATCGACTCGCTTTTCAAGCAGCCCTTGAAGCTGCATGGCAAAGTCATTGCTGGCCAGGGGTTCTGACCCCATGAAGCGCCCTTACATTCTGGTTCTTGCTGGCGTCAATGGCGCTGGCAAAAGTTCTGTTGCTGGCGAAGGCTTGAGAAAGGCTGGCGTCCCCTGGTTCAACCCTGACACATTTGCCCGCGAACGCGCCGTCCAAACTGGCATGACGATTCAGGACGCCAATACCGAAGCTTGGCATGAGGGCGTGCGCAGGCTGGATGCGGCCATCAGCGCGCACCAGAATTACGCCTTTGAAACCACGCTGGGCGGCAACACCATTGCGGCTAAACTGCGGCAGGCCACAGGCAGCCATGATGTGCTGATGTGGCTCTGCGGGCTGGATTCGGTCGAGCGCCATATCGCCCGCGTGCGCCAGCGGGTACGCCATGGCGGCCATGACATCCCGGAGAAGAAAATCCGCCAACGCTGGCATCGCTCGATTGCCAACCTGATTGCACTGCTGCCGCATTTACGCCAACTGCATGTCTATGACAACAGCCAAGAGGCGCCACCGGGCAGTCCCGTCCCCGATCCACACTTGCTGCTATTTCTGGACGCGGGCCGCATCCGCCACCCCAACACACACAGTGCGCTGCACAACACGCCGGATTGGGCCAAGCCCATCATGGAGGCCGCGCTGTCGCTGGCCGAGTCAGGCCATACGCCGTAATCAGCCGTTCTGGGTTGCCAGCAGGCGCTCCACATAACGCGCCATCAGGTCGATTTCCAGATTCACCGCATCGCCGATGGTTTTTTCGGCAAAGGCGGTATGCGCGACGGTATGCGGAATCAGGGCGACTTCAAAAAAATCTTCGCCTGCTTCGTTGACGGTGAGACTGACGCCATCGACGCAAATTGAGCCTTTCTTGGCGACATAGCGCGCCAGCGCCGTGGGCAGCGAGAAGCGCCAACGTGCAGCGCGGGCATCAGGCCAAATCGCCAGCACTTGCCCCACGCCATCGACATGGCCGCTGACCAGATGCCCGCCCATGCGGTCGGTCGGCAGCAGGGCGCGTTCCAGATTCAGCGCCGCACCCTGCGCCAACCCACCAAGCGTTGTCAGCGCCAGCGTCTCGGTGGAGACATCGGCGGCAAAACTGGCCGCATCGAAGGCCACCACGGTCAGGCATACCCCATTGACGGCAATGCTCTCGCCAAGCACAACATCGGCAAATGGCAGTGAGCCAACAGCGATATGCAGGCGCACATCGCCTTGCAGGTTTTCGGTTTTTTCAAGGCGGCCAACGCCTTGTATCAGGCCGGTGAACATGGGTCTACCTCGTTAGGGAGAAGGGTCAGGCGCAGATCATTGCCCAGGCGCGTGACATCGTGAAAGGCAAAGCGCGGAGCATCGGTAAGTCGCTCAAGCCCCAGCCCGGCAAACAGGCCGCGCCCCTCGTCCCCCAGCACACTGGGCGCCAAATAAAGCAACAGCTCGTCGACCAGCCCGGCGCGCAGCAGTGCGCCTGCCAATTGCGCACCGGCTTCCACTTGCACTTCTTGCACGCCGCGCGCGGCAAGCACTTGCATCACTTGCGACAGCGATAGCCCGGCCGCATCGCCATCCACGGTCTCACATTGCACACGGGCAAAACGCGCATCCGGGGTGATGCCCGCCCGATGCAGAAACATGCTCGGCACGCTGCCATCCAAAAGGTGCGAGCCGGCCGGGGTTTGCAGGCGGCTATCGAGCACCACGCGCAGCGGTGCAACAAAATCGCGCTCATCGTCCAACCGCACGGTGAGCCGCGGATTGTCGGCCAGCGCCGTGCCACTGCCGGTCAGAATGGCGCTGCTGCGGGCGCGGTAATGCTGCACATCGGCGCGCGCGGCTTCGCCTGTGATCCATTGCGACTGACCATTGGCAAGCGCGGTGCGACCATCCAGGCTCGCGCCCATCTTGACCCGCAGCCACGGGCGGCCACGTTCAATCAATGAGAGAAAACCGCGGTTGAGCCAGCGCGCCCGAGCTTCCATCAACCCGGACTGCACCGCGATACCGGCTGCGCGCAATTTGTCGAAACCGGCGCCGTTGACTTGCGGAAACGGGTCGCGCATCGCCGCCACCACACGCCTCACGCCGGCGGCAATCAGCGCATCGGCACAGGGCCCCGTGCTGCCGGTATGCGCGCACGGCTCCAGCGTCACATAGGCGGTGGAGCCGCGCGCGGCTTCGCCCGCATTTTGCAGGGCAAAGACTTCGGCATGCGGCCCGCCCTTACGCTGATGCCAGCCCTCGCCGACGATGACCTCGCCCTGCGCCAATACACAGCCAACCATCGGGTTGGGACGGGTGGTGTAAGCACCACGCTCGGCCAGCGCCAGGGCGCGCTGCATGGCCGTCTGGTCAAACGCGCTGAAATCCGCACTCATTTGCGCCGCGTCTTGGCCGGTTCAACCATCGGCAGTTCCTGCTGCGTACCAGACACCACCGGGTCACGCACCAGACGGTCTAGTTCTTGGCGGAAATCTTCCACATCCTCGAACGAGCGATATACCGAAGCAAAGCGCACAAAAGCCACCTGATCGAGCTTGCGCAGCTCGGCCAGCACAAATTCGCCCACGCGACGGGTGGACAGCTCACGCTCGGCGGTCATGCGCACCTGATGCACCACTGCGCGCACGGCCGCCTCTATCTGCGATTCGGACACCGGGCGCTTTTGCAGGGCGCGGTCAAAGCTCTGCCGCAGCTTCAGGCCGTCAAAGGGCTGCCGCCGACCATCCGATTTGACGATGGTCGGCAGCTTCAGTTCGATGGTTTCCAGCGTGGAGAACCGCTCGCCACAGGCCTCGCATTCACGACGGCGACGGATGGTGGCGCCGTCCTCACTGACCCGCGAGTCCACCACGCGGGTTTCGGCATGTTGGCAAAACGGGCAGTGCATGAGGGCGACCTTCAGCGATCAGCCATATACCGGGAAGCGTGCGCACTGCGCTTCCACCTTGGCACGCACGGCGGCAATCACGGCCTCATCGGCCGGGGCATCGAGCACATCGCAAATCCATTCGGCCAGCTCCGCGCAGTCGGCTTCCTGATAACCACGGGTAGTGACCGCAGGCGTGCCGATGCGCAGCCCGGACGTCACAAACGGCTTGCGCGGATCGTTCGGTACCGAATTCTTGTTGACGGTGATATGCGCACGCCCCAGGGCTTCTTCAGCCTCCTTGCCGCTGACTTCCTTGCCAATCATGTCCACCAGCATCAGGTGATTCTCGGTACCGCCGGAGACAATCTTGTAGCCACGGCGGATGATGACTTCGGCCATCGCTTGGGCGTTTTTCACCACTTGTTGCTGATAAGCCTTGAACTCGGGCGAGAGCGCCTCCTTGAAGGCCACCGCCTTGGCGGCGATGACGTGCATCAAGGGGCCACCCTGGATGCCGGGGAACACGATGGACTGCAACTTCTTGGTAAGTTCCTCATCCGCACCCTTGGCAAGAATGATGCCGCCGCGCGGCCCGCGCAGGGTCTTGTGGGTGGTCGAGGTCACCACATGCGCATGCGGCAGCGGGCTGGGATACACGCCTGCCGCCACCAGACCTGCGACGTGCGCCATATCGACAAACAGATAGGCGCCGACCTTGTCGGCGATTTCGCGCATGCGCTTCCAGTCGACCACCTGCGAATAGGCAGAGAAGCCGGCCACCAGCATCTTCGGTTTGTGCGCCAGCGCCAGTCGCTCGACTTCCGCATAGTCAATCAGGCCATCATCATTGACCCCGTATTGCACGGCATTGAACAACTTGCCCGAGGCATTGACCTTGGCGCCGTGAGTCAGATGCCCGCCATGCGCCAGACTCATGCCGAGGATGGTGTCGCCCGGCGAGAGCAGCGCCAGATACACCGCCTGATTGGCCTGGCTGCCCGAATGCGGCTGCACATTGGCGTAATCGCAGTCGTAGAGTTCCTTCAAGCGGTCGATGGCGAGCTGCTCGGCGACATCGACAAACTCGCAGCCGCCGTAATAACGCTTGCCCGGATAACCCTCTGCATATTTATTGGTGAGCTGGCTGCCCTGCGCCTCCATCACCGCCGGGCTGCAATAGTTCTCCGAAGCAATCAGCTCCACATGGTCTTCCTGCCGGCGCACCTCGGCGGCTATCGCACGGGCAAGTTCGGGGTCGAAGTTTTCAATACGGATATCGCGGCAGAACATGACACACTCCGGGGCAGGGCAGGAAAAACCGTAATCTTAAGCCATCCGCCCCATTCGCATTCATGGCGCAGACATTGTGAGAGACTGTACCGGCGCACTGGAATGTGCACTGCATCCACTGGCAGCGGCCAGATGCCCCTCGCACGACATGACAGCTGTCACTGCTGTACGCCGCCGCCAGCGGCTAACCTCCACACTTCGGTTCTTCGCCTATCACCATGAGCAACTCCGCCGAACTCCTCAAGCAATTGCGCATTGAACGCCAGAGCACACCACCGCCTGGCAGACGCTGGCCGTGGGTCGTGGCCGTGCTGGTCTTGCTGTTTGCTGCCGTGGCCGGCTTTTTCGCCTATCGCGCCCGCACAGCCGCGATTACCGTACAAACCGCCATCGCCCTGCCGGCCAATGGCGGCGCTGGCTCGGCCTCGGTACTGGATGCCTCCGGCTATGTGGTGGCGCGGCGCATGGCCACCGTCTCGGCCAAGGTGCCGGGGCGGGTGCTGGAAGTGCTGATTGAAGAAGGCCAGCAAGTTGGCGAAGGGCAGGTACTGGCACGGCTTGACCCGGTGGATGCCGTACAGCATCAGGCGCTGGCGCGCGCGCAACTGGCCGCCAGCCAGAGCCAGCTGGCCGGGCTGGAAACACAGTTGCGCGAGGCCGAGGCCAATGCCCGCCGCTACCGCGAACTGGCCGGGCAGCAACTGGTTTCCAGGGCGCAATACGAGGCCGCGCAGACCCAGCGTGACACCTTGCGCGCGCAAATCGCCAGTCAGCGGCGGCAGAACCAAGTCAGCCAGCGACAGCTCGCCATCGCCACCCAGGGGGTGGACAATACCGTGGTGCGTGCGCCGTTTGCCGGGGTGGTGATTGCCAAGGCCGCGCAGCCGGGCGAAATCGTCTCGCCTATGGCCGCAGGCGGCGGCTTTACCCGTACCGGTATCGGCACCATCGTCGATATGGATTCACTGGAAGTGGAAGTGGATGTCAACGAGGCGCATATCGGCCGGGTGACGCCGGGCATGCCGGTGGAAGCCATTCTCAATGCCTACCCGGACTGGCGCATCCCGGCAGAAGTCATCGCCATCATCCCCACCGCCGACCGCAGCAAGGCCACGGTCAAGGTGCGCATCCGCCTGAATGTGCGCGATACGCGCATCGTACCGGACATGGGGGTGAAGGTGAGCTTTCTGGAAAAGCCCGCTACGCCCGATAGCCCGCGCCGCACAGGCGTGCTGCTGCCGGAGGCGGCGCTACGCAAGGACGGCGAAGCGGCCTATGTTTTCCGCGTGGATGGCGAGCAGCGCGTCCACAAGGTGCCGGTGCAAACGGCGACCACTGCCGAAGCCGGATATATCCGCGTGACGCAAGGACTCAATGCGGGCGATAGCGTGGTACTCAATGCCCCGGCTGGGCTGAAAGAGGGCATGAAAATCCAGCCTGCCCGCTGAAATTTCCCCGCCGATACCTTCGCCAAGGAGCCGCCATGAACCCACTGGTATCCATCCGCAACCTGGCCAAGTCCTACCATCGCGGCGCGGAAGTGGTCGAGGTACTGCATGACATCAGCCTCGACATTGCCGAAGGCGATTTTGTGGCGCTGATGGGGCCATCGGGCTCGGGCAAGAGCACCTTGCTGAACCTGATTGGCGGGCTGGATACGCCCAGCCACGGCAGCATCGAAATCCACGGCCAGCGCATCGAAACCCTGCGCGAGTCCGAACTGGCGCGCTGGCGCAGTGAACATGTCGGCTTTGTGTTCCAGTTCTACAACCTGATGCCCACGCTCAGCGCACAAAAAAATGTCGAGCTGCCGCTGCTCCTGACCCGGCTTTCGGCCAGCCAGCGCCAGCGCAATGCCGGCATCGCCCTGCAACTGGTCGGGCTGGCCGATCGCGCCCGGCACCGGCCGAACGAGCTTTCCGGCGGCCAGCAGCAGCGCGTGGCCATCGCCCGCGCCATCGTTTCCGACCCGATGTTCCTGATTTGCGATGAGCCCACCGGCGACCTCGACCGCCAGTCTGCCGAGGATGTGCTGAATCTTTTGCAGATGCTCAACCGCGAGCATGGCAAGACCATCATCATGGTCACCCATGACCCGAAGGCCGCCGAATACGCCCGGCGCGTGATTCATCTGGACAAGGGCGTATTGGTCAACTGAGCTGACGGAGTTGCGATGAAATACCTGCCACTCATCTGGGCCTCGCTGTTTCGCAGCCGCCTGCGCACCTGGCTGACGCTGCTCTCCATCGCCACGGCTTTCCTGCTGTTTGGCCTGCTCGATTCGGTACGCATCGCCTTCAATTCCGCAGGCAATAGCGTCGCCGGTGCCAAACGTCTGGTGGTGCTGTCCAAGATTTCCATGACCCAGTTCCTGCCGCTGGCGCTGGAATCGCGCATCGCGCAAGTGCCGGGGGTGGGCAAGCTCACCCATTCCACCTGGTTTGGCGGCGTGTATCAGGACAATCGCCAGTTTTTCCCGAGCTTCTCGGTCAAGCGCAATTTTCTCGAGCTCTATCCGGAATACCAAGTCTCCGAAGCCGAACGCGAAAACTGGCTGGCCACCCGCGATGGCGCCCTGGTCGGTCACGCCCTGGCCGAGCGGCATGGCTGGAAAGTGGGCGATGTGATTCCGCTGCAAGCCACCATCTTTCCGCAAAAAGACGGCAGCAATGCCTGGCCGCTGAAGCTCGCAGGCATCTTCCGCGTCAACGATGAAAAGCGCCGCAACGAGGAAAATTCGCTCTGGCTGCACTGGGAGTATTTCGACGAAGCCAATCAATACCTCAACGGCCAGGTCGGCATCTATGTGGTGGAACTTGCGCCCGGCGCCGATGCCGCCACCGTGGCGCGCGCCATCGACCAGCTCAGCGCCAATTCCGCGCACGAAACCAAGACCCAGACCGAGCAGGCCTTCAATCAGGAATTCGTCAAGCAATTCGCCGATGTCGGCATGATCGTCAGCGCCATCATGGCGGCAGTGTTCTTTACCCTGGTGATTCTCACCGGCAATACCATCAGCCAGTCGGTGCGCGAGCGCACGCCGGAGCTTGCGGTGATGAAAACCCTGGGCTTTACCCGCCACAGCCTGCTGTGGCTGCTGCTGGCCGAAGCGCTGCTGCTGATTGGCCTCGGCGGCCTGCTCGGGCTTGGTCTTGCCAATTTCTCCATCGAGGCCATCAGCCGCGCCAGTCAGGGCATGGTGCAGATGGGGCAACTCCAGCCGCGCACCTGGCTGACCGGCCTTGGACTGATGCTGCTGATTGCGCTGGTGGTCGGCTTGCTGCCGGCGCTGCGCGGCATGCGTATCCGTATCGTCGATGCCCTGGCAGGACGTTGATATGAATCGTCTTAAAAAGCTGAGCCTCACCCTGGGTTTCTGGCTGCTGACCGGATTGCTGGCCGGCCTGTGGATTGTCCTGCCCTGGCAGGCGCTGCTGGTGCTGCCGCTGCTGGTTGGCCTGTGGCTTGGCATCAGCCGCAGCGGACAACTGGCACTGGCCGTGCTGCGCATGGGGCTTGCCGGACTGCCGCAACGCTGGGGCGCAGCGCTGGTGATTGTCATCGGTATCGCCGGCGTCACCGGCGTTCTGACCGCAATGCTGGCGATGGGTATGGGCTTTGCCAGCACGCTCAAACGCACCGGTAGCGATAGCACGGTGATTTTGCTGCGTGGCGGCTCGCAAACCGAGATCAACTCGGTGATTACCCGCGAGCAGGCGCAACTGGCCAGCCTGCTACCCGGCATCGCCCGCAATGCCCAGGGGCGCCCCATGGTGTCACCGGAAATCACCCAGGTGATCGCCCTGCCCAGCCGCGATGGCAGTGGCGATGCCAATGTGCAGCTGCGCGGCATCAGTGCCGCAGGCTGGGAAATCCGCCCGCACTTGCGCATCATCGCCGGGCGCAGCTTCACCCCCGGCAAGCAGGAACTGGTGGTCGGCCAGGGCGCAGCGCGGCAATTTGCGCACAGCGCCATCGGCGACACCCTGCGCATCGCCGGGCAGTCTTGGACGGTGGTCGGGCACTTTGCCAGCGATGATGCCCATGACTCGGAACTATGGGCCGATGCCGATGCGATGGGCGAGCTGAACCGCTACGGCATCTGGCAGGCGGTGATGTTGCGCCTTGTGCACTCGGAAATGCTGGCGCCACTGCGTCAGGCACTGGCTGCCGACCCGCGCCTGAAGCTCGATGCCGAAACCACCCTGCACCACTACGGCAAGCAGTCCGAACAGCTCAAGACCCTGCTGGATGTCCTGGGTCGCATCATCGGCGCGATCATGGCAGTGGGCGCAGCCTTCGGCGCACTGAACTCGATGTATGCCGTGGTGGCTGGCCGCCGCCAGGAAATCGGCACCCTGCGCGCCATGGGCTTTGCGCCCTTCCCGGTGGTGGCGGCGGTGATGCTGGAAACCCTGCTACTGGCACTCGTCGGCGGGCTGCTGGGCGGCTTCATCGCCTGGTCGCTGTTCAATGGCTATAGCGTCAACACGCTGGGACGCAACTTCAGCCAGGTGGTATTCCAGTTTCAGGTCACGCCCGGACTGCTGCTCACCGGCCTGCACTGGGCCATCGGCATCGGCCTCATCGGCGGCCTGCTGCCCGCCCTGCGCGCTGCGCGCATGCCCATTACCGAAGCCTTGCGCGCCGGGTAAGTCCGGTAACGCTCGCCTATAATGCCGGCTTCGCCCCCTGCCGGGGGTCTTCACGCTTTACAGGTCATCCATGTCCTCGCAATACATTTACACCATGAACCGGGTGTCCAAGGTAGTGCCGCCCAAGCGGCAAATCATCAAGGACATCTCGCTCTCCTTCTTTCCTGGCGCCAAGATCGGCCTGCTCGGCCTGAACGGCGCGGGCAAATCCACCGTGCTGAAAATCATGGCCGGGGTGGATACCGATTTTGAAGGCGAAGCCCGCCCGCAGCCTGGCATCAAGGTCGGCTATCTGCCGCAGGAGCCACAACTCGACCCGGAACACACCGTGCGTCAGGCAGTGGAAGAAGGCGTCGGCGAAGTGCTGCAGGCGCAGGCCGCACTGGAGGCGGTGTACGCCGCCTATGCCGAAGAAGGCGCGGATTTCGACGCGCTTGCCAAGGAACAAGAGCGGCTTGAAGCCATCCTCGCCTCGGGCGATGCCCACACCCTGGAGCAGCAGCTGGAAGTGGCTGCCGATGCGCTGCGCCTGCCGCCCTGGGATGCCAAAGTCGGCAACCTCTCCGGTGGCGAAAAGCGCCGCGTAGCGCTGTGCCGGCTACTGCTGCAAAAGCCGGACATGCTGCTGCTGGACGAACCCACCAACCACCTCGATGCTGAATCGGTGGAGTGGCTGGAGCAGTTCCTGCAACGCTATCCCGGCACCGTGGTGGCGGTGACCCACGATCGCTACTTCCTCGACAACGCCGCCGAGTGGATTCTGGAGCTTGACCGCGGCCGCGGCATCCCGTGGAAGGGCAATTACACCGAATGGCTGGTGCAAAAAGACGAGCGCCTGAAGCAGGAAGAAAATCAGGAAAAAGCCCGCCAGAAAGCCATCCAGAAAGAACTGGAATGGTCGCGGCAGAATGCCAAGGGCGGCCGCAGCAAGGGCAAGGCACGCCTGGCGCGACTGGAGGAGCTGCAATCGCAGGAATACCAAAAGCGCAACGAGACCAACGAAATCTTCATCCCGCCGGGTGAGCGCCTGGGCAACTCGGTGATCGAATTCAAGAACGTCAGCAAGAAGTTCGGCGACCGCCTGCTGATCGACAATCTGTCGATGATTGTCCCGCCCGGCGCCATCGTCGGCATCATCGGCCCCAACGGCGCGGGCAAATCCACGCTGTTCAAGATGATTACCGGCCAGGAAAAGCCCGATTCCGGCGAAATCATCATCGGCCCGACGGTGAAGCTTTCTTATGTGGACCAAAGCCGCGACAAGCTCGAAGGCAACCACAACGTGTTCCAGGAAATCTCCGGCGGCCTTGACATCCTCAATATCAATGGTGTGGAAATCCAGTCGCGTGCTTACATTGGCCGCTTCAACTTCAAGGGCCAGGATCAGCAAAAGATGGTCGGCACCCTGTCCGGTGGTGAGCGCGGCCGCCTGCACATGGCCAAGACCCTGCTGCAGGGCGGCAATGTGCTGCTCTTGGACGAACCCTCCAACGACCTCGACATCGAAACCCTGCGCGCGCTGGAAGATGCCCTCTTGGAATTCCCCGGCAATACCTTCGTGATCAGCCACGACCGCTGGTTCCTCGACCGCATCGCCACCCATATCCTCGCCTTCGAAGGTGACAGCCATGTGGAGTTCTTCCAGGGCAATTACCGCGAATACGAGGAAGACAAGAAACGCCGCATGGGTGATGACGCCGCCCCCAAACGCCTGCGCTTCAAGGCGTTGAAATAAGCCGGCATGAACGCGCACACCGTCCCCACCGCCACACCCGACTGGGAAGCACTGGTGGAGGCGGTGCGCACGTCCTACCCGCAAGCCCTTGGCGTGTGGCTGTTCGGCAGTTTTGCCAGTGGACACGCCAATGCGCAAAGCGACATCGACCTTGCCGTGCTACTGCCCGGCAAGGTCGAGCCACTCGCCCTGTGGCAGCTGGCACAGCAACTGGCCGTGCAGGCCAACCGCGATGTGGATTTGCTTGACCTGCGCGCCGCCAGCACGGTGATGCAGTATCAAGTCATCACCCAAGGCACCCGGCTGTGGCAGGCCAACAGCCAGGCCGCGCTGTATGAAAGCGTCATCCTCAGCGAGAAAACCGCGCTGGATGAAGCACGCGCCAGCCTTTTGCAAGACATCCGTGAAAGAGGCCGTGTGCATGATTGACGATGTTCTCATCAACAAGGCAACCACCATCGAGCGCTGCGTGCAACGCGCACGTGAGGAATACGACCGCGCCCCCGATACCTTCGCCAGCGACATCACCCGCCAGGACGCCGCCATTCTCAACATTCAGCGCGCCTGTGAAGCTGCACTGGACATGGGACAGCACCTGATTCGCCGCGAAAAATTGGGCGTACCGCAAAGCTCGCGCGATGTGTTTGCGCTGCTTGCCAAGCTTGCTGAGCGCCTGCAAGCGATGGTCGGCTTCCACAATATCGCCGTCCATGATTATCAAGCCCTGCAAATGCCCATCGTCATTGCCGTCATTACCCACCATTTGGATGACTTTTGCGCATACAGCAAAGCCTTGCTGATGCACAAACGCTAGAGAGCCATCAATAACGCTGACCAACCCCAGTCTCCCGTGCCCTGATTGCAAGTACACTCGATATGCTGACCCACCACTGACAACACTGGAGGCTCCATGAAAATGCGTTCCCTGATGCTGTTTGGTCTATTGTCATTCCCGCTGCTTGCCCATGCCCAGCAGCCCGCTGCGGCAGAAGTCCGGCAAAAAGTGGCGCGCGCGGCCACTGCCTACGCCAGCGCCATCGCCTGCGATGCACAGGTAAATCCGCAGAACATCGTGCCGCTGGTGCCCTATACCCATATGGATAACCGCTTCGAGGCGCTGTACGCCGTCATCTGGCAGGGCGATATCGGCTGCGGCGAAGGCCCAGGAACCGGCAACGACAATATCCTGACTGTGAAAATCGGCATGGGAGACACCTATATGGTGGACGTGCAGGAGTCTTCACCCATGGTCACGTTCTATCTGCCCGCCCGCTTTTCCCGGGTGCTGCGCCACAGCCGCGACAGCATCACCGTGGAAACCCTGGAGCACGGCCCGCGCGATGCCAACTGCTGCCCCACGGTGAAAAAACAGGTTCGCATGCGCCGCGATGGCCGTGGTCACTGGAGTGAGGTGAAATAATTTTCTGGCTTGACGCACCCTGCCTGATAGCAGTCGCGAATATGACAAACCCCGTCCGCTGCTGGACGGGGTTTGTTGCAATCTGGGAAGCCTAATGACTCACCCCGCGCGCACGTCGCGCAACTGCCAGTGGCTGCCCGCCAGCAGGCGCAGGCGGTGTTTGAGCACATCACCGGACAGGCGGGTCAATACCTCAAGGTCGATATGCAAGTCATCCATCTTGCCGGTGACTTGCGCCTCCGGGTCAGTGTCGGCCAGTGCCGGGTCAATCGCATCCGGGTCGTCCTGCACGACCAGCCAGCTCTGGAACAGGCTGGTGCCGCGCAGTGCGCTTTGCAACTCTTCAGCAAAGCCTTCGGCGCTGTGTGATTTGAAGCTCCAGGCTTCATCGCCGCGGGCTTTTTCAGGCTCGGGCAAGGAGATGAAATAACGGGTGCGCATATTGTGGCTCCTGTATGGTTTGTTGAAGTCAAGTATGGCGGTGTGGCGGTCGTCAGGCTGTCAACAAGACGCCCCGCAATCAGGCGGGGCGCGGGCTGGATTATTTTGAATAAGCCGGTGGCAGCGGGCTGCTGTTACGGTGCAGGTAGCGATCACGCAGTTCGGTCTGGCGCGACTTCATGCTGGTGGCGCGGCCATCCATCCAGACTTGCGTGGCGGTATGCGCCACATCCAGTGGGTCGCCACTCCATAGCACCAGGTCAGCACGCAGCCCGGGGACGATGCGGCCGACTTCATTGCCAAGGCCAAAGGCTTCGGCCGGGATGCGGGTCAGTCCTGCCAGTGCGTCCTCCCAGGGCAGGCCATGGGCGACGGCATTGCCTGCCAGCTGGCGCTGTTTGCGCGCCGAGTGCGAAGCATCATTGCCCTGCGAGAAGGCCACCCTGACCCCGGCTCGACGCATTTTCGCAGCGTTCTCCAGCGTGGCGCCGATTTGGTCGAAATCAGCCGGCAGGTTGGCCAGCGCATCAATGAATACCGGCACGCCGGCGGCAGCGATTTCTTCCGCGACCTTCCAGCCTTCGCTCGCACCCGCCAGGGCGATATTGAGCTTGCGGCTTTGTGCCCAGCGCAAGGTACGGCGAATGTCGGCAGCGCGATGCACGCTGATGACAATGCGCTCACCATTGAAATAGCGCGACATGGTGGCGCGACCGGCGGGCGTGAGCAAGGCAAAATGCGAGTCTTGGGCGATGCGGCCACGGGCTTCATCCAGCATCTGCTCAAGCAACATCCATTGTGCAGCACGCGAGCCACCGCTGAGCTGTGCGCCATCAGCGCCCAGCCGCATGAATAGCACGCGCTTGCCAAGCGGGTCCAGGCTGCCATCGAAGCGGAACGCGCCGCCCTGGCCACCGATGAACGAACCGCCACTGCCAGGATTGGCGGCCACCATGCTCCAGCCAAAGCCCTCGACGCGGGCAACCGGAATCAGCACCGATTCCGGGTTGTAGGCCAAGGTGACATCAAACTCCGGGCGGATATGCAAGTCTTTGGCGTTTTGCCCAAAGGACACATGGCTGTCCACGGTTTTGGCTTCACCGCTGACTTCTTCAACACCAATATCGGTGATGCCGGCAAACAGCGCCGGGGTCAGCGGGCGGCCTGCCGCGTCAATCACCTCCACGCCCTGCGCAGAGAGGTTCTGCCCCACAGCGCTGATGCGGCCATTGCGTACCAGCACATCCGTATTGGCAAGCGTGCCCTGTGTGCTGGCGGTATGCACGGTGGCATTGCGGATAAGCAGGTTCTGCGCGCTGGTGGCAAGGGACAGCGTGGACAACAAGGCGGCGGCGAGGGCGGTCTTGACGGGGTGGCGACTCATCGGGCTTCTCCTTGCATCAGCTCCTGCCCCAGCAGGAAGTCGGATTTGGGTTGCAGGCGCGCATCGGCGCGGTCATACAGCTTGGCGCCGTCGATATATACCTGTTCGGCCAACGCATAGCTGGAGAATGGATTGCCGTTCCACAGCACCACATCAGCCATCTTGCCCGGCTCCAACGAGCCGGTCAGGTGGTCGATGCCCATGGATTTTGCGGCATTGATGGTCAGCCAGCGGATGGCATGCTCGGGCGTGATGTCGATACCGATGCGACGGCCATTGGCCATGATTTTGGCGGCCTCTTGGTTGAGGCGCTGGATGCCTTCGCCCGAGTCGCTATGCACGATGGCGCAGCTGCCCGGTGCGCGGTCAACCAGCAGCAGGTTTTCCTGAATGCCGTCGAACGACTCCATTTTGAAGCCCCACCAGTCGGCCCAGAGTGCCGCGCAAACGCCTTCGGCCGCCAGACGGTCAGCCAGCTTGTAGGCCTCGACACCGTGATGGAAAGCGCTGATGCGGAAGCCGAACTCTTTGGCCAGATCGAGCATGATGGCCATTTCATCGGCGCGGTAGCAGTGGTTATGCACCAAGATGTCGCCATTGAGGGTGGCCGCCAGGGTTTCCTGCTTCAAATCACGCTTGCCGCTGTCCTTGCCCGAACTCTGTTTTTTCAGGTATTCGGCCGCCTCAATGAAGGCCGCACGGAATCCGGCAATATTGCCCATCCGCGTCGAAGGGCCGCCCCTGTTGCCATACACACGCTTGGGATTTTCGCCGCAGGCCATCTTCAGACCCCACGGTGCGCCGGGGAACTTCATGCCCTGATAGGTGGTGCTATAGACATTCTTCAAGGTCACGCCCCGGCCGCCAATCAGGTTAGCCGAGCCAGGCAGGATTTGCAGGCTGGTGACGCCACCGGCCAGCGCCGTGGCAAAGCCCGGGTCTTGCGGCCAGATGGAATGCTCGGCCCAGACCTGTGCCGTGACCGGCGCGGTCATTTCATTGCCATCGCTGTGCGCAGATGCTGCCGGGCTTGGATACACGCCCAGGTGTGAATGCACATCGATGATGCCAGGCGTGACCCATTTGCCGCGCCCATCCACGCGGATGGCATTTTGCGGCAGGTCAAGGCCAGTGCCGACAGCGACAATCTTGCCCTCGGCCATCAACACATCGGCATTTTCAAGGCGTTTGCCAAGGCCATCGAGCACGGTGGCGCCGGCAAGCAATACTGGCGCCGAAGGAATTGGCCGGTAGGTGCTGGGATACGCATCTGTGGTAAGCGCGGCGACTTTTTTGCTGCCTTCCGTTGCAGAGGCAGCAGGCTTGCTGGATGAAGTGCTGGCGCAGGCCGACAGCAGCAATGCTGCGCAGGCGGCGGCAAGAGCGGTTTTGTGCATATTGGACTCCCGATGGAAAGGCAAAACTAGCCGCTTGCCGCCGTGTTGCCAAGCCCGCGCCTTGTGATTTTTTCAAAACCGGATGACAGCCCCCCCCCCTCCACAACCGGTAACGGCGCAGTCAATGCGACCACCCGCCTCGCCTGCTCATCACGGGATATGTTGACAGTACAAAGCGTCCCGAAAATCAGCCGTAGATATAGTCCTGCAAATGGCGCAACTCTTGCTGCTGGTCTTCGATGACCGCCTTGACCAAGTCGCCAATCGACACCAGACCTACCACTGCCTTGTGCTCGACGATGGGCAGGTGACGAATGCGTCTTTCCGTCATCAGCTGCATGGAATGCGCCACGCTGTCGGTCAGTCGCCCACACAATACCTGGCGGCTCATCACCTCGCTGACCGGGGTATTGGTCGAGGCGCGCCCCAGCAGCACCACTTTGCGGGCATAGTCACGTTCGGAAAAAATCCCGACCAGCTTGCCTGCATCCATTACCAGCACAGCGCCGATATGTTTTTCGGCCATCATCCTCAAGGCATCAATGACTGCCGCCTCCGGTGCTATCCAGGCCACTTCCTTGTTTGCCTTGGCTTCGAGCAATTGCTTCATCTGGCGCATAACGGCTCCTCGGCTGGGGACAGGGCTTCAGCATACGCCGGTTCGGCCGCCGCCTGCCAATCTGCCACCAGATACAGCGGGCGCTGCTTGACCTCCAGATACATGCGGCCGAGATACTCGCCTATCGTGCCCAGCGCCGTCAGTTGCACACCGCCCAGGAACAAAATCACCGCCATCATCGTTGGCCAACCGGCTACCGGATCGCCATACAGCAGCGCCTTGGCAACCACGAACAATCCGTAACCCATCGCCAGCACGGCCGTCATCAGTCCCAGATAAGTGGCCACCCGCAATGGGATGGTGGAAAAACTGGTGATGCCTTCCAGCGCAAAATTCCATAGCCGCCAGAAATTGAATTTGCTCCTGCCCGCCACGCGGGCTTCGCGCTGATAGCGGATTTCCACGCTATTGAAGCCCACCCAGCCGAACAAGCCTTTCATGAAGCGATGGCGCTCACGCAACTGGCGGAGTGCAGCCAATGCGCGCGGTGAAAGCAGGCGAAAATCACCGGTATCTTCTGGAATCGGCGTAGGCGAGAGCCGCGCCATCACCCGATAAAACATGGAGGCACTGGCGCGCTTGACGATGGTTTCTCCCGCACGCGCCTCACGCCTGCCATAAATATTGTCAAAACCTTCGCGCCATTTGCCGACAAACTGCGGAATCAGCTCCGGCGGGTCTTGCGCATCGGCATCCAGAATCATCGCCGCGCCCTCGTGCACTTGGTCAAGCCCGGCAGTCAGGGCGATCTCTTTGCCGAAATTGCGCGACAGGCGCAGCAGCGCCACTTGCGCATCTTCTGTGGCCAGACGCTGCATCACCGCCCAGGTGTCATCGCTGCTGCCATCATCGACGTACAACACCCGGGTATTGATACCCAAGCCATCCAGCACTGGCCGCAGCCTGGCATGCAGCAGCGGCAGAGATTCTGCTTCATTGAAAGCCGCTACCACGACGGTCAAACATTCAGTCATTGCAACTTTTCCAAATAAGCCTTGCCACCGATATTGCCCATTTGTCGCTGGATGGCGCGTGCCCGTCGCTGCACGTAAGGGCCGGGGTTGGCAATACTGTAGCGCTTGGGGTTGGGCAGTACCGCCGCCATGCGCGCCGCCTCGGCAGGCTGTAGCGCCACGGCCTCTTTGCGGTAGTAAGTCCGCGCCGCCGCCTGTGCGCCATACACGCCGTCACCGAACTCGGCGACATTGACATACATCTCCAGAATGCGTGTTTTCGGCCAGAAAAGCTCCATCCAGAAGGTGTAATAGGCCTCCAACGCCTTGCGCAGCCAGCGACTCCAGCCACTACCCCGCCATAAAAATAAGTTTTTGGCCGTTTGCTGACTGATGGTGCTGCCGCCACGGATACGCTTGCCCTGCTGATTGGTTTGCATGGCTTTTTCAATCGCGCCACTGTCAAAGCCCCTGTGCTCGGCAAACAATTGGTCTTCGGCGGCAATCACCGCCACGGGCAGGTGCGGCGAAATATCCTGCAAATCGCGCCAGTCATAGGTAAAACGAAAGCGCCAATCACCCGCACGCCAGGCATCCATCTGACGAATCAGCATGAAACTGGAAAGCGGCGGGTCAATTACCCGCAACGCCAGCACCTGCACAACCGGAAAGACCAGTGCAAACACCGGCAGCCATAGCATACGCCGCAGCCAGAGCCGCTTTTTCCCAGCTTGCACTTTATTCACGGCGCCCCCATAAGAGAATTCATTGATAATTATGCCGCCTCGCCTGCACTCTCCCCGATGAACGACAACACCTCCAATCCGCTGACCGTTTTTCTGCTGCCCGAAGCCGGTGTCCGCGGCGCGCATGTGCGCCTGGACAGCGCCTGGCAGAGTATTGCCGACAAGAACGATGCAAGCGGCAAAACCCTTGAGCTACTGGGGCAGGCCATTGCCGCCACTGCACTTTTGACCGCGCATATCAAAATCGACGGCAGGCTTTCGGTACAACTGCGCGCCCCCGGTGATTTGCGCAGCCTGTTTGCCGAATGCACGGCACAAGGCACCTTGCGCGGGCTGATTCGCAGTGCCGAAGACGCCAAGCCCGCACAGCTTGAGGCCATTGCCCAAGACTTGCGCCTTGCAGGCGAGGGCGCACTCATCGCCATCACCATTGAAAACCCGAGTCCCAGTGGTGAATTGACGCGCTATCAAGGCCTGGTGCCACTGGAAAGGCCGACACTGGCCGAAGCCTTCGAGCATTATTTCCAGCGCTCCGAGCAGCTCCCCACCCGCCTGCTGCTGGCTGCCGATGCACAGCACGCCAGTGGCCTGTTGCTGCAGAAGCTGCCGGGTGAGACCGCTTCCGATGTGGATGGCTGGGAGCGCGCTCAACAATTGTTCGCCACCCTCGGCGCACAAGAGTTGCAAGCCACGGATGCGGCCACCCTGCTGCACCGGCTGTTTCATCAGGAGAGCCTGCAGCTTCTGGGTCAGCGCACACTCAACTTTGGCTGCTCCTGCTCGCGTGAGCGGGTTGAGGAGATGCTGCGCAGCCTGGGGCGCGAAGAAGCCGAGGCGGCCGTTGCCGCCGGACGCAATGGCCAGGCTGAAGTCCGCTGCGAGTTCTGCGCCGAACGCTATTACTTCAGTCTCAATGATGTGGACGCGCTGTTCACTGCACCTGCCGCGACCAGCGACGCGCCCTCCAGACTGCAGTAGCGCCAAAGCGCCTGCCGTGGGGCTGGACGGTCGCAGCTGAACCCTCACCTGCCCGTACCCGCCTGTCCTGCTGTTTCGACCCGGAATTGATTGTTAAACAAACATAAATCCGGTATGTTGTAACTCCTGCTTGGGAGTGGGAACTTTTCGTCACCAACGAAGTCCATAGCACATGAGCAAACGCCGCCTGCCACTGCTGCTGACAAGTCTTGCTGCTGTTCTGACAGTAGCGAGCGCTGCTGCGCAAGTGCGGCAGGGCGATTTGACTGTGCTGCCCATCGTCAACAGCAAGAGTGGCAAAATTGAGGGCGCCATCGCACTGGAGCCGGCAGGCCGGCCTGCCAGCAATGCCCGCTGGCGCTTTGGCAGCAATACGCTGGAGTCAGCTTTCGGGCTTTCTTCCGGCCAATCACTGGCATTGCTGTGCGATGGTCCGGGCGGGATTCCCAACCGCATGGACAGACTCTCTGCCAGCTGCGCGCTGGGCGCCATTGGTCCGGCCAGTGCCAGTTTTGGCAATCACAATGGCCGCATCGGCGTGGCTGTTGGCCGCAGCCAGAATCATCTTCCCGGCTGGCTGGTTCAAGGTCGGCACGCTCGCAGTGAGCAAACCGACTTCGCCCTGTTTGCCGAATACAACCTGGGACGCAGCGGCGTGGTTTCGATTGCCGGCACTACGGCCAAAGCACGCCTGATGACCGCATCAGAGCTCCCCCAGACCTCCGGTCACTGGAACAGCTTGGGACTCTCACTCGGTGCAGGCATCGGCAACTTTCGCGCCAATGTCTTTGGCCGTGTTGTGGATGTCGCGGGTCAACCCGGCAAATGGGAAGGCTTCGGCGTAGGCATTACCTGGCGCACGCCTTGGAGTGGGCAGCTCAGCGTCGGCGCCGAGAATGTCGTCTCTCGTGGCCGCAGCCCATTTGCCTCCCCCGGCAAGGGCGAGGACGAAGGCACGGTGCCTTACGTGCGCTACCAGCAAGACCTGTAATCGCCTCCAAGGCGTGATAGCTGCCGATGCAGGGCAGCTCAAATCGTGACTATTTGCCATCGCCCAGCGGAGCTTTCTGCAGCCTATTGGAGCGCAATCCTGTACGCGGACTTGACAGCCATCCGTTAGAATGTTGCGCCGCCTTGGCGGATTTTCTTTTCAAGTCAAACACTTCCGAGGCTTCATGCTTGGCCTGACCCTGCTGCTTCCATTTGCTGCCGCGCTGCTGGTACTGATTTCCGGCCTGTCCCGAAAACAGGTGGCATGGATTGCAGGCATGGCTCCGTTACTGGGGCTGGTGCTTCTGGGCATGCAAACCCCGGCGGTGCATGAGGGCAGCATTCCGCTGCTGAGCCATGCGTGGATACCGAGCCTTGGGCTGGATTTCACCTTGCGGCTGGACGGTCTGGCCTGGCTGTTTGCGCTTCTGGTGCTGGGCATTGGCGCGCTGGTGGTGCTGTATGCGGCCTATTACCTCAGCCCCAAGGACAGTGCCCCGCGGTTTTTCAGTTATCTGATGCTGTTCATGGGCGCGATGCTGGGGCTGGTGCTGGCCGGCAATATCCTGCTGATGGCGGTTTTCTGGGAGCTGACTTCCATCAGCTCATTCCTGTTGATTGGCTTCTGGTCCCGGCGTCAGGACGCCCGCCAGGGGGCACGCATGGCGCTGGCGATTACCGGCATGGGCGGTCTTGCGCTGCTGGGCGGCATGATCTTGCTGGGTCAGGTGGTCGGCAGTTACCAGCTCGATGCGGTGCTGGCGGCCGGTGATGTGGTGCGCGCCAGCCCTTGGTATCCGGCGATCTTGCTGCTGGTGCTGCTGGGCGTATTCACCAAGAGCGCGCAGTTCCCGTTCCATTTCTGGCTGCCGCAGGCGATGGCTGCGCCCACACCGGTCTCGGCGTATTTGCATTCGGCCACCATGGTCAAGGCCGGGGTATTCTTGCTGTTGCGCCTGCATCCGGTGCTCTCCGGTACTGACCTGTTCTTCCTGGTGGTAAGCATGACCGGGGCGGCCACGCTGGTATTTGGCGCCTGGAGTGCGATTTTCCAGCATGACCTGAAGGGGCTGCTGGCTTATTCCACCATTTCCCATCTGGGCCTGATTGTGTTGCTGCTCGGGCTGTCATCCCCCTTGGCGGTGGTGGCGGCGCTGTTCCACGTCATCAACCATGCCACGTTCAAGGCCAGCCTGTTCATGGCCGCCGGCATCATCGATCATGAGACCGGCACCCGTGACATGCGCCGTCTGGGCGGCCTGATGCGGCTGATGCCCATCACCAGCACGCTGGCCATCATCGCCAGTCTGGCGATGGCCGGGATTCCGCTCTTGAACGGCTTCCTTTCCAAGGAAATGTTCTTTGCCGAGGTGCTGGAAATCGGCAACGACACGCCGCGCCTGATCACCGTGATTGCCGCGTTCCTGGCCGGTACCTTCGGGGTGGCCTACAGCCTGCGTTTTGTGCATGACACTTTTTTTGGCGAGGGCCCGCGCAAAGTCAACCGCGAAGTGCATGAGCCGCCGCTGTTCATGCGTGCGCCGGTCATCATTCTGGTATTGCTGTGTCTGGCAGTGGGTATTGCCCCGGCACTGACCGTAGCGCCGGTACTGGCGACCGCCGTGCATGGCGTGCTGGGCGAGAATACGCCCGAATACAGCCTGGCACTGTGGCATGGCTTCAACCTGCCGCTGATGATGAGCTTCGGCGGCATGGTATTTGGCTGTCTGCTGTATTTCGGACTGCGGCGCATGCTCAATCTGCATGCGGTGGTACAAAAAACCATTGGCCGCAATTTTTTCCACTGGAATATCGAAGTGCTGTTCACGCTCGCCAATGGTTTTACCGAGCGCGTGGCCAACGGCGGCCTGCGGCGCAGTCTGCTGTGGCTGCTGCTCGCCGCGATGGCGGTAGGCATGCTGCCATTCCTCATGGCGCCGGGTAGTTATCTTGCCAATGTCCATGACGTGCAGGCCATGCCGCCACTGGGCTGGCTGGTATGGGCGCTGCTGGTCGGCGGTACGCTGGGCACGGTGGCGACCCACAGCAAGCGCTTGACAGCACTCATCATCATCGGCGTGGTGGGGCTGATGGTCAGCCTGATTTTCGTGTACCTGTCCGCGCCCGACCTTGCGCTCACCCAGTTGATGGTGGAAATGGTGACCATCGCACTGATGATGATGGCGTTGAACTATCTGCCCAAGCAGTCACCGCCTGCGCCCAATCTGCTGCGCAAATGGCGCGACATCATCGTCGCGGTAATTGTCGGTATCGCCGCCACTGCATTGGCGCTGGCGATGATGACCCAGCCCGACCAGTCCATTTCCAATGAATTCCTGGCGCGCGCGCTGCCCGAGGGCCATGGCCGCAATGTGGTCAATGTGATTTTGGTGGACTTCCGTGGCTTTGATACCTATGGCGAAATCGTCGTGTTCGGCGTTGCCGCGCTGGTGGTACATGCGCTGCTGAAATGGACGCGGCTGACCCCGGACGAAATCATTCCCGGGCCGCCGGCCAAATACCCGATTCCGGCCGATCTGACCCAGCTGCTGTTCCCGCTGACACTGACCGTATCGGTGTTTTTGTTCCTGCGCGGCCACAATGCGCCCGGCGGCGGCTTCATCGCCGGTCTTGCCATCGCCGTGCCGGTACTGGTGAAGTATGTTTTGCAGGGCGCACGCACGGTGGAAGCGACTTTCGGCTTTGACTATCTGCGCGGCATCGCCTTTGGCTGGATCATCGCCACCGCCGGCGGGCTGGGCTCGCTGCTGTTTGGCTATCCGCTCCTGACCAGCGGCCATATCGACCTGCAACTGCCGGTGATTGGCAAGCTCTCGCTGGCCAGCGCACTGGTATTTGATACCGGCGTTTATCTGGTGGTGTTCTGTAGCGCCTTGCTGATGCTCTCCACCATGGGCACGGTCAAACAACGTCAAGCGGCGAGGGATAATTGATGGAATGGGCAATGGCGAGCGCCATCGGCGTACTGACCGGCAGCGGCGCGTATCTGATTTTGCGGGCGCGCACGTTTGACGTGATTCTGGGGCTGACCCTGCTCTCTTATGCGACCAATCTGCTGATATTCGCCTCCGGCCGCCTGCGTCCCGGTGCGCCGCCGGTACTGCGCGATGGTATTGAAAGCACGCTGGCCAACAGTGCCGACCCGCTGCCGCAGGCCTTGGTGTTGACCGCCATCGTGATTGCCTTCGCCATGACCGCCGTCACCGTGGTGGTGGCGATGCGCGAGCACCACGACCTGCACAGCGACCACGTCGATGGCGTGGAAGACTGCGACCGGCCGGAGCATTTCAAATGATGCAAGCCCTGCTTCAAGGCCTGTCGCAACATCTGCTGATTGCGCCGATTCTGATCCCGATTCTGACCGGCGCTACGCTGCTATTGCTGGAGCGCAAGCACGAAGTGCGCATCCTGCGCGTGGTCGCCTGGATGGGCATGGTACTGCTCACCCTGACCAGCGTCGCCCTGCTGCGGCGCGCCTTGCAAGACGGCATCGATGTCTATCTGCTGGCCGACTGGCCGGGGCAAATCGGTATCGTGCTGGTGCTCGACCGTCTAGCCGCACTGATGGTGATGACCGTCAACCTGCTGGCGATTCCGGTTCTACTGTATGCCTGCGCAGGCTGGGATCGGCGTGCGCTGCACTTCCACACCCTGTTCCAGATTCAGCTGGCCGGTTTGAACGGCGCCTTCCTGACCGGCGACTTGTTCAACCTGTTCGTGTTTTTTGAAGTGCTGCTGATTGCTTCCTACGGCCTGATGCTCTCCGGCGCCCGCGGCCCGCGTCTGCGCGCCGGGATGCACTATGTGGTGTTCAATATCGCCGCATCGACCCTGTTTCTGATTGCCCTGGCCGTGCTGTACGCGGTACTCGGCACGCTGAACATGACCGAGATGGCCGCGCGCATTGCCGATGCCACCCCCACCCAGGCCACCTTGCTGCGCACCGGCGGCGGTCTGTTGCTGCTGGTGTTCTGCGCCAAGGCGGCGCTGCTGCCGCTGTATATGTGGCTGCCGGACAGCTATTCGCGTGCTCCGGCGGCAGTGGCCGCACTGTTTGCCATCATGACCAAGCTGGGGCTGTATGCCGCACTGCGCACCGGCACGCTGATGTTTGGCGAGCACGCCGGTGAGCTGGCTGGTTTCGCCCGACAGTGGTTGTGGATGGCCGGACTCATCACCATCGTGCTGGCCGCGCTGGGGGTGCTGGGAGCGGCACGTCTGCGTGCGGCGATTGCGTATCTGGTACTGCTCTCGGCAGGCACCTTGTTTGTGGCCTTTGCGCTCGATACCCCCGGCACACTCAGCGCCGGCCTGTACTATCTGCCGCACAGCACCTTTGCCGCCGCCGCCCTGTTTTTGCTGGCCGATTTGATCCTGCGCCTGCGCGGCGATACCGGCGAGCTGCTGCGCAAAATCGCGCCGATTGCCAACAAGACCGTCATGAGCATCCTGTTCTTGATTGCGGCCATGGCCATTTCCGGCCTGCCGCCGCTGTCGGGCTTCATCGGCAAACTGGCACTGCTGATGGCTGTGCCAGCAGATGCACGCTGGGTCACCTGGGCGGTGATTCTCGCCAGCAGCCTGCTCGCCATCATCGGTATCGCCCGGATGGGCACGCAGCTGTTCTGGCGTATCGAGCCGCACCCGGAAAACTATTCACCGCCGCCGCTGCACCGCCAGGAAACCATTGCCGTGGTGATTTTGCTGGGCTATATCCTGGCCATGACCCTGCTTGCACAGCCACTGCTTGATTACACCCAGGCCACGACTGCGCAAATCCTGCAGCCGGCAGATTATTTGCAGGCCGTGCGCGATACCCTGCCGCTGCTGCGGGAGCCGATGCGATGAGAAGACGTTTTTTCCCCTCGATTCCGCAAAGCATCACGGTATTTGCGTTCTGGCTGCTGCTGGTGGATGTGGTGGACATGGGACATGTCATGATGGCCTTGTTGCTGGCCATCGTGCTGCCCTGGGTCTCGGAGCGACTGGAGCGCGAATTTGCCCGCCTTGGACAGCTGCACCATCTGCCCAAGGTCTTGTTGATGTTGCTATGGGATATCGTCAAAGCCAATATCACCGTCGCCCGCCAGGTGCTGGGGCCAAACGACCGGCTGCAATCACAGTTTGTCTGGGTGCCGCTGGAGCTGACCAATATTCACGGCATCTCGGCGCTGGCAAGCATCATCACCCTGACTCCCGGCACGCTCAGCACCGAGCTGTCGGAAGACCGCAAATACCTGTTGATTCACTGCCTCAACGTGGACGACCCCGAGGCATTGATTGCTGAAATCAAGACCCGCTACGAAGCCCCGATCAAAAAGGTGTTCCCATGATTGATGCCGTCATCCTGGTCAGCATGCATATCGTCGGGGTGGCGATGCTGCTCTCGCTATGGCGCCTGCTGCGCGGCCCCACCGCCCCTGACCGCATCCTGGCGCTCGACACCCTGTATGTCAGCGCCATCGCCCAGCTGATGCTGCTGGGCATGTATATCAAAAACGAGATCTATTTCGAGGCGGCGCTGATCATCGCCATGCTCGGCTTCTTCGGCACCCTGGTGCTGACCAAATACGTCATCCGTCGGGACATCGTGGAATGAAACTCCTCATCGACATCCTGCTCATCGCCCTGCTTGCCGTGGGCGTGTTTTTCACCTTTCTCGGCGGCTTTTCGCTGGTCAAATTGCGCAGCTTCTTCCAGCGCATCCATGGCCCGACCAAAGCCAGCACCCTGGGAGTAGGCTGCATCCTGCTCGCCTCGATGCTCTACCACAGCGTTTACGGCGATGGCTTCCATCCGCGCGAGCTGCTGATTGCCGTATTCCTGTTCCTCACCGCCCCGGTCAGCGCACACATGATGGGCAAAGCCGCCCTGCATCTGGCACAAAAGGCCGACGCCCCGGTGCCGCCGCCGCCGGGTCAAGACACCCCCCCTGACGACAAACGCTAAGGCTCAGCGCCGCGCCCAGGCCGCCAGCAATACCGCGGTGGCGCTGGCGACATTCAGGCTCTCCACCCGGCCACTGCCGGGAATGGAAAGCCGCAGGTCACAGTTTTCTGCCAGTGTGCGATTCATGCCGGTTTGCTCCGCGCCCAGCACATAGACCAGACGCTCCGGCAGCGCTGTGGCAAACACATCATCGCCGCCCGCAACCAAGGTGGCCGCCAGGGTGAAGCCTGCCGCACGCAGCGCCTGCAGGGCGATGGCAGCATCGCTCATCTGCACCCAGCTCACCGCCTCGGCGCCACCCTCGGCCACCCGTGCGGCCGCGCCAGAAAGCTGCAACGGGCTGCGCTGGGGCAGCAGTACCGCACTGACGCCAAAATGCGCGGCATTGCGCAAAATTGCGCCCAGATTATGCGGATTGCCGACGCCGTCGAGCCAGATGGCACAGCACGGGCCTTCGGGCAGTGTTGCCAGCCAGTCCGGCAGCGGCTGCAATGGCTCGCGCACGACATCGGCCACCACGCCTTCATGATGGTTGCTGGCTGCCAGACGGCGCAGGTCGTCTTCGTCCACCAACCGATAGCCGATGCGATGTGCCGCACACCATTTCATCAGGTCGGCAAAGGCGCCGGCGCGGCCATGCGACAGGTACAGCTTGCGCAGGCTTTCAGGATGACGGGCAAACCGCGCCCGCACCGCATTCACGCCGTACAACCGCAGCTCACGGTGAGGCGCCGTGGTCTGGCTATCGCCGGCCGCCCGGCCGCTGCGCTGCCAGGGGCTGGGCTTTTCAATCTGCATTGCGGCCTGCCTTGCGCTCGCGCCAGAAGTCGGCATTTTTGATGCCCAGCGCATCCGGGTCGAATTCCGGCTCTTTGATGCCTGCCTGCTTTTGCTTTTCGTAATCACGCAGCGCCGCCAGTGCCGGGCGCTGAATCAGCAAGATGGCGATGATATTGAGCCAGGCCATCAACCCCACGCCGATATCGCCCAGCGTCCAGGCCATGTCCGCAGTGCGTACCGCGCCAAAGGTCACCGCCGCCAGCAACAGCAGGCGCAGCGCAAATACCAATACGCCTGAGCGTTTGCCACGGGTGAGGAAGGTCACATTGGTTTCGGCCATGTAGTAATAGGCCATGATGGTGGTGAAGGCGAAGAACAACAGCGCCAGTGCCACAAAACCCGCGCCATAGCCCGGCAGTACCGATTCCACTGCATTTTGTGCAAAGCCAGGCCCCACTTTCACTCCGGGCAGATTCTCCACCAGCATCGTGTCCACCATTTGCCCGGCGGCATCCTGACTGCGCTGGATGACGTTATAAGCGCCGGTGGAGAGCATCATGAAGGCCGTGGCCGAACACACCAACAAGGTATCGACATACACCGAAAATGCCTGCACCAGCCCTTGCTTGGCCGGGTGCGAAACCTCTGCCGCCGCCGCCGCATGCGGCCCGGTGCCCTGGCCGGCCTCGTTGGAATAAATGCCGCGCTTCACACCCCAGGCAATGGCAAGCCCCAACATGCCGCCAAATGCCGCTTCACTGCCAAAAGCGCTCTTGATGATGAGCAGCCACATGGCCGGCAGCTTGTCGGCATTGAGCAGCATGATGACCATCGCCACCAGAATGTAGGCCAGCGCCATGAACGGCACCACGATTTCTGCCACCCGGGCAATGCGCTTGACGCCACCAAAGATGACGAAGCCGAGCAATACCACCACCACGGTGGCGGTCATCTGCGGCGGGATATTCCAGGCATTTTTCAGGCCATCGGCAATGCCATTGGCCTGCACCCCCGGCAGCAACAGGCCGCAGGCCACCGCCGTGGTGATGGCAAACAGCCATGCGTACCATTTTTGCCCGGTGGCTTTTTCGATGTAATACGCAGGACCGCCGCGATAGCGGCCTTCGCTGTCTTTTTCCTTGTAAATCTGCCCGAGCGTGGATTCCACATAGGCCGTGGATGCGCCCAGAAAAGCCACAATCCACATCCAGAACACCGCACCGGGACCACCGTAGGCGATGGCGGTGGCCACACCGGCGATATTGCCAATCCCCACCCGTCCGGAAAGCGACATCGCCAGCGCCTGGAATGACGACACCCCAGCTTCGGAGCGATTATCCGTCAGCAACAGCCGCACCATCTCGCGCACCTGTCGCACCTGCACAAAGCGTGTGCGCAGCGAGAAATACATCCCCGCGCCCAGACACAGCACAATCAGCGGCGTTGACCAGACCCAATCATTGATGTTTTTGACCCAGGCTTCCAATGTGTACTCCCGTTCAGGCGAAGGACAGGCGTGATTGTGACGGATTTTTGCCAGTTTGCGTTCCCCGGCATGTCGTATCCGCTTGAGTTCATGAGCGGCAGCACTTTGGGCTTGCTACAAGTAGCGCCCTATCGCTCTCACTGAAAGACAAGAAAGACAGGGTTTGCTGCCCGTGCTCGGTTACGCACGCGCCGTATGCGAGTCTGGCGCTCAGAGTTCACCGGGCAGCATCAGCCCCAATTTTTTGCAACTTTCAACATAGCTCCAGGCCGAATCAAGTCCGAAGATGCTCATGATTTCATCCCGGGTCTGCTGCCACTTCGGATTGCGCAAATCCTTTTCCCATGCCCGGTCATCAGGTGCAATTTCCATGCCCTTCAGTGCATTCAGGACATGGAAATTGTCATAGGCCGGTGAGAAGCCGATGGTGTTGTGTTTGAGCTCATGCTGCGCGATTGTTGTTTGCAGTGCTGCAGAAGCGCGACCATTAAAAACATCCGCACTCATTTCAAGATGAATCAGTCCCCATTGCAGGATGCAGCTGTCATGGTCGCCACCATAAAGCGAGGGGCTATAAAACGACATAGGAAAGTCATAGGCTTCATCAGTGATGGCTTGTTGGGCGAAAACTTCGTACTCACCGTAGACGAGCGCATTGTCCATCATCACTGAAGAGGGCAGCACAGGCTGTTTTTCCAGTGTTTCGATGGATACGGCCTTGTCTTCAGATGCAAAAACAAACAATTGCACCAGCACCGGTTTGCCCATCAGGGCAAACAATTTATGCCCAGCTGGAAGAGCGCCTGATTTTTGGAGCTTGCCAATATCAAGTAGCACCCTGCCGAAACCGAACTCTGTGCGATTCAACTTGAAGCGGAAATAATCCCCCTTTTTGAATCTAAGGTTTCTCCGCCTCTGTTGCTTGAAGGCTTCAATTTCCTCGAAATGGTCTTCCGGGGAGTTGCGAATGAATTCATCAACCAAGTCGGCTGGAGACTGGCCTTTTTGCACAGGCTGCTCCCACAGCCGCTGATAGAAGGATGTCTGCGAAGTGAAACTACCTACCGTGAGACTCCCGTATTCGGAGGCCAGCAGATAAACCCCCAGGGGTGTCCGCCTTTCAAAATTGGCGGCATTGAGTCGTTGTTCCTTGCCTCGTGAGGTCTTGGGCAAAAGCACTTCTCGGTTGCGGGTTGGCTCGTTGTAGTGATATTCCCTGTACTCCTTGTTGCTGGAAATAATCTGGCGCTTGATGGTATCTCCGTCTAAATACAGGATGCTCTCCGGACGATGGGCATCTGCGCCCAGAATCATTCTGTGCCAATGTGGCTCAATGGGGTCAAGGCCAAAATATCGGCGCTGCATGTTATTCAATTCGTACATGGTCATGCCTTCATTTGCGTTATCCGGGTATTCCAGTCTCATTGAGACTGTCTGTAGTCAGCTGCCCTAATGCCCCTGCACCGGCGGGGTAGTGGCTTCCAGAGTCTCCAGCTCGTTTTTCAGCGCATCGGGCGAACGGGTGAAGGGCGCCAGCAGGGCGTACAGGGCCGGCACCACGAACAGGGTCAGCAAGGTGGCGAAGGACACGCCGAAGATGATGACGATGCCAATGGCCGCGCGGCTGGCCGAGCCGGGGCCACCGGAAATCACCAGTGGCAGGGCACCGACCACGGTGGCGGTGGAAGTCATCAGAATCGGGCGCAGGCGCACCGCGCTGGCCTCGGCAATGGCCGCAGCCACGCTGCGGCCTTCATCGCGCAACTGGTTGGCAAACTCGACAATCAAGATGCCGTTCTTGGCTGCCAGCCCGACCAGCATGACGATGCCGATTTGCGAAAACAGGTTGAGCGTGCCACCGCTTATCCACAGACCAATCAGCGCCCCCAGCACGGCCAGCGGTACAGTGAACATGATGACCAAGGGGTGGATGAAGCTCTCGAACTGCGCCGAGAGCACCAGATAGACAATCATCAGTGCCATGGCGAAAGTGAGCAACACGGCGCTGCCGCTGCGCAGGTATTCGCGGGTTTCGCCCTTCCAGTCAATCTGTGCGTGGCCAGGCAGTTCTTCGCGGGCAGTCTGCTGTGCCCAGGCAATCGCCTCGCCCATGCTGGTGCCCGGTGCCAGGTCTGCGGTCACGGTGATGGCACGCAGGCGGTTGAAGCGGTTGAAGCGTCCCGGCTCGGCCAGCTCTTCAAGCGTGACCAGATTCGACAACGGCACCAGCGTGCCCGCCCGCCCGCGCACCTGGGTCTGGCCAAGGTCGGCCGGCGTCATGCGCTTGTCGCGCTCGCCCTGCATGATGACGTCGTATTCACGACCATCATCGACAAAAGTGGTCACGCGGCGGCTGCCCATCAGGGTTTCCAGGGTACGGCCAATCTCGGTGACCGACACGCCCAGGTCGGCGGCGCGCGCGCGGTCAATCAATACCCGCATTTGCGGACGGGTTTCCTTGTAATCCGAATCCGGCGCCAGGAGGCCGGGGTATTCATCCATGCGCGCCATCATCCGGTCGCGCCATTGCACCAGTTCTTCGTAGTTTGGCCCGCCCAGCACCAGGCTGAAGCGGCCACCGCTGCGCCCGCCCACCAGCCCGCCGGGTGCGGAGGCACGCGCCTGCACGCCGGGCAGTTTGCCAAGCTCGCGGCGCACCTGATTGACGACTTCTTCGGTGCTGACTTCGCGCTTGTCCCAATCCTGCATGAAGACGATGACATTACCGGTGTGCATGTCTTCTCCGCCGCCCCAGCCGGGGGCACGCGAATTGGCGCGCACGATGGGCTTGTCCTCGCCAATCAGTGGGCGCAGCACTTCTTCCACTTGCTGCACTTGCGAGACGGTGTAGTCAAAGCCGGCGCCTTCAGGTGCATTGATGCTGACAAAAAAGCGGCCACGGTCTTCGCTGGGGGCAAGCTCGCTGGGCACCCGCGGATACAGCAGCGCCGCCAGTGCCAGGCAGCCCAGCATCACCAGCCCGACCAGCAGGCCAATCCGGCTTGTTTTCAGCGCCAGCATGCGCGTGATGCTGCGCCCGTAAGCATCGCCCAAGCGCGCGAGCTGACGGTTCATCCAGGCATTGAAGCCGCTCTGCTTGCCGTGGGCACGCACCATTTGCGCACACATCATCGGCGTGAGCGTCAACGCCACGAAGGCGGAAATCGCCACCGCCCCTGCCAGTGCAATCGACAATTCGCGGAACAAGCGGCCAGTATTGCCTTCCATGAAGCCCACCGGCAGGAACACCGCCACCAGCACGGCGGTGGTGGCAATCACCGCAAATGCCACCTGCCGGGTGCCACGCTTGGCGGCCAACAGGGCGGGCTCACCCAAATCGGTACGGCGCTGGATGTTTTCCAGCACCACGATGGCATCATCCACCACCAGGCCAATGCACAGCACCAGCGCCAGCAGCGTCAGAAGATTGATGGAATAGCCAAACGCATACAGGGCGATGAAAGCACTGACCAGACACACCGGCACGGTTACCGCCGGGATGATCGCCGCGCGCAGGCTGCCAAGGAACAGCCAGATGACCGTCACCACCAAAATGGCAGCTTCGACCAACGTCCAGTACACACGCTTGATGGAGGCATCGATGAAGATGGTGCTGTCATAGGCGACGAAGATTTCCGTGCCTTCGGGCAGACTGTCCTGAATCTTCTCGGCCTCGGAGCGCGCCGCGCGCGCCACTTCCAGCGCATTGGCGGTGGAGGTGCGCACGATGCCAAGGCCGACATTGGGCTGGAAATTGCTGCGCAGATAGGAACGGCGCTCAGCCGCGGTCAGTTCTACATCGGCAACATCATCCAGTCGCACCACATAGCCATCTGCGCCGCGCTTGATAGGCAGGCGGGCAAACGCTTCGGCACTGGTGTAATCGCGCTGCATGCGCAGGGTGAAATCACGCTGCGCCGATTCCAGCGCCCCGGCAGGCAGCTCCACATTCTCCGCACGCAACGCCGCCTCCACGTCGGCCGGCGCCAGACCGCGTGCGGCCAATGCGTCACGATCCAGCCAAATGCGCATGGCATAGTTCTGCCCGCCCCCCACCTGCACTTGCGCCACGCCATCAAGCGCCGAGAGCCGGTCAACGATATAGCGGTTGGCATAGTCGGTCAGCGCCAGCGTGTCCATCTGTGTGGAGCGCATGTTCAACCAAAGAATTACATCGGCATCGGATTCCACCTTGGCCACCCGTGGCGCATCGGCCTCCTGTGGCAAGCGCCCCACAACCCGGCTGATAGCATCGCGCACATCATTGGTGGCCGCTTCGATATCGCGGTTGAGGTTGAACTCGATGGTCACCGAGGCACGCCCGTTGCGACTGCTCGACTCAATGGTATTGATGCCCTCAATCCCGGCCAGCGCGCTTTCCAGCAACTGGGTGATGCGGGTTTCCACCACCGCCGCTGACGCGCCCGGATAGCTGACATCTACCGAAACCACCGGTGGGTCGATGGCCGGCAGCTCGCGCACCGTCAGACGCTGGAACGACATGATGCCAAGCACGATGAGCAACAGGCTCATCACCGTGGCAAATACGGGCCGCTGGATGGAGATATCGGAAAGCTTCATGGTTTTGCCGCGCCGGATTTTTCAGCCGCTGCCCCGGCCTGCACCACGCGCTGTCCGGCACGCAGCTTGCCCACACCTTCGACCACGATGCGCTCACCGGCCACCAAGCCCTGCACGATTTCCACCTTGCCCGCCTCACGATAGCCGGTCACCACCACGCTTTGCTGCACCTTGTTTTCGGCATCCACCTTCCACACAAAGCTCTCACGCCCCACCTGGGTCAGTGCGATTTCTGGCACCATCCAGGCCTTTCTTGCCGCCTGCTGCAATTGCACATTGAACAACATGCCCGGGCGCAAGGCGCGGTCGGGATTGGCAAAATCCGCGCGCACCATGATCGCGCGACTATCCGGATCAATGCGGGTATTGATGGTCGTGACCACGCCCTCGAAACTGCGCCCCGGCCAGGCCGCAGTAGTGCCAATCAGGCGCTGCCCAACCCCCAGCAATGCCAGCTGCGACTCGGGCAGCGGGAAGTCCACATACACACGGCTGATGTCGTCCAGCGTGGTAATCACCGTCCCCGGCGTCACCAGCGCACCGGGGCTGACCTGGCGGATGCCCAGCACCCCGGAAAATGGCGCGCGAATCACCCGGTCGGCCAGTTGTGCGCGGATTTGCGCAACCTGTGCCCGCGTCGCACTGCGACTGGCGACTTGTGCATCAAAGCTCGCCCGGGCGATCAATTGTTGCTCAACCAGCTGCCGGTTGCGCTGATACAGCCGCTCGGCCTCCTCGGCATTGGCTTCGGCCGCCTGCAATGCTGCCCGCTGCTGCTGCCCTGAGAGGGTGACCAGCGCCGCACCGCGCGCCACCTGCTGACCACTTTCAAAATGCACCCGCTCGACGGTTTCACTGACTTTGGCCGTCAAGGTCACCGACTCACGCGCACTGACCGTTCCCACAGCGGCCAGATTCTCCACCACCGTGACCTGCTGCACGCTGTCAATCACCACCGGCACTGCCTGCGGCTGCCCCCGGCCTTGCCGCCCGGCAGGCTCGGACTTGCCACAGGCACTCAACAAGGTCGCAGACAGCAGCGCGGCGGTAACGGCGAAACGGGACTTGCGCATCATGATGGCTGACACTCAACGGCTGGCGAATGGGAAATTCTATCCAGTCTCCAATCAGATACCCCCTGCCATTGGACATGGATAGCCCAAGATCAACGCATGTGACCATGAAACTGTTGACAGCGCACCGCATGAGGCCAGCCGCAAGCGGAAAAAGCGCGCTTCATTTCACAAAACAGCACAATCATGCTGCGCCGCATCATCTTTTTTGATTGACGGCAAGCGGATGCTCCGTAATGCTCGTGGGTCGCCATCCGTTTGGGTGGCATTCATTCAACAGCTACAGGAATCACGCATGAGTGCGAATCAACCTGCTTTCCAGCCACCACCGGGCGGAGAATTTCTAGGTCATCCCAAGGCGCTTTGGAACTTGTTTGGCACCGAGTTCTGGGAGCGTTTCATGTACTACGGCATGCGCGCCATGCTGGCCGTACACATTGCCGCACAGTTCTTTGCCCATCTCTCCGGCGCCGAAGCGCGCGAGCAGGCCAGCCTGACCTATGGCGGCTTCACCTCGCTGGTGTACATGACCGGCATCGCCGGTGGCTATGTGGCCGACCGCATTCTGGGCTACCAGCGCTCGATCATGTTGGGTGGGGTGCTGATGGCAATCGGCAGCTTCATGCTGATGGCGCCTGACCTCACCACCTTCATCATCGGTCTGGCGGTATTGGTGGTCGGTAATGGCCTGTTCAAGCCGAATATTTCCTCGATGGTCGGCAAGCTCTACGCCCCGGGCGATGCCCGCCGCGATTCGGGCTTCACCATCTTCTACATGGGCATCAATGCCGGTGCGCTGATTGCGCCGATTATCTGCGCCACCTGGATCGGGCAGAAATACGGCTATCGCTGGGGCTTTTTCAGTGCCGGCATGGGCATGCTGCTGGGGCTGATGATTTTCCAGCTGCTGAAGGGCTGGCTGGGGCATGTCGGCACTGCGCCCAAGGGCAAGGAAGGCTGGGGGCCGGTGTTGCAAATCGCCATTGCCGCAGCCCTGCTGGTGGTGCCGGTGTATTTCCTGCTGAGCCAGAGTGAAGTGCTGGCCGTGGTGCTGGGCGTGATGATGGCGGCACTGGCGCTTTATTTCATCTGGAGTGGCGTCAAGAGCGGCGAGAAGGCGCAGCTGCATCGCTATATCGCCATGCTGATCCTGTTCTTTGCCAACATCCTGTTCTGGTCGCTGTTCGAGCAGGCCGGCTCCTCGCTGAACTTCTTGGCGCAAGACCATGTAAAGATGCCGGAAACCACGCTGTTTGGCTGGCAGCCCACCTTTGAAATCTTCCAGTCGGTCAACCCGGTATTCATCATCCTGCTGGCGCCGCTGTTTGCCTCGCTCTGGGTCAAGCTCGACAAGGCTGACTGGAACCCGTCGATTCCGCGCAAGTTCGCCATCGGCCTCCTGGGCGCGGCATTGGGCTTCTACATTCTGGTGTTTGCTATCAACAACACTGCCGATGCCAACCAGAACATTTCCTGGATCTGGCTGACCCTGACTTATCTGATTCACACCATGGGTGAGCTGTGCCTGTCGCCGATTGGCCTGGCGATGGTCACCAAACTGGCACGCCCGCAGGAAACTGGGCTGGCCATGGGCGGCTGGTTCCTGTCGATTGCGATGGCCAACTTCGTGGCCGGACGCATCGCGGCAATCGCTTCCGGTGGCGCCGGTGAAGTGGCCGACCGTGCCAGCGCACTGGCGCACTACGGCAGCACCTTCAACCAGTTGTTCTGGCTGGGGCTGGGCTGCGCAGTCGTGTTCTTCCTGCTCTCGCCGGTGATCAACAAGCTGATGCACGGCGTGAAATAAGTCGCTGCCGTGATGCCAACAAAAACGCCGGGCAAGTCCCGGCGTTTTTTATATGAGTTTGACTGTTGTCTATCATTGCATCAAAGGCGCTGTTGGCTTTCTGAGAGCTTGCCCAGCAACCTATCCAGCAGCCGCCGTTCTTCCTTGTCAAAGCCAGCCAGCAATTTGTGCTCCATTTCCAATGCCAGTGGGGCGATTTGCGTATGGATGCGCTTGCCACTGGCAGAGAGCGCCAGCACCGAGCGGCGACGGTCATCGTCATCGGTACTGCGCACAATCAGCCCACGCTCAACCAAACGCGCCAGCGCGCGGCTCACGGCCACTTTGTCCATGGCGGTACGCTCGGCTACCTGATTGGCCGACAGGCCGCTATAACGGCCGAGCACGGCAATCACCCGCCATTCGGTGATGCTGATGCCAAAACGCTCGGCATACAGTCGGGCGATGCTCTGGCTGATGCGGTTGGAGAGTACCGACAGCCGATAGGGCAGAAAGCTGTCCAGGTCGAGTTGTGGCGATGACATTACTGGGCTCCGGCAGGCGATTGCGGCAATGCGTCTTGCCATTGGTTTCATTTGAAACTATAAAGTCGACTTTGCCAACTTCCCCTTCAAGCAGGAGTAAGCCATGTCCCTAGCCCGCGCCGTGATTGACCAAGACATCGGGATGATTCCGACCACTTTTGAAAACCCGATGGGCATCAACGGGTTTGAGTTTGTCGAGTTTGCCGCGCCCAAGGGCGAAGGTGCGCGAATGCGCGAATATCTCGAGGGCATGGGCTTTACCGCCATTGCCAAGCACAAAAACCGCGACATCACCCTGTTTCGCCAGGGTGGCATCAACTTCCTGCTGAACGAGTCGGACGACTCGTTTGCTTCGGACTTTGCGCAAAAGCACGGTCCTTCCGCCTGCGGCTTTGCCATCAATTTCAAGAAACCCTCCAGCGAAGTGCTGGCGCACGTGCTCGCCAATGGCGGCGAAGCAATCGATTTCAAGGCCGATACCAAGGCTGTGGATGCCCCGGTCATCAAAGGCATTGGCGACTGCATGCTGTATCTGGTGGATGATGGCAAGGCTGACCTGTACGCCGATTTTGAACTGCTTGAAGGTGCCGAGGCGCAGCCCAAGGGCTTTGGCCTGACCTTCATCGACCACCTCACCCATAACCTGTTCCTCGGCAATATGGACAAGTGGTCGGAATATTACGAAAAGCTGTTCAACTTCCGCGAAATCCGCTATTTCGACATCAAGGGCGCCAAGACCGGCCTGCTCTCCAAGGCAATGACCGCGCCCGATGGCATCGTGCGCATCCCGCTGAACGAGTCCAGCGACGAAAAGAGCCAAATCAACGAGTACCTGCGCGACTACAAGGGCGAAGGCATCCAGCACATCGCGCTGTTCACCAACAACATCTATGACACCGTGGAAGCGATGCACGCACGCGGTGTGAAGTTCCTCGACACCCCGGATACCTATTTCGATGTCATCGATATCCGCGTGCCCAACCACGGCGAAGATGTCGAGCGGCTGCGCAAGAACTCGATCCTGATTGACGCCGACCCGGACACCAAGCAGCGCAAGCTGCTGCAAATCTTCACCCAGAATGCGTTTGGCCCGATTTTCTTTGAAATCATCCAGCGCAAGGGCAACGAAGGCTTTGGTGAAGGCAACTTCCAGGCGCTGTTCGAATCGATCGAGCGCGACCAGATGAAGCGCGGCGTACTGTAAAAATTCGACCCTGAATTTTGCAGGGCGGGCATGCCTGCCCGCCCTGTGAGCGGAGCATTGCGATGAATACAGCTTGGGTGGACTTGATTGCCGCACTGGCGGTAGTGCAGTTTGTGTTTTTCGGATTTCTGGTTGGGCGCGCACGCGGCCTGTACGGCGTGAAGGCACCGGCCGTCAGCGGCCACGAAGGCTTCGAGCGCATCTACCGGGTGCAGATGAACACACTGGAAGTGCTGTTTGTGTTTCTGCCCTCGTTGTATCTGGCCGCACGCTACTGGCCAGTGACTTGGGTCGTGGCACTGGGTGCGGTGTACCTGATTGGCCGGCTGATTTACTGGCGCGCCTATGTGCGCAATCCGGCCAGCCGCGCCTTGGGCTTCATGCTGTCGATGTTCCCGGCAATGGGGCTGCTCATGCTGGCACTTGTCGGCAGTGTCCGCACACTTTTGGCCTGATTTTCAAGGAGCTTGCATGTCTCTTTCCTATATGAGTGGCTTTGGCAACGAGTTCGCCACCGAAGCCATCCCCGGCACCCTGCCCGATGGCCGCAATTCGCCACAGGTGGTGGCGCATGGCCTGTATGCCGAACAAATCAGCGGCACCGCATTTACCGCGCCGCGCCATCAAAACCGCCGCACTTGGACGTATCGCATCCGCCCGGCAGCCATGCACGGCAAATTCACGCCGTTTGCGCAGCCGCGCTTCCATAACGATTTCGTGCAGGGGGCGATTACCCCGGATCAATTGCGCTGGAGCCCGCTGCCGCTGCCCGAAGCGCCTACCGACTTCATCGAAGGGCTGTTCACCATGGCTGGCAATGGCGCGCCCAGCGCAGGTACCGGCATCGGCGTTCATCTGTATGCCGCCAACCGCGACATGCAGGGGCGCTACTTCTACAACGCCGATGGTGAAATGTTGATCGTGCCGCAGCACGGACGGCTGATCATCGCCACCGAGCTGGGCACGCTGGAAGTCGAGCCGCAGGAAATCGCGGTGATTCCGCGTGGCATCCGCTTCCGTGTGGCATTACCCGATGGCGCCTCACGCGGCTATGTCTGTGAGAACTTCGGCGCTTTCCTGCGCATTCCCGACCTGGGGCCCATTGGCAGCAACGGGCTTGCCAATCCACGCGATTTCCTGACTCCGGTGGCCGCCTACGAAGACCTGGAAGGCGACTTCGAGTTGATTGGCAAATTCCAGGGCTATCTGTGGCGTGCCGATATAGGTCACTCGCCACTGGATGTGGTCGGCTGGCATGGCAACCATGTGCCCTACAAATACGACCTGCGCAAATTCAACACCATCGGCTCGATCAGCTTCGACCATCCGGACCCATCGATTTTTCTGGTGCTGACCTCGCCCAGCGATACCCCCGGAGTCGGCAATCTGGACTTCGTGATTTTTGGCCCGCGCATCCTGGCGATGCAGGACACCTTCCGTCCGCCGTGGTTCCACCGCAATATCGCCAGCGAGTTCATGGGACTGATTCATGGTGCCTACGACGCCAAGGCCGATGGCTTCCTGCCCGGTGGCGCCTCGATTCACAACTGCATGACCGGACATGGCCCGGATGCGGTCACATTCGAGAAAGCCACAGTCGCGGACTTGTCCAAACCCGACTACATCAATGGCACCATGGCCTTCATGTTTGAAAGCCGCGGCGTCATTCGCCCAACCGCGCAGGCGCAGGATGCCGAGCATCGCCAGCGCGACTATCAATCCTGCTGGGCTGGACTCAAAAAGCACTTCAAAGCGCCGTAACGGCCTATTGAAGCGACCCACCAAGACGGCGCGAGGCATACCCCGCGCCGTTTTTTCATCCCGATTCTTTACAAACAGCCTGCCATTGCTCTCAACCCTGAAGCATCAGGTTCGCACGAAAATTTCCACGCGTCGGTTGAGCTGCCGCCCAGAGGGATTGTCCTGGCCGTTGATTTGATTGGCGGCTACCGGCTCGCGCTCGCCCAGACCCCGCGCACTCATCTGTGCCGTGACGCCGCGCTGCCGCAACGCCGCTGCCACCGCATTGGCGCGGCGCTCGGACAAGCTCTGGTTATAGTCATCACTGCCTTTGCTGTCGGTATGACCACGCACTTCCATATCTTGCAGCGAGATACCGGCCAACGCCTGCCCCAAGGCATCCAGCACTTGCGCGGCATCGGCACGGATCTCGGATTTATCAAAATCAAACAGCACCGCATCTTGCAAGGTAATCACAAAACCACAGGGCGTCCCCGGTAGCCGGAAGCCTTCTTGCGCCGGGAAACGGCCGGCCGGCGGTACCAGCGGTAACGGCGCCATCGGGATGCGCTTGCCCGGATACTTGCTCCACATGCCGTAGCCATCACCATCGTTGCGCAACGTGCCATGCTTGCCATTCCACAAACCCGAACCATCGGCCGCAACACGCACCGTGCCTTCTGCACCATTCCAGAAACCGGAGCCATCTTTTTCCACCCGCACCATACCGATATCGCCGCTCCAATGCCCACCGCCTTGCCCGTCCAGGCGAATGCTGCCGTGGCGACCGTTGTAATGCCCCGAACCATCGGGCTTGATGCGTACCGTGGCACGGCTGCCATCAGCCTCGGCCTGACCATTGATATGGATTTCGCCCGACGCATCCACACGCACCACAGCGGTATCGGTATTGGCATAGCCGCTGCCATCGGGGTTGATGCGGAATACGCCATTTTCAGCATTGCGATACACCTGCCCATCCTCATGGACGCGGGTAATGCCACCGCTATTGGCAACGAAGCGCCCTCCCTCACAACGCGCCGGCGTGACGCTGATGCCCGGCACCTGACCAATTTGATCAAAGGCCCTCGTCATTGCCTGCTCGAATGCCTGCTGTGCCGGCAGCACACCGACAATATCCGGCACCACGATGGCGGGAATCAGCGGAAATTCCGGCACTGGCTCACCAATCAGTGCCAGCGCCGCGCTTTGCGTCGCATTTGGCTGACCCGGCGGGTCAGCTGCTGCAGGCACTGCCGTAGCTGCAGCCGGTTGTGCAGGGGATGGTTGACTGCTCACTTCGTCACGCTTGCCGCCACATGCCGCCAATAACAGGCATGCAGACAGAGAAAACATGTGCTTCGACATCACGCGCCCTCGCCTGTGACCTAAACACATCAAGAAAATCGCAAAGCGGCTGATACTGTGTAAATGTTTTGTTGTACCGACCGCTCAGGTTCAGCTCACTGTCACCATTGACCCGCATCTCCAGCCTCGCCTCTTGGCCTGATTGGCCTGCATCACATGCAGCTGCACCCTCTGCCAGAGAACTGCTTTGGCCTGGCGCAAGCAGCGCGCATCCAGCAATACAGGCGATACAATATCGCCCGGCCGAGGGGCGCTGCGATGGATTCATCCACCAGGCTCGGCGCGTTTTCTCACATCCGACATAACGGCGCCCGTGAACTTTCCATCTGACTTCACGGAGTACGCCATGAATGCACCCGCTGCTGCGCCCAATAACGCCTACCGCGTTGCCGACATCCGCTTGGCCGACTGGGGCCGCAAGGAGATCGACATCGCCGAGCACGAAATGCCCGGCCTGATGTCGATCCGCCGCAAGTACGCACCGCAAGCCCCGCTGAAGGGCGTGCGCGTCACCGGCTCGCTGCATATGACCATCCAGACCGCGGTGCTGATCGAAACGCTCAAGGACATCGGCGCCGACCTGCGCTGGGCCAGCTGCAATATCTTCTCGACCCAAGACCACGCCGCCGCCGCAATCGCCGCCACCGGCACACCGGTATTTGCCTGGAAAGGCGAAACCCTGGAGGAATACTGGGACTGCACCTTGGATGCGCTGTCCTTCCCCGATGGCAAGGGCGGCTTCCTCGGCCCGCAACTGGTGGTCGATGATGGCGGCGATGTCACCTTGCTGATCCACAAAGGCTACGAGCTGGAGCAAGGCAGCGACTGGGTGAATACCGCTTCGGCCAACCACGAAGAGCAGGTCATCAAGAATTTGCTCAAGCGTGTTGCCAGCGAGCGCCCCGGCTGGTGGAGCCAGGTGGTGGCCGAGTGGAAGGGCGTTTCCGAAGAAACCACCACCGGCGTGCACCGCCTGTACCAACTGGCCGAAGCCGGCAAGCTGCTGGTGCCAGCGATCAACGTCAACGACTCGGTGACCAAGAGCAAGTTCGACAACCTCTACGGCTGCCGCGAATCGCTGGCCGATGGCCTCAAGCGCGCCATGGACGTGATGCTGGCCGGCAAAGTCGCCGTGGTCTGCGGCTACGGCGATGTCGGCAAGGGCTCGGCGCACTCGCTGCGCGCCTATGGCGCGCGCGTCATCGTCACCGAAATCGACCCGATCTGCGCCCTGCAAGCGGCGATGGAAGGCTTCGAGGTCAAGACCGTCGAGGACACCCTCGGCATCGGCGATATCTATGTCACCACCACCGGCAACAAGGACATCATCACCCTGGCACATATGCAGGGCATGAAGGATCAGGCCATCGTCTGCAACATCGGCCACTTCGACAATGAAATCCAGGTCGATGCGCTGTATGCCTCGGGCGCGGTCAAGACCAATATCAAACCGCAGGTGGACAAGTTCACCTTTGCCGATGGCCACAGCATCTTCCTGCTGGCCGAAGGCCGTCTGGTGAACCTGGGCTGCGCCACCGGGCATCCGAGCTTCGTGATGAGCAACAGCTTTGCCAACCAGACCCTGGCGCAGATCGAGCTGTGGGCCAACAAGGCGCACTACGAGGCCAAGGTGTACATCCTGCCGAAGAAGCTGGACGAAGAAGTCGCCCGCCTGCATCTGGAAAAAATTGGCGTCAAACTCACCCGCCTGACGCAAGCGCAAGCCGACTACCTCGGCGTGTCGGTGGACGGCCCTTACAAGCCGGAACATTACCGCTACTGAGTAGTAGCGGCAGCTTCAAGCGAGAAACAAAACGGGCGCCCCAAGCGCCCGTTTTTGTTAGCGTCCCTACTGGCAGCTCTCACTACTCATCATGCCCATGCCAGGCATCGGTCAGGGGCGAGGGGTGTACGTCCTTGATTTCCGGTTGCGCACAGAGCCAGTCGATGACTTTTTGCCGCAATTCCTCGCTGACGCTTTCGCGGTATTCCCAGCGCACGATGTAGTTGTAGTCCCAGCCGCCGCCAAAGGCGAGATTATTGGCCTCAATGGCTTCGGCAAGAAAACGGTCAAGAAAGGCATCGTTGGCTTCTTCACTCAACGTTTCAACCAGTGTCACCGGGCATGAAAAGCCCAGCTCCTGAAATTCGCCCAAACGCAGCTTTTTGCGAAGGCGGCGACTGCGCTTGGCATCGGGCTTATAGATTCGTGCGCGCATGAGCTGCTCCAATGACTGGCCGCCACAATAACAAAGGCGGCCCAAAGGCCGCCTTTGTGGGGTGAAATAGGTGGCAAATCAGCGTTTGCCGCCCAGCACTTTCATCACATCAGACAGTCCAAGCTGACCATCACCATCCTGGTCAAGCATCGAGCCCAGCAGGCCGCCGATACCCGATTGCTGTGCAGCTCTGGCTTCGCCGCTAAGTGCGGTGCCGAGCGCATTGGCATTGTTGGCTTGCCCGCCACTCAGCAAGCGCTTGGCCAGCCAGGCCATGACAATCGGGGCAAGGATTTTCATCAGCATGCCGGCCTTGTCGCCGCCAAGGCCGGTGGCCTGTCCCAGCCCCTGCTCAACCTGACGGGTATTACCGCCGAAAATATGCCCGAGAATCCCGGCGCCATTGGTCTGGCGGCTGTTGCCACCGCCCAGCACTGCGGCCAACAGGTCATTGATACCGCCAGAAGTGCTGTGGTCGCGGCTCAAGGCGCCAAACAAGGCTTCGGCACCTTGTGGCTGACTGGCGTTTTTGCCCAGTGCCCCCATCAACAGTGGCAGCGCCATGCCGATGGCCGACTGTGCCTGATTGGCATCAACACCCAATTGGCTGGCCACTTGTTGTACGGCACCGGCGGGCAGTTGCGAAAGAAGTTCATTGCTCAATGTGGTCATTTTTCAAGCTCCATCAGGGATAGGGGGTGACATCAGGGTCGAACAAAAGCGCGAAATTTGTCACAAAACTGACTTGCCCATCTTACTGGAGTGTAAAGCAACGCTCTGTAAAACAACGGGATACCTGTCTGCAGACGATGGCATGAAGTTTGCTTAAAAAACGGGTCTTCCTGCCTATTCATATATGTCCATGCAACTGCCTACCCCGGAACAAGCCCGCAACCTGATGCACAGCCTGCTGGCCACCATGACCAAAAAAGGTGGCTCGGACTTATTCATTGCGCATGATTTTCCACCCAGCCTGAAAGTCCACGGCAATATGCTGCCACTGCACAGCACCAAGCTGCATGGCGAGGTCACTGCCTGTCTTGCCGATTCGCTGATGAATGACAAACAGCGCGAGGAGTTTGCCCGCGAGCTGGAGTGCAATTTCGCCATTCATGTGCCGGGGCTGTCGCGTTTTCGGGTCAATGTGTTCATGCAGCAGGGCTATGTGGGCATGGTGCTGCGTACCATCGCGGCAGAAATCCCGGACTTTGATGCCATGCGCCTGCCCCCCATCCTGAAAGACGTGGTGATGGAAAAGCGCGGCCTGGTGCTGATGGTCGGCGGAACCGGCTCGGGCAAGTCCACCTCGCTTGCAGCGATGATTGACCACCGCAACCGCAATAGCGGCGGGCATATCATCACCGTGGAAGACCCGGTGGAATATGCGCATGTCTCGAAGAAATCACTGATTACCCACCGCGAAGTGGGTGTGGACACGCATAACTGGCACAACGCGCTGAAGAACACCCTGCGGCAGGCACCGGACGTGATCTTGATTGGCGAAATCCGCGATGCCGAAACCATGGAACATGCCATCTCCTTTGCCGAAACCGGGCACCTGTGTCTCAGCACCCTGCACGCCAACAGCGCCAGTCAGACCTTCGAGCGCATCATCAACTTCTTTCCCGAGGAGCGCCGCGCACAGCTGTTGATGGACTTATCCGCCAATCTCAAGGCGATTGTTTCGCAGCGCCTGATTCGCCGTGCAGACGGTCAAGGCCGGGTGGCCGCCGTGGAAATCCTGCTCAACACGCCCACGGTGTCCGAACGCATCTTCAAGGGTGATTTCCATTCGCTCAAGGGCATCATGAAAAAGTCCGCAGAACTTGGCATGCGCACCTTCGACGGCGAGCTGTTCAACCTGTACGAAGCCGGGCTTATCTCTTATGAAGAAGCCATCCGCAATGCCGATTCTGCCAATGAGCTGCGCCTCAACATCAAGCTCAAAAGCCAGCGCGGCGCAGACAGCGAAGGCGGCAGCGCGCTGTCGATGGTGGAAGAGACCAAGGACACCGACGCCGAAGAAGACACCTCACAGGCAGCATAAAATGGCCGCTTATTTCCAAGCGGGTAAGCCATGAAACTCTATATCTACCAACACTGCCCATTCTGCCTGCGCGTCCTTTTGCTGCGCGGCCTGAAAAAGCTCGACTTGCCGGTGCAGGTAGTGCTGGAAAACGATGTGGAAACACCTACCCGCTTGGTGGGGCGCAAAAAAGTGCCCATTCTGCAAAAGGCCGATGGCAGTGCCATGCCCGAGAGCATGGATATCGTGCGTTATCTGGATGCCCAGTTTGCTCCGCCGATCCTGACCACAGCCGAGCGCCCCGAGATTGACGCCTGGAGCGAACGTGCCAGCGGCCTGATTTTCCGTCTGGCCGTGCCACGCATCACCCGTGGCGATTTTGCGGAACTTGCCACGCCCGAAGCCCGCGCAGCTTATATCGAGCGGGAAATCCGCGCCTTTGGTGACCTGGAGACGCTGCTTGCCGCTACCCCTGAGCTGCTGGCCGAACTCGCGCCCTTGCTGGCCGAGCTCGACGCCATGATTCCAGCGCCTGATTCCGAGTTTGGCGAGAGTGATATTCGCCTTTTCCCACTGCTGGTGATGCTCAGCATCGTCAAGGATGTTCGCCTGCCGCCTGCGCTGGCCACCTGGTACAACGCCCTGCTTGAGCGCAGCGGCCTGGATGATTTCTCTGCCCAAGCACAATGACTGCCATGATGCCAAAACCACTTGCCCCCATCGGCAAACTGTTCCGTGCCATTGCCTTGATTGAAGCCCTGACCTGGGCCGGGCTGTTGATTGGCATGTGGCTCAAATACGGCAGCCAGACCACCGATAGCGGTGTCTGGCTGTTTGGCCGCCTGCACGGCGCGGCGTTCCTCGCCTATCTCGTGGTCACGATAATCGCCTGGGGCAAACTGCGCTGGCCGCTATGGGCAGTGTTGCTGGCGATTTTTGCCGCCATCCCGCCATTCCTGACCATCCTGGTGGAAATACTGCTGCGCCGTCGCGGTTTGCTGCATTTGCAAGACTGAACGACCTTCATCCAACTCGCATCAAACCGCTGCCTCGGGCTACAGCCCCAACCATTGCGCTCCGCTTCAACCGGGGCGCTTTTTGCCGTGCGCGCCGGCCGACATCACCAGCCCCATGCCGGCCAGGAGTGCCACGGCAGAGGTGCCGCCAAAGGAAATCAAGGGCATCGGCACACCCACCACCGGCAACAGGCCGGAAATCATGCCGCCATTGACCAGCACATACACAAACAGCGACAGGCCGAAAGTACCGGCCACAATGCGTGAATAGCCATCGCGTGCGCCGATGGCAATCCACAGGCAGCGGCCAATCACGAACAGATACAGCGCCAGCACGGTCACTACGCCCAGCCAGCCAAACTCCTCGGCCAGCACCGAGAAGGCAAAGTCGGTGGTGTATTCGGGCAGGTAGTTCAGTTGTGACTGGCTGCTGCCGCCCCAGCCCTTGCCGCCCCAGCCGCCGGAGCCGATGGCGATTTGCGACTGGATGATGTTCCAGCCATCGCCCAGCGGGTCATTGGCCGGGTCGCGGAAGGTCAGGATGCGGCTTTGCTGGTAGGGACGCAGCATAAAGAACCACTCAATCGGCGCGAATTTGGCAAGACCATAGCCCAGCATGCCCAAGGCACCTGCGGTCACAAACCAGCCCCAGGCCATGCCGGCCAGATACAGGGCGAACACGCCGCTGGCAGCGACCAGCACCGCAGTGCCAAAGTCCGGCTGCAACAAAATCAGGCCAAATGGCAGAGCGATAATCATGCCGGCAATCAGGATGTTGCCGATGCGCGGCGGCAAGATGGAGCGATCCAAATACCAGGCCAGCATCATCGGCAGACACAGTTTGAACAGCTCCGAAGGCTGGAAATAGAACACGCCGAGGTTAATCCAGTGGTTGCCATGCTTGCCGGTGCCAATCAGCAACACTGCCACCAAGGGCAGCAGCGAGGCGAGATAAATCCAGAGCGAAACATCACGCAAGGTTTGTGGCCTGATGCGTGAAATCGCCCACATCGCGGCGATCCCCACCGCAAAGCGTGCGCCCTGCGAAATCACCAGCCGAGCACTGTCTCCACCCACGCTGGAGAGCACCGCCAGACTTGCCAGCATCAGGCCGCACAATGCCGCAAGCAGGGGCAAGTCCAGCGTGCGCAGCAAGCGTTGCACAAAGCCCGCGATGAGACGCAGCAGCGGATTCATGGCGTGTCCTCATCATGGGCGGCTGTCTCGGTGTTTGCATGCACGCCCACCCGGGTATCACCGGGCGGCTCCGGCTCCAGTCCGGCAGGTAGGCGGCCACGAATCCAAGCATCGAGAATCTTGCGGGCAATCGGTGCGGCGGTCGAGCCCCCATAGCCGCCACCTTCGACCGCCACGGCCACGGCGATTTCCGGCGCGTATGCCGGGGCAAAGCCAATGAACAGGGCACGATGGCGCAGATGCATCGGCAGGCTTCTGGGATTCACCGCAGCTGTGCCTCGACGGCTGATGACTTGCGCCGTGCCGGTCTTGCTGGCGATTTGGTAGTCCAGCCCGCCGCGGATATTGGTGGCGGTGCCCGGGCCATGCACGGTCAGAATCATGCCGCGGCGAATCGCTTCGAGATTGTCTTGATTGCTGCTGATTTGCGTTGGCGCTTTTTCCGGCATCAATACCCAGGGCGCATCAAAGCCCTGACGCATCTCACGCACAAGATGCGGGCGGCGCAGCCAACCACCATTGCCCAGTGCGGCAGTGGCCTGCACCAATTGCAGTGGCGTCACTTTCCAATAGCCTTGGCCGATGCTGGTGATGACGGTATCGCCCGGATACCACGCCCCTTGCTTGGCAGCGTTTTTTGCTTTCCATGCCGGGGAAGGCAGGATGCCTTCAATCTCGCCCGCCAAATCCACCCCGGTGGGTTTGCCAAAGCCGTACAAGTCCATGTAATGGTCGATGCGCTCGATGCCCATGTCCAGCGCCAGCCGGTAGTAATAGGTATTGACCGAGGCGTAGATGGATTTGTAGACATCGGTGGGGCCATGGCCACGCCGCGAGGCATCGCCATAACCGCGTTTTTGCCCGGGCAGATAGAACATGCCAGTGGACATGGTGCGGTCTTCCGGGCGACGCACACCGCTGTCGAGCCCGGCCAGCGCCATCATCGGCTTGATGGTCGAGCCCGGCGCCACTCCGCCCAGCACTGCACGATTGAACTGCGGCCGCGAGGGGTTTTCGTTGAGGGCTTTGTAATTGGCATGGGAAATGCCGTTGACGAACCAATTGGGGTCATAGCTGGGCAGACTGACCATGGCCAGAATCTCGCCTGTACGCGGGTCCACCGCCACTGCCGTGCCCTCCAGATCACCAAAGGCGGCCACCATGGCACGCTGCAAGTCCACGTCGATGGAAAGCCGCAAATCGGCGCCGGGGGTCGCCGGCACCACGCCCAAGGTGCGCATCGGCCGGCCATCGGAGCTGGTTTCAATGCGCTCATGGCCAACGCCACCGCGCAACTGCTGCTCGTAATAACGCTCCAGCCCGGTTTTGCCGGTATGACTGAACACGCTGATGGCTTCGCCCTCGCGCTCCACATCCCTGTCGTCTACCCGCCCCACATAGCCAACGATATGCGCAAACAACTCGCCATAGGGATAAACACGACCAAAATACGGCACGATGTCCACCCCCGGATAGCGCCAGCGGTCTACCGAGAAGCGCGCGATTTCTTCGTCACTGACCTTGAGCTTCAAGGTAATCGGGCGATAGCGGCGGCTGGTTTTGCGCGCCTTTTCAAAGGCTTCCAGTTCTTCTTCGGAAAATTCGATGATTTGCCGCAAGCCTGCCAACATCTGATCCAGATCGCCCGCCTCGCTGGGGGTGACTTCCAGGCGAAAGGCCGGCACGTTATCGGCCAAAATGCGCCCTTTACGGTCATAAATAATGCCGCGCCCCGGCACGATGGGACGCGGTTTGACACGATTGGCCTCGGACTGCGCTGCCCAATGCGCGTGCTGCACCACTTGCAGGCGGAAATACCACAGCGCCATCCCTGCCAGCACCAGCGCCACGATGGCGAACCCCACCAGGGCACGACGACGAAACAGCTCCGCTTCCCAAGCCCGGTTCTTGATTGAGCGCCGCCCCTTGCTGCGCATCTTTCAGTCCTGTCTGCGCCGATAGCGCAGCGCATCGAGCACCAAGAAAAGCGGCCCCCACATCAACATGCCGGTGATGGGCGAAAGCCAGTAGGCTGCGGGCCATTGCGGCGTACCGGCCACGGCATGTACGGCTGCCGCCACGATACGGTCATTGAGCAACATCGCGGCCACCGCCAAAGCCTGTTGCCAAATCGGAAAAAACCGCAGCCGGCTACGGAAGCGATCCACCAGAAACATCAGCATCACCATGCGCAAGGCCTGCTCGCCCAGCAGGGTACCGTAGCTGAAGTCGGCCAGCAGTCCGGCAAAAAAGGCAAATCCAAGCCCGGCTTTTTCGGGAAGCTGCAAGCCCCAGTACGCCACTACCAGCGCCAGCCAGTAGGGACGCAGCGGGCTGAGCATCTCGGGCAGCGGTATCAACATCAGCACCACCGCCAGCAGCACCGAAACCAGCATCAAAAGCCCTGTGGGCCGCTCACGGCTCATGGCGTCTCTCCCGAGCGCTCGGCCGGGCTCTGCTGCGGTAGCGCGTCCGCTGTGGATGGCTGTACTTTCTGCACCGGCATTTGCCGCAGCAACAGCACTTCACGCCCCCTGTCCAGCGCCGCGGCAGGCTGCAAATCCGCCATCATGAAGGCACGACTGTCATCCGGGCGCAGCTTGCTGACCGTGCCCACCTTGAAGCCGGGCGGGAAACGCCCCCCAAGGCCGGAGGTTTGCACCACATCGCCCACTTCAATATCGGCACTACGCGGAATATTGCCAAGCGCAATATGATCGCCCTGCCCATAGGCCACCAGTCGCACGCCGTTTCTGGCAATTTCCACCGGCACGGCATGATCGGGATCGGTCAACAGCAGCACCGTGGCCGTCCCCGGTTGCACTTCAATGACTTGCCCCAGCAGGCCACCGGCATCCATCACCGTCTGCCCAAGCCGCACGCCCTGACGGCTGCCGGCATCCAGAATCAGACGCTGCCGGGTTGGGTCCAGGTCGATATCCAGCACCGGGGCAAGTTGCACATCCAGCTCGCCCTGCTCCACCACCCCCAGCATGGCACGCAGCCGAGCATTCTCAGCCGCTACCGTCTCCAGTTTTGCCACACGCGCCGCGGACATCAGCAGCGCATTGCGCAGCACCCGGTTATCACGCGCCAGCTGCGCCCGCAGCGCGGCATCGCTGCGCATGGTCTTGCCCAGCTGCGCAGGCATCCCGGCCAGCTGCCGCAATGGCTGCACCAGCAGGCTGCCGTGACTACGCAGTTGCGCCAGCCAGTCGCCGCGGCTGTCGGCAAAAATCAGCAATGTCGCCGCTGCCAGCCATGCCAACAGGCGCAAGCTGCCCGCAATGTCCTCTGGACGCGAACTTGAGGCACCTGCATGAGCTGACACGGTCGGCGGAAAGTCCTGAAAAATGGGGTTGAAACACCCCGCCATTCAGACAGCGGGGAGGTGGCTTACCTCAGTCGTGAGCAAAAAACTCATTGCCGTGCTTATCCAAAAGCTCAAGCGCCCGACCACCGCCGCGTGCCACACAGGTCAGCGGGTCGTCGGCCACCATCACATGCAGGCCGGTTTCTTCGGACAACAGGCGATCAATATCCTTCAGCAAGGCGCCGCCACCGGTCAGCACGATGCCGCGCTCGGCCACGTCTGCCGACAGTTCCGGCGGGGTCTGCTCCAGCGCCTGCTTCACGCCTGCAACGATGGTCGCCAGCGGGTCATGCAGGGCTTCGAGCACTTCACCGGAATTGATTTTGATGACCTTGGGCACGCCTTCGGCCAGATGCCGCCCGGAAATCTCCATCTCCTGTATTTCATTCTGCGGATATGCGCAGCCAATGCCGAGCTTGATGCGCTCGGCGGTGGCCTCGCCAATCAACATGCCGTGATGGCGGCGCACATAGTTGATGATGGATTCGTCAAAGCGGTCACCACCCACCCGCACCGACTGCGAATAGACGATGCCGTTCAGCGCAATCACCGCCACTTCGGTGGTGCCGCCGCCAATATCAATCACCATCGAGCCATAGGCTTCGGTGACCGGCATGCCAGCACCAATCGCCGCGGCCATCGGCTCCTCAATCAGTGAAACATCGCGGGCACCGGCCTCCAGCGCCGAGTCCTTGATGGCGCGCTGCTCCACCTGGGTGGAGCCGGACGGCACGCAAATCAGCACCCGCGGGCTGGGGCGCAGAAAACGGCTCTTGTGTACCTTGCGAATGAAATACTTGAGCATTTCTTCGGTATAGGTGAAGTCGGCAATCACCCCGTCTTTCATCGGCCGGATGGTGGTGAGATTGCCGGGGGTGCGCCCCAGCATCATCTTGGCCTCGGTGCCCACCGCTGCCACCGAGCGCGGCGCGCCGGTCACTCGGTCCTGACGTACCGCCACGACCGACGGCTCGTTGAGCACGATGCCTTGACCGCGCACATAAATCAGGGTGTTGGCCGTGCCCAGGTCAATGGACAGGTCATTGGAAAACATGCCGCGCAGCTTTTTGAACATCGCAGGGGTGGCTCGCTTGATAAGGGGGCTTGAGGACAGACGCGAAAGTCTAGCAAAACCAAGCGCACACGCGTTTCCAAAGCGTTATTCCATCATCATTTTGGTAGCCCACGGCCACATTGGCCGTTACCCTATGCGCGTTTTCCACGAGGCCTACCCATGTCTGCCCTGATTTGCGGCTCGCTCGCCTACGACACCATCATGGTGTTTCCCGACCAGTTCAAGAACCACATCCTGCCGGACAAGGTGCATATCCTGAATGTATCGTTCCTGGTACCCAGGATGCGCCGCGAGTTCGGCGGCTGCGCCGGCAATATCGCCTACAACCTGCATCTGCTGGGCGGCAAGCCGGTGCCAATGGCAACTGTCGGCGAGGATTTTGGCCCCTACCGGGCACATTTCGAGGCGCTCGGCATCCCGTTGACCCATGTGCGCGAGCTGCCGGGCAGCTATACCCCGCAGGCGTTCATCACCACCGATCACGACAACAACCAAATCACCGCCTTCCATCCGGGGGCGATGATGCAAAGCCATGAGAACCATGTGCGTGATGTCGAGGGCATTAGCCTGGGCATCGTCGCGCCCGATGGCCGCGAGGGCATGTTGCAGAATGCCCGCGAATTTGCCGAAGCGGGCATTCCCTTCATTTTTGACCCCGGCCAAGCGATGCCGCTGTTCAGTGGCGAGGAATTCCGCACCTTCATCGAGCAGGCGGACATGGTGATCGCTAATGACTACGAGTCCAACCTCTTGCAAGAGCGCACCGGCTGGAGTGAAAAACAAATCGCCGAGCGCGTGAGTGCCTATATCACCACCCGTGGCCCCAAGGGCGTGGAAATCCATACCAGCGGCAAGGCTCTGCATATCCCGCCCGCCAAAGAGCGCGCCGTGGTTGACCCCACCGGCTGCGGCGATGCCTTCCGTGCCGGCCTGCTGTATGGCATTGAACAGGGCATGGACTGGGAAACCATCGGCCGCATCGGCAATCTGATGGGCGCCATCAAGGTCGGCCATCACGGCACCCAGAACCAGAAGTTCAGCTATCAGGAATTTGCTGACGAGTTCAAATCGCAGTTCGGTTACGCGCTGTAATCCACTCCCAGCGCCGCCAACAGTGGCGCGGCATAGCTGGCGTTGAGGTCATCGGGCTTGATGGCCTCGGCAATCTGCCCGTTTTCAATGCGCGCCACCAGATCGATGTCCAGCGCGCACACCGGCGCGGTGCGGTCGCGCCCGGCAGCCGCCTCAATCTCGCGCAATTGCGCGCGCAATGCAGCTGGCGTGGCATCGGTTTCAATCCATACCGCAGCATTGAGATAGCGCGCCTTGCTGCGCGCATCGCGGGTCGGCATGACCGGGCTATGGGCACGGATGACAAAGCGCTCGGCAAGCTGCCGGGCCGCCAGACGAAAGCCGCGCGCGCGCTGATGGTTGGAGCCGAGCATCAACAGGTACTGCATCGCTCAACGCTCGATTTCGATGCCGACATCCGCACAGCCCAGTGCCTTGGCTGCCTGCGGCTTGTGTACCCGCAGCCGCAGCCGGGCAATCGCCGGAAAATCCGCACGCAGCCGTGTGGCCAGGTCTTCCAGCAGGGTTTCCAGCAATTCATAACGTGTCTGCGCCACCCACTGCCGCAGGCGGGCGGTCACTTGTGCGTAGTCGATGGTGTCGGCCAGCGCATCCCTGCCGGCCGCGATGCGGTTGTCAAAGCCCAGCTCCACATCCAGCAGCAAGGGCTGGCTGGCTTCGCGCTCATGCGCATATACGCCAATCAGCGCATCCAGTTGCAGTGCACGGATAAAAATCGTGTCCATCAATGCCCTCCTGCGGCATTTTGCCCCAGTGCACGGCGCACATCGCTGCCCGAAGGCGCCTGAAATACCTGCAGGCCGAATTCCGGCAGGATGGCCAGCAGATGATCGAAAATATCCGCCTGCAATTGCTCATACTGCGCCCAGCGAACATCATTGCTGAAGCAGTAGATTTCCAGCGGAATACCGCTTGAAGTTGGCTGCAACTGCCGCACCAGCAAGGTCATGCCCTGATGCACCTTGGGATGCGCGCGCAGATACTGCTGCACATACACCCGGAACGTCCCCAGATTGGTCACCCGCCGCGCATTCACCGAGTCTTTGCCAGCCGCGGCAAGCTGCGCATTCCAGGCTTCAAGCTCAGCGGCCTTGCTGTCCAGATAGTCGTGCAGCAGGGCAAAGCGCTCCAGCCGCTGGATTTCTTCCACGCGCAAGAACCGCACGCTGGCCTGATCCAGCAGCAGCGCACGCTTGATGCGCCGCCCGCCGCGCTCGCTCATATTGCGCCAGTTCTTGAACGAGTCGCTGATGAGCTTTTTGGTTGGGATCGTGGTGACGGTCATGTCCCAGTTCTGCACTGTCACCGTATGCAGGGCGATGTCGATGACATCACCATCGGCATTTTGGCTGGGCATCTCGATCCAGTCGCCAATCCGCACCCGGCCATCGTTGCTGATTTGCACGCTGGCCACCAGCGACAGGATGGTGTCCTGAAAAATCAGCATCAGCACCGCGGTCATGGCGCCAAGGCCGGTAATCAGGTGCAGGAACTTCGCACCAATCAGGGTGGCAATGACCGACAGCCCCACCAGCACGAACATGATGATTTTGATGATCTGGATATAGCCCTTGATCGGCTTGTTGCGGGCATTGGGGCGGCGCTCATAAATGCTGTTGATGAGGTTCAGGAGCCGCGAAATGGCCAGCGCCACAGTCACCACGATGAATGCCTGACACACCGCCCGGGTCACCGTGACGAAATTGTCCGGCAGGTTCGGCAACATGCCAACACCGGCGTACACCACCAATGCCGGCACGGCATTGGCAAGGCGCGGGATCACATTGAGCCTGACCTGACCATGGCCATCGCCCATCTCCCGCCCCAAAGGCGAAGCGCTCAGCAGTTTCTGCAGAACCCGCAGCGCGATTTTCTTGGTGACGAAGTTGGCAAGCCAGGCGGCCAATAACAAGCCGGTCGCCGCCAGCGCCGTCCACGCCCACGGGTGCGCCACAAGCTGCCCATTGAGCCGATGAAGGGAGTGCATGTACTTTTCCATGCCGCCAAGTGTAGTGGCATGTCGTCAGACTTCAGCGCCCGCCAAAGGGGCTCAAGCCACTATCGACAAAGTTTCCATATCCCAGCGCGGCTGCACCTCCACGGCCAGATCGCCGTGCTGGCCGGCTGCAAGCCGCAGGGCGCCGGCGAAGGCGATCATCGCGCCATTGTCGGTACACAGCTCTGGGCGCGGAAAGCACACCCGGCCGCCACGCACGCTGGCAATGTGCTGCAGTTTTTCCCGCAGACGGCGATTGGCGCCGACACCACCTGCCACCACCAGCGTTTCGCAGCCAGTTTCATCCAGCGCCCGAGCGCATTTGATGGCGAGCGTATCCACCACTGCATCTTCAAACCCGCGGGCAATATCGGCACGGGTGACATCACTCTGGTCGCTGCCCTGCCAGGCCATCAGCACTTGGGTTTTCAGGCCGCTGAAGCTGAAGTCCAGCCCCGGCTTTTGTGTCATCGGCCGCGGAAATACGAACGTGCCGGGGGTGCCGGTCTCGGCCAATGCCGCCAGCTGCGGCCCGCCCGGATAGGGCAGCCCCATCAGCTTGGCGGTTTTATCGAACGCCTCACCGGCGGCATCGTCCAGGGTTTCCCCCAGCAGGCGGTATTCGCCAATCCGGCGCACTTCCACCAGCTGGGTATGACCGCCGGAGACCAGCAATGCCACAAACGGCGGCGCGGGTGGATTGACCTCCAGCAGTGGCGCCAGTAGATGCCCTTCCATGTGATGCACGCCGATGGCCGGTACCTCCAAGCCAAACGCCAGCGCCCGCGCCACACCTGCGCCCACCAACAATGCGCCCACCAACCCTGGGCCTGCGGTATAGGCCACACCGTCAATATCCCGCATGGCAAGCCCGGCCTCGGCCAGCGTCTGCCGAATCAGCGGCAACAGCTTGCGCACATGGTCGCGGCTGGCAAGCTCGGGCACCACGCCGCCGTACTCGGCATGCAGCGCAATCTGGCTGTACACCGTGTGCGCAAGCAGCCCGGCATCGCGGTCATAAACCGCTACACCCGTTTCGTCGCAGGAAGTTTCAATGCCCAGAACTTTCATCTTGATGCCATGATTTTGAGGGGGGAGGCTTGCATCGGCCAGCCAAGTACCGCTATGATACGCGGCTCCCTGGCCATGAGGGCCAGAATCATCCGTTTCGAGATTTCCTTATGCCCAGCGTCAAAGTCCGCGAAAACGAACCCTTTGAGTTTGCCCTGCGTCGCTTCAAGCGCACCTGCGAAAAGGCCGGTGTGATTGCCGAAACCCGCAAGCGCGAGTTTTATGAAAAGCCGACCCAGGAGCGCAAACGCAAGGCTGCCGCTGCGGTGAAGCGTCAGGCTCGCCGCACTGCGCGCGACGTCACCAAGCGTCAGCGCCTGTACTGATAGCGCGCGCCCTGCGCGTGATGTCATGTCCGCGACAAAGCCGGCTCAAAGCCGGCTTTTCGTGTTTGCCAAAATCCATGAAAGGAACTTGCCATGTCCATGAAAACCCGTCTTGTCGATGACATGAAGGCTGCGATGAAGTCCGGCGACAAAGCCCGCCTGGCGGTCATTCGCCTGATCAATGCCGCCATCAAGCAAAAGGAAGTGGACGAGCGCGTCGAACTGGACGATGCCGCCGTGCTGGCCGTGCTGGAAAAAATGGTCAAGCAGCGCCGCGACTCCATCAGCCAGTATGAAGCGGCCAGCCGCGAAGACCTGGCACAGGTCGAGCGCGATGAACTGGCGATCATCGATGCCTACCTGCCGGAAAAACTCGGCGAGGACGCCATCAAAGCCGCCATCGAAGCGGCCATTGCCCAAACCGGCGCGCAAAGCCCGGCGGACATGGGCAAGTTGATGGGCGTGCTCAAGCCGCAGCTGGCTGGCCAGGCCGATATGGGTCTGGTATCAAAGCTCATCAAAGCACGACTCACCGCCTGATGATGGAGATCCACTCTGCCCAGCACGGTGCTTCGGGCATCGACCGGTTGCGCGCACTGCTTGCAAAAAAGGGCGAAAAACTGCGGCACAGCCTGCCGGCAGAGGCAGCCATGCGCTTTGTCGAAATCGACCTGATGAGCCATGCCGCCGCGCTGTCCTTTTATGCGCTGCTCTCGCTCGCTCCGCTGCTGATTCTGGTGCTGTGGCTGACCGCATCGCTCTACCCGGAGGCGCAGGCAGCGCTTCTGGGGCAGATTTACCAGCTGGCGGGTGAAGAAGCCCGGCAGATTGCCTCCACGGTCTTGCACAATGCCAAGGAGCGCCCCAGTGTCGGCTCGATGGCCGGGGCATGGAGCACGCTGCTGCTGTTTTTCGGTGCCACCGTGGTGTTTGCCCGCCTGCAAGCCACGCTCAACCTGATTTTCCATAGCGATGCCGAGGCGCTCGGCGGCGTGCTGCCGTGGCTGCGCAAGCGGGTGTTTTCATTTGGCGTGGTGTTTGCGCTGGGCTTTTTGCTGCTGCTGTCCATCACCCTGCACACCGCCCTGGAATTCATCCTGAGCGGCCTGCCGGGACTGTTGCCGCTGGCCAGCAATCTGGGCGCGCTTATCGTCTATACCTTGGGATTTGCGCTGCTTTACAAATACTTGCCTGACCGGCAGGTGGCTTGGAAGCAATCGCTGATTGGCGGGATACTGACCGCGGCCCTGTTTGTCATCGGCCGCTGGGGCATCGGGCTTTACATCACCCATGCCGCCCCCGGCAGTGCCTACGGCTCGATGGGCACCTTGGTGCTGCTGCTGGTCTGGGTGTATTACGCGGCACTGGTGTTTTTTGTCGGCGCCCTTTTGACGGCCATCATCGACGAGCGTCGCCAGCGCCGGGGTTAAACTCCGGCCATGGCTCGCATTCCTGACGCATTTTTAGACGAACTGCTTGCACGCACCGATATCGTCGAGATTGTCGGTGCGCGCGTACAGCTGAAAAAACAGGGACGCGAATACGCCGCCTGCTGCCCGTTCCATGACGAGCGCTCGCCCTCGTTCACGGTATCGCCCAGCAAACAGTTCTATCACTGCTTTGGCTGTGGCGCGCATGGCAGCGCCATCAGCTTTTTGATGGATTACGACCGGCTGGAGTTTCTTGATGCGGTCGAGGAACTGGCCAAGCGCGCCGGGATGGAAATCCCGCGCGATACCCGGCAAAAAGCGGCCAATCCCGATACCCAGCCCCTGTTCAATGCGCTGGAGGCGGCACAGCGGTTTTTCCACAAGCAGCTCGCCCAGAGCCCACAAGCCCAAGCGTATTTGCAAGACCGCGGCGTGGATGCCGCCACCGCCGAAGCCTTCGGCATCGGCTATGCGCCCGCCGGTTTTTCCGCGCTCAAGGACGCACTCGGCACCGACGAGCGGCGCATGCAGCTGCTGGAGAAGGCCGGGATGTTCTCGCGCAATGAGCGCGGTCATGTGTATGACAAATTCCGCCACCGGCTGATGTTTCCCATCCACGACCGCCGTGGCCGGGTCATCGCTTTCGGTGGCCGGGTGCTGTCCAGCGAGGATAGCCCCAAATATCTCAACTCCCCGGAAACGCCCCTGTTCCACAAAGGCCGCGAACTCTACGGCCTGTGGCAAGTGCGCCAGGCCAATAAATCACAGCGGCTGATTGTGGTGGAGGGCTATATGGATGTGGTGGCGCTGTTCCAGCACGGCCTGCCCGAAGCGGTCGCCACCCTGGGCACGGCCACCACGCCCGAGCACGCCGAGCTTCTGTTCCGCAATGCGCCGGATGTGTACTTCTGCTTTGACGGCGATGCCGCCGGACGGCGCGCGGCCAGCCGCGCCATGCACTCGGTACTGCCACGCATGCGCGATGGCCGGCAGGCTTTTTTCCTGTTTCTGCCCGATGGCGAAGACCCCGACTCTCTGGTGCGCAAGGAGGGCATCGCAGGCTTCAACCAGCGCCTGCAACAAGCACTGCCGCTATCGCAGTTTTTCTTTGACGCACTCTCTGCCGATGTGCAGCTGCATACCCTGGAAGGCAAAAGCCGGCTGGCCGAGCGCGCCAAACCCCTGCTTGCGCAAATTCCCGAAGGCGCCTTCGCCGACCTGATGCAGGCGCGCCTTGCCGAACTCACCGGACTTGCCGCACGCACACAGACCGCCCCCCCGGCAGCGCGCCCACAGACCGGCCACGCCGCCGCCACGCCCAAGCGCAGCCTAGTTCGTGAAGTCATTACCTTGCTGCTGCAACAGCCCGAGCTGGCCCTGCAGGCACCTGTGCCCTATCCGTTTGCCGAGCTGCAACAGCCCGGCGTTGCGCTGCTGATTGAGCTGCTGGATTTGATTCGGCAGCGCCCCGGCATCCAGACGGCCGCCCTGCTGGAAGTGATGGCTGCACATCCGCATACAGCGGCACTGCACAAGCTGGCGATGACCGAACTGCCCGGCGAGCCGCAGACTTGGCAGACCGTATTCAGCGATGCCTTGGCCCAGCTCACCCGGCAAGCCAACCAGCAGCGGCTGGAACAACTGCAAAGACGCATGGCTGAGGTCGGCCACGCCGCGCTTTCAGCAGCAGAAAAAAACGAGCTGAAACACCTGTTTGCCCGGCTTACCCAGAATGGCCAAAGCGACGGCTCCGGCTAATCCGCCGTTTTGTACGCCGCGCGATTGCCTGCGCTTTTGCCAGCTACCCCGCCATCTGCCCGGCTCACAAGCCGGACATCCTGCTCGATGCAGGGGTAATGCAGCAGACCATGCCGCTCAAAAAACACCAGCACGCCCTTTTCAAGATATGACCAGTCGCTTGGCAGGTATCCCTCCATATATGCATTTTCCGCAATCAGCGCTACCACAACGCCCTTGGCACCGCTCAATTCAACCCGGTCTGCCAACCGGATTTCTTCTCCACCGGCATAAAAGTCTGCCATCTTCAAGCCTTATCAGTAGCGCAATTGCAGTCGCTGCCTGCCGAAGTATGCGCCCACACCCGGCACTGTCAATTGCCCTAGAATTCCGAAACTTTTGCTGCCAATGCCCCGGGGCATATCGCATGACCGGAGCATGCCTACCCTTCATTTGAGGCTTTCCGTGTCCACTTCCTGGTCTGCCCGCCTGCCGGGTCTTGTATTTGCCGCCGCTCTTGGCATCGCCGCCCTCGGCCTTGCACGCCTGCCCGCCCTGCAATCCATCGGCCTGAGCGCCCTGCCACTTGCCATCATGCTCGGCATCGTGCTTGGCAACAGCCTGTTTCCACGCATCGCCACACGCATGGGCAGCGGCGTCGATTACGCGCGCACCATGCTGCTGCGTGCCGGTATCGTGCTGTTTGGCTTCCGGCTGACCTTTCAGGACATGCTGGATGTGGGTCTGCATGGCATCGTGCTCGCCATCGCCATCGTCGGCAGCGTGTTCCTGCTTGCACGCTGGCTGGGACGCGCGCTGAAAATGGATGAAGAAACCACCCTGCTGATTGGCGCAGGCGCCTCCATCTGTGGCGCGGCGGCAGTGATGGCGGCCGAGCCTGTGGTCAAGGCACAGGCGCACAAAGTCTCGGTCGCCGTCGCCACCGTGGTCGTGTTCGGCACCCTCGGGATGTTTCTGTATCCGTTCCTGAAAGCCCCGTTCGGACTGGATACCCATACTTACGGCATCTATGCCGGCGCCACCATTCATGAAGTGGCACAGGTCGTGGTGGCAGGCCGCGCCGTCGGTGAGCAGGCGGCCAATATCGCCGTCATTGAAAAAATGATCCGGGTGATGCTGCTCGCCCCATTCCTGCTGCTGCTGTCGATGTGGATACGCCGCCGCCATCAGGGCAGCGAGGGCAAACCGGCGCTGGTCATCCCCTGGTTTGCGGTACTGTTCCTACTGGTTGGCGCGTTCAATTCCCTGCATCTGCTGCCCAGTGCGGTGGTGGATACGCTGCTGCTGATTGATACCTTCTTGCTGGCCACCGCCATGGCCGCACTGGGGCTGCGCACCCATATCGGCGCTATCCGCCAGGCCGGGGCGAAACCGATGCTGCTGGCCGCAATGCTGTTTGCCTATCTGGTGTTTGGCGGCCTGCTGCTGACCCTGGCGCTGGGATAAGCCAGTCACGGCAAGCAATCGGCTTGTGACTGCAATTGGGGACATCCCCAACCGGCGCTGCGCCTACCGTGCATGTATCAAACCTGCCCGCGAGCGCTACAATTTGCAGCTTGCTCATCAAACGGAAATCCACCGTGAGTACCACCTTGCTTTCTGAAGTCCCTGCAGCGCCCGAAGCGCTGCGCGCCGCCATTACCCAGCACTGGGTCGTTGACGAGACACGGCACGTGCAATGGCTGCTTGAACAGGCTCGCCAGGGCGATGCCGAGCGTGCCAGCATCCGCGCCACCGCCGCTGACCTGGTACGCCGGGTGCGCTCGCGCGCCGAAAACCAGAGCACCGTTGAAGCCTTCATGCGCCAGTACGACCTGGGCAGCGAGGAAGGCGTACTGATGATGTGCGTGGCCGAAGCGCTGCTGCGCATCCCCGACCAGGGCACGGCCGATGCGCTGATTCGCGACAAGCTCGGCGATGCCAACTGGCGGCGCCATCTGGGTCAAAGCGATTCGTTGCTGGTCAACGCCTCCACCTGGGGGCTGCTGCTGACTGGCAAGCTGGTGAACCTCTCCGATGCCACCCAACGCGATGCCCACGGCGCCTTTGGCCGGCTGATTGGCAAACTGGGCGAGCCAGTGATTCGCGCTGCGGTACGGCAAGCGATGAAAATCATGGGCCATCAGTTCGTGATGGGGCGCACCATCAGCGAAGCGCTTGAGCGCTCGCAAAAGGGCGAAAACGCCAAGTTCCGGTATTCCTTCGACATGCTCGGCGAAGGCGCGCTGACCGCCGCCGATGCCGCACGCTACCTGGAAGCCTATCGTCAGGCGATTCATGCCATCGGCAAGACCGGGCCGTTCCGTGACGTATTTGCCGCACCCAGCATCTCGGTGAAGATTTCCGCCCTGCACCCGCGCTATGAGCACGCCAAGCACGCGCGCATCATGCGCGAGCTGGCTCCGGCACTGCTGGAGCTGTCGCAGCTGGCCAAGCAATACAATATTGGCCTCACCATCGACGCCGAAGAAACCGACCGGCTGGAGATTTCGCTCGACCTGATCTTCAAGGTGCTGGCCGATGCCTCGCTGCAAGGCTGGGAAGGCTTTGGCATCGTGGTACAGGCCTACCAACGCCGCGCACCGTTCGTGATTGACTATATCGCCGCCAAGGCGCGTGAACTCGGCCGCCGCATCCCGGTGCGTCTGGTGAAGGGCGCGTACTGGGATGCCGAGGTCAAGCGCGCCCAGGTGGAAGGCCAGCCGGGCTATCCGCTGTACACCCGCAAGCCTAATACCGATGTCAGCTATCAGGCCAATGCGCGGCGGCTGCTGAACAACATCGATGTCATCTATCCGATGTTCGCCACCCACAATGCACAGACCATCGCCGCCATCCACCAGATGGCCAAAACCGAGCTGGGCGGCGGTGCGCGCCAGGGTGATGGCTTCCGCTACGAATTCCAGAAGCTGCACGGCATGGGCGATGACCTGTACGCCGAAGTCATCCCGCAGAACCGCCTGGATGTCCCCTGCCGCGTATATGCGCCCGTCGGCAGCCACGAGGACCTGCTGCCCTATCTGGTGCGCCGTCTGCTGGAAAACGGCGCCAATTCCAGCTTCGTCAACCGCATCACCGACGAGTCGGTGAATATTGACGAGCTGGTGCGCGACCCGGTTGAAGTGGTCGCCGCCTTCGAGCAAATCCCGCATCCCCGTATCCCGCTGCCGGTTGACCTGTACCGCAGCCAGAACCAGCCACGAGACAATTCCATGGGCATCAATCTCGCCAACGACGAACAACTGCGCGCACTGGCCGCCGAACTCAACAACGCCGGCAGCGGCAACTGGGAAGCCGCCCCGCTGGTGCCCGGATACAGCGCCAGCGGCGCAAAAATCCCGGTGACCAACCCGGCCGACCGCCGCGAAGTGGTCGGTCACTGGCTGCCTGCCGATAGCGCCGCCGTGGAAAAGGCGCTGGAGAACGCCGTCGCCGCCCAACCCGATTGGGACGCAACGCCGGTCGATAGCCGCGCCTCCATGCTGGAGAAGGCCGCCGACCTGCTGGAAGCGCGCATCGCCCCGTACATGGCGATGTGCACCAAGGAAGCGGGCAAAACCCTGCCCGATGGTGTGGCCGAAGTGCGCGAGGCGGTGGACTTCCTGCGCTATTACGCGCTGGAAGCGCGCAAGCGGTTCCGTGTTGACGCCCTGCCCGGCCCCACCGGCGAGAGCAATAGCCTGCAACTGGCCGGCCGCGGCGTATTCGTGTGCATCAGCCCGTGGAACTTCCCGCTGGCGATTTTCATCGGCCAGATTGCCGCTGCACTGGCGGCGGGCAATACCGTCATCGCCAAACCTGCCGAACAAACCAATCTGATTGGCCATGCTGCCGTCAAGCTGATGCACGAAGCCGGCATCCCGGAGAAGGTGCTGCAATTTGTCCCCGGCGATGGCGCCAGCGTCGGTGCCGCGCTGACCCGCGATGCACGCGTGGCCGGGGTGTGCTTTACCGGCTCCACCGAAACTGCCCGCCTCATCAACCGCGCCCTGGCAAACCGCGAGGCAGGCCCGATTGCCACTCTGATTGCCGAAACCGGCGGCCAGAACGCGATGATTGCCGATAGCTCCTCGCTGCCCGAGCAGGTGGTGAAAGACGCCATCGGCAGCGCCTTCACCTCCGCAGGCCAGCGCTGCTCGGCCGCGCGCGTCTTGCTGGTACAGGACGATATCGCCGACAAGGTGATCCAGATGCTGGCCGGCGCGATGGCCGAGCTGAAAGTCGGCAATCCCGGTGAGCTGTCCACCGATGTCGGCCCGCTGATTGATGCCGATGCCAAAGCAGTGCTCGATGCCCACGCCCAGCGCATGGACAGTGAGGCACGCCTGATTGCCACCGCCCCCCTGGGCACTGAAGCCGAGCATGGCACCTTCTTTGCCCCGCGCGCCTGGGAATTGCGCTCGATGGCGCAGCTGAGCGAAGAAAAATTCGGCCCGGCGCTGCATGTGGTGCGCTGGAAGGCCGATGAACTTGATCAGGTGGTGGATGCCATCAATGCCAGCGGCTATGGCCTCACCCTCGGCATTCACTCGCGCATCGACGCCACTGTCGAGCGCATCGTCAACCGCGCCAAGGTCGGCAATATCTATGTCAACCGCAACCAGATTGGCGCCGTGGTCGGCGTGCAACCCTTCGGCGGTCAGGGCTTGTCCGGCACCGGCCCCAAAGCCGGCGGCCCGCACTACCTGCCGCGCTTTGCCACCGAAAAAACCGTGACCATCAACACCACCGCCGCAGGCGGCAATGCCAGCCTGCTGACCTTGGGCGAATAATTCCGCCTGTCACACACAAAACGCCGGAGAGTGAACTGACCCCCAAAATCTGGACGGTTACGGGTTAAGTGTTCGAGGCCTGAGTCCGGTACTGCACCGGGCTCAGGCCTTTGAGTTTTGTCCTGATGCGTTCGTGGTTGTAGTAGTCAATATATTGG
>NWQM01000007.1 GCA_002798195.1 Lysobacteraceae bacterium NML03-0222 | reverse complement strand
ACGAAGTGACGTTCACGATCACGGTGACCAACGACGGTCCGTCGACTGCAGAAGGCGTGTCGGTGAATGAGCAGTTGCCGAGCGGTTACAGCTTCGTGAGTGCAACGGAAAGCATGGGCAACTACACTGCGCCGACGTGGACGGTGGGCAACCTGGCCAATGGTGCGAGTGCGACGCTGACGCTGAAGGCGACGGTGAACGCTTCGGGTGACTATGCGAACACCGCGACGGTGAGCAGCACGACGACCCCGGGCGATGACCCGAGCAACAACAGCGGCACGGCGACGGTGACGCCGACACAGAAGGTTGAACTGGTTGTCACCAAGGTGGTGAATAACGCCTCGCCGAGGATTGGCGAAAACGTTGAGTTCACTATTACGGTGACGAACAATGGGCCTTCGACAGCAGAAGCGGTGAAGCTTGAGGAGCTGATGCCTGATGGTTACAGCTTGGTGAGCGCAACACCGGATAGCGGTAGCTGGTCTGCTCCTTTCTGGACCATTGGCGACATGTTCAAGGGTCAAACGGTCAGCATGAAAGTGGTTGCTACCGTGCTGATGGGCAGTAATTACGTCAACGTGGTGAAGGTGAGTACTTTGACCGGTAACCTCTCTGCTGCGAGTGTGCTGGAGGCGGATGCGCAGGTGATGCCGCAACCGGCCACCACGCCACAGCTAGTGGTCGAGAAGCGTGGCTCGGTGAGTGATGCGGAAGTGGGTGATGTGGTGCTCTACACCATCCGTATCCGCAATACCAGCCAAGTCGCTGCTGCACTTCAGCCGGTGCTTGTTGACCGTCTGCCAGCAGGCTTCCTGCTTGTGGGTGAAACGGTTGCAGTTCGCGGTGCCAAACTGATTGCATTGCAAGGTGCGCCGGGATCTGAATTGCGGATGCAGTTGGATGCTATCCCTGCTGATGCTGAAGTGATGGTGCAGTACCGCGTGCGCTTGGGTGTCGGTGCCCAGCAGGGTGACGGTATCAACCGTGCCCACATGGAGTGTCCGGTAGCTCAGACGGGTCTGGCTATTTGCTCGAATGAGGATCAGTGGCAGGTTAAACCGCGTGGTGGTGTGTTCTCCAACGAAGGCTGTGTGGTTGGCCAGATCTATGTGGATGCCAATGGCAATAGCGTTAAGGATCGTGAGGAGCTGGGTATTCCGGGCGTGCGTATGTACTTCCAGGATGGCACCTACATGATTAGTGACGTTGAGGGCAAGTACAGCTACTGCGGCCTGCGTCCGGTGACGCATGTGCTCAAGGTCGACAGCAATACGCTGCCGCGTGGTAGCCGCCTGATGACCAGCAGCAGTCGCAATGCGGGTGATGCCAATAGTCTGTTCATTGACCTCAAGGCAGGTGAGTTGCATCGAGCCGACTTCATCGAAGGCTCTGCCAGCAACGAAGTGCTTGAGCAGGTCAAGGCACGCCGTGCCAATGGTGAAGTGCGCTCAGTGGAAAGCGAAGCGGGACAGCCGGCTTTGAAGTTTGAAAGCAAGCCGGCGCCGCAAGGTAATCCGCTGCAGCAAGGCACTGATTCGGCGAACCAGCTGATTGAGCGTGCTCGTCAGACAGGTGGGCAATGATGGAGAAGTTGCCTCGCTGACCTAAAGCAAAACCGGCCTGCATCGCAGGCCGGTTTTTTATTTGTCAGCAGAGGTTTTTGATTCAATTGAAATGAGGGCAGGTAGCTATTTAAGACAGCGACTGCACAAATACCTCGGCAATGGCTTCCAGGCCTTTCTGGTCGTCGCTATCGAAGCGGGCAGGCAGTGGGCTGTCGATATCCAGCACGCCAATCAGTTCGCCATTTTTCAGCAATGGGATGACGATTTCCGAGCGCGAAGCGGCATCGCAAGCGATATGGCCGGGGAAGGCGTGGACATCTTCCACGCGTTGGGTTTGGCGTTGGCGGGCTGCCGCGCCACAGACGCCTTTGTCCAGCGGGATGCGTACACAGGCTGGCAGCCCTTGGAAGGGGCCCACCACCAGCTCCTGGCCGTCAAAAAAATAGAATCCGGCCCAGTTGAGGTCGGACAGGCTGTTGAACAGCAAGGCGGAGAGATTGGCGGCATTGGCGATGTGGTCGCGCTCGCCATGCAAAAGGTTCTGGCAGGCCAGCAAAAGCTGGGCGTATTGGGTAGGCTTGTCGCCTTCAAGAGAGATGGGATTAAACATCTGCCAAGTGTAAAGCGCAGATAATGCCAAGATGAAGAAGCTCCCCCTTGACCTGTATGTCACCGGCACCGATACCGGGATTGGTAAAACGTTTGTGACATGCGCCCTGCTGCGGCAAGCGTCTGAGGCTGGGCAGCGGCTAGTGGGCATGAAGCCGGTTGCCAGTGGCTGCATTGAAACGGGTCAGGGCTGGCGCAGCGAAGATGCGTTGGCCTTGCAGCAAGCCGATGGGCTTGAGGTGCCTTATCTGTTGCGCAATCCCTACGCCTTGCCTTTGCCTGCCGCACCAGAAATCGCCGCAGCCGAGGTGGGTGTGGATATCGCGCTTGCGCCGCTTCAGCATGCCCATGCCCGCCTGCGTGCAGGACACGAGGGGGTGCTGGTTGAGGGCGTCGGTGGCTGGGCTGCGCCGTTGAGCCGCACGCTTGAGCAGGCTGATTTGGTGCGTGCGCTGGATATCCCGGTATTGATGGTGGTGGGACTGCGGTTGGGCTGTGTGCATCAGGCCCGGGTTACACAGCGGGCGATTGTGGCCGATGGCTGCCGGTTTGCTGGTTGGATTGCCAATCCGGTTGAGCCTGCAATGCTGCGGCAGGCCGAAAACATGACCATCTTGAGCCGAGTGCTAGGTGCGCCTCCCTTGCAAATCATGCCTTGGCGAGCATAAATAACCATGCGTTTTTCAAACTTCAGGAGTGATTTGATGCGTGCTTTCAAATGGGCTTTCATTGCCCTGTTTGCGATGACCTTGTTGGCAGCTTGCGGGAAAAAATCCCCGGAAGATGTCGCGCGGGCATTTGTGGAAAAAAGCTATGCCGGGGATGCGGAGGCCGTCATCGCCATGCTGCATGTTTCAGAAAAGGCAGTGGCCAAACCCGGCGAGAAGGAGCTGATGACGGGCAAGTTGCGCGCCATGGTGGCCGAATACAAGGCTGAAGCTGAGGAGCGCGGCGGGGTGGACAAGATCACTACTGAAGGCGCAGAATCGCATCCTGGGGATGGCAAGCGTGCCTCGGTCAACGTCACCGTGCACTTCAAGCAAGGTACCAGCACCCAGGAGCGGGTCTATTTAGTGGAAACCGATAAGGGCTGGCGTGTTCAACTGGGCATGTTCTAACGTGCATTCACATGCCCCGGTCTGCTCGCTACTGGCTGGCGTTAATGCTGGCCACGGCCTTGCTGGCGGTACTGGACTGGGGCTATCGCTCTCAACAACTGAGCCGTCCTGCACCGGCGCTACCACCCGCGCAGTGGTTGGAGGTTGGCGATTGGGTGTTCCGCAGCGGTACAAGTCAGGAAAGTCTGTTAATCCGCCAGCTGAGCCATAGCCGTTATTCGCATATCGGCATGGTGGTAGAAACCTCTCCTGAAGTGTGGGTTGTCCATGCCTCGACCGACGACGATCCTGCGCGCCCAGACCAAGTTTTACTTAGCACCTTGACAGAGTTTGCTGCGGCCGAACATGCCGAAGCTATCGCGGTGGCGCGGCCAAGGTTTTTGAGCCGCGAGCAGCGTATCCAGACGGCTCTGCATATGCGTCAGCGTGTTGGCGAGCGCTTTGTGCTGGCCGCACGTAATAAGCCGCATCGCTATTGCACAACCTTGCTGCGCGATGCCATCCGCACCCAGCAGGCAGACTTTGAATTACCTTGGTATCGGCTGGATATTGCCCTGTTTGAAGGCGAATACCTGATGCCACAGCGTTTTGCTGAGGCGGATATTCAATGGGTATTTGCTGCAGACACGCCAAGCAGGCAATAAAAAACCCGGCAACTTAAGGCTGCCGGGTTCGGAAGTTGTTTGTAGCCAAAATCAGGCGGCGCGTGCCTTCTTGGCTGCGGCCTTGACGGCTTTTTCGCCTTCGGCCTGCACCTTGGCCACGACCTGCTCCACTTCGCCCTTGGCGATTTGTGCGATGGCTTCGTTGGTCTTCAGGGTGCTGTCGTAGATTTCCTGAGTAGTCGCAATGGCGCGCTCAGCGTTTTCACGAGCCACTTGCACGCCTGCCGGGACGGCATCACGCAGACCGTTGAAGTCACGGGCTTCCACCAGCTGACCCCAGTAGGCGAAGGTAGCATTGGCACTTTCTTCCAGTGCGGCAAGTTGCAGGCCAAACACTTTTTCGGCGTTCTCAAGCGCCAGGCGATTGATACGCGCGGCGGTGTCGGCAAACTGGCGGGTCGCGGCGACGAACTGTTCGTTGAATTGCGGCTGATACATGGCGATTTTCCTCGGTTGGTTGGCAAGAAACCGGGGATTCCCGATTTGTGCGTCGCAGCATAACGAAGATTTTTTTGCGCTGCAACAATTCGGTTTTGTTTGTCTCCGTATGTTCAGCTGCCGGTATAACGGCTGCCGGCAGTACACGTCTCGTGCACGACTACTGCCGATAACAGGGGAACCGAAGGTTTCAGCCGCTCCCAAATCCATTGCGCTAGCCGCTCGCTGGTGGGGTTCTCCAACCCCTCAATATCGTTGAGGTAATGATGGTCAAGCTGCTCATAAAGCGGCTTGAAAGCGGCTTTCAGGTCGGCAAAGTCCATCACCCAGCCCAGCTGAGGGTCGATGGAGCCGCTGACATGCAGTTCCACGCGGAATGAATGACCGTGCAGGCGCGCACATTTATGGCCTTCCGGCACGTTCGGCAGGCGGTGGGCCGCTTCCAGGGTGAAAATCTTGAAAATGTCCATGACATTTCCTTTGGCTAGATACAAAAACGCCCGCATCGATGCGGGCAATCAAACATGGGGTGGGTGCAACCAAAAAGTAGCTGTATCCCATTGATACCGTTCAAATTGCCAGCAAACGCAGGATGTAGTCACCGTCAAAATTACCGTCATTTTTCGCGGCTTGGATTTGTCGGCAGGCGGGAAGTCTATCACTCCGTGTGCAAAGCTCCTCGGTTTCAGCAGGAGGCTTGCCGCGCTTCCAGTGGTAGGCCATTTGATTGATTGCGTGGGGGAATTTTCCCTGCATGGGTAGGACGTGATCTGCCATTAAATTTTCGAGCCATTCGAAAGTTGAGAAGATGGCTTCTCTCTGCCAGCTTGACCGGGTCTTTGGCCTTGCGGATGGCGGTATCTGTCAGGGGCATGACGGTAACTCTGGTGGCGGTAACTGGAGTTACCGTCAAAAGTTACCGGCTTCAATGGCACGACTTGGGACGATATGCACCAATGAAAAAGGCCAGAACCCTTGATTTTATGGGGGTTTCTGGCCTTCTTGGGATGTTCTGGGATATGGGTGCAATCAAAAAGTAGTTGCAACCAATTGATTTACCGAAACTTGCTCGAAGCTTATGGATGGAGTTGCCCCCAAAGTTGCCCCCAATTTTCTTTGCTTACCCAGATACAGGGGGGTAAGCCCAGCCTGTCACCACCCCTGCAAACTGCCCGGCATCAGGTGCGCCCTATGGCAAGCGGCCACGGTTTCCAGCAATAGCAGACTCCCGGCAGGAGTATTTGATTTCCGTGCTGGTCATTTGATTTCGTTTGAAAAGGGGAATTTTTTCTCTGCATGGGTTGGACGGTCGGTTTACAGCCCATAGGCCACCTGAACTTTTGCCCGCCCCCTGCCTTTTCCAGCGCCTCATTGCCCTTTGAAGGGGCTTTGGCTTCGCGCGCGGCAGTGTCACCAGCAATGCGCTACACCTTTGCAGCTATCGGGAAGCCCCCCCTTTCCGTGGCGAAAACGTGGTTTTGCTTACTGACAAAACTGACAAAAGCCCCCCTCCGCACCACATGCCCCTGCAATGCCCATCCTTCACAGGTCAGCGGCAACACTTCTATTTACGCCTGCAATCCTCATGAAGATTGATTCTGGTAGGTGGGTAGCCAACAAGGTGCGCAATTGCTTCCTGCGGCCATACAGTGCGTTTTAGCGGCATTGCAGTCAATGGGGTAGGCGGTACTGTCAGCGGGTCAGGCACTCACGCGCGCGCACTTGGTCGCAAAATCCCCGCTCGCCTCCCGGCGGTCAAACAAACTCCTCCACACTGGCGGGCAACTCCCGCGCTGTCACCTTGGCTTCTACCCGCTCCGGGGCATCCAGTCCCAGCAGCTTTGCCCGGCGCTCCATGATGCGCAGACAGGCCGCTATCGCCTTGGTGTCGCCCTCCTTGGCTGCCGGGTAGGTTGCTTTCCAAAGGCCATCAAGCCTTTCCGATTCAAGCGCCAGCAGGTCAAGGGCTGGCTCTCGTACCACCCTGTCCAGCGCGCGCTTTACCGCGTCATGCGCCGCCTGTGGGCTGTTGTAGGCTAGCGCCTCGGCAATCTCGGAAAAGGTCAGGCCGTCCTTGCGCAGTGCCAAGGCGCGCGCCGCCCGCTCTCTGGCATCTATCACGCTTGGGGCTGTCGTGCGTGCCGCGCTCCGGTTTCGTTTCGTCATGGGGTTGCCTCTTTGGAGTGTGCAATGGTCAGCCGGGAATGGTCGCCCTGCCTGTGTTGTCTCCGCCACCAACAGGAAGCCAAGCTGTCAGCGCCTCGCGTGAAGTCTCTGGGTTGCACCCCTGCAACCAACGAAGGCGACAAGCGGCAAGCGAAGGCCGCCCGCCATGTTTCACGGTATTTCACGGTCACAATTAAAACCCCCTTGGTATGGCATATATACCTGTGTAGTCAAAATGACTACAGTGAGAGGGGCAAAAATGGGGGTCACGGTAGTCAAATCGCCTACAGTGAAGGGGTATTTTGGCTATTTTTTCGCCGCCACTGTAGTCAAATCGCCTACTTATAGTAGTCAAAATGACTACCGTGAAAAATTGGCATTCGGTGGCGTATGGTTGATGTTTCACGGGCTTGGCCTCCAGCGCATATAGTCCTTGGTGGCGACTTCACCCGGCGATGCGCCCGGCCTATCTGTCAGCCGGTAGCTTGTCGCATGCTTCACTTTGCAGGCAAAACCGCCCTTCGCTTTTGTCTGAATCCAGCCGCGTTCTTCCAGCTCTTTGAATGCCTTTTCGGTCGGTTTCTGGGATATTCCAAGCCGCTTCCCAGCCTCTCGCACGGAAAGGAAAACCACATTCGGTTCATCCGGGTTGTATATGGCGCGCAGTTCCAGCAGCAGCGCGCGCGCAGCAGGTGATAGCGTCTGCCATGCCGGGATCTGCATCTCGTACAGGTTGAGCCGGACATACGGCTCCCCTTTGAATTTTTTACGCGCCATGCCTTAGCCTCCATTGCCGGAATCGCTCTCTGGCTGCACACAAGCGCCGGTATGGCCGTCCTGCGCTTCAGGTAGGACATAGCAGGCAATGCGTGACATGCGCCCCTTGCGGCCTTTCACGGCGATGATATGTGCCTCAATAGGCCAGCCCTTGCGCCGCAACTCGTGGACATGGGCGGCAAGCCGGGACGTGCCAGCCTCCCGCCATGCGTCCAAGTGGGTCAGCGCGCGCCCGGCCAGCAGTAAATCCAGAACCTCCGCGCATTGCGTGCCTGCCTGTGGCTTCGTCCGGTAGAATGGCTGCGCACCCGTTCCCTCGTGTGCTTTGGTGAAGCCCGGTTCCAGCGCCGGGCTTTGCTTTGCCTGCTTCATGCCTCGCCCTCCGTGCTTTCAAAGGGCGCGTGCGCCACGGCATGTTCAAGCGCCTTCAGCAGGTCGTGAATGTCACGCGCGCGGCTGCGGCTTGTCCATTCGGACAGAACAAGGCTCCCGCTATCCACATGGTGCAGAACCTCACGGACAAGGGAGAAATACAGGTGGCAGGCTTGCCGCCATTCGTCCACGGTGTGCAGGTCGTACCTCATGCCTGCACCTCCTTGGCATCACGCGCGGCGATGCGCGCGGCCACCCATGCTTCTATCTCTGCCAGTACCCATGCGCTGGCTTTCTCTCCCAGCTTGACCGGCTTGGGGAATCCGCCCTCACGGATGCGCCGGTAAATCTCACTACGGGAAAGGCCGGTGCGGCCTCGGACTTCATTCAATCGAATCAACATAGTCACGCCCTCCATTGCATCAGTCCTTGCCGGGATGGCTTGGCACTGTGCTAGACGCGACAAAACATTTTTCGCATTTCTGCCCGCATGTCAGCTAGGCGAAGTTCAAAAAACCTAGCCCGGCTTTATGGGCAAACCTCGCCCCCTTGTTGCAAGGTTTCGGGCAGCAAAAAGGGGAGCCTCGCCCCCCTTTCCGCATAACCTCGGCTGGCATATCCGGGAACCTCACCCCTATTACTCGGAACCTCGGCCAGTCGGGGTTGCAGGTGCGCCGCCTTGCGGCTCCCAATTGCACATCGTGGCTATGCGGTCGCGCGCCTTAGCGCCAAGATTTGGGCGGTTTTCTTCCAGCCATGAAAGCAAGGCTTGCTTAGGGGTTCGCCCTTGGGTGGCCTCTGGGTTTCCTCTCACGGCTTCATAGGCATCAATGGCCGCTTGTAGTTCTTCCGTGTAGGGGATGGCCGGGGCGGGTTTGTTGGTAATTGCGGGCTCGCAAAGCTCTTTAAACCTCCAGTTATGCGGTATGCGCTCCTTCTCTGCCCATAAGGCAATATCTATCGCGGCTATGGCTGTTCGGTACGCGCATAGGCGCGTTGAAAGGTTAATCCTCTCTCTGTCTATCGGTTCAGGTTCTTCATCCATCGAATAAGGCGGCCATTCAAAAGCCTGCAATGGGGGAAGCTCGCCAAGCAAAACGCATTGCGTAATGCGTGATTGCATGGCCTCTGCCGCCGCGCTCGGGATACACGGCTTTAACGATACGGTAGGTTCATGTCCACTTAGCAGCATTGCAGCTTGCCGAATAGTTAAAAAACGATGCCTCCCCCATCTATACCAACGCGCATAGTCTTCCGCTGTTGCAACGCTTTCAAACATCATGTTTTCAGTGCTTTCTACAACGCCCTTTGAGCTCACAGCGCATTCCCTTATGCCCCCTGAAAGGTTCCCGCATCAGCGGCGCAGGGTTCCGGCGCGTTCGCCCCGTCGGGCTAGATGCGGGCTGTTAGCTTACCGCGCGCGCCTGAATCACGCGCCCGGCTTTGGCTGAATGTCCATGCCTCCCAGCGCATCCGCGATGGCTTGGACTTCATCCAGACAAACCTTCAAGGCCATGCGCAGGCCAAAGGCAACGGCTGGATTAAAAGGCGCGGGCAGTGTTTCCGGGTTGTCATCCCATGCCCTTGCTTCGGCAAGGTTCAGGTCTGCATGAATCAAGCGGAAAAGCGTACTGGCTCCGCTGGCCGCCTCTTGCAGCCGCGAAGCCCAGCCGCTTTGGTCAAGGTTGCGCGGCCACGCGCGCCGATCGTCAGTCAGCGGGCTTGAAACTTCGCGTGTCCAATCCCATCTATTCAGCGGCGTTTTTGCCATGTCATTTGGAGAGCTTCATGACGACCATGAAAAACGGGATCAAGACTTGGGTGAATGGTGCGATCGACACCATGGACGAAACCGCTCAGCGCTTGATTGATGGCGGGGTTGCCCCCAAGGAGGCCGTGAAAGCGGCCGCTCTTCTCACGAAGACCGCTGTAGCGGAGAGCTTGGAGAAAAATCTTGGGAACCTCAATGCCGCTGAGTTCACCCACGGTCTTCGGACCCAGCAGGAGAGCCCGCTCCTTAACTGATGAGAAGCAATCTGGCACCGAGAAACACCCGGGGCGACTTCAGCGGTCGCCCTTTTCTTTTAGAGCCCGTTCAAAATCTACGTGCTAATTTAGCTATGCTCTTTGCATGAGAACGAAATACCCAAGCGACATCAGCCCCGAACAATTCGAGCATGTGCGCCCTTTGCTGGAGAGCGCACGCAAAAGTACCCGCCCACGCACGGTTGATCTGTATGAGGTGTTCTGCGCAGTGCTGTACTTGCTGCGCACAGGTTGCCAATGGCGGGCGCTGCCCAGCGACTTTCCCAAATGGCGCACTGTCCATTCGTATTTCCAGATTTGGAGCGAAGTGGATGATCAAGGGGGGAGCCTGCTGGAGCGGGCACTCAAAAAATCAGGTTGGCGCGGCCCGCGAGAGACAGGGGCGCAACGCATGCAGCGCCTTCTTGATCGTGGACGCACAGAGCGTAAAGGGCAGTGACACCGCCCGTCACAAGGGCTATGACGCAGGCAAGAAAGTCTCGGGTATCAAACGTCACATCGCCGTCGATACCCAAGGTTTGCCTCACGCCATTGCTGTGACCACAGCCAATGTAACGGATCGCCAAGGCGCGCTACAGGCGCTCATGCGTTGCAGCCCCGCACTCAAGCGCGTACAAAGTTTGCTGTGTGAAAGTGGCTACGTGGGCAAGCCTTTTGCACAGGGCGTGCAAGCCATTTTGGGAGCGCACGTCAATGTGCAGATTGCCAAGCGCAGCCAGTTGCACACCTTCAAGGTGATGCCCAAGCGCTGGGTGGTGGAGCGCAGCTGTGCCTGGCTGGACAAGAACAGACGCTTGTGGAAGAACTGCGAGCGCCTGCTCAACACCAGCTTGCAGTTCATCCACCCGGCTTTCCTGGTACTCATCCTCAAAAGATTTTGAACAGGCTCTTAGGGTGGCGTGTGTCATGGGACAGGCTCCTAGTCAGATGGGGAAGCCGTCGCCGCTTGCTGTCAAACAGGTGGCGAGCGGTACGGGTTGACAGACCGGCTACTAGGAAACCGGCGAGCCTTGCGGCTCCCCGCACCGCCCGCCATAAAGCAGGCACGAAAAAAGCGCCATGGGGCGCTCTGGTGCGCCTAGTAAGGATTCAGGCTGTCAAACCCGGCAGCGGGATTTACCACTGCCCGGCCAGTACAGCGCAGCGATTGCTATTTGTCAAGCGCATATTGTCCCAGCGCGTCCCAGTTCGTCTTGTGGGCATGTAATTACGCATATACAATATTCCCGTGCTGTACGAATGGGACGAAGCCAAGCGCAAGCAAAACATTGCCAAGCATGGGCTGGATTTCCTTGACGCGGATATGGTGATGGAAAACCCGCTTGTCATGCTGCAAAGCAGTACCCGGCAAGGCGAAGCGCGTTATCAGGCCGTGGCTTATGTCTTTGAAGTGCTGGCCGTGCTGTCGGTTGTTTTTGTCCCGCGTGGCGAAGTGTGCAGGGTTGTGAGCTTTCGCCCTGCCAGCCAGAAAGAGAGGAGGCAATACCATGAGTGGCTCGAAACCCGTCAAGATGAGTAGCGAGCAAATGCAAGCCGCGCGCGCGCGTGGCGAATCCCGCAGCGATTGGGCGCGGGTACGGGCAACCCTTGCCAAGGATGCGAACGCCAGCGCAGAAAACGCGGCCATTGGCGCGCTGATAGCTAACCGCAAGCCCGGCAGGCCGATACAGGGCGAAGCCAAGGAAGCCATATCGCTACGCATACCCGTTTCCGTATTGGAGCGCTGGCGCGCCACTGGCAAGGGCTGGCAAACCCGCATGGCCGAATTGCTAAGCAAGGCCGTGTAACCCGCTGATTCTAGGGCTACATTTTTTTGTGTAGCAGCCAAGGGGCGTTCTCGACACCCGCGCGCGATGGCCTCGAGCATTCGACGGGCTGAAAATTCAGCCAGTTGAAAAGATTCCCGCGCGCGCGATGGTCACGGAAAAACAGGCGGCAAGCCCTTGTTTTCCAAGCTAAACGCAAATTTGCGCTCTGTTGTCATGAGTGACAACGGCAGGCCATGCCGGTGATGGATTACGCGCGCAACTGTGCAACGCTTCAGGCGCTGCGCTTGAACGCCACCACGTTACCCACCCCTGCCCGCAGGCTGTCCAGATAATCCGCCCATGCCTGCATCATCTTGCGGCGCTCCGGCAGGTATTGCGCTTTGTTGTACACGCCACGCACGCCCGGGGTCTTGTGCGATAGCTGCGCTTCGATGGCATCGGATGAAAAGCCCATCTCGTGCAGCAGGGTAGAGGCCATATGCCGGAAGCCGTGCGCCACCATCTCGCCCTTGAAGCCAAGGTTTGCCAGTGCTGCATTCAGTGCGGCATCGGACAGGCAGCGCCCGGGGTCGCGCGCGCCGGGAAACAGGTAGCGGCCACGCCCGGTCAGTGGGTGCAGTGTTTGCAGGATGGCTACTGCCTGCCGTGACAGGGGCACGATATGCGGCGGCGTGTCCTGTGCCTCCTTCTGGGCTTTGCGTAGCTTCCGCTTGGCCGCTGGCACGGTATAGGTCGGGTGTTCGCCCTCAAGGTCGATATGCGCCCATTCTGCCGCCCGCAGCTCGCCCGGCCTGCAAAACCACAACGGGGCAAGCTGCAAAGCGCAGGCAACCGGGAAGCTCCCCTGAAAGCTGTCTATGGCGCGCAGCAACTCACCCACGCGCGCCGGGTCTTTGATGGCCGGGAAGTTCTTCTTGTGATGCTTGGGGACGGCAGGCAGCAAGTCGCGCGCCGGGTTGCGTTCGGCCTTCTCAAGCGTGATGGCGTAGTCGAACACGCTGGCCACGTTTTGAATGATGCGCCGGGTTTGGTCAGTCGCGCCCTGCCGCTTCAGGTGCTCCAGCATGGGGCGAAGGTCGGTAATGCCAATATCAGCGATGGCCTTGTGTCCAATCCAAGGGAACGCCTGCCGCAAGCGCCCGGCTTGCTTCTCGTGGTGGCTTGGCATCCACTCGCTGCGCTTCACCTCCAGCCACTCCAAGGCCAGCGCCTCAAAGGTGTTTGCCGCCCGCTCTGCCCCGGCCAGCTTTTCCGCCTTGCGCTGTTGCCCGGGGTCGATACCGTCTTTCAGTAGCTTCTTGGCTTCCTCCCGCTTGACTCTGGCATCGGCCAGGGAGGTTTCCGGGTAAGTGCCAAGGCTTATGCGCTTTTCTTTCCCCCCGTAGCGATACTTCAAGCGCCACCATTTGCCGCCAGCGGGGGCAACTTCCAGATATAGCCCCCCAGCATCAGCCAGCTTGTAAGCCTTGGCTTTCGGCTTCGCCTTGCGTATCGCGGTATCGGTCAGCATTTGGGGGCAACTTTTTTGGCTGGTCTGTCAGTTGCCCCCAATGTTGCCCCCATTTATCACGGGATTCAATGGCACGACTTGGGACGATATGCACCAATGAAAAAGGCCAAAACCCTTGATTTGATTGGGGTTTCTGGCCTTCTTGGGACGTGTATTTGGTGGCTATGGGTGGAATCGAACCACCGACCTCGGGATTATGAGTCTCGCGCTCTAACCGTCTGAGCTACATAGCCATAGACTCATCCGCGCTGGGCGGAGAGCGAGGGATTCTGCAATGTCTGTGCGGTGATGTCAATGGCTGTGAGAAGATTTTTGCGTCGCCGAGGAAAGTTTCGCAGATGGGCTTGCCGTGTTGGCGTATGCGTGGCACATTCGAGGTCAGCGGGGTTTGACCCCAAACATTTTCAGGAGTCCGTGTCGTGATTGATCCGGACGGTTATCGCCCCAATGTGGGCATCGTGCTGATGCACCCGGATGGTCGGGTGTTCTGGGCGCGCAGGATACGCCGGGACGGGTGGCAGTTCCCGCAGGGCGGGATGAACTCTGACGAGACGCCGTTGGAGGCGATGTACCGTGAGCTGCGTGAGGAAACCGGTCTGTTGCCCGAGCATGTCGAGGTGTTGGGAGCCACGCCTGGCTGGCTGCGTTATCGCTTGCCGGCGCGCGCGGTGCGCAGTCGTGACCGGCTGGTATGCATCGGCCAGAAGCAGGTGTGGTTTTTGCTGCAGATGAAAGGCAGTGAAGGCGATGTGCGGCTGGATTTGACCGAGCATCCCGAATTTGACCATTGGCGCTGGGTGGATTTTTGGTATCCGGTGGAGAATGTAGTGATGTTCAAGCGCAATGTGTATTCGCGTGCGCTGCAACACTTCGCTCCATTGGCGCGCGGGGTGGTTGGGCAGGGGGTGATTCCGCCCCCCAGTGTCGAGGTGCGTAGCCTCGGCGCTCGGCGTAGCCAGTACCGGCGCATCATCGTGTCTGGCAGGCGTGAAGGTTAGTGCGGGCTTGTGCTGGGCGGCGGTGGGCTGACACTTTTGCCCTTTAGCCAGCGCAAGCCACGCAGAGCCTTGCGACCCAGCCACCAGAGCACAAAGCTGAAGGTCAGGCTGATGATGAGCACGATAACCAGCGCTACCCAGGGGTTGAAGATGGCAAGCGCCAGCGAGCCTGCGGTGAGGATGTCTTCACCAAACGAGGCGGTCCAGTTGCTGGCAGGCTCGGGTGAGGTATTGATGATGGCGCGCGAGCCGGTTTTCAGGAAATGGCTGGTAAGCGTGACGCCTGCCCCTGCGGCCAGCATGCCTGTGCCCAGTTCGCCATCGGGTGAAATGGCTGCGGCGGCCAGAAAGGCGCCCGCAGGAATGCGCGCCAGGGTTTGCAGCAAGTCCCAGATGCTGTCCACACCGGGGATTTTGTCGGCAAAGAATTCCATCAGCGCCAGGATGCCGGAAACGCCCAACACCCATGGAGACTGGGTGGCGGCGAGCGCCTCGGGCAATTCCACCCAGCCCATCGTGCCGGCAATGCCGACCCCGAATACGGTCAGATAAACGCGAATCCCAGCCAGCCAGGCCAGCAGCACGCCAGCGGCAAAAACATGCGCGGATGACACATCCATGAGGCACTCCCAAGTCGGGGCTGTATTGGTGCGCACTATAGCCCGATTCGGCCGGGCTTGAACCTGATGCCTGCAAGCCCCATGCTTTGCGCATGGAAAACCACAGCCTTGACCAGAATGCGCCCGGCTATCAACAGCTTGAAGCGCCACTCAACTTCACCCAGGCGGCCGCCAGCAAGGTGCGCGAGCTGATTGCCGAGGAGGGCAATCAGGCGCTGAAACTGCGCGTCTATATCCAGGGGGGCGGTTGCTCGGGCTTTCAGTATGGCTTTGAGTTTGACGAAAACCAGGCCGAGGATGATTTGGCGGTGGTGACCGATGGCGTAGTGTTGTTGGTCGACCCGCTCAGCCTTCAGTATCTGATGGGCGCCACGGTGGATTACACCGAGTCGCTGCACGGGGCGCAGTTTTCCATCCGTAATCCCAATGCCAAGACCACCTGCGGTTGCGGCTCATCATTTACGGTGTGAAGCAAGCGATCTGCCTTAATCAAGCCTGTTTGACGGCGATTGGCTGGCCGCTGTCGTTGCCTGAGGATTGGCAGGCATTATGTGCGGCGCACCCTGCGGCACGCCCGGCGCGGGTGATTGCGCAGCACCGCTCCGGCTATGTGGTGGCCGAACATGCCACAGATGCGCAAACCGTGGAGTCCCTGCCCGAATGGGTCAGGCCGCGCTGCGACCCGGCCAGCCGCGCCGCAGTCGGTGACTGGGTGCTGATCGAGGACAGTGCAGAAAAGCCGCGCATCGTAGCCTTGCTGCCGCGCTGGAGCACCATCAAACGTGCGGCGGCGGGCGAGCATTACAAGCAGCAGCTGATTGCTGCCAATGTCGATACTGCATTCGTGGTGACTGGCTTGGATGCAGATTTCAATCCGCGTCGCATCGAGCGCTATTTGCTATTGCTCAAGGGCGGTGGGGTTGAGCCGGTGGTGGTGCTGACCAAGCAGGACATTGCAGCCGATGCGCCGGCAGCGCGTGAGGCTTTGGCTGCATTGGCGGCACAAGCGATTGCCGTGTGCAGCATCAATGCACGCGATGCCAACAGTGTGAGGGTGCTGGCGCCATGGCTGACGGCGGGGCGTACCGTAGTGCTGGTCGGCTCATCCGGTGCGGGCAAATCCACTCTGAGCAATACCTTGCTGGGCGAGGCGCGGATGCGTACCGGTGCGGTGCGCGCGCATGATGCCCGTGGCCGGCATACCACCACTTACCGGGCATTGCTGAGTTTGCCCGGTGGTGCCTGTCTGATTGATACGCCGGGGATGCGCGAGCTCAAGCCCACTGGCGAGGAGCAGCTGGATGCCGCTGCGTTTGCCGATATCGCCGAACTGGCCGGGCAGTGCCGGTTCCGGGATTGCCGCCATGACCAAGAGCCTGGCTGTGCTTTGCAGGCGGCGGTGGCGTGCGGGGCATTGGAGCCGGCGCGCTTTGCCAATTATCTGAAGCTGCGCAATGAGCTGGCCGCGGCGGCGGATACTCTGGCGCAACGTCAGGCCGAGAATGCGGCGGGCGGACGCGGACGCAGGCGTTTTCGCCGTTGAGCAATCAATAAAGTTTGGGCGTGCCGTGGCACGCCCGAGTGATGTGGATTCAAGGTTATTTGACCTGCAGGGTCATTGCCTGCACGCCGCCACTTTCCAGTTTTTGTTTGGCGTCAGCCGCTTCGGCGGCAGAGCCGTAAGGCCCCATGCGCACCCGGTACACGGTTTTACCATTGATTTGCGCCGATTCCACACGAGCGTTCAGACCCAGCAGCGCGATTCTGGCCTTGGCGGCTTCGGCATCGCCGCTGGCGGCAAAGGCGCCCGCCTGCACGATATAGGGGGCGCTGCGTGCGGCAGCTTGTGTGGCGGCGTTGGCGGCGGCGGCCGGTGTGGAGGTTGCAGCTGTGCTGGCCGGTTTCGGCGGCGTGGCCGCAGAGGGCGTTGTCACCGGTGGCGTGCGCGTGGCTGGGGCTTTGGCAGCGGGTGCGGAAACTGCTGTGGGCGCAGGCGTGGCGGTGCGCCTTGTCGGTGCAGCTGCGGTTGCTTCAGGCAGCGGGCGGGGTAGTGGTGTATTGGCTGCGGCCGCGACGGCGCGTGCCTGGGCGTCAGCCGCTTGTGCGGCAGCGCCATCGCTTGCTGCAGCTGCTGATGGGGCGGGCGTTGGGCTGGCCGTGGTAGCGGCCTGTTCACGACGACGCGCTGCTTCTTCGCGGCGGCGTGTTTCCTCGCGCTGGATGGCAGCCAGTTGTGCATCGGTCAGGGCGACCTCTTCATTGGGCAGTACTTCGTAAAAATCGAAGTCGCGCGTTTTGGGCGGCTCTTGATGCGCAGGCGCACTCTGCGGCTGACGCTTGGGCGGCGTTGCCGGTGCCGGCTCAAAGGCGGGCGTACTGGATGCGTCCGGCTGCGGTAGTGGCTCTGGTGTGGATGAGGTGTTGCCGAGGCTGAAAAAGCCGGTATTGCCTTCTTTGTAGGTGCCTAAAAAGCGTGGCGCCAGCAGGATGACCACGATGGTCAGCAAAACGCCAATCAACAGCCATGCCCAGCCGGGCATGCCGCTTTGCCGGGCGCTGCTGCGTCGTGCCTGGGATTTTCCGCGACGTGCGGCCATTGGATATCTCCGGTTACATTTTTTCGGGTGCGGACACACCCAGCAGGTTCATGCCGTTTTTCAGCACCTGTGCGGTTGCGGTACACAGCGCCAAACGTGCATCGCGCTCGCTGGCATCTTCCACCAGCACCGGCTGGGCGTGATAGGCGGTATGGAAGGCGGTGGCCAGCTCGCGCAGATACTGGGCGATGATATGCGGCTCCAGCGTCTGTGCGGCAGCGGCCACCACTTCCGGGTAGCGCGAAAGCTCAATCATCAGTGCCAGACTGGCCTCGTCTTGGAGCTTGCCCAGGTTTTCAAGGCCGTTTTCCGGCCGGAATTCGAAGCCTTTTTCCTTCGCCTGGCGCAGCAGGCTATGCACCCGCGCATGGGCGTATTGCACATAGAACACCGGGTTGTCGTTGGACTGGCTGCGGGCAAGGTCGATATCGAAGGTGAGCTGCGAATCGGGCTTGCGCGCAATCAGGAACCAGCGCACGGCGTCTTTGCTGGTTTCTTCAATCAAGTCGCGCAGGGTCAGATAGCTGCCGGCACGTTTGGAGAGTTTGACCTCCTCGCCGCCGCGCATCACCGTCACCATCTGGTGCAGCACATAGTCCGGATAGCCCTTGGGGATGCCGGCATCCAGTGCCTGCAGGCCGGCACGTACACGTGCCAGCGAGCCGTGATGGTCGGCGCCCAGTTCGGTGATGGCGCGCTGCCAGCCGCGCTGCCATTTGCTGAGGTGGTAGGCCACGTCCGGCACGAAATAGGTATAACTGCCGTCGGATTTGCGCATCACCCGGTCTTTGTCATCGCCAAAGTCGGTGCTGCGCAGCCACAGTGCGCCGCCTTCTTCATAGGTATGGCCGCGACGGGTCAACTCGGCCACGGTTTCCTCGACCTTGCCATCGGCATACAGCGAGGACTCCAGAAAATAGTTGTCGAACTTCACCGCATAGGCGTCAAGGTCGGCGTTTTGTTCGCGGCGCAGCCAGGCCACGGCAAAGCGGCGTATGGCTGCCATGTCGTCACGGTTCTGGCTGCCGCTGACAGTCTGGCCATCGACTTCGACCGACTCCTCGCGCAGATAGGCCGCGGCGACATCGGCGATGTAATCACCGTTATAGGCTTCGGCAGGCCAGGCATCATCACCGGGCTTGTGGCCGTCGATGCGCGCCTTGACCGATTTGGCCAGGTTTTCAATCTGAACGCCGGCATCGTTGTAATAGAACTCGCGCACTACCTGCCAGCCATTGGCTGCCAGCACGCGGGCGATGGAGTCGCCAATGGCGGCCGCACGGCCATGTCCCACATGCAGCGGCCCGGTGGGGTTGGCCGAGACATATTCCACCCCGACCTTCTGCCCCTGGCCGCTGTCATTGCAGCCGAACGCATCACCCTGGGCGTGGATGGTGCTCACCACCGAGTGCCAAGCATCGGGCGCAAGGTGGAAATTGATAAAACCCGGGCCTGCAATTTCTGCCTTGGCAATGCGCGCATCTTGCGGCAGCGCATCCAGCAGTGCCTGGGCAACGGCGCGCGGGTTGCTGCGTGCCGGTTTGGCCAGCAGCATCGCGGCATTGGTGGAAAAATCGCCGTGGCTGGCTTCGCGCGGGCGTTCGATGACGAAATCCGGTACGGACAAATCGGCAGGCAGCGTACCGTTGGCAGAAAGGGTGGCAATGGCCTGTTCGACCAGAGACTTGAGCTGGGCTTTCACGACAAGATTCAGGGCAAATGATGCGACCGCGTAGTTTAATCCAGCTTGGCGCGGGTTTCTTGGCACCTTCGAGCAGTCGCTTATACCAGCCCGCGCTCGGCCATCGACAGCGGCGGCCCATCGGCGATGATGAAATGATCCAGCAGCCGGATTTCCACCAGATCCAGCGCGTTCTTCAGGGTGCGGGTCAAATCCCGGTCAGCCTGGCTGGGGGTGGCGTCACCGCTGGGATGGTTATGGCCGACGATGACCGCGGCGGCATTATGGATAAGTGCGCGGCGCACCACCTCGCGCGGATGCACCGAGGCGCCATCGAGGGTGCCGCTGAACATCTCCTCAAACCCCAGGCTGCGATGGCGGCTGTCCAGAAACAATGCGGCAAACACCTCGCGGCTTTGATGCCGCAGGCGTTGACTGAAGTACTGCCCGGCGGTACTGGGCGAGTTGAGGCTTTCACCGCGCGCAAGCGCGGCGGCAAGATGGCGGCTGCACAGCTCCATCGCGCCGGCCAAGAGACAGGCGCGCGCAGGGCCGATGCCGGGCAGTTTTGCCATGTCTTTGGGGCTGCGCTCCAGCAGGGCGCGCAGCGGGCCGTGCTCGCGCAGCAGCAGGCGGGCGGTGCTGACCGCATCCTGTCCCGCCAGTCCCGAGCCTAAAAACAGCGCCAGAAGTTCGGCATCGGACAGCACGGTTGCGCCGCGCGCCAGCAGTTTTTCACGCGGGCGCTCCTCAACGGGCCAGTCATGGATACGCATGGAATGCCTCCGGCACATGAGTTGTGTCTTTCAGACTGAAGCCTGTCCGGGCGGCCGGGCATCGGAAAATCGCTGTCATCGGTTAAGCTGATAGCCCTGCCTATTGCCGGAAAACGCCTAAATCCCGTGAACGCCCCACTCATGCTTTCAGGCAAGAAAATCCTGCTCTGCGTCTGTGGTGGCGTGGCCGCCTACAAGGCTGCGGAATTGACCCGCCAGCTGCGCAAGGCCGGCGCCAAGGTGCAGGTGGCGATGACCGCTTCGGCCTTGCAGTTTGTGGGGGCGGCGACGTTTCAGGCCTTGAGTGGTCAGCCAGTGCGCAGCAGTCTGTGGGATGCGCAGGCCGAAGCCGCAATGGGGCATATCGAGCTGGCGCGCTGGCCCGATGCCATCGTGATGGCTCCGGCCACGGCCAATACCCTGGCGAAACTCGCGCATGGGCTGGCCGATGATTTGGTCAGTACGCTGTGCCTTGCCAGCACCGCGCCGATACTGGCGGCTCCGGCCATGAATCACCGCATGTGGCTGCATCCGGCCACCCAGGCCAATGTCGCTGTGCTGCAAAACCGTGGCCTTGCCATGGTGGGGCCGGCCAGTGGCGAGCAGGCCTGTGGCGAGCAGGGGCTGGGTCGAATGAGCGAGCCTTGCGAGATTGTTGCGGCATTGAATGCGGTGCTGGGCGAGGTGCAGGCGTGAGTCTTGCAGGCAAGCGCATCGTGGTGAGCGCAGGTCCTACCTATGAGGACATCGACCCGGTGCGTTTCCTTGGCAACCGCTCCAGCGGCAAGATGGGCTTTGCCATTGCCGAACAAGCCGCGTGCCGGGGTGCCGAGGTATTGCTGGTGGCAGGCCCGGTGAGTCTGACAACGCCAGCGGGCGTAAAGCGGGTGGATGTGAGGAGTGCCGCGCAGATGCACGCGGCAGTGATGGCCGCATTGCCTGCCGACATCTATATCGGTGCGGCGGCGGTGGCGGATTTCACCCCGCACGAGGTCGCGACGCAGAAGCTCAAGAAAACACCCGGCAGCGCGCAGATGACGCTCACCTTGGTGCGTACCCGCGACATTCTGGCTGAAGTGGCGGCTTCCGATTTGCGCCCGGACTGTGTAGTGGGCTTTGCAGCCGAGACCGATGACATCGAGCGCTATGCGCTGGGCAAGCTCACGGCCAAGGGCGTGGACATGATTTGTGCCAATCAGGTCGGGCGTGCCGATGGCGGTTTTGAGTCTGAGCACAATGCACTGACGGTGTACTGGCCGGGCGGCTCGGTCAACCTGGCAAGAGCCGCCAAACGCGAAATCGCCGCACAATTATTGAATCTTTTGGAAACCAGGCTTTGAAGATGCAGCATGTTTTGCAAGTAAAAATGCTTGATGCCCGCTTTGGCAGCGAATGGCCGCTGCCCAGTTATGCCACTGCGGGCAGTGCCGGACTGGATTTGCGTGCCGCCATCGAGGCGCCGCTGACCCTGGCTGCCGGGGCAAGCGAACTGGTGCCTTCCGGGCTTGCCATCCATATCGCCGATACCAGCTTGTGCGCGCTGATTCTGCCGCGCTCGGGGCTTGGGCATAAGCACGGCATCGTGCTTGGCAATGGCACCGGGCTGATTGATGCCGACTACCAGGGGCCACTGATGATTTCGGTGTGGAATCGCAGCAATACCGCGCATGTCATCGCACCGGGCGATCGCATTGCACAGCTGGTGCTGATGCCGGTGGTGCGCGCGAGCTTTGAAGTGGTGGATACATTTGAATCAAGCCAACGTGGCGAGGGTGGCTTCGGCCATACTGGCTTGCGCTAAGGGGATGGACGCATGAGTGAGAAAAAATCTTCGTTGCCCAAAATCGAGCTGGGCTCGCTGGAGCAGGCAAGACCATTGCTTGCCCTGTTGTTGATAGTGTTGGCCGGTTGGCTGCTGTTTTCCGGTGTCATGCAATGGCGCCAGAGCAGTGGTGAGCACACGCTGCTGGCCGAGCGCGATGCACTTTCGGCCACGCTGACGCAGCAACTGGGGCAGATGCGCAAGCAGGTGGAGAATGCTGCGCAAGATGAGGCGCTGAAGCCACTCCTTGCCAGCGGTGACTTGCAGGCTGCCGCCGCGCAGATGGGCAAGACGCTGGCGGGTGCGCAAAGCGTGACCATTTATCCACAGGACTTGCAGCCGTTTTATCAGGCACTGCCCGAGTCGGGCTATGGTCGTCTGGCGGCAGTGGAGGAAGCGATCGTTGAAGGCAAGACGGCCATGCGTATCGGCATGACGGGCACTGAAAAAGGTGTGCTGGTGGCGGTGCCTCTGGAGGAGGGGCAAGTGGCACTGGCGGTCATGCCGCTGCAGCCGCTGCACCAAGCGGTGAACTCGGTTTCGGTTGGTCAGGGCTATCTGGCGCTGCGCCAGGGGCAGACCACCATTGCCGAGTTGGGCGATGCCGCCTCGGCCGACTATGCCGAATCGCGTGCGGTCAAGCTGGCCGGTAGCGAGCTGCGCGTGGCGGCCGGTATCAATGTGCAGGAAAAAACCGGCCCTCTCGGGCTTGGCGCTATCCCGGCGATGGCGCTGGGCGGGCTACTTCTGTTGACTGCCCTGTTGATATGGCTGTTGCCCAAACTGCGCGGCAAAAAGGCGGCGCCTGAAGATGCGGCGCCCGCTCCGACGCTGGCCGAGATGTCCGGTGCAGCTGCCGTGCCGCAACAAGTTTCTGTAACCGAGGAGTATGACCAGATGGAGGCGGACGCAGCCGCAGCCTTGGCGGGTGTCGGGGCACTGCCAGGCACACCTGCGCAGGCGGATGTGCAAGTGGATGCCGGGATTTTCCGCGCCTACGACATTCGTGGCGTGGTCGGGCAAGGGCTGGATGTCCAAGTGGCGCGCGCCATCGGCCAAGCCATCGGCACACAGATGCACGAGCAGGGTTTGTCGGACATCGTGGTTGGCCGCGATGGCCGTCTCTCCGGGCCGGAGCTTGCCGCTGGCCTGATGGATGGCCTGCGCGATGCCGGCTGCAAGGTGATTGATATCGGCCTGGCGCCGACACCGCTGGTGTATTTCGCTGCCTATCATTTGCGTGCAGGTTCCTGCGTGGCGGTAACCGGCAGCCATAACCCGCCGGATTACAACGGCTTCAAGATCGTGCTGGGCGGTGAGACGCTCTCTGGCGAGGCTATCAGGGCGCTGTACGAGCGTATCGTGGCAAAGCGGCTGCGTATCGCCGAGGTGCGTGGCGAGCTGGAAACGCGCAGTGTGGCCGATGATTACGTTGAGCGCGTGGCCTCTGACATCCAGATTGCCCGCCCGCTGAAAGTGGTGGTCGATGCCGGCAATGGCGCCGCAGGCGAGCTGGGGCCGAAGGTATTGCAGGCCATCGGTGCACAGGTGACGCCGCTGTACTGCGAGATTGACGGCAACTTCCCCAATCACCATCCCGACCCGAGCGACCCGCACAATTTGCAGGATTTGATGGCTGTGGTGAAGCAAAGCGGCGCGGATGTCGGCATTGCTTTCGATGGCGATGGCGACCGTCTGGGGGTGGTGACGCCAGAGGGGCACAATATTTTCCCCGACCGCTTGCTGATGCTGTTTGCTGCCGATGTGCTCAACCGACAGCCCGGCGCGATGATTGTCTATGACGTCAAATGCAGCGGCGCATTGACGCCGTGGATTCTGCGCCATGGCGGCAGCCCGCTGATGTGGAAGACCGGGCATTCCTTCATCAAGGCCAAGATGCGCGAAACCGAGGCAGAGCTCGCAGGCGAAATGAGCGGCCACTTCTTCTTCAAGGAGCGCTGGTATGGCTTTGATGATGGCATTTATTCGGCCGCGCGCCTTCTGGAGATCCTGGCCACTCGTGATGAGGACGCCGATACGGTATTTGCCGAAATCCCCGATGGCATCAGCACCCCGGAGCTGAAAATCCCGGTGCCCGATCCACATGCCTTCATCGAGCGCTTCGTGGCAGCCAGCCAGTTCCCGGAGGCGCGGCTGACCAGTATCGACGGCGTGCGTGCCGACTGGCCGGATGGCTGGGGGCTGGTACGTGCTTCCAATACCACGCCGATTCTGGTGCTGCGTTTCGAGGCCAAAACACAAGAGGCACTGCAACGTATCCAGACCACCTTCCGCAATGCGCTGCTGCAACTTGATCCGGGTCTTTCCATTCCGTTCTGATAAGGAACCTCTGAATATTCAGAGGTTCCTCGCGGGTCATGGAGACCCGCCACGAATCAATCATGCCAGTGATTGATTCGTGTGAGCCAAGTCCGGACAGGTGCCGGACTTGGCGTGGGCTGGCAACGCCAGGAAGGCGTTGTTCAGACCTTCCATAATTTCACTGCATTCTTAGGGAAAAACATGAGCATTCTTCGTTTGAGCGATGTTGAGCTGTCCGGCAAGCGGGTATTGATTCGCCAGGATTTGAACGTGCCTGTGGAAGATGGCCGGGTGACTTCCGACCAGCGTATCAATGCTTCGCTGCCGACCCTCAAAGCCGCGCTTGAAGCCGGTGCGGCGGTGATGGTGATGTCGCATCTGGGGCGTCCCAAGGAAGGCCAGTGGAGCGAGGCTGACTCGCTGGCGCCGGTGGCCAAACGGCTTTCGGAACTGCTGGGGCGCGAGGTGCCGCTCATCAAGGATTATCTCAATGGCGTGGAAGTGGCGCCGGGGCAAATCGTGCTGCTGGAAAACTGCCGCATGAATATCGGTGAGAAAGCCGATGATGAAGCCCTTGCCCAAAAATATGCCGCGCTTTGCGACATCTTCGTGATGGATGCCTTCGGCACCGCACACCGCGCGCAGGCCTCCACCCATGGCGTGATTCGCGCCGCCAAGCAAGCTGTTGGCGGGCCGCTGCTGATGGCCGAACTGGACGCATTGGCACGTGCGCTGGATAACCCGGCACGCCCGCTGCTGGCGATTGTCGCCGGCAGCAAGGTCAGCACCAAGCTGGAGCTGCTGTCCTCGCTGGTCGGCAAGGTGGATCAATTGATTGTTGGTGGCGGCATTGCCAATACCTTTATCGCGGCAGCCGGCTACCCGGTGGGCAAATCGCTGATGGAAGCGGATTTGCTTGATACCGCGCGCAAGATTACCGCCGATGCCAAGGCGCGTGGCGCGGAGATTCCGCTGCCGGTGGATGTGGTCGTCGCCCCGGCGTTTGCTGCCGATGCTCCGGCCACGGTCAAGGCAGTGGATGCGGTCGGCAATGAGGACATGATTCTCGATATCGGCCCGCAAACCGCTGCGCAATATGCCGCGCTGATTGCCAAGGCTGGCAGCGTGGTCTGGAATGGCCCGGTGGGCGTGTTCGAGTTCGACGCCTTCGGCAAAGGCACCGAAGCGCTGGCGCGCGCCATTGCCGTCTCGCCGGCATTCTCCATTGCTGGCGGCGGCGACACCCTGGCTGCGGTGGACAAATACGGCATCGCCAAGGAAGTTTCGTATATCTCCACCGGCGGCGGTGCTTTCCTAGAGTTTCTGGAGGGCAAGGAACTGCCGGCTGTGGCCGCACTCAAGGCGCGTAGCTGATGAAGCGGCTGTTGCTGAGCCTGTTGCTGAGCATGCCGGTGATGCTGTCTGCCGGGGAAAACCCGGCAGCAGCGGTACAGGCCTCCATTTTGCAGCGGCACGAGAGTCCGCTTTCGGTGAGCCAGACGGCGAGCGCGTTGCGCACACAACTGGAGTCGCACGGCATCACCGTATTTGCGCTGATTGACCATGCCGCTGCGGCGGAAAAAGCCGGGTTGTCGATGCCGCCCACGCAGGTGCTGGTGTTTGGCAATCCGCGCGGCGGCACGCCATTGATGCTGGCCTATCCCGATTTGGCGCTGGATTTGCCAGTGCGGGTATTGATACGTCAAAACCATGCAGGCAAAACCGAAGTGCTCTGGCGTGATGCCGAGGCACAAGCCGCCGCACAGGGCCTGCCTGCCGATGCGCTCGCTCCACTGGCACAGCTCGAAAAACTGCTGAAAACCTTGCTTGCACAGCTGCAATGAAACAACACCCACGCCGTACCCGCATTCTCGCTACCTTGGGGCCTGCCTCCGATGCCGTAGGTGTACTGGAGGCCATGATTCAGGCCGGGGTGGATTGCGTGCGACTCAATTTCTCGCACGGCAGTGCCGATGCGCATCGCCAGCGCGCGGCAGCGGTGCGTGAAGCTGCGCAGCGCCTGGGGCGGGAAATCGGCATTTTGGTGGATTTGCCCGGGCCAAAAATCCGCATTGGCCGTTTTGCCCAAGGGCAGGTGAGGTTGCGTACTGGGCAGCACTTCGATTTGTTGGCCGAAGCGGATGCCGCGCCGGGTGATGAACACGCCGTTGGCGTGGCCTATCTGGGACTGCCGGGTGATGTGGCCGCAGGCGATGTGCTGCTGCTTGATGATGGTCTGGTGCAATTGCAAGTGACGGCGGTGGACGGGACGCGCATCCGCACCCAGGTACTGAATGATGCGCTGCTTTCCGACCGCAAGGGGCTGAACAAGCTGGGTGGCGGGCTGTCGCTGGGGGCAGTGACCGCACGTGACCGCGAGCTGATTGCACTGGCAGCGGAAATCAAGGCCGACTTCATCGCCGTCTCTTTTGTGCGCGATGCGGCCGATATTCATGAAGCGCGGAAAATCGCCCTTGAGCACGGCAGTCAGGCAGCGCTGGTGGCCAAAATCGAGCGCGCCGAGGCGATTGAAAACTTGCCGGGCATCATCGCCGCTGCCGATGTGGTGATGGTGGCGCGTGGCGACTTGGGTGTGGAAGTGGGCGATGCCGAGCTGCCGGGCTTGCAGAAGAAAATCATCCACGAAACCCTGCAAGGCAACAAAGTGGTGATTACCGCCACGCAGATGTTGCAGTCGATGGTGGATAGCCCGCAACCGACCCGCGCCGAGGTGCTGGATGTGGCCAATGCGGTGATTGATGGCACCGATGCGGTGATGCTTTCGGCAGAAACCGCCGCCGGGCGCTTTCCGGTGGCCTCGGTGGCGGCGATGGCGCGTATCTGCATGGGCGCCGAGCGCCAGTTCGAGCGCGATACCGATTACGAGGCGGCGCCGCGCGGCCTTCAGCGCGTGGATCAGGCGATCGCCATGGCGACCATGTTCCTGACTGAACATATGCAGGTGGCCGCCATCATCGCCATGACCGAATCCGGCGGCACGGCGCGCTTTATGTCCCGGTTCCGCTCGCAAGTGCCGATTCATGCGTTCTCGCGTCATCCTGACGCACGCCGTCAGATGAGTCTGATGCGCGATGTGTTCCCCATTGCCTTCGACAGCCGTGGCATGTATCAGCACGACTTGGCGCGTGCGGCGATTGCACACCTGCGCGATGGCGGTTTGCTGCGGCCTGCCGACCGGGTGCTGTTCACCTGTGGCGACAGCATGGAGGAGCTGGGCGCGACCAATACCCTGCGGATTCTGGAAGTACCGGGAAACTGATGCCAGGGCTATAATCACGGCCTCTTTTCCACACCCATTTGCAGGACACAAAATGAGCATTGAACAGCTTGCCGACATCGCCCGCGCCATGGTTGCCCCCGGCAAGGGCATCATCGCTATCGACGAATCTTCCGCCACCTGCAAGAAGCGCTTTGATGGGGTGGGCATTGACTGCACCGAAGAAAACCGCCGCGCCTACCGCGAGCTGCTGCTGACCGCTCCCAAGGTCAATGAATATCTCTCCGGTGCGATTTTGTTTGACGAAACCATCCGCCAGTCCACCCGCGATGGCGTGCCGTTTGCCAAATACATGGCCGATAACGGCATGATTCCGGGCATCAAGGTCGACAAAGGCACGGTACCGCTGGCTGGCTGCCCTGGTGAGTTGGTCACCGAAGGTCTGGACGGCCTGCGTGCCCGCCTTGAGGAGTACTACAAGCTCGGTGCCCGTTTTGCCAAGTGGCGTGCGGTCATCAATATTGGCGAAGACATCCCCTCCGGCACCTGCATCGAAGCCAATGCCCACGCGCTGGCGCGTTACGCGGCGCTGTGTCAGGAACAAGGCCTGGTGCCGATGGTCGAGCCGGAAGTGCTGATGGACGGCAGCCACGACATCGAAACCTGCTACGAAGTCACCGAAGTCACCCTGCGCGCCCTGTTCGATGCCCTGTACCAGCACAATGTGATGCTGGAAGGCACCATCCTGAAGGCTTCGATGGTCGTCCCCGGCAAGGACTGCCCGGAGCAGGCCAGCGTTGAAGAAGTGGCCGAAGCCACGCTGATGTGCCTGAAGTCTGCCGTTCCGGCCATCCTGCCGGGCATCGTGTTCCTCTCCGGCGGCCAGTCCGATGAAGCGGCTACCGCGCATCTGGATGCGATGAACCGCATGGGGCCGAACCCGTGGCCGCTGTCGTTCTCCTATGGCCGCGCCATGCAGCAGGCGGCACTCAAGCTCTGGTCGCAGGACATGCAGGGCAACTATGCCGCCGCCCAGGCTACCGTGTATGAGCGTGCCAAGGCCAACGGCCTGGCCGCCCTCGGTCAGTGGCAGGGTTGATTAAGAACGTCAACTCTCAAAGCATGTTTATCAAGCCCCGGTTTCCCCGGGGCTTGTTTTTTGGACTGCTAATCACCGTATTCATGAATCGTGTACAGAGTATGTTTATACTGAAAATAGATACTTCTTGGGGCTGCTATGGAGATTATCCGTATTGTAGTTAGAGGTACTTCCGATCCTACTCGTTTTGCAGGCTTTCCTAGCCTTGATGCCTTATTGAGCTGGATGGAAAATCAATACGGAAGGCGAGATGAAGAGCAGCATACCTCCCAGGTGCCTATATCAGGAAACGACCCTATAAATGTATACGAGCTGGATCCTGATGTAAAAACATTAGTTTCAAGTACAGAGTTTCAAAAGCTCAATGAGAAATTAAAGGCGAAAGTTTTCCAGGGTTTGGAGTTCACGAAGGCTTTTGCAAAATTCATTTCAGATGGGGGTAGGTTTGCAATAGGCTCAACGGCAAGTATGGCAACATATCATGCCACTGAGCCGCCACACATAAAGTTGCAGGGCTGGAATATTAATCCTGGTGATTATGCGGTAAATGCAATGGTTTTTGTCATTGCTCATGAGATTTATCATCATGTATATAAGTGGTCGGGTGTTCTGGATCGTGATGCCTGGGCTCGTAATGAGGCGATAGCCTCACTTATGGCATACAAAGTAGCCAACAGACTTGGCATAACTTCAGTGGAGGGCGGTCAAGGTGACGTTGCCGTTGTTTTTAGTCTGGCGGCTGGTGCGATCAGCGATGATGAGGCAATGAGTAAATTGATTGGTTGTTATGGAATGAAATATCCAGGGGTAATCTGATGCTGAGTGTTTCTATAAACTCTTTGACTCGGATTTTCATTGCGAGCTGTATATTTATACTTGGTGGATGTGCTCATTCAGGCTTTGCAGAAGTGAAGGGGCAGCCTGGGTAGAAAATTTCCGCTGAAGATGCGGAGCGCTGGGCAAAAATGCATGAGAAAGTACATAGCACAGGTCTTATTCAATTTCAGCAGGGTTCAATACAGCTCTCAGCAGATGCTCACGAAAATCTTAAAAGAGTGGTTAGAGATTATTTTTCTTATCTGGATTTGATTTCCAAAAGGCCAGGTAAAAGCGGGCAAGCTGCAGAAACGAAGCTGGCAGTTATTGGCTTTGCCGATATATGCGGAGATGCAGCAGAAGTGATGGAGACGAGTAGAAAACGGGCCTTGTTGGTAGAGCGTGTGCTTATTGACTATGGGCTGCCGAGCGATGCCATCAAGCAAGTCAGATGGCATGGTGTCGAGGGGCTTTCCATGTTTCAAGCCTCTGGACCTGAAGGTGAGTGTCAGAATCCCTGGATGAATATGGTTAATGTGGGGTTGTTTTTCGCGCATTGAGTTTCTGACAATCATGCCCAATAAAAACGGTGCGATGGAGTCCATTGCACCGTTTCTTTTTTGAGTTAAGAAGTCACTGAAAATTTAACGAGAGGGTGAGGTGCCTCCTGAGCACTACCGATCGCTATTAGACGTGCGCGAAGTAACTTTCAGTGACTTTCGCGATTACTTGCGCTTGAGCTCATCGCGGATTTCACGCAGCAGCAGCACGTCTTCGGACGGGGCTGCCGGAGCGGCTTCCGGCTGTGGCTTCTTCAGGCGGTTGATGCCCTTGATCACCATGAAGATGGCGAAGGCGACGATAAGAAACTGGATGACGGCATTGATGAACTCGCCATAGGCCAGTTCCACGGCAGGGACGGCTTCGCCGGCGGCATTGACGCTGGCTTCTTTCAAGGTGAGGGAGAGGTCGGAGAAGTCCACACCGCCAATCAAAAGGCCAATCGGCGGCATGATGACGTTATCGACCAGGGCGGTGACAATCTTGCCGAACGAAGCGCCAATGACCACGCCGACTGCCAAATCGACGACATTGCCGCGCATTGCAAACTCTTTGAACTCGCTGATGATGCTCATGGGGATTTCCTTGTGGTTGAAATTATTGGTGATTTTGTGATTTGCATCACGGTTATGTGTGTGGCGTGATTATAGGCAGAAAATGGCAGCCGTCCTGCCGCCTTCAGCGGCAGATGCGTCCTTGGCTATGCAGCCAGACTTGCCCGTTGGCATCGCTGATGGCTGCCCGCCAGTGATCGCCGGGCTGCAGGGCGGCCACGCCTGCGGGCGTGCCCATGAAAATCAGGTCGCCGGCTTTCAGCGCATACAGCCGGGAAAGTTCAACCAAAATATCCGCTACATCCCAAATCAAGTCGGCCAGATGGCCGTGCTGGCGGGCTTGCCCGTTGATATGCAGCGAGATTTGCAGGGTATCGAGTGCAGGCAGGTCGTGTTTGCGGCGCATCGTGCCGACCGGGGCGCAGTGGTCGAAGCTTTTGCCGGTATCCCAGGGCAGCCCCTGAGCTTTGGCGGCGGCTTGCAGGTCGCGGCGGGTCAAGTCCAGCCCCACGGCAAAGCCGAACACCAGTGCGCTGGCTGTCTCGCGCTCAAGCACGCCGGAGGGTGCGTCCTTGCCGAGCCCTACCACCAGCTCGACCTCATGATGCAATTCACCGGTAGCAGGCGGGTAGGGCACGCTGCCATCGGTGGTGATGGCATCGGCAGGCTTCATGAAAAAAACCGGCTGGCCACGCTCAGTGGCAGATGCCGGGGCGGTTGCCCCCATTTCGCGGGCATGGTCGGCAAAATTACGCCCCACGCAATACACCCGGCGCACCGGAAACTGGCCGCTGCCATCGGCCAGTGGAATGCGCGCCACCGGGGCTGCAGGAAACAGGTCGCTCATGACTGTGTTTGTGGCAATGCTTCTGGTCGGGCTTTGCGAAACTCGCCTTCAATCACGGCATGGGTGTGCGGTGCGGTATTTTTGCGCCGGAGCAGGCGCAGCAAGCCTGCGCCGATGAGCATCGCAGCGCCGATGAAAACGCCAACGACCAGCAGTACGGCCAAGAGCGCCACACCCAGCAGCGCTACGCCGATACGCAGCAGCGGATGGCGCGGGCGGGCAGTGAAGCGTGCCTGCAAACGGGTAATCTGCGGGTGATGCCACCAATGTGCGAACATCTTGCCTCCATCGGGTCAAGCCATGAAACAGGTCTCCAGTATCTGGCTCGATGGGTAAAGAAGTGTAAGGAGAGTGTTAAAGATGACGGGCTTGCGGTTGGAGCAGATTGAAGATGGTGGCTTTGCTGAAGTGCAATGGCTAGTGGAGGGGGTGCCCGAGTCGGTAATTGTCCACCGTGATGGCGATACCGCCCGCGCTTGGCTCAATATCTGTCCGCATGCCGGGCGTAGCCTGGAGGTGGCGCCGGGGCATTTCGTCAAAACCCGCGATGGTCATCTGCTATGTGCTGCACATGGCGCTACCTTTGAGCTTGCGCATGGCGAATGCGTGGGAGGTCCCTGTCGTGGGCAGCATCTGGTGGCGGTGGCGGTGGAAGTGCGTGATGGTGAAGTGCGGCAGCGATGAGTTTTGGCGCTCTTGAGCCGGCGCTTTAGCCATTGAGACGAATACCCCGGATCATGTAGAAGATGTGTCTTTGGGGTTGGGCATCGAATGCAAGCGTCGTGCTGTCAGGCGCGTATTGGCGCACTGTCTGGCGTGCTTTCACCAAATCAGATTCACCATCAACACGATGACAGCGGTATAGATAAGCGTCAGTGGCAGGCCGGTGCGCCACAGATAGCGGGCAGTGTAATTGCCCGGCCCCATCACCATGGAAATCACCGGGTTGGTCGAGGTCATGAAGTTGTTGCTGGCCGAGAGCGCCACAATCAGCGCGAATACCATCGGATTGCCATTGGCGGCCAGCGCCAGGTTGATCGCCAGCGGCACCATCATGATGGTCGCGCCGACATGGCTGACCACCAGCGAGAACGCCACGGTGAGGATGGCAAGCGCAATCTCGATCAGCCACAGCGGTGTGCCCTGCGGGATGCGGTCGATACTGTGCCCGGCAATCCAGGCGGCGGCGCCGGAGGAATCCATCGCCCAGCCCAGTGGAATCAGGCAGGCCATCAGGAACACGGTTTTCCAGTTGATCGAGGCATAGGCTTCGTCCATCTGGATGACGCCGGCAATCAGCATCCCGGCCACGCCGGCCATCAGTGCGATCGGCACCGGGATGCGCGATGACAGCGCCAGCAGCATGGTGATGGCAAAAATCGTCATCGCGATTTTGAACTTGTGCGGGCGCTGCTCGCTCTTGGGAAAGTCGGTGACCACCACGAAGTCTTTTTTCGCCGCGGCGCTGGTAAGGTCGCGCCAGATGCTGTGCAGTACCAGCATGTCACCAGCCTTCAACGGCAGCTTGCGCACGTCCTCGCGGATGACCTCCTTGTCGCGGTTCACCGCCAAAAGGCTCAGGCGTGATTGTTTGCGCAGTTGCAGCTCGCTGGCGCTTTTGCCGATAAAGGGCGAGTTGGGCGGAATCACCACTTCGGCAATCCCGGCGCGGCTGGGGTTGAACAGGTCGGCAAACTGGCGCAGCCGCGCGGCAAGATACAGTTTGTGGGTTTGCGAGAACTGCACAATCGCCTCGCGCGGCCCCATCACGCCGAGCACATCGCCGACCCAGATGCGGGCATCGGCAGAAGGCGCAAGCCGCGATTCGTCGCTGGATTTCAGCGCCAGAACCAGTGGCGAGCCGGGCATGGCCTCGACCTCGCCCAAGGTCATGCCGACCAGCGGGCTGTCGGCGCTGACGGTCAGCTCATGGACATCGCCTTCGATGCCATAGGCCTGGGCAAAATAGCTCTGCACCCGCGCCGGAGTGACACCGTCATCCTCGGACAAGTTGCGGCGGCCAAACCAGTGGAAATAGGCCAATGATGCCGTCAGTAGCGCAAGGCCAATGGGCAGCGGCGCGAACATCCCCAGCTGTTTCAGGGTGACTGCGCCGGAAGGCAGGTTGGCATTGGCCGAAATCAGCAGGTCGTTGAGCAAAATCAATGGCGAATTGCCGACCATGGTGAGGCCGCCGCCCATCACGATGGCGGCGGCAATCGGCAGCAGCATGCGCGAGAGTGCCACCCCGGTACGGGCAGACAGGCGCGAGGCTACCGGCATGTACAGCGCCATCACTGCCGGGTTCTGCATGATGGATGAGTTCAGCCCGGCCACGGCGGTGGTCAATAGCAGCAGTTTGCGCTCGCTGCCATCGGCGCGGCGCAGCAGCCAGCCGGCCAGCCGGTTGAGTGCGCCGGTGCGCTCAAGGCCGGCGCCCAGAATCATGGTGGCGATGATGCTGATGACGGCATTGCCGGCAAAGCCTGCAAACAGGTCTTCCGGTGCCACCAAGCCGGTCAGCCCCAGCAAGACCAGCACCACCAGCGCCACCACATCGGCGCGTACCCGGTCGAACAGGAACAGCACCATGGTCAGCCCCACCAGCCCGAGGACGAGCTTCATGTCGGTGGTGAGGCTGAGGGCTGGGCTCATGGCAGGGGCTTATTGGCTGGGGGATTCGGGCAGGGCGCAGCGGTCGTAAATCATGTCCCAGACCCCATGGCCGAGGTTTTGGCCGCGCGTTTCAAAATGCGTTTGCGGCCGCCATGCCGGGCGTGGCAAATGCCCACGTGCACCGCTGCGGTTGACCAGCCCCGGGGTGGCATCAAGCACATCCCACATCTGCTCGGCATAGTCCTGCCAGTCGGTGGCCAGATGCAGGCGGCCATTGGCTGCGAGCTTGCGCACCAAAAGCGCGGCGAACTCCGGGTTTACCAGGCGACGTTTGTTATGGCGCTTCTTGTGCCAAGGGTCGGGGAAGTAAATGCGCACTTCATCCAGACTGCCATCGGCGATTTCGTTTTCCAGCACTTCCACCGCGTCGTGGTGATACAGCCGGGCATTGCCAATGCCATCGTTATCGAGTGCATTCAGTAGCCTGCCGACACCGGGGGCGTGCACTTCGATGCCGATATGGTCGCGCGCTGGGTCAAGCAGACAGGAATGACGGAAGGCCGCGCCATTGCCAAAACCGATTTCCACGATGAGCGGCGCGCTGCGGCCAAACAGGGTGTCGAAATCACGCACTTGCCCCTGATAGTCGATACCAAAGCGCGGCCAGAGGGCATCAAAGGCGCGCTGCTGGGCAGGGGTGAAACGTCCCTGACGCAGCACGAAGCTGCGCACGCGGCGTTGGCCTTCGGTCACCGTGAAGGGCTTGGGCGGCGCCTTGCTGCCGGGGCTGGTGAACGGGTCGCTCATCCAATCAGCCCATCAATCGGCGAGGAGGCACTGGCAAAACGCTTGCGCGGGATGCGTCCGGCCAGGAACGCATCGCGTCCGGCTTCGACCGCCAGTTTCATCGCCCGCGCCATGCGCACCGGCTCCACGGCGCCGGCAATGGCGGTGTTCATCAGCACGCCATCGCAGCCCAACTCCATGGCAATCGCCGCATCCGAGGCGGTACCGACACCGGCATCGACGATGATTGGCACCTTGGCCTGCTCGATGATTTCAATCAGGTTGTAGCGGTTCTGGATGCCAAGCCCGGAGCCAATAGGCGCGGCCAGCGGCATCACTGCCACACAGCCGATTTCTTCCAGCCGCTTGCACAAAATCGGGTCATCGCTGGTATAGACCATCACCTCAAAGCCGTCTTTGACCAATTGCTCGGCAGCGGCCAGGGTCTGCACCACATCCGGGTACAGGGTGCGCTGATCGCCCAGTACTTCCAGTTTGACCAGCTTGTGTCCGTCCAAAAGTTCACGCGCCAGACGGCAGGTGCGCACTGCCTCATCTGCGGTGTAGCAGCCCGCAGTATTGGGCAGGATGGTGTAGCGCTCCGGCGGCAGTACATCCAGCAGGTTCGGCTCGCCGGGGCTCTGACCAATATTGGTGCGGCGGATGGCGACCGTGACAATCTCGGCACCGGCGGCCTCGGTGGCTTCGCGGGTTTGCGTCAAATCCTTGAATTTGCCAGTGCCGGTCAGAAGACGGGATTGATAGATTTTGCCGGCAATCACCAGCGGCTTGGGGTCGGTAAGCTCGTGCATGCGGCCATTATATGGCGGTGTATCGGCCATGGCAGGCTTGCAGCAAGCAAAAACCCCGCGCCGGTGAGCGCGGGGTGGGCAGGACTTGGAAACCTAGAACGGGCGCTCAAGCCTTCAAGGTTTTGACCATCTCAAGCAGCTGTTCTTTGGCGGCCAGCTTGTCGCGTTTCATCTGTGCAAGTTCCATGTCGCCAATCGGCAGCACGCCCAGCTCGGCGTCGCTCACTTTCTTGTCCAGCTCCTGATGGTGGTAGTAGAGCTTGCGAAATTCCGCGTTGTTCTTCATCAGGCTGTCCAGTTCTTCTTGCGAGCGGTCTTCAAACATGAGAGTCCTCCTTTAAGGTTGGGTTGGAGAGGCCATGACGGTTTTCGACGTCGGCCACGTCACCTTACCCTGTTTGCGGCCAGTTGCAATCGAGCCGGGTCAAATCAGCCGCCACCAAGCGCGTGCACAATCTCCACCACATCGCCTTCTTGCAGCGCATATTCGGCATGCTGCGAGCGCGGGATGATTTCGCCATTGACCTCTACCGCCACGCGGCGCTCGCCCAAGCCTTCGGCTTGCAGCAATTGATGCAGGGTGAGGAGGGCTTGCAGTTGGCGGGCTTCGCCATTGAGTTGGATATTCATAGCGGTATTTTCGCGACTTCGTGGCGGGATTTCATCTGCGCTGCCACTTGACCGGCGGCCAATATATGAAACCATCCCTGCGATGACTGACAAAACAGGTTGATTGATATGAGCAAAACCACCGTATTTCGCCGCCCACTGGTGGCCGCCCTGGCATTGGCTGCCGCACTCACCACCACGCAGGCCCTGGCGCGCAATGATGATGCCGCCTTCAGCCGCACCGTGTTTTTTGGCGACAGCCTCACCGATGCCGGATTCTTCCGCCCGCTACTGCCCGCTACCGCACAGCCGGTGATTGGGCAGTTCACCACCAATCCGGGTCTGGTCTGGTCGCAGTATCTGGCCAATTACTACGGCGCCGACCGTTCCACCGCCTGGCTGGCTACCGGCAGCGCCCCGCGCGTGGATGGCGGTGATAATTACGCCGTCGGCGGCGCGCGCGTGGCCGTCGATGTAACCGGTAAGCTGGGGCATACGCCGTCGCTGAACGCGCAATTGAACGAATACTTGCGCCGTACAGGTGGACGCGCCGATGCGCGAGCACTGTACACCGTTTGGGGCGGCGCCAATGACCTGTTTACCATTAGCCAGGGCGCGCCTGTGGCCAGCACCATTGCCGATGCGGTCAGCGCACAAGTGGGGATGGTCGGCAAACTGCGTGCGGCCGGCGCTGAATATATCCTGGTGCCGACCATTCCCGATCTGGGCGTAACCCCGGGTTTTCTGGCGCAGGGCAGTGCCGCTGCCGCGCAAGGCACGGCCTTGTCGCAGGCCTATAACAGTGCGCTGTATCAGGGGTTGGCGGCCAATGGTCTGCGGGTGATTCCGCTCGATACCTTCAACCTGCTGCGCGAAATCACCGCCAGCCCCGCCGCTTACGGGTTGAAGAATGTCACCGGCACCGCCTGCCAGCCGCAAATCACTGCGCAATCGCTGACCTGCAACCCGACCAGCTATGTCAGCGCCGATGCGCCATGGACCTATGCCTTTGCCGATGGCGTGCATCCTTCCAGCGCCGCGCATGCGATGTTGGCCGACTACGCGGTGGCGACCCTGGAAGCCCCGCGCCAGAACGCTCTGTTGCCGCGCTCGGCGATTGCCACAGGCCGCGCTCGCAGCCAAATGGTGGCCGCGCAACTGCAATCGCGCAGTGATGAAGCCGCCGGGCGCTTTTGGGGCGGGCTGCGCGTAGATGCCCGTCGCGGCAAGAACGAAGCCACCGATGACGGCTTTGGCGGTGGTGGCCCGGAGCTGCTGGCAGGCTATGACCGCGCACAGGGCGCGCTGATGTACGGCGGCTATCTGGCGCTTGCCGGGCAAAAGATTGAATACCGTCGTGACCGCGGCGAGTTCAAGCAGCGCGAAGCCGGGCTGGGTGGCTATCTGGGCTGGCGTGGCGAATCGTTCTGGCTGGATGGTCAGCTGGGCTGGAGTCGCCTAGGCTTTGATGTGCGCCGCGATGTGGCACTTGGCAGCGGCAAACGCCGTCATGAAGGCAGCCCCGATGGCAGCCGCCTGCATGCCGCATTGGGCGCAGGCTGGCAGCTGGGCAGTGAAACCTTCCGCCACGGCCCGCTGCTGCGCTTACTGGCGCAGCGGGTCAAGGTCGATGGCTATGCCGAATCACAACCGCAGCTGGCCACGGCTTTGGCCTTCCCGGAACAACAGCTCGATGTGATGAACGTTTCCGCCGGCTGGCAGGCCGAATGGAACTTGGGCAACACGCAGCCATTTGTCAGCCTCACCGCAGAGCGCGAATACGGCGACCGCCCGGAGCACGCCTTCGCGCGCATGAGCACGCTGGCAACAGGCAGCGACTATGCCGTGCCCGCGCCGCTGCAAGACCGCCGCTATGCCAATCTGCATGCCGGGCTGCGCAGCCAGCTGCATGGCGTGGATATTCAGGGCGGCGTGAGCCTTGACTTGGGGCATGACAACGGCAGCCAGGCGGCGGTTTACCTCACCGCGGGCAAGAGGTTCTGATTGCCAAAAACGGTGCGCAAGGCATAGACTTGCGCACTTCGCGGGTGTAGCTCAATGGTAGAGCAGAAGCTTCCCAAGCTTACGACGAGGGTTCGATTCCCTTCACCCGCTCCAAATCATCCCAAAGCCCGGCCACGCGCCGGGCTTTGTTTTTGCGCTCGGGGGCTGGGTTTGGGCTGGACCCGTAGCCTTCCTCGTCAAGTAGACAGTTGTAAAGGAGAATTTGCCCGTTCGCATTGTTGGCGAAAGACGCTCGGTGGCAGGTTGCCGAGCGACTCATGCGGGCGTTCTTCGTTGTAGCTTTGCAGCCAAAGGTCGGTGATGTCGCGCACCTGCTCAAGATCTTCGAACAGGTGCGCGTCCAGCACTTCGGTGCGATAGGTTTTGTTGAATCGTTCAATGTAAGCGTTTTGGTTCGGTTTGCCCGGCTGGATGTGGCGCAGCTCGACGTGATGCTTGCGACACCAGTCGACTAGGCTTTGTGCGGTGTATTCAGGGCCGTTGTCACAACGAATGGCCTTGGGCAAACCCCGCCATTGCTTCAGCTGCTCCAGTGCACGAATCACCCGCTCGGCTGGCAGGCTGGTGTCTATCTCAATGGCCAGGGCTTCACGTACACCTTCGTCCAGTACATTGAAGGTGCGGAAGCGGCGGCCACCGTAGAGCGTATCCGCCATGAAATCCATCGACCACAAGGTATTGGCTTGCATTGGCACCTCCAGTGTTTGTTTCTCCCGCATCGGCAGGCGCTTCTTCGTTCGGCGCGGCAGATTGAGTTTGAGTTGGCAGTACACCCGCCAGACCCGCTTGTGGTTCCAAGGGTGCCCATCCAGGCGCAGGCGCCGGAAGCACTTCCAGAAGCCCCATCGCCCATGCCGTGCGACTACCGCCTGTAATGCCTCAATGACTTCGGTATCCCGTGTCTTTGTCGCCGTCACTGCTCGATACCACGAGGCCTTTGCCAGACCGCTGGCGCGGCACGCCCGTTGCACCGACAAGCCATGCTCGACCACCAGAACCTGCGCCAACTCGCGCCGCTCTAGCGGTCCCAGTGCTCCTTGCAATGACATCCTTCAAGGCATGAATCTCCAGCGCCTGCTCGGCATACAAGCGCTTGAGACGACTGTTTTCAGCCTCAAGCTCGCGCATCCGCGCCAACTCCGCCACATCCATGCCGCCATAGCGGCTCTTCCATTTGTAGTACGTCGCCACGCTGATGCCGTGACTACGCACCAGATCCTTGATGGGAATGCCCGCATCGGCCTCTTTCAAAATCCCCACAATCTGGGATTCAGTGAACTTGCTCTTGCGCATCAGAACTCTCCTTCAGTCATCTTCATAGACTGCCAAAAGTTCTCCTTTAGAACTGTCTCAATTGAGGGGAAGGCTACGAAAGGCTTGGGCTTCCGCTATGCCGATGGCGAGCCGTGGGTGCTGAAGGATTTGTCTTTCACTATCGAGCCAGGGGAATCGGTGGCGATTGTCGGTGCGTCTGGCGGCGGTAAAACCACGCTGGTGAAATTATTACTGGGGCTGCTGAGGCCCCAGGAAGGCAGCATCCGCATCGGCGGGCAAGACATCCACAAAGTTGGTGCACAAAACGTCCGTCAATATATGGGCGCGGTGATGCAGGATGACCAGCTGTTTGCCGGCAGTATTGCCGACAACATCAGCTTTTTTGATGCCCATGTGGATCAGGCGCGGGTGGAGCAGGCCGCGCACATGGCCGCCATCCACGATGAAATCATGGCGATGCCGATGGGCTATCACAGCCTGATTGGCGATATGGGCAGCAGTCTTTCTGGCGGGCAAAAACAGCGGGTGATTCTGGCGCGTGCGCTGTACCGCCAGCCCAAGCTGCTGTTTCTGGATGAGGCCACCAGCCATCTGGACATCCACAATGAGCAATCGGTAAATGCGGCGGTGAAGCAGCTCGACATCACCCGGGTGATTGTCGCCCACCGCCCGGAAACCATCGCCAGCGCCGACCGGGTGTTGGTATTGCATGGTGGCAAGATAGTGCAAAACATCGACAACCGCGCGCAGCAGGTGGCGCAGGCGGAGGCTTCGATATAGGGGCGGCACATGGCGGCGCTTGCAGGGGGACTTCATCCTTGCCGCGCTGAGCTGTGCCCGGTACTTGAGTGCCGGGCAGGTGCTCAAAGCGATTCGACGAATTTCACCAGTGCGTCGCGGTCGCTTTGGGGCATGTTCAGCACTTGCTGGCGCGAGTCTTCTGCTTCGCCGCCGTGCCAGAGGATGGCTTCCATGACGCCATCGGCGCGGCCATCGTGCATCAGCCGCAGATGGCCGTTGACATCACGAATCAGGCCGATGCCCCATAGCGGCGGGGTTTTCCATTGCCGGCCGTTGGCGGCAAAGTCGGGGCGGCCATCGGCCAGAGCCTCGCCCATGTCGTGCAGCAGCAAGTCGGTATAGGGCCAGATGGTCTGGCCGCTGGCCTTGGCGCTGGCGAGCGCCGGGAACGGTGGGTTGCCGGTGGTATAGCTGGGGCGATGGCAGGCGGCGCATTGCGCGTCATGGAACAGTTTTTGTCCACGCAAGACTTGCGCGTCGCGGGCATTGCGGCGTGCCGGGGGGGCGAGCGTGGCCTGGTAAAAAATCACGTCATTCAGGGTTTTCTGGTCGATTTCCGGCTGTCCGGCATGTGCCTCGGCGGCACTCAGTACGCCGTCGCGGCCACGGCGTTTGCCGCCGCCATGCGGGGCGGCGAGGCAATCGGTTTGCGTGGCGGTGCAGGTTTCATACGGAAAGGTCGGGCTGGTGATGCCCATATCGCCCAGAAACGCCCCGGCGGTCTGGTGGGCGATGCTGGCGACATTGGCTTTCCAGCCAAAGCGGCCAATGCGCTCGGCACCGGCGACCGCATCCCAGACCCGGTTAGGTTGACCTTTGATGCGGTCGGGACGGGCGGCCTGCTCGCGGGCATTGGCAAGGATATCGGCCTCGTCGATGGCTTCGATCAGTCCCACGCCCGGCAGTTGCGGGGCAATGCGCGGGCTGATCATCAAGCCTCGGGTGGGCGCGCCATAGCCCAGGCGTACCAGACGGTACAGCGGCTGCTGCAAGGTATAGCGGCTGCCATCGGCAAAGCGGCCATGAATCGGGCGGGTGCGAATTTCCACCTGGCCTTCGGGACGCACGCCTTGCACGGCGGCATTATTGAACTGGTCGCCATACACCGGGTCGGGGCGTACCCCGGCTTTGGGGTCGGCTTCACCGGGGATGGACAGGCGCATCAGCAGGGCTACGGTCGGCTCGGCATCGCGGCCACGGGTTTTGCGGTAGTCCGGCGGTGCGCCGCGTCCGTCCTGTACATGGCAGCCGCCGCAGGAGCGCGCAATGAAATGCGGCCCCAGACCATCGCGGGCCGTGGTGGAGGCCGGAGCTTCCACCCAGTTGCGGCGAAAGAACGAGTTGCCGATGGCAAAACGGGTGCGCTCGGCATCGTCCAGATTGGCAAACGGAAACGAAAACGCATTCCGGCCAGTGGCAGGCACCGTGGTGCTGCCGCCGGTTTGCTCACCCAGCGGGTCGTCATGGCCGGCGGTGGCGTGCAGCCAGCTGGCCGCGCCAATGCTGGTGGTCAGAACCGACAACACGGCCAGCATGTGTTTCCGGCTCATGGATCAACCAGGGTGAGTTGCTGGATGCCGATGGCGTTGGCCGATTCAATCAGCAGCTTGCTCTGTGCGGTCAGGCTGTCGATGGTGGCCTGTACGCGCTGGCGGCCGGGGGCGCTTTCATCGCCGATGATTTCGCGGTCAAACGGCGCCTGGATGGCTTCGGCGGATTTGAGTGATGCCTCAATCTGCGCGCCGGTTTTTTCGGCAAGCTGCGGATTGGCTGCTGCCACCAAGTCGCGGATGCCAGGGCCTTGCAGGCGGCTGCCATCGCGGCGCTGATACTCGCCCAGCCAGACATTGCGGATGCCGAGGGCATTGTTGACGGTATCGCGGTGGGTATTGTCGGAGAAGCAGGATTGCTCGTCCTCCTGATCCTGCGAGGCCATGGGGACTTCCAGCCGCTCCCCGGCCAGCTCGCCGCGCGAGAGCGAGCCCATGCCGACGATGATCTTGCGCACCGCCTCTTGCCCCTGCTGGCTGAAGCGGGCACGGTAATTGTTGCCATTGGCTGTCCATTCGCGGGCGAGGCTTGCCAGATCGTCAACCAAAAGTTCGGTCACCACTTGCAGATACTGGCGGCGGCGCTGGGCATTGGCGCCTTTGCCATCGACGAAATCTTCAAAGCTGCGGGTGCCGGCGCCGTCTTCGCGCATATCCTGCCCCCAGAGCAGAAACTCGATGGCATGCCAGCCGGCACTGATGTTTTCCTCGCCGCCGCGCTCGTTCATACGCGCGATATTGGCCTTGCTGATCTTGAAGCGCCGGTCATTGATGAAACCATTGCCGGGGCGGCCTTCCACATAGTCCACATAGGACTCGTCCAGCGGCCAGGAATTGAGCCGGCCTTCGATGCCGCCTTCATCGTCAATGGGGCCGCCGTAGAAGCGGAATACTTCGGTCTGCCCGTAGAACTCGCGTGCGTCGCGCCATTTTTGCCGAGCAGCGTCCAGAGTTGCCTGCGACGGCGCAGCGTTGAAGGCCTCAATCGCGCGTTGCATGTCCTGCGCAGCTGCCAGCGTATCTTCATAGCTGGCCTGTACCAGCGCAGCATAATGCTGTGCCACGCGCTCGGCAGTGACGGTTTCGGCCTGGGCTTGCGGCAGTGCAAATGCCAGCGACAGGGCAATCAGGGTAGGACGAAGACGCATGAGGCTCTCCTTGAATGGGGGCGGGTATTTTAGGGCTTTGTCGGGAACAGTTCTCATTTTCGTGTTATTTCGTCGTGTCTGGCGGATACTGGCGCGATGAAACTTGCCATCCTCTCGCGCAATAGCCGGCTCTACTCCACCCGCCGTTTGGTCGAGGCGGCCAGGGCGCGCGGCCATAGCGTGCGTGTACTCGACCCGCTGCGCTGCTATCTGCGGGTATCGGGCGATGGCTTTGACATGCGCTACAAAGGCCAGCCGCTGGCCGGTTACGATGCGGTGATTCCGCGTATTGGCGCTTCGGTGATGCGTTACGCCAGCGCCGTACTGCGCCAGTTCGAGCTGATGGGTGTGCATACTCCCAATCCGTCGGACGCCATCCTGTGCGCACAGGACAAGCTGCGTGCGCATCAGATGCTGGCCGCGCAGGGCATCGCGCAACCGGCCACGGTGTTTGGCGACAGCCCGGACGACACGGCGGACTTGCTGGCCATGCTCGGCCCGGCACCGCATGTCATCAAACTCAAGGAGGGCGCACAGGGCGCCGGGGTGATGCTGACCGAAAAGCACGCTGCCTCCACCAGCGTGATTGAAGCCCTGCGCGGGCTGCATGCGCAGTTTCTGGTGCAGGCATTCGTGGCAGAAGCCGGTGGCGCGGATCTGCGCTGTCTGGTGATTGGCGGTCAGGTGGTGGCGGCCATTCGGCGTCAGGCGGCAGAAGGCGAATTTCGCTCCAATCTGCATCGTGGTGGCCATGCTACGGCAGTTCAGGCGGACGAGGACGAAATCAAGGCGGCGGTGGCAGCGGCAGCAGCGCTGGGGCTGGGCGTGGCCGGGGTGGACTTGATTCGCTCAAGGCATGGCCCCTTGGTGCTGGAGGTGAATACCTCGCCGGGGCTGGAAGGCATCGAGGCGGCCACTGGCCTTGATATTGCCGGGATGATGGTTGAATACGCACTATCGGGTGTGGCGCTGAACAAAACCGCCGCACGGCTGTCGAAGAAGACGCGCAGCTGAAACACGCAGCGGCAGGCTGTGCCAGAATCCCCCCATCTTTGCGGCCAAGCCGCACCAAGGAGCAGTACATGCGCATACTCGTGATTGAAGACAACCAGGATATCGCCGCCAACCTGGGCGATTTCCTGGAGGACCGCGGGCATACCGTGGACTTCGCCGCCGATGGCGTGACCGGCCTGCATCTGGCCGTGGTCAATGAATTCGATGCCATCGTGCTGGATCTCAACCTGCCGGGCATGGACGGGCTGGAAGTCAGCCGCAAGCTGCGCAACGAGGCGCGCAAACAAACGCCGATTTTGATGCTGACCGCGCGCGATACGCTGGACAACAAGCTGGCCGGGTTCGAGTCCGGTGCCGATGATTACCTGGTCAAACCCTTTGCCCTGCAAGAAGTGGAAGTGCGCTTGGCCGCGCTGGCGCGCCGTGGCAAGGGCATGCAGACCCGCGAGCTGCAAGTGGCTGACCTGGAATACAACCTCGATACCCTGGAAGTGCGCCGTGCCGGCAAGCTGTTGCAGCTCAATCCCACTGCGCTGCGCATCCTGCAAGCATTGATGGAGGCCAGCCCAGCGGTGGTCACTCGGCAAGAGTTGGAAAACCGCGTCTGGGGCGAGGAGCTGCCGGACTCGGATTCGTTGCGCGTGCATATCCACGGCCTGCGCAGTGCCATCGACAAGCCCTTTGGCAGCGCGCTGATTCAAACCCGTCACGGCATTGGTTACCGCATTGCAGCCTCGGATGAGCAGTAATCCCGAAACTGACCCGGGCAAGAAAAAACACACCCGGCGCAGGCGGCTGCGCAGCCGCATCATCTGGTCGTTCTTCCTGCTGGGGCTGGGTCTGACCCTGCTGTTTGCCTATGCCACTGAAGTGGTGCGCACCAGCGTGCAGAACCAGTTGCTGGAGGACACGCTCAACAAGAACATTGCAGCGGCGGCACGTACCTTTGCCGAAACCGGCGACCCGAATATCGCCCCGGAAGTGGAAGTCGAGCAGATGCGGGCTTTTACCTACCCGCCCTCGGCTTGGGACAGGGTGCGCAATGACCGCCCGGAATGGGCAGCGCTGGCAGATGGCATCCATCCGATGATAGGCATGGATGAAAACAACAACCCCTCGCACTACATGCTGGCGGTGCGCAAAACTGACGATGCCTGGTTTTTTCTGGCCTACGACACCGCCAAGGCGGTCGGTGCCGAACAGCGCATCCGTCAGGCACTGATGTTTGCGGTGGTGCTGTTTGGCTTGCTGTCACTGCTGCTGGGCTGGTGGTCGGCCTCGAAAGTGATGAGCCCGGTAACCGACCTTGCCAAACGCCTGCGCAAAGCTGGCAGCAGCTCCAACCCGGAGCAGCTTGCGCCGTTTTTTGCAGACGACGAAGTGGGGGAGCTGGCCAAGGCATTGGATGATTATTCCGAGCGTCTGACCGACGTGGTACAGCGTGACCGCGAATTCAATGCCGATGTCAGTCACGAGTTGCGCACGCCGCTGGCGGTGATTCGCAGCGCCACCGAGCTGCTGCTTTCGCAGGACAATCTGGACGAGAAAACCCGCCAGCGTCTGTTGCGCATCCAGCGCGCCCAGCAAAACGGCACTGACCTGACCAATGCGCTGTTGCAGCTCTCCCGCAACGAGCGCGTCACCGGCGCAACCGATGTCGCACGAGTGGCCGAGCACTTGCTGGATGCACACCGCTCGCAACTGCGCGGCAAATCGCTTGAACTGCGGCTGGAGGGCGCACCCGGCCTGATTGTGGACGCGCCCGAGGCCGCCGTCAGCGTGGCGCTGGGCAATCTGATTGGCAATGCCGTGAAATACACCCCGAGCGGCGAAGTGGTGGTGCGGCTGGTTGAAAACGCCGTGCAAGTCATCGACACCGGTCCCGGCCTTTCCGAAGAAGAAGCCGCCCGACTGTTCGAGCGCGGCTATCGCGGCGCCCATGCCGAGCACACCCACGGCGGCGGCATCGGCCTTTCCATCGTGCGCCGCTTGTGTGACTTGTATGGCTGGCATGTGCGCGTGGTGCCCGGCGCAGAACGTGGCGTGATTGCCACGTTGAGTTTCACGCAACCGTAATGCGCTTTCGCAGAAAGCAAGAACGGCTCCCTTTGGGGAGCCGTTCTTGCTGCACCTGGATGAAAGCGTGTGATTACTTCTTCTCGGCCATCATCGTATCGCGCGCAGCGCGGAAGGCGCTGGTCTTGTACCAGTTCGGCCAGCTGCCGTCATTGGCGACCCGATTGCCGACTTGGTACAGGGCTTGCAGGTCTTCGACCAGGCCGTCGAGTTTCCAGCTTGGGTCGAACTCATCGCTGGGCTTGTGGTAGCGGTGCTTGCGGTAGTCGGCCATCACCGCCTGTCCGGCTTCCGTGCCGCCTTCGCGCAGGTCATCGCCTCCCTTGGCATACAGCGCCGGCACACCGGCCTTGGCAAAGTTGAAATGGTCGGAGCGGAAATAAAAGCCGTCCTCGGGCGTGGCTTCGGGGGTGATGATGCGATCCTGCGGCTTCAGTGCTTCGGCCAGCAGGTCTTCCAGTTCGGAATTGCCCATGCCGATGACGGTCATGTTCTTGGCGCGTCCGCCCACCGGCATGGCATCCATATTGATGACGGCCACGGTCTTGTCCATCGGCACCACAGGCGCGCTGCTCACATAGTGCTTGGAGCCCAGCAGGCCGGATTCTTCCAGGGTCACGGCCAGGAACAGCACTGAGCGCTTGGGCGGGTTGGCGGCAAACTGCCCGGCGATTTCGATGATGCCGGCAACGCCGGTGGCATTGTCCACCGCGCCGTTATAGGTCTGGTCGCCTTCGCCCTCATGCTTGCCGAGGTGATCCCAGTGCGCCATATAGACGATGGCCTCATCCGGGGTTTCCGTGCCGGGCAACATGCCGATGACATTGCGCGAGGATTTTTCGCTGATTTTGCTGCTCAGCTCCACGCTCATCCTGGCATCCAGCGGTACGGCCTTGAAGCCGCGCTTGCCTGCGGCTTGACGCATTGTTTCAAGGTCAAGCCCGGCATCGGCAAACAGTTTGGCAGCAGTTTCACCGGTCAGCCAGCCCTGGATGGGTAGGCGCGGTTCCGGGTCGGTCTGGGCAGGCAGGTCAAATTGCTCGCCCGACCAGGAGTTCTTCACCACGCCCCAACCATAGGCCGCGCCGGCATCGTCGTGAATCACCAGTGCGCCGCTGGCGCCCTTGCGCGCGGCTTCTTCAAATTTGTAGGTCCAGCGGCCGTAATAGGTCATGCGCTTGCCTTCAAACAGGCGCTCGTCACCGGCGTGGAAGCCCGGGTCGTTGACGAACATCACCACGGTTTTGCCTTTGACATCGACCCCGGCGTAGTCATTCCAGTTGTGCTCGGGCGCATCCACGCCATAGCCGACAAACACCAGCTGGCTGGCATCGAGCTTGACCTGTGCTTCGCCGGTGCGGGTGCCGACCACCATGTCATCGCCAAATTTGAAGGTGTGGTGCTTGCCGCCCACCTCCACCTGCATGGTGGTATCGGGCGAAGCCTCGGTGACGGTCATGGCCACGGTCTGGAACCAGTCGCCATTATTGCCGGGCTTCAGACCCGCCGCTTCAAACTGCTGGCGGATGTATTCGATGCTGCGCTCCTCGCCCACGGTGCCGGGCGCACGGCCTTCCATCTGGTCGGAAGCGAGTGTTTTCAGAAGCTCGGTGTAATCAGCCAGATTGATATCGGCGCTGAAGGCATGCTGGGCGGCAGGCGTGGCCGGTGGCGCAGCGTGTTCGGCGGTATGGCTGCCATCGGCGGCGTTCTGGCAGGCTGCCAGCCACAGCGCCGAGGCCAGCGCCGGAAAAAGCAGAGTGTGTCGCATCGGTACTCCAAGGAGTGGCTATGGAGTACCGATGATAGCCCGCTGCAACGGCTGCGTTGCCGTTAATCGCGTGGTGGGGTTGGGGTGTTGAAGCGCACGGCGGTGGCACCATGAATGCTGCCGGTGCGTGCGGTTTCATGCACATACAGTTTGACTTCGTGCTCAAAGCGCAGCACACCTTCCACCACCGCATTGGGGCCGATGACGATGCGCGGGGTACGGGCACGCAATTGCTTGCCAAGGTCAAGGCGAAGGCTGCCGACTGAAATGACCGCTTCCGGCTTTTTCACCATTAGCCCGCCTTTGACATGGGTGCCGATACCCACGGTGACATCGCCCGCATAGGTGATGACGTCACCCTCTACCGTGCTGCGCACCAGGCCAATGCTGCCGCTGGCAGTTTCCACGTCGCCTGCGACCTGGCTGCCGCTTCCAATGAAAATGCCGCCGCTGACGCTTTCCACTTTTCCGCTGCGGTTGTCGCCCTGCAATCGCACTGCGCCACTGACCGTTTCCAGTTTGCCCAGTTGGCTGGCGGTGCCGGCACTGATGCTGCCGCTGACCGTTTCCACATCTCCGGCGCGCACATGGGCGGCAAGCATGATGTCGCCGCTCACCGACTCCAGCTTGCCCACGCGCGCATTTTCGGCCACTTCAATGGAGCCACTGACGGTTTCCACATCCTGCGCTTCAACATGGCGCGCCAATTGCAAACGGCCGCTGACCGATTCCACGTTACGCACGCGCGCGCCTTCGGCAATTTCAATGCGGCCGCTGACCGATTGCAGATGACCCGTCTGGCTACCCGCTGCGATACGGATGGGCTTGCTTACCTCGCTGTAATTCTGCTGCGCCAAACTGGCCGCAGGGGCGAGTGCCAGAACCAGCAGTAAAGGCAATGTCTTGTTCATAAGGCGTCTCCTGGCAAGGGGAGACTACAATTCCACATCGCCCGGTTTTGGGCATCTGCCAAAAGTCATTGCTCACCATGTCCAGCAACCCGCATCCCAAGCCCGTCGTCCTGTTGATTCTGGATGGCTGGGGTTATCGTGAAGACCCGATTGACAACGCGCTGGCCGCAGCGAACATCCCCAATTGGGACAAACTCTGGGCAGAGCGCCCGCATACGCTGATTCATACCGAAGGTCGCCATGTCGGGCTGCCGGACGGGCAGATGGGCAATTCCGAAGTCGGGCATATGAACCTGGGCGCCGGGCGCATCGTCTATCAAGACCTGACCCGCATCGATGCGGCCATCGAAGACGGCAGTTTCTTCCAGAACCCGGCACTGCGCGCGGCCTGCGAGAAGGCCAGCGCCAATGGCGGCACCCTGCATGTGATGGGGCTACTCTCGCCCGGCGGCGTCCACAGCCACGAATCACACCTGTTTGCGATGCTGAAACTGGCGCAGCAGATGCAGGTGCCGCAGGTGGCCGTGCATGCCTTTTTGGATGGCCGCGACATGCCACCGCGTTCGGCCAGAGCCAGCCTGGAAGCGTTGCAGGCGCTTTGCGCACAGCTTGGCAATGCGCGCATTGCCAGTGTCAGTGGCCGCTATTACGCGATGGACCGCGACAAGCGCTGGGACAGGGTGCAGCGCGCCTGGGATGCGATGGTGGAAGCCAATGCCAGCCTGCACGCCGACTCTGCCATTGCCGCGCTGGAAGCGGCCTATGCTCGCGATGAAAACGATGAATTCGTGCAGCCCACAGTGATTGGCAGCGGTGCCAAGTTTGCCGATGGCGATACGGCGGTGTTCATCAACTTCCGCGCCGACCGTGCCCGCCAATTGGCCGCAGCCTTTGTGCAACCGGATTTTGATGGCTTTGCCGCCCGCCGCCCGCAACTGGCCGCATTCGTCTGCCTGACCGAATACGATGCCAGCCTGCCGGCGAGCCTGGCCTTTCCGCCGGAAAATCTCACCAATACCCTGGGCGAGGTCATGCAGGCGCAGGGCAAGACACAGCTGCGTATTGCCGAAACCGAAAAGTACGCGCACGTGACCTTCTTTTTCAGCGGCGGGCGCGAGGCGCTGTATGCAGGTGAAGACCGCATCCTCATCCCCAGCCCGCAAGTGGCGACCTATGACCTGCAACCGGAAATGAGCTGCCCGGAGCTGACCGCAAAACTCACTGCCGCCATTGAAAGCGGCCAGTACGATTTGGTGATCTGCAATATCGCCAACCCGGACATGGTCGGGCATACCGGGGTGATGGCCGCTGCCATCAAGGCCGCCGAAGCGGTGGATAGCGCCATTGGCGCGGTGGTGGCTGCGGTGGAAAAAATGGGCGGCGCACTGCTGATTACCGCCGACCACGGCAATCTGGAAATGATGCGCGATGCACAAACCGGCCAGCCGCATACCGCGCATACCGTGGGGCCGGTGCCACTGATTTATGTCGGCACGCGCCAGACCAGCTTGCGCCGTGGCGGCGCGCTGCGCGATGTCGCCCCGACCTTGCTGGATTTGCTTGGCATCGAAAAACCTGCCGAAATGACCGGCCAGAGCCTGCTTAGCGCATGAAGCCCACACTCGCCCGCCTTGGCATCACTGCGCTGATGGCCTGCGTCGTGGGCATGGCGCTGGCGCAAGACCTGCGCCAGACCGAGCGCAAACTGCAGCAGTTGCGTGGCGAGTTGCAACAAATCGGCCAGGAACGCCGTCGCCTTGAAGGCGAGCGTGGAGAGGCTGCGCGCGCCTTGCGTGCAGCGGATGAGTCCATTGCCCGCTCCGCACGCGCTCTTGCCCAGACCCGTGAGGCCATCAGCCGCGACCAGGCACAACTGGCCGAGCTGGAGGCGCGCAATGCCCATCTTGAAGCCCGGCTTGCCAATCAGCGGCAACAGCTGGCGCGCTGGGTGCGTGCGGCCTATCTCACGGGTCCGGAATCGGCCTTGAAGGTGATGCTCTCGCAAGACCAGATTCAACAAGGCCAGCGTGACCTCGCCTATTACGGCGCTTTGCAGCGCCAGCGCGCTGCGCAGATTCGGGCGGTTTCCGAGCAGCTGGATGAAGCCAGGACACTGCAACAGGTCATCGCCGACAAGCAAGCAAGACTGGCCGAGGCACGCCAGAAACAGCAGGCCGAACTTGCCGAGGTGGAAAAGCAGCGCAGCGAGCGCGCCGAACTGCTGGGCAAGATTGACAGCCAGTATCAGGACAAGCGCAGCCGCGAGCAGGCGCTGGGACAAGATGCCGCCGCATTGGAGCAGCTCCTTGCCCAGCTGCGTGCCACCGCCGCACGCGCCGAGCGTGAGCGCCGCGAGGCCGCTGCGCGCGCGCGCCGTGAGCAGGCGGCTGCCGAGCGTCGTGCGCAACAGAGCGCCGCCCGTGGTCGCAATGAAAACCACACCACGCGCCCGCGGCCAGGCGCAACGGCCAGCCGTCCGGCACCGCGCCCGGCCACTGCGACTCCAGCGACCGTGGGCGGTGCTGGTTGGCCGCTCAATGGCCAGTTGCTGGCAGGTTTTGGCGGCACCATGCCCGATGGCGCGCGCAGCTCGGGGCTGCTGATTGCCGCCGCCGCAGGCAGTGCCGTGCGCGCCGTTGCCGATGGTCAGGTGGTGTTTGCCGAATGGATGAGCGGCTATGGCCTGCTGTGCATCATCGACCACGGCAATGGCTATATGAGTCTGTATGCCCATAACGATGCGCTGATGAAGGAGGCCGGCAGCCGTGTCAGGCGTGGCGATACCATCGCTAGCGTGGGCAATTCCGGCGGGCAGGGGCGGCCTGCGCTGTACTTCGAGCTGCGCCGCGCCGGTCGCCCGGTCAATCCCAATGTCTGGCTGCGGCGTTGACCTGCCTGACGCATAATCCTGCCATTCTTCATCAGAGCTCTGTCCGATGCGCCTTCGTCCGCTGATTCTTGCCGCCTCACTGGCTTTTGCGCTGCCCGCAATGGCACAGCAAAACGCGGCGCCAGGCCCGGCAGCGGCAATGGATGAGCGCCGCAGCCGCCATGTGCCGCTGGATGAAATCCGCTATTTCGTCAGCATCTACAACGCCATCCGCGAAGCCTATGTCGAGCCGGTGGCAGACAAGCAGCTGATGCACTCGGCATTGCGCGGCCTGCTGCTCGACCTTGACCCGCACAGCGTGTATTTCGATGCCGAGGCGGCCAAGGATTTCAATGAAGACACCGCCGGGGCTTATGAGGGCGTAGGTGTTGAACTGCAACAACAGCCAGGCCCGGTACTGAAAATCATCGCCCCACTGGAGGGCGGGCCTGCCGAACGCGCCGGGCTGCGCTCGGGCGACATCATCACTGCCATCGACGGTCAGGCCATCAGTGACGCCACAGGCAGCACGCCGCTGCGCGGTGTGGCCGGCAGTGAAGTAAAGGTCACGGTGCAGCGCGAGGGGCGCGCGCTCTTCGAGGTCAGCCTAAAGCGCGAGCGCATCCGGCTGCAAAGCGTGCGCAGTCGCATGCTGGAGCCGGGCTTTGGCTATATCCGCATCAGCCGCTTTCAAACCGGGACTGGCGAGGATTTTGGCAAAGCGCTGCAAACATTGCAGACGCAGGCGGGCGTGCCGCTCAAGGGGCTGTTGATTGACCTGCGCGGCAATCCCGGCGGCCTGCTCGGGCCTGCGGTGAAAATTGCCGATGACTTGCTGGATGAGGGTCTGATTGTCAGCACCCGTGGCCGCGCGCCCAATAGCGAGATTCGCAACCATGCCAAGCCCGGTGATTTGCTGGCAGGCGCCCCGGTCATGGTATTGCTCGATGCCGGATCTGCCAGCGCCTCCGAAGTCCTGGCCGCTGCCCTGCGCGATAACCACCGCGCCCGCATCATCGGCAGCCGCAGCTTTGGCAAAGGCTCGGTACAGAGCTTCTTGCCGCTGCCCAATGGCGATGCGGTCAAACTGACCACCGCCCGCTACTACACGCCCAGCGGGCGCTCGATTCAGGGGGTGGGCATCGAACCGGATGTCGTTTTGCTGCCAGAAAATGAAACCGCCCCCAGCCGCTATAGCGAAGCCAGCCTGCCCGGTCACCTGCAAGGCGAGGACGAGCCGGAAAGCAAGCTGGCCGGAGAAAACGCCGGCCATGTATTGCCCGGCGATGCGCCCATCCAAGCGGCGCTGGCCGAGTTGAAGCGGCTTGCCAGTCAGAATCCGAAATAATCGGGCGGCAGTTTCAGTGGCCGTGTTTGGCAATCACCGCGACCGTCAGGCGTGAGATGCAAACCAATTGTCCGGCGCTGTTTTCAATACGGATTTCCCAGACCTGGGTACTGCGTCCCACATGCAGTGGGCGTGCGATACCCTTGACCTCGCCTTCGCGCACGCCACGCAGATGATTGGCATTGATTTCAATGCCGACCACCGCTTTGTCATCGTCCACGCACAGGCCGGCGGCCGTGCTGCCCAGTGTTTCGGCCAGTGCCGCAGAAGCACCGCCATGCAGCAGGCCATAGGGTTGATGGGTGCGTGCATCCACAGGCATGGTGGCACACAAATAATCCGTACCGATTTCGGTGAACACGATGCCGAGCGGGCGCATCAGGGTTTTTTCGGACAGGGCATTGAGTTGCTGCAAAGAAACATCTTGACGGAACATGTGAGTCCTTGGAGTTGGGAGGTTTTCAGTCGGTTGCAAATCCGTTAGCGTGGCAAGCCCGGATTGGAGAAAAACATGAGCAAGATACTGAAAAATATGCTGCCGCTGAGCTGCGGTTTGCTGTTGGCAGCCTGCAGTCAGCAGCAGATGACTGCTACTGAGGCTGCCGCCCCGCTGGAAGTATCGACAACCAAGGCGGCGCCTGTCGAAGCGAGCATCAGCCTGGAAGCCAAATCAGGGTCGCAAGTAAGCGGTCATTTGCGCTTGGTGCGTGAAGGTGAGGGTGTGCGCCTGAGTGGTCAAATCAGCGGTCTTGGTGCAAATGGCGAGCACGCCTTTCATATTCATGAAACGGGCGATTGCAGTGCGGAGGATGGCAGCAGTGCCGGTGGTCACTTCAATCCTACGGCGCGGGCGCATGGTCGCAGTGCGCATGGCGAGCATCACCTGGGTGATCAGGACAATTTGCAGGCCAATGCGCAGGGTGTGGCCGAAGTCAATGCGTTTTTTCCCGGCGTCAGTCTGGGCGATGGTGCGTTAAGCGATGCAGCGGGCAAGGCCGTGATTGTGCATGCCGGCGCGGATGATTACACCAGTCAGCCAACCGGCAATGCGGGAGGACGGATTGCTTGCGGCGTGATAAAGCTCTGATTCAAGGCTGTCTTTGAGCTATCGACAAACCTCGTCCATCAGGACGAGGTTTGTCGCAATTGGCAGTGGCATATCAGCACTCGATGACATTCACTGCCAGGCCGCCGCGGCTGGTTTCCTTGTACTTGTCCTGCATGTCGCGGCCGGTATCGCGCATGGTTTTGATGACCTTGTCCAGCGACACTTTGTGCTTGCCGTCACCGCGCATCGCCATGCGGGTGGCATTGATGGCCTTGACCGCGCCCATGGCATTGCGTTCGATGCAGGGGATTTGCACCAGCCCGGCAATCGGGTCGCAGGTCAGTCCCAGATTGTGCTCCATGCCGATTTCCGCGGCGTTTTCAATTTGCGAGGGCGTGCCGCCCAGTGCTGCGGTCAGCCCGGCGGCGGCCATCGAGCAGGCGACGCCGACTTCGCCTTGGCAGCCGACTTCCGCGCCGGAAATGCTGGCGTTTTCTTTGTAGAGAATGCCCACCGCCGCGGCGGTTAGCAAAAAGTCGAATACGCCCTGTTCGTTGGCGCCGGGACAGAAGCGGTCGTAGTAATGCAGCACTGCCGGGATGATGCCAGCCGCGCCATTGGTGGGCGCGGTCACCACCCGGCCGCCGGCGGCGTTTTCCTCGTTGACCGCCAGCGCGTACAGGTTCACCCAGTCGAGGATGGTCAGCGGGTCGCGCATCCCGGCTTCCGGGCGCGCGGACAGTTCGGCATATAGCGCCGGGGCGCGGCGCGCCACATGCAGGCCGCCGGGCAGGGTGCCGGATTCTCGGATGCCGCGTGCCACGCAGGCTTTCATTGCCGCCCAGATTTCGCGCAGATTGGCGAGGATGGCTTCATCACTGCGCCAGGCGCGCTCGTTTTCCATCATGATGCGGGCAATGGACAGACCTGTTTGCTCCGCGCGTGCCAAAAGCTCATCGCCGCTGGAAAAAGGATGCGCCACCTCGGTGGTATCGGCGACGATACGGTCTTCGGCGGCCTCGTCGGCATTGACCACAAAACCGCCACCGACTGAATAATAGTCACGGCTGGCGACCTCTTTGCCCTCGGCATCGAAGGCGATGAAGCGCATGCCATTGGTGTGGAATGGCAGCTTCTGGCGCTTGTTCATGATGAGGTCGGTTTTTTCGTTGAAGGCGATTTCATGCACGCCATCGACGCGGATTTTTTTCTCGCCACGGATGCGCTCCAGCGCCGCCGGGATGATGTCCGGGTCAATCTGGTTGGGGCGATGGCCTTCCAGGCCCATCAGCACCGCCTTGTCGGTGCCGTGACCGCGTCCGGTCAGCGCCAGCGAGCCAAATACCTCGGCGCGGATGCGGACAACATCGGCCAGTTTGCCGGTTTCGTTCAGATGGTGGCGCACAAAGCGTGCTGCCGCGCGCATCGGCCCCACGGTATGCGAGGAGCTGGGGCCAATACCGATTTTGTAAATGTCGAAAACGCTGACGGCCATGAGATGAGTTCCGAAAAATTGCGGCTATTCTAGGTGCGAACCTGAAGCGCCGTTTTGAAATGGACTGGATTGTGTACCAACGCGATGATTGTCATCTCTGCGACCAGGCACTGGCGGTGCTGGCAGAAGCGGGTTGGCCAGAGTTTGACAGTGTGTTCATTGATGAGGATGAGCTGCTGGAAGCGCGCTATGGCCTGCAGGTGCCGGTATTGCAGCACCGGCGCAGTGGCAGGGAGCTGCGCTGGCCGTTCGATGCTGCCACTGCGCGGGCGTTTTTGCAGGATGTGACTTAAGTCTTGTTGCCCGGAAGCATGCGTATCAGCGTGGCGTCGCGCTTGATGTAGTGGTGATACAGCGCCGCTGCGGCATGACCGGCCGCTGCCAATACCAGGGCAAAGAACAGCGGCTCGTGGATTTTTTGCATCAGCTCGTTCATGGCGTCATTGGCGGCCACAAAATTGGGCAGGGCAAACAGGCCATAAAATTCGGTGACGCGCCCACCATAGGCTGACATCAGAAAGCCGCTCAGCGGCACGGCAAACAGCAGCAGATACAGCAGTCCATGTCCCAGTTGCGCCAGCACGCGGTTGGCGGGACTGACTTCCGGCAGTGGCGGCGGTGCCTTGTTCAACAAGCGCCATGCGACCCGCGCAATGGCAAGCAGCAAAATCAAAACCCCTGTCGATTTGTGCAACATCATCAGCGTGCCGCGCATTTCGCGTGGAAAGCCGTCCATCAATACCGCGGCAACACCCTGGAGCAGCAATAAAACCACAATGCTCCAATGGAAGAATTTGGCAAGCGCATTCCAGTCGGTGCTGGCTGAACGAATCGTCATAAGGCTGGCTCCGTACTAAGTCGTGGCAGGCACTGTAGCGTGCAAATCCGGCGGCTGCATGAAAAGGCTTGCACTTGCATGCATTGCTCGCCAGCATCGGCAGTGACTGCATACTGGGGATGATGGATGCGCCTGTTTGTCTGGATTTTGGCTCTGCTGCTATGCGTGGAAGGCGTTGTGTGCGCACAAGTGCCGGAAATACCGCATTTGCGGATTCTGGGTGCGCGTGATGGCCTGCCATCCACGGCGCTGAACGCGATTGAGATAGACCGCGCTGGCTTTGTTTGGCTTGGCAGTGCGGATGGCCTGGCACGCTATGACGGTCAGGGCTTTCGCATCTGGCGGCATGACCCGCACATGCCGGATTCGCTGCCCAATAATCATGTCCAGGCGATGCATGTGGACAGCCATGACCGGCTATGGGTTGCCGTGGAGTTTGGCGGGGTGGCGATGTTGGGGGCGGATCGTGCCGGATTTGCGCTGCTGAACAGTAAAACGCATCCCGAGCTTGGTGACAGCGATGTATTCGCCTTTGCCAGTCGTGGCGACACGCTTTGGCTTGGCACCTCCAATGCCGGGGTATTCCAGATCAGGGCAGAAAGCGATGACCCGAAAAAATGGCAGCTTCAGTCGCTGGCCGAGCTGCCATCCAACACCGTGCTTTCCATGGCAGCCGACGCGCATGGCGGGCTGTGGATTGGTACCCGCCGTGGATTGGCGTATTGGGATGGCAGGCAAGTGCAGCGCATTGAATTGCCGGATCACCGCAATGACGGAATGATTTATTCGCTGCTGCTGGAGAACGGCCGGCTGTGGGTGGGCAGCAGTACCGGCCTGTTTCGCCGTGAAGCCAATGGGCAGTGGTTGCGGCTACCGTATTCGTCGATGTTCGAGCGTCCCAATGCGGTGGTTTCGATGGCAGCCGCGGGCAATGGCAGCATGTGGCTGGGCAGTCAGCGCAGGTTGTGGCGGGTCGCGGGGGATGATGCCATTCCGTTGCCGGTGATGGCAGACGAAGGCGCCACACTGCGCTCGGTAATGGGACTGAAAATGCACGCCGATGGGGGTTTGTGGGTGGGCGTTCCCGGTGTGGGTTTGGGCTTTTTGCGCTCGGACTGGCGTAGCGTCGCCGAGCTCAAGCGGGGGCGTGCAGAACACGGGCTGGCCTCGGAGATGTATCGCAGCCTTGCCCCGGCGCGCAGGGGCGGGGTATGGATTGCCGGGGCGGATGGTCATATCGAAAGAGTGGATGCGGGCGGTATTGCCGAATACATCGATGGCAAGCAGCGTCATGAGGCACTGCGCCAAATCAAGCCGATGGCGATTTACGAGGATGCAAACCACCGCGTGTGGCTGGGCGATGTCCGGCTGGGTTTGTTGCGCCTGGATGAGAACAACCAGTTGCAGCGCTGGCATGTGGACAGTGCACAGGACCCATTGCCAGCGGCAGGCTTTCTCGACTTGATGACCGCAGGTGCCGGGAACACCTTGTGGATTTCCATCCAGGGTTACGGCTTGCAGCAGCGCGATATCGCAACCGGCAAGGTGCTGAAAGTCATCGCCGCCAGCGCAGCAAACGGCCTTGGCGCAGGTGATAGTGAAGCTGTTGCGGTGGATGCTGGCGGCCGGCTTTGGGTGGCAGGCAGTCATGGCCTTGGCTGGCTGGATGAAACCCGGGAGCGCCTGGTGGTACCCGATGGGCTGGCAGGCAAGCGGGTATTTGCCTTTGCCTTTGATGGCAAGGATGCGCTTTGGCTGCATCGTCTGGAAGGACTGGAGCGCCATCAATATCAAAACGGCCGATGGACGAAGGTGGCAGAAGTGCCGGCAGGCCAGGAACTGCCGGCCATCGAAGCGGGTGGACTTGTGATTGATGAACGACAGCGGGTGTGGCTGTCCAGCCGGCGCGGGATTTTTCTTTGGGATCCGGCGCATCAGCATTTGCGCACTTATGGCATTGCCAATGGCCTGGCCAGCCAGGAGTTTCTTGACCGGAGCCTTGCGATAAGTGCGCAGGGTCTGCTCGCGGCAACCACCGATGCCGGTACATTGGTGTTGATTGATACACGCTATCCCGATCCTGAAATTCGTACTCCGGTACTCAAGATTGATGCGGTGGATGTGCGCCGTAACGGGGAGTGGGTCAGTCTGCGGCCTGGCAGGCATGCGCTGGAGCTTGAGTCGGATGACCGCGAGCTGCGCATGATCGGGCATTTGCTTAGCTTTGATGATCCGGCAGCGGTGCGCTACTGGAGCCGCTTGCAAGGCTTCGACAAAGATTGGGTGGATCATGGCGCTCAGGGGGAGCGTATTTTCACCGGCTTGCCGCCGGGACATTATGTGCTGCATATGCGTGCCCGTGATGCCTACGGCAATATGGCCAAAGAGCAACAGCTGGCCTTTGTCGTTACACCGCCGTGGTGGCGATCCGGCTGGGCGATGCTGGCTGCCGGGGTGCTGTTATGGGTGATGCTCTGGCTGCTGGTACGCATCTGGCGGCAGCGCCTCAGGCGCAAACACGAATGGCAGTTGGCCGAGCAGCGGCGTTGCCTGGCCGAGCAAGCCTCGCAGGCCAAAAGCCGTTTCCTCGCCACCATGGGGCATGAAATCCGCACACCATTGACCGGTGTGCTGGGCATGTCCGAATTGTTGCAGGGAAGCGCGCTGGATGTGCGTCAGCGCGCGCAGGTTGAGGCCATTCAGAGTGCGGGCAAGCATCTGTTGCATCTGGTCAACGATGCACTGGATTTGGCGCGGGTGGAGGCAGGCAAGCTGGTATTGATTGAGGCGCCTTTCGATATGCAGCAACTGGTGAATGAAGTAGCGGCATTGATGCAGCCACTGGCGGAGAAAAAAGGTTTGCAGTTCGATTGTCAGATCAGCGCCGATGCGCCTGCCTGGCTCATCGGTGACCGCACCCGGGTGGAGCAAATCCTGCTCAATCTTTTGGGCAATGCCATCAAATTCACAGACTCTGGCGCCGTATCGCTACAGCTGATGGCGGATACCTCCGCAGGCGTTGTGTTTCATGTGCGTGATACCGGGCCTGGCCTGAGCGCCGAGGAAAGCCGGCGTCTGTTCCAGCGTTTCGAGCAGGGCGAGGCGCCACGTAATGGTGCCGGATATGGTGGCAGCGGGCTGGGGCTTGCCATCAGCCGGGAGCTGGCAGCGGCGATGGGCGGCACCATCGAGCTACAGAGCACACCCGGACAGGGCAGCTGTTTCAGCGTGCAATTGCCGCTGGCTGCGGCAGCAATGCCAGCGACCGGGGCTGCCGACAAGCCCTCGCAAGTGGATGCCCACTTACATTTATTGCTGGTGGAAGATGACCCGGTGGTTGCAGAAGTATTGGTCTTGCTATTGCAGGCGTTGGGGCATCAGGTACGACATGCCGAACATGCGCTGGCGGCATTGGCAGAGAATGCCACGCAGCATTTTGACAGGCTGCTGCTGGATTTGGACTTGCCCGGCATGGATGGCTTCGAGTTGGCGCGCCAGCTGCGTGCCTGCGGTCAAAATGCCCCACTGATTGCCGTTACTGCCAGCGCTGAGCCAGACCTGGAGGCCAAGGTCAAGGCGGCAGGCTTCAGCCACTTGCTGCGCAAGCCAGTTACTTCGGAAATGCTGGCGGAAGTATTGAGGAAATAGGCGGCCTTGAGCAGGCGCCCAGGTGGGCTTTGTGCGAAGGCGAGAGTCCTGCAGGACTCTCGCCTTCGGTTATTCAGACAGCGGCTTGGCGATGGCTGTGGCGGTGCACTTCGTCCACCAGTACCGCCACATGCTCGGGGTTCATGTCCGGCGACATGCCATGTCCAAGATTGAACACATGACCCTCGCGTGAGCCGCCGTTGGCCTGGGCATAATCATCCAGCGCCTTGCGCACTTCGGCGCGGATTGCCTCCGGGCTGGCATACAGCGTGGTCGGGTCGAGATTGCCTTGCAGCGCGACCTGACCATGGGTGCGGCTGCGGGCATCGCTCAGCGACGTCGTCCAGTCAATGCCGAGTGCGTCGGTGCCGGTCGCGGCCAGTTGCTCAAGATGCTGGCCGCAACCCTTGCCGAACAGAATCAGCGGGGTGCGCTCGGCGCCCTCGCCGCGCGGCAGTTCGCGGGCAATACGCTGCAGATAGCGCAGCGAAAACTCGCGGTATAGCGCTGGAGACAGTACCCCGCCCCAAGTGTCGAATACCTGCAGCGCCTGGGCGCCGGCGGCACGTTGTGCGGCAAGGTAGGCAATCACCGCATCGGTGGTGATATCCAGCAAGCGGTGCAGCAGTGCAGGCTCGCTATAGGCCATCGCCTTGATGCGGGCAAAGTCCTTGCTGCCGCCGCCTTCAACCATATAGCAGGCCAGCGTCCAGGGGCTGCCGGAAAAGCCGATCAGCGGTACCTGCCCGTCCAGTTCGCGGCGAATCAGCCGTACCGCATCCATCACATAGCCAAGCTCGGCTTCCATGTCCGGCACGGCGAGTTGGGCAACGGCGTCGGCATCGCGTACCGGACGCTCGAATTTCGGGCCTTCGCCTTCGACAAAGTACAGGCCAAGCCCCATGGCGTCGGGCACGGTGAGGATGTCCGAAAACAAAATCGCTGCATCCAGCGGAAAGCGCCGCAGCGGTTGCAGGGTGACTTCGCAGGCGATTTCCGGGTTCTTCGCCATCGCCAGGAAGCTGCCGGCCGCCTTGCGAGTGGCGCGGTATTCGGGCAGATAGCGTCCGGCCTGGCGCATCAGCCATACCGGCGTGGCATCCACGGGTTCGCGGCGCAGGGCGCGCAGGAATCGGTCGTTTTTCATCTCAACAATTCACCTTGGGTTGTCGATGCCATGCCCGACATCAGCGCAAAACCTCTTTTGAGTTGTGCATCGCGCGCCTTTTGCAGCGCGGCAAGCGCAGTGGCATGGTCAAGATATTGCTCGCGGCGCAGCGTAGTGCGCGTCTGTCCCTGCTGGCCGCTTTCACGCAGCAGCATCCAGCCACCGAACAAGTCAGGCTGCAGGGTGAACTGGACAAAGCGCGGCGCTTCACCGGCTTTGGGGTGTTGTTGTTGCAGGAGGAGGTGCATGCGCACATTGTAGAGGCTGCACGCTATTTGCCGCGCTTTTCAATCGCGCAAAACGGCGCGCACCGCCTGCTCATCCACGGCGCTGACCAGCTCGGCCTTGCCCGCGCCACGCCAGAGGACAAAGCGCAGGCCGTGGGCGCTGGCTTTTTTGTCCAGCCGCATGCGTGCCAGCAATGCTTCAGCATCCAAGCCCTCGGGCAGGGTGGTGGGCAGGTGTAACCGCGCCAACAGCCGGGCGAGGCGCTCGCCGTGTGGTTGCGGCGCAAGCCCGAGCCGGGTGGAAAGGCGCGCGGCCAACACCATGCCGATGGCGACGGCTTCGCCATGCACCAGGCCGCCGAAGCCTTGTTCGGCCTCGATGGCGTGGGCGAAGGTATGGCCGAAATTGAGCAGGGCGCGCTCGCCATGTTCAAACGGGTCGCGCTCGACCACGGCTGCCTTGTAGCGGCAGCTGGCGGCGATGGCGTATTGGAGCGTGGCTTCGTCCAGCGCCAGCAGTGCATCGGCCCGGCTTTCCAGCCAGTCCAGGAAAGCCGCATCGAAAATCGCGCCGTATTTGACCACTTCGGCCAGTCCTGCGGCGACTTCGCGCCGTGGCAAGGTCTGCAGGGTGTCAGTGTCGATGATGACCGCGCGCGGCAGATGAAAGGCGCCGACCAGATTCTTGCCGGCTGATATGTCCACCGCAGTCTTGCCGCCGACCGAGGAATCCACCATCGCCAGCAGTGAGGTGGGCAATTGCACGCAGTCGATGCCACGCATCCAGCAGGCGGCAGCAAACCCAGCCAAATCTCCGACCACGCCGCCGCCAAGGGCAAACACGCAGGCATCGCGGGTCGCGCCCTGCGCCGCCAGTGCATCAATCACTTCGGAGAAGCTCGCCAGGGTTTTCGAGGCCTCTCCGGCGGCAATCGTGTGCAGGCGAATATCGGCCTGTGGTTTGGCGCGGGCGAGCGCATCCATCAGTTTCTGTGCATGATGCCGGGCGACATGGCGATCACTCAGTACCAGTGCATGGCGACCGCGCCAGTGTGCGGCCAGACGCGCCTCATCACCCAGCAGCCCTGCGCCAATATCGATGCGATAGGGGGCAGCGCCGCCCACCGCAACGCTTTCGATACTCATGTCAGCACCCCATGTTGTTGTAGCAGCTGCTGTAAAAGATGGGCGGCCTCATCCGGGCCATGACTTTCAGTATCGAAATGCAGGTCGGCCACTTGCGCATACAGCGGATTGCGGATTGCGGCCATTTGCGTAAGCGCTTGCTCGCGGTCGGGACGCTGCAACAGTGGACGGCTGCGGCAACGCGCCAAGCGCTGCAATTGCTCGGCGACACTGACATGCAAATGCACCACGAAAGCTCCTCTGGCAAGCGCTGCGCGGTTTTCCGCAGCCAGAACCACGCCACCGCCGGTGGCAATCAATAAGCGTTGATTTGCCAAAAGCTCGGCCAGAAGCTGCGATTCGCGGCGACGGAATCCCGCCTCGCCCTCGCAGTCGAAAATTTGCGCAATGCTCGCGCCCGTGCGCTGCTCCAGTTCACGGTCGGCATCGACAAAGCGCAGCCCGAGTGCCTCAGCCAGGCGTTTGCCAATCGAGGTTTTGCCCGCACCCATCGGGCCGATGAGTACCAGATTGGCAGGTTTGTGCAGCAAGATTGCAGGGTGCATTGCGGACTTCATCGGGAGACAATACCGCAATGAATACCGAATCTCTGCTTGCCGAAGCCATCGACACCTTTGCCAGCCTGTTTGCACGTGCCCGTGAATGCGAGCCGGAGCCCACCGGCATGACCCTGGCCACCGCCGATGCGCAAGGACGACCGGCGGCACGCATCGTGCTGCTGAAAGATTTTGATGCGCGCGGCTTTGTGTTTTACAGCCATACCGATGGCCGCAAGGGCACGGAGCTGGCTGCCAACCCGCAGGCGGCGCTGCTGTTCTGGTGGCCGCATCTGGGCGAAGCCGGTATCGAAGTGCGTATCGAGGGCGATACCCAGCCAGTCAGCGCGGACGAGGCCGATGCCTATTTTGCCAGCCGCCCGCGCATGAGCCAGATTGGTGCCTGGGCTTCGCAGCAATCACGCACGCTGGACAGGCGCGAAACCTTTGAGGCGCGCATCAGTGACTTCGAGCGTGAGTTTGCCGGCCGCGACGTGCCGCGCCCGGCCACCTGGTCAGGCACCCGCGTGGTGCCGCGCGCTATCGAATTCTGGTATGGCGCCAAATTCCGCCTGCACCAGCGCTGTTTGTACGAGCGTGATGCCGACGGCCACTGGCACAAGCGCATGCTCTATCCCTGATGCGTGCAGGCGCCTGTCAATAATGGGGCCGCGGCGCATCGTCTGCCTGACCGAAGAACCCACCGAAACCCTGTACGCGCTGGGCGAGCAAGATCGGATTGTCGGCATTTCCGGCTTTACCGTGCGGCCAGCACAGGCGCGACGTGAAAAGCCCAAGGTCAGCGCCTTTACCCGTGCCAAGACCGATGCGATTGTGGCCTTGCAGCCGGATTTGGTGATTGGCTTTTCCGATATTCAGGCCGATATCGCCGCAGAGCTGGTGCGTGCTGGCGTCGAAGTCTGGATTGCCAATCATCGCAGCGTCGAGGGCATTCTTGACTACATTCGCAGGTTGGGCGCACTGGTCGGTGCGGCCGCCAAGGCCGATGATTACGCCGCCGCCTTGCAGCGCGGTATTGACGTGGTCGCCGCCGAAGCTGCGCGCCTGCCGCGACGTCCCAAGGTGTATTTCGAAGAATGGGATACGCCGATGATTAGCGGTATTGGCTGGGTCAGCGAGCTGATTGCGACCGCCGGCGGTGATGACATATTCCCCGAGCATGCCGCCGAGGCGCTGGCCAAAAACCGCATTCTGGCCGATGGCGATGAAGTTATCCGCCGCGCACCGGACATCATCATCGGCTCCTGGTGTGGCAAGAAATTCCGTCCGGAACAAGTCGCCGCAAGACCGGGCTGGGCGCAGATTCCGGCGGTGCTGCATGGCGAGCTGCACGAAGTGAAGTCGCCCCTGATTCTGCAACCAGGTCCTGCGGCCTTGAGCGATGGCCTAGCCGCGCTTGCGGCGATTATCAGCGCTTGGGCAGGTCGCGGCTAAAGCGCAGCTGTGCGCTGGCCGTGTCACGGCGCGCGTCGATTTCCAGCTGCAAGGTGGTCGGCGCGCTGGCCTGGATTTCGGCAATCCAGTCGCTAAACCCGGCGCTGTCGATACGGCGCAGTGTCAGCGGTTTCATGCTTTCGGCAAGGCTTGCCGCGCGCGCCTGCAAATGCAGACCTTCAACCGGGATGGCATCACCGGCTGCACTGCGCGGGGAAAGCAGCAGCAACCAGTTATCGGCATCGCGGTTTACACCGTACTGGCGGGTGATGGCCTCACTCAAATCACTGCTGCGCACCAGACGCGCCTCCAGCTGCATATCACCGAGCGTGGCGCGGGCAGCCTGGCTGGGCGCGTTCTGACCAAGCGGCGTGGCTGGGCGAGGCGCCTCTTGCCCGCAGGCAGTGAGCGATAGCGCTAATAACAGTGCGAGTGAGAGGGTTTTCATCAGGCATTGGCCTTGGCAAGTTCAATGCCCCGCTGGCGGGCAGCATGGATGGCGCGGGCAACGATGGCGCGGAAGTCATCGGCCTCGAAGCTCTCGATCGCCGCCTGGGTGGTACCACCCGGTGAGGTCACGCGGCGGCGCAGCTCGGCGGCCGGGGTATCGTCATGGGTCAGCATTTTGGCCGCACCCAGCAGGGTCTGGATGGTCAGGCTGCGGGCGGCTTCTGCACTCAAGCCTTCCGCTTCGCCTGCGGCCTGCATGGCCTCGACCAGCAAAAACACATAGGCCGGGCCACTGCCGGAAACCGCGGTCACCGCATCCATCAGGTTTTCATCGTCAATCCAGACGGTTGCGCCTGCGCCTTGCAACAGCGCTTGGGCTGCCTGTTTTTGTGATTGGGTGACTTGGCTGTTGGCATACAGGCCCGTTACACCTGCGCCCAGCAGTGCCGGGGTATTGGGCATGGTGCGTACCACGGCCAGTCCGCCGCCCAACCAGCTGGAAATCTGCTTGCTGGTGATACCGGCAGCGACCGATACCAGCAGCGGTTTTTGTGCCTGTGCCTGTTCGGCCAGCGATTGACAGAGGCTTTTCATCACTTGTGGCTTGACCGCCAGCAGCCAGATGGCACTGCCGCTCACCGCTTCCTGGCCTTGGGCAAAGACTTGCACGGAGAAATCTGCCGCCAGGCTTTGGCGCAGGGTTTCTACCGGCTCGGCTACTCGGATCTTGTCTGCTGCCTTGCCTGCGGCAATCAGCCCGCCAATCAGGCTACGCGCCATATTGCCGCCGCCAATGAAGGTAATCGAGTCGGAAACAGGGTTCATGTCACCACTTTGAGTTGGGTCAAGGCATAGAGCATAGCAATCAGGTGATTCTGATGGCGCGGGGGTTATACTCCGCGCGGGGCTGGGGAACCGGCATTTGATCACAGTTTCAAGAAGCCAGGTGAAAGATGGATATTGCAGAGTTATTGGCCTTCTCGGTTAAGAACAAGGCATCGGATTTGCATTTGTCGGCAGGCTTGCCGCCGATGATTCGCGTCGATGGCGATGTGCGGCGAATCAATATCCCGCCGCTGGATCACAAGACCGTGCATGCGCTGATTTACGACATCATGTCGGACAAGCAGCGCCGCGACTACGAAGAATTCCTGGAAACCGACTTCTCCTTTGAAATCCCCGGCCTTGCACGCTTCCGTGTCAACGCCTTCAATCAGAATCGCGGTGCAGGTGCAGTATTCCGTACCATTCCCTCAGAAGTGTTGACGCTTGACCAGCTTGGCTGTCCACCATTGTTCCGCGAGCTGGTCAACCAGCCGCAAGGCTTGATTTTGGTGACCGGCCCCACCGGCTCGGGCAAATCCACCACACTGGCAGCGATGCTCGACCATATCAACAAGAACGAATATGGGCATATCCTGTCAGTGGAAGACCCCATCGAATTTGTGCACCAGTCGCAGAAATGCCTCATCAACCAACGCGAAGTGCACCGCGATACGCATGGCTTCAACGAGGCGTTGCGCTCGGCATTGCGTGAAGACCCGGACTATATCTTGGTGGGTGAACTGCGTGACCTGGAAACCATCCGGCTTGCACTGACCGCTGCCGAAACCGGGCACTTGGTGTTCGGCACATTGCATACCAGCTCAGCTGCCAAAACCATCGACCGTATCATTGACGTGTTCCCGGCAGGCGAGAAGCCGATGGTGCGTTCGATGTTGTCCGAATCCCTGCGCGCGGTGATTTCGCAAACACTCTTGAAGAAAGTCGGTGGTGGCCGTACCGCCGCCTGGGAAATCATGGTCGGCATTCCGGCGATCCGCAACCTCATCCGTGAGGACAAGGTGGCGCAGATGTATTCGGCCATCCAGACGGGTCAGCAATACGGGATGCAGACATTGGATCAGCATTTGCAGGAACTGGTGGCGCGCGGCTTGATTCTGAAGCCACAGGCGCGCGAATACGCCAAGGACAAGCGCCTGTTCGATTAACACCTGTCGGCACGAATTTTCAGGAGCTCTCCCATGACCACACCCGCCGAGTTCACTTCCCTGCTGAAGCTGATGTCCACACAGCGTGCATCGGACTTGTTCATCACCTCCGGCATGCCGCCTTCAATGAAGGTCAACGGCAAAATCACGCCGGTAACCCAGGAGCCACTGACTTCGCAGCAGAGCCGTGACTTGGTGCTGTCCATCATGACGCCGGTGCAGCGCGAGGAGTTTGAAAAAACCCACGAATGCAATTTCGCCATTGGCCTTGCCGGGGTGGGGCGCTTTCGTGTTTCGGCCTTCTATCAGCGTAACCAGGTCGGCATGGTGTTGCGCCGCATTGAAACCCATATCCCGACGACTGAAGAGCTGAATCTGCCGCCGATCATCAAGACGCTGGCGATGACCAAGCGCGGCATCATCATCTTTGTTGGCGCCACCGGTACCGGCAAGACCACCTCGCTGGCAGCGATGATTGGTCATCGCAACAAGGCAGCGACCGGCCACATCATCACCATCGAAGACCCGATTGAATTCGTGCATCGCCACGAAAACTGCATCGTCACCCAGCGCGAAGTCGGCATCGATACCGAAAGCTGGGAAGCGGCGCTGAAAAACACCCTGCGTCAGGCACCGGACGTGATCATGATTGGCGAAGTACGTACCCGCGAAGGCATGGATCACGCCATCGCCTTTGCCGAAACCGGCCATCTGGTGCTATGCACTCTGCACGCCAACAATGCCAACCAGGCGATGGATCGCATCATCAACTTCTTTCCTGAAGACCGCCGTCAGCAACTGCTGATGGATTTGTCGCTGAACCTCAAGGCGGTCATCGCCCAGCAACTGGTGCCACGTGTGGATGGCAAGGGACGCCGCGTGGCGATAGAAATCCTGCTGGGCACGCCCTTGGTGCAGGACTATATCCGTGACGGTGAAATCCACAAGCTCAAAGAGGTGATGAAGGATTCCACCCAGCTGGGCATGAAAACCTTCGACCAGAGCCTGTTCGAGCTGTATCAGGCCGGTGAAATCAGCTATGAGGACGCACTGCGTTATGCCGATTCGCAGAACGAGGTGCGCCTGAAAATCAAGCTGGCACAGGGCGGCGATGCCCGCACCTTGGCGCAGGGGCTTGATGGCGTGGAAGTGGCGGAAGTGCGCTAACCCGCGTGCCTGAAACATAGCGATGAACAGCGCCCGCCTTGGCGGGCGTTGTCGTTTTCATCCCGGTAAACAGGGTGCACAGGCTACAATCTTGTGCATGACAGAATCCGCCTCATCTTTGGCCAGACAGTTGCTGATTGCCTTGCCTGCACTGGACGACCCCAATTTTTCCCGCACCGTCAGCCTGATTTGCCAGCATGACGAGCACGGCGCGATGGGGATTGTCATCAACCGTGCCTCGGAATACAGCGTCGGCGAGCTGTTTGCGCAAATCCGCATCGAAGGCGGTGCCCCGGAGCTTTTGGCGCAGCCGGTGCTGGCCGGCGGCCCGGTACATGCCGAGCGTGGTTTCGTGCTGCATGATGGTGAGCGCGAATGGGATTCCAGTGTGCGCCTGCCCGGCGGCCTTGCGCTGACCACCTCGCGCGATGTGCTCGAGGCGATGGCGCGTGGCGATGGTCCGGCGCAGGCTGTGGTGGCGCTGGGCTGTGCGGGCTGGGGTGCAGGTCAGCTGGAGCAGGAGATCAGCGAAAACAGCTGGCTGCTGGCGCCCTCGGATGACGATTTGTTGTTCCGCCTGCCGCTGGAGCAGCGCTGGCAGGCCGCTGCCGGGTTGGTGGGCGTGAATCTGATGAACATGACCCATTACAGTGGCCGTGCATGAGACTCGATGGCGCGGTACTGGGCTTTGATGTCGGTGCGCGGCGCATCGGCGTGGCGGTCGGCAGTGCCATCGGCGCCGGTGCGCGCGGCATAGCCGTGGTGGAGATGCGCGATGACAAACCGGATTGGCCGGCGATTGAAAAACTGCGCCGAGAATGGCTGCCCAGCGGCTTTATCGTCGGCGACCCGTTGACCCTGGACGGCAGCGACCAGCCAGCACGACAACGCGCGCAGCGCTTTGCCCGGCAATTGCAGCAACGCTTCGGCCTGCCGGTATTGATGGTGGACGAGCGCCGCTCCAGCATCGAGGCGGCGCAACGCTTTGCCGCCGCGCGCGCCGAAGGCCAGCGCCGCCGCCGTGATGCCGCCGAGCTGGATGCAGTCGCCGCGGCGGTCATCATTGAGCGCTGGATTGCCGCACCCGATAGCGCCGTGCCGGTGACCCAAGCTACGCAAGAGAAGGAAAACTAAAGCCATGCCACACCATCTGCTTTCCATGCAGGCGCTCGATTTTGACGCGCTGACTGCCATCCTCGACCGTGCCCAGGCGCTGCGCCATGCAGGTGACTGCCGCAGCCATCTGTCCGGCCGTGCTGTTTGCACCTTGTTTTTTGAGCCTTCCACCCGCACCCGGCTCAGCTTTCAGCGCGCAGCGCAGCGGCTGGGCGCGGATATCCTGAACTTCGAGGCGGCGACCTCCTCGGCCACCAAGGGTGAAACCGCGCTCGATACCCTGAAAAACATTGAGGCGATGGGCGTGTCCGCCTTCATCATCCGCGCCCGTGAAGACGGACTGGTGGCCGAGCTTGCGCAAAGTGCTGCGCCCGGCACCGCGCTTATCAATGCCGGCGATGGCCGCAGCCAGCATCCGACCCAGGCGCTGCTGGACATGCTTACCATCCGCGAGGCCAAGGGGCGCGATTTTTCCGCGTTGAAAGTGGCCATCGTTGGCGACATCCTGCATTCACGGGTGGCGCGCAGTGACCTTGCCGCGCTGCGCACCCTGGGTGTGCAGGACATCCGCGTTTGCGGGCCGGCCAATCTGCTGCCTGCCGACGATACCCTGGCGGGCTGTCATGTCAGCCATGATCTTGACGAGGCACTCAGCGATGCCGACGTGGTGATGACCCTGCGCCTGCAACGCGAGCGCATGGAAGATGGCCTGATTGAGTCGCTGGATGGCTATCACCGCGACTACGGCATTACCGCTGCCCGCATGGCTGGTGCAGCCCGGGATGCCATCGTCATGCACCCGGGGCCGCTCAATCGCGGCGTGGAAATCAGCGATGAAGTGGCCGATGGCTCGCAGTCGCGCATCCTGCGACAGGTGGAAAACGGTGTGCTGGTGCGGATGGCAGTGCTGGAGCGCGCCTTTGCCTGAAATGTGCTGATTGATGTCTTTGCCGCCTGAAAACCTGGACTTGCGCCATGCCCGCCGTGCCATTGATGCCGGGCTGAGCCGCGACCGTGGCCGCCTGCTGGGGCTGTTGGGCAAATGGAAAGCCCGCCCCAAAGACGAGACCCTGCGTGCGGCTTTCACCGAAAAACTGCAAGCCTCCATCGCCGCACGGCAGGCGCGCCGTGCGCAATTGCCCGCAGCCAGCATCAATCAGGAGCTGCCACTGGCGGAAAAGGCCGACGACATCATCGCGCTGATTCGCCAGCATCAGGTGGTGGTGATTGCAGGGGAAACCGGCAGCGGCAAAACCACGCAATTGCCCAAGCTGTGCCTGATGGCCGGGCGCGGCGAGGCCGGGATGATTGGCTGTACCCAGCCGCGCCGCATCGCGGCGCGCTCGGTTGCGCGGCGCGTGGCCGAAGAACTGCAAGTGCCGCTGGGCGAAGCGGTGGGCTTTCAGGTGCGCTTCAACGAGCAAGTCGGCGAGCGCACGGCCATCAAATTCATGACCGATGGCATCCTGCTTGCGGAAATCCAGTCTGACCGCTGGCTCTCGCGCTATGACACGCTGATTATCGACGAGGCGCACGAGCGTAGCCTCAATATCGACTTTCTGCTCGGCTATTTGAAAGCGCTGCTGCAAAAGCGCCCCGACCTCAAGCTCATCGTCACCTCGGCCACCATCGACACGGCACGTTTTGCCGAACATTTCGGCGGCGCGCCGGTGGTGGAAGTGGAAGGCCGTACCTATCCGGTGGAAGTGCGCTACCGGCCGCTGGCCGAAACCGAAGACGGCGAAGCGATGAGCGTGCTCGATGGCATCGTTGCCGCCTGCGATGAAATCACCCGCGAAAACCCGCTGGGCGATACGCTGATTTTCCTGCCCGGCGAGCGCGAAATCCGCGATGCGCATCAGGCGCTGGAAAAACGCAAATACCGTGCCACCGAAGTGATTCCACTGTACGCCCGGCTGTCGGCACGCGATCAGGACAAGGTGTTCAATCCCGGCGTGAAGCGCCGCATCGTGCTGGCGACCAATGTGGCAGAAACCTCGCTGACCGTGCCGCGCATCCGCTATGTGGTGGACCCGGGATTTGCCCGCGTCAAACGCTATAGCCCACGGCAGAAAATCGACCGTCTGCATATCGAGGCCATCAGCCAAGCCAGCGCCAACCAGCGCGCCGGGCGTTGTGGCCGGGTGGCCGACGGGGTTTGCATCCGGCTGTATTCCGAAGCCGATTTCACCGCCCGCGCGGAATTTACCGACCCGGAAATCCGGCGCTCGGCACTGGCCGGGGTGATTCTGCGCATGCTTTCCATCGGTCTTGGGCAGATTGAAGCGTTTCCGTTTCTCGAGCCGCCCGAAGCGCGTGCCATCAGCGATGGCTGGCAGCAACTACTGGAGCTGGGCGCGATTGATGGCGAGCGCCGCCTGACCCGCATCGGCCGGGAAATGGCGCGCCTGCCGGTGGACGTGAAACTGGCGCGGATGCTGATTGCTGCGAAAAAACACGGCGTATTGCCGGAAATGCTGGCCATTGCCAGCTTCCTGGGCGTGCAGGACCCGCGCGAGCGCCCGGCTGATGCGCGTGCCGCCGCCGATGCCGCCCATGCCGAGTTTGCCGATAACAAGTCCGAGTTCATCGGCATCTGGAATCTCTGGGAGGCTTTCCGCCAGGCGCATGAGGAAATGAGCCAAAGCCAGTTGCGCAAATGGGCGGAGAAAAAATTCCTGGGATTTTTGCGGCTGCGCGAATGGCGCGAGCTGCATCGGCAACTCAAGCTGCAATGCGAAGAAATCTGGCCGCAAGAAAATGTCCCGGCCGATAGCGATAACAGCGCCGCCCTGTATGCGCGCCTGCATCGCGCACTGATTGCCGCTCTGCCCAGCCAGATTGGTAATCTGGCCGAGCGCGGCCTCTACCAAGGCCCGCGCGGACGGCGTTTCCAGTTGTTTCCCGGCTCGGCTTTGGCCAAGAGGCCGCCGGCCTGGGTGCTCAGCGCCACCTTGCTGGATACCGAAAAAGTCTGGGCCATCACCAATGCCGCGATTGAGCCGGACTGGGTGATTGCCGAGCTTGCGCATCTGCTGTCGCGCCGCCATCACGAGCCGCGCTGGTCGCGCGCGCAAGGGCGGGTGATTGGCAGCGAACAAATCAGCCTGTTCGGGCTGGTGCTGGCGCCGAAAAAGCCGGTGCATTACGGCGCGCTGTATCCGCAAGAAGCGCGCGCCCTGTTTGCCCATGACGCGCTGGTGATGGGCGAGGTCAATACCCGCAGCGCATTTCTTGCCCGCAACCTGCGCACGCTGGAAGCGGCGCGCGAAGAAGAAGCCAAACAGCGCCGCACAGGTCTTGTCGTTGATGAAGACTGGCAGAGCCGCTGGTATCTGGACCGGCTGCCCGCGCATGTGCACAACGTGCAGGCACTGGATGCCTGGTACAAAGGTCTGGATGCTGCGCAGAAAAAAGCACTGGAATGGTCACGCGATGATTTGCTGGTGGCCGATGAAACCGATGCCGCGCGCTTTCCGCCGTATATCGCGCTTGGCGATGCACGCCTTGCGGTGCGTTACCGCTTCGAGCCGGGGGCGCTGGACGATGGCATGAACCTGGTGCTGCCGCTGCATCTTCTGAACGCGGTGGACGAGGCCATGCTCAGCTGGATGGCGCCGGGCTTTGTCGAAGAAAAAGCCGCCGCGCTGATTAAAACACTGCCCAAATCATTGCGACGCAATTTTGTGCCGGCACCGGACTTTGCCCGCGCCTTTGCCGAGGCGCATCGCACAGCACAGGCCGACAGCCTGCCTGCGGCACTGGCGCGCTTTTTGCAAAAACTCACCGGCGTGGAGCTGGCCGCGCCGGATTTCGATGAAGAAAGCCTGCCCGCACATCTGCATATCAATCTGCAATTGCAGGATGAAAAAGGCAAAACCGTGCTGGCGGTATCGCGCGACTTGGCCGCGCTGCGGGAAAAGTTCGGCAGTCGCGCACAACGCGCCTTTGCCAACCGCACCGCCCGCGACCTGCGGCAAACCGGCCTTGTCACATTCCCGGACACCCCGGTACCCGTGCAGGTGGAGGGCGATGCCGGCATTCCGGCCTTTCCGGCACTGCATGATGATGGCGATAGCGTCTCGCTGCATGTCCACGCACAGCGCGAGCTGGCGCTGCGCCATCACGCCGAAGGCGTGCGCCGCCTGCTGCGCATCGCTCTTGCCGACAAACTCAAGCAGGCGCGGCGGCAATTGCCCATCAGCCCCAAGACCGGGTTGCTGTATGCGGCGCTGGAGCAGCCCACCAGCAAGGCCGATGTGTTCAAAAAGCCCAGTAATCGCGATAGCGAGCCGCTGCGCGAGGATTTGGTCGAGGGCGCTTTCAATGCGTTGAGCGCCGAGGGGCTTGCCGAAATCCGCGACGCAGAAAGTTTTGCCCAGCACGCCCAGCGGCTTGGCAAAAGCGTGTTTGCCGAGGCCATGCGCCGCTTGCAACAGGCCGAGACCATTCTTGAGTTGATAGCCCAAGTGCGCGCCGCACTGGAATCAAAGCTGATGGGCTGGGCCAGCGGCAACCTCGACGATATGCAGGCGCATCTGGATGCGTTGACCTTCCCCGGCTTCTTGCGCGAGCAGGGCGCCGAGGTGCTGGCCGAATACCCGCGCTGGCTGCGCGGCCTTGCCCTGCGCGCCGAGCGTGCCCAGCGCGACCCGGGCAAAGACCAGGCGCGCATGTTGGAAATCAAACCCTTTGTCGATGCACTCGCCAACGCTGCGAAAAACGACCCCGAAGCCAACACCCTGCGCCGCGAACTGGAAGAATTACGCATCGCCACCTTCGCCCAGGAACTCGGCGCCAAGGGCGGTATCTCCGCCAAGAAACTCGCCGCCCGGATTCAAGCGTGGCAAGGCGGGAATTGATTTAAGCTGTTTGCCAGTTCCATCTCGGGAGCGCTTTTAGCCATGTTCAAGGAAGTTTTTCTTGCTGCGTTTGGCCTGTTCTCTTGCGGCAGTTTGCAGGCGATGAGTTGCATTCAAACCAGCTACAAAGAGCTTTTTGCAGGCAACTATTTCAGCGCATACATGGCGCTTCATCGGCAGGCTTTGGCCACCAATGACAAAAATAGCCTCGCTGCGCAGATGAAATGTCAGACAGGGGCATTCATTTCCGTGCAGGATCAAGACTGCATGGATGAAAAAGACCCTCTTGATCTGGATGGCATTGAGTATGTCGATGCGTTAACCGAGATCATTCAAGCGGCGCGCGGCAAGCGGATTGTGATACTCAACGAAGCACATGATCTTCCACTGCACAGAGCCTTTGCATATCAGCTCGCCATGGCGCTGAAAAATGAAGGTTATGAATATCTTGCGCTAGAGGCCCTTTCCAATAATGGAGAGAACATGTCTGAGGAAAGCAGTGCAGGGAACGTGTTTCTGCGCGACAGGGGGTACTACACCGCAGAGCCGGTGTTTGCCGATTTTCTGCGGCGTGCGGAAGAAGCCGGCTACAAGACCTTTGCCTACGAGCAGCTGCCCGAGCAAAACACATCCGGCAGCGTGGAAGAGCGTGAAGAAGCACAGGCGCTTAACTTGAGCAATATCATCAAGTCGCTGCCGAATGGTGCAAAGATGATGGTGTATGTCGGCCATAGCCACGTCGCCAAGATGCCTTTGAAAAGAAGCTCGGGTGGAGAAACCAGGTGGATGGCGGCAAGGTTGTGGGAAAAGACCGGGATTGAGCCGCTGGCGATTGAACAGGCAACACTGGGCGCAGGTCAGTTTCCTGTTGGCAATGGCACGGCTGGATCATTCGTTTTGAAAAAAGACGGCAGCTACCATGTGATTGGACAGTATCACGGTACTGTGGACATGCAGGTGCTCCATTCTTATCAAAGCAGGGAGCAGTGGCTTGGCATGCTGATGGGTAGACAGCTTTTCCGCCTGCGCCGGGCTTTGCTGCCAACATCGAGCAAGTGGAATGTGCAGGCCTTCATTGAAGGAGAGCAGGTACAAGGTGTTCCGATGGATCAAGCGATTGTTGATTCTTCAGGCGGGTTTCTCATGCTGGACAAGCGCAGAAAATACACTTTCAGGATCGAACAGGAATCGAATCTTGCGCGTTTGTGCAGCGTGGATTAGTGATACACATGGGCATGCGTCACGCTCCCCACAACACCGGCTTGTTCACCATCAGATAGTAAATCCCCAGCATGGCGATAAAGGCGGGGTAGCCAAGGGCTTCCCAAAGCCGTGCGTAGCGGAAGTATTTTTCTGGCAGTGCTTCGCCATTTTTCAGCGCGTCATCGGTCATGCGTGACATGCGGATTTGCAGCCAGACCACCGGCAGCCAGCACAGCCCGGCAATGAGGTAGAGAATCAGGCTTGCCAGTATCCACGGCGTATCCCAAGACAGCCCCCAGCCGGTGAGATACATCAGGTAAAACCCGCTGATGGGTTGCACGATGCCGGCGGGGGTGGTGAACCACCAATCGGCACGCACTACCAGTCGGGTGACGACGGCCTGGGCGGCGAGGCTGCCGCTGCGGTTGGCAAAAAACATGTAGAACGCCGAGCCAAAGCCGGTGCCAACCAGCAGCACGCTGCTGAGGATATGCAGCCATTTGATGATGAGATAGGTGTTCATGACGAGCGCCTGGCAAGGATATGCAGGATGGCGAGAATTGGCAGGTTCTTGCCCAGCGGCTGCAAGGGGTGCAGCCACAGATTTGGCGAAAGAACCGAGGCGGTGAGCGTGAGTGCGATAACGGCGGCCATGGAAACTTGGTAGCTGATGCGGCGTGGCCAGAACATCAGCAGCAAGGCAAGCAGCAGATCGAGCGCAACGCCTGCGGCAATTAGGCTGTGTGCCAATGGCACGGACTGGATACCGCCTGCCTGCAGCAAGGTCAGGCTCTGTCCATTCCATTCCACAAGGCTGGTGACGATGGTCAGCCACCACACGGCAATCAGGCTATGGCGCAACAGGTTCAGGTCTTTGCCGCTCATGCGATTTACTCCGTGGCGGCGGCCAGAAAATCATCGGGCGCACATGGCGGGCGTTGCAGCAGACGGGCAAGATGCCCGGTCTCGCTGCAGTTGTCACGCGCCAGCAACTGCAAGGCTTCACTGAACAGCGGCGAGAGAGGCAGTGCATCGCCAATGCGCGCAGCGGCATGAGTGATTGCATCAGGCAGTGGCAGCACCCTGGCCGGTGTCGTTTTGCCAAGTTGCTGGCGCAGGCAGGCGATATACGCCCCCATGCCAAGCGCCTGCGGGCCTGCCAGCTCCAGTACGCCGGTATCGTGGTTGTCTTTCAGCAAGCGGCTACAGACTTCGGCCAGCTCCCACACCGCCAATGGCTGTACCCGGGCGCGAATCACCGCCTTGGGGAGTAACAGCACCGGCAGCCGTGCCAGGCGCAGAAACAGCCGAGTGCTATCGCCATCCATGCCAAATACCAGACTGGGGCGCAGTACGACACCATCAAGCTGACCTTGTGCATTCAGCGCCAGCAAATGCTCATCCGCCGAGCGTTTGCTTCTGGCATAGGCGGTATCGCCTTCGGCCACGCCCAGTGCAGAGACTTGCACTACGCGGCGGATACCCAGCTGCGCACAGGCGTCGAACAGCGCACGCGGCGCGGCATCGTGAATTGCCGCCATCGGCTGGCTTGGATGGTCGCGCAAGATGCCGACCGCATTGATGACCGCATCCACGCCATGCAGTGCATCCAGCCAGTGCCCGGCAATGGTGGCACGGCGAAAGTCGATGCGGGCTTCCCCGTGCCGACTTGCGGTTTTTACCTGCCAGCCAGCTTGCAGCAAGCGCGCATGGATATGACGGCCAATAAAGCCATTGGCGCCGCAGAGTAGTACCGTGGGGCTGTGCATCATCAATACTCCTGTGGAACTGGGGGTGGCAAGGGTTTGGCAGGCAGACGGATGCCGAGCTGCTTCCAGATATGGTGGGCAATCGTGGCAACGCTGATGAATACGCCGCCGCAGACCAGCAGCAATGCGCGATGCAGCGCATCCAGCAGGCTGGCTTTTTCGGAGAAGTTGCCAAACAGCAGCATCAGGATGAGCGTGCCACTGGCGGCTAGCAGATAAGCGCTGCGCACCCAGAATTCGGCACCATTGGGCTCGTCATGGCAGAGTCGAGCCAGTACCCGAACAAGAATCGGGCGCAGATAGCGCACGGCAATGATGGGCACGATGATGGCGATGACGATGGAGAGCAGAAAAAGCGGGAGATTCATGGCAATGCTCCTGGGCGGTGGGAAACGGATTGGGAATAGATGTGTTTCATGATTGGCTGTTTTTACGGTAATTTCTGTTAAAAATGAAATTAAAGGGTAAAAAACAGCTTGTTACTTGTCGCGCACAAAACGCTGGATGCTGGCACCCAGATGCAGCACTTTCTCCAGCGTCTGCGGTGAAAGCCGCAGCATTTCATCACTCCAGCTGCCGATGGTTTCCATGAAACGCAGCGTCTGATGCAGTCGGTCTTGTGCATTGGGCGACTGCTCGGCAAAGTCATCGCGGTTGACCAGCTCGCGCAACAGCACGGTAGTGGGGTCGAACTCACGCTCTTTGCGACCACGCACGATGATGCGGAACAACTCCCAGACATCACCCGAGGTTTCAAAGTAATCGCGCCGGTCACCGAGGATTTGCGTGGTGCGGATCAGCTTCCAGTTCAGCAGCTCCTTGAGGCTGTTGCTGACATTGGAGCGCGCCACGCCCAGGGTCTGGGTAATGGCCTCGGCATGCAGCGGCTGGCCGTGAATGAACAGCAGTGCATGGATTTGCGCCACGGTGCGGTTCACGCCCCAGGCGGAGCCCATCTCTCCCCAGTGGACAATAAAGCGGCGTTCGATATCAGTCAGTTGCATGGCACAGATAATATATTTGCAGAAATTTCTGTCAATAGTGAAATTTGCAGGTTTATTCTGCTCTGGCTATCGTCATGCAAACAGCCAAGCGTTTGGCTTGCACAACTTTTCATTCATCAAACAGGAGACTAAGGATGCGTGTGGTTAAAGTTCCCCTGATGCTGGCGGCCACGCTGCTGCTTGCCGGTTGCCCACTGGGCAAGAAGTCTGAGCCCTCTGCGGCTGCGGAAACGCCATCGCCCAAGGTGGCGGAAGTATCCGCGCCGGCAGACGCTGAAGTGGATGCGGTAGCGCTGGCTGTGGAGCCGACTTGCGATTGTGCAGGGCAAGCGGCTGATGCCATCGCCGTTGCCGAAGTCCCGGCCAGGTTTCGTGGCGACTGGAGCGGTAAATGCCTCAAGCCCGGCGAATACGATGAAAGCAATATGACCATTTCCGCAGATACGATTGCCTTCACCGAGACGGGCAATATCAAGGCGGTGGTGCTGAACGGGGACAACGAGCTGGCCATCATTGCTGACATGCCTGATGAGGGGAAGCAGTGGCTGACTTACTGGCGCTTTGAACTGTCCGCAGACGGCGAAGAGCTGATGGACGTGACTGACGATGACCGCTATTTTCTGCGCCGCAGGTGCAAAGGCGTGGGTTGAGTTGAATCCCTGCGTGAGACAAAGCCCCAGCAAAAACCGGGGCTTTGTTGTTTTCAATGGGAAGAGTGCGCTGCCAACTTCTGGCTGAAGGCTTGGGCACCGGGCAGTTTGTCGTCGTAAATTTTTGCGGCCTCCATATCGGCTCGCATGGCTGCATGGAGGCGCGCTTGATGTAGTGCAATACGTTGCAGATAGTCAGGCTTGGCATTGCGGGCATGGGCAGTCTTGAAAATCGCATCCCAGCCTAGTGCCAATGCAGCCTTGCTTTGTGCATTGTTGTCTTGTTGCGCGGCACAGAGGATGGCACTTGCACCACTGTCACCATCACCACGCAGATGCTGATGCAGCACATGCCCGCGGCGGTCGAATACCAGCACTTTGTCGGCCTGTTTTTCCAGCGCGGCTATGGTCTGCGCCAAGGCATGGGTTGTGCTGCGATGATAGTCTTCCGGCACGAAGCGCGGTGCCGGGCTATGTGCGGCAATCTGGCCTTCGTAGCGTTTGTAAATGCCGAGCAGGCTTTCTTCTGGGGACACGGCCAGAACCCGTAGTTCCACCAGATAGCCGACTTCCTGCATGCGCTGAATATAACGGGTGAAAGTATCGGCACCGGCGCGCAGTGTGCCTTCTTCAAGGATATTGCGGCGTGTCTCTACCGCATATTGGCGCAGCCGGGTGACACAAGCACCGGCTGCGGCTTGGGTGATTTCCGAGGCGGCTTCGCCATGCGCAGCCGCAAGCGCGGCATAGCCTGGCAATAATTCGCGCAGGCGGTCGGCGTCCAGATGGATATAGCCGCCATGCGCACGCAGATATTGCTTGTTGGTTTCGGCAAGGCCGGTTTTCCCGGCACCGGGTTGGCCGGCTACCAGAAGCAGCAATGGCTTTTCCCGGCGCTGGGTGCTGTGCATTGACTGGCAGAGCGTCAAATACAACTGCACGATGTCTTCAATTTGCTCTCCGGTCATTACAAGGCTCATGACAGCTGCCTTGTCAGAATCTCGGCAATGGCTTGCTTATCGTCAATAGTGAGGCTGTCCTGCAATGTCCTTAGGCGGATCATCTCCTGCATCACTTGCTGCAATTCGGTGCCTTCTTGCAACGTCTGGCGACGTGCATTCAAAAGTGCGATTTCGCTGCCCAGTTTTTCAATGGCGACTTCCAATTGGGTGATTTCATCATGTGGATGAGCCGGGATTTGCCCACTCACCGATGCGATTAGTTTTTTTGAAATTTCTGCAAGTGCAATAGTCATGGAGTCCCCCGCTGAAAGCTTATCTCACCCGCCGCCGTGGCCAGGCGGCAAACAGTGCCCAGATGCCGCCAAGGCCGGCAATCCAGGTGGCGACGGGGATGCCGGTAAGTCGTGGGCCACCAGCATCGAGGCCGTACAGCACGCTGGCGACAATCAAGAGGCCTGCGCCCAGCACGGCGGAAATCATGCGTTTTTGCATGATGTGCAGGTCTTTGGAGAGCACGCGCACATCTTCGGACTGCATCTGAATCAGATGGCCACCGTGGACTTGCTGCTTCAGCCAGTCGTGCACCAAGCCGGGCATGTCCGGGGCGCGAGTCATCCATTCGGGCAGGCGTTGGCCGGCTTCGCGCAGCAGCCGGCGTGGGCTGTAGCGCTCGCGCAGAATGGTTTCCAGCACGGGCTTTGCCACTGCCCAGATGTCGATTTGCGGGTCGAGTTGCCTGCCCACGCCTTCGATGTTCAGCAAGGTCTTTTGCAGCAGAATCAACTGCGGTTGCAGGGTGAGCTGATAGCGCTGCGCCATGCGGAACAGCTTGGCCAGCACTTCGGCCAGTGAGATTTCCGACAACGGGCGGGTAAAGTACGGCTCGCAAATGGCGCGCGCGGCGGCTTCCAGCTCGTCGATGCGCACATGCGAAGGCATCCAGCCGGCTTCCACATGCAACTCGGCGATGCGGCGATAGTTGCGGTTGAAAATCGCCATGAAGTTCTCCGCCAGGTAGTACTGGTCGGCGCGCGAGAGCTGGCCCATGATGCCAAAATCCAGGGCGATGAAGCGCGGGTTGGCCGCGCGTGCCGGGTCAGGGTCCACCCAGATATTGCCGGCGTGGGCATCGGCGTGGAAGAAATTGTCGCGGAACACTTGCTGATAGAACACGCGCACGCCTTTGGCAGCCAGCGCCTTGCGGTCGATGCCGGCATTGTCGAGTGCGGCCACATCATCGCTATGGATGCCGTACACACGCTCCAGCGTCATCACCCGCTCGCTGGTATGCGTCCAGATGACCTCCGGCACGTACAAATCGCCGCTTTCCAGCCAGTTGCGGCGCAGCACGCTGGCGTTGCCGGCCTCACGTTGCAGGTCAAGCTCGGCGGCCAGGGTGGATTCGATTTCCGCCACCACTTCACGCGGACGGATTTTGTCGGCGCGTGGATGGGTGCGCTCGACCACGGCGGCCAGGTCGTACAGCAGGGCAATATCGCCCTCAATCTGGCTGCGGATATGGGGGCGCAGCACCTTGACCACCACTTCGCGGCCATCGTGCAGGGTAGCCGCGTGCACCTGGGCAATCGAGGCCGAAGCCAGTGGCGTGGTGTCAAAGCGCGAATACAGCGCTTCAATGTTTTGACCAAGCGATGCTTCGACGATGCCGCGCGCCTCATCGCCATCAAAGGGTTTGACCTGGTCTTGCAGCAGGGCAAGTTCATCGGCCACATCGGCGGGCACCAGGTCGCGGCGGGTGGAGAGAATCTGCCCGGCTTTGACAAAAATCGGCCCCAATTCCTGCAATACCATGCGCAGCCGCTGACCGCGCGGCATGGCCTGCACATCGGCGCTGGCGCGCGGTACAAACGGGCGCGCCAGCTTCAACCAGCGCTCGGCCGCCGTGCCATCAAGCAGCGCATCCAGCCGATAGCGCAGCAATACCCGGCCTATCCGCCAGATACGGCGTGCCGACTTCATGCGCCAGCTCCCAGGCGTGCAATGCGTGCGGCCAGACGCTCGACATCATCGCGGATGGCATCGACATCTTCATGAAATGCCGCAAGTTCTTCACGTCCCACCACCACGCGGGATTCTTCGGTCAGCCAGTCGGCGCTGTCACTGGCAAAGCCCTGTGCCGCAGTTTTGGCACGGCGCAGGGCGAAGGCAAAGCCATTGGCCATCTGCATGCCCAGCACATCGCCAAATACCCGCGTCAATGGCTCGCCCCAGTCCGGTTCAAAGCCTTGGGCCAGTTTTTGCAGGCGGCGCGCAAGCTCGGCATCGCCCTCAATACGCAATTGCCCGACCGGCGCGGCATCGTCACGGCGCAGCGGCGGCAATTGCCGCAACAGCGCGGACAGGCTGGCGCGCACCGACAAATCGGCCTCGCCACTGGCCGGCCCTACCTGTAGTGCACCATCCATCACGGTGATGGCCAGTGCCAGCGGCGGCGATTGCAGATGCAGCTGCACCTGCCGTCCTTCCAGCGCTGCCAGCGCCGTGCGGGTGTCTTCGTCCAGCGCCAGCGCACGGTTCAAGGCCAATTGCAGGGCGCGGCCTGCCGGGACTTTCCAATTGAAGGGCAAAGAAATATTCATGCGGGCATTTTATGAGCCAGCGCCAGCCGCCGCAGCCCTTCGGTCATGGACACTTGTGGCCGGTAGCCGAAATCTTGCAGCGCCGGGGTCATGCTGTACCAGTGGGTGGTGGCAAGTTGCTCGGCAAGGAATGGGGTCATTGGCGGCTCGCCATCGGGCTGGATGAGCGGCCAGAGTTTTTCTGCCAGCCAGCCTGCGGCATACGCCACGCGGAACGGAATCTTGCGCTTGACCGGCGGCGCGCCGGCGGCTTTGAGCAGGGCATTCAAGGTGGCTTCCAGCGTCCACGGCTCGCCATTGCTGATGAAGTACGCCTTGCCGGCACAGGCGCTGCCGGGAGCCAAGTGCGCGAAGGCGGCAAAGTGGGCATCGGCGGCATTGTCGATATAGGTGGTGTCAATCCGGTTCTGACCATCGCCGACCAGCGCCAGCTTCCCGGCGCGGGCGCGTTTGACCAGATTCGGCAGCAGATGGTTGTCGCCCACACCCCAAATCAGGCGCGGGCGCAGCGCCACGGTGGCAAGCGTTGTGCTGTTGGCCGCCAGCACCATTTTCTCGGCTATCTGCTTGGTGGCCGCATACGGTGCCTTGAGATTTTCGCCATAGGGCACGTTGTCGGCGGTGCCACCTTCTACCGGATGCGTGGCGCGATGAGTCACGCTGGGTGTCGAGGTGTAAACGAGCTTGTCGATGCCATGTGCACGGCAGGCCGCCAGCACGTTTTCGGTGCCGGTGACATTCACCGCGTGATAGCTGGCATAGCTGCCCCAGGCGCCAGCCTTGGCGGCATTGTGAAAGATGGCGTTGCAGCCGCTGGTGGCATGAATCACGGCATCGCGGCTGGCCAAATCGCCCTGAATCTGGGTAACGCCGATTTCATCCAGCGCCGGGTAATGGCTGCGGTTGAAGCTGACAACCTCAAAGCCGCGTGCGCGCAAGCCTTGGCAAAGGGCTTGGCCTAAGAAGCCCCCGCCACCTGTGACCAGAATTTTCATTTCATTGCTCTCACATGGAGCCATCCCTGGCGGTAGCATCCGGCCATGCATCCGTGCATGGCGCTCGCCCACTGCGCACGCACCTTGTGGGTGCGTGCAAGCGCAGCGGCTCGCCCACCGCCACCTGTCCACCGTGTCTTCATGCGTTTTTTTCCTTGTCTTCGGCCAAAGGCGCATCCAGTGCCTGCAAGTGGTTGTGCTCGGCTTTTTCCAGCAATTCGGTGCTCAGGCTTTTTTTGCTTCTGACACCAAGCGCCTTCAATTTTTCCACGCGTCGCACCAAGTTGCCGCGCCCTTCGGAGAGCTGAGAGAACGCTTGCTGGTAATCGTTTTGCGCCTGATTCAAGTTTTTGCCGACTCTTTCCAGCGTTTCCACAAAGCCCACGAATTTGTCGTAGAGCTTGCTGCCCTCATCGGCGATTTCCTGGGCGTTGCGGTTTTGCTGCTCGTTGCGCCAGAGATTGGCGATGGTGCGCAAGGTGGCGAGCAGGGTACTGGGGCCGACCAGCATGATGCGTTTTTCAAAGCAGTCATTGAACAGCTTGTCGTCGTGTTGCAGCGCCAGCAGATAGGCCGGCTCCACCGGGATGAACATGAACACGAAATCCAGCGTGTTCACGCCATCGAGCTGGCTGTAGTTCTTCAGTGACAGCTCGCGCATATGACCACGCACGCTGGCGACATGCTCGCGCAGGGCGGCCTCGGCGCTGACGGCGTCTTCGGCCTTGACATGACGCACATAGGCGGTGAGTGACACCTTGCTGTCGATGACGATTTGTTTGCCATCCGGCAGGTTGATGAGCACGTCCGGTTGCAGGCGGCGGATGCTGCCGTCTTCTTCCTGACGGGTACTGGCCGCCTGCACGATGTATTCCCGCCCGCGGGTCAGGCCAGAGTGCTCAAGCACGCTTTCCAGAATGATTTCACCCCAGTTGCCCTGGGTTTTGTTGCGGTTGCCCAGGAGCGCTTGGGTCAGCGCCTTGGCATCGCCATGCAGCTGGGTATTGAGGCTTTGCAGGCGCTTGAGCTCGACTTCCAGCGCGCTGCGCTCGCGGGTGTCTTTTTCATAGGTGTTCTGGATGAGCTGGCCGAACTGGCTGATTTGCTGGTTGAGCGGGGTCAGCAGTTGGCCGAGATTCTCCTGGGTTTGTCGGGAAAAGTTTTGCGATTTTTCTTCCAGCACTTTTTGCGCAAGCTGCTGGAACTGATGCCCCAGGCTTTCGCGGGCATCCTGCAGCAGTGCCAGTTTTTCTGCCTGCGTCTGCTCCGCCTGTCGCCATTGCGTACGCAGCCGCTCGTTTTCCACGCGGGTTTGTTCCAGTGTTTGCTGCAACTGGGCGTATTCATCACGAAGCGCAGCAAGCGCCTGCGCCTGTTGCTCAAGATGGACAATCTGTGCCTGGGCTGCGGCGTTGCGGCTTTGCAAGTCCAGCGCGCGCTGCTCGCCTGCCTGCCAGCGCTGGCTGTAATCGGCCAGCTGCTGCTGCAATTGCGGCAGTTGTTTGTTGAGCGTTTGCGCCTCGACCAATTGCCGCTGCTGCTCGGAAAATACCGCCTGCACCGATGCCAGCTGTTGCTCGGCTTGCAGATATTGCTGCTGGCTGATTTTGTGCTTTTCGGCCAGCCCGGCCAGCTCTTGCTGGGTGGCAGAGAGCGCCTGCAAATGTGCACTTTGCTGACGCTGCATCTGCGCCGCATGACGGCCACCAAGCAGCAGCCAGACAATCAATGCCGCCAGCAATGCGGCGACCAAAATCAGGATCAGGGCAAGCGTAAGGCTCATGGACAGGCCGGAATCAAAAGAGGCTCATCTTAGAGCCTCTTTCACAAAAGCCGCGTTTATTTGCGGCAGTCGTGGCTGATGTCCAGTGCAGCGCGTTGCGCATTGCTGCTGACATCGGCCAGACCCAGCAGGGTATCGAAGAAGTGGTCGTGGGCGTATTGGCCGTTGCGTTTTGCCTCAAGGCACTGCATGTCCAGCCCTATGCGGGCGGCATAGGGGGGCGATGCCCAGGCAATCATCGGCACGCGGGTTTGCTGCTCGGGGGCAAAGGCATACGGGGCACCGTGTAGGTACAGCCCCTTCTCGCCGGTGGATTCGCCGTGGTCGCTGATATACAGCAGCGCTGCATCAATGCCGGGGCTGCCATCCAGAGTTTGAATCATCGCCGCCAGCACATGGTCGGTATAGGCGATGGTGTTGTCATAGCTATTGAGAATGGCCTGGCGGCTACAGCTTTGCAGTTGGGTGCTGCGGCATTCGGGCAGGAAGCGGGCTAAGTCCTGCGGATAGCGTTCGTGGTAGGCCGGGCCGTGGCTGCCCAGCATATGCAGCACGATGACGGTATCGCGCTCGATGCGGCCGATGCGCTCGGCCAGATAGTGCTGCAACAGGCCATCGTGACAGCCGTTTGCGCCGCACCAGCGCGGGTCGGGACGCGACTGCCAGCCGGATTCGGCTACGCGGCTGGCGACCTTCTTGCTGCCGGTATTGTTGTCGAACCACTCCACCTGCCAGCCTGCGCGTTGCAGCAGATCCAGCGCATTGTCACGGTGGTTGGCGATGTGCGGGTCGTAGTCCTTGCGTCCCAGGTCGGAGAACATGCACGGCAGCGAGGTGGCGGTATTGGTGCCGCAGCTTTGCACCCTGCCAAAGAACACCACCGGCAACTTTGCCAGCGCCGGATTGGTGTCGCGTGCGTAGCCGTCGAATGCAAAACTTTCCGAGCGTGCCGACTCGCCGACCACCACCAGCAGCACGCGCGGCTTGTCGCCCGCATTCGCCGGGTGCAGCAAGCGTGCATCTTCACCAATAACCTGATGCGGCGGCGTGGTTTTGAAGGTATGCCGCAAATGGCCGCGAATCGCGCTCAAGACCGAGAACGGCAGGGTCAGATAACGCGCCTCGGGGTGGTTGCGGACGAAGGGAATCACTTGCTGCCCGGCCAGGGTGATGGCCAGGGTGATGGGCGCAACCACCAGTAGTAACGGCTTCCAGCGCGCGCGCAGCTCTTGCCTGAAGGGCTGCCATTCAAGACGCGCCAGCGCAACAAAGAGGGCGGGCAATACGCCCAGCAGGAAAATCCGGGTCAATACCCAGGTCGACATCATCTCGCCCGCTTCACGCTGGTCAGTTTCAAACACGCTGGCGATGGCATGGCGGTCGGCCACCGCACCAAAATCCACGGTCAGCACATTGGCCGAGGCCGACATCAGCAGCAGGGCTATCAGCCAGGGCTTGAGCGCGCCGCGGAACGACAAGGGCAGCATCAGTCCCAATGCGAAGGCGAAGATCAGCGCAGCCATCAGCGTCCGGAACAGCCAGAGTGCAATCCCCCCCTCCATGGGGACGGCCCAAATCAAGCCCCATAGGCGCTGATTGCAAAGCACGGTGAGCCACAACGCAGTAATGAACATCAAGGCGTTGGCGGAAAGGCGCGGACGCAGAAAGGCAGGCAGGGCAGGCATGAGGCGGGCGGTTTCTGATGAAGAAAGCCCCGGTCAAAACCGGGGCGGTAGGAAGATTACTTCAAACTGCGCTCGAACAGCTCGAAGATGCGGCGGTATTGGTCGTACCAGCTGGCGGCGTGGACATAGCCGTGGCGTTCCATTGGGTAGCTGGCCAGTTCCCAGTTGTGTTTGCGCAACTCAATCAGGCGCTGCGCCAGCATCACCGAGTCGCGGTAGAACACGTTGTCGTCAATCATGCCGTGGCTGATCAGCAGGTGGCCTTGCAGGCGGTCGGCAAATTCCAGCGGTGAGGAGCGGCGATAGGCTTCCGGGTCGATATCCGGGGTGTTGAGGATATTGCTGGTATAGCCGTGGTTGTATTGCGACCAGTCGGTCACCGGACGCAGGGCGGCGCCGGCCTTGAACACATCCGGGCGCTGGAACAAGGCCATGAAGGTCATGAAGCCGCCGTAGCTGCCGCCGTAAATGCCGACTTTATCGCGCGCGCCCTGTTTGTGGGCGACCAGCCAGTCGATGCCGTCCAGATAATCCTCAAGCTCGGGCTTGCCCATATGCCGGTAGATGGCGGTGCGCCAGTCCCGGCCGTAGCCCGAAGATGCACGGAAGTCCAAATCCAACACGATATAGCCATGCTGCACCAGCAGGTTATGGAACATCTGCTCGCGGAAGTAATTGGGATAGCCGGCATGGACGTTCTGCAAATAGCCCGCGCCATGCACGAACAGCACGATGGGATATTGCTTGCCCGCTTCCAGCCGGGCAGGGCCGTAGAACTTGCCCCAGACCTCGCCCGCGCCATGTTTGGAGGGGATGCGCACGTATTCGGGCGGGATGAAGTCGAATTTGCGGAAGTCGGCGCTGCGGGTATCGGTCAGGCGCTTGAGGTTTTGTCCGTCAGCAGCGATGACCGCCAACTGTGGCGGGGTGTAGCTGGCCGACCAGCGCAGCAGGAATTGCCGCCCGTCGGGTGACTGGCTGAAACTTTCCACGCCATCAAGTGCGGTGATTTCACGTACTGCACCGCCAGCCACCGGCACGCTGCACAGCTCGTAATCGCCCGGCCAGTTGCGGTTGCAGCGGAAGTGGAAAGCCTGGCCGTCGCGGGAAAGTTCCACGTTGGAGACTTCCCACTGTCCCTGGGTCAGGCGCGTGGGCTTGCCATTGCCGCGCTGGGTGTACAGATGCGAAAAGCCGCTTTCTTCGGACAGGAACCACAGTGTGCGGTTGTCCGGCAGCCAGCCAAAATCGTTGAAGTCCCAGTTAATCCACGCCGCATCATGCAGGCGGTGGCGAGGTGCCAGCGTGGCCTTGTCAAGGTCGAGCGTGGTCAGCCAGCGATCCTTGTTGTCGATGGCGCGCACCGCCAGCGCCACCTGTGCCGAATCGGCGCTCCAGATAATCGCCGGTTCTGCGCTGCGACCCTGGCTCATCAGTCGTACCGGGCGCGCGCCTTTCAGCGGCTCCTTGCCTGCGGCGCTGCGCAGCTCGGCCAGCGGGTCCTGATGGATGCCGGGCAGGGGGTCGAACTTCACTTCGCGCAAAGCGCCAGTGGCAACTTCCGCCAGCCACAGCCGATGCGGAACCGGCTGGTTGCGCCCCACGCGGGTGCGCACCGTTTCAAATTCTTCGTAGCCCGATTCGGTGACATATTTCGGCATCTGGCCGCGCTGGCCGGTATCAGCGTTCTTGGCGCGGGTGATGACCAGCAGCCAGCGGCCATCGGGCGAGAGCGCGCTGTCTTCGATTTCCACATCCGCGCCCAGATGAATGGCTGCCGGGGCGCGGCTGGCATCAGCGGCTTGCCAGGCCTGGTTTTGTTCGCGCAGGGCATCGCGGCGCGCGCGTTCTTCGCGTAGGGTGTCAATCAGGCGCAGTTGCTGCTCGCGCAGCGCATCGGCCTTGGGTGGCTTGCCCGGCGCATCGGTGGCGCGCGGCGCAGCAGCCAGACTTGCCATGCGGCCATCCCAGCGATACCAGTCTGCGCCTTGCTGCCAAATCAGCGCGCCGTCTTGGCTCCACTGCACCCGCCCGGCACGGCTCAGGTCACGGGTCAGTTGCGTCAGTGCGCCGCTGCGCAAATCGCGCACGAATACATCGCCATGACGCACAAACGCCGTGCGCTGGCGGTCGGGGCTGTAAACGGCGTCGGCCGCATCCAGGTCGGCGCGCGCACCATCGGCCAGCGCCGCGGCCTGGCCACCCCGGGCAGCAATGCGGAAATTGTCACGGATGCTGCTGCCTGCACGTTTTTGCTGGAACTCGATATTTTGCCCATCCCAGCGCCACCAGGCCGACTCCACGCCATTCCCGATCCAGTCGGGGTCGGCCATGATGGTCTCCAGCGTCAGCGCAGGCTTGGGCTGGGCATGGGCGAAGCCGGCAACAAGGGCAAGAGCGAGCGGGGCGGAACGGAGCAGGCGCATGAGGGCAATATCAGCTTGAGGGGCGACAAGCCTAACAGTTGTTCAGGGTGGGCATCGCCTTGCATCTTTTCCGGGGCAGCGCTTTCCCGCACAATCGGTGATTATTTTTTCGCGTTTTGCCATGCTCGCTCACGTCTATAAAAGCTCCAAACGCGCCGATACCTATGTGTATCTGGCTGCCCGTGATGATTTTGACCGGCTGCCCGAGTCGCTGCGCAGCCAACTTGGGGCGCTGCACTTCGTTTTGGAAGTCGAGCTCACGCCCGAGCGCAAACTGGCGCGCGAAAACCCGCGTCAGGTCATGGAAAGTCTGACCCAGCGCGGCTTCCATCTGCAATTTCCGCCTTCTGCGGCGCAAGACCCGATGAGTGATGACTGGGGTACGGATGCCTGAGAACATCAGCAGCAAGCGCCAGCTTGGATTATTGCTGGCCATCCCGGTATGGCTGGCCACGGCTGTCGCCGGATGGCTGACTCTGCCACTGGCGCTGGCCGGGCTTTGGTTGACATTGGCAGGCAATGCGCACGCCATGACCCGGCCTGCCGCGCTGGCGCTGGGCAAAACGCTGGCAATCCACTTTGGCCTGGCGGTGCTGTTGCTGTTATGGCCGGCGTTGCGGCTGGGGCACAGTGGCAGCCTGTGGGCGGCATTGGCCTTATCGGCCGGCTTTGGCTTTTTGCTGTTGGCGCTGTGGCGGCGTTGGCCGTTGTGGCAGCGTTTTGTGGCGGGTGGGATTGAGCCGCTGGATAACTGGCAAAGCACAGTGCAGCAGGCGCCGCTGGCCTGGCAGGGGCTGAAAACGGCCATTCCGGCCACTTGGGCTGCCGCTTTGCCAGTGCTGCTGGCCGTGCCCGATTTGTTGCCAATGGCTGCCCGCTGGCTATGTGCAGTGGCGCTGGCGGCGCTGCCCTTGACGCTATGGCTGCAACAGGCACGGCGGTCGCGCCACCGCCAGCCACAGGCACAAAAACCGCTGAAAAACGCCGAGCCAGTCGCACTGGAAAGCCTTTGGGACGAATATCAGGCCGTTGCCGATGCCCCGGCAGAAAATCTTGTGCATTCCGTGGCGCAGCCGCTATCGGTGGGTGAGGCACAGAGTCCAAAGCCTGTGCCCGCACCTGCCGAGCTGTACGCCGCTGCGCGTAGCGGGCGGGTCGAAAACGCGCTGGCATTGCTGGCAGCAGGCGCTGACCCCAAAGCCCTGCCTCCGGCAGAAGACCGCGACCAGCGAACTTTGGTGCAGTTGGCGGCAGTGCTGCCAGATTTGCGCCTGTTGCGCGAGCTGATTGCCCGTGGCGTATCGGTGGCCGCTACGGCAGGCAAGCCCAGCCCGCTGCTGGCGGCCACCCGTGACAGCTGGCATGGTCGTCCGGAGGCGGTCATGACCCTGCTGGCCAATGGCGCCAACCCGACTGAGGTCGATGAGGAAGGCTGCACGCCGCTGCACCATGCCGCGCGCAGCACCGATCCCAGTGTTGCGGCATTGCTGCTGGATGCCGGTGCCTCGCTGGATGCGCTCAACCATGCCGGGCAGTCGCCATTGGCACAGGCGGCATTGGCCGGCAACTGGCGGATGTTGAAATTCCTGGTCGAGCGTGGCGCTAAACCTTGGCCGCTGGGCGGTGATCCGGTATTGCTGGCTGCAGCCGCCACGGACGATGATGACCCGGCAGGTGTCGAGTTCTTGTTGCAGCAAAAGGCAGCCGTGGATGCACGCAGCCGCCAAGGGGGGCGCACGGCCTTGCAGCAAGCCGCGCAGGCCGGGCATGTGCAAATCCTCAAGGCCTTGTTGGCGGCCGCTGCCGACCCAATGCTGACCGACGACGAAGGGCGGGATGCCTGGCTGTTGGCCGCCGCTGGGGGGCATCAGCGGGTGCTGGAAATCCTGCTGGCTGCCGGTGCGGATGTGAACAAGACTGACCCGGAGGGTCGAGATGCGCTGATCCTCGCCATCGAAAACGGCAAGGCCAGCCCGGCACTGGCCACATGGCTGCGTGAATCGGGTATCGACACCTTCCGTCTGGATGCGGCTGGCCGCGGCGCACTGGACATGGCGGTGGCGGAAGGCCGCTGGACGCTGGCTGCTGCGATTGACCCGGACTATCCGCTGCCGGTCAGCTTTGCCCAGGGCGAGGGCGAAGTGACCCGCCCGCCCCTGCAGTTGCTAGCCGATGCACTGGATGCCGGTGATGATGTGGCGGTGCAGCGGGTGGTCGGCCTGCTTGAGCGTCAGGAGCTTGACCGCGCGCTACTGGAGGCCGTGCGCCGCCATCCGGCGCATGTGGCTACGCTGTGCAAGCTTGGCGCCAATATCGAAGCCCGTGATGCCGAGGCGCAATCCGCGCTGTTCCTGCTGCTTGATGCGGCCGCCGACCCGGCAGCGCGCCAGGCGCTGGATGAGCGCCTTCAGGCCGGCGCACAGCCTACAGGTCGTGGCGGTTTGGGGCGCTACCTGCTGGCTGCACAAACCGTGCGACTGGATGCCGGACAGGGCGAAGCGCTGGCACTGGCCTTGCTGGTGCGGGGGGCGGATGGCTTTGCGCCTGTGGCGGATGGGCAAGCCCCGTTGGCCTTGGCTGTTCGGCTGGGCTGGATGCGGCTCATGGAGGCGCTGCTGGCGGCAGGTACTGACCCCAATCGCGCCGATGCACGTGGCATGACCGCCCTGCATCTGGCCGCAGCCCTGGGGCGCGATGAAGCCGTGCAATCACTGCTGGCCGCCGGTGCGCAACCGGCATTGCGCGCGGCCGATGGACAAACCGCTCAAGGTATCGCCTTGTCGGCTGGGCATCGTCAACTGGCTGAATGGCTGGACTGGCGTATCTGGCCGCATCCGGGACGTCGTTTGCGCGCCAGCGACCTGCCTGCCGCCGCCATGCAGGGCGATGTGGCTGCCATGGGGCGTTTGCTGGCACTGGGCTTTGCCGTGGACAGCCAGGATGCCCAGGGCTGTACCGCCTTGCTGCGCGCCGCAGGTGGCGGGCATGTATCCGCCGTGGCCTATTTGCTGGCCGCCGGAGCCAATCCCGATATTCCTGCCAACACCGGCGCTACTGCACTTTCGGCAGCGGCCAGCCGTCATCACCTGACTGTGGTCGAGCGCTTGCTTGAGGCAGGTGCGGATGTTGAACAATCGCTGCCCGGTGGTGCCACCGTGCTGATGCTGGCTTCGGCATTGGGTCTTGCCGATATTGCCAGTCGCCTGATTGCCACCGGTGCACGCATTGACAGTGGCGATGCTGAGGGGCTTTTGCCCATTCACTGCGCCGCGCTTTACGGCTTTGCCGCAAACGATGCCAACCGGGTACGCAACCTGTTGGATGTATTGCTGGCAGCCGGTGCCGCGCCGGATGCTGGCACCCATCTGGGGGTGACCCCGCTGCTATTCCTGCTGGGCTGCCGTGCAGAACCGGGTGCAGCCTGCAATGAGCATGTGGTGCTGGCTGGGGTGGAATATCTCCTGGGGCGGGGCGTCAATCTGGCCGCCCGTGATCCGCGCGGCTTTACCCCGCTGCATCTGGCTGCACTGCATGGCCTGCCCCATGTCATCCGCTGCCTGTTGCGCTTTGGCGCCGATCCTAATATCCGCGACCAACTGGGGCGCAGCCCGCGCGAAATCGCCATGATGCGCGGCCTTATCGATGTGGCGGCCGAGTTTGGTGGCAGCGGCAACCACGGCGTATCCGTCGCCAGCTTGCTGCGCGAGCGAAAATAGCAGCAGGTGTGTGCTGTTTTTGCGGCTGTCAATCAGTCGCAGGCCAAGTTTCCCGCCTGTCAGGGCGGGCGTGGCTTGAAAACAACAAACCCCGCTTAAGTGAGCGGGGTTTGCCGGTTTAGCGCTTCATCGAGGTGAAGAATTCGTCGTTGGATTTGGTCTGCTTCATCTTGTCGAGCAGGAATTCCATCGCGGCGATTTCGTCCATCGGGTGCAGCAGTTTGCGCAGAATCCAGATTTTCTGCAGCAGCTCTGGCTCAATCAGCAGGTCTTCGCGGCGGGTGCCGGAGAGGTTCACACCGATGGCCGGATACACGCGCTTTTCGGTGATACGGCGATCCAGATGGATTTCACTGTTGCCGGTGCCCTTGAATTCCTCGTAAATCACCTTGTCCATGGCGCTGCCGGTATCCACCAGCGCGGTGGCGATGATGGTGAGGCTGCCGCCTTCTTCGACATTGCGCGCGGCGCCGAAGAAGCGCTTGGGGCGGTGCATGGCATTGGCATCGACGCCGCCGGTCAGCACCTTGCCGGAACTGGGCAGCACATTGTTGTAGGCGCGTGCCAGACGGGTGATGGAGTCGAGCAGGATCACCACGTCTTTTTTGTGCTCGACCAGACGCTTGGCGCGCTCGATCACCATTTCCGCCACCTGCACATGACGGGCGGCCGGCTCATCGAAGGTGGAGGAAATCACTTCGCCGCGCACGGTGCGCTGCATTTCGGTGACCTCTTCCGGGCGCTCGTCGATCAGTAGCACAATCAGATGCACTTCCGGATGATTGCTGGTGATGGCCGTGGCAATCTGCTGCATCATCATGGTTTTACCGGCCTTGGGCGGTGAAACAATCAGACTGCGCTGACCCTTGCCCTGCGGCGCCATCAGGTCGAGGATGCGGCCGGTGATGTCCTCGCTGCTGCCATCACCGCGCTCCAGGCGGAAGCGCTTGCGCGGAAACAGCGGGGTGAGGTTCTCGAACAGGGTTTTGTTTTTGGAGGCCTCCAGCGGCTCGCCATTGATGCTGTCGAGGGTGTTGAGGGCGAAATAGCGCTCGCCATCCTTCGGCCAGCGGATGCGACCAGCGATATGGTCGCCGGTGCGCAGGTTGAAGCGGCGGATTTGGCTGGGCGAGATATAGACATCGTCCGGCCCTGCCAGATAGCTGGCTTCGGCAGCGCGCAAAAAGCCAAAGCCGTCGGAGAGGATTTCCAGCACGCCATCGGCAGCCACGCCCTCACCGTGGCGCGCCAGCACTTTCAGCAGCGCAAAGATGATGTCCTGCTTGCGTGCGCGTGCCACGCCGTCGGTGATTTGCAGCTGCTCGGCAATATCCAGCAGCTTGGGCGCGGGCATGCGCTTCAAATCAGACAGCGAATAGGTCGGGAAGCCTTCGGGCACCTGCGGATGCGGGCGCGGCACGAACGGCTCCTGCGGGCCATCGTCGGGATAGCCGTCGCGATAACGCTGACGGTCGCGGCGGTTCTTGAAGCGCTCGCGGCGGTTGTTGCGGAACTCGCGTGGCTGCGATTGGCCTTCGCCATAGGGCGAGGGCGCTTGCTGTGCGGCATCGGCATTATTGTCTGCATCGCCGCTATTGGCAGATGCGCGCTCACCCTGCTCAGGCGGCGCGGATGCCGGTGCAGCTGCGGTGGTTTCCGCTGCCGTGTGAGTGGTGGGTGCTGATTCTGCCGGAGTCGGCGGGGTGGCCGGCTCAACTTCGACAATCAGGCTGGTTTGGGCACTGTCGGCTGCGGGGCGAGCCTTGGGCGGGCGGCCACGGCGCTTGGGCGCGGGCGGCGGAGTGGTGGTCTCGTCGGACAAGCGGGGAATCCTCGCGGTCGAGCGCCCGGCATCAACATCGGGGCTCGTGGTCTTGATAAAGTTCGGGAAGCGTTGGCCTAAGCAACCGGACAAAGCCAAGTGCGCCAAACGCGGGCAAAAATTAGCATCGCAGTCAGATGGATGCAAGCACCGGCGTGAACGCAAACAAAAGGCGGCGCTTCATGCGCCGCCTGCGGGAGTGCTGAAAATCAAAGTGCCTTGTCAATCAGGCTGGCCAGTTGCGGCTTGCCGACAGCGCCCACTTGGGTGGCTACCGGCTGGCCATTCTTGAATACCAGCAGATAGGGAATCGAGCGCACCTGATATTTCAATGAGGTGGCCTGGTTTTCGTCCACATTGACCTTGACGACTTTGGCGCGGCCGGCATATTCGTCGGCCAGCTCGTCCAGTGCCGGGGCAATCATCCGGCAGGGGCCGCACCAGGGCGCCCAAAAGTCCACCAGTACCGGCACATCCGACTCCAGCACTTGCTGGTTGAAGTCGGCATCAGTGGCGTGAATGACGTTATCGCTCATGGGGGTTCCTCGGGAATTGGGGCAGAAGTTGTTAAACTGGGGCGCCCCGATGGCCGTTTCAAGCCCATCGTCGCGCCCATGCAGCACATGGCACCAGTCTGCGCTGCGACTCTTTTCCATGCAAGCCAGTGCATTGGCTGGTGCAGATTAAGCTCATGAGCGAAAAACCCTTGACCGATACCCTGTTTTCAACACTTGACCTGCATCCGGCACTGCTCGCCGGGCTGGAGAAGGCTGGCTTTACACGCTGCACGCCGATTCAGGCGATGACCCTGCCGGTGGCGCTGGCAGGCCGCGATGTTGCCGGACAGGCACAAACCGGCACCGGCAAGACGCTGGCGTTCCTGGTGGCTGCCATCAACCGCTTGCTGTCTCGCCCGGCGCTGGCTGAGAAAAATCCCGAAGACCCGCGCGCGCTGATTCTGGCGCCGACCCGCGAGTTGGCGATTCAAATCCACAAAGACGCGATGAAGTTTGCCTCCGACCTCGGGCTGAAGTTTGCGCTGATTTATGGCGGCGTCGATTACGACAAGCAGCGCGCGCAGCTGCAAAGCGGCGTGGACATCATCATCGCCACACCGGGGCGGCTGATTGATTACGTCAAGCAGCACAAGGTGGTCAGCCTGCATGCCTGCGAGATGTGCATCCTCGACGAGGCCGACCGCATGTTCGACCTTGGCTTCATCAAGGATTTGCGCTTCTTGCTGCGGCGCATGCCGGCGCGCACCGAGCGCCAGACCTTGCTGTTCTCGGCCACGCTCAGCCATCGCGTGCTGGAGCTGGCCTACGAGCATATGAACGAGCCGGAAAAGCTGGTGGTGGAGGCCGAAACCATCACCGCCGAGCGGGTGCGGCAAAAGCTTTATTACCCGGCGGACGAAGAAAAGCTGCCGCTGCTTCTTGGGCTGCTCTCGCGCAGCGAAGGCGCGCGCACCATGGTGTTCGTCAACACCAAGGCCTTTGTCGAGCGGGTGGCGCGGGCGCTGGAAAAAGCCGGCTATCGGGTCGGCGTGCTCTCGGGCGATGTGCCGCAGAAAAAGCGCGAAACCCTGCTGCGTCGCTTCCAGCAGGGGCAGCTGGAAATTCTGGTCGCCACCGATGTGGCCGCACGCGGTCTGCATATCGATGGCGTCAGCCATGTTTACAACTACGACCTGCCGTTTGACGCCGAAGACTATGTGCACCGCATTGGCCGCACTGCACGTCTGGGCGCCGAGGGCGATGCGATCAGCTTCGCCTGTGAGCGCTATGCGATGAGCTTGCCGGACATCGAGGCCTATATCGAGCAGAAAATTCCCTCCGAGCCGGTGACGCAGGAGTTGTTGACTGCCCTGCCACGCCCGGAGCGTCCGGCAGAAGCGGCTGACCAAAGCATTGGCGAGATTTTCAAAGAGGCCCGGGAGCAGCGCGCTGCCGATGAGGCCAAGCGCAGTGGTGGCCGTAGCCGCAACCGCAATCGCCGCCGTGGTGGTCGTGATGGCGAGGCCGGGGCACAGGTGCGTGGTGAGCGTGCGCAGCAAGTAGAAGGCCAGCAGCAAGGCGAGCGCAAGCCGCGTCCGTCCCGTCCGCTGCAAGCGGATGAGGGCAGGGCAGCCGCTGCCGAAAGCGAAAACCCGGCGCGCAAACGCCGTCGTCGCCGTCGCAAGCCAGGCCAAGCTGCGGCAGAAACGGCGATGGCGGCTACTTCCGCAACGCCTGATTCGACTGTCTCCAAGCCTGCCAAGGCGCAGCAATCGGCGTCGCTATTGACGCGGGTGGTGCGCGGCATCAAATCGTTGTTTTCATCTGGCAGCTGAGCACAGGCGACTATACTTTCTGCATGAGCATCCTTCGCTTCGACAATGTGAGCAAACGCTATGCAGGCGGGCAGGATGCGCTTGTGGAAGTGAACTTTGCCGTGGCAGAAGGTGAAATGCTGTTCATCACTGGCCACTCCGGTGCAGGCAAAAGCACCTTGCTCAAACTCATCCAGCTGGCCGAGCGCCCCAGCCGTGGCGCGGTGCTGTTTCGGGGCAACAACTTGCTGAAAGTGCGTGGCCGGCAGATAGCCCTGCACCGTCGTGATGTGGGGGTGGTGTATCAGAATCACCTGCTGCTGGCCGACCGCAGCGTGCTGGAAAACGTCTCGCTGCCGCTGATTCTGCGCGGTCTCAGGCGGGAGGAAATCGGCAAACGTGCGCGCGCAATGCTGGCACGCCTGGGACTTGCCGGACGCGAAAACGCCCTGCCCGGTGAGCTTTCGGCAGGCGAGCAGCAGCGTGTGGGCATTGCCCGCGCCCTGGTGGGAGAGCCGTGCCTTTTGGTCGCGGATGAACCTACCGGCAATCTTGACCCGACACTGGCGGAAGAAATCATGGCGCTGTTTGCCGAACTGCCCGAACGTGGCACCAGCGTGCTGGTGGCAAGTCATGACCTGGGCTTGGTCAAGCGCATTAGAAAGCGCGTGCTGGTCCTCGACCGTGGGCGGCTGGTGGACGATATCGCGCCGGAGGATTTGGCCGAATGAGTACGCCACAGCCCACACAGCCAACGGCGATTACCGCCTGGTTTGAGCAACATCTTTACAGCCTGAGTGCCAGCCTTGGCCGTGCCTTGCGCAAGCCTTGGGCGACTTTGCTGACCATCGACGTGATGGCGGTGGCCTTGTCATTGCCGCTGGGGTTGGCGCTGGTGCTGGGCAATGTCGAGCGCTTTGCGGGCAATGTGCAGCAGGCGCGCGCGCTCAGCGTGTTCTTGAAGCAGGACACCGATGCGACACGAGCGGCTGCGCTGGCCGATGAATTGCGCGCTTGGCCGGATGTAGCCTCACTTGAGTGGCATACCCCGGATGAGGGATTGCAGCGTTTGCGGCAGAATCCGGCGCTGGGGGACGCTATCGACCAGCTTGAAGACAACCCGCTGCCGCACCTTTTCATCCTGACCCCGGCCAATGACGAGGCGGCGCTTGCCGAGCGTTTGCAGGCATTGCCGGAGGCCGAATGGGTGCAACACGATGCGCTCTGGCGTGAGCGGCTCGACCAATGGCTGGCCTTTGGCGAGCGTCTGGCCTGGGTGCTGGCCATATTGCTGGGCGCAGGCGCTTTACTGGTGGTCGGCAATACCGTGCGTCTGGATATCCAGTCGCGCAAGGAAGAAATCGGCGTACTGCAATTGCTGGGCGCGACCGACGGCTTCATTCGTCGCCCATTCCTGTATCTGGGCGCTTGGTATGGCTTGGCCGCCGGGGCATTGGCGCTGCTGCTGCTGACCTTGGCGCATCATTACCTATCGCAGCCGTTGGCAAAACTTGCCGCAAGCTATGGCAGCCACTTTGCCTTGCAGGGGCTGGCATTGTGGCAGGCGCTCATGGTGATGGCGGCGGCCGGCCTATTGGGTTGGCTGGGCGCGGGCATCGTGACCGGCCACTTTCTGCGGCAGACCCGACCGGAGCGCTGATGAGCGATAAAAACCACGATTTGCGCCATGTAGTGAGTGATGCGCCACGTGTATTGGTGGTTGATGGCTCCAGGCTGGTGCGCAAAATCATTCGCGATGTGCTCATCAAGGAGTTGCCCAATGTCAGCGTGCAGCAGGCTGAAAGCGTGGCCGATGCCCGCCGCGTGCTGTCCACCGGCATATTTGATTTGGTCACGACATCACTGGCTTTGCCCGATGGCGATGGCCTGGCCGTGGCAGCGGCGGTACGTGAATCTGCCGGGCAAGCCTATGTGCCGGTGATCGTGGTATCGGCCGAGGCGCAGGCACGCCTTGAAGCGCGCACTTTGAGCGAGGACGTCACCGACTATTTCGACAAATCATTGGGTGTGGGCGCATTGGCAACTTTCATTCGCGGCTTTGTGCATCCAGAGCCGGTTGCTGGCGCGCGCATCCTGTATGTCGAAGATAGCCGAGTGGTCGCGCACGCCACCCGCAAGATGCTGCAATTGCATGGTCTGGAAGTCGCCCATGTCACCAGTGCCGAGGCCGCGATTGAGTGGCTGGATGCACGCATCGCCGAGACCGGCACGCCCGGCTGCGAGCTGTTGCTGACCGACCTCTATCTGCTGGGGGAATTGACCGGCAAGGATGTGCTGGCGCATGTTCGCCAGCAGCTGGGGCTTGGCAAGCGGCAATTGCCGGTGCTGCTGATGACCGGCGATGAAAATGCCGAAAACCAGAGCGAGCTGCTGCGCGCCGGTGCCAATGACTTGGTGCTCAAGCCTATCGAAGAGCGGCTGTTGCTGACCAAGGCGCTGTTCCAGCTGCGTCTTTGTGCCCTGCCTGCAACACATGCGGTGATGGCATGAGTGCTGGCCGTGATGTGCGCTTGGAGTCATCCTGGAAGGCGCGGGTAGGCGCATGGTTCGAGCGCGAGGACATGCAGGCTTTATCGGCTTTTCTGCGCCAGCGCAAACGGCAAGGGGTGCAGATATACCCGCCCGCTGCGCAGATATTTGCCGCCTTTGAGGCCACCCCATTTGATGCCGTAAAAGTCGTGATACTGGGGCAAGACCCGTACCACGGCGCCGGACAGGCGCATGGACTGTGTTTTTCGGTATTGCCCGGCATTGCCCCGCCGCCCTCACTACTCAACATCTACAAGGAGCTGGAAGCTGATATTGGCTTTCAGCGCCCCAATCATGGCTATTTGATGCACTGGGCAAGACAGGGCGTGCTGCTGCTCAATGCCGTTTTGACCGTGGAAGCCGGACATGCGGGCAGCCATCAGAACCGGGGCTGGGAGGGCTTTACCGACCATGTCATCGATGTCCTGAACCGTGAGCGCGAGGGGCTGGTGTTCCTGCTTTGGGGCAGCCATGCACAGGCCAAGGGCAAAGTGCTCGATGGCCGCCGCCACTGCGTGCTGCGCGCACCGCATCCTTCTCCGCTCTCAGCACATCGCGGCTTTTTTGGCTCTCGGCACTTTTCGCGCAGCAATGAATATCTGGCGCGTCGCGGCGTGGCACCGATTGACTGGCAGCTTCCAGCAGATATAGATGCCAGTGTTGCATGAATGGAACAAAAAGCGCTGCGCTTTAAGTACATGCCGCGCGCATGCGCTCTGCTAGAATCGCGCACATGAATAAACAAACAGCCCTGATTCCCAATAACCTGCCGGTGCCAAGCGCGCTGGGCTCGCTGGAGTCCTACATCAGCGCGGTTCACCAGATTCCGGTGCTGACGGTTGAAGAAGAGCAAGACTATGCACGTCGCCTGCGTGATGAAAATGATCTGGGGGCGGCACAGAACCTGATTCTTTCTCATCTGCGCTTCGTGGTGCACGTGGCACGCGGCTACAACGGCTATGGCCTGCAGCTGGGCGACCTCATTCAGGAAGGCAATGTCGGCTTGATGAAGGCCGTCAAGCGCTTTGACCCGGACATGGGCGTGCGTCTGGTGAGCTTTGCGGTGCACTGGATTCGCGCCGAAATGCACGACTTCATCATCAAGAACTGGCGCATCGTCAAAGTGGCCACCACCAAGGCGCAGCGCAAGCTGTTCTTCAATCTGCGCAAGAGCAAGACCCGCCTGGGCTGGATGAATGCCGAGGAAGTCAGTGCTGTGGCACGGGATTTGAACGTGCCCGAATCGGAAGTGCTGGAAATGGAAGCGCGGCTGTCGGGACGTGATATCGGCTTTGATGCACCGGAAGGAGAGGATGACGAACATGCACCGGCCTCGCCGGTGGCGTATCTTGCCGCTTCTGAAGAAGATCCTTCCGAAGCCTATGAGCGCGCCGACAGTGAAGATCACCAACTGGCCTTGCTGCGCGAGAGTATGGCAAGCCTGGATGCCAGAAGCCGCGACATCATCCGCCGCCGCTGGCTGGACGAGGGCAGCAAGGTGACCTTGCAGGAGTTGGCTGACGAATATGGCGTGAGTGCCGAGCGCATCCGCCAGATTGAGGTCAACGCACTGAAAAAAATGAAGGCACTGTTCGCCGCCTGATGCAGGCGCAGAGATAAACGCAAACGGCTCGGAGCAATCCGAGCCGTTTTTTTTATGGTTTTGCATGAAAAAAGAGTGACGCAAATCACTTTTTCAAAAAATTTTCATGTTTTTGCAAAAAAGTGTTTGCAAACGCCTCTGGACTATGCATAATTCGCGTCCCGGCAGCGACGCGGTCGCAGTCTGGAGAGGAAACTTCCCTTCGGGGTGTTGACAAGTCGAAAAGACGTGTTAAAGTTTCCAGCTCACTTCGGCAGCTTCGGTTGCTGGCTC
>NWQM01000005.1 GCA_002798195.1 Lysobacteraceae bacterium NML03-0222 | reverse complement strand
TGGGTGCCACCGGCCTTGGCGACCATGTTGACATCGGTATCGACGCGGAATTGGCCATAGCCTTCGATGGCTTTCTTCAGGTTCACCATGCCCCAGCCATAGACATCATCCACGCCCGGCGCCCCCAAGTCGGTTGCGGTGGTCAGCAGCACATCGCGCACCTGGGCGTTGGTCAGGTACGGATAGCGCTCGAACAACAGCGCCAAAGCGCCAGTGACGTGCGGCGCGGCCATTGAGGTGCCGGTGTAGTCCTCGTATTCGTAGGTGGTGGCATTTTGCAGAGATTCGATGCCTTGCAGATGGAAATTGCCATCTGGGCCTTGAACAACAGCCCCCTCCAGAGATTGTCCGCCCAACACCGTGGAGTTGATATCCGTTCCGGGTGCGGCAATGCACCAATCCTTGCTGAGGCCGCAGCGCATGGAATATTCGCTCAGCACATAAGCGCTTTCATTTTCTTCGCCTTTGCGGACATTCACCACGCTGAGCCAATAAGGCTCGAGATCGTTGAAAAAGCGAGGCAAACTGGCATAAATACCTGCGATTGGCGATTCTTCAGGAGTCAGGTTATATCGAGAATTGCCAGCAGCCCAGACCTGAATCATCCCTTTGGACTTGCTTCCGGCATGAATAATCGGCCAAAGAGGCGCCAAGTTGGGATTATCAAAAACCTCTTGCATTTCTTCTGTATTTTCCGGCTCTCGACCAAGCCCCCAACTATGGTTCATGGCGCGAATATCAGCCGCATTCATTTGCTGATACATGTCCTCAAATGCACTAGCTGTGGGTTCTATTGTCAGCACCTCACAGAAGCGAAAGAACACGCACACCGGATGCGCCCACATAGCAGTGTCGGCGAACAAACGAGCGGAGCTAAAGTCGGCACCGAAGGCAACGCCATGCATGCCGCTGCCATCACGGTTGGCAGCTACCGTGCCCGCCACATGGGTGCCATGCGAGACCCAAAGCAATTCCGTTTTATCAACTAAGTGCATGCTTTCAGGTGGTAGCAGACGTGCCCAATCAGGATCCCAATACGTAATGTCAAGCTGGGCTCGTCCACCATCAGTACCAAAGCATGGGTTGTACGCACCACCAAGGTAATAATCAGGTGCACAACGGCTGCCATCGGCGAGCAGCTCGCCAATCTTCAAGCCTTGATGATCCCGACCTGCAAACTCTGGGTGATCCAGGCCAACACCAGAGTCAAAGATACCAACCCGAATCCCATTTCCAGTCAAACCACGCGCATAGGCATGATGGGCATTCATTGCCTCCAAGCCCCAGTCCTGCATAAACTCTTTGGTCTTCCAGCTGTCTGCATCGCCGAGCTTGGCGGCTTCGGTGTAATTGCCAGCCACGACCGTGTTGCTTGCAGAAGCATTACCCGATACCTGCTCACCATGCAGCGCAGCCAGCTTGCTGGAAAGCTGCTGATTGCGGCAGTGCTGACGCTCGGCATCCGTACCCAACGAGCAATGGCTAACATCCAGCAGTGCCAGGCTGTTTTGCGGCGCTTGTGCCAGTGCCGCCATAGGCAGCGCCGCTGTCAGCAGACTGAAGGAAATGGCTTGGAAAAGCCTGGAGCGACTTTTTTTCCGTAATTGCTGAAGGTTCATAAGAAATCCTTTGGACTTGGAAGGAAGTATCACTTGGTTAACCAATTTGAAACTATGAGCACCGGATTATGCAGACAACAAGAACCAAAGTCGCTGAATAGGAGTGCACAGAAGTCTGCCCTCATGTGACCACATGAAGTTTTCTCGCACAACGATTGCAATATTCAACTGCGCTGCACAATTTGGCACAGCTTGGGTCTTTGCCACAGGGTAATACTGAGCGCCAATGCCAAAAGAAAGCTGGCGATAAACCAAGGCATGCCGGGCAACTCCAACACTGCATCCGGGCCGATAAAGCGGGCAAAGGCTTCGGTATAGAGTTTGGGACCAATCACGCCGGTAAGCCCAATAAGGCTCATCATCGCACCCTGGATACGCCCCTGCACATCGGCCCCCACTTCACGGGTAATCAGTGATTGCGCTGCAGGGCCGGCAAATCCCCAAAGTGCCATCAACGGAATCACTGCCATGAATATCCAGCCCACAGATGCTAGTCCATAGCCCATAAAGCCGACCACGCCGCACACAAGCCCCAGAACCAGCGCATTATGCTCGCCTATCTTCGGCGTCACCTTGCGCACCAGCCCGCCTTGCACCAAGGCTGAGCAGATGCCGACGACCGCCAGCACTTGCCCCACCAGCATCGGCCCCCAGCCATAGCGGTAATCGGCATACAGCACAAACACGCTGGGATAGACATAGTGCGCGGTATGTGAAATCAGAATCACCGCCACCAGACCCCACAGCCGCGGGTATTGCCCAAGCAGCGACAAGGAGCCCACCGGATTGGCCTGCCGCCAGGAAAAACGCGCACTACGCCGCTCTGGCGGCAGCGATTCGGGCAATACCCAAAGGCCGTAGCAGAAATTCAACAGTGCCAGAATCGCCGCACCCCAGAACGGCCAGCGCAGGTCGTAATGTCCCAGCCACCCCCCCATCATCGGCCCGATGACAAAACCAAGGCCAAAGGCCATGCCGGTGATGCCGAACGCCCCGGCACGTTTTTCCGGCGGGGTGACATCGGCGATATAGGCATTGGCTGTGCTGAAGCTGGCCGAGGCCACCGCCGAGATGATGCGCGCCACCAGCAGCCAGACAAGGCTGGGCGCCAAGGCCATCAGGATGAAATCCAGGCCAAGCCCCAGGCAGGAAATCAAAATCACCCGACGGCGGCCAAAACGGTCGGACAGCGCACCCAGCAAGGGCGCAGAAAAAAACTGGATAACGGCAAATATCATGCCGAAAGTACCCACCCAGCGTGCGGCAGCGGAGGTATCGCCGCCCACGAACTGGGCAACCAATTGCGGCAGCACCGGGACAATCAGACCGATAGCCAGCACATCAATCAGTACCGTGATGAAAATGAAAGCGACTGCAGCGCGGCGCACCGGCTTGATAGCGGCATCGGTCATGAGACGACATTAAGGATGCGATGGGGGCGGCTATTTTGCCTTCAATTGGCCGGTACCGTGCGCTCGGCCGCCCAAGCACGCAGACTTTCCACCTGCTCGCGCATCAGCACTGAAAGCGGCCGGGTGGCGCGGATTTCCTGCAACAGGATGAAGTCGGAAACCGGGTGCTCGCCATCATGACTGGCATACAGTGCGGCAACGACCACTTGCTCCACTTCGGCACCGGAAAAGCCTTCGCTGGCGCGCGCCAGCATGGCGATATCAAACTGCGCCGGGTTCAGTTGGCGCTGTGCCAGATGCAGGCGAAACAGTTCTTCGCGGGTGGCCACATCCGGCAGGTCAACAAAGAAAATTTCGTCAAATCGCCCCTTGCGCAGCAGCTCCGCAGGCAATGCGTCAATCTGGTTGGCGGTTGCCACCAGAAATACCCTGGATTTGCGCTCGGCCATCCAGGTCAGAAGATAGCCGAGCACACGCCGGGAGAGGCCGCCATCACTATCGGCGCTGCCGGACAGGGCTTTTTCGATTTCATCAATCCACAGTACGCAAGGCGCCAGTTGTTCGGTAGACGCCAATGCCTGCCGCAGGTTCTTCTCGGTTTCTCCGTGGTATTTGTCGTACAGCGTGCCAAAGTCCAGCCGCAGCAATGGCACGCCCAGGCCACCTGCAATGGCCTTGGCCAGCATGGATTTGCCGCAGCCCTGTACACCCAGCAGCAATATCCCCTTGGGCGGGGAAAGCCCCGGCGGCGCATCGCCTTCGACAAATACGCGACGGCGCTGTGCTATCCAGCGCTTCAGGCGCGCCGCACCCGCCACATCGGAAAACTTGGCCGTGTCGTATTCGTAATGCAGATGGCCGCTGTTGTTGAGCAGCTCGAATTTCAGCCGGGCAAGCTGCGGCAGGTCGTCCATGCCCAGCAAACCGTCCCGAAAAATCAGCTGCCGGGCAATGCGTCGGGCATCGGTTTCAGATAGCCCCTGCAAATTGCGCACGATTTGCTGAACGGCCTCGCGGCAGGCTTCCACCCGGCGGCCGCCATGCTCACGGGCATAATCTAGGGCTTCTTCGCGCACCAGTTTCAAAAGTGCGTTGGCATCGGGCAGGCGTGGCGTGAAGCGCGTCGCCAAGGCTTCCAGCTCCTCGGGCAAAACAATTTTGCTACCAATCATCACGATGACATGCGGCTCGCACTCGCGCCGCTGGATGATGTCGCGCAGCATGCGCTGGGTGGCGGCGTATTGCAGATAGGGATGAAAATCCAGCAGCAGATATACGCCTCGCTGCTCGGCATTGCGGATCGCCTGCAGGGTATTGGAGGCATCCGGTGCCACTTCACTGGGGTCCTCCCTGTCCATGTCGATACGGCGCAGGCCTTCGGTAATCGACCAGCGCCACAATGCCCGCCAAACATACATGAGCGACTGCCGGAACATCGCCACCAGACGGGATTCGTCCGGGGTTTCGATCACGATCAACGGGGTATTGGCGCGAATCAGCGCCACCAGGTCCTGCAATTCACTCATTGACTCAACTCTCCGCAAGCGTGCGCAAGATAGCAGGTGATAGGCTTGGCAGAGCGCTACAGGAGACGCCCGATGAAAACCATTCTGGTGGCCAGCCCCAAGGGCGGGGTGGGCAAGACCACCATCGCCACCCAGCTGGCGGCACACGCTGCCATCGAAGATCATGCCACTGTGCTGGTGGATGCCGACCCGCAAGGCTCGGCGCGGCGTTGGGCCGAGCGCCGCAGCGATATGGCTTCTGCGGTACTGCCGGTGGATGGCACACGCAAAAACTGGCACAAGCGCATTCCCGGCGATGCCGAACGCATCTTCATTGATGGCCGCGCTGGTGCGATGTTGAAAGAATTGGAGAAATTTCTCGACCATGCCGATGCACTGCTGATTCCGATAGCGCCCTCGGCACTGGATATTGAGGCCACAGTGCCATTCATCAGCGAGCTGTCGGCGCACCCCAGAGTGAAAAAAGGCAAGCTGGCATTGGCGCTGGTCGGCAACAAACTCAAGCCCTGGACACGCACCTCGCAGGAGGCGATCAGCCTGTTGCAGGATTGGGGGCTGCCATTGGCGGCAGAGCTGCGGGATAGCCAGTCCTATGTGCTACTGACCGGGCTCGGTCGCAGCCTGTTTGACTATCAGTCCAGCGCCGTGCGCCAGCATCAGCAAGACTGGCTGCCACTGCTGCACTGGCTGTATGCAGACCATTGATTGCTCACCATCATTTCAGGGAACCCCGATGCACTTCGCCTTGCAACATCTGATTCTGATTCGCCATGCCCACGCCCTGACGGCCGCTGTGGGGCAGGCAGATTTTGACCGCGAATTGTCCACACAGGGCATCAATGAGGCGCACGCCACTGGCCAATGGTTGCAGCAGCAGGCATGGCAGGTGGATATTGCGCTGACTTCCCCGGCGCAGCGTACCCGGCAAACCCTGGATGGCCTGCAAGCGGGGGGCTGGTCGTTGCCTGTTGCGCATTTCGAGCCACGCCTTTATGAGGCCACCTTGGGCATGTTGCTGGCCGCCATTGAAGATGCCTTACAGGCCAAGCCCGATGCCCGCAGCCTGGCAGTGATTGCCCATAACCCCGGACTTGAGTATCTGCTGGTACATCTGACCGATACCCGGACGCTGCGCTGGCAGGGCATGCCCACTGCCGCAGCGGCGATACTGCGACTGAATGAAAACATGCCACTGCTTGCCCCCGGCAGCGCTGCCATCACCGGCTTTCGTGTCCCCTGATGTCTGCACAACGTCTCATCATGGCGGCCACTCTGGCGCTGTTGCTGCCGCTGGCCTGTCCGGCACAGCAGCTGCATATTGACGCTTCACGCTCCAGCGCCGTGTTCGATATCGACCTGCACAGCGGCAGCCGTGTCACCGGCAGATTTGCCGCAATGCAGGGCGAAGTGACGATGCGCCCGGACGGCTATTGGCAAGTGAGGATGACATTTGCCGCTGACCAGACCGAAGTGCCCCACCACAGCCGCTATACCCGGCTGCTGCGCGGCGCGCATTTTTTCGATAGCCAGCGCTATCCAAAAATCCATTTTGTTTCCGAACCCTTTCTACCTGCCCGCCTGCAACAGGGCGGCGCCTTTCATGGCGAGCTGAACTTGCGCGGCATTGCCAGGCGTGAGCGGATGTATCTGAAAGCCAGCCATTGCAGCAGCCCCTTCCTGCAATGTCCGGTCGAAGTCAGTGGCCAGCTTTCGCGCAGCGCTTACGGCATGCGCTCGCTACGCTGGGCGGTCGGTGATGAAGTACGCTTTCGCCTGCTTTTACTGGCTCACCCCACCCCATGAACTTGTTGCGCCACTTACTGCTGACTGGCCTGTTGCTGGCCGCCACCGCCTGCACCAGCGTATCGCCTGCGCTGAAAGCTGAGGCAGCGCGGGTGATTGCCGCCGAACAGCCCACCGAGGTTGAGTGCATGCGCGAGGACAAGTGCGCGCATCCCTCGCCGCTGCTGGCACAACTAGAAAGCGATACCCCGCAGCAACATCGCGCACTGATGCTGGATGAGGGGCAGGACGCGCTGCTGGCACGCATCCACATGATTCGCGCTGCCCAGCAACAAATCGACCTGCAAACCTTCATTTTTGACGAGGACGATTCTGCCCGGCTCATTCTTCGAGAGCTGATTGGTGCAGCCAGGCGCGGAGTGCGGGTGCGGATTCTCATCGACCAACTGATGGCGATGAAGTCCACCCGCACATTGGCCGCGCTGGCAGGCGCGCATGGCCATCTGCAACTCAAGCTCTACAACCCGGTATTTGGCCGCGGCTATATGAGCTGGAGTGACTACGCCAGCGGCACAGTGTGCTGTTTCCGTCGCCTGAACCAGCGCATGCACAACAAACTGCTGCTGATAGACGGCAAACTTGGCCTCACCGGCGGGCGCAATTATCAGGACGATTATTTCGACTGGGATTCCGGCTACAACTATCGTGACCGCGACCTGCTGCTAAGCGGCCCTGCGGTTGCACAGATGCAGGAAAATTTTGAAGCCTTCTGGGCTGCCGAGCGCAGCGTGCCGGTGGCCGAGCTGCGCGATGTCGCCAAGCTGCTGCGCCGCGAAGGCGTGCCGGAACTGCCGCGCCATGCCTATCAACATCCCGAGCGCGCACGACTGATGCAGGCTGCGGCCAATGACCTGGATGTGTTGCAGCAACGCCTGATTGCGCCAAGCCAACTGGTAGCCGAGGCGCAGTTCGTGGCGGACTTGCCGGACAAGCACCAGCGCAATGCGCAAAGCCGCGCTGCAGAAGTCGCGCCCGCCACTGGCGCCCTGCATCAGCTGATGGCATCCACACAGCAAGAATTGCTGATGCAAACCCCGTACTTGGTGTTTTCAGCCCCGGCACAAAAGCTGTTCACCCAGCTGCGCCAGCGTGAGACACGCCCGCGCGTCATGGTCTCCACCAACAGCCTGGCCGCCACCGATGCGTTCATGGTGTATGCGCTTTCGCACAAGTACAAACGCCGCTATCTGCGCCGCTTCGGCTTCGAGATTTACGAGTACAAGCCTTTCCCCGAGGACGCCCCGATTGACCTGGATGCCACCGGCGTGTTTCCCGAGTCATCCTGGCTACCGCCATTTGGCCTGCAAACGCACCTCACTCCGGCAACAGCAGAACAACTGCCAGTCGATGCTCGCCCCCCCAGCGCGCACGAAATCCGTCAAGCCCGCCAGCATTTCTGGCGCGGCTCCAGCGGTGCCATGGCCACCCTCAAACATGCCGGGCTACGGGTCGGCCTGCATGCCAAGTCATTGGTCGTGGACGGTCAGACTGCGGTAATCGGCACCCACAACTTCGACCCGCGCGGCGACCATTACAACACCGAAAGCGCCGTCATCATCCGCGATGCGGCCTTTGCCCAGCGGCTTGCCGAAAGCATTCACCGCGATGTATCGCCCGCCAATTCCTGGACGATTGCCCCGCACGAAAAATTCCCGATTCTGCCGGGCGTGGGCTATTCGCTGCTGAAAGTTTCCGAACACCTGCCGGTATTCGACCTGATGCCACGCCGCTATGCGGTGAGCTGGGAATTTCAGCCCAGCGCCGAGTGCCCGACCACCCTGCACCCGTATCACCCGGACTTCCGCCGCTGCTATCGTTCAGTCGGCAGCTTCCCGGAGGTGCGCATCGGCCCCAAATGGCTTGCCACCCGCCTCCTGACCGCCTTTGGTGCTGGCCTTGCACCCATTTTGTAGGCCTCCAAGAACATCCCCGCAACCGAGTGCGGGGATGCGGACATGACCTGATTCAAACCATTACAAGGTGTAGTACATCTGGTATTCCAGCGGATGGGTGGCGGCGCGGAAGCTGGTGACTTCGCGCATTTTCAGCTCGATATAGGCATCGATGAAGTCGTCGCTGAACACGCCACCAGCCTTCAGGAAGTCACGATCCTTGTCCAGCGCCTCCAGCGCCTGATCCAGGCTGTGGCAGACGGTGGGGATGTTCTTTTCTTCTTCCGGCGGCAGGTCGTAGAGGTCTTTGTCGCTGGGGCTGCCGGGGTCAATCTGGTTTTTGATGCCATCAAGCCCGGCCATCAGCAGTGCGGAAAAAATCAAATAACCGCTGTTCATCGGGTCAGGGAAGCGCATTTCCACGCGGCGCGCCTTGGGGTTGGACACATGCGGGATACGGCAGGAAGCCGACCGGTTGGAAGCCGAATAAGCCAGCATCACCGGCGCTTCAAAGCCCGGTACCAGACGCTTGTAGCTATTGGTGGTGCTGTTGGCAAAGGCATTGATGGCGCGAGCGTGCTTGAAGATGCCGCCGATATACCAGAGCGCCATCTGGCTCAGGCCACCATAGCCATCGCCGGAAAACAGGTTCTGCCCGCCTTTAGCCAGGCTCATGTGCACATGCATGCCGCTGCCGTTGTCACCGACCAACGGCTTGGGCATGAAGGTCACGGTCTTGCCGTAGCGGTGCGCCACATTCTTGATGATGTATTTCAAGGTCAAGAGGTCATCGGCCTTCTTGGTCAGCGTGTCAAAACGCACGCCGATTTCGCACTGCCCGGCAGTGGCGACTTCATGGTGGTGGACTTCCACTTCCATGCCGACCCGCGCCAGCTCCTTGCACATTTCCGCGCGAATATCGTGCAGCGAGTCCAGCGGCGGTACCGGGAAATAACCGCCCTTCACCATCGGCCGGTAGCCACTGTTGCCATGGGCATAGTCACGTTTGGAGTTCCAGGCGGCTTCTTCGGAGTCCACCTCGAAGAACACATGCCCCATGTCGTTGCCAAAGCGCACCGAATCGAAAATGAAAAATTCAGGCTCCGGGCCAAAAAAGCCGGTATCGGCAATGCCGCTGGCCTTCAGGAACGCCTCGGCGCGCTTGGCCACGCCGCGCGGATCGCGCTCATAGGCCTGCATGGTGGTCGGGTCGAGAATGTCGCAAATCATCACCAGTGTCGGGTCGGCCATGAACGGGTCGATGAACGCGCTGGCCGCATCGGGCAACAGCACCATGTCCGAGTTCTGGATGCCACGCCAGCCTTTTATCGAACTGCCATCAAACATGCGGCCATCTTCAAACAGGCTTTCATCGACGATGGACACCGGGAAAGTCACATGATGCTGCACGCCGCACATATCGGCAAAACGCAGGTCAACGAATTCGACTTGATGTTCGGCAATGAGCTTTTCAACGTGTTCAAACGACATGGCAGGCACCGGCAGGAAAGGGATTGGAGGCAGGATTTGCAAGACCGGCTGATTTTACTTTGCCCAAGCCCGCGCGGCGCGCTTTGCAGATGTTTTTCGCACGCCATCCAAGAGCCTGCTAACCTTCCGCCCCGCCCCAGTTTCGCTCACTCCTCCTCATGTCCGACCTGCTCTCCGCCCTGCTGCTGGGCATCATCGAAGGCATTACCGAGTTTCTGCCCATTTCCAGCACCGGGCACTTGCTGATTGCCCAATACTGGCTGGGCGCGCGCAGCGACCTGTTCAATATCGCCATCCAGGCCGGAGCGATTCTGGCGGTGGTATTCATTTACTGGCGCAAGCTGCTGGCACTCATTGCCGCTTTTGCCGGCCGCCCGCTGGTCGGCGCCGAAGGTGAAGCTGCCCATGTCATCAGCGCGCGCAATTACCTGATGAAGCTGGCATTGGCCTTTGCCGTGACCGCCATCGGTGGCTTGCTGGTGAAAAAACTGGGCTGGCAGCTGCCCGATAACGTGACCCCGATTGCCTGGGCACTGATTATCGGTGCCATCTGGATGCTGCTTGCCGAGCATCTTGCCGCACGGCGCGCCAAGGCCATCGGCGAGCGCCATGAAATCGCTTGGTTCACCGCCGTTTTGGTGGGCATTGCGCAAGTGGTGGCCGGGGTATTCCCCGGCACCTCGCGCTCGGCCTCGACCATCTTCGTGGCGCTGCTGGCCGGCACCACCTCACGTGCCGCCGCCACCGAATTTGCCTTTCTGGTCGGCATCCCCACCATGTTTGCCGCCACCGGCTATGAACTCATCAGCCTGTGGCGCAGCGGCGGCATCGCCAACGAAAACTGGGGCGCACTGGCCGTGGCCTTCCTCGCCTCGATGGTCACCGCTTTTGTGGCGGTGAAATGGCTGCTGCGCTATATCCAAAGCCACCGCTTTACCGCATTTGCCTGGTACCGTGTGCTGCTAGGGGCAGCGCTGCTCATATTGCTGCCTGCCAATGTTTGAGCCACTTGCGCCTACATCCGGGATAGCAGCGCACTCAACCATGATTGATGACGCTCTTGATAAGTATTTGAATTGCGTACCCAAGATGTCGTCATGAAAACCTTCTCTGCCTGCCAGAGCCTGTATAGGGCATCTTGAAAACACGGACATGACCGACTTGTTCGCCAGCCTGTGTCAGCCTGCCGAAAACTTGCTGCCCTTTGATGGCATCGTCAACGACTATGGCCCGGTGTTTTCAGCAAGCCAAGCCGATGACCATCTGCGCTATTTGCTGGCTGAGATTCCTTGGCAACATGATGAGGCGGTGATTTACGGCAAGCGCATCGTCACCGCGCGGCAAGTGGCCTGGTATGGCGATGCAGCATTCGACTACCGCTATTCCGGCACTAGCCGCACGGCCTTGCCGTGGACCAATACGCTGCTTGCCATCAAGACACATGTAGAGGCGTGTATCGCCGCCATCAGCCCAACGCGCTTCAACTCCTGCCTGCTCAATCTCTACGCCGACGGCTCGCAAGGCATGGCCTGGCATAGCGATGACGAGGCAAGCCTGGGGCGCGATACGGTGATTGCATCACTGAGTTTTGGCGCGACCCGCAAGTTTGCCCTGCGCCACAAGCGCAGCGGTGACAAGCGCGAAATGCTGCTGCAACACGGCCAGCTCATCGTCATGCGCGGCGCCACGCAAAGCCACTGGCAACACGCCATCATGAAGTCCAGCCGCATCCACGCCCCCCGGGTGAACCTGACCTTTCGCACCATCGTGGCATAGCCTCGCCATGGCCTGTGATGGCTGGCCGTAGAATGCCCTTATGACTGCGCCCGCATTACCCCGCAAATTGCTTGCCCCCCGCCATTGGCCAACCTGGCTGTTGCTGGGCTTTTTGATGTTGATGGCGCATCTGCCTTGGGGGCTGCAACGTGCATTGGGGGCGCCGCTGGGCAGGCTGTTGCAGCGACTTTTGCCTAGTCGTCGCAAGGCGGCACAACGCAATCTGGCGCTGTGCTTTCCCCAAATGCACGATAGCGAACGTGAGGCGCTTCTGGCCGCGAGCTTCCGTGATCTGGGCATTGGCCTGTTTGAATTTGCCAGAGCCTGGTGGGGGACGGCACGCCCGATGCGCCGCGATGTGCAGATTGAAGGGCTGGAACATCTGCAAGCGCTGCAAGCCGAAGGGCGCGGTGTATTGATGGTGTCCGGGCATTTCATGACACTGGAAATCTGCGGGCGGCTGCTTTGCGACCATGTACCACTGGCCGGCATGTATCGCCGCTACCGCAACCCGGTATTTGAATGGGCGGTATTGCGCGGGCGCCTGCGCTATGCCGCGGCAATGTTCGGCAATGACGACCTGCGCGGCGCAGTGCGCCATCTCAAGCGTGGCGGCTTTCTCTGGTATGCGCCCGATCAGGACATGCGCGGCAAGGACACGGTATTTGCGCCGTTTTTTGGCTTGCCAGCGTCCACCATCACCGCCACCCATCAACTGGCACGAATGACCGGCTGCGCAGTGGTGCCGTTTTTTCATCGCCGCGAAGGCGGCCGTTACCTCCTGCGCATCGCTGCGCCATTACCGGATTTCCCCGGCACCGATGCCACGGCCGACAGCGCCCGCGTCAATGCCGCGATTGAAGCCATGGTGCGCGAAGCCCCCAGCCAATACCTGTGGATTCATCGCCGTTTCAAGCGTCAACCCGATGGCGTACCGCTTTACGACACAGCCTGATGATCATCGCGTAATGCCAGGCTGCCGGCGTACAGCGCGACCAGCAGCAAGAATACTGCGCCCCAGAATGAGGAGTAAAACGCCAGGTGGGTATTGAGCGGGAATACGCTTACCACCAGCGCCAGCATCGCAGGGCGCGCCCGCTCGCGTGCAGGGGCATCGGCAAAACGCCAGGCGCGCCAGGCCAGTGCGGCGCCAGCCAGCCATAGCACAAGGCCGATAAAGCCGGTTTCGCTCAGGATTTCGAGCAGCAACTGATGGGCATGCAGCGCCGGGCCTTCACCCCATTCCGGCGCCGGAATGGATGCACAATCGCCATCTGCACAAGCCCTTTCTCTGGCCGGGTCACAGTCATCCCAGGCATGGCGGAAGCCACGCACGCCCACACCATTGACCGGATGCGCTTCTACCATGCATTTGGCAGCGCCCCAGATACGCATGCGCCCGGAAAGCGCCGTATCCACACCTGCCGCATCACCTTGCAACAGCAGGGCAGTGCGCTCAAGGCGCTGGTTAGACAACGGCGAGACCAGCAGCAGTGCACCGGCCACTACACCCACCACGGCGCATCCCAGCAGCTTCTTCCAGCCCAACACCTGCCAGCCGGTCAGCAGCAATACCAGCGCATAGCTCAGCCAACTGGCGCGCGAGCCTGCCCAAAATACCGCCATGCCGATAATGGCCGCCGCTATCCCCCAGCCCACCGTGCCCATGCGCCGTGCTGCGGCCAGCAGCACAAACGGCGAAAAGCTCGCCAACACCACACCCAGTACCGGGTTGCAAGGGCCAAAAACACCGTTGTGACGGTCAAAACCGCGCAACGCTTCTCCGGCACACATTGGCTGGCCGCGTATCATCTGATACAGCCCGTCAAGCATGCCGTACAAGAAATTCACCCGGCCTTGGCTCAAGCCCTGCATCCACAAGTCCAGTAACCAGATGCCGATGATGATGGCGATACCTGAAAACACCTTGCGCCGGCCATCGGCAGTCGCCACCGCAATGGCCACCAGCCACAGGAATGGCAAATAGCGCAACCCGGCCAAGGTTTTTCTGATGGCCGCCGCGGAATCAAATGCATCCAGCGCCGACACCAGCTGCGGCAGCCAGTAGGCAAAGAACAGTGCGGTGGTCAGCGCCCAAGCCGGATGACTTAACAGCCGCGCGCCACCACGAAAGCGTGCTTTTATCAAAATCAGCAATGCGGCGATGGCGCCCAGGGAGAGTATCGCCTCGGAAACCCGTGAGGCGGGCCAGAACGCCACATAGGCCAGCACCCAGGCGGGTGCCCAGCGCCAGCCTGTCGGCAAACGGGAATCATCGGGAGCGGTGCTTGAGGCCGTATTCATGCAAGTTCCTGGTAAACCGATAGCGTGGCCTGCTGCATCGCCTGCAGGCTATAGGGCATGTTAAGCGGCATCCGTGGCGGATAGTAAAGCAGTTGCAGGGCGCGCGCTGCCAGCGCTTCGGTATCGAAGACCGGTACGGCGCCCTCCGGCTGCAGCTCGGCCAGCAGCTCGCCTACGCCGCCATGCGCCCAGCCCAGCACCGGCGCGCCAACACTGAGCGCTTCGACAACGGTGCGGCCAAACGCCTCGGGCTTGCGGGAAAGCTGCAAGACCAGGTCGGACATGGCATAGGCCTGTGCAATGGCCATGGTCGGCGCAGTCATCGCCACGGCATCGCTCACCCCCAACCGTGCCGCCCGTGTTTCCAGTTCCGCCAAATATGCCTCGCGCCCGACTTCACGCGCTCCTGGCATCCATAGCCGCGCATCCGAGCCTTGTGCACGCACGGCAGCCAGCAATTTCAGGGCATCTTCATGGCCTTTCAGGCGGGTACCGCGCCCTGGCAAGAGCAGCAAGGGTGCGGTGCCCGAGAGCTGCGGATATTGCCGGGCGATCTCTGCACGTGCGGCATGATTGACGGCCTGACGCCGCGGGAAGCCTGCCGGGTCGATACCACGCGCAATCACCCGCAGTTTGCCCGGGTCAGTCTCCGGATAGTGTTGCAGCAAATACTGGCGCACCGTGTCGGAAACACAAATCACCCGCTCGCCGCTGGTCATGATGCGGCTGTAGCGCGAGGGCGAATTCAGCCCGTGCATGGTGGTCAGCCAACGTGGACGCTGCTCTGCCGGCATCCCGGCAAGCGCCCAGTGTCCAAGCCAGGCGGGCAGGCGCGAACGGGCATGGACGATATCGGCCTGCACATCGCGCAGGATGCGGCGCAGCGCGCCAATCCGGGTCAGGCTCAGCAGCGATTTTTTGCCGATGTCCAGCTGGATATGCTCACCCCCGGCCGCCTGCAACTGCGGCAACAGCCGCCCACCTGCCGAGACCACGATGGCGCGGTGCCCAGCCTCGACCAGCGCTTGGACGATTTCCAGTGTGGAGCGTTCAACGCCACCGGACTGTAGAGCCGGCAGCAGTTGCACTACGGTCAACCGCCGGCGCATGCCGTCCAATCAGTCAACCAGCGTGTATTTTGCGCCGCAGTACGGGCATTCGGCCTTGCCGCCTTCGCTTTCAATCGGCAGGTACACACGCGGATGCGAGTTCCACAATGCCATTTCCGGCATCGGGCAGGACAGCGGCAATTGCGCGCGACGCACCTGGTATTCGCGCTGGGCATTGGCCGAGGTGGCTTGGACAGCGTCGCTCATTATCAAAACTCACCAAAATTGCAGAATGGCAATTTTAGCCCAGCTTGCCGCCCTCCAAACGCAGCAGTACATCACGCAGCGGCGTGAAACCGGTGACCAGACCTGCCCCTATCCCCAGCAAATTGGCGATGAGGTCGGCGCGATCCCCCATCCGGCCAAGCCCCATGATCGCTTGCAGATGCTCAATGCCGAGCCCGGCAAGCGCCAGCAATACCGCCATCGCCGCCCAGGAAACGCGCCGGGCATACAGCTGTACGGCACCGGCCATCAGCGCGAAATAGGCGATAAAGTGCCCGAACTTGTCATTGCCCACCGTCACTTGCGGCAACTCGCGCGGCGGCGGCAGCGACAGCACCCAGACGCCGGCAAAAGCCAGCATCCACAGACTCACCCATAACCACGGCCAGCGGAAAGGCTTGAGCGCGCGTCCGGGTCGGTAGTTGCCCTGCCTCATCCCAGCCGCCAACTCATTTCACCGAGCATGAAGGCGTGCTCGAAGTCCACATCACGCTCGAAACCCATCATCTGGAAGCGCTCGCCCATGGCCTCGGGCAAGGTCAGCTGCTTGGCCTCGCCGCGCAGTGCCAGCCGTGCGCGCTCATCACTGGCCTCGGCCTCTGCTCCGGCAAGCTGCACATCCAGGCCATTGCCAATCAGGAAATTGGCCTGGGTGACATAGCCTGCCAAGTCAAACCCGGCACCGACCCCGGCCTCGGCTAATGCCGTGAAATCCACCGATGCGGTGATGTCCTGCAAGCCGGGCAAGGTCAGCACATCGGCCAGCAAATGATGACGCCGGAAAGCCCGCAGGGTGCCGCCGCTGCGGCTGGGGTGATAGAACTCCGCGCGCGGATAGCCATAATCGGCAAACAACAGCGCACCGCGGGTCAGCCTGCCAATCACCGCCTGCAACCAGTACGGCAATTGCGGCAAAACTTCGGAGCGATAACCGGGCGGCAGCGGTGCGGGCAGCCCCCGCTGCAAATGGCTCACGGCATTGCACAGCAACGCATCGGCAGGCGCGGCCACGCTGTAAAAGCCGCCGGCTTCGCGGTTGGCGACATATTCCTCGCTCACCTCGCCCGCCTCACCGATGACAAAGCGCGAAGTCGGCAGCGCATCCAGCACTTCATTGGCAAACACGACGCCCTGCCATTCGGACTCGATCGGGCCATTGAGCCATTCCACCCGTGCCGCCAGCGCGGCAGGCAGATTGGCCTGCAAGCGCGCAGCTTGGCGCTGCCGCAAATCGGCGCTGGGTTCGAGAATGGCATAGCGCGCCGGTACGGCATCCAGCGCTTGCAGCTGGCGCAATGCCGCTTCGGCAAACGCGCCGCTACCGCCGCCAATTTCCAGAAACTGCGCCTGCGCGCCGATTTGCCCAATCACCGGCGCCAGCGCCGCCGCCACACAGCGGGCAAACAGCGTGCCGAGCTCTGGCGCGGTGACAAAATCGCCCGCTGCGCCAAACTTGGTCGCCCCGGCGCTGTAATAGCCCAGCCCCGGCGCATACAGGGCCAGCTCCATGAAACGGGAAAACGGCACTGCGCCGCCACTGGCGGCGATTTCGGCACGAATCAGGCCTTCAAGCTGCGCGCTATGGGCAAGCGCATCGGCATCGGGCAGCGGCAAGGAACTCATCTCGAAAAACCGGCAACAAAAAACAGGCCGCAAGCATAACCGCAGCCTGTTGCCAGCGGCGAGGCGCAATTATTCGTGCTTGTTGCGCGCTTCTTCGTCGCGGATTTTCTTGCGCAAGAAAGCGCCTACGGCAAGCGGCGTGCCAAACAGGATGATGGTGCCGACAATCATCAGCCAGCCAACGGGTTTTTGCAGCATTTCCACCAGTACCGGGTGCATGGTCATTCTCCTTGTAAAGATGGGCTCATGGTGCAGCAGACTATCTGCAAAAGATTGATTTTTGTCAAAAAGTTAACATTCACCCCACTTCCCCTCCGGAGCCTGCCATGTCTGCCCCCCGCCCCGTCACGCTCATCACCGGCGCCGCCAAACGCATCGGCGCGACCATTGCCCGCCGCCTGCATGCCGAAGGCCATTGTCTGGCACTGCATTACCGCAACTCGGCCAATGAGATGCAGACATTGCTGGAAGCACTCAACCACACACGCCCCGGCAGCGCCATTGCCTTGCAGGCAGACCTGATGCACCTGGACAGCCTGCCAGCGCTCATCCATCAAACCATCGACGCATTCGGGCGGCTGGATTTGCTCATCAACAATGCCTCGGGCTATTACGCCACGCCCATCGGCACGGTCACGCCCGAGGACTGGGATACGCTGTTTGCCAGCAATGCGCGCGCGCCGTTTTTTCTCTCCCAGGCCGCCGCCCCGCATCTGCGGCAAGCACAGGGCGCCATCATCAACATCGTCGATATTTATGCCGAGCGCCCGCTGCCGGGTCATCCGGTGTACTGCATGGCCAAGGCGGCACTGGCGATGATGACCCGCGCGCTCGCCGTGGAGCTGGGACCGGAGGTGCGCGTCAACGGCATTGCGCCGGGCAATATCCTGTGGTCGGAAAACCCGCAAAAAGCCGAAACCCTTGCCATGGTCGAGGAGCGCACCACCCTGCGCCGCCAGGGCTGCCCGGAAGACATCGCGCAGATGGTGTCGCAGCTATACGCCAGCGCCTATGTCAGTGGCCAAATCATCGCCGTGGATGGCGGCAGGTCGTTGTATATCTGATAGCAAACACTTTCATGGCCGTATTGCAACATCAGCATGAGCAATACCCGCAGGAACCAGTCAAACCAGAACGCTCCTTCCGTCATCGTCATGGACTGCCAAAAATTCTCCTTTAGAACTGTCTCAATTGAGGGGAAGGCTACGGTTGTAAAAGACTTGTGCTAAGAGTTCGTAGCCACTCTGGTCGGCGTAGATATAGGTATAGTGCCCTTTTTCCTGTAGCAGGCGGCTGCCGCCCCAGACGAAGCAGGTTCTTTTCAGTACGGTGCTGCTCTAGGCCAGTTTGGCTTTGCACTCTTTGCCAAGTCGGCGGCTAAAGGGAGTAAATCAATAAAACCACAGGCCCTTCTTGTCCGCAATTTCTGAAATATCAACTTTTTCCTCATTTGCAATAAATTTTACAGAATTGATGAAATAATCCCTTTCGGCAGAAAGGCACATCATTGAAAATTTCCCAATCCCTCCCGTGCCAAATTTTGGAAAAACAACAAAATTACTGTTTTTCAGCACGTAATCTGCTTCAGACTTTGCAAAAAACCCATTTTTAAACCCACCCCATAGAAGGGGGAAGCCAAGCTCAGCTTTTTTCCCATATCTCACTGACAATCTATATTTCTTTATTTTTGATATGAAGTCTGCAACCTCATTAAGCTCGTTTCTTAGCCTTTCATTTGGGCCAACCACAAAATCAAACGAATCAACAGCTTCCTGATACGGAAATTCAAAAAATATGTCGTACAAATAGTCGAACTCTGGCGACAATATATCAATATTTTCTCGTCTCTGCCTGTGAAACCCTCTTATAAATACGCATTTGCGAAGCAGCCTTTCAAGAAAGACTTGCTCCTTATCGCAATCCCCACCCGCATGAAAAATCAATATGATTGCATCATCAAAAAAGTCAGGCAGAAAAAATGGGTAAAATTCCGAAGAAATCTGCTTTGCCATTTCCGCCCCGTCAGAATAAATACCAATCATTAACACCTCTTCCCAGAGAGGAAAATTATCATCCGCTCTCATCCCCCATCAACAAGCGCCCCTTATTTATGTCCGCTTCAACAAGCCACATATTGTCGGTTCGCTTATACGTGGAGCAAAACCATCACCGTAATGCCACGTACAACCCTTTGTTTGTCAAAAGCGCTAGTTCCAGCCCGGCATTTTTTCGGGGTCAAGCCCCGAGACTTCAAAGGTGGCGCTACGGGTGCCGGAAGGCTTGACCGGGAACTCGATGGTGACTTCTTGCGATGTTTTGAAAATCCGCCATAGCGCGCGGTGGTCGGTGATGAACATGGCGATGGCTTCATCGGTATCCGGGCGTGAGCCGCGCAGGGTGCGGCTCTTGCCGTCGATGGTCAGCTTGAGATTGCAGCCGGAATAGCAATTGAAGTCGCCGCGCTTGAGCACCAGATAGCTGGAGCGCCCCCATTCGGGATGGTCGCGGAAAATCAGCTGTACCGGGGTGCGGCCGCCGTCCAGCTCGATGCGCTGTTTGGCATCGATGGCGGCCGTCAGTTGCCGCCCCTTGCCTGCCGGGTTGTCCTGATAATTCCACAGGTATTGCAGGCGGCGCGTGGCGCGGATTTCCTTGACCCGGCTTTCCAGCTCGGCATAGCGGCTTTCGGCCTCGCGCGCAGCCTCGGTACCGGCATGGTTGCGGCGCAGGAAATCCGCCTGTGCCCAGGCGCGCTCCCAGTTTTCCTCGGCCAGTGCGTCTGCAAACGCTTTTTGCGCAGGCGCGGCCGCCGCTTCGCGCTGCGCCGCCTCGCGGGCGGCGACTGCCGCCGGGTCTTCTGCCGGTTTGCAGGCGGCCAGCGACAACAGCAGCAGCGGTAGCCATGCACGGGATTTCATCTGCGCCATCGCCTGCCTCCTTATTTCTGCTCGGCCTTGCCGATGACTTCTTCCACCGAGGCGGTGGTAATCGGGTGATAGCCGGGTTTGGCGCGGGCAAACACTTGCTTGGCGAACTTCAGGCCATCGGGCGTGGCCACCAGGGCGTTATAGGTCGGCATGATGAGCTTTCTGCGCCCCACGCGCTGCAAGAACTTGCCCATTTCCGGGCGCGCGGCCAGATAGCCGCTGCGCACGGTAATCGGGTACCAGCGCATGGCGACTTCGCCATTGGCGGTGCCGGTGAACTGGTAGGCCTCATCCAGAATGCGCACCTGCTCTTCACTCAGGGTTTCGGGCATGCCGTCGAGGAAATGCGCCCATTCCTGGGTGGACCAGGCATCGCTCAGCTGTTTGTTGGGCAATGTGCCGGCGCCGGTGAAGGCCGCCCGCGCGGTATCGACTACGCCAAATGCCCGCGAGGCTACCTGCGGGGCGAATTCCGGGATACCCGGCTGATATACCCAGTTTTCCACCTGCTCCAGCGTGGCCTTGCCGGGATGTTTGTCAATCAGATGCGCCTTGATGTAGTCCAGGAACTGCCGGGTGGTGACCGACTGGAAGGCGAAATGATCAAAATAGCCCTTCAGGAACGGGTCGAAGACTTCACGGCCATAGGCTTCTTCCAGCCACTGCAACATCCATGCGCCCTTGGTATAGACGGTGGCCGAGGACGAGCCATCCGGGTCGGCCAGGTCGCCGGGCTTGAGCGCCATCACCTGCAATTTGGGGTCGAGCGTGCGGTATTCGCGCTCCAGCTCATTGCGGTCGATGACGTACTCCATATCGGCCATTTCCTTGCCGTACATTTCCTCGATGATGCGCGACTGCACATAGCTGGTGAAACCCTCGTTGAGCCAACCATCGCGGTCGGTGGCAAAAGTCACCAGATTGCCCGACCAGCTATGCGCCAGTTCGTGGGCAATCAGCGATACCAGCGATTTGTCGCCGACAATCACCGTCGGCGTGGCAAAGGTCAGACGCGGGTTTTCCATGCCGCCATAGGGGAAAGAGGGCGGCAGCACCAGCATATCGTAGCGGTCCCAGCGATAGGCGCCGTAGAGCCTTTCGGTGACCTCAATCATCTTCTCGGTGTCCTCGAACTCGCGCACCGCCTTGTCCACCATCGCCGGCTCCGCCCATACGCCGCTGCGCCCGGAAATCGGCTTGAACACCAAATCACCCGCGGCAATCGCCAGCAGATAGGAAGGAATCGGCTGCGGCATCTTGAATTCGTATTCGCCGTCGCGCTCGGCCTTCGGGTCGTTGTCGGCACTCATCAGCACCATCACATCCTCGGGCGCCTTCACGCGCGCCGAATAGGTAAAGCGCACTTGCGGCGCATCCTGTAGCGGCACCCAGCTACGCGCATGGATTTGCTGCGACTGGCTGAACATGAACGGCAATTTCTTGCCCTCGGTCATCGCCGGGGTCAACCATTGCAGGCCGGAAGCATTGGGCGAGGTGCGATAGGTGACGCGCACCTTGCCGGGCTGATTCGGGGTCTGGATGGACAGCTTGGTACCGAGCACCGGGTCGGCCGTGGGGGCGAGCGCAAACTCCAGCGGCTGCCACTGACCTTCGCCGGTTTCGCCTTCGGCCTTTTCAATGGTCAAATCACGGGTATCGAGCACCAGCTGGGTGGCCGTCTTGTCCAGCCATTCCAGCGTATAGGTCGCGGTGCCAGCCAGCTGCTTGCGGTTGAAATCAATCGACAAATCCAGCGCCAAATCGCGGGTACGCACCTTGTCCGGCTCGGCATAGGAGTGCTCGTCCACGATTTTGCTCATCACCGCTTCGGTTTTGGCTGCAGGTGCCGGGTCGGCAGCAGCCGGCGCTGTTACGGTTTCTTCCTTGCAACCGGCAAGCAGCAAAACAGTGGCGATGGAAAGCGTCAGCACGGAATGGCGCATCGGTAAACCCTGGACTTGAAAGAAAGCCGGAGTTTAACCGCTCATACTAGCCACGCAATATCTCTACAAAGCGGCGCGGTGCGGCATCAAAACCGCCATTGGACATGAACACCACATGGTCGCCGGGACGGCTGCGGGCTTGCAATGTCGCCAGCAAAGCATCGACATCGGCCACGGCGGTGGCCTCACCGCGCACTTGGGCAATCACGCGGGCGGCATCCCAGGGCAACTCCGGGCGCGCCAGAAATACCACTTCATCGGCGATGGCAAGCGAAGGCGCCAGCGCCTCGGCGTGCGCGCCCAGGCGCATGGAATTGCTGCGCGGCTCCATGGCCACCACGATGCGCGCATCACCCACCTTGGCGCGCAGTCCCGCCAGGGTGGTGGCAATCGCGGTGGGGTGATGGGCAAAGTCGTCATATACGCTGATGCCGCCGACCTCGCCCACCACTTCCATGCGCCGTTTGACGCTCTGGAAGTGCGCCAGCGCCGGGGCGACCTCGGCAGGCGCAACGCCTACCGCCGCGCAGGCGGCCAGCGCCGCCAGAGCATTGAGCACATTGTGGCGACCGAGCAGCGACCACTGCACACGGGCGACCTCCACGCCATCGCGCAGCACGCCGAAGGCGCTGCCATCGGCCTTCTCCAGCCGTGCCGACCAGTTGTAACCCTCGCCAATGCCGAAGGTCTCCACCGGCGTCCAGCAGCCCATCTCCAGCACGCGGCGCAGGTTTTCATCTTCACCATTGACAATCAGCCGCCCACGCTGCGGCACGGTGCGCACCAGATGGTGGAACTGCCGCTCAATGGCCGCCAGGTCGGGAAAGATGTCGGCGTGGTCGTATTCCAGATTGTTGAGGATGCAGACTGCCGGGCGGTAATGCACGAACTTGCTGCGCTTGTCGAAAAACGCAGTGTCGTATTCGTCGGCCTCGACCACAAACTCGCGCCCGGCGCCGATACGCGCGGAAACGCCAAAATCCTCGGCCACGCCACCAATCAAAAAGCCCGGCGCGCGAGCGGCCGCTTCCAGCAAAAACGCAGTGATGGTGGTGGTGGTGGTTTTGCCATGCGTACCCGCCACCGCGATGGTTTCACGCCCCGGCAGCACATGCTCGGCCAGCCACTGCGCACCACTGGTATAGGCGCGGCCACTGTCCAGCACGGCCTCTACCGCCGAGTTGCCACGCGAAAGGGCATTGCCGATGACGATGGCATCGCAGTCTTCGGCGATGTTTTCAGCGCGATACCCCTGGCTCAATTCAATGCCCAGTTTTTCAAGCTGAGTGGACATGGGCGGATACACCGCCTGATCGCTGCCCTCGACCTGATGTCCAAGTTCACGCGCCAAGGCGGCCACGCCGCCCATGAAAGTACCGGCAATGCCGAGGATATGGATTTTCAAGGCTGCTCCGCCTTCATTGAACGCAACGACGCCGGGCTGGCCCGGCGTCAGGGGAAAACACGCCGCTTAACCGATGGCCTTGAGAATGCGTGCGAACACTTCGTCCAGCTCACCCACGCCATCGACCACGGTGAGCTGGTCTTTGCCGCGATAGAAATCAATCACCGGCGCGGTCTGGTCGTTATACACCTGCAGGCGCACGCGCACCGATTCGGGCGTGTCATCGGCGCGGCCTTCGGCCTTGGCACGGCCTGCAATGCGCTCGACCAGCAGCTCCGTCGGCACATCCAGCTGCACGGCAGCATCAAACGGCTGGCCGATTTTTTCCAGCAATTTGCCCAGTGCCTCGGCCTGCGCCGGGTTGCGCGGGTAGCCATCCAGAATGAAGCCCTTGGCCACATCCGGGCGCGAGAGACGCTCTTCGAGCATCCCCAGCAAGATTTCATCGCTGACCAGCTCGCCACGGGCAATCACGTCCTTGGCTTCCAGCCCCAGCTTGCTGCCTGCGGCGATTTCCGCCCGCAGCATGTCGCCAGTAGAAATATGCGGCACCTGCAAATGCTCTTTCAGGCGCGCAGCCTGCGTGCCTTTGCCGGAACCGGGGGGGCCAAGAAGAACCAATCGCATTGCATCAACTCCATCAAACCAAACATTTTCAGGGGCGCTACACTCGCAGGCAGCGCGGACTCGCGCAGCTTAACGCATCCAGCCTGCTTAGGAGCCCCGTCATGACAAAATCCCGCCGCAGCACGCAAGGCACCTTGGTCTATGCCCAATCCGGCGGCGTCACCGCCGTCATCAATGCCACCGCCGCAGCGGTGATAGAAGAAGCCCGCAGCCACGGCATCCGCGTGCTGGCCGGACGCAATGGCATTCTCGGCGTACTGAATGACGATTTGATTGATACGCAAGGATTGAGTCGCGCCGATTTGCGCGCGCTCGCACACACCCCGGGCGGCGCCTTCGGCAGTTGCCGGGTCAAACTCAAATCCTTGCAGGAAGACCGGGAAAAATACCTGCAACTGCTGGAAACCTTTCGCAAGCACGAGGTGCGCTGGTTCCTCTACAACGGCGGCAACGATTCGGCCGATACCGCGCTGAAAGTCTCGCAACTGGCAGCGGAGTTCGACTACCCGCTGACCTGCATCGGCGTGCCCAAGACGGTGGACAACGACCTTGCCGTCACCGACTGTTGCCCCGGCTTTGGCTCGGCGGCCAAATACACGGCGGTAAGCGTGCGCGAATGTGCGCTGGATGTGGCGGCGATGGCCTCCACTTCCACCAAGGTATTTGTATATGAGGCCATGGGGCGCCACGCTGGCTGGCTGGCCGCAGCTGCGGGTCTGGCCGGCAAAGGCGAGGATGAAGCGCCGCACCTGATTCTGTTCCCCGAGCGGGTGTTTGACGAGGCCGATTTTCTGGCCCGCGTCGATGCCGTGGTTAAGCGCGTGGGCTATTGCGTGGTGGTCGCCAGCGAAGGCATCCGCGACCCACAAGGCCGCTTCGTGGCCGATGCCGGCGCCGGCAAAGACGCCTTCGGCCATACCCAGCTCGGCGGCGTGGCCAGTCATCTGGCTGGCCGGGTGCAGGAAAAACTCGGCTACAAAGTCCACTGGGCAATGCCCGACTATCTGCAACGCTCCGCCCGGCATATCGCCTCGGAAACCGATTTTGCCCACGCCCGCGCCGTCGGCAAAAAAGCCGTGCAATACGCCCTCAAGGGTATGAACGCGGTGATGCCGGTCATCGTGCGCAGCAGCGATACGCCCTATCGCTGGAAGATTGAACCGGCTGCGCTGGAGGATATCGCCAACAAGGAAAAAACCTTCCCCGAGCACTTCATCCGCGAAGACGGCCATGGCATCACCGAGGCCGCAAGGCGCTATCTGCAGCCGCTGATTCGCGGCGAAGCCTACCCGCCTTTTGCCCGAGACGGGATGCCGAAATATCTGAAGCTGAAACTTTGATGCGCGTTTTGCAACTGAAAGTCAAACCCAATGCCCGCAGCCAGTCGCTCACCGAAGGCGAGGACGGCATCTGGCTTGCGCAGCTCAAATCCCCGCCGGTGGATGGCAAAGCCAATGCCGAACTGATTGCACTCCTCGCCAAGCACTTTGGCTGCCGCAAAAGCGATGTGCAAATCAAAACAGGCGCAGGCTCGCGCCTCAAGCGCGTGCTGTTGCCGGAATAGACTCGGGACTCGGGACTCGGGACTCGGGACTCGGGACTCGGGACTCGGGACTCGGGACTCGGGACTCGGGACTCGGGACTCGGGACTCGGGACTCGGGACTCGGGACTCGGGACTCGGGACAAGCAAAAATCCTTTGGCTTATCTGTCAACTTTTCCTTCAGATTATTGACAAACCCCATCCCGCTGCCGAAGTCGCAGGGTTTGTTGGTGAACCCAAGAAGATTCTGCGACCGCGCTTGACTTGCGCAGAATGAGGGTTGATTTCGTTCGCTTTTGCCGTTGCTCTTGATTTTCCGCCCTGTTCGGACGCGCCAAGTACCACAACGACCAATGGAAGAAGGCAGGGCATGTTTGAGCATCGTGCAACGATGCGAGTTTGCCCTGCCGCCATTGGGCGCGAGGAGCACAGGGCACCCCGCATGGCGGGGCGCGGCAGCCAGGGCTGGTTTCTTTGCTTACTTTCTTTGCCAGCAAAGAAAGTAAGTGCGCTGCCGGGCGCAGTCCCGGCACTGAACAAACATCGAAAACCCAGAAGATTCTGCTACTGCGCTTGGCCTGCGCAGAATGACAAAAACAAGCCTTCGAAGATGGCGCGCCTGTGAGGGGCGAGAGGCGATGCTTTTGTGCCGCAGGCGCATATCGCCTTGAGCGCCATCGGGCATGCAGACCCGATGGCCGGAAATCCCGACAGCAAGCCACAAAGTGGCGCGCCTGTGAGGGGCGAGAGGCGATGCTTTTGTGCCGCAGGCACATATCGCCTTGAGCGCCATCGGGCATGCAAGCCCGATGGCCGGGAATCACGACAGCAAGCCACTGTAAAGTGGCGCGCCTGTGAGGGGCGAGAGGCGATGCTTTTGTGCCGCAGGCGCATATCGCCTTGAGCGCCATCGGGCATGCAGACCCGATGGCCGGAAATCCCGACAGCAAGCCACAAAGTGGCGCGCCTGGAGGGATTCGAACCCCCGACCAACGGCTTCGGAAGCCGCTACTCTATCCGGCTGAGCTACAGGCGCGTATCGGATCTGCGCCGGAGTCCTGGCTCCGACGGGCGGCTAGTGTAACCGTTTTGGCCGAATCCGGGGACTGGCTGCTACGCTTAACAATATGAATTCGATGCCCGACTCTCCCTCGCTGCCACGCTGGCGGCAGAAACTGCACGCCTATCTCAAACTGATGCGTGCCGACCGCCCTATCGGCTGGCTGCTGCTGTTATGGCCGACCTGGTGGGGCTTGTGGCTGGCTGCTGAAGGCAGGCCGCACTGGCATCCGCTTATCGTGTTTTCGCTGGGGGTATGGCTGACCCGCGCGGCAGGCTGTGTCATCAACGACTATGCCGACCGCTGGCTGGATGGCTCGGTGGAGCGCACCAAGAACCGCCCGCTGGTCAGCGGTGAAGTCTCCGCGCGCGAGGCACTGCTGCTGTTTGCCGGGCTGATGCTGGCCGCCTTCGCGATGGTGCTGACGCTCAACAAGCTGGCGATTTCGATGAGCGTGATTGGCGTGTTTCTGGCCGCCAGCTATCCGTATTTGAAGCGCTATACCTATCTGCCACAGGTATATCTGGGCATGGCCTTTGGCTGGGGCATCCCGATGGCCTTTGCCGCCATTCAGGGCAGCGTGCCGCCGCTGGCCTGGCTGCTGTATATCGCCAATATCCTCTGGGCCACGGCCTACGACACTTGGTATGCGATGGTGGATCGCGAGGACGATATCCGCATGGGCTCCAAATCTACCGCCATCCTGTTTGGCGATATGGATTTGGCCGCGCAGGGCGTGCTGTATGGCGCGATGTTTCTGGCGCTGATTTTCGTCGGCCAGCGCGCCGATCTGGGGCTGTACTACTGGCTGGGGCTGGCCGTGGCCGCTGCGCTGGTGGTGTATCAATTCATCATCGCCAAAAGCCGCGCGCGCGAGGCTTGCTTCCGCGCCTTCCTGCACAACAACTGGGTGGGCATGGCGATTTTTGCCGGGATTGCGCTGGATTACGCCCTGCGCTGAATCACACCGCCCGCGCAGCCACCCAAGCATCAATGCGCGCAACGCCTGCTCGGCGCAGGATGCGAGCGGCCGCTTCCAGGGTGGCGCCAGTGGTCATGACATCGTCTATCAACGCCACATGCCGGGGCAGCGGGCAGGCGCTGGCAAGGCGGAAGGCATCACGCAGATTGCGTTGACGCGCGTGCTTGTCCAGCTGCGATTGCGGGGCAGTGGCCTTGTGCCTGCATAGTGCGCTGCGCAGTAACGGGATACCCAGCGCCCGTGAAAGCGGCTTGGCCAGCTCCAGTGCCTGATCGTAGCCGCGCTGACGCAGCCGGGCGCGATGCAGTGGGATGGGCAGCAACGCCTCGGGACGGGTTTCGATGTCTTGCAGGGCATCGGCCATCAAACCGGCTACCAGCCTACCGGCTGGCAATGACTGATGAAACTTGAACCGTGGCAACAATCTGTCCAGCGGTGCGGCGTAGATAAATGCCGCATGCACGGCCTCCAGCGGGCGGGTTTTGCGCTGCAAGCAGGCGCCGCACAGCGCACCACCATCAGCCGCCTGCAACGGCAGGCCACAACCACAACAGGCGTGCCGGTTCCACGGCAGGGCGGCATGGCAGGCCAGGCATAGCTCACGGTCGGCAGCGCAATCCCCGACCATGCCGCACACCAGACAGCGCGGCGGCCAGAGCTGGCGAGCCAGCTGGTCAATTACGCTGCGCATGGAAAAGTTGACAGGCATCGACATGCTTACCAGACTGGCGCTTTACTCCATGCCCGTCTGTCAGATTATGTCCGTAGCGCCCCTCGGCCAAAGCCCCGTCCGTCACGACTGGACGCGCGAAGAAATCAGTGCACTGTTTGCGTTGCCGTTTACCGAGCTGCTGTTCCGTGCCGCCAGCGTGCACCGTCAGAATTTCAATGCCGATGAGGTGCAAGTCTCCACCCTGCTGTCGGTCAAGACCGGCGGCTGCCCGGAGGACTGCGGTTACTGCCCGCAGGCGCAGCGCTATCACACGGGCGTCAATGCCACCAAACTGATGGCCTGCGAGGATGTGCTGGAAAAAGCGCGGCAGGCCAAGGCCGCCGGTGCCAGCCGGTTCTGCATGGGCGCGGCCTGGCGCAGCCCGAAAGACCGTGACATCCCGAAAGTGGCGGAAATGATTGCCGGGGTGAAGGCGCTGGGGCTGGAAACCTGCGCCACACTCGGCATGCTGAGCGATACCCAGGCCAAGGCGCTGAAGGATGCCGGGCTGGATTACTACAACCACAATCTGGATACTGCGCCGGATTTCTATGGCGACATCATCACCACCCGCGAATATCAGGACCGCCTGGACACGCTGAGCCATGTGCGCGATGCCGGGCTGAAAACCTGCTGCGGCGGCATCGTCGGCATGGGCGAGTCGCGCCAGCAGCGCGCCGGGCTGTTGCACACGCTCGCCACCCTGCCTGCGCACCCGGATTCGGTGCCCATCAACCGTCTGGTGCGGGTCGCCGGTACGCCGCTGGCTGAAGAAAAAGAGCTCGACCCTTTCGAGTTTGTCCGCACCATCGCCGTGGCGCGCATCGTCATGCCGCGCTCGATGGTGCGGCTCTCGGCCGGGCGCGAAACCATGAGCGATGAATTGCAGGCACTGTGCTTTCTGGCGGGCGCCAATTCCATCTTCCACGGCGAAAAACTGCTGACCACGGCCAACCCGGAAACGAGCCGCGATGAACAACTATTCGCGCGGCTTGGCCTGAAACCGATGCCGTTTGCTGGCGCTGATGTGGACAGTTGCAGCGATACCGTCCACGCCGATATCGTGCTGCCGCAGCAGGATGCGGAGGCTGCATGAGCCGCCCTTCGCTATTGGCGCGTGTCAACCATGCCCGCACAGAGCGCGAAAACCGCCATCTGCGCCGCAAGCGGCTGACCGTAACGCGCCGCGATGGCATCCGCATGGAAGTGGCTGGCCGCTGGCTGATGTCGTTTTGCAGCAATGACTATCTGGGGCTGGCTCAACATTTTTCCGTCACCACCGCCTTGCAGGATGAATCCGCCCGCAGCGGCGCCAGCGGCAGCGCCTCGCATCTGGTTTGCGGCCACCACGCACTGCATGCGCGCGTGGAGCAGGAAATGGCCGACTGGCTGCAAGTCCCGGCAGCGCTGCTGTTTTGCAATGGCTGGATGGCAAACCTGGCGGTGATTCAATCCTTGCTGGGTGAGGACGACCTGTGCGTGCAGGATCGTTTGAACCATGCCAGCTTGATTGATGGCGCAAGGCTTGCCGGCTGCAAATTGCGCCGTTATCCGCATGCCGATGCCGAAGGCGCACTGCGGCAATTGCGCAGCCTGCCCGAAGTGGCGGCCATTCTCGCCACCGATGGCGTGTTCAGCATGGATGGCGACATCGCCCCGCTGCGCGAGCTGGCCATCGTCGCGCATATGCAACAAGCACTGCTGTATGTCGATGATGCGCACGGCATTGGTGTAGTCGGCCATGATGGTCACGGCAGCGTGGCTGCTGCACAGCTGGGCGTGAAAGAAGTCCCACTGCAGATGGTGACACTGGGCAAGGCGCTCGGCAGTGCCGGTGCCGTGGTCGCCGGAGATGCCGAGCTGATTGCCCACCTGGCCGAAACTGCCCGCCCGTATCTTTACACCACCGCCCTGCCTCCGGCACAGGCCGCCGCCAGCCTTGCGGCCATCAAGATGGCGCGCCGTGACCATTGGCGACGAGAAAAACTGCAGGGGCTGACCTTGCGCTTCCGAAATGCCGCATTGCGCGAGGGCTTCGAGCTTCTGGATTCGTCCACCCCCATCCAGCCGCTGATGTGCGGCAGTGCCGAGCAAGCGCTGGCCATGGCCGAAAGCTTGAACCAGCAAGGCTTTCTGGTCACTGCCATCCGCCCGCCCACGGTGCAGGAAAACCGCGCCCGGCTGCGTATCACCTTCTCGGCACTGCATACCCCTGAAGACGTCGACCATCTGCTCGAAGCCTTGCTGCGCGCCCGCGACTTGACCACGCAACCTGCCACCGCCCCCGCATGAGCGCACGCCAGACACTGGCGGCCGTCGCCCTGTCTCTGGCGGCGTCGCTGTTCTTCACACTGACCTATGTCCTGAACCGCGCCAGCGCCATCGACGGCGGACATTGGGCCTGGACGGCCAGCCTGCGCTATTTCATCACCCTGCCCTTGCTGGTCATGATGCTGCGCGGGCGCATACGTCCAGTGCTGATGGCCATCAGGCAGCGGCCACTGGCATGGCTGGGCTATAGCGCGATTGGCTTTGTGCTGTTTTACAGCCTGCTGTCGTTTGCGGCCAGCAGTGGCCCTTCATGGCTGGTAGCTGGCAGCTTCCAGTTCACCGTAATTGCCGGAATGCTTTGCGCCCCCTTCCTGTATCGCGATGAGCGCCGCAAAGTCCCGCCTGCCGCCTGGCTGATTGCGCTCGCCATCCTCGCCGGAGTGATGCTGATGCAGTTCTCGCTTGCCGAAGGCACGCTGGATATCCAGGCGCTGTGGGCACTGCTCTGTGTGCTGGTGGGAGCAACCGCCTATCCGCTGGGCAACCGGCTATTGCTGCTGCACCTGGAAAAAACCGGGCAAGACCTTGACGCCAGCCAACGGGTATTCGGCATGACCCTGGCCAGCCAGCCACTATGGCTATTGCTGGCGATATTTGCCTGGCAGCAAGCAGGCTTGCCCTCCGGCGGACAAATCCTGCTGGCTACCGGGGTTGCCCTTTCTGCCGGCGTGGTGGCCACCATCCTGTTCTTCAAGGCCACCGGCATGGTGCGCGACAACCCGACCGCACTGGCTGCCGCCGAAGCCATGCAGGCCGCCGAGCTGATATTTGCCGCACTGCTTGGCGTGTTATTGCTTGACGAAGCCTGGCCGCGTGGCGGCGCACTATATGGCGGCCTTCTCATCATCATCGGCATCGTGCTGTTTGCCTGGCTCGCTGCCCGTCCACGCTTGCAAGACCCGCGTGAAAATCGCGCATTACGAACAGACCACGGCGCATGAAACTGCATATCCAAACCCACGGCCACGGCTCGCATGAGCTGGTGCTTATCCACGGCTGGGCCATGCACGGCGGCGTATTTGCGCCACTGCTGCCTTATCTTGAACACGATTTCCGCCTGCATCTGGTGGATCTGCCAGGTCACGGCCATTCGCGCGAAAGCGCCGTGCCGCTGACACTGGATGCCTGTGTCGATGCCATCACCGCGCAAGTGCCCGATACCGCCATCTGGTGTGGCTGGTCGCTGGGCGGACTGGTGGCACTCCATGCCGCTGCACGCAGCGTGCCGATGCAGGCATTGACGATGCTCTGCGCCACCCCCTGTTTCGTGCACCGGCACGATTGGCCGCAAGGCATGCCAGCACAGGTATTTGCCGATTTCGCCCACGGCCTGCATCACGACTGGCAAGGCACGCTGGATCGTTTTCTGGCACTGGAAGCCTTTGGCTCCGACCACGCCAAAGAAGAACTGCGCAGCCTGCGCGAATCATTGCTCTCACGCGGCAAGCCGGCATTGTCGGTACTCGCCGATGGCCTCGACATCCTGCAAAACATCGACCTGCGCCCTGCTCTTGCACAGCTTGCAATCGCCAATCTCTGGATTGCCGGTCGCCGTGACCGGCTGGTTAACCCGCACGCCATGCAGGCTGCCGCAGACATCAGCCCGAACTCACGCTTTGTGAATATCGAGCACGCCGGACATGCCCCCTTCCTGACGCATGCCGATGAAGTCGCCCGCAGCATCAAACAACTGCTGGAGGCGCAGCCATGACACAAACGATATTCGACAGCCGCCAGGTACGCCGCGCCTTTGGCCGCGCAGCACAGGGCTATGCACAGGCCTCAGCCGTGCAGCAGGAAATCGAATCGCGGCTGCTGGAGTCACTGGAGCATTACCTGGTTCGCCATAACGAGGCCAAACCGCAGCTGCTAGTTGACCTTGCCTGCGGCCCGGCACGTGCCGCTCATGCCATGCGCGAACGCTGGCCCGACAGCCAGATTCTGGCACTGGATGCAGCACTGCCGATGCTGCACGCCGCCCATGACAATACCCGCAAACAATGGCTGCGCCGTCGTCGTGAAATCCCCCGCATCGCCGCCGACCTGCGTGCCCTGCCGCTGGCCGATGGCATCGTAGACTTGCTGTTCTGCAATCTGGCCCTGCAATGGGTGGAAGACCTGCCCGCCGCGTTTGCCGAATTCCGCCGGGTGATGCGCCCCGGCGGCCTGCTACTGGTTTCCACCTTCGGCAGTGAAACCTTGGCCGAGCTGCGCGAAGCCTTTGCCAGCGTCGATGACTACCCCCATGTCAGCCCATTCACCACCATCGCCGCATTCGGTGACGCACTCATCAATGCCGGCTTCCGCGAGCCGGTACTGGATCGCGATGTGTTCATCGAGCACAAACCCGACTTCAACACCGTGCTGCGCAGCCTGAAAGCCATGGGCGCCACCAATGCGCTTCAGCAGCGCCGCAGCACGCTAAGCGGCCGCCAACGCTTTGCCGCCGCCGCCGCCGCACACCCGAAAAACCCTGACGGCAGCCTGCCGATGCGCTGGGAAGCCATCTACGCCCAAGCCTGGGCGCCACAGGCTGGCACCCCCATCCGCGATGCCCACGGCGAAATCGTCCATATCCCGGTATCGCGTATCCCTATTCGTCGCAAAAACAGCCCTTAAATCAGCCTGTTTTTCATTTGCCGATACAAAAAGTGCTGAAAATCGCACCCAGCAAATCATCGGGCAGGGTTTTGCCGGTGATTTCGCCAAGTGCATTTTGCGCAAGGCGCAGGGACTCTGCGGCAAGCTCCGGTTGCGAGGCGGCGATTTCTTCCTGTGCGCCGGCCAACCACGCGGCACAATCGTGCAGTGCACGCACATGGCGGGCACGAGCGCTGAATGCGCCCTCCCCGGCATCCAGTCCCTGCTCGGCAATACGGCGGATGGCATTTTCAAGCTCAGCCAGGCCGCTACGGTTTTTGGCTGAAATTTTCAGTACGCCCTCTGCTGCGTCTGCACTATCGCCGAGGTCAATCTTATTGTGGATCAGAATGCGATGCGGCACATGCGCCAGTTCCTGCTGCAGTTGGACAGCCGCCGAAGGCTCACGGGCATCCACCACCAGCAGGGCAAGATCGGCATGTTGCAGCTCTTCGCGGGCACGGCGGATGCCTTCGCGCTCGATGGCATCGTCGGTTTCACGCAAACCTGCAGTATCCACCAAGGTCAGCTCGATACCGGCGATATGCACGGTTTCGCGCAGCACATCGCGGGTGGTACCGGCGATATCGGTGACGATGGCACGGTCGCTGGCGGCCAACGCATTCAGCAATGAGCTCTTGCCGGCATTGGGCGGGCCGACAATCACCGCATGCAGACCATCTCGCAACCGCTGTCCGGCTTCGGCGCGCCCCAGCAAGTCGGCAAGCGCCTGACGGATGCCTGCAAGCGTTTGCCCAAGGCGGCTGTCGGAGAGCGTATCCAGTGGCTCGTCGGCAAAATCAATCGCCGCTTCTGCCTGTACCCGCAATGCCATCAGGTTTGCGGCCAATTGCTCCACCTGCTGCGAGAAAACACCATCCAGCGAACGCCGGGCGGCACGGGCGGCCTGCTCGCTGCTGGCATGAATCAGATCGGCAATCGCTTCGGTCTGCGCAAGGTCGAGTTTGCCTTCCAGAAAGGCGCGCTCACTGAACTCACCGGGTCTTGCCTGCCGTGCGCCCATTGCCACGGCAGTATCAAGCAAACGACGCAGCACCACCGGACTGCCATGTGCCTGCAATTCGGCCACATCTTCACCCGTGAAGGACGCCGGCGCAGCAAAGAAGATCGCGATGCCATCATCCAGCACTTCGCCATTTTCATCGTGGAACCTGGCATGGCAGGCACGACGTGCCGGCAGCGGACGGCGGCAGATATTTTCGGCAATTTCGCGTGCACGGCTGCCGGAAAGCCGCACGATGCCCACCCCGGCTGCCGCAGCTGCGGTGGCAATGGCAACAATGGTTTCGGTTTGCGCGCTCATCTGGACTCCAAAAACCAAGCCCGCACTGGGCGGGCTTGGGCAGGCTTATTTCTTGTCTTTGGGGATAAAGGTCGCCTTGCCGGGCGCTTCACCATGTTTTTTCAGCATATACCACTGCTGCAACAGGCTGAGGCCACCGTTGGCAACCTGGTAGAGCACCAGCCCCGAAGGCAGGAAGGCCAGAATCACGCCAAAAATCAGCGGCATTAACTTGAACATGCGCTGCTGCATCGGGTCCATGCCCGGTGCCATCGGCGTCAGATGCTGGGTGGCCATCATGATGGCGGCATTGAGTGCAGGCAGAATGAAATACGGATCGCGTGCGGTCAGGTCGTGAATCCAACCAATCCACGGCGCATGGCGCAACTCCACCGCTTCGGACAGCACCCAGTACAGCGTCATGAAAATCAGCATCTGCGGGATGATGGGCAGACAGCCGGCCATCGGGTTGATTTTTTCGGTGCGATACAGCTCCATCATCGCCTGCTGGAACTTCTGCCGGTCATCGCCATAGCGTTCTTTCAGCTGCTGCAGGCGCGGCTGGAATTTACGCATCTTGGCGGCCGATTTGAACTGCGCACTGGACAGCGGGAACATCAGAATGCGCAGCAAGCACACCAGGCCGATAATCGCCCACCCCCAGTTGCCAATCCAGCCATGCAGCGTGGACAGCACCCAGAACAACCCCTGTCCCAACACTGCGAATACCGAAAAGCGGCTGTAATCGACGGCGCGATCCAGACCCTTGACGTTTTCGGCAGCAATCTTGTCCACCAGCTTCGGCCCTACCCAAAGGCGGGCACGGGTTTGCGCCTTTTGTCCCGGTGCCAGGGTGAATTGCGGCCCGGTCGCGGCGATGGCCGAGAGCACGCCTTGCTGTTCCAGGGTGTACAGCGCGGACTGGTCTTTCTGCGGAATCCAGGCAGTAAAGAAATGATGTTGCAGCATCGCCAACCAGCCGCCTTCAACGGTCTGGTTGATTTTGCCGTCATCCAGAAAATCCTTGAACGGGCGGCGCTCGTAGTCGCCATCCCACCAAGTCGCACCGTTGAAGCTATAGGACTCAGGGTGGAACATGCTGGCTTCAATCTGCGGCGGCACGCGCACCAGCTGACGGTAGATATAGCCGCTCCACGGTGCTTCACCGCTGTTATGCGCCTCGTCACTGACCTCCACCACATAACTATCGCGCTTGAGCGTGTAGGTGCGGGTCAGTCTCAATCCAGCCCCATCTTCCCAGACAAAGGGGATGGAGATGCTGTTCTGGCCTTCGCCCAGCACATATTGCTTGCCCGGCTCCACAGGCTGGAATTGCAGATGGTTCGGCGCTTTCGAGCCATTCTGTCCCACCCAGCCACTTTGTGCGCTGTAGAGTTTGCTGTTATCGGCATTGAACAGCTTAACCGGCGCGCTGCCCGCATCACGGGTCTGCGGATACTTAAGGAGTTCTGCCTCCACCACGCTGCCGCCGCCAAGCGTCAAATGCAGCACATCGGTACGCACTTCCACACGATTGCCTGCGACCGTTGCTGCCGACATCGTCGCATTCTGCGTACCCGGTGCAGCGGGCACATTGCCTGCCTGCGGCACCTGTCCCGGCACCATTTGCGGCACAGGTTGCGCGCTGGCAACTGGCGCGGCCGGCATGCGCGCAGCTTGCTGCTCCTTGCCCCACTCCATCCATAGCAGGGTGGCGACCATGAGCCAGGCAATCAACAGAAAAACTCGGGACTGGTTCATCAACGGATGCTCTTTTCCGGCTGGTCGGCGCCAGCCTTGGGTTGTGAGAGATAAAAATCGGCGGGCATTGTGCCGCTGCTTTTGGCTTGCGGCAACGCGCCCGAGCGCAGCAACAGGCTCAAAAACGCCTGTGCAAGCGCGGCATTGCCAAGTGATGCGGCTGCGGGCTTGACCACCACCACCACATCACCCGGCAATAGCTGCGCAAGATGGCAACGGAAGGTTTCGCGCAATACCCGCTTGATGCGATTGCGCACCACTGCACGCTTATCCACCCTGCGCGATACCGCAAGCCCAAGCCGGGCCGTATCGGCATCTGTTTGCGTCGCACGGTGCAGTGTCATGGTCGCATGGTGATAGCGCTTGGCGCACTCAAAAACACGCGAATACTGAACACGAGAACGCACCCGAACCGTTTTTGGGAAACGGGCGGGTGCGCTATTGCTCATCGCAGAAGACCCGGGCACAAAACCCAAGCCCGCAAGATCACTACCGGCCATCAACGGCCGGCAGCAACGGATCAGGCGGACAGGACCTTGCGACCCTTGGCGCGGCGGCGAGCCAGGATCTTGCGACCATCAGCGGTCTTCATGCGGGCACGGAAGCCGTGATCGCGCTTGCGCTTCAGGTTGCTGGGCTGGTAGGTACGCTTGGTGGCCATAGTAATGCCGTCAAAGGATGAAAACGGAACCGGCGATGATAGCCAGCGGCCTTATCAAAGTCAATACAGCAGGCACTGTGCAAGTTTCACCCGGAACATGCCGACAAGTTGCCGGAATGGTAATCTGGCAGGCCTTCCTGCACTTTTCCACAGTGCCTTGTTTGGCACCGCAGGTTTGTCTTTTTGAAAAGCGTTTGCGATGAACATGACCTCTTCTCCCCCAGCCCCGCCGGACACTTGGGTTGCCTGTCTTGAACGACTTTCCAGCGAATTACCCGAAGTAGTTCTGAAAAGTTGGTTGAACCCCTTGCAGGCGCACGTGCAAGGCGGTGTCCTGCACCTGTTTGCCCCCAATACTTTCGTGATGGAAGAAGTGCGGGAAAACCATCTCGACAGGATTCGGGAACTGGCAGCGCATTTCGGCGCCCTGGAAGATGTCGAACTCAAGATTGGCAGTCTGCCCCCGCAAACACAGACAACAGCCCCGAGCACAACCTCCTTGCCCAACCCTGCTCTCAAAGTGGCCGAAGAGCCGCTTGAAAGCAATCTGGACAACTACTTCACCTTCGACAATTTCGTTGAAGGCCGCAGTAACTCCATGGCACGCGCAGCTGCGCTTTTGGCGGCACAAAATCCCGGCAGTCGGCAAAACAACCCGGTTCTGTTGTTCGGTGGCACCGGGCTTGGCAAAACCCATCTGATGGTGGCTGCGGGCAACCTGATTCGCCAAAACAACCCCAAGGCGCGGGTGCTGTATCTGCGCGCGGATGACTTCTTCAATCGCTTCTTCCGCGCCTTGCAAGAGGACTACACCAACAAAAACTCGATGGCGCGTGACCGCTTCAAACGCAGCTTCACCAAGGTCGATGCCCTGCTGATTGACGATGTCCACCTGCTTGCGGAAAAACCCTCAACCCAGGAAGAGTTTTTCCACACCTTCAATACCCTGTTTGACAACAAGCGGCAGATTATCCTCACCTCCGACCGCTATCCACGCGAAATCGACAAACTTGAGCCGCGGCTACGCTCACGCATGAGCAACGGTCTTGCCGTCGCAATCGACCCGCCCGACTTTGAAACCCGTGCGCAAATCATTTTGGCAAAGGCACGCGAGCGCAATGCCACCATTCCCGAAGAAGTGGTGATGATGTTGGCCAAGCGCATGCAGTCAAACGTCCGCGAACTGGAAGGTGCTTTCAACACCCTGATGGCGCACGCAAATCTGATGGGCAAACCCATCACCATCGAATTTGCCAACGATACCTTGCGTGACCTGTTCCGCTCACAACAGGCGGTCATCAATATCCCGAATATCCAGAAAGTGGTGTCCGAACACTACAACCTGCAGCTGCGCATCATGCTCTCAAGCTCCCGCAAACGCACCATCGCCCGCGCCCGGCAGATGGCGATGGCGCTTGCCAGAGAGCTCACCGATCGCAGCCTGCCTGAGATTGGCGAGGCATTTGGCCGTGATCACTCTACGGTAATGAATGCCATCAAGGTCATCAGCGAATTGCGGGAGACCGATGCTGCCACCCATGCCGATTGGGAAAAACTGACCCGGAAGCTCACCGAATGAAAATTCTGCGAACAAATCGGACATTGTCTGTGGAAAACCTGAAGAAAACTTTCGAGCCAGATTTCACACACAACTTTTCCACATACTATCGAAAAATTTTCTGCAAGCTCATTTCTGAAAATTTGCGAGCAAAAACAAGCACATAGAAAGTTTCCATCAGTTTTGCAAAACACTACATCCACTACCTGCTTTATAGTTATACATAAATTAAAAGCTGTAGCGCTGAAGACATAAGGAATCCTCCAATGCGTTTTTCTCTGCAACGCGAAGTTCTACTCAAATCACTGTCTCAGGTCGTCAATGTCATTGAAAGAAGGCAAACCCTGCCTGTGCTTTCCAATTTGCTTGTGCAAGTCCAGGAAAATCAGATCTATCTGACCGGAACGGACTTGGAAGTAGAAATGGTTGCGCGTTGTGAAGCACAGGAAACCGAAAACGGAGAAACGACAATTCCTGCACGCAAATTTTTCGACATCGTCCGCGCACTTCCAGACGGCAGCACCGTACGTATTGCCCAACACGGCGACAAAGTGGAAGTCAGAGCCGGGAAAAGTCGTTTCAGCTTGATGAGCTTGCCTGCAAGGGATTTCCCTGCAATCGAAGAAATGGATGCCAATGAGCAGATTCAGATCGCAGAAGCCGGACTTAAAGAGCTGATTGAACGCACTGCATTTTCCATGGCGCAGCAAGATGTCCGGTATTACTTGAATGGACTTTTGTTTGATTTCCGTGAAAACGATCTGCGTTGCGTTGCGACCGACGGGCATCGGCTTGCATTGTGCGAAACCCAGCTTGAGAGCACTGGAATCAAACGAAAAATCATTGTTCCCAGAAAAGGGGTTCAAGAACTGCAACGCTTGCTCGAGGGGGGAGATCGTACGATCAGTTTGGAAATCGGGCGCAGCCATATCCGAATCAAACGCGATGACGTCACATTCACGTCCAAATTGATTGATGGGAACTTTCCAGATTACGAGGCAGTCATTCCCATCGGCGCGGACAAGAAAATCACAGTTGATCGAGAAGCCTTGCGTGCTGCACTTGACCGAACCAAGATTTTGTCAAACGAAAAATATCGTGGTGTTCGTGTCGAGATATCACCCAATCTTTTGAAGGTGCAAAGCAATAATCCCGAACAGGAAGAAGCACAGGATGAAGTGGAAGCGGAAACCTCTGTGAGTGGGTTGGCGATTGGCTTCAACGTCAATTATCTGTTGGATGCTTTGGGAGCATTGCGAGACGAAAAGGTAGTAATTTCCATGCGTGATGCCAATTCCTCGGCATTGGTGCAGGAAGCCAGCAATGATCGCAGCCGTCATGTCGTGATGCCGCTGCGTCTTTGATGCCTATTGATGTTTCACGTGGAACAGCACCGCCCGGCATGTCCGGGCGGTTTTGCGTCCAAAGTTAGGATTCGGATGAAATTCTGATGCGCATTGTACGTCTCGACTTGCACAATATTCGCGCGATTCGCGTAGCGCAATTACAGCCTGCATCCAATCTCAACTTTTTGTCAGGAGAAAATGGTGCAGGGAAAAGCACAGTATTGGAAGCACTACATATATTGGGGTATGGCCGCAGCTTTCGTGGACGTGTTCGAGACGGGTTGATTCGCGAGAGCATGCCTGCATTGCAAATCTTCTGCGAATGGCAAGATGCAAATAACCAAACGCAGAAAGCTGGATTGAAGCACGCCGGTGGAGATTGGCAGGCCAAATTGAATGGCGAGGAGGTCGGCCAACTCGGCGATCTATGTGCGGCATTTGCAGTCAGTGTTTTTGAACCCAATAGCCATCTCCTAGTGTCTGGCAGTAGTGAATACCGGAGGAGGTTTCTGGATTGGGGATTGTTCCACGTGGAACAAAGCTATTTGGTTTTATGGCGTCGCTATGCACGCGCCTTGAAACAGCGAAATGCACTGCTTAAACAGAAAAATCTTGGTGGCTTGCTTGACACATGGGATTTTGAGCTGGCAGAAGCCGCAGCGCCTGTGTTGTGGTATCGCCGGAGCTATCTGGATGGACTGCTGCCTTACTTGCAACAAGTAAGTGAGCAGCTGTTACCGGCATTTGGCGATCTGTCATTCGAACTGTTTGCGGGTTGGAAAAACGAGCAGATGACGTTGGCTGATGCCTTGCTGTTGAATCGCGAGCGAGATCTGTCCCTGGGCTATACCGGTATAGGTCCGCATCGCGCCGACTGGAAACTCCATTTCTCAAACAAGTCAAAAGCGGAGGCCTACTCCCGAGGGCAGGCCAAAACATTGGCTTTGACATGCCTGCTGGCGCAGGCACGACATTTTCAGCAACTCCGTGGTGAGCCTCCGGTAATGCTGCTTGATGACTTTTCATCGGAACTTGATGGTAAGCATCGGGGACGGGTACTGGATGAGCTGGAAGCCACGGGAGCACAAGTGTTTATGACCGGTGTGGAATTGCCGGCAGAGATGCAGGGCAGGGAAGTGCGCGTGTTTCACGTGGAACATGGGCAGATTCATGCTCCGGAGTTCTGATGCTTAGCCAGCAGGTGAGTCTTTTGCCTGGAATGCTACAATTGCAACCCTATTTTCCGCCTTTTGGTGCATTTTTGCGCCTTATCTGGAGCACACATCCGCATGACGGAAGCGACTGAATCCCAACAGGGGCAAGCCAATAGCAATTACGACTCCAGCAAGATTACCGTCTTGCGCGGGCTGGAAGCGGTGCGCAAGCGCCCGGGCATGTATATCGGTGATGTTCACGACGGTACCGGCCTGCACCATATGGTGTTCGAGGTGGTGGATAACTCGGTGGACGAAGCCCTGGCCGGACATGCAGACAATATCATCGTCACCATTCATCAGGATGGCTCGGTGTCGGTCAGTGACAACGGCCGCGGTATTCCGGTGGATATTCACAAGGAAGAAGGCGTTTCAGCTGCCGAAGTTATCATGACGGTGCTGCATGCAGGCGGCAAATTCGATGACAACAGCTATAAAGTTTCCGGTGGCCTGCATGGCGTGGGTGTTTCGGTGGTCAATGCGCTGTCGGACAAGCTCACCTTGGATATCTGGCGTGATGGCGGTCATCATCAGGTGGAATTCAAGTTGGGCGAAGTCGTGTCGCCGACCCGCAAGGTGGGTGAGCAAGGGGATCGTCGCGGCACCGTAGTGCGCTTCTGGCCATCGGCAGATATCTTTACCGATATCGAATTTCACTATGACATCCTGGCGCGGCGTCTGCGAGAGCTGTCATTCCTCAACTCCGGGGTGAAAATCACGCTGATAGATGAGCGTGGGGAAGGCGAAACCACTGTTTTTCAGTACGAAGGCGGTATTCGCAGCTTTGTTGAGCATCTCTCCCAGCTAAAAACCCCGCTGCATCCCAATGTGATTTCCGTTACCGGTGAGGCCAATGGCATCACTGTTGATGTGGCCTTGCAATGGACTGACGCCTATCAGGAAACCATGTTCTGTTTCACCAACAATATTCCGCAGAAGGATGGTGGCACCCACTTGCAGGGTTTCCGTGCAGCCTTGACACGCACGCTCACCCAGTATATCGAGCAAAACGGTATTGCCAAACAGGCCAAGGTCAGCTTTACCGGCGATGACATGCGCGAAGGGCTGATTGCGGTGCTATCGGTAAAAGTGCCGGATCCGAGCTTTTCCAGCCAAACCAAGGAAAAACTGGTCAGCTCGGAAGTGCGCCCGGTTGTGGAATCCACCTTTGCCGAGCGCCTAGAAGAATTTTTGCAGGAAAATCCCAGCGAAGCCCGAGCCATTGCCAGCAAGATCGTGGATGCTGCACGCGCTCGTGAAGCCGCACGCAAGGCACGCGACCTGACCCGCCGCAAGGGCGCGCTGGATATTGCCGGTTTGCCGGGGAAGCTGGCGGATTGTCAGGAAAAAGACCCCGCCTTGTCGGAACTGTTCATCGTCGAGGGTGACTCCGCAGGTGGCTCGGCCAAACAAGGCCGTAACCGTAAAACGCAAGCAATCCTGCCGCTCAAAGGCAAGATTCTCAACGTCGAACGCGCCCGCTTTGACCGCATGCTTTCCAGTGCCGAGGTCGGTACTCTCATTACTGCGCTGGGTACGGGGATTGGCAAAGACGAATACAACCCGGATAAATTGCGCTATCACCGCATCATCCTGATGACCGACGCCGACGTTGATGGCAGCCATATCCGCACGCTGCTTCTGACTTTCTTCTATCGGCAGATGCCGGAGCTGATTGAGCGCGGGCATGTGTATATCGGCCTGCCGCCGCTGTACAAAATCAAGCAGGGCAAGAACGAGTTGTATTTGAAGGATGATGCCGCGCTGGATGCTTATTTGGCCGGCAATGCCGTGGAAGGGGCTGCGCTGATTCCTGCCGAGGGCGAGCCGGCAATTGAAGGCGCTGCGCTTGAAAAGCTGCTGCTAAGTTATGCCACTGCCCGTAATGCGATTGCACGCTTGGCGCACCGCTATGACAGCGTCGTGCTCGAAGCGCTGCTGGATATTGAGCCGGCAAGCATCAGTGAGGAGGCCGTACTGCATGGTATGGTTGAGCGTCTTAACCAGACCGGTCTTGGCAAGCCTCGCTATCAGTTGTCGTATAAGGCAGCGACAGACGGACAGGCGCCAACACTTATCATTGGCCGTCGGCATATGGGTGAGGAACTCACGCAGATATTGCCGATATCGCTTCTGGAACAAGGCGAATTGAAACCGCTGCGTGAAGCTGCCAGCCTCTTGCATGGACTGATTCGCACGGGCGCAAAAATCACCCGTGGCAACCGCGAGCAGGCGATAGCCTCGTTTGCCCAGGCTCAGGCTTGGTTGATGGATGAAGCCAAGCGAGGCCGCCAGATTCAACGCTTCAAGGGGTTGGGTGAGATGAACCCGGAACAGCTCTGGGAAACGACGGTCAATCCGGAAACCCGCCGTCTGTTGCAGGTGAAGATTGAAGATGCCGTCGCCGCTGACCAGATCTTCAGTACCCTGATGGGCGATGTGGTCGAGCCACGGCGTGAATTCATTGAAGAAAATGCGCTGAAAGTTGCCAATCTGGATATCTGACAATGTGCACAAAAGCCGCGAATTTCGCGGCTTTTGTGGGTTTGGTGTATGCCATTTCCGTATGAACGCGCAATAAGCATGGGCGGCTGCAATGATGGCAATTGACGGTATTTTCGCTTGATTGCGCTAAAAAGGATGGGTGTCCCCAACGTCAGTATCCATCACCATGCGCCAGTGCTCTTATCTGTTTGCCTGTGTCTTGGCTGTCACTGTGGCAGCTTGTGCCACGACGACTTCGCCGACTGGGCGAACCCAGCGGATCGGTGCAATTTCTCAAGCGCAACTTGAACAAATGGGCGCAGGCGCTTTTGCCGAGCTCAAGGCCAAGAAGCCGCTCAGTAGCAGTCCGCGCGAGCGCGCCTATGTGAATTGTGTTGTAAACAGCATTGTGCGCGAGCTGCCGCAGAACTGGCAGCGGTATGCTTGGGAGAATGCCGTATTTCAGGATGACAGCCCCAATGCTTTTGCATTGCCGGGCGGCAAGGTCGGCATTCATACCGGTATTTTCAAAGTAGCGAAAAACCAGGATCAATTAGCAGCCGTGGTGGCGCACGAAATTGGTCATGTGGTGGCGCGTCATCATGATGAGCGGATTACCCGGCAAATGGGCACGCAGATGGGGGTGGGGCTGCTGGGTGCATTGCTGGGTGCAGCCTATGGACAGAATGTCGGCAATCTGGCGACCCAGGGGGGCGGCATGATTGCCCAAGGAGCGATTTTGCTCCCCAATAACCGCACCCAGGAAAGCGAGGCCGATGTAGTCGGGCAACAGCTGATGGCACGAGCGGGATTTGATCCACGGCAAGCGGTTGATTTATGGCAGAACATGATTGCTGCAGGTGGTGCCCGAATGCCGCAATGGCTCTCCACACACCCGGATCCGCAGTCAAGACTGCGGGAAATGGGCGTAAGAGCAGAGGGCTTGATGCCCATATACCAGCAAGCGCGCGCATCGGGCAGAAGACCTAATTGCGGTTGATTTTCAATTGCTTGCAGCGATTTTTAGCCTGCCCCGAGTCAAACTTGGGGCAAGAATGCTTCCAATCTGGCCAAGTTCTGTTAGTTTTATTCGCATAACGCGCCGCCCAGCGGCTTGATGTTTTCAGGAGAGTTCCAATGACCAGCGTTCGTCGTGCAATCACTGTTTCCGTTGCACTTGCCCTGTCCACCTTGTTGGTGGTTCCTGCTCACGCCCAATTGGCTGGCAAGCGCAGTGAACGCCGTCAGCAGCAACAGCAACAGCAGCAACAAAAAGCCGAACCGGAATTCCCCAATGCCAGCCGCACCGAGCCGACGGAAAAAGCCAGTCAAAAAGGTGTCAGGGAGCTGCAGGCACTCAGCAAACTGTATGAAGAAAACAAATTTGCCGAGCTTCTTGCCAAGGCCGTGCCGTTTGCCGAGAGCACCAGCAACATTTACGAAAAATCTTTCGCCTATCAAATGGCGGCTGTGGCTGCGACCGAAAGCAACGAAATGGCGCGTGCTGCGCAGTACTTCCAAGCTGCTCTGGATGCCAATGGCTTGGACAACAACAGCCACTACCGGATGATGAGCAACCTGGCAGTCACCCAGGCACAGGCCGAGCAGTATCCGGCCGCAATTGCCACCATTGAGCGCTTCTTGTCCGAAACCCGCAGTGAAGATCCGAAATATCTCACCATGAAGGCGGGTTTGCTGGCCAATGCAGGACGCAATGAAGAAGCGGCGGCTGTGTTCAAGACGCTTTATGCGCAAAACCCATCAGACAAGGGCTTGTTGATGAATGCCGTGGCGACCTTGCAGCAGGCAGACAAGTTCAGTGAGGCCAATGCCCTGCTGGAAGATGCGCGTAGCAAGGGCTTGCTGAGCGAAGCACGCGAATATCGCGCCCTGTACTCGGGGCTTTTGAATGACGAAAAATGGCGCGAGGCTGCCACGGTGATTGAGGATGGGGTTGCCAAAGGCATCCTGCCGCAGGATGCCGATCTGTCCAAAGCCTGGTCGGTTACCGCTAACCGCGCCTACTTTGACGAAGATCTGGATGCAGCTGTCAGGTTCTATACCTTGGCTGCACCGCTGGCAGAAGATGGCGAAACTTGGCTGAATCTGGCCAAGGTTTATAACCAGCAGGGCAAAAAGGCACAGACCCGGGAAGCTGCCCAGAAGGCGTTGGAGAAAGGGGTCAGGAATCGCGAGGAAGCGACTCGTCTTGCCAATCTCAAGTGATTGTTTTCAAAAGATTTAGGCAAGAAAAAACAGAAAAAATCAGCTTCATGTATAGCGCATGAACTGAGAATTGATATAAGCTAGGTGGTTCCTGCCCCTCGGGGCAGGTTACTTTTCCCGGGCACGAAAATGCCCTGATAGAACCAACGACGAGCAAGCGCATGACGGAAACCACTGCCCGCTACGTGTATACCCCCGAAAGGGATGAGGACGATGGCCTGAGCTGGGCCCGCATTGCCGGCATCTCGGTGGCCATCGCCGTCCATGTCGGCGCATTGCTGCTGATGCTGGCTCCGGTATCCCCGCCGGCCAAGGCCGAAGCTGAAAAAGAGCGCGTAAGCGTCAATTTCATTGAGCCGCCGCCGCCGCCGCCGCCGCCGCCGCCGCCGCCGAAGGAGCCGCCCAAGGAAATCAAGCTGACCCCGCAGCCGCCGCGTCCGACTCCGCCGCAGCCGCAGGTCATTCCGCCGCCCGTGATCGAGCCGCCGGTGTTCACGGATCGTGTTTCCGACCCGCCGGCACCGCCGCCGCAGCCGCCGGCGCCGCCAGTGGCTGTGCCACCTGCGCCGCCACAGCCGCCGTCGGGTGATTTGACCGCCAGCATGTGTACCCGTCCAAACCCGCAGTATCCGCGTGAAGAAATGCGCGCAGGGGTGACCGGTACGGCACGCATCTTGGTGACGTTCAACAATTCCGGTGCTATTACCGAGGCCAGGGTTGATCGTTCCAGTGGCAACCGCAATCTGGATCGCGCTGCCCAGCAGGCCGTGCGTCGAGCCAAGCTCTGCCCCGGTTCTGGTGATGGCACTGGTTATATTGAAATCGCCTTCACGCTCTGATTTGTTTCAAGTGTTCCACTCAAAGTAGTAAATTCCACGTTTCTTGACCTTCGGGTCTTTACATCCACTCAACAAAGGTAAGCGTCATGCTGCAGCAAACTCCCGCGCCCGCCGCCGGCGGCTCCAATGCCGAAGCTTTCAAGGCCATGGGTTTTCAGGACCTGGTCCAGCAATTCGATCTGCTGCTCTGGGTCGTATTCCTGACCTTGGTTCTGTTCTCGGTTCTTTCGATTTACTACTTCGTCGTCAAGTCGGTGAAGTACGCCCAGTTGCGCGGCAATGCCGACCGTGTGGTGGGTACCTTCTGGCAGACGCCCAATGCCCAGGACGCCATCCGCTTCATGGAAGAGCAGCCTGTAGGTGAGCCGTTCTCCAAGATTGCACTGGATGCTGCCAAGGCCGCTGCCCACCACCAGCGTCATGATGACCGCCTGACCGGCAACATGACCCGCTCGGAACTGGTTGACCGTGCATTGCGCCAGGCCGTGGTGCGTGAAAGCTCCAAGCTGCAGAACGGCATGACGCTGCTCGCTACCGTGGGTGCAACCGCGCCGTTTATCGGCCTGCTGGGTACGGTGTGGGGTATTTACCACGCCCTGATCGCCATGGGTGCTTCCGGTGATGCATCGATCTCGGCCGTGGCAGGCCCGGTGGGTGAAGCCCTGATCATGACCGCTATCGGTCTGTTCGTGGCTATCCCGGCGGTGATCATCTACAACTTCTTCAACCGCCAGAACAGCGAAATCATTGCCAAGTTCGATGCCTTTGCGCATGACCTGCATGACTTCTTTGCCACTGGCTCGCGTATGGGTGATGTGGGTCGCTGATTGCGGCCCCTCCCTTGCCTATCGAAAGTTCGACTTGAGGAATTGAAAAATGGGAATGAGTAGCGGAGATGCCAGTGGCGGCGCGATGGCGGATATCAACGTCACCCCGCTGGTGGACGTGATGCTGGTATTGCTCATCATCTTCATGGTGACTACGCCGCTGATGAACCACAAAACCCAGGTCGAACTGCCGCGTGCGGATCTTGATACCAAGGAAAAACCAGGGCCTGGCCCCAGTCCGATTACCGTTTCGGTCACTGCCAATGGTGATTTGTTCTGGAACGATCAGCCGATCAGCAAGGAACTGCTGGAGAGTCAGCTTTCCAGCGCGGCACAGTTGCAACCTCAGCCCAAGCTGAATTTGCGCGGTGACCGCACCACCAAACTCAGCGTCATCAACGAAGTCACCCGTATTGCCCAGTCGCAAGGCATGCTGGATATTGGCTACGTGGCGATTGCCGAAAAGCACTAAGGAGTTCATGTATGGCATTTGCACAAGGTGGCGGCAAAGGCGCGATGGCAGATATCAACGTCACACCCCTGGTGGACGTGATGCTGGTATTGCTCATCATCTTCATGGTGACCATGCCGATCGAATCCTATCCGATCAAGATTGATCTGCCGCAGGCACGTCCCCCGGATGCGCCGGAAAACCCGGTGGAGCCGCCGGAACCAATCAAGCTGCGTATCGATGCGGCCAATCAGGTGTACTGGAACGATACCCTGACTCCGGTCAGCGCGCTGCAAAACATGATGTCGGCTGAAGTGCAGAAAGACCCGACCAATCAGCCGCAGCTGCAGATTCAGACCGATGACAATGCCGAATATGAAGTATTGGCCAAGGTGCTGGCTGCAGCCAAAAATGCCGATATGCAAAAAATCGGCTTTGTGCAGGGCGAATAACCTGTTTCACGTGGCTTTTCCCGCGTGAAGCCTCGCCCTCGCCAGAACACTTGAATCAGAGTGGATTGATGCGCCGTCCGGGTTGCGGACGGCGTTTTTTATTGATGTAACTTGCTGATTTTATTTTAAGTAATCATAAAATTTCGCCAGTGGCGCTGGCAATACAGTCCAGATAGGCGCGCACGGTGTTGGCAAGCCCGCTGTACAAGGCTTCGGAGATGAGTGCGTGGCCGATGGAGACTTCTTGGATGCTCGGGATAGCGCGCAGAAAATCGCCCAGGTTGTCTTGAGAGAGATCATGGCCGGCATTGACTGCAAGTCCGGCAGCCTGCGCAGTTTGCGCAGCATCAATGCAGTGTTGCAATGCACGATTGTTGCCTTCAGCGTGAGCTGCGGCATAGGGGCCGGTATAGAGCTCGATACGGTCTGCGCCGCATTCGGCGGCGCGGGCAATGCCCGGATGGTCGGCATCGGCAAACAGACTGACCCGGCAGCCCAAGGATTTGAGCTCGCTGACCAAGGGGGTCAGGGCGGGGATGTCGTGATTGAAGTCAAAGCCGTGATCGGAAGTGATTTGCCCATCGCCGTCGGGCACCAGGGTGGCTTGTGCCGGGCGAGTCGTGCGGCATAGTTCGATAAAACCCGGATAGCCCGGCCTTGCGGGGGCGAAGGGGTTGCCCTCGAGATTGAATTCGACTTCGTACTCGCCGCAAAGTCTGGCCAGGGCATAGACATCGTCAGCACGGATATGGCGGGCATCGGGACGGGGATGCACGGTGATGCCATGGGCGCCGGCATCCAGGCAGACACGGGCGGCGCGGATTACGTCGGGTTCACTGCCGCCACGTGAATTGCGCAGTACGGCGATTTTGTTGACGTTGACAGAGAGTTTGGTCATTGCGGAGGCGTGTGTTGGCGGGGCGGTGGCGGCTCATCGTCCGGCAGAATGAATACGGCGCGGCCGGTAATCGGTCTTTCCACCGGCGCGGGCGTAGGTGCCGGTGTTGGGATAGGGCTGGGGCTGGGCGCAGGCGTGCTTGCAGCAGGCGCTTCCAAAGGTTTTTGCAGCGGGCTGTTTTGCTGCTTTTGCTGACGCAAAAGTTCAAGCTGCTCTTTATCCAGTGGGGTGATTTGCAGCTCGCGGTTTTGCTTTGGAAAAAGCCTGCGGTAATGCAGATAGCCGCAAACAAGCAGGCAGACCATCATGAGGAGCAGCCAGATCACCATCAGCAATACCGATGGGGTACGCAGGGCCAGCCAAAAGAAGATGGCGGCAACGGGCAGCAATGACCAGTACATGCAAGGCTCCCACAACGGAAAACCAGAGTGTAACGATTTGCGCTGCAGGCCGCAGTGCCATTGGGCGGCTGAAACCGCCGTTAGCTTCTGAAGGCGCTCAAAGTAGTGGTGACATCAACCGGGCAATCGCTTCTGGCAGACGTGCGCTCAACAGTGGTTTTTTGCCTTCATCAAGTTTCACCTGGGGGGTATGGGCAAATTCGTTTTCGAGCTGTTTTTCCAGTTGCCCGGCAACTTCCCTATCCTGGATCAGGGCTTGAACCTCGAAGTTCAGCCGGAAGCTGCGATGGTCGAAGTTGGCCGTGCCAATCAAGGCCAGATCATCATCAATCAGCAAGGTTTTGCTATGCAAAAGTCTGGGGCCGTATTCGTAAATTTTGACGCCGGCATGCAGCAGTTCGGCATAGTAGGAGCGGGCAGCATAAGTGACCAGGCGGTTGTCGCTCATTTTCGGCACCAGAAGGCGCACATCCAGGCCGCCAAGTGCGGCAGAAGTGAGTGCCATTCTTCCGGCTTCACCGGGGACAAAATACGGTGTGGTCAGCCAGACCCGCTTTCTGGCTGCATGAATGGCGGAGACATGTGCACGATGGATGGCTTCCCAATCTGAATCCGGCCCCGAGGCAATAATCTGCATGGCGATTTTTCCATTTGACACCGCGGCGGGCTGGTTGGCCATTGCATCGATCCATGCGTGTTTGCCAGGGCGGGCATAAATCCAGTCTTCGGCAAAGACCTGCTGCAATTCCAGCACCGCATTGCCTTCAATGCGCAGATGCAGGTCGCGATAGGCCAGCGGATTGAGGCGCTCATCCTGCTCATCAGTGATATTGATGCCGCCGACATAGGCAATGTGGTTGTCGATCACCACAATCTTGCGGTGGGTGCGCAGATTGAGCCAAGGGCGTTTCCAGAAGCGGAAAATCCCGTCAAAGCGCATTGGATGAAAGCGCGCGACTTCGCCGCCTGCATCCACCAGAGGCTGAAAGAATTGTTGCGAGGCCTTGGCCGAGCCGACAGCATCCACCAGCAGCCTGACCTTGACGCCACGTTGGGCGGCATCTATCAAGGTATCGCGCAAGGCGGTGCCGCTTTGGTCGGGCTGATAGATGTAATACTCGACATGCACCAGCTGCTGTGCAGCGGCAATATCCTCCAGAAGCCGTGGATATTTGCCGCCGCCATCGACCAGCATCTGCACGCTTTGTGCCGAGCTTGGCGGAAGCCCGGTGCTGGAGAAAACCATATGTTGCAGCTCGGCATATTCAGGATTGTCGTTCGGGTTTGGCGCAGGGCACAAATTCACCTTGCAATGGCTGCGGCGCAAACGATGGCGCTTGATTTTCTGTGGCCCAAACCAGTAGTAGATGACAAAGCCCAAAATAGGCAGCAGGGCAAGGCTGAGTAGCCAGCTCAAGGTGGCTGCAGGCTCGCGCTTTTGCAGCACAATCCAGCCGGCCAGCCAGACCAGATAGCCAGCCCATATCGTGCTTATCCAGACGCTGATATGCGGGATGCTCCAGAAAGCGCTCCATACATCGTGCAGGGCAGAGAAGATTGCAGACATGAGCATGGTGGCTATGCAAGGGAATAAGAGTGTATGCCGGACGGACTGAGCTTGCCGTTTTCACGCGATATAACACCGGGCTGTATTAGCTTTGGGTAATGAGAAGCGATACCGATGTAACGGGTAAACCGACGCGCGGGCTGGCCGAGCTGGAGCAGCGCTTGCAGGCCGCCGAATCCCAGCTGCACGCGATGCAAAAACAGCAACAGGCGCTGGTGTTTGGCATTTCGCATGATTTGCGTGCGCCGCTGCGCGCCATTGATGGTTTTGCCCTGCGTTTGCAGCAAGGGCTGCAGGTACAGGACAGCGCTCTGGTGGAGCGCAGTATTGAGCAAATCCGCAATGCGGCCGCCAAGAGTGGTGCCTTGATAGAGGCACTTCTGGAATATTCGCGCGTGGGGCGCGCACCACTGAAATATCAGCCAGTGGCGCTGGACTTCCTTGTCGATTGGGTGGTCATGGACTTGAGCGTAATCTGGCCGCAGTTGCAGGTCGATTTGGATGTTCAAGCTGGCTTGCAAGTCTGCGGTGATGAGGCGCTACTGAAGAGTTTGCTATTCAAATTGCTGGAAAACAGCTGGAAGTTTTCCGCCGACACGGGGCGTGTGCAGGTGCGCATCCGTGGCGAAAGCACGCCCGAAGGGCTGCACGTGGAAATTCATGACCAAGGTATCGGCATGGATTTGCGCGATGCCGGGCAACCGTTTGAACCCTTTCAGCGTCTGCACAGCACCAAGCAAGGCGCTGGCGATGGCCTTGGGCTTGCCATTGCGCAAACCATCGTGACACGTCATGGCGGACGTATTTGGGCGCAGTCCTCAGTGGGCGAAGGCTGTAGCATTCATCTGCTCTTGCCCGAGCAAGCAGGGCAATCAGCGCCTGCCGTAGATTTGTGAGGCAGGCCGGAACTCAATCCAGCTGGTGGCAATGAACTTGTCGCCGCCTTCGGGACGATTACCGCGATGGGTATGGGTGAAGGCAGTCGGTGCAATCAACAGGCTGCCTGTTTTGGGAATGATTTTGCGTGCCTGAAATAAAAACTCGGTTTCGCCTTCGGCAAAATCATCGTTCAGATACAGCGTCCACAACAGGTGGCGGTGCAGGGTCTGTGCCGAGGCATCGCGCGGATACAGCTCGCAATGCCAGTATGGGTAGCCGCCGGTACCGGATTGATACCACTGCAAATTGATGCCGCCGGGCTGAAAGCAGCGGGTAATGAGCGCAGTCAGCAGCTCATCGCTAATCTCGGCAAAGTCTTCTGCCGCAAGACGTTTGGGCTGGCCATCCTTGTCCGGCACCTGCAACATGAGTGGTGCAATCAGTGCCTGTGGATAGCGCCGCAGGTACTGGCGAAAACAGCCCAGCATGGCCAGATTGATTTGCTGCTTGATGGCCTGCCATTCCGGTTGTGTGTCGATGGCAAGGTCACGGCTGTTCTTGAGCTCGGGAAACACGCCGCCACCGGTCTGGCCGGGGGAGAGCGCGGCGGTTTTCATCCTGTCGATGATCTGCCCGCAAACCTCTGCGGGCAGGGCATCTGCATAGACTTCGATGAAGTCGGCGTGGCTCATTGCGCCTTGGCGTCGTGGTCGCGGTGATAGCGGGTGGCTTCAGCCACTTCGTTCTTCGAGCCTAGGAACACCGGCACGCGCTGGTGCAGCTCGGAAGGCTCGATATCCATGATGCGCTGACGTCCGTTGGTGGCGGCGCCTCCGGCCTGTTCGATGAGGAAGCTCATCGGGTTGGCCTCGTACATCAGGCGCAGTTTGCCGGGCTTGCCGGGGTCTTTTTTGTCCCAGGGGTAGATGAAGATGCCGCCACGGGTCAGGATACGATGCACATCGGCCACCATCGAGGCAATCCAGCGCATGTTGAAATCCTTGCCGCGCGGGCCTTCCTTGCCGATCAGCAAATCGTCCACGTATTGCTGCATCGGCGCTTCCCAATGCCGCTTGTTGGACATGTTGATGGCGAATTCCTTGGTGTCTTCCGGCACCGTCATATTGCGCTGGGTGAGCACGAAGCTGCCCTGTTCGCGATCCAGGGTGAATTGGTGCACGCCGTGGCCGATGGTCAGAATCAGCGTGGTTGCAGGGCCGTACACACAGTAGCCAGCGGCGACTTGCTCGCGGCCGGGCTGCAGGAAGTGTTTGTCTTCGGGCACGGTGACGCCTTCTGGACAGCGCAGCACCGAGAAGATGGTGCCAATCGAGACGTTCACGTCGATATTGGAGCTGCCATCGAGCGGATCGAACAGCAGCAGGTAATTGCCGCGCGGATGGGCATCGGGGATGGGCTGGCTGTGATCCATTTCCTCGGAGGCAACCCCGGCCAGATGGCCGCCCCAGGCATTGGCTTCCAGCAGCACGTCGTTGGCGATTACGTCGAGCTTCTTCTGTGCTTCGCCTTGGATATTGCCGGTACCGGCATCGCCCAGAACACCGCCCAATGCCCCTTTGCCCACCGATACCGAGATGCGCTTGCAGGCGCGTGCGACCACTTCAATCAGCAGGCGCAGCTGCGCGTTGATATGGCCTTGGCGTTCTTCTTCAATCAGAAACCGGGTTAATGGCACCGGGGCGTGGTCTTGAGGCATGATCGGGCTCCAAAAGGCGAGGCGGCCATTGTAACGGTTGCAGCCGCCCCGGCAGATGCGGATCCATCAGCCAAAATGATTGATGGCCTGATGCAGGCGGGCTTCACAATCTGCGGCAATATCGCGGAAATTTTGCGACAGAGCTGCCAACGCTTGTGCCTGCTGCCAGAACGCCAGCGCCATTTGCGCGGCTCTGCGCCAATCTTCAAGGTGCTGCGGGCTGGGGAGCGCAATCTGGAAGTCCCGTGCCACCACCTCGCCATGCGTGCTCGGGCGCCAGAGCATCGGCAGCATGTCGTAAACCGGTGCCAGCGGCAATGGCCGCTCGTTGCCGAGCATCAATCCGGCATTGCCCAGATGCATGTCGCTATTGCCAATCAGCGTGCCAAACCAACCAATGATGCGCAGTTTTTGGGCATCATTGGCGCTGATCCAGCCATCACGATGCAGCTCATCGGCAAAACGCCACCAGTCGATGCGGCCATGGCCGTAGAACGCCGCATCCACGGCCGCCAGTGAGATAAAGCCGCGGCGCCCGCCATTGGTGCTGCGGTCAAAACGCCGTACTTGCAGAAAAGTGCGTCCCTGGTATTGGAGCAGGCGGTTGTGGCTGGCCGGGATGCCGTGTTGCCGCAACAATTGCGCGGCCAATTGCTCGCAGGCAAGCAAATCGGCCCAGCGCCTGCCGGCAGCGCTGTCATGGTGCTCACTGAATTTGATAATGGATGGATATAGCTGTCCATCGTCCTCGCGCACGGTTGCGGTGAATTTGGGCTGCTCGCCACCTGCGGATGAGCCGATGGCTTCGCCACGCAGGGCGTTTTCAGCTTGTTCTGCAAAGGCCAGAGGAGCATCGGCAACATTGATGATATGTGCAGGCTGCAATACTGCGTGCATCGCTGTCTGCAATGCCTCATCGCCCAGAATCAGGTCGCCGGGCAAATCCTCGCCAGACTGCAGCAGAGCGCGCACGATGTCATCGCTGCGCCAAAGCGTGAGGTCGGGGGCTGCGCCAATCTGGCGGGCTACACGCCTTGCGAAAGCGCGTCCCAGAAAGCCCTGTGGGCGGAGGTCATCCAGGAACCATGGCAGCCCCGGATACAGGCCATTGTGGAAATCGCCGTGGGTGAAGGCAGGTAGCGGCTGATCCGGCTGGAAATGGAAGCCCCCGCCGTGTAGGGCTTGCAACTCACCCAGACACTCCGGACGCGCGTTGGCGTTAAGCCGGTACAGCGGCCAGCGGCTGCCTTCGCGTTCCAGTGTATGTGCCAGTGCATAGCGGGTGGCACGCGCCTGTCCGATGGTGATGACTTCCGGCGTGCGCTGGATCAGCCGTGAAACCGTGGGCTGGCTGACACCGAGCGCGGTGGCGATGGCGCGCGCACTGGCTGGGCCATGGTGACGCAACCAGGAAACAAGTGCTTGTTGGCGGGCATCGGTGTTCATGCCTTGATTGAATCAAGACATGAATAGATTTTCAAGAATAAAATATTTTTAATTCAAATAGTTGTAAGAATCTGTTTGGAATTTTTGAATAGATTCTTGAGGCGATTAAACATCAGCATCGGTGGCCCAGCCTTCACCGCTGCCACGCTGGATGACTTTGTCGCCTTCCAGCACATCACCTGCGGGGATGGCAGGCAGACTGGCGACGCGCGCGTAAATAGGCGTGAAGTCCGGACGCGTGGCGTTCATCAGCTGCTCGAAGCTGTCGATGACGAAATAGGTCTTTTGATAGGTGTCGATGCGATAGCGGGTGCGCATGATGCGCTCAAGATCGAAACCGATGCGGTTGGGTGCATCCGATTCCAGCGAATACAGGCTTTCCCCCTTGGAAGAAACAATCCCGGCGCCATAGATGCGCAGGCCGTCAGCCTGTTGAATCAGGCCAAACTCCACCGTGTACCAGTACAGCCGGGTCAGGTGCATCAGGGCTTCCGGGCCGATGCCATGCGCCTTCACGCCGCCGCGGCCATAGGCTTCCATGTAATCGGCAAACACCGGCAGCATCAGCAGCGGCACATGACCAAACAGGTCGTGGAACAGGTCGGGTTCTTCGATATAGTCGATTTGATCCGGGCGGCGAATCCACCAGGTCACCGGAAAACGGCGATTGGCCAGGTGGTCAAAGAAGTCCAGCTCTGGCAGCAGGCCTTCCACGCCGATGATTTGCCAGCCGGTGGCCTTTTGCAGTGCCTGGTTGATGTCGCTGAATTTGGGGATGGCCGCTTCGCTCATGCCCATCGCATCCTGCGCGGCGAGAAATTCATCGGCGGCGCGACCGACCAAAAGCGCACGCTGACGCAGGTACAGGGTGCGCCAGGTGTCGTGTTCTTCGGCGCTGTAATCGTCCCAAGGCTGCTCGACAACGCCGGTGGCATATACCGGTACTTTGCCCTTGTCAGTAATGATGTTTTCTACGCGGCGGGGTGTGCTGTTCATGAGCTGATTCTAGTGCCAGAGCAGGGGATGCGGCAAAAGCATGGCACCAATCCTGCACAGACTTATTCCTCATGCCACTGCCTTGGCTATCCTGTCGCGGCTGTTGCCGAGAGTGTTTCATGACCCAAATTCTGTTTTACGCCTTCATCTATCTGTTTGCCGCCGTGGCTGCGGTGTTGGTTTCCAAGCGCTTCGGACTGGGTTCGGTGCTGGGCTATCTGATGGCCGGGATTACCATCGGCCCAGTGTTGGGACTGGTTGGCAAGGAGGTGGAAAGCATCCAGCAGGTGGCCGAGTTTGGTGTGGTGATGATGCTGTTTCTGGTCGGGCTGGAGCTGGCACCGCACAAATTGTGGGCCTTGCGGCACAAATTGCTTGGCCTTGGCGGCTTGCAGGTCGGACTGACGGTGGCATTGATTGCCCTGATGGCGATGCTGCTGGGGCAGAGTTGGCAGGTTGGAGTGGCAGCGGGCTGCATTTTGGCGCTGTCCTCCACGGCGATTGTGTTGCAAACGCTGGGCGAGAAGGGGCTGCTGTCCAGCCAGGGCGGGCAATCCAGCTTCATGGTGCTGCTGTTTCAGGATGTGGCGGCGATTCCGATGCTGGCGCTGTTGCCGTTGCTCGGGGCTGCCGGCGCTGCGGCCAAGGCCGAGGGCGTGGATCATTCCATCAATCTGCTGGCAGGTGAGCCGGTCTGGTTGCAAGCACTGGTCACTGCGCTGGTGCTGTGCTTGATTGTGTTTGGTGTGCGCCGCATCGTGCCGCCTGCATTCCGGCATATCGGCCGCACCGGGTTGCGTGAGATGTTCACCATCTTCACCCTGATGCTGGTGGTTGGGATCGCCGAACTCATGGCGGTCATCGGCCTCTCACCCGCGCTTGGCAGCTTCATCGCCGGGGTGGCGCTGGCCGAGAGCGCCTATCGGCATGAGCTGGAAAGCCATCTGGAGCCGTTCAAAGGGCTGTTTCTCGGCCTGTTCTTCATCACCGTCGGTGCCGGTATCAATTTCAAACTGCTGGGCGCGGAGCTCGGGCTGATTCTCGGCCTGACCCTGGGTCTTCTGCTGCTGAAGATGTTGGTGCTGTACGGGCTGGGGCGGATATTCCGGCTCTCGCGTCCGGCCAACAAATTGTTCGTGTTCAGTCTGGCGCAGGCGGGTGAATTCGGCTTCGTGCTGCTGTCGATCAGCAAGCAAAGCCATTTGCTGCCGCGGCTGATTGCTGACCGTCTGCTGCTGGTGATTGCGCTGTCGATGGTGGCCACGCCGCTGCTGTTTCTGCTGTATGACTGGTTGGCCGCGCGCAGTGCCCGGCGACCGCAGACAGCAGAGCGACCACATGATGAGATTGGCGAAGACAAGCCGATCATCCTGCTTGGTCATGGCCGCTTTGGCGTACAAATCAACAGCATGCTGGCGGCCTGTGGCTTTCACTCGACGGTGATTGACTACCATGCCGAAACCGTCGATGGCCTGACCCGTTTTGGTCTGAAAACCTATTACGGCGATGCCAACCGTCCCGAACTCTTGGCCTCGGCCGGGCTGCATGAGGCCAAGCTGTTAATCGTGGCGATTGATGATCGCAGCCGCGCGGTGGAAATCATCCGTTTTGTGCGTCGCCACTATCCCAAGCTGCCGATTATCGCCCGTGCCTACGATTTGCATCATGGTCATGAACTGCAACGCGCCGGAGCTGATCATGTGATTCGGGAAACCTTCGATGCGTCGATGCGCAGCGCGCGGCTGGCGCTGGAGGCGCTCGGCATCGCCACGGACAAGGCACAGGCACTGGCCGAGCTGTATACCCAGCGCAGCGAATACCGCATGCAGGCGCTGGCCGATATGCACGAGCCGGAAATGCCTAAATACGCCAACGAAAAAATGGCGGAAAAAATGCGACAGATTGAAGCCGAAACCGTGGCGTTGATGCAGCAGTTGTTGCATGGGGAAAGCCACCCCGCAGCCGCTGCCGATGGTGCGGCAGGCAAGGATTGAGCCGCGCCGATACTGCCAGCGCGGCTTGATATGCCTTCAGTAGCGGCTACAGCGAATATTCTCGGTGCGGCAGAACATCGCGTCGTTTTCGCGCTCGCAAGCTTTTTGTGCCTGTCGCCGGGCAATACCCGGATGAACGGATTCGCCTTCGTAATTGCGCGTGAAAGCGCTGATTCGACACACATGCAGCGTATCGCTATTGGCACGGCCGTAATAACGACGCTCATCCTCCAGTAATTGAATACGTGCCTGTAGATGGCGGATTTCGGTTTCCAGCCGAGCCAGACGGTGTTCGGTTTGGGCATCGACTGCACCGGCAGTCAGTGGTGCAAGGAACAGGCCGGACAGCAGCAGTGTGGGGAGCATTTTCATCGGAGTGACCAAGGTGTGGGAGCGGGACATGAAAACGGCCATCCGTGGATGGCCGTTTTTGGACTGACAACAGCAGGGATTAGAAGCGGTATTCAAAGCCTGCGGCCAGGGTGCGATTGCTGTAGCGCAGCTTTTCGCCGGTGGTCGGCAGACGGGTGTCGTTGCCACGGAAGTAGTCGTAGTTGAGGCTCACGCCCATGTTGGGGCTGAAGTCATAGCCAGCACCGATACCGAAGTACGGCTGGTGGCTGTGGGTGCTGCGCGAGCGGCGGATGTCCACGCCGTCAATGGTGCCGTGGCTGGAAGCCTTGTAGCTCGAACGCATATAGCCCAGGCGGCCCATGCCAAAGAAGCCGGTATCGGCAGATTGGTCGCCCAAACGCACCTTGCCCACCGCGCCAATGCCGTAGCCATCCACGTCATTGTTGTAGTCAAAGCTGGCAAACTTGTGGCTCTTGCCGTAGTAGCGGCCATAGAAGCCTTCCACGCCGACGTTCGGGTTGAACATATAGCCACCGCGAACCACAAAGGAATTGTCTTTCAGGCGGCCGGTGTTATCGCGGTTGTCCAAATGGGTGCGGCCGATTTCGCCACGGACAAAGGCCTGACCGTTGCTGGCCGATTGTGCAAATGCGCTGCCGCAGGCCAAGGCGGCCACCAGGGCAGTGCTCAACAGGGGGAGGGTTTTGTTGTTCTTGAACATCTTTACTGCTCTCCATGAACCCCGGTATGGGGCTGGTGCAGGGGATGATGTTGCAGACGCTGGCGAATGGAAAGGTTTTGCCGTTTGCCGTAAACAAGGGGTTAAACAAGGTGGCCGAAAGCTGAATACGAGCCTGAAAACCAGCTGAAATTAAGCCTTGGTTGGGTGCGAACCCATGCAAAAACGGCCTCAATCATGCCTGCAGCCATCCCGTCCCAGCAATCGTTCAAAGCGGCTGCTTTCACATGTCGGAGCAGGCGCGGGTTTGGGACGCGCCGCTGCAGTGCGAGCAGCCTGGAGCTCACGGATGCGCGCCTTGATTTGTGGAATCAGTGCCTGTGCAGCCTGCTCACCCTCCAGAATGGCGACGTTTCTTTGTTCGAAATCGGCAGGGCCAATTTTGCCTACGCGCGGGCGGATAATGACATCGGCACGTTTCATTTCTTCCTCGCCCAGCCGCTGCCCCATGATGACGATGGACTGGTTGACGATACCCAGCATATGGCCGGGACGATTGCCTGCGGCTTTGTTGGAGATATCCACGGCAATCACCATGTCGGCACCCAATTGCCGGGCAGCATCCACTGGCACCGGGCTGGTGATGCCGCCATCGACATAGCGGTGCCGGCCAATCGGAGCGGGCTCGAATACGCCGGGAATCGCACTGGAAGCGCGCACGGCCTGACCAGCATTGCCACGCACGAACACGGTGCGCTCACCGCTATCGAGCCGGGTGGCGACAGCGGCAAACGGCTTTGCAAAACGCTCCATCGGCTTCTGGCCAAGCAGCTGATTGACGTAGTCCTGCAATTTCTGGCCTTTGAGAAGGCCGCCGGAAAACAGGCTGACATCGCGGATATTGGCCTCATCCAGCGCAAACGCCTGCTGCTGCATCTGGTAGGGACTCATACCGCTGGCATACAGCGCGCCGACCACGCTGCCAGCACTGGTGCCGGCCACCACATCAATCTCGATGCCATTGGCTTCGAGCATCTTGATGACGCCAATATGGGCAAAACCCTTGGCGGCACCACCGCCCAGCGCCAGCCCGACGGTGATTTTCGGCGGCGGGCTTGGCACGACAGGGGGCGGTGCTGCGGGCTTGACGGCTTCTCCGCCGCAACCGGCAACCAAAGCGCCCAGGATCAGGGGCAGATGGATACGCAGCTTGAAGATGTTCATAGGGTCATTGTGTCGACTATCAAAAGCCGTTATCGCCATCGAGCAGACGGCCAAGGCCACCAAGTACCGAGCCTTCGCCCATGCTTTTGCCACCGGCCTGCGGGGCGGCGGCCAGCATCCGCCCGGCCATGCGCGAGAACGGCAGCGATTGCAGCCAGACCTTGCCAGGACCCGTCAGGGTGGCAAGAAACATGCCTTCGCCACCGAACAACATGCTCTTGATGCCGCCCACGGTGCGGATATCCATCTGTACCGTGGGATGGAAGGCCACCACGCAGCCAGTATCCACATCCAGCCGCTCGCCAGCAGCCAGGTCGCGCTCCACCAGCGTGCCGCCGGCATGCACGAACACCCAGCCATCACCATCGAGCTGCTGCATGATGAAGCCCTCGCCGCCGAATAGCCCGGTGAGAATGCGTTTCTGGAAGAAAATGCCGAGTTTCACGCCGCGCGCACCGGCCAGAAAGCTGTCCTTCTGGCAGATGATGCGCCCGCCATGTTCGGCCAGCCGCAGCGGCAACACCGTGCCCGGATACGGCGCGGCAAATGCCACCTTGGCCTTGCCCTGCCCGGCATGGGTGAACACGGTGGTGAACAGGCTCTCGCCGGTAACCACGCGACGACCGGCGGCAAACAGCTTGTCCATCATCCCGCCACCGCCGGATTTGGAGCCATCACCAAATACGGTATCCATTTGCACGGCAGCATCCTTGTACATCAGCGCCCCGGCCTCGGCCACCGCGCTTTCGCCGGGGTCAAGCTCCACTTCCACGAACGGCATGTCGTTGCCGACGATGCGGTAGTCGATGTCGTCACTGGCCATGCGTGCGGCCTGGTTCGGCGGTGGAACCGGCGGCATATCCTCGGGCAGGCCGGTTGCATACGCTTCGGCAAACTCCGGCATCGCCCGCGCCGGTTGCCAGCCGGACAATCCCAGCCGCCAGCACAGTGCATCCGGGTGCTGCTGGACATGGCTGAACGCTTGGTCGGTATCGAACGGCCCGTGACGCTCGATTTGGCCGGGCTGGATGAAATACCACTGCGACATGCGCGGCACCTTGATTGATGGGGAAAGAAGCCGGAATCATACGTCGCCGCGCCTGCCCGCGTTCAGATGATTTGCAGGGTGATGGCCTTCAGTACCGCACGGGTACGGTCGCGGCTGCCGAGCTTGTCGAGTATGGTGGAGACGTAGTTTTTCACCGTGCCTTCGGCCAGAAACAGGCTGCGGGCGATTTCCTTGTTGCTGTAGCCACCGGCCATGAGCCGAAGGATGGCGATTTCGCGCGCGGAAAACAGAGCCTTGGGCGCATTCTGATCGTGATAACGATAGCGTGCGCGTACAGGCCCGGGGCTGAGCGGTTGCAATAGGGATTCACCCGCCAGCGCCCGGCAAATTGCTTCGCACAAATCCTCGGGGGCCGCATCCTTGAGCAGGAAACCTTGTGCTCCCGCTTCGCAGGCGGCCAGCAACAGCTCGCTGTCATCGAAGGTGGTGAGCAGTACGCAGGGGGTGGTATTGCCGGATTTGCGCAATTGGCGCAAGGCGCTGATGCCATCCATCTCTGGCATGCGGATGTCGCTGAGAATCAGGTCAACCGGGCAGCTGGCCAATTGCGCCAGCAGGGTGCTGCCGCTGTCGGCTTCGCAGGCGATGACAAAGCCCTGTTGCTCCAGCAATACCCGCAGGCCACTGCGGATCAATGCTTGGTCATCGGCCAGGGCAAGGCGCAGTGCGGTTTTCATGCCGGCAGCACCGCGTCAATGCGCAGTGCCCCCTTTTCACTGCATGAGAACACCAGCCTGCCGTGGCGCTCATGGATGCGCTCGCGCATTCCGGCAAGGCCATTGCCTTCGCGCAACGGCGCCTGGAGTTGCCCATCATCTTCGATATGCAGGTGCAGTTGGCCTTCTTCATGGCCAAGCCTGACATGCAGGTTGCGGGCGTTGCTGTGTCGGGCACTGTTGGTCAGTGCCTCTTGCACAACCCGCAGCAGGGTTTCGGCGAGCAGTGGGTCGTTCAGTTTGACATCGGCGGCGATGCTTATCCGCAGTTGTGGTCGCGGGAATGGGGCGGCCAGTGCGTGCAGGGCCGTGTGCAGATCAAGTCCGTCATCGGCGCGGATTTCCTGCACCACATGACGGATGTCGGCTAGCAGCTCGGCGGCCAGTTGTTCGGCCAGATGCAGCGATTCGGACGGCTGCCCGGCAGCCAGGGCGCGCAGATTGAGTCGCAGGGCGGTGAGCTTGTGGCCGACCACATCGTGCAGTTCGCGGGCAAGGCGCAGGCGCTCGGTATTGCGGGCGGTTTCGGCCAGCAGACTGCGGGTGGCCAGCAGGTCGGCATTCACCCGTGCCAGATGGTCGCGGGTTTCCTCGGCACGGCGGGCATAGCTGAGGGTCAGTGCAGCGAAGCCCTGAAAGCAGGCCAGTGACAGCAGGTCGGGCAGATACCCGTTGTAAGCCAGCCCCCCGGGGCCGAACAATGCCAGCAGGTCAAACAGCCCGACTGCCAGCAAAACCCGGTGCAGCGGCCAGGCCGCAGCCAGCACCGCCGCCCAGATGATGCTGAGGATGGCGAGCATGCCAATCGTGTAGGCAAGCAGCAGCCATAGCGACAGCACGCCCATCCCTGCCAACACCAGTCCCTGCCAGCGGCGTGACAGATGGTCTTCCAGCAACAGCAGAGCAGCAAAAGCCAGTAGCCCGGCATAAATGCGGTAGCGCGCATCCACAGGCAGTTGCGGCAAGCTCAGGCCGATGACGAGCAAGGTGGCAAAGGCAACGCCATCAAGTGGACTTACCCGGAGTTTTGTGCGTGATTTCATGCCGTTATGGTGATTTGCTGTTGCAATCCCCGCAAGCTGAATTCCGCAAAAAGTGACTTCCGGCAGGGTCGATGAGTGACGTTTGGGACTGCCTTGGCTGCCTGTCGATGGTGAGACTGTCTGCCGGTTTTCCGAGGAAGTTGAATGATGTGGGTATTCAAGATTTTCCTGCTGCTGCATATCGCGGCTGGCAGTGTGGCGCTGCTGTCTTTCTGGACTGCAGCATGGCTGCGCAAGGGCTCACCGGGGCATCGCCGTGTTGGCAGGCTGTTCATGCAAGCGATGTGCGTGGTGATTGCCAGTGGCCTGCCGTTGGTGATTGAGCGGCTGTTGCAGCAGCAATGGCTGGCAGCATTGTTTCTGGCTTATTTGTTGCCCCTGACGGCTCTCCCGCTGTGGCTGGCCTGGCGTGCCGTAACCGACAAGCATGACTGGCAAGGCATGACGCGCCGCATCGGCTGGTCACTCAATCTTTGGCTGACCGTGGTGATGGCCGTGCTGGTGCTGTGCGTCGGGATAGGCTGGGGGCAGGCACTTTTCATCGGCTATTCCGCCATTGGCCTGCTGTTGGGCGTTCGCATATGGCGATTTGCCCGCCGCCGCGTGCAGGCACCGGGCTGGCATCTGCGTTTGCACTACCAATCCATGCTGGGGGTCGGTATCGCAACGCATATTGCTTTTCTCGGCCTTGGCCTCAGGAAGTTGTTGTCATGGGTGCAGCAAATGGCGGATTTGCCGGCTGCTTGGGTGCAGCTTTTCCCTTGGCTTGCACCGGTCGCGGTGGCACTTGCCGCGGCGGTGTGGCTGGAACGCCGTTACGGGCGGAGAATCAAGTCGGCTTGAGGCGCAGGCCGTTCAGTGGCCGGGACGGCGGAAGGGAACCACTTTGTTCGCATCGGCGGGCGGCTCGCCGGGCTCGATGCGCTGCCAAATGACCTGGACATGCGCTGGGCGTTCAGGCTCCAGCCCTTGTTGTTGCAGGCGTTCGGCTTCGGTCTCGGCTTCTTCTTCCAGCTCCCAGCTATAGCGTTTGCGCGGCGGGATCGGGTCGGCATGACGGAACAAGAGCGCGCCGAGTGCACCGCCGATGGCGCCGCCCAGATGCGATTGCCAGCTCACCCCCGGCTCTTGTGGCAAGACGGTCAGCAACATGCCGCCAAAAAACAGGAAGGCCAGCATGCCGGCGGCAATGGCAGCTCGGTCGCGGCGAATCAAGCCCAGCGCAAACACCAGAAAACCCAGGCCATGGGTGATGCCACTGGCGCCAAGATGATATTGCCCGGGCTGTCCCAAGAGCCATGCGCCCAGTCCCGCGCCCAGCCAAATCAAGGGCAGGCTGCGCAGCGTGGCACGCGGAAACACGCTGCCTGCCAAGGTGCCCAGCATCAATATCGCCACCGCATTGGTGGCCAGATGTTTGAGGCTGCCGTGCAAAAAAGGCGCACTGAGGATGCCCCACAAGCCGGCCGGCAAATGCGGACGCACGCTGAAAGCGCGTGCATCAAAACTTTCTTGCGAAAAAAACACCACCGCCAGCAACAATACCGATGCCAGAGCGAGATTGAAGGCGCGCAGCGCACGACCCCGATCCCGGGCGCGCTGCTCGGGGGTGTCGGGAATATCGTGTTGGGGAAGATCCATCATGCGCAGAAGGTGGAGCCAGAAGCACTGAATGCAAGCCAAGGACAAGTTTGCATTCATGCAATGGTGTTTTTCAGGCGTGCTTTGTTGCCCGTCCAGCCCGCGTAAAATGCGCGGATGAATACTCAGCTCCCTGTTATCCGGCTCAAGAACGCGTGGAAGTCCACGCATCCGTGGATTTTTCAGCGTCTGGTGGAAAAGCCTGCCGAGCGCCCCAAGCCGGGCAATCTGGTGGAAGTGCGTGGCGTGGACGGCGCGTTTATCGGCTATGCCTTCTACAACGGCCATTCACGCATTGCGCTGCGGGTGCTGGAAACCGACCCGGCGGTGCAGGTGGATGCGGCCTGGTTTGAGCGCAAGATTGCCGAGGCCATCAAGCTGCGCCGCGAGGTGTTGCGGCTGGATGAAGTCAGCAATGCCTGGCGGGTATTTCACAGCGAGGGTGATGGCATCAGTGGTCTGGTGGTTGACCGTTACGACGACCTGATTGTGGTTGGCTTTTTCAGCGCCGGGGCATGGCGGCATCGGGAAATCATCTTCAATGCCCTGCGCGGGCAGTTTCCTGGCTGCCGCTTCCACAGTTTTGCCGATGAGCATGTGCAAAAGCAGGAAAGTTTTGATTACCGCGATACGCAAGGCACGCAGCCGGCGGTGATTAGCGAATACGGCATCCAGTTCCGTGCCGACCCGGCAGGCGCCCACAAAACCGGCTTCTTTGCCGACCAGCGCGAAAACCGCGAATGGCTTTCGCGCCAGTGCGCGGGCAAGCGGGTGCTAGACCTGTGCTGCAATACCGGCGGCTTTGCCGTGTATGCCGCCGCACGCGGCGCGACAGAAGTGGTGGGGGTGGATATTGACCCTGCGGTGATTGACATCGCCCGTGGCAATGCCCGGCTCAACGGCGTCAAACCGCGCTTTGTGCAGGCCGACATCTTTCCCTGGCTGCGTGATGCGGCCAATAACGGCGAAGCGTTTGATGTGGTGATTCTCGACCCGGCGAAGATGACCCGCGACCGTGAGCAAGTCATCAGCGCGCTGAAGAAATATCTGGATATGAATAAACTGGCGCTGGGCGTGGTCAAGCCCGGCGGGCTGTTTGCCACCTTCTCCTGCACCGGCCTGGTCAGCGAGGAGCAGTTCCTCGACATGCTGCGCCGCGCCGCTTTCTATGCCGGACGCACCGTGCAAGTGCTGAAGGTCGCCGGCGCCGGCGCCGACCACCCGTGGCTGGCGCAGGTGCCCGAATCGCGTTATTTGAAGGCTGTGTTCTGCCGCGTGCTGGATTGATGACCCAGTCGCAAGATTTGCGACGCGAATGACTACACTTGGCGCATGCCGAATGAATCCTTGTTATTGCTGACCCTGTTGTTGGCGGTGGCGGTTGCCATCGTTCTTTTGATTGTCCTTTTGCTGCGCAAACCCGATGCCGGGCTTGGCGTTTTGCGGGAAAAACTGCAAGACACATTGCGTAGCGAACAGCGTGAAGGACGGGGTGAGCTGCGCGAAACATTGAGCGCACTGACCGCCAGCCTGACCCGGGATGCGCAGGCTGCGCGCAGTGAGTCCGGGCAGTTGCAACAGCAGCACAATACTGCGCTGAACCAGCGCATCAATGAACTGACCGAACGTACCGACCGGCGGCTGGACGAGTTTCGCATCGCCATCGGCGAGGATGCTGCACGTAGCCGCCGTGAGCAGGCCGAGCAGCAGCAACGGTTTGCCGAGGCGCTGGGCAATTATCTGAAAGAGCAGGCAGAGCGCAATGCCGCCAGCATGGCCGAGTTGCGCATGCAGGTGGAAAAGCAGCTGCAAGCCATGCAGACGGATAATGCGCAGAAGCTGGAGCAGATGCGCGTCACCGTGGATGAAAAACTGCAAAGCACGCTGGAAACCCGCCTGGGCGAGTCATTCCGGTTGGTCAGCGAACGGCTTGAAGCCGTGCAGCGCGGCCTTGGCGAAATGCAGCAACTGGCAAGCGGCGTGGGGGATTTGAAGCGGGTGCTGGTGAATGTCAAAACCCGTGGCACTTTTGGCGAGGTGCAGCTGGGGGCATTGCTGGAGCAGGTGCTGACTTGCGAGCAATACGCCAGCAATGTGGCGACGGTGAAAAATGCCGGTGAACGGGTGGAATACGCCGTCAAGCTGCCGGGTGCCGGGCAGGGGGAAACAGTCTGGCTGCCGATTGATGCCAAGTTTCCGCAAGAAGACTATGAGCGGCTTCTGGAGGCGCAAGAGCGTGCCGATAGCGCCGCCATGCAGGAGGCTGCGCGCGCGCTGGAAATGCGTATCCGTGATGAGGCAAAAAAGATTCGCACAAAATATGTCGCGCCCCCGGAAACCACCGATTTTGCATTACTGTTTTTGCCTACCGAAGGGCTGTATGCCGAAGTCATCCGCCGTCCCGGCCTGTTTGAGGCGCTACAGCGCGAGCATCGGGTGACATTGGTGGGGCCCACCACCCTGCTGGCCTTGCTCAATGCCTTGCAAATGGGCTTTCGCACGCTGGCGATTGAAAAACGCAGCAGCGAAGTCTGGCAAACGCTTGGCGCGGTCAAGACCGAGTTCGGCAAATTTGGTCTGGCGCTGGATGCGGTCAAGAAAAAGCTCACCGAGGCCAGCAACAAAATTGACGATGCCGGGGTTCGCAGCCGCGCAATCGAGCGCAAACTCAAGCAGGTCGAGGCGCTGCCCAGCGAGGGTCTGGCATTGCCGGAGCAGGGAGAGGAGCGGACTTCAGATGGCTGACATGCCATCAATTATCAAACTGCCATTGGGCATAAGGGTGTGCTGTCGCAGAGCTTTCCCGGCGCTGCGGCATAAGCCCTGCGCGCAGGGGTTTGAATAATCCGCAGCTTCGGGCGCTGAACAAGCGCCGGGAATCAGGGCAGCCCCTGTACCGGTATGCCGTCTGCCGGGATGTTGGGGTTGTCCTCGGGCTCGCTCAGATAGTCGGGCAGGCCGTCCTGTTTCAGGTCGGTTTGCTCCATATCGCGCAGAATCTGGTAATTGCGCCGTTGCAGCCAGGCATCGCGGTACAGCAGGTATTCGTCGGCCACGCCTTCACGCATGCTGTCCACCGAGAACAGGCGGCTGCGGATATCGGCCAGTTGCAGGCCTTGCAGACCTACGCGGGCTTTGCTGCCCTTGATATGCGGCAGTGCCGAGAATGGTGTGTCGGCCACCATGCCGAACACATCGCGCAGGGTGCGCGGACCAAAGAATGGCAGTTCCACATAGCGTGACTGGCGCCAGCCCCATACCGCCAGGGTTTGCCCGAAGTCTTCGTTGATATGCGGCACATTGAAGCGGGTGGCCGGGTCGAATAGGCCGCCAATGCCCAATGTCATGTTGAGCGTGAAGCGAATCATGGAAAAACCGGCATCGCCGGGGCGGCCTTGCAGCAGTGCATTGAAGGCCGAAAGCGGCTGGCGCAGATTGTTGAAGAAGTTGCTGATGCCAAGCCGTACCGGGCGCGGCACCACGGCGACATAGGCGCGTGCCAGTGGTGTGGCCAGATAGCGGTCAACAAAATTGTTGAAGGCATGTATGCGGCGGTTGAGAGGCTCCCACGGGTCATAAGACGGTGAGAGCGCCACGCCGGCGGGCAGGCTGGCGTCGGCTACCGGGTCGTATTCGCCATTGCCGTAGAGCAGTACAAAATCGTCTTCGGCCTGGGTTTGCGGGGTGTTGTCTTGCGCAAGCGCAGGGGTGTCGGCCGCAGTGCGGGCAGGCTGGGCAGCAGGCGCTGCCTCGCTGGTCACAGCCACGGGTACGGCGACAAGCGCCATGTCGGGCGCATCGTCAGCGGCGGGTTCCGCAGTGGTGGCGGGGCTTGGCAGGGCGGCAGGGGCAGGCGCAGGCGCGTTCTGGGCGGCGAGCACTTGCGGGGCTTGCGGTGCCAGCGCCGGTGAAGTGGTTTTTCCGGCGCAGGCGTTCAGCAGCAGAGCCGCGGTCAACAACAGGGGAAGGCGCAGGCGCATGGGGTCAGTTCACGGACATTTGCAGTTGGGCATCCAGCCGGTAGGCATCGCGCAGTTCGATGAAGCCTGCAGGCTGGCCGATGATTTGGGCATTGGGCAGGCGCGCGCTCAGCGCCGCCAGCAAGGCCATGCCACTGCTGTCGATGGCGCTGGCAGCAGCAATATCCAGTTGTTCGATGCCTGCCAACAGTGCGCTAGCCTGTTGCCAGGCAGACGCTGCCGTAGGGCGGGTCAGTGCCCCACGGAAAACCAGCGTCTTTTCACGACGTTCGATATTGAGCGCATCAGTTGGCATTGGCCTGAATCTTGCCACTTTTGAGTTCGGCCGCCACGGCGCGGATGCCGCGCTGACTCAGCGGGTTGTCGAACTGATTGCGGAAGGTCTGCACAAACGATACGCCCTCCACCATCACGTCAAACACCTGCCACTGGCCGCCGACCCGGCGCAGCAAATAGTCCACCGGAATCGGCTCGCCGCCCTGGCGCAGCATTTCGCTGGCCACGCGCACGCCGCGGTTGCCGGGCAGGGCGGTTTCGGACTTGATGCGCACCCGCAGCTGGGTATTGAAGCCCAGCAGCGAAGCGCCGTAGCGCGACATCAGGTTTTCCGTCAGCGCATCGGCAAACAGTTTGATGTCCGTGTCCGAGGAGCCACGGGCATGGCGACCGAGCACCAGCCGCGCGGCATAGTCGCGGTCGAACATTTGCTTGAATTCGTTGTCGATGAAGCGGTTCAGCGCGGCGCGGTCACGGGTGAACTCGGCGCGACGCGATTCCAGCGTGGTCAAGATGCGCGTGCTGTTGTTCAGCACCAATTGGCTGGCGCCGCTGGCCGCCGGTTGTGCTGCCGGTTGGGGGCGTGCCGTTTGGGCGCTGACCGGATTGGCCGCCACGGCCAGTACGGCAGTGATGGCAAGAGATACGAGAGTACGGGTCATGCGGGTTCTCCGTAGCGGTTTGAATGATGAAGTCAGGGGGTTTGGGCTTCAGGCGTTGCAGCAGCATCGCCGCTGCCCGTATCGCCACCGCTGAACATGTATTTGCCTGCCAGTTGCAGCAAATCCACGGCAGGCTGGGTAAAAGCGATTTCCTCGCCCGCTTGCAGGACTTCCGGGTCACCACCCGGTTGCAGGCCGATGTAGGCCTCACCCAGCAGGCCACTGGTGAATACACCAGCGCTGGTATCGGCAGGCAGGTTTTTGAAGGTATTGTCGATGGCGAGGGTGACGACCGAATCATATTTCACCGGATCCACCTCGATGGCCGATACTCGGCCGATATTCACCCCGCCGATTTTCACCGGGCCATTGACGCGCAGCTGGCCGATGCTGGTAAAGCGTGCGGTCAGCGGATAAGTCTTGGAGGAAAAGCCGAAGTTGCCATTGGTGGAGGCCATCGCCAGCACCAGCAGGGTGGCCAGCGCCAACAGCAAAAAGGCACCGACGGCGAACTCAAGACGCGGGCCACGGATACTCATGGGGACTCCTTGCAAAAACGAGCGCTCATCGGAACATCAGTGCCGACAGCACGAAATTGAACATCAGCACCAGCAGCGAAGCATTCACCACCGCGCGGGTGGTGGCGACCGAGGTGCCTTCGATGGTGGGCTCGGAATGGAAGCCGGCATGGGCGGCCACCAGCGCGGTAATCGCGCCAAATACCCCGGCTTTCAGAAACGCACCCAAGAAATCGGAACGGAAATCGACAATATCCTTCATCACCTGCCAGAACGTGCCGGCGTCCAGCCCGAGGATATGCACTGCCTCGAACCAGCCGGCAAGCATCGCAAAGCTGACGAAGAAGCCGGTCAAGAGTGGCACGGCGATGACTGCGGCCCAAAAGCGCGGCACCACCACCTTGGCCACCGGGTCGATCGCCATCAGTCCCAGTGCGGTGAGTTGGTCGGTGGCGCGCATCAGGCCAAGCTCGGCGGCGATGGACGAGCCGGCGCGGCCGACAAACAGCAGCGCGGTCAGCACCGGCGCCAGTTCGCGGTACAGCCCCAGCCCCAGCATGGCGCTGACCTGGTTGCTGGCGCCATAGGTGTCCAGGGCGCGATAGCCCAGCAAAATCACCGAAAGACCGACGAACGCGCCGCCAACGGCGATAATGGGCAGCGAACGCGCACCGATTTTGTAGATTTCGCGCACCAGCTCTGCAAACAATGCGCGGCTGGGCCGGGAGGCGCGCAATACCGCCAGCGTGAACAAACCGGCGCGGCCAATGCTGCGGATGCTTTCGGTCATTGCCTTCATGCCTGTTTCCTCACCGGGCTGTCGAAAGCGATGGGGCCATCCGGCGCGCCATTCAAAAACTGCCGTACCAGCGGCTCGTCGCTGTGCTGCAGCGCCTCCGGGCTGCCATTGAACATCACCCGGCCATTGGCAAGCACCACCACATGGTCGCAAATCGGCAGGGTTTCATGCACATGGTGGCTGACCACGATGCTGGTCAGACCCAGTGCCCGGTTGAGCCGGGCAATCAGGCTCATGATGACGCCCGAGGCAATCGGATCCAGCCCGGTCAGCGGCTCGTCATAAATCATCAGGGGCGGATCCAGCGCCAATGCTCGCGCCAGCGCCACACGTCGCGCCATACCACCGGACAACTCGCGCGGGTACAAATCACGTGCGGCCAGAAGCCCCACTGCGTGCAGCTTCATGTCCACCAGCTTGTCCAGCACCGGCGGTGGCAAATCGGTATGCGTGCGCAGCGGCAGGGCGATGTTTTCGCCAGCGGTGAGGTCGGTCAACAGGCCATTGCCCTGCAACAGCACCCCCAGCCGCTTGCGCATTTCCAGCAGCGCCTTGGAGGTTTGCGGTACGGCCTGACCAAAAACCTCCACCCGGCCGCGCGCGGGCTGCAGCTCACCGGTCAGTGCCGAAAGCAAGGTGGACTTGCCGCAGCCTGAAGGCCCCAGTACCGCAGTGATGCTGCCGGCAGGCACGCGCAGGCTGATGTCATCGACAATCGTGCGCCCGCCGCGCACCAGACGCACGTTGTCCAGCAAAACAGCAGGGGCGGAAGAGCGATTCAAAGCAGGCAAAGACTGGCCAAATAGCGGTAAATGATGCTTGGCAAAAGCTGAATGGCGGCTGCAATGGGCAAAACGCTGTGCCTTCATCAGCAACCGTATAAGATGGCCGCCCCTTTGTTGCCCGAGTCTGTCCGTGAGCGCATCCGATTCTGCCGATAACGATACCCGCAATGGCGTCCGCCGTGATGAGGCCGAAGCCGCCGTGCGCACGCTGTTGCGCTGGGCGGGTGAAGACCCGCAGCGCGAAGGGCTGCTGGATACCCCCAAGCGGGTGGTGAAGGCCTATGGCGACTGGTTCAGTGGTTATGCCATCGACCCGGACGAATACCTGTTGCGCACCTTCGAGGAAGTCGAGGGTTATGACGAGATGATCGTGCTGCGCGACATCGAATACGAAAGCCATTGCGAGCATCACATGGCGCCGATCATCGGCAAGGTGCATGTGGGCTATCTGCCCAGTGGCCGGGTGGTCGGCATCAGCAAGCTGGCGCGGGTGGTGGATGCCTATGCGCGGCGCTTCCAGGTGCAGGAAAAAATGACTGCGCAGATTGCCAATTGCATCCAGCGCGCGCTGAACCCGGCCGGGGTGGCGGTGGTGGTGGAAGGCGCGCACGAGTGCATGACCACGCGCGGGGTTCACAAGCGCGGGGTGAGTATGATGACTTCGACCATGCTCGGTGTGTTCCGCGAGGATGCTCGCACCCGCAACGAGTTCCTGCGCTTTATCGAAAGTCGGCGCTAACTGTGATGTCTCAAATCGCCTTGGAAAAGGCCGGGCGTGCGGCTGTACTCTGCCCCAGATAGGCGTCGAAGCACATGGCGATATTGCGCAGTAGCCAGCGCCCTTGGGCAGTGGCCGTGATTTGCTTGGGCTCAAGCTGCACCAGGCCATCGGCCTGCAAGGGCGCAAGGCGCTCGATGGCATCGGCAAAATAGGCATCGAAGTCGATGTCGTAATGACGCGCGATTTGCGCCTTGTCGATACGGCCGTGGCACATCCATTGCTGGATGAGGTCGGCGCGCAGGCTGTCATCCTCGCTCATGGCAAGGCCGCGCCAGACCGGCAGGCGACCGGCATCAATCGCTGCTTCCCATTCCGGCAGGGTGCGCGGGTTCTGGCTGAAACTCTCGCCGATATGGCTGATGGACGACACGCCAAAGCCAATCAAATCGCTGTCGGCATGGGTGGTATAGCCCATGAAATTGCGGTGCAGGCTGCCGCGCGCCTGTGCCAGCGCCAGCTCGTCATCGGGCAGGGCGAAGTGATCCATGCCGATATACACATAGCCGGCCTGGGTGAGCTTTTCGATGGCAAGCCGCAGCAGGGCGATTTTTTCCTCCGCCGTGGGCAGGTCGAAGGCGTTCAGCTGGCGCTGCGGGCGGAATAGCTCCGGCAGATGCGCATAGCTGTACACCGCCAGCCGGTCGGGGCGTAGCGCGATGACGCTATCGAGTGTGTTGGCAAACCCTTTCGTGGTCTGCTTGGGCAGGCCGTAGATCAGGTCGATATTGACCGAGGCAAAGCCGTGCGCGCGGCAGGCTTCGATGATGTCGCGGGTTTCTTCGATGCTCTGGATGCGGTTGATGGCGGCCTGCACCTCGGGATTGAAATCCTGCACACCCAGGCTGGCGCGGTTGAAGCCGATATCGGCCAGCTCGGCGACCTCGGCAGGGTTGACAAAACGCGGGTCAAGCTCGATGGAAATATCGCGCTCGGCTGCGTTGGAAAAACGCAAATGGCGGCGCATTTCATCGACAATGCCGCGTAGCTCGGCCGGGCTGAAGAAATTGGGCGTGCCACCGCCAAAATGCAGCTGGATGACTTCGCGGTCGCGGTCGAACAAGGCCGCCATCATGCCGATTTCGCGTTTAAGCCGGGCGATATACGGTGTGCTCTTGCTGTGGTCGCGGGTAATGATGCGGTTGCAGCCACAGTAAAAGCATGGGCTTTGGCAATACGGCACATGCACATACAGCGACAGCTTGCGCGGCACCGGGTCGCCATTGCTGTGGGTAATCACCTGGCGCAGCGCGCTCTCATCGAAACTGGCGCAAAACTGTGGTGCGGTGGGATAAGAGGTATAGCGCGGGCCGGGTTTGTCGTAACGGCGCAGCAGCTCGGGCGAGGGGGGTAGCGGCGTATGCATGCCGGGCAGGATGCCGCCTTGCAAGGCGGCAGGCATTGATATGGGTCAATCCTGCTATTCATGCAGCCGTAAAACTTGCGGTGTATGGTGCGCGCATGAAATTTCACATAGCTTTCACGCTGCTGGCTGCGGTGGTGCTGGGCAGTTGCAGCAGCGCGCCGCAACGTCCTGTCGCGCCTGCGGCAGTTGTTCAACAAGCCCTGCCGATGCCCGAACTGCAAACCGAGCCGCAGCCCGACCCGCGCTGGGCACAGTTGCGCCGCCTGCAACAGCTGGCGCCTACGCTTGATGTCGGGGTGCTGGCGCTGGCGCTGGAAGCGCGTGCCTGTGCCATCGACAGTGGTGAGCGCGGCATCGGCGCGCGCCTGGCGGTGATTGATTATTCGTTGCCCTCCACCGCCAAACGGCTATGGGTATTCGATCTTGCCAGTGAGGCATTGCTGTATCACGAGCATGTCAGTCACGGGCAGGGCAGCGGCGAGAATTTTGCCCGTCGTTTCTCCAATATCGAGGGCAGTTACCAAAGCAGCCTGGGGCTGTACCGCACGGCCGAAACCTATGTCGGCGCCAATGGTTATTCGTTGCGTCTGGACGGGCTGGATACGGGCTTCAATGATGCCGCCCGGCAGCGCGCCATCGTGATGCACGGCGCCTGGTATGCCGAGCCGGAATTGATTGCCAAGCAGGGCCGGCTGGGGCGCAGTCAGGGCTGCCCGGCACTGCGTCATGGCATTGCCCGGCAGGTGATTGACGACCTGAAACAAGCTCAGTTGCTGTTTGCCTATGCCGAACACGATGAATGGCTGGGCAAGTCGCGCTACTTCAGCTGCCGCACGGGCGTGAATGCACAGCGCATCATGGCCGATGCCCGGCGCATGATGGAGGGTGGCCTGCCTGCCGATGTGGTGGCTGCACGCTGACACGGCATGCACCCGCACCGATGAAAAACGCCCCGTTATGGGGCGTTTTTCGTGGCACTTGCTGTGGCACTTATGCCGCTTGCTGCACGATGCGCAGCGGGTTGTGCCAAGCCTTGAGCAGCTCGGCCTGACGAGCCCTGGCCTTTTCCACATGCGCTTCCTTGACATGGCCAAAGCCGCGGATGTGCTCGGGGATGGAGGCAATCTCGGTGGCAAGGTCAATATTGCCGCCGTCGAGTGTTTCCAGCAGCGTGTTGAGGGTGGCCTCGTAATCGGCAATCAGCTGGCGCTCCATGCGCCGCTCGGCAGTGCGGCCAAAGAGGTCGAATGGCCCGCCGCGCAGGCGCTTCATCTTGGCCAGCAGGCCAAACACGCGCATCATCCACGGGCCGTATTCCTGCTTGACCAGCTCGCCCTTGGCGTTCTTTTTGGCAAACAAGGGCGGTGCCAAATGGAAGTGCAGGCGGTAATCGCCTTCAAATTTCTGCTCAAGCTGGCGGCGGAACTCGGCCGAGGTGTATAGCCGGGCGACTTCATATTCGTCCTTGTAGGCCATCAGCTTGAAGAAGTAGCGGGCGACCGCTTCGGAAAGGTCGGTGCTGCCCGGCGCATGTTGTTCCTCGGCCTGGCGCACCTTGTTTACCAGACGCAGATAGCGCTCGGCATAGGCGGCATCCTGATAATCGGTCAGGAATGCCTTGCGGCGTTTGATGATTTCATCCAGCGAGCGCGATAGCCGGGCATCGTCCAGCGGCAGGAAGGTGACGGCGCCGTTGTCATGTTCGGGCACATGGCGCAGCTCGCTTTCCTGATAGGGCGCTTCTTGCGGCGACAGGCCGGACTCATGGCCTTCATTGGCGGTGGCGGCCAGCAGCGGCAGCGCATGCGGGGTTTTTTCCGCCTCGGTCGGCGCGTTGCGGACGATACCGGCGGCCTCAATCACCGCCGGCATGTCGATGGCGGCCAGCCTTCCCCAGGCAAAGGCGGTCTTGTTCATCGCCACCGCTGCGCCGTTGAGTTCAATGGCGCGCATCAGTGCCTCGAATGACAGCGGTACCAGCCCTTGCTGCCAGGCAAAGCCGAGCATGAACAGGTTGGCGGCGATGGCATCGCCCATTAGTGCGGTGGCAAGCTGGGTAGCATCCACGGCCAGTGGTTCGCGGCCGCCCAGCGCCGTGCGCACCGCAGCGGTAATGTCCGCCGCCGGGAACTGCATGTCCGGGCGGGTGGTGAAGCTGCCGGGCATGGCCTCGTAAGTGTTCAGCACCACCTGGCTGCGTCCGGCGCGCACCTTGGACAGCGCCCAGTAATCATTGACCACCACCATGTCGCAGCCCAGCACCAGGTCGGCCTCACCGGCGGCGATGCGTACTGCGTGGATATCGGCCGGGGTTTGGGCGATGCGGATATGGGTGGTGACGGCGCCGCCTTTTTGCGCCAGACCGGTCTGGTCGAGCACGGTGGCGCCCTTGCCTTCCAGGTGTCCGGCCATGCCCAGCAGGGCGCCGATGGTGACCACGCCGGTGCCGCCCACGCCGGTAATCAGGATATTCCAGGGGCGCGAGAGGTCGCTGGCCTGTACTGGCATGGGCAGATTGTCCAAGCGCGCGGCGGCATTGACCTTCTTGCCCTTGCGCAGCTGGCCGCCATGCACGGTGACGAAGCTGGGGCAGAAGCCCTCCACGCAGGAATAGTCTTTATTGCAGTTGCTCTGGTCGATGTCGCGCTTGCGGCCAAATTCGGTGTCCTTGGGCAGCACGCTGACGCAGAACGATTTCTTGCCGCAGTCGCCGCAGCCTTCGCAGACCAGCGAATTGATCAGCACCCGTTTTTGCGGGTCTGGCATCTTGCCGCGCTTGCGGCGGCGGCGCTTTTCGGTGGCGCAGGTCTGCTCGTAAATCAGCACCGAAACGCCCTTGACCTTTCGCAGCCGCTTTTGCACCTGCTCCAGCTCGCGGCGGTCGCAGAACTCCACTTCTTTCGGGAACAGATAGCGTTGCAAGCTCCATTTCTGGATGTCGTCGGAAAGCAGCACGATGGTGCTGACGCCTTCGCTCAATACCTGATGGGCAATCTGCGGCACCGTAAGCACGCCATCCACCGGCTGGCCGCCGGTCATCGCCACCGCGTCGTTGTAGAGAATCTTGTAGGTGATGTTCACGCCCGCCGCGACCGACTGGCGAATCGCCAGCGAGCCGGAATGGAAATAGGTGCCATCGCCCAAGTTCTGGAATACATGCGGGGTTTCGGTGAACTCCGCTTGCCCGGCCCAAGTCACGCCCTCGCCGCCCATATGGGTGAAGGTATCGGTATCGCGGTTCATCCAGGTCACCATGTAGTGACAGCCGATACCGGCCAGCGCGCGGCTACCTTCGGGCACCTGGGTGGAGGTGTTGTGCGGGCAGCCGGAGCAGTAGTGCGGCACGCGCGGGAAGTTGGCGCGCGGCAGCGCCAGCTCGCCCTCCTTGGCATCCATCCACGCCAGCACCTGGCTGATGTGCTCGGACTGGTGGAAGCGCTGGATGCGCCGGGCAATGACATGGGCGATGCGCGCCGGGGTCAGCTCGTTGGTGGAGGGCAGAATCCACTCGCCGGACTCGTCGTATTTGCCGACGATGGACGGGCGCTGGCCTTCGAAGTTGTAGAACAGCTCCTTCATCTGGCTTTCGATGAAGCTGTGCTTTTCTTCCACCACCAGGATGTCCTCAAGCCCGCGAGCAAAGGCGCGCAGACCGACCGGCTCCAGCGGCCAGGTCATGCCGACCTTGTAGATGCGGATGCCGATATCGCGGCAGGCAGCCTCGTCCAGCCCCAGATATTCCAGTGCCTGCAAAACGTCCAGATAGCTCTTGCCGGTGGTGACGATGCCCAGCCGCGCAGCGGGCGAATCCATCACCACCCGGTCAATGCGGTTGACCCGGGCAAACGCCTGCGCGGCCTTGACCGCATAGCGGTGCAGGCGCATTTCCTGCTCCAGCGGCGGGTCCGGCCAGCGGATATTGAGCCCGCCTTCGGGCATTTCAAAATCGTCATCGCCGGGCAGGATGATGGTTTGCGCCAGCGGATTGACGTTGACCGAAGCGGAGGATTCCACCGTTTCGGCAATGGTCTTGAAGCCCACCCAGCGCCCGGTAAAACGGCTCATGGCAAAGCCCAGCAGACCCATTTCCAGAATGTCCTGCACCCCGGCCGGGTTCAGCACCGGCATCATCGCGCTGACGAATTCATGCTCGGAGCCATGCGGCAGGGTGGAGCTGCGGCAGGCATGATCGTCGGCGGCCAGCGCCAGCACGCCGCCATGGCGCGAAGTGCCGGCGGCATTGGCGTGCTTGAACACGTCGCCGCAACGATCCACGCCCGGCCCCTTGCCGTACCACATGCCGAACACGCCATCGACCTTGGCGCCGCTGAACAGATTGGTTTGCTGGCTGCCCCAGACCATGGTGGCGCCCAGGTCTTCATTCAGCCCCGGCTTGAAGCTCACCCGGTTTTTTTCCAGAAACTTCCTGGCGCGCCATAGCTCCAGGTCAAAGCCGCCCAGCGGCGAGCCGCGATAGCCGGAAATGAAACCGGCGGTGTTCAGCCCGGCAGCGGCATCGCGCAGCCGTTGCATCATCGGCAGGCGCACCAGCGCCTGTACCCCGGAAAGATAGATGCGCCCTTCGGTACGGGCGTATTTGTCCTCCAAGGTGTAATCGGGGTCGTTCAGTCCCTGGGTCAGGGCAAGCCCGGCAGAGGCGGGCGAGGAGAGTTCGGCGGTGCTGGTCATGGCGATGGCTGTGACGGGCTGGCGGATGGAAGTCCCGGTTAACGGGAACCGGCAAGTATATAGTCAGCGAGTATTCACATTGTTGCAGCGCCGCAGGTCTGCTACCTTTGCACGATGAAAACGCTCAAGCTCCGTACCCTGGCTTTGGCTGGCAGCCTGCTGCTGTCTCCCCTGGTGTTGCAGGCACAGACCCTGCCCACGCCGGCAGAGTTCTACTTTGACGAAGACCGCGCCGCGCAGCGTGTGCTGGACAACCAGCGCGGTGAGGGCGATGCCTTGGTCAGCCGCCTGCTGCGCAGCATCGAGCGTGACCCGCGTGCCTGGGGTGCGATGGCGCGCCTTGGCGATATCGCCCTGTCTAGTGGTCGCCAGGAGGTCGGCCGCGATTTTTATGCGCGCGCCATTGCCGGTGCCGGTGACCGCCATGGCCTGAGTCGCAGCCTGCGCTGGCACTACGGCTGGGCCTTGTATCGCGCCGGTGATGCAGAAGCGGCACTTGAGCAATGGGCGGAGCTGGTTGCTGTCGGCGGTGTTCGCGGCCAATGGATGCCACCTACCCTGGCACTGGTGCTGTGGAAGCTTGATCGCAAGCCAGAAGCCATCCAGTGGTATGCCGCTGCGGTGCGCACCGAGCCGGATCAGTGGACTTCGCCGACCGACTTGTCTGCCTTGCTGCCACAGTGGCGGGCGGAAGAACACGCCACATTGCTGGAAGTGCAGCGTGCTTGGGCTCAAAGCCTGTCCAAGCCTTTCTGAGAGATCTTGAGCGGCTCGAAGCCGCTGCATCCAGTCAGGGCTTTGGTTATGCGGACATCCTTGTCCGCGCCTGCCATCAGGCTTATTTTTCCTTGCGCCAGTTCAGCGAGGCTTTGTTTTCCACCGTGCTCGATTCGATACTGATATCAAAGCCGCGGCGCAACATGTATTTGAGGGTCAGCACCTGGCCGGTACCCAGCAGGGAAACGCCATAGCTCACATACACCCGTGGCGAGAGGTATTTGCCCACGCCAAATACGCTACCGCCCAGAGTATTGGACTGAATCACGCCGGCATCGTCAAAGCCGATGCGGGTGGCGATTTGCGAGGCGAGGAATGTGCTGCCTGCGCTGAGCGCTGCCGATGCGGCATTGATTTGCTTGCCCTCGGCACTGCTGGCGGTGGACAGTGAGCGTCCCAGTGCCAGATAGGCCAGGGCTTCGGACTGGTCCATCTGCGGGCTGGACCAGATTTCTGCCTGTGGTGCGCTGACACGGCCAGTGACGCGAATCCCGGCACTGACATCGCCAATCACGCGGCGTGCGCGCAAGTCCACAATCGGGTTGGATACCGGGTCGTTGGACCATCTGAGCTTGCCCTGGTCGATATCCAGCTTTTGCCCATAGGCGGCATATTTGCCCTCGACGCTCAGCTCGCCCGTGCCGCGCATTTCGCTGCCCGGGCGGGCGCGCACGCGCAAATTGCCGCCCAGCGTGCCATCCAGGCCAAAGCCGCGCAGTTGCACGTCATCGCCAATGGCCAGGGTCAAATCCAGTTGCAGGCTGCTGCGGCTGCGGGCAGGGTTGGCCGGGTCGAGTACGACGACATCGGGGGATGCGGAAACGCCATCGCTCAGCCGCTCCAAATCCATGCGCGCCGAAGGAATGCTCACGGTGCCGCTGACATCCATTGGCTCATTGCCCTGAATCTTCACCGTCACATCCGGGTTGACCACGGCGCGCAGGTCACGGGTGTCGGAAAGCAGCACGTTCTGGCCACGGATATTGAGCACGATGGGCGTGTCCTGCCCTTGCCAGCCAAGTGTGCCATCCAGATTCAACAGCCCCTCGCCGGACTGGATGCTGCCACTCAAGCGGGCATTGCCATCAGGCTGGGCACGCATCGTCATCTTGCCATTGCGTAGTACCAGACCATAGGCCGGCACTTCAGCCTGCAAGCCGGTCAATTCGGCATCACCGCCAATCATCGGCTCGGCACGGGTGCCCGAAAGCGTGATGGCGCCGGTCAGTGTGCCCACCGGGTCAACAATGTCCGGGGCAAAAACTTCCAGCCAGCCCAGATCACGCATGTCCACGTTCACCCGACCGGCAAGCGGGGCGAATTCATCCCAGCCGGTGCTGATTTCCGCCTGCATGCGACCATCGCGGCTGATGCCGGTATCCAGCTGTGCCTTGAGTTGTTGCGGCCCAAGTTCTGCATTCAGGCGCAGGTTCTGGTAGCGCATCAGCTCGTCGCTATCGCGTTGGCCGAGCTTCAGCGCACCACGTTCGGAGCGTATCTGCGCTGTCCCCGCCCAGGCATTGCCACGCGGGCTGAAGCGGGCATCCAGATCCAGTGTGCCATCGAGCACCCAAGGCTTGCCGTCCTCGCGCTCGGGCAGGTACGGGGTTGCCAACAGCAGTGGCAGGGCGCGACCTTCGATGTCGATGCCGCTACCGGGCCATTGTCCACCGGCGCACAGCGAGCCACCGGCTGATGATACGAAGCAGCCCTGGCTGAGGCTGAAGCGGTTGCCGTTTTGGGCGTAGGTCAACGGGTTTTGCAGTCGCCATGCGGCACCGCGTGCCGGCGAAAAATCCAGTGTGGCAAGTGTGCCACGCCAGCCCTGGCCGTGCTTGTTGGCAGTTGCGGCAAGCTGGATATGTCCCAGCTCGCCAGTGGCGCGCGCATCAATCGCCAGATTTTCCACCGCGCCGCGGGCATGGGCTTGCAGGCTATCCAGTGCCACGCCCAGTTGCAGTTGATGGGCTTCCACACGCAAATCGCCACCGCTGCCCTGCCACGGTAGCTGCCCGCGCAGATTGAGGCTGGCAGCGCGATAGTCGCCGAAACTCAAGGTTTGGCCGCTTAGGTTGGCTTGAATATTGGGGGCACTCGGTGTGCCGCTGAGTTTGACTTCGCCATTCAAAAGGCCTTTGGCCGAAGGTAGCAGGTCATTCAATTGCAGCGGTGCAAAGCGTGCGTCCACATCCAGGCGCTGACCATAACGGGCCTTGCCTTGGGTGCGGCTGCTGCCCAGCGCCAACACCCAGTCGCCGCTGTAGTCATCGCCACGGATGGCCATATTGGCCTGCCCGCTCAAGGCGCGGCCACGCAATTGCCCGCCCAGCTCGGCCAGTTTCACATCGGCATGCAGCTGCTCATTGGCCTGCATCTGCCCTTGGCTGCTGATTTTGCCGCGCACCGCTCCCGGGAAATCCGGCACGAAATAGCCGGGGTCAAAGCCAGCCAGGGTTGCGTTGATATGCCATTTCAGCGCGGGTGCGAAATCCACCCGGCCACCGGCATCCAGGCGACCCTCAGGCATTACCACGGCCAGCTTTTTCAAGGTCAGGCCAGTTTCATCGCCCTGCCCGTCCAGTTGGACATCCGCCTTTTGTTTGCCGCGTGCCAGCAGTGCCGTGCCGCCTACGCGCCAGTCTTGCTGCGTGCCCTGGATATTGAAATCGCCATCGGCCTTGATTTGGGTCTGGCCACTGGCATCAGCCCAAACCAGCTGACGCGCTTGGGCGGCAAAATCAAATGCGGCGCGCTCGCCAGTGAACTGCCCACGTCCTTGCACTACCAGTTGGCCGCCCAGCACCTCAAGCTGCAAGGGCTCGGCATGCAGGGTCTGGTCTTCCAGCCGCAGTGTGGACGGTTGCAGCACGATGTGTTGCTCTCCCTGCGACCATTCGCCTTGCACATCGGCCTTGCCGCCTTCGCCTTTGGCATCGAGTTTGAACTGCATCAGCGCATCACTGCGTCCGGCAGTGAAAATCGCCGGGTCAAAGCCTTCGCTGTGCGCGGCCAGCGTCCAGGTGGTTTTGCCCTGTTCGGCAGCCCGGGTGCTGTCTGCACGCAAGTTCAGTGTGGCGCGCAGTGGCGCCGGTGTGCGGCCACCAACGAACACTTGCATGTTCTCAAGATTGCCGCGTGCAATCAGGCCGATGCGGCCGCGGGTTTGTCCGGTGGCAGCCGGAAAAACCGCCGTGGCCGTCAGGTCGGTCTGGAAATGCTTGCCCGGCGCGTAATAGCCATGCACCTGAAACTGGCCTTTGTCGCTGTCCAGTTGCAATTGGCGGACATCCAGCCGGCCCGATTCGGCCAGCAGGCTGCCATTCAAGCGGTGAATATCGATGCTGTGCTCGCCATCGCTCAAAACTTTCAGGTCGTTGACGCGCACCGCATCGACCTCAATCGCCAGCGGCGGCTCGATGCGCGGCAGCACTTCCGGCCAGGTTGGCAGCTCGAACGGGGTGTCGTCGGCGCTGACAAGTGCCAACGCCGCGCCATCCACTTCCAGCGCACGCAGCCGCAGGCGCCGACCCAGCAATGCCCCCAGCTGCGGATGCAGCATCACCCGGCTGGCATGGAACTCACTGGTGCGCGTGTCCTTGCACAGCGACATCGCCGTGGTGTTGACATCAAAATCATCATCGGCACAAGCCGTCCAGGAAAAGCGCACGCCATGCAGGGTCAGTGGGCCATTCACCGGGCCATCGGCACTTTGCCATTCAAATGTGGTATTGGCAGGCAGGCGCACCTTGATTTGCGCCAGCAAAAAATCGCGTCCGGCCAGGGTATTGACCAGCCACCATAGCGAAGCGCCACCAGCAGCGGTCAGCGCCAGCGTCAGGATGCCGCTGCGCAGAATGTATTTGCGCTGGCGCTGCTTGCGCAGTTGTTTGAGCTCGGCCAGCCGTGCCTTGCGCACTTCATCGCTGGCATCAGCGGGCAGTGGTTCCAACCCATAGCGACGGTAACGCTGCCATCTTTCTTGCCAACGGGTTTTGCTCACAGGTCGGCTCCCAGGCTGAGATAAAGCTGAAAAGCCGAATCCGGCTCATTCAGGCCACGGGCGATATCAAGGCGTACCGGCCCCACCGGCGAGCGCCAGCGCGCACCGATGCCCACCCCGCTGCGCCAGTTCGGCCGGTCATTGAAGGCCGAGCCGATATCGGCAAATACCGCAGCGCCCAGTGATTCGGTGAAGTAGTGTTCGTATTCGGCGCTGGCGGTGGTGACGTTCTTGGCGCCCACCGCATAACGGCGGTTATCACCGGGAAGGCCGGTGCTGACCCGGGGGCCGACTTCACGCCAGGCATAGCCGCGAATGGATCTGTCGCCGCCGGCAAAAAAGCGCAGCGATGGCGGCATGTCGGCATTGCCACCAGAAAAAGTATGGCCGACCTCACCGCGTACAATCAGGCGGCTGCGCTCACCCAGCCCGCGATACCAGCGCAGCGTGGCGTGTACTTGACCAAAATTGCTGTCCGAACCAGCGCTTTCCAGACCACCGCGCAGCATCAGGGTGCTGCCAATGCCGCGACGCGGAAACATGCGGTCATCGGCATCGATATATTCGGCACGCAGCGAGGGATAGACATAGGTGGCGTAGTGATAGGGCGCAGCAGGGTTTTGCTGAGTCTGATGGGCATACAACCAGCGTTCGCGCATCGCGTGCAGCGACGCCGTTGCCGTCAGATGGCGGTTGATTTCACCGCTGCGACTGGCCACGAATTCCAGCTTGCGGCTGTCCACATAATCGGTCTGCTCATCCAACCCTTGCAGGCTGGCGGTATGCCAGCCGTCGAGCCATTTGAAGGCCGGTATGCGGTATTGCAGTGTCAGCGCCTTGCGTTTGCGGGCGTAATCAAGCTGCACCATCGCCTTGTGACCGCGACGGTTCAAATAGCGGCGCTCGACACCGCTGGTAAATCCGGGGCCGCTGTCGGTGCCATAGGAAAGACCGAAGTTGTAGATGCTGCGCTTGGCCGGAGTGAGCTTGACCGTCACCGGCACCAGATAGTTTTCTGCCTGGTCGGGCATCGGGTTGATGTCGATACTGCTGAAGTAATCCAATGCCACCAGCGATTTGCGCAAGCGCTCGAGGCGGCCTTGGTGGTAGTAGTCGCCCTCTTCCCAGTACACCAGTTTTTCCAGCAATTCCGGGCGGATGATTTCTTGGGGGGATTGCTCGAAAGTGATTTTGCCCATGTCATAGCGCTCGCCGCTTTGCCAGACCAGATCGATATCGGCGGCGTGCTCGGCGCGGGTCACTTCCACTTTGCGGGTAACGAAGTCGGCATCGAAATAACCACGTTCGGCAAGGCGCCGGGTGATACGCACCTTGCCCGCCTCATAAAGCGTATGGTCGAGCACCTCGCCCACCTTCGGGCTGAAGGCGGCCAGCTCCTGTTTCATGTAGCGGTCATCGCCGGCCTCACCCTCAATCCGCAGGTTTTCACGGCGCACCCGTACCGGCTCGCCCTTGTCGATATTGAGCACAATCACCAGTGCATCGTCTGCGCCGCTCTTGCTGATATCGACCTTGGCCGAGTAATAGCCAAACGGCTCCAGCGCCTCGCGCGCCTCGTCCTCGGCGACCTCCAGCAGATATTCCAGTCGCCGCGTGGTCACGCTGCGCTCCAGCGCATGTTCCAGCGACAAGGCAATGCGCACATTTTGGGTCATGGCCTCGTCAAGACCCTGGATATCAATGCGGCTGATTTTTTCTGCCAACGCCTGTCCCGGCAGGGCAAGACAAAGCAGGCCAAGAGCAAAGGGGGTGTAATTCATGGCGTAAAGGATAAAACAGGCATGTGAAATATCCGCTCAACCCGGCTTGTTGCTGCGGGTATGGCGAGCGGCTGCGCGGTCGGCAAAGCGCAAGCACAGGGGCAATCCCGGGCAGCAATAAAGCCCTCACCGGAGGGGGGTTGACTCGCAGGCGGAGTGTGCTCGAAGCCTGCGAGCAGCTGCTCAGCTCACAAAGCGCGTGCAGGCCTCGGCGATGATGCGTTCTTCATCGGTGGGGAGCATGCGCACGGCGATGCGGCTGTCGCGGCTGTTCAGCACGCGCCGACCTTCGGCATTGGCCTGCGGGTCGATGTCCACCCCCAGCCAGGCCAGATGCTGGCAGACTTTGGCGCGAATGGGGGGCTGATGCTCGCCAATGCCGGCGGTGAACACCAGGCCATCCAGCCCGCCCAAGGTATTGGCAAGCGCGGTGATGCCACGGGCAATGCGGAAGCAGAAGAGTTCGATAGCTTCCAGCGCTTCGGGCGCATCGCTCTCAAGCAGCACGCGGCTGTCGGCGCTGATGCCGGAAACGCCCTTGAGGCCGCATTGGTGATACAGCCAGTGCTGAATTTCATCGGCATCCATGCCTTGCTGCCGCATCAGGTACAGCAGTACGCCGGCATCGAGCTCGCCGGGGCGGGTCGCCATCGGGATGCCGTCCAGTGCCGAGAAGCCCATGCTGGTGTCGCGGCTGATGCCTGCTTGCAGGGCGCACAGGCTGGCGCCACTGCCCAGATGCGCAACCACGATTTTCTGCATGGCAAGCGCCGGTTCGCTGCGCTGCAATTCTTCGGCAATGAACTGATAGGAAAGCCCATGGAAGCCGTAACGGCGCACCCCGGCATCGTGCAGGGCGCGCGGGATGGCCATGCGGGTGATGAGCGGGGCATGCGTGCGATGAAATGCGGTATCGAAGCAGGCGATTTGCGGCAAGCCGGGGCGCGCCTTGCGCATCGCCCGCACCAGCCGCAGTCCGGCAGGCTGATGCAGGGGCGCCAGTGGCGAGAGCGCATCGAGTTTTTCGATGGACGCATCATCCAGTACCACCGGCGCATCAAAATCCATGCCGCCATGCACGATGCGGTGGCCACAGGCGATGATTTCCCCGCCGGCATCACGCCCGGCCAGCCAGTCTAGCAACTCGGCAATGACAGCGCTCAAATCGTCGGTCACCGGGGCGTTGATGGGTACATGGATGGACTCGCCTGCCTGCTTGAACTTCAGCTCAAGTGGTGCCAGTCGCAAGTCGAGCACACCATGCCCCAGGCGCTTCACGCCTTCGGCATGGCATTCGAACTCACCCAGCTTGATGGTGGACGAGCCTGCATTGAAGACCAGAATCCGGCTCACTTTATGCCCCCGGCATCGGCGTATGGGCAACGATGCGCGCCAGTGCAATCGAGGCCAGGCGGGTGCGCACACTGTCGGCGCGGCTGGTGAGGATGACCGGCACCTTGGCGCCCAGCACCAGGCCGGCGCTATCGGCGCGGGCGAAATACATCAGTTGCTTGGCAGCGATATTGCCGGCTTCAAGGTCGGGCGCCAGCAGGATATCGGCTTGACCTGCAACGCGCGACTCGATGCCTTTTTCCTTCACCGCATCCATGTCGATGGCGTTGTCAAAGGCCAGCGGCCCGTCCACCAGACCGCGCTTGATTTGGCCGCGTGCAGCCATCACGGTCAGTGCCGCCGCATCCAGGGTAGAGGCCATTTTGGTGTTCACCGTTTCCACCGCGGCCAGCACCGCCACCTTTGGCTCTTTGACGCCCAGCTTGCAGGCCAGGTCAATGGCGTTTTGGGCAATATCGCGTTTTTGCTCCAGCGTCGGGGCGATATTGATGGCACCGTCGGTGACCATCAGCAATTTGTTATAGGCCGGCACATCAAACAGGAATACATGGCTCAGCCAGCGGTCGGTGCGCAGGCCGTTTTCGCGGGCGACGATGGCGCCCAGCAATTCGTCGGTATGCAGGCTGCCTTTCATGATGGCGTCCACTTCGCCGCGCCCGGCCATTTCCGCCGCTTTTTGTGCGGCGGCATGGCTATGCGGCACGTCGATGATGTCGATGCCTTCAAGCGAAACACCCGCCTGCTGCGCAGCCGCCTCGATGCGCGCGCGCGGCCCGACCAGTACCGGCACGAACAGGCGCTCATCATTGGCCTCCACCGCCGCCCGGATGGAGCGCTCGCTGGTGGGGTGCACCACGGCGGTGCGCAGGGGCGGCAGCGTATAGGCACGCTTCATGCCCAGGTCAAAAATGCGGTGGCGGTTGATTTGCACTTCCGGCATCTGTGCGCGGTCAAGTGCGTGCTTTTGCGTGGGGGCAATCACCTCGGCAGTGCCGCTCAGCACTTCTTCGCCCGCTGCATTGCTGCACAGGCAATCAAATACCACCACCTGCTTTTCTGCGCGCTTCTCACGCACCTGGACGCGTGCGGTGACCACATCACCGGGTTTGACCGGGTGCTTGAAGCGCAAATCCTGCCCCAGATAGACCGTGCCCGGGCCGGGCAGCTCGGTGCCCAGCAATGCGGAAATCAGTGAGGCCGTCCACATGCCATGCACCACCACCTGCCCGAAACGCTCGCCTGCGGCGAACTCGGCATCCATATGCGAGGGATTGATATCGCCGGAGGCCGCTGCAAACAGCGCAATGTCCTGAAGCGTGGCGGTGCGGGTCAATTCGGCGCTGTCACCGATGGCGATTTCATCAAAGGTACGGTTATTGATTTGGGTCATGGCAAAGGGTCGGTAGTGAGGGAAAGTCAGCGCAGCAGCTCGCGGCTCAAGGCATACAGGATGCGCCGGTCTTCATCATCCGGCTCGGGTGACTGCATTTGCGCGGCTGGAATGGCGCGAAAACGCATGCGGAAGGCGCGCAGCGCCGCAGGCCGGTCGCTGAGCGAATAGCCAATCGCCGCCATCGCCAGCCAGGGGTCGAACCCTTCAGGCGCATCGGTGAGCTCGCCGCTTGGCCAGATACCGAAACCAGCTTCATGCAAGCGCTTCCACGGGAAATGTGCACCGGGGTCAACCTTGCGGCTGGGCGCCAAATCGGAATGGCCGATGATTTGGTGCCTGGGGATGCGCAGCCGCGTGGTCAGGTCTTGCAGCAGCGCAATCAGCGCTTCGATCTGCACATCGGGATAAGGGTCGATACCGTTATTGTCGATTTCGATACCGATGGACGCACTGTTGAGGTCGGTGATCGTGCCCCAGCGCCCGCCACCGGCATGCCAGGCGCGCTGGCTGTCGGCCACCAGCTGATACAGACGGCCATCCTTGCCCAGCAGATAATGCGCGCTCACTTTGCCCTGGCTATTGGCCGTACGCAGGGTGTTCAGACTTTCCTGCACCGAATCCTGTTGGGTGTAGTGCAGCACGATGACCAGCGCCCGGCGTGCGTCCTGATTGGGCGAAGGCACCCACTTTGCCTGTGGATTGCGTACTGGCGCGGCGCTGCATGCGCTGAGCAGCAGGGTCAAGGCAATCGTGATGATGTATTTCATGCTCATGGGGATGGGGGAAAATGTTGAACCATGAGGGGTTCCTTGCGCAGAAGGGGAATCAAACAGCATCGCCATACCGGGATTTCTGAAGGGTAAATTGCCTTCCAAGTTGCAGGCACGCCTCGCTATTGTGCCCTGAAGTGGACAAGGCTGTGGCCAGCCTGTTTTCACCGACTTTGCAGGTAGCGGCAGGCTAAAATGCGCGGCTATTGATTTTTGGAGTGTGCGCCGTGAATTGGTCGCCTGAACTTGCCCGTAAAACCTATTCCATCCCGCATTGGGCCGATGGCTATTTCGATGTGGGGCAGAACGGGCAGATTGTGGTGCGCCCGCAAGGCAAGGATGGTCCGCAGGTGGCTCTGGCCGATGTCGTCAATCGCGCAGTGGCGGCCGGTGGCAAACTGCCGATGCTAGTGCGCTTTCCCGATATTCTGGGCAACCGTCTGGGCAAGTTGCAGGCGGCCTTTGCCGCTGCCATGCGGGACTGGGAGTACGGCGGCGGCTATACCGCGGTCTATCCCATCAAGGTCAACCAGAATGCGAGCGTGGCGGGGACGCTGGCCTCGCATCACGGCGAGGGCTTTGGCCTTGAAGCGGGCAGCAAGCCGGAGTTGATGGCGGTGCTGGCGCTTTCGCGCCCCGGTGGGGTGATTGTCTGCAATGGCTATAAGGATCGCGAATACATCCGCCTTGCGCTGATTGGTCGCAAGCTGGGTTTGCAGACTTTCATCGTGGTGGAAAAGCCTTCGGAGTTGCGCATCGTGCTGGAGGAGGCCGCCGCCTTGGGCGTGAAGCCGGGTCTGGGCGTGCGCATGCGGCTGGCCAGCCTGGGGGCTGGCAAATGGCAGAATTCCGGTGGTGACAAGGCCAAATTCGGCCTCAATCCGCGTCAGGTGCTGACTTTGTGGAAAGCGCTGCGCGACAGCGATATGGGCGACTGCCTGCAGCTACTGCACTTCCACATGGGTAGCCAGATTTCCAATGTGCGTGACATTGCCAACGGCATGCGCGAGGCCACCCGCTATTTTGTCGAGCTCTCCAAACTTGGTGCGAACATCAGCCATGTGGATGTCGGTGGTGGCCTTGGCATCGACTATGAAGGCACGCGCAGCCGCAGCTACAACTCGGTCAACTACAACATCAGCCACTATGCCAACAGCATCGTGCAGCCGCTGGCCGAGGCCTGTGCGGAAAATGACTTGCCCGCTCCGCGCATCATTACTGAATGTGGCCGCGCCATGACCGCGCACCATGCGGTGCTGGTGGCGAATGTCTCCGAGGTCGAAAAAGCACCGGAAGGCCGGGTGCCGCCGCAGAACGATGATGAGTCGCTGCCGGTGCGGCATCTGCGCGAGCTGCATGACGAAATGCACGAGCGCCCGGCGGTGGAAGTGTTTCATGAGGCAAGCCAGGCACATGCCGAGGGTCTGGCACTGTATTCGCTGGGTCAGATTGACTTGGTGCAGCGCGCGCGCATTGACGATTTGTTTTATGCCATCGCCCACAAAGTGCGTGCGCGCCTGACTTATGACGAAAAGAGCCATCGCGACCTGCTGGATGAGCTCAACGAGCGGCTGGTGGACAAATACTTCGTCAACTTCAGCGTGTTCGAGTCGATGCCCGATGTCTGGGCGATTGACCAAGTGTTCCCGATCGTGCCAATTGAGCGTCTGGATGAAGCCCCGACCCGGCGCGGCATCATCGCCGACCTGACCTGTGACTCCGACGGCAAGATTGATGTCTATGTGGAAAACGAAGACCTCGACTCATCGCTGCCGCTGCACGAATTGAAAGCCGGTGAACGTTACCGCCTGGGTTTCTTCCTGGTGGGCGCCTATCAGGAAATTCTGGGCGATATTCACAACCTGTTCGGCGATACTGATGCGGTGGAAGTGAAGTTCACGGGTGATGAATTCCGTATCTGCCAGCAACGCCGTGGAGACACCACCGAGGTGATGCTCGACTACGTTGGTTACAAGCTGGACGACCTGCGCCGCACCTATCGCGCCCGCGTGGTGGCGGCCGACCTCAGCACCGCCGAAGCCGAGCGCTTCAATGCCGCGCTGGAGTCGGGCCTGAGCGCCTATACCTATCTGGATGATGCCCCGCTTTGAGGCGGGGCTGGCAGTATCAACTCGCCCGATGCACCTGAAACCCGGCAAAGCTCTGGTTGACTGGCATGGTTTCGATGCGGTTGATATTGAGATGGGCGGGCAGGTTGGCAATCCATGCGACCTGCTCGGCAATGTCCTCGGCACGGATGGGGGTAACGCCGGCATACAGGGCATCGCTGGCGGCTTGGTTGCCGCCGGTGCGCACCAGGGTGAATTCGGTTTCCGCCATGCCCGGCTCGATGCTGGTCACGCGCACGCCCGTGCCGTGCAGGTCGCTGCGCAGGCCCAGTGAAAACTGGCTGACAAAGGCTTTGCTGCCGCCATAGACATTGCCGCCGGGGTAAGGGTAGTGCGCGGCAATCGAGCTGATATTGATGATGAGTCCACGGCTTGCGACAAGGCGCGGCAGCAGTGCGTGGGTGAGGGTGATGAGGCCGGTGATATTGGTGTCAATCATCTGCCGCCACTGGGCAAGGTCGGCCTGTTGCGCCGGGGCGGTGCCCAGCGCCAGCCCGGCGTTGTTGACCAGCAGGTCAATGGTGGCAAAGCTCTCCGGCAAATCGGCAAGGGCTGCGTCGATGGCGGCGCTGTCGCGGATATCGAAACAGGCGACATGACAGCGGTCGGGAAATTCTGCCGCCAATGTATCCAGCCGCTCGCGGCGACGTGCACTGATGATGAGGCGCCAGCCTGCTTGCAGAAGACGCTGGGCGATGGCGCGACCAAAGCCGGAAGAGGCACCGGTCACGAAGGCGGTTTTGGGGTGATTGTTCATGGCGATACGGGGAAGTGCAGGCTGTGATTGAAGCAGGTAACCGGACTGTGAAGTATGGAAATTGTCGCTCGATTCGGCAGAAAGCCCGGCTACAATCATCGGCCATTCCACCTCAAGTTTGGAACGCCCGATGTCGCAGGAAGACCTGAAAACCGCCGCCCTTGAATACCACCGCCAGTTTCCGCCCGGCAAAATCAAAATCAGTGCCACCAAACCGATGGTGACCCAGCGTGACCTGTCGCTGGCCTACTCGCCGGGCGTGGCCTATGCCTGTGAGGCGATTGTCGAGGATGTGGCAGCGGCCAGCGAAATGACCGCGCGCGGCAACTTGGTGGCCGTCATTACCAATGGCACCGCGGTACTGGGTCTGGGGGACATTGGTCCTTTGGCCGGCAAGCCGGTGATGGAAGGCAAGGGCGTTTTGTTCAAGAAGTTTGCCGGTGTGGATGTGTTCGATATCGAAATCGACGAGCGCGACCCGGACAAGCTGGTGGAGATCATCGCCAGCCTGGAGCCGACCTTTGGCGGCATCAATCTGGAAGACATCAAGGCGCCGGAATGCTTCATCGTCGAGCGCAAGCTGCGTGAACGCATGAAAATCCCGGTGTTCCACGATGACCAGCACGGCACGGCGATTATCGTCGGCTCGGCGGTGCTGAACGCGCTGGAAGTGGCTGGCAAAAAAATCGAGGACGTGAAAATCGCCACCACCGGCGCCGGTGCCGCAGGGATTGCCTGCCTGGACATGCTGGTGGCACTGGGGGTCAAGCGCGAAAACATCACGGCTTTCGACCGCGAGGGGGTGATCTACAAGGGCCGTCCCAACCTCGACCCGGACAAGGCACGTTATGCCAATGACACCGCGGCGCGCTCGCTGGAGGAAATCGTCGAAGGTGCGGATATTTTCCTGGGGCTCTCGGCAGGCGGCATCCTCAAGCCCGAGATGGTGGCGAAGATGGCGACACGCCCCATCATCCTGGCGCTGGCCAACCCGCACCCGGAAATCCTGCCCGAAGAAGCCAAGGCCGTGCGCGATGATGCGATTATCGCCACTGGCCGCAGCGACTATCCCAATCAGGTCAATAACGCGCTGTGCTTCCCCTATATCTTCCGTGGCGCGCTGGACGCAGGTGCGACTGAAATCAACGAGGCGATGAAGCTCGCCTGTGTGCGCGCCATCGCCGAGCTGGCACGCAAGGAAGCCAGTGACCTTGGCAACGCCTATGGTAATGACATCCCCACCTTTGGCGCGGACTACCTGATTCCGCGCCCGTTCGACCCGCGCCTGATTACCGTGATTGCGCCTGCCGTGGCGCAGGCGGCGATGGACTCGGGGGTGGCTTCGCGGCCGATTGCCGACATGAATGCCTACCGTGAAAAACTGGGGCAGTTCATCCACAAGTCCGGGCTGATGATGAAGCCGCTGTACGAGCGCGCCCGTGCGGACATCAAGCGCGTGGTGTACGCCGAAGGCGAGGAATACACCGTGTTGCGCGCTGTGCAGAATGTGGTCGATGAAAAGCTGGCCTTTCCGATACTGATTGGCCGCCCGGAAGTCATCGCCCGGCGTATCGCCAAGCTCGGCCTGCGCTTGCAGGCGGACAAGGACTATGAGCTGGTCGATATCCACGCCGACCCGCGTTTTGATGCTTATTGGCAGCACTATCACCAGCGCAACGCGCGTGATGGCATCACCGTGGATGCGGCCAAGAGCCTGGTGCGCTCACGCCCGACCATTGTTGCGGCGTTAATGGTGGAGCGTGGCGAAGCCGATGCGCTGATTTGCGGCATCGTTGGGCGCTATCACAAGAAGCTGGGCTATCTGCGCACGGTATTTGACCTCGAGCCGGGTGCGCACTGCACCTCGGCCATGACCGGCGTCATCAACGATCACGGCGTGTGGTTTTTCGCCGATACCCATGTGCAGGTCGACCCCAGCGCCGAGCAGATTGCCGAATGCACCTTGCAGGCCAATCTGCGCCTGAAAATGTTTGGCATCGAGCCGAAAGTGGCGCTGCTCTCGCACAGCAATTTCGGTAGCCATAACAACCCTTCAGCCAACAAGATGCGCCGTGCCCGCGAGCTGATTATCGAGCGCGCGCCGAAGATGGAAATCGACGGCGAAATGATGGCCGATACCGCTTGGGATGAAGCACTGCGCCAACGCATCTTCCCCGGCACCACGCTCAAGGGACGCGCCAACCTGATGGTGATGCCCAACCTCGATGCGGCCAATATCGGCTACAACCTGATTCGCGTGGCGACCGGCGGTGTGGCGGTGGGCCCGATTCTGATGGGGCTGGACAAACCCGCACATATCCTCACCGCTGCCGCCACCCCGCGCCGGGTGGTCAATATGACCGCGATTGCTGCCGTGGATGCACAAATTCGCGCCAGCCGCGAGCGCAAGGGCGGCTGAGGTGCTGACGGCCAGCATCGCCTTTCTCAGTTACCGCGACCGCCAATGGGTGGACGCGGCACTGGATGGCGTGCTGGCACAGACCGTGCCCTGCCAGCTCTTGATTTCCAATGATGCTGCCGATGATGGCACTTTCGAACGCATCGCTGAGCGCCTGCAGGGCTATCAGGGGCATCATCGCATTGACCTGCTGCTCAAACAGCCGCAAAACTTGGGCGTAGTGGGTTCGTGCAATGCAGTATTGCCGCAGGCCAGCGGCGATATTGTGGTGATGATGGCGGGCGATGATGTTTCCGCCCCGGATCGAGTGGAAAAGCTCCTGGCCGCTTATGCCAAGCATCCGCAAACCATGGCAATCGGCACGGACTTTGCAGCCGTCGATGGTGAGGATCGTCCGGTCGCCATCGACTTCAAGACCGAAATGCTGCATTTTGACCTGCACCGACTGGCGCATTCGCGTGCCTTTCATACCCTGCTGGGGGCGGCGCTGTCGTTCCGCCGGGAGGTGTTCACCCGCTTTGGGTCATTGCGCGGCACCGTGGAAGACAACGCCCTGACCCTGCGCGCCTGCCTGTTGGGGGATTGCCGCAATTTGCCGGAAAAACTGGTGCGCTACCGTCAGCACAGCGGCAGCGTCAGTCATGGCGTATTCGCGCGCAGTGGCGCCGATGCTCGCGAGCTCAAGCGTCGCCGCTATCTGCGTACTGCCGCATTCTTGCAGGGCACGGCCGAGGACTTTGAGCACTGTATCCAACAGATGCCTGAACTTTCCGGACAAAAAAGACGCGATGCACAGCGCCTGCAACACCGTTACGCCAGTACGGCACGGATGCGCAAGGCGCTGGCCGATGGCGGCTTTTCCGAGCGCTGGGCGGCACTGTGCTTTGCCCTGTCCAGACCCGGCAATCGCCGCCGCGCCCTGGAATACACCGGCAAGTTGTGGCGCAGCTTGTGAGTGGAGCGCCGGAGTATTGCGAACATGTTGAGCGCCACGATTGTTTTCCTGAGTTACCGCGACCGCCAATGGGTGGATGCGGCGCTGGATGGCGTGCTGGCACAGACCGTGCCCTGCCAGCTGTTGATTTCCAACGATGCTGCCGATGATGGCACTTTCGAGCGCATCACCGAGCGCTTGCAGGGGTATCAGGGGCATCATCGCATTGACCTGCTGCTCAAACAGCCGCAAAACTTGGGCGTAGTAGGCTCGTGCAATGCAGTATTGCCGCAGGCCAGCGGCGATATTGTGGTGATGATGGCGGGCGATGATGTTTCCGCCCCGGATCGAGTGGAAAAGCTCCTGGCCGCTTATGCCAAGCATCCGCAAACCATGGCGATCGGCACGGATTTTGCAGCCGTCGATGGTGAAGACCGTCCGGTTGATATCGATTTCAAGACCGAAATGCTGCATTTTGACCTGCATCGGCTGGCGCGCTCACGTGCCTTCCATACCCTGCTGGGGGCGGCGCTGTCGTTCCGCCGCGAGGTGTTCACCCGCTTTGGGTCATTGCGCGGCACCGTGGAAGACAACGCCCTGACCCTGCGCGCCTGTCTGCTCGGCGATTGCCGCAACCTGCCGGAAAAACTGGTGCGCTATCGGCAGCACAGCGGTAGCGTCAGTCATGGCGTATTCGCGCGCAGTGGCGCCGATGCCCGCGAGCTCAAGCGTCGCCGCTATCTGCGTACCGCCGCATTCTTGCAAGGCACGGCCGATGATTTGGCGCATTGCCTGACACAGTTGCCCAATCTGGAGGCCGCGATGCTGGCAGATGCCCGTCGGCTACAGCGCATGTACGCGGGGGCGGCACGGATGCGGCAAGCATTGGTCACCGGGGATTTTGCCGAGCGCTGGTCTGCCATGTGCTCGGCATTGGCTCAGCCTGGCAACCGCCGCCGGGCATTGGAATATGCCAGCAAACTCTGGCGGAAATAGCGCAGTTGCGGAGCGCTGGTGCTCCCTATAACGAACCCCCTGTCTGAATTGACAGGGGACTATGTTTGGTTGCTGGAGCTTGTCCCTGAGAAGGTGCTTATTGTTTGCGTGCAGTCTGCAGTCGCAATACCGGGACATGGGCGCGGCTTTCGCCTTCGCGTTGTGGGCTGATTTCGGCCAGTGCCTCGCGGGTGGCGCGATAGGCTTCGCCGTGGTCATCCACTGGCAGCCACAGGGTGGCTACCCCCATTACCCGGTGTGGGGTCATGGTCTGGGTGGTGCCAATCCACAGGGGGGTATCGTCTTGCAGGCGAACCGGGGCAGGCCACAGGCGCAGTACTTGACGGCGGCGGCCATCGTCGATTTCACGTACCAGCAGCAGAGCCTCGGGGTGTGCCTCCAGGGCGGCAGGCAGTATCGGCTGCTCGCTGGAAGGGGTATCGCTGTCCAGCAGCCCCAGCACATCCATCCAGTCGGCCTGGGGTTTGACCCGCCAGCCAGCGACTTCCAGTGCGGTTTGTACCGGTACCAGCGAGCCTGCGATTTGTACGTCCAGCGGCCAGCGGATGGCATCGCCACGGGCATTGCGGGTCGCGGGCAGTTGCTGCCAGCCATCTTCCCACCAGGTGGCATGGCTCATGCTCTGGGCAGGCGGTGGCGGGGAGAAGTCTTCCAGCCAGGTCTGGGTATGGCGCGGGGCATGCCAGAGGGCGGCCAGCACGAATACGCTATAGAAGATGAGAGCCAGAGGGCGCATCCAGAACGAGCGCGCCACATGGCTGCGGTAGGCGATGCCCAGTATCAGTACCCACAGAAGGCCAAACACCATGCCGCTGATGACATCGCTCAGCCAGTGTGCACCCAGGTAAAGGCGGGCGAAGGCCACCAGTGCGGTCAGTACGGTGCCCAGCAGATAGGGCCAGATGCGCCGCCGTCCCGGCCATTCGCGGGCGATGAGTACGGCAAAAAAGCCAAAGCTGATGGTCAGCATGACGATGCTGACCGAGGGAAAGCCAAAGCCCCCCGGTGCGGTGGGCGGGCGCGGGATATCGACGATGAACTTCAGTGTCTCGCTTGCCAGCCAGCCAAACAGCAGCGCGGCGCTCCAGTGCAGTGCCGCCTGCCAGCGCTTGCGCCACAGCAACCAGCCAAGCCCGGCCAGTACCGCCGGCGCCAGCACCTGGACATCGCCAAGCCGTGCCAGGGCGGCCATCAGGTTGTCGGCCAGCGGGGTGCGCAAGGCAAACATCGCCTCATACACGCGATGGTCGATGCCGAGCGGGCCGCCGTTGGCCAGCAGCGCCACGGCGCCGACCACGGCAATCCAGAGCAGCCCGACCAGGGCGGCAAACAGCATCAGCAGCGAGGTCGATTGCGGGCGGTTGGGGTCAACCAGATAGCCGGTGAACTGGCCGAGTCGGGGATGGGCGCGGGACCAGTCCAGCGCGCGCTTCAGAACGCCATCGGCATGTCCTGCAAACCAGCGTGAGGTGTAGATGACGCCGGCCCAGGCCAGCGCGATGATGGCCGCAATGGCAATCAGCACCAGTGCCAGCTTGTCGGCCACGGCAGCCACGGCATCATAGGATTTGCCAAAAATCCAGCCCGGTGCCAGAAACAGCGCTGCCCAGCTGATGCAGGCCACCAGGCTGGCCGGGGCGTAGCGGGAAAACGGCATGCGCAACATGCCGGCGATGGCCGGTACAAACGGGCGTACAGCGCCAACATAGCGCGCAATCAGGATGCTCATCGCGCCGTGGCGGTGGAACATGCGTTCGCTGCGGTCAAGAAATTGCGGATAGCGCCGGAACAGCCACAAGCTACGCATCTGCGGACCCCAGCGATGACCAATCCAGTAGCTGAGCGCATCGCCCAGAAACGCGCCGACCGCGGCACAGGCCACCAGCAACGGGCCATTGGCATGCCCCAGGCCAATCAGGGTGCCGACGGCAAACAGCAGCGGAAAGGCCGGAACCAGAATGCCGACCAGCGCCAGTGCGTCACAAAAAGCGATAAAAAAAGCGATGAACGCCGCCGCAGCGGGGTTCTCGCCAATCCACGAAACGATTTGCTCAAGCCATTCAGACATGCCGGAATTATAGGTGGCGTGTATTCATGTTCAGCAGCCGCGTCAGGCGCTTTGTTCATTTCATGGCAGGTGTTGGCTCCAGCAAATCTATAATCGGGCGACTGACATTTCGGGAAATCAGCGTGAACACACTTTCGGGAAAGACCTTGTTCATCACCGGCGCTTCGCGTGGCATTGGCCGCGCCATCGCGCTGCGTGCGGCGCGTGATGGCGCCAATATCGCCATTGTCGCCAAATCCGGCGTGCCCAATCCACGCCTGCCCGGCACCATCCACAGCGTAGCCGAAGAAGTCCGCGCCGCAGGCGGCAAGGCGCTTGCCATCAAGTGTGACATCCGTGACGAAGACCAGGTCAAGGCCGCAGTGGCCGCCACCGTGGATGCCTTTGGCTGGATTGATGCCCTGGTCAATAACGCCAGTGCCATCTGGCTGGCGGGGGTGATGGATACGCCGATGAAGCGCTACGACCTGATGAATCAGGTCAATGCCCGTGGCAGTTTTCTCTGTGCGCAGGCCTGTCTGCCGCATCTGCGCTCATCGAGCAATCCACATATCCTGACGTTGGCGCCGCCGCCCTCGCTTGACCCCAAGTGGTGGGCGCCGCATACCGCCTACACGCTGGCGAAGATGGGCATGAGCTTTGTCACCCTGGGGTTGGCTGCGGAGCTGGCCGGGCAGGGGATTGGCGTCAATGCGCTTTGGCCGCGCACCATCATCGCCACTGATGCGCTGAACATGATTCCGGGCGTTGCCATTGAGCGTTGCCGCAAGCCGGAAATCGTCGCCGATGCCGCGCATGCCATCCTCACCCGTCCGGCCAGCGAAACCAACGGGCAGTTCTTCATTGATGAAGAAGTGCTGTATCAGGCCGGGGTGCGCAATTTCAGCGACTATGCCGTTGACCCGAGCCAGCCGCTATTGCCGGACTTGTTCCTTGAGCCATAAGCCGAGCGCCCGATGAAATACCTGCATGCCATGCTGCGCGTCCATGACCTTGCTGCCACAGCGCGGTTTTTCACCGAAGGTCTGGGGCTTGTGGAAACCCGCCGGATTGAAAACGCGCAAGGCCAGTTCACCCTGGTGTATTTCGCCGCACCGGCCAACCCGGAAGCGGAAATCGAGCTGACCCTCAACTGGGGCAGCGACGAAGACTACGGCAGCGCCCGCAATTTTGGCCATCTGGCGTTCGAGGTGGACGATATCTATGCGCTGTGTGCGCATTTGCAAAAGATGGGCATTACCATCAATCGCCCGCCTCGCGATGGCCGCATGGCGTTTGTGCGCACCCCCGACCGTATCTCGATTGAGCTGCTGCAAAAGGGCGAAGCCCTGCCGCCGGCCGAGCCGTGGGCTTCCATGCCCAACAGCGGCGAGTGGTGAGCGCTGAAGACGCTCGGTCAAAGCCCTCGTATTGAGGGAGCAGACTGCTTTTAGCCTGTGATGAAAATGCCTTGCCAAAAACAAAGAGCCGGTCGCATGGACCGGCTCTTGGCTTGATGGCGGCTGTGCCTGCTATCAAAACTTGACGCGAACGCCCAAGGTGTACTCGCGCGGTGCATTGCCACGGGCACCGTCGGCGCCACGATGGGTGATGCGTTGCTGGTCGAACACATTGTTCACCCGGGCATAGACCTCGGCGTTTTCGGTCAGCGCGTAGCCGGTGGTGAAGTTCACCGTAAACAGACTATCGGTTTGCAGGAAGCGGCTGTCCACACCGGGGCGGCGAGCATTGCTGGCCGTCCAGGCGCGGCTTTGGTAGTTCAGCGCCAGATAGCTGTTCCAGCCGTTGTTGGTTTCAAAACCAAGCTGCACGGTGGCGACGTTTTTCGGGGTGTATTCGATCACGTCGTTCTTCAGCACCGAGCGGGTATCCGAATCGCTGGTGTATTCACCATCGGTCAGGGTATAGGCCACCCGCAGCGGCATGCGCAGATTGCCGTCCTCATACACCGTGCCGAAAGCGCCCAGTTCCAGCCCATAGACCTTCTTGCGGCCGGTCTGCTGGGTGCCGGTGACGATGCCGCCCGGGCAGGGGTTGGCCACCAGGCAGGTGCGCATCGAGTTGCGGTAGTTGGTCAGGAAGCCGATGGCGTCCACGCCCCAGCCATGGCTGCGCCAGCGCAGGCCGCCTTCGTAATTGACGCTTTCTTCGCCGCGGGTGCCGTTCACCGCACGGTTGCCCGGAGGTGCAAAGCCTTGGTGGATGCCGCCAAGCACGGTCCACGCTTCGTTGATGGCGTAGTTGGCGCCAATACCGAAGGTGGTTTTCTTCAGGCTGTTCTGGTTACGGGCAGCGATTTGTGCCGGGGTGGCATTCTTGGCCAGATTGTCGCGGGTACGGATATGTTCATGACGCACCACCGGCATCAGATACCAGTTGCCGAATTTGATGCGGTCAGCCGCCCATACCGACCAAGCCTTGGCATCACCCTCCTGCTGGGCGGCACTGGCAGTGCGCTGATAAACCAGGCTGCCATTGACCTGCTGGTAGAAGCTGTTGCTGATGCCCTTGTCGGCATTGAACGTGCGATCTTTCTCCCAGCGCGCGCCAACGATCAGCTCGTGCTCCACAGCCTGACCAAAGCGGTGGCTGAGTTCGCTCTGTACGCCCAGAGTCTTGAACGAGGGGTGGTTATGACCATAGCGCACGCCATTGGCATGGGTGGTATTGGCGCTGCCCTCGAGAATGCCCTGGAACAGCGCAGCATTGCCCTTGCCTTCATTGATGATGCTGGTCACGTTGCCCAAGCCTACGCCATTGATTTGGTTCAGGCGGTTGTAATAGCGGTAGGTGTCGTTCCAGTAAACGGCGCTGGACAGGCGGGTTGCACTGCCAAAATCAATCTGGTGGCGCAGGCTGGCCGACTTGCGGCCACGATCCATGCGCTCAAGCGCGCTGAGGCCATAGCGGCGGTTTGGATTGGCGCGGAAGTCGGCATCGGTCAGACCCAGATAGCTGACATTCAGCACTTCGCGGTCGTAGTTCAGCGCCAGCTCCAGCTGCTGCGGATAGGTGGCGCCTTCGGCGCTGCTCCAGCGCAGCTTGCCGTTGAATTCGTTGATGTCATACCCGGCATCACCCTTGTGGCGGTCAATCTGGTGGAAACCATCACTCTGCGCCTGATAGGTTTCCAAGAGCCAGCCCCACTGACCCTGGGTCTGGCCGTAGTGCGCATGGATTTTGCGGGTGCCAAACGAGCCGACTTCGGCATTGACCATGCCGGCACTGCCTTCGGGAATCTGGGTGCTGACCATGTTCACCACGCCCGAGGTGGTATGCGGGCCGTGCAGCAGGACTTCAGGCCCCTTCAATACTTCCACGGTATTCATGCGGCCGATGTTCGGGAAGAAATAGGCCGAGGTGTTGGCATACGGTGCCATCGCTGCCGGCAGGCCATCGACCAGTACCGAGATGCGGTCACTGCGGCCGGTGCTGGAAGCGCGGATGCTGATGCGCGGGAACTGGCCCATGCCGCTTTCTTCACGGGTGTAGACGCCCGGCACGGTGCGCAGCACATCGTTGGCATTGGCGGAATTGAACTTTTGCAGCTGCTTCTGGTTCAGCTCATAGGCCGAGCCCATGGTGGTCTGCGGGTCTTCCGGGTTGGCGATGATGCGTACCGAATCCAGCAGGCGGGCATCACCTGCATCCATTGCGGCGGCAGGGGCGGTTTCGGCCAATGCAGGCATGGCAATGGCTGCGATCAGCGCAGCAGAAAGCGGCGCAAGGCGCAAGTTGCGTGTTTTTTTCATGAGTGCACTCTCAAGACGGGGGAGATGGCTGCCCGGCAATAGCCGCTGCCGGGGGTGCCTGAACTTAAAGTGCGAGAATGATAGTGATTATCAATTTTTAACGCAACTGCATCTCAATTCATGCTATGGCGCTGGGTCTTCGCTATCGGGCTGTGGCAAGCACATGCCGCAGCGACGGCAGTGCCAGGCATCGGCCTCATGGTCAGTCAGGCTGCATTCGGTGCAGCGCACGATGCGCCGGTTCTTGCCGCTCAGGGTTTTCATCAGCTCTGCCCCATACAGCCCGGTGGGTACGGCAATGATGCTATAACCGATGATGATGAGCGCCGAAGTCAGGAAGCGTCCGACGGGTGTGGCCGGGGAAATATCGCCATAGCCGACCGTGGCCATGGTCACCACCGCCCAGTACATGCCGGTGGGGATGCTGGTAAAGCCATGCTCGGGGCCTTCGACCACATACATCAGCGCGCCGAAGATGACGGTGATGGTGAGGATGGTGGTGATAAAGAGGAAAATCTTGCGTCGGCTGCGCAGCAGCGATTCAATCAAGACCCCGGCTTCGCTGGAATATTTCACCAGCTTGAGGATGCGGAAGATGCGCAGCAGGCGGAAGATGCGCACCACTGCCAGTGAGGCGCTGGCCGGGAACAGCAAGGAGAGAAAAGTCGGCAGGATGGCGAGGAGGTCAATCACCCCAAAAAAGCTGGTGGCATAGCGTAACGGGTTGCGAACAACCCATAGCCTTACCAGATATTCAATGCTGAACAGCAGCGTGAATACCCACTCTGCCACGTATAACGGCTCGTGCCAGTTGGCCTTGATGCTGGGCACGCTGTCGAGCATCACCACAATGACGCTGGCGAGGATGGTCAGAATCAGTGCCAGGTCAAAATTGCGCTCTTCGCGATTGTCGTGGTGAAAGAACAGCCGGAACAATCGATAGCGCCAGCCCTCGCGGCTGGCTGGGTAGTGGGTGCGTTCGAAAATATTCTCCCGCACCCGGGGATTGCGGCTGTCATGTTCGTCGGTTTGCATGGCGCTCAAACCTGGGCAAAGGCTTCGCGTGCGGCGGCAAGGGTAGAGGCAATCACCGCATCATCATGCGCCGAAGACACGAAACCTGCTTCAAAGGCCGAAGGCGCCAGATACACGCCGCGCTCCAGCATGGCATGGAAGAAACGGTTGAAGGCTGCGCCATCGCTGGCAACTGCACCGGCATATGTATCGACCTTTTCGGCATTGAAGAACAGCCCGAACATGCCGCCCACACGCTGCGTGGAAAATGGCACTCCGGCTTCGCGCGCTGCCGCTTCCAGACCATCGCATAGTGCATGGGTTTTGGCCTCCAGTGCCGGGTAAAAGCCGGGCTCGGCAATCAGCTCAAGCATCGCCAAGCCTGCAGCCATCGCCACCGGGTTGCCCGAAAGCGTACCGGCCTGATAAATCGGCCCGGCCGGTGCAATCTGCTCCATCAGCTCACGCCGGCCGCCATAGGCACCCACTGGCATGCCGCCACCGATAATTTTGCCGAAGGTCGTCAGGTCCGGCGTTACCCCGTAGCGCGCCTGCGCGCCGCCCAGCGCCACGCGGAAGCCGGTCATTACTTCGTCAAAAATCAGCAGCGCGCCATGCTGGCTGCACAGTGTGCGCAGGTGTTGCAGATAGCCCGCGCGCGGCGGCAAGCAGTTGGCATTGCCGACCACCGGCTCGATGATGAGTCCGGCGATATCGGCGCCATGCTCGTCGAACAGTACAGTGGCAGCCTCAAAATCGTTATAAGGCAGGGTAAGCGTAAGGTCGGCCAGGGCTTTGGGCACACCTGGCGAGGTGGGCACGCCAAAGGTCAGTGCGCCACTTCCTGCCTTGACCAGAAAGCTGTCGCCATGGCCGTGATAGCAGCCTTCAAACTTGACGATGCGCGAACGCCCGGTCGCGCCGCGCGCCAGACGGATGGCCGAGAGTGTCGCCTCGGTGCCGGAATTGACCATACGCACCATTTCGCAGCTTGGCACCAGTTCGGCGATGCGCTCGGCCATGGTGACTTCCAGCGGATTGGGGGTGCCAAAAGAAAGGCCGTTCTTGGCCGTTTCGATGACAGCCTCCAGCACTTTCGGGTGATTGTGACCCACGATCATCGGCCCCCAGGAGCCGACATAATCGATATAGCGGTTGCCATCGGCATCAAACAGATACGGCCCTTCGGCGCGTGCGGTGAAGAACGGCTCGCCGCCGACGGACTTGAATGCCCGTACCGGCGAATTGACCCCGCCGGGCATCAGCGTCTTGGCACGGGTGAACAGGTCATGGGAGCGGGCGTGGTTCATGTCGGGCTTCTCTTGTCAGTCAAAAACAGCCGCGCAACGACGTGCAGCAGCAACGGGGTTGTCGGCAGCAAATACACCGCCAATCACGGCAATCATGTCGGCGCCGGCAGCGACAACCTGGTGCGCATTGTCCGGCGTAATGCCGCCAATCGCCACCTTTGGCACGGCAATGTCTGCGGTGTCGGCAAACAACCTCAGCGCGGCAGCGCGTGCACCGGGCTTGGTGGCAGAAGCAAATACTGCGCCAAAGGCCACATAGTCCGCCCCTTGCGCGGCAGCGCCGCGCGCACGTTCGGCATCGTCATAGCAGCTGATACCGATGATGGCGTTTTCGCCAAGCCATTCGCGTGCCGCTTGCAGAGAACTGTCGGCCTCACCCAGATGCACGCCATCGGCAGCAACTTCATGCGCCAGCCAGACATCGTCATTGACGATGAAGCACACGCCATATGTCTTGCTGAGTTCACGCAAGGCGGCAGCCTCGGCCAAGCGACACTCGTCATTGGCGCGCTTGTTGCGATATTGCAGGCAGGCTGCAAATGGCAGTACTTGGGATGCTCGCCGCAATAGCTGATGTGTGTCATCGCTATCGGGCGTAATCAGGTACAGCCCGCGGCGCGGGAAATCAGTCATGTCGATGGGACGCGAGCATGTGAGAATGCATCATCTTCCTTCAAATGAATGTCTGCGTCATGTCCGAAAGCCCTGCCAGCCCCGTCCCGTTCCGCACCTGGATGTGCGTGGTTTGCGGCTTCATTTATGACGAGGCACAAGGGCTGCCAGAAGAAGGCATCGCGCCAGGTACGCGCTGGCAGGACATCCCCGATGACTGGACTTGTCCGGACTGCGGCGTGGGCAAGGATGATTTCGACATGCAGGAAGTCTGACAGCGGCAATCAAGGCTGCTGCGGCACGCCGGGGCCGAACTTCAGCTCCGCACCATCTTGCAAGCCGATTTCTGCGGCCTTGCCAGCATTCAATTCCAGTACATAGCGAGCCGGCGCCTGGCTGGGGTAGGCCGGACAGCGGTCACCCAGCGTGCAGGGCGGCACATCACGCTGCTGTGAAACCAGTTTGCGTTGGTTGTCGAAATACAGAATGTCCAACGCAATGCGGGTGTTCTTCATCCAGTATGCCTGCGGTGCCTGCGTGTCATGAATGAACAACATGCCGTGATCCTCGGGCATCGAATCGCGGAACATCAGCCCGCGTGCCCGGCTCTCATCATCGGCCGCGATTTCCACCGTAAACCTCTGTCCAGCCAGTTCAACCCATTGGCCGCCATCACTGGCACAGCCAAGCACAGGCAGCGTTACCAATAGCAAAGGAACAATACGTTTGAGAGACATCAGGCCGGCTCCAAAAGCGTGAATATTGCCGGCATTCTGCCATGGACAAAAAAAAGCTTTGCAAACGGAAAAGATATGTGCATAATTCGCGTCCCGGCAGCGACGCGGTCGCAGTCTGGAGAGGAAACTTCCCTTCGGGGTGTTGACAAGTCGAAAAGACGTGTTAAAGTTTCCAGCTCACTTCGGCAGCTTCGGTTGCTGGCTC
>NWQM01000017.1 GCA_002798195.1 Lysobacteraceae bacterium NML03-0222 | reverse complement strand
GCGCGACATCACCGACCTTTGGCTGCAAAGCTACAACGAAGAACGCCCGCATGAGTCGCTCGGCAACCTGCCACCGAGCGTCTTTCGCCAACAATGCGAACGGGCAAATTCTCCTTTACAACTGTCTACTTGACGGGGAAGGCTACGGCTGCTACCCGAACATGCCGACGGCCACGGCCACCACCACTAAGCCAGCCCCCCTCACGAAGAAACCCCGGCAAAAGCCGGGGTTTCTTGTCACTCAACACCAGAACATCAGAGCTTGTAGGTCAGCCCCAAGCCAACCACGGTGGCGTGGCCGTTGTACTTGCCATTGAGGCTGGTATAGCGGCTTTGCGGCGGGTTCGGGTTGATTGGCAGGTGGGTAGTGGAGTCCTTGATGCTTACCCAGGTGAGCGAGCCATCCAGCGACAGCTTTTCGGTCATCTGCCAGCTCATCCCCAACGAATACAGGTTGCGGTTGTTGTCGGGCAGACGCGGAGTGCGGTCGATATTGTTGGTTGGCGACTCATCATGGGCGATACCACCGCGCAGGGTGAACGCATCGTTCAACTGGAATTCCGCCCCCAGCGAATAGAACATGGTGTCCTTCCAGTGAAAGTCTTCCTGACTGGCCGGCTGGAACGGGTTGCCGAACTCGATATGCACATTCGGCAGGCTGCTCCAGCCGGTGCGCTGGGCATCGGCATACAGCTTGACGCGCTCACCCACACCGACCATCACGCTCAAGGTGTCCAGGGTCGGGGTTACCAAGCGTGCGCTGCCGGTGGTGTTGACAAAGCCCTTGCCCAGCACCATCAACTGCTGGCGCTGCGCCGCATTCAGTGGTGCGCCAGGGTTCTGCGCCATTGCGACAAAGCCCGGCTGCATGGCCTGGAACGCGGCCGGCGTGGTGAACACGGCTTCGCCCTTGAAGTCGTGCTTGAGCTCGGAGCGGTGCGAATAGCCGATGGCGAACTTGTCATTCGGGCGGAACTGGAAGCCCGCCACCCAGCCAAAGGCGTTATTGCCCGCTTCAACCGTGACATTGCCGTCCGGGGTGGCGGCCAGAGCCGGATTCTTGAGGCCGGCGGCCAACATCACGCCCAGCGGGATGTCCTTGCCCAGGGTGACTTCAGCGCGCTCGAACACCACGCCAATACCTGCGGAAAATGCCGGGGTCACTTGCACCGCAGCCGACAGGGTGAGGTCGGCCATCTTCAGGCTGGTTTCGGTGGCGTTGTAGCGCCCCACCCAGCCGTTTTCATATTCGGTACCCGAGCCAAACGGCGCAGTGATGCTGGCGCCCAAGGTCAGGCCTTCCAGAGCTCCCTGCATCGGCACGATGACGCCCAACGAAGGCACCGGCTTGGGGCTGCCGGGGTCACCGCCATTGCCGCCGCTGATGGCCGTGCCGAGCGCAGTTGCGCCACTGCCAACAAAGTCGGCCTTGAGGTCAATCACACCGACACTGCCCTGAATCACCACGCCATCGGTATTGACCATGGCCGCCGGATTGGCCGCCACCACCGAGGTATCGTTGCTGGCGACTGCGGTGCCAGAATAGGCACGGCCACCGACTTTGGCGCTGGTTTCGCGCACTTGGAAGCCCGAGGCGGCGGCGCTACCGACGGCCAGAATGCCGATAACGGCAACGGCCAGCGCAGACAGCCGGGCTTGAGTGGAACAACGCTGCATGGATTTTCTCCTAAGATTTCTCGATATTTGCTTACAGGCTGGCATAAAGGCTTGCCGTACGCCATCCCTTACTATACTGGCATTAACCTTGGGCTAACATCTGGCAGTGCAACGTAAGCCGGCCGGTCACCCTGTTTGCAACGGAAATTCCCGTGTTTGTTGCCATCCCGCCACGCAAGCGTCATCAAACCCTCTGGGTCACCCCTCTGCTGGTATTGCTGATGTGCGGCAGCTTTGTCTGGACGCTCAGCTTGCCCAAGGGCGCGCAGCTCGAATGGCTGCTGGACTGGGGTACGGTCGGCATCCCGCTGAATCTGGGACAGGACTGGCCTTCCCCCAGCCAGTGGTTGAAATTGTTCACCGCGCTGTTTCTGCACAGCGACTGGGCGCATCTGATTGGCAACTTGGTGTTCCTGATGATTTTTGGCCTGCCCGCAGAGCGGATGATGGGCGCCTGGCGCTTTCTCGGGCTGTTTCTGCTGGGCGGCGCAGCTGCCAATCTTGCCGCCGGCATTTCGCTGGTACATGGCAATGTACTGATTGGCGCCAGTGGCGCGGTCTCGGCAACACTGGGCGCATGGCTGATGCTATTCCCACGCGCGCGCCTGGGCGTTGTCGTGCCGCTGGGTTTGTTTCTGGAATTTGTCCGTGCACCGGCCACGGTATTGATTGGCCTGTGGGTGCTACTGCAGGCCATCTTTGCCTATATCGGCCCCAGCTACGGACAAGTAGCCTGGGTCGCGCATCTGGCCGGCTTCGTCTTTGGCGGCCTCTACGCCCTGCTTTCGCGCAGCGCCATCGCCAAGCGAATGCGCAAACGTGCTGGCTATTGAGCGGACGGCGGCCAGTCTTCAGCCGTCAAAACCGGCAGGCCGTATGCCGCACGGGCGATATCGCATTGACGACTGGGTGCACCAAACTCCCAGGAGGCCGGCAACGCTTCGCAGGCACTGGGGCGCTGCGGATGGATGGTGCAGCGTGAATAACGGCCAATCTCGGCATCCAGCGCAATGCAGCGTGGCGTATTGCTGCACGTGCCACGCATGGCGCGCTCGTGCAGGCGCAATGATTCGGTCAGCTCTACCGGCACCCGCCCGCCCAGTTCCGGCTCGGTTTCCGACCAGTGCATGCCGACGCGGTAATGCGCGCAGCAGGCGCCACAAGTCAGGCAAGGATGAGTAAAAGTGGAGGTCATCGTCATGCGCGCATTGTGCGAATCGGGCAGAACAACGCAAGGGTTGCGACAATAGCCGCATGAATATGCAAGATTCCGGCTTCACCAATATCGCCGACACCCTGCGCCAGCGCGCACAGCAAGCCCCCGAACGCATCGCCATGCGCTGCCCCGGCAAGAGAGGCGACTATCCGATTGCCCTGACCACTGGCGAGCTCGATAGCCGCAGTACCGACATCGCCGCCGGCCTGCACCGGCTAGGGCTTCGCCGCGGCATGCGCTGCGTGGTGATGGTGCGTCCCACCCCGGAATTTTTCCTGGCGATGTTTGCCCTGTTTCGTCTTGGTGCAGTGCCGGTACTGGTGGACCCGGGCATCGACAAACGTGCGCTCAGACAATGTCTGGCAGAAGCCAAACCCGATGCATTCATCGGCATCCCGCTGGCCATGCTCGCGCGTCTGGTGCTGGGCTGGGCGCGCGGGGTGAAATATCGCATCACCACCGGCCGCAGCGCCTGGTTTGCCGACACCACGCTGACCACCATCGAAAGTGACGGCAAAGCCAATCCGGTGGATTTTGGTGCAACCAACACCGATGACATCGCCGCCATCTTGTTCACCAGCGGCTCTACCGGCGTGCCCAAGGGCGTGGTGTATCGGCACCGGCATTTTCTGGCGCAAATCGACATGCTGCGCCAGGCCTTTGGCATCGAGCCGGGCGGCGTTGACCTGCCTACCTTTCCGCCATTTGCCCTGTTTGCACCGGCGCTGGGGCTGACCTCGATCATCCCGGATATGGATCCGACCCGCCCCGCCCAGGCCGACCCGCGCAAGCTGCATGCGGCCATCCGCCGCTTTGACGTCAGCCAGATGTTTGGCTCACCCGCCCTGATGCGTGTGCTGGCCGAACATGGCGCGCCATTGCCCGGCGTGATGCGTGCCACCAGCGCCGGTGCCCCAGTGCCACCGGATGTGGTCGCCAAACTGTTGCAGCTGATGCCCGAAGGCGGGCAGCTCTGGACACCCTATGGCGCCACCGAATGCCTGCCGGTAGCGGTGATTGAAGGCCGCGAGCTCATCACCTTGCGTGAGCGCACCGAAGCGGGCGCCGGCACCTGCGTCGGTCACCCGGTACCGGGCAATCAAGTGCGCATCATCGCCATCAGCGATGAAGCCATACCCGACTGGCGCGATGTGCAAGAAGTCCCGCAAGGCGTGGTGGGAGAAATCACCGTGGCAGGCCCGGTCGCCACCGATGCCTATTTCAACCGCGATGCACAAACCCGGCTGGCCAAAATCCACGAAACCCTGACCGATGGCAGCACCCGCATCGTGCACCGCATGGGTGATTTGGGGTATTTCGATGGCGAAGGCCGCCTCTGGTTCTGCGGACGCAAATCGCAGCGCGTGGTATTGGCCACAGGCAGCACGCTATGCACCGAACAGATTGAGCCCATCTTCAATGCCCACCCGGACGTGGCACGTACCGCCTTGGTGGCCGTGCCCGCCCAAGCGCAACCGGGCAAGCTGGAACTGAGCCAAGGGGATGCCGGGCAGCTGCGCCAACAGGCCGATACACCTGCCGGCCATGCCGCCTGCCTGTGCGTGGAGCTGCGTGCGGATATAGCCACCAGCCAATGGCCGCGCATCCGCGAAGAACTGCAAAAAATCGCTGAAGGCCATGTCCATACCGCTCATATCCGCCATTTCCTGCACCATCCCGGCAAGTTCCCGGTGGATATCCGCCACAACGCCAAGATTGGCCGGGAAAAACTCGGTCAATGGGCAAAGCAACAGCTTTCATCCAGTTGACTGCATTATTCCATCAGGCTCAGCAATACCATAACTGTGCTTCTGCCCAGCCACAAAAAACCGCCACATAAATGTGGCGGTTTTTCAAGGACATATCCTGGTGCAATGATTACTTATCAACCACCAGGGTGTTTGCCAGCATATCGTGCAGCCCCTGCTTCTTGTCCGTGAAGGCTGCCATGATGTAGCCAACACAGAGAATCAAGCCGGACAGAATCTTGCTGAAATGCCGCCCCGTGGCGCGTCCAAAGCCAATCCGGTTGCCGTCAAGATCCGTTACCTTGATACCCAGAGCGATCTTGCCGACAGTTCCCTGATAAGGAGAACTCTCCATCAGGGCAAAATACAGCCAGCCGACAATTAACCCGAGCACATTTCCCAGCAGGCCTGCCACAACTTCACTTGCACCAAGCAGAGCCAAGAAAAGGCCAAGGATCAAACCAATCACAAAGCCGACTATCCCCAACAAAACCGTATCGATAAGGAGAGCCACAACTCTTTTCCAGAAATCTGCATAGCTCATCACTTCTTCCTCTGTGAATAAAATGGCGAAGCAGTATAAAACTCCCTCATGCCCAAAAAAATCATGAAACCAAGAATTTTTCTTGGAGATACAGTAATCAAGCCCACGCCAAACCTCTAAAATGGCAGCATGGAAAACTTCAACCGCGTGCGCGATTACCTGACCGGCCTTCAGGATCGCATCTGTGCCGCCATTGAGCAGGCCGACGGCAAGGCAAAGTTTCATCAGGATGTCTGGACGCGCGAGCCCAACGGGCTGTTGCTGGGCGGTGGCGGGCGTACCCGGGTGCTGCGCGATGGCGCGGTGTTCGAGCAGGCCGGGATTGGTTTCTCCGATGTTTCTGGCACCGCGCTGCCGCCTTCGGCCACCGCCGCCCGCCCGGAACTGGTCGGCGCTGCCTGGCGCGCGGTCGGGGTTTCACTGGTATTCCACCCGCTAAACCCCTACCTGCCCACCACCCATGCCAATGTGCGCCATTTTTGTGCCGAAAAAGACGGCGAAGTGGTCGCGGCATGGTTTGGTGGCGGCTTCGACCTGACTCCGTTCTATCCGTTTGACGAGGACATCCGGCACTGGCACCAGACCGCACGTGATTTATGTGAAGCCTTCGGCGGCCAGGCGCGCTATCAGGCGCACAAAAAGTGGTGTGATGAGTATTTCTTCCTCAAGCACCGTGGTGAAACGCGCGGCGTAGGCGGGCTGTTCTTTGACGATTTGGACGAAGACTTCGAGCGCGATTTTGCCTATCTGCGCGCGGTCGGCGATGGCTTTCTGGATGCTTACTTGCCCATCGTCGAACGCCGCAAGGACACCCCCTATGGTGAGCGCGAGCGGCAATTCCAGCTATATCGTCGTGGCCGCTATGTCGAGTTCAATCTGGTGTTCGACCGGGGCACGCATTTTGGCCTGCAATCGGGTGGCCGCACCGAGTCCATCCTGATGAGCATGCCGCCGCTGGCGCGCTGGGAATACGGCTATCAGCCTGAAGCCGACAGTGCCGAAGCCCGGCTCCAGCACTATCTAAAGCCGCAAGACTGGCTCCAGCGCTGAGCTGCTGCTTCCCCCGGATATTGGCGCGAGCACTTGCGCAAATATCCGGGGACTGCTGCAGTCTTGCTTACTTGATGCGTTTGACCTTGGCTTGCACGGCGTTATTGCCCACCCGCAGCCACCAGGCACCAAGCGCACCGGGGCGGATACGCACTTCCGGGTTTTGTGCGCGCACCCCATACAGGGTGGCATCGTCGGTTTGCTGCCACACTTGACCGTTTTCCAGGGTGTATTCGCGGTTGCGGGCAAAGCCGCGGAACTCGCCTTGCAAACGGCTGACGATAGGCTCGCTGGAGCCAAAATCAAAAAAGCCGCGGTTTTTGCGCACCACTTCCTGTCGGCCTTGTTCACGCGCCGCTTCCAGCGCAGCCTCACCCAGCGCGTTGTGGCTCAACCAGGTGTTGAGGTTGGCAAGCTCTGCTGCGCTCAACTTGTCCAGACCGGCGGCCTTGAACGCCTCGGCACTCATGCGTTTTTCAATCGGCTCGAATTCCTGCGCCTGCAAAGGCAGCGCAAACAACATGACTGCCAGGAAAAGACAATGACGGATTGGCTTCATGGGGCTTCCAATTGCGTAAGTTGCCGCTAGTGTAGTCGCAAGTGAGAGTCCAGCAGATGCCGCCATGCCCCTGATGCTTGATGAAGTGCTTGCCCTGCCTGCTGTATCGGTTTTGCGCGATACCGACCGACAACGTCTTGAGCGCAGCTTGCCGACGCTGCCGCAAGGCGCGGACTGGCGATGGCTGGAAAACACGCTGGCGCTTTTGGCAACACTGGGCGCGGATGCGCAGATGCTGGTGGCCGCGATTGTCGATGCCGCAGGTCTGACAGCGGATACCTTGAAAGCCTTGCCGCTGGAAGCGGGAGAGGCGGCATTACTGGAAGGTTTGGCCGCCGAGCAGCAGGTGCGCGCTCTGCATGCCGAGCAGCGTCAGGGCAGCGATCCGGAGGGCTTGCGCCGCCTGTTGCTGGCCATGACCCAGGACCTGCGCGTGGTGCCGATTTTGCTGGCACGACATTTGGCCAGGCTGCGCCACGCCGTGGCCGAAGGCAGCGATGAGGCACTGGCGCTGGCGAAGTTGACCCGTGATATCCATGCACCGCTGGCCAATCGTCTGGGCATCTGGCAGCTGAAGTGGGAGCTGGAGGACCTGGCCTTCCGCGTACTGGAGCCGGATGCCTATCGCCGCATCGCCCGGCTGCTGGATGACAAACGCCGTGACCGCGAAGATTACATTGCCCAGTTCAGGCGCGAACTGAGCGAGGCGGTGGCGGCTGCCGGCATCCAGGCCGATGTCGCAGGGCGACCGAAGCATATCTACAGCATCTGGCGAAAGATGCAGAAGAAAAACTTGCCGTTCGAAGGCTTGTACGACCTGCGTGCGGTACGCGTATTGGTGGATGAAACCGCCCAGTGCTATGCGGTGCTGGGTTTGGTGCATGCGCGCTGGCTGCCGGTGCCGGGTGAATTCGATGACTACATCGCCCGTCCCAAAGCCAACGACTACCGCTCGCTGCATACCTGCGTGGTCGGGCCGGGCGGCAAAATAGTGGAAGTGCAAATCCGCACCCGCGAAATGCACGCCCATGCCGAGCTCGGGGTGGCCGCACACTGGCGCTATAAAGAAGGCGGCGCAGGCGATGCGGCGCTGGAGCGCAAAGTGGCATGGATGCGCAAATTGCTTGATGCCAGTCATGAGGAAGGCGGCGCCGACCTGCAAGCCGGGCTTGACCATGAGCTGGTCGAAGACCGCATCTATGCGCTCTCGCCCAAGGGCGAAGTCATCGACCTGCCGCAGGGCGCCACGCCCCTGGACTTTGCCTACCGCGTGCATACCGAAGTCGGCCACCGTTGCCGCGGTGCGAAAGTCGATGGCCGCATCGTACCCCTGGATTACAAGCTCAATACCGGCCAGCGCGTGGAAATCATGACCGGCAAGGTCAGCGAGCCACGCCGTGACTGGCTGCTGCCCGGCAACCGCTTTCTGGTCAGCGCGCGCTCACGCGAAAAAGTGCGTGCTTGGTTCCGCAAACTCGACCGCGAACGCAACCAGCAGGCCGGACGCGAAATTCTGGAGCGCGAATTGAAACGCATGGGGCAAGCCGATGCAGTGCTGGATGACATCCTGCCGCGCTTTCATGTCAGCTCGATAGAAGCCCTATGGATACAACTGGCGCTGGGCGAAATCGGCCCGCATCAGGTCGTTCGCGCACTGGGCGAGGCGCGCAAGGCCACGCAAGCCGCCGCCACCGAACCAGCGCAGGCCGCCCTCATCATGCACAAAACGGCAGATGATGATGCCGCCCGCCCCGGCGTGTCAGTCGCCGGCGTGGATAACCTGCTGGTGCATATCGCCCGCTGCTGCCAGCCGGTGCCCGGCGAGCCGGTGGCTGGTTACCTCAGCAAGCGCCGCGGGCTTGCCATGCATCGCGCCAATTGCTCGGCATTGCAGCGCATGGTCGCCGCCGACCCGGCGCGTTGGATGCCGGTCAGCTGGGAGGATGCCGGTAGCCGGCAGCGCGTGGAAATCGCCATGACCGCCATTGATCGGCGCTACCTGCTGCGCGATGTCAGCAACCTCATCGCGCAGGAAAACCTGCATGTGGGCAATATCCACGGCAACAGCAATACGCGCGATGGTCGCACCCGGCTGACCATCCAGGTACAGGTACGTGATTTTGACCAGCTCTCGCAACTCATCAGCAAACTCGCCGCCCTGCCGGGCGTGGAGGATGTGCGCCGTAACTGACTGATTTCAATGAAAGTGTCATCAATCCCATGCGCGATGCTTGCCCATCGGCCGCTTCACCCGACTTTCTGCTGTAGCGCAGCAACGCGCTTGCCGGTATCGTGCGCAAATGCCCAGACACCTTGATTCATCCCTGCTGCGTACAGGCCGCTATCTGTGGCGGGTACCGTTTTTGCTTTGGCATGTCCTGGTCAATCTGCCGCTGGTCATGCTGACCATCACCCTGCCTGTTCGGCATATCAAGGTGCGCGGCATGCGTCTGGAATACCGCGCCATCAACTGGTGGTCGCGCTGGTTGATGCGGGTATTTGGCATCCGCGTGCGCAGCGTGGGCACGCCACTGCCCGGTGCCACCTTGTTTGTCGCCAATCATGTCAGTTGGGTGGACATCGTGGTGCTGCACAGCCAGCGGATGATGGGCTTTGTCGCCAAGCGCGAAATCGCCAGCTGGCCGCTGGTGGGCTGGATGGCCTCCAAGGCGGAAACCATTTTTCACCAGCGTGGCAGCCAGAAATCCTTGGGTGATGTCTTGGCATTGATGCGCGAGCGGCTCAAGACCGGCTATTCGGTCGGCGCTTTTCCTGAAGGCGGCACCCGCAATGGGCGCGAGTTGGGGCCATTCCATGCCCGCATCTTCAGCGCAGCGGTAGAGGCCGCGGTGCCGGTGCAGCCGGTGGCGTTGCGTTATGGCCGTGATGGCATGGCACAGACCCAAGTCGCCTTCGCCCCGCGCGAGAATTTCATGCAGAACTTCCTGCGGCTTTTGGGCAACCCGATGATTGATGCCGATGTGATTTTTCTCGACCCCATCCTGCCCGGCAGCACCGAAGCCGAAGGTCGTCGCCGCATCGCCGAAACCGCACGCGCACGCATCGCTGCCGTCCTGCCTGCCTCGTGAGTCTTGCATCCAGCCCATTCCTGCCAGCCCGCGGCCTGCGCAATGGTCATATGCAGTCGGTTCTGGCTTCCAGCCCGGCGCGTGCCCGCCATGCTGCCCGCAAACTGGCCGCTGCAAACGCCAGCCACCAAACCCTGACTCTGGATGCCGGTGACGGTATCCGCCTGCAAGGGGTTTTGAGCGCGCCGCAAAACCATCTGTCCGACGCACTGGTGCTGCTATTGCATGGCTGGGAGGGCAGTGCCGAATCCAGCTATATTCGCGCCGCCGCTGCCCGCCTGCTGCAAGAGGGTCACCGGGTTTTCCGGCTCAATTTCCGCGACCACGGCGATACCCACCATCTCAACCAGGGCATTTTCCACTCTGGCCGGATTGCCGAGGTCGTGGCCGCGACAAGCGATTTGCTCGCACGTCTTGAGGTACAGCGCCTGGCGGTGGCTGGCTGGTCACTGGGCGGCAATTTCGCCCTGCGCCTTGGCCTTGCCGCCCGGGCTGCACGTCTGCCACTGACCGCCATTGCCGCCATCTGCCCGGCGATTGACCCGGCGCGCACCATGGAGACGATGGAAGCGGGACTGCCGCTTTATCTGCGCTATTTCGAGCATAAATGGCGGCGCTCGCTGGCCAAGAAACGCAAGCTGTTTCCCGAGCGCCATGATTTTGACGATACGGTCTTGAAGCTGCGGATGCGACCGCTGACCCGTTATTTTGCCGAGCATCATACCGATTACGGCTCGCTGGAAAATTACTTCGATGCCTACAACATCGCCGGCGAGCGTCTCTCGGCTCTGCCGGTGACGGCCGACATCCTGATGGCCGCCGATGACCCCATCGTGCCGGTAGCAGACTTTCATGCCATTGCCCACCTGCCCAGCCTCAGGGTTGAACTGGCCGAATATGGCGGCCATTGCGGCTTTTTGCTGGATTGGCAAATGAACGGCTATGCCGAGCACTGGCTGGCTGCACGCTTTGCCACGCTGCTGCAAAACCCGCCTCCGTCCTGATTGCGCTACCCTGCGGGCATCCCTTTGCAACCACACAGGAAATCTCAGATGCAAATCCACAGCAACAGCTTTGCCCACGGCCAGCCCATCCCCGCCGAGTTTGCACTCGGCGCACCTGACGGCTTTGGCGGCAACCGCAGTCCGCACTTGGCGTGGACGGATGTGCCCGAGGGCGCGCGCTCATTCGCCCTGCTGTGCATCGATACCGACGCGCCCACCGATGCAGCATTGGTCGCCAGCGGCCAGGACATCCCGGTGGCGCATCCGCGTGGCGATTTCGTGCATTGGGTGGTGATTGACCTCCCGGCCGATGCCCGTGAAATCCCCGCCGGTGCCTCATCCGATGGCGTCAACAAGGGCGGCAAAGCGGCTGCCCCGCTTCTTGGCAGCGCCCGTCAAGGACTGAACGACTACACCGGCTGGTTTGCCGAGGACGAGGGCGGCATGCGCGGCGATTATTTCGGCTATGACGGCCCCTACCCGCCGCCGCAAGACCTGCGCACCCATCGCTACTTCTTCCGCCTGTTTGCGCTGGATGTGGCCAAGCTCGACCTGCCCGAGCGCTTTACCGCCGCCGAGGTGTTCAGCACCATGCACGGCCATGTCCTTGCCGAAGCCAGCACCTGGGGCAGTTATTCACTGCATCCGTAACGGACGAAGACTTACCAATGAAAAGGGCAGCCATCGGGCTGCCCTTGTTGTTTGGTGAACGACGGAGGCAATCGGAGGCAGAGCAGGACTCACGCGGCTGGTGCAATTATGCAAGCCGCGCGCAGCAGATACCTATCAACGCCTTTCACTCTTCTCAGCCAACCAGCCCGAGAGTGCAGTTCCCGTCAGAACAACCGGAAGCAGAGGATAAAAAGCCAGCCCCACAAAATGCCAAAGCGCAAGACAGCTTGTGCCGAGCAGAGCAGCACCCAGCAAAAACCCTTGACGGTATCTTTTCGAGCGTATTGCTGGCGGAGCCAAACGGTATCTTTCGATTTGCTCACGCTCCGCACACTGCTGTATGCGCAAGGCTTCCATCACTGCTTCTTGCTGCTTTACGTCAAGTTTCATCATGCAGCTCTCGAGTTAAAGCCATTGTCGACTGTGTCGTAAAACAGCAAATGCCGGGGGTTTGCATTTTGCAAACCCCACTACTTCATCCACTCTGCACATGGAACCTGAGACAGCCTTCCACTCCGGCTTTACTGATACAGCGGATAGGGCTTGTCGCCGTCGATATTCCACACCTTGTTGGCGCGCGCAACGTCCGCGGGCTTGAGCTTGCCCTCTTCGGCCAGGGCGTACACGGCGGCCTGGGCGATGTGGAAGCGGTCAACCTCGAAGTGGCGGCGCAGGTTGGCGCGGGTATCGGAGCGACCAAAGCCGTCGGTACCCAGCACCACATAGCGCATCGGCACGAATTCGCGGATTTGGTTGGCAAAGGTGCGGATATAGTCGGTGGCGGCAATCGCCGGGCCCTGGCGGCCTTGCAGCAGCTGGGTGACATACGGCAGCTGCTTTTGCTTGGCTTCAGGATTGAGGCGGTTGAAGCGAGTCGCCGCCTCACCATCGCGCGCCAGTTCATTGAAGCTCGGGCAGCTCCAGATGTCCGCCTTGATGCCGAACTCCGCTTCCAGCAAATCAGCAGCGGCAATCGCTTCGCGCAGGATGGTGCCGCTGCCCATCAGTTGCACGCGCAGCTCGTCTTTCTTGGCTTTGCCAGCGTCCTTGAGCAAATACATCCCCTTGATGATGCCCTCGGCACTGCCCTCGGGCATGTCCGGGTGCGGGTAGTTCTCGTTCATCAGGGTCAGATACCAGTATTCGTCCTGCTGCTCGGTCAGCATGCGCTGCATGCCGTGTTGCAGCAGGGTGACCACTTCGTAATGGAAGGTCGGGTCGTAGCTGCGGCAATTGGGGATGAGGCTCGCCTGGATATGGCTCTGGCCGTCTTCGTGCTGCAAGCCTTCGCCGTTCAGCGTGGTGCGTCCTGCGGTGCCGCCCAGGAGGAAGCCGCGCGCGCGCATGTCAGCCGCCTGCCAAGCCGAGTCGCCAATGCGCTGGAAGCCGAACATCGAGTAATAGATGTAGAACGGCAGCATTTGCAGATTGTTGGTGCTGTAGCTGGTCGCCTGCGCCATCCAGCTGGCAAAGGCGCCAGCCTCGCTGATGCCTTCTTCCAGCACCTGCCCGGCGGCATCTTCGCGGTAGAACATCAGCTGGTCGGCGTCCACCGGCTTGTATTTCTGGCCTTGCGGAGCATAGATGCCGAGCTGGCGGAACAGCCCTTCCATGCCGAAGGTGCGCGCCTCGTCGGCCACGATCGGCACGCAGCGCGGGCCGACCTGCTTGTCGCGCAAGATGATGGAAAGCGCCTGCACAAAGGCCATGGTGGTGCTGATTTCGCGCTCGCCAGTGCTCTTGGTCAGGCGCTCGAAGGCTTCCAGCTTGGGCACTGGCAGCGATTCGTCGGATTTTTGCCGGCGCTGTGGCAGGAAGCCGCCCAGCGCCTTGCGGCGCGCCAGCATGTATTCGACTTCCGGCGAATCCTTGCCCGGATGCAGGAACGGAATCTGGCCACTTTCCAGTTGCTCGTCGCTGATGTTGATATTGAAGCGGTCGCGGAAGGCGCGCACTTCGTCGCCATCGAGCTTCTTGGTCTGGTGGGTGGGGTTGAGCGCCTCACCGGCATCCCCCATGCCATAGCCCTTGACGGTCTTGGCGAGAATCACCGTCGGCATGCCCTGGGTTTTGACGGCGGCATCATAAGCGGCATAGACCTTGTGCGGGTCGTGACCGCCGCGGTTGAGGCGCCAGATGTCGGCATCGGAGAGGCTGGACACCAGTGCTGCGGTTTCCGGGTATTTGCCGAAGAAATGCTCGCGGGTATAGGCGCCACCGAAAGCCTTGCAGTTCTGGTATTCGCCATCGACCGTTTCCATCATCAGGCGACGCAGCACGCCGTCCTTGTCGCGCGCCAGCAGCGGGTCCCAATGGCTGCCCCAGACCAGCTTGATGACGTTCCAGCCCGCACCGCGGAATTGGCCTTCCAGCTCCTGAATAATCTTGCCGTTGCCGCGCACCGGGCCGTCCAGCCGCTGCAGATTGCAGTTGATGACGAACACCAGATTGTCCAAGCCTTCGCGTCCGGCAACGGAAATCGCGCCCAGGCTTTCCGGCTCGTCGGTTTCGCCATCGCCCAGGAAGCACCACACCTTGCGGTCGGATTTGGGCATCAGCCCGCGCGCTTCCAGATACTTCCAGGCGCGCGCCTGATAAATCGCGGCAATCGGCCCAAGGCCCATCGATACTGTCGGCAACTGCCAGAAATCCGGCATCAGCCACGGGTGCGGATAGCTGGAAATGCCCTTGCCATCGACCTCCATGCGGAAGTGATCGAGCTGATCTTCGCTGAGCCGCCCTTCGAGGAAGGCGCGGGCATAGATGCCCGGCGAGCTGTGTCCCTGCACGCCAATCAAGTCGCCCGGATGATCGGCCGACGGCGCCCGCCAGAAATGGTTGAAGCCCACGTCATACAAGGTGGCCGAGCTGGCAAAACTGGCGATATGCCCGCCCAGGTCGCCCGGCTTGCGGTTGGCACGCACCACCATCGCCATCGCATTCCAGCGAATCATCGAGCGGATGCGCCATTCCATATCGGCATCGCCGGGCATCTGCGGCTGCAAATGTGCCGGAATGGTATTGATGTATTCGGTGGTCGGCGAGAACGGCAGCTGCGCCCCGGCACGGCGGCTGACTTCCACCATGCTCTGCAACAATTGATGCGCACGCTCGGGGCCATGCACATTCAGCACCGCCTGAATGGACTCAATCCACTCACGGGTTTCGGTCGGGTCAGGGTCGTTTTGCAGCAATTCGTTCAGCCAATGCATGGACATTCCGCCGTTAATTCCAGTGAAAGTCGGCAGTCTAGCCCGGATGCTGAACAAGGTCACGGAATTCTGCCGCATGCGGCAAAAATGCCCTTCAATTGACCCTTAACGAAGCATTCACATAAAATCGCCGCGCCAGCCAGCGAGAGCCAGCAAGCCCTGTCATTCTCGCTACTGGAGCTTTAAGCAATGAAACTTTCCACGCTGTCGGCCTCGATTGCGCTCGCGCTGTTTGCAGCGCCAATGCTGGCACAGCCACAAACCTCTGCTGCCAATTGCGCCGCTGCGCTTGAGGCGGCGCAAAAAGCCTGCGCCGACAAGGCAACCCCCTCATGCTTGCGCGAAAAATTGCCCGCCGAATGTCCGCTGCCGGGTGAGTCCAGCGCACTTGAGCGCATTACCGTGGTCGGCACCCGTTTCGGTATCGATGTGCAGAAATATCCCGGCTCGGCCTCGGTACTGCTGCCCGAAGACCTGGATACGGCCACCGACATGATTCAGGCACTCAAAGCCGTGCCCGGTTTTGACACCGGCAATGATGGCGGCCGTGCCATCGGCCAGAGTTTCAGCATTCGCGGTTTTGGGCATGGCTCGGAAAACCGCGTGATTCTGATGCAGGACGGCGTGCGCCGCTCGGCCAATCTGTTCGCCAATCAGGTCTCTGGCTTTGGCATGGATCCGGTATTGGTGAAGCAGGTGGATGTGGTGCGCGGCTCATCGGGGATTTCTTATGGCGGCGGCGCCATTGGCGGCGTGGTTGGCAGCACCACCAAGGATGCTTCCGACTTTGTAAAGCCCGGCAATTCATTCGGCGGTGTTGCCAATTACCGCTTTGACTCCAATAACCAACACCAGATTTACGGTGCATTTGCCTATGCGCCGGAAAACCGGCCATTCGAGTTTCTGGTATTTGCCAAGCAGGCCGCGCGCGGCAATCTGCGCATGGCCGGCGATATCGTGGAAAAAGGCGTAGCACGCCGCAATGAAACCCGTAACGATGAAGACATCGACACCCGCTTCATCAAGGCAGGCTGGAATATTGGCGCAGGCCACAAGCTGATGCTGAGCCATTACGACCACCGTCTGGATGTGGTCACCGGCTGGAACAGCCTGTATCACACCACGGCGCCCAGCCCCAAGACCGGCGCGGTGATAGGTGAGCGCGTACAGCAGGACACGGTGCTCGCCTGGCGGCTCAATCCACCACAGAACCCATGGCTTGCAATCTCGGCCAATGCTTATGTCACTCGTGGCTGGTATGAGCGCGGCTATGAACTCGTCGACCTGTATTACAAGAATGAGGACAGGCGCTGGGGCTTCAACCTGCAAAACCTGAGCCAGTTCAATACCGGCAGTGTCGGCCATCGTCTGCTGCTGGGCGTGGATTATGAAAACCGCGAAGAAGGTGCTTTGTATATCAGCGAAGGCAAGGAAACCCGCTTTGGCTCGATTCCCAACCGCTACCGCGACCTGGGCGTATTTGTGCAACACGAATCGGCCTGGTTCGATGAGCGACTGCTGCTGCAATTGGGCGGCCGTTATGACCGCTTCCATCGTCAGGTGATGAAGGTCGATGCCGACTACGACAACAGCCGCTTCTCGCCGCGCCTGGGGCTGAGCTATGAGCTGTTCGATGGCTTCAACCTGCTTGCCAACTATTCCGAAGCCTTCCGCGCGCCTTCGCCGCACGAAACCTCATCTTCAGGGCCGCTGAACATCCATTACTGGTATCTGCCCAATCCCAACCTCAAGGCCGAAACCTCTCGCGAATACGAGGCTGGCTTTTCCTGGCGTCGGCATGGACTTTTCACAGAGCATGACCGCTTCAATACCAAGCTGATGTTCTTCAATGGCCGTATCAAGGACATGATTCGCCTGGTGGTGGACTACGGCTCGGTGTCGCCCGGCAAAAGTGAGTACGCCCAGTACCAGAATGTCGATGGCGTGGACAGGCGCGGGCTGGAGTTCGTGATGAGCTATGACCAGCCGCACTGGGGCACGACACTCAGCTTTGAAAAGCTGGACATGGAAGATGTGAAAACCGGCAAGAAAAGCCCGTCCGCCTTTGCCGACCGCGCCCGTCTGGGCCTGCATTGGCAGCCGTTTGCAGACGATTTCAGCGTGTCGTTCGACATCAGCCACTGGTTCAGACCCGAGCAGAACCCGCAAACTCTGGTCTCGCGCGGCGTGACCTACTGGTATGTGCGCCAGCCCTATACGCAAAGCAATCTGCAAATGCGCTGGAGGCCGCAGAACAGTGGGGTGCGCATCTGGGATGAGCGCCTGGAATTCTTGCTGGGCATCAATAATGTTTTCGACCAAAAGCGCCTGCCCGCTGGCGGGGTAGAAACCACTTCGCGCACCGGCCTTGGCCGCAATGTGTATTTCAGCATCACCAAGCAGTTCTGAGCGGCAAAAAGCACAACGCCTGCGTTGCGGCGCAGGCGTTGTGTTTGTCTCCCGACCGTTTGCTCAAAGGATATAGCGCGACAAGTCCGGGTCTTGGATCAGGCCGCCGAGGCGCTCGTCCACATAGGCGCGGTCGATGGTGATGGCGCCGCCCTTGTCCGGCGCATCAAAACTCAGGCTCTCCAGCAGGCGCTCCAGCACAGTGTGCAAGCGGCGAGCACCAATGTTTTCCTGACGCTCGTTGACAGCAGCGGAAATCTCCGCAAGCCGCTCGATGGCCTCATCGGCAAAGCTGAGTTTCACCCCTTCGGTGCCCATCAGCTCTACATACTGGCGGGTCAGCGCCGCCTTTGGCTCGGTCAGGATGCGCACGAAGTCATCCTTGGTGAGCGCATTCAATTCCACCCGAATTGGGAAGCGCCCCTGCATCTCCGGAATCAGGTCCGAGGGCTTGGCCAGATGGAAGGCGCCGGAGGCAATGAACAGGATATGGTCGGTCTTGACCGGGCCGTACTTGGTGCTGACGGTGGAGCCTTCCACCAGCGGCAGCAAGTCGCGCTGCACGCCCTCGCGGCTGACATCCGCGCCCATGCCTTCACTGCGCTTGGCGACCTTGTCGATTTCGTCGATGAACACGATGCCGTGCTGCTCGCAGGCCTCGATCGCCGCTTCACGTACTTCGTCCTCGTTGACCAGCTTGGCGGCTTCTTCTTCAATCAGCAGCGTGCGCGCCGCCTTGATGCTGAGCTTCTTGCTCTGGCTCTTGCTGCCGGCGAGGTTGGAGAACATTTGCCGCAGCTGCTGCCCCATTTCCTCCATGCCGGGCGGCGCCATGATGTCCACGCCGACATTCACTGCCAAGTCGATTTCAATCTCGCGCTCGTCCAGCTCCCCGGCGCGCAGGCGCTGGCGGAATTTGCGGCGGGTTTCGTTTTCTTCTGCCGAAGGCTCGTTTTTCACCGCCTCGCCGATGTCGATGGCAAATGGCGCGCTGCTGGCCTGACGGCGCGGCAGCAGCGCATCGAGGATGCGGTCTTCGGCGTTTTCCTCGGCCTGGGTGCGCACCCGTTGCTTGGCCTGCTCGCGGTACAGCTTGACCGCGGTATCGGCCAAATCGCGGATGATTTGCTCCACGTCCTTGCCGACATAGCCCACTTCGGTAAAGCGGGTGGCTTCCACTTTCACAAACGGCGCATTGGCAAGCGTGGCCAGACGCCGGGCGATTTCGGTCTTGCCAACGCCGGTGGGGCCAATCATCAGGATGTTTTTCGGCATCACCTCGCGGCGCATGTCGGCATCAAGCTGCATACGCCGCCAGCGGTTGCGCAGGGCGATGGCGACTGCACGCTTGGCATCGTGCTGGCCGATGATGTGGCGGTCGAGTTCGGCGACGATTTCGCGCGGGGTCATCGACGCGGAGCTGTTGTCAATCTTGTGCATGGTCATTGCTTCAAAGTTCTTCAACCACGATGTTGTGGTTGGTGTAGATGCAGACATCCCCGGCAATTCCCAGGGCTTCGGTGGCGATTTCGCGCGCCGAAAGCTGGGTGTGCTTGAGCAGCCCACGCGCGGCGGACAGGGCAAACATGCCGCCTGAGCCAATCGCAATCAGGCCATCTTCCGGCTCGATGACATCACCCGTGCCGCTGATAATCAGCGAAGTATCGCGGTCGGCCACCGCCAGCAGCGCTTCGAGCTTGCCGAAGCGGCGCTCGGTACGCCAGTCCTTGGCCATTTCCACCGCCGCGCGGGTCAGCTGACCGTGCTTTTGCAGCTTGGCCTCGAACAGCTCGAACAGGGTGAAGGCATCGGCCGCGGCCCCGGCAAAGCCAGCCAGCACTCGCCCGCCTTCGCCCAGACGGCGTATCTTGCGGGCATTGGCCTTCATAACGGTATGGCCAAGCGTGACCTGACCGTCTCCGGCGATGACCACCTGATCGCCACGGCGCACCGAGACAATGGTGGTGGCATGAAACACATTGGGATTGTCTGCTGGGTTCATGATGACTCCTTGTGAACCCAGGAGATGGGGCAGGCACGAACAAAATCAAGCCAGCTTGTTGACTGGCTTTCAGTCGGCGCTGTCTTGAACCCAAGCTCAAGACAGCGCATCAACACTGCTACAGATGCTCGATGGCGGCAACGCTGCCCAGACGGTCGGCGAGCTTTTTCAGAAGTGCCAGACGGTTGCCACGCACTGCCGGGTCATCGGCATTGACCATGACGTTTTCAAAAAAGTCATCCACCACCGGACGCAATGCGGCCATCCTTGCCAGTGCGGCCACATAGTCACGCGCCTTAAGCAGCGGGTCGGTGGCGGCAATGACTTCATCCAGCGCTGTAGCCAGTGCCTGTTCGGCAGGTTCTTGCAGCAATGCCGCATCGACATTGGCCGCAATCCCGCCCTCGGCTTTTTTCAGGATATTGCGGGCGCGCTTGTTGGCTGCGGCCAGCGCCGCGGCTTCCGGCAGGCGGGCAAATTCGGCAATCGCCTTGAGCCGAGCATCGAAATCGGTCAGCGAGGCCGGACGCAGTGCAGCCACGGCATCAAACTGCTGCACGGTAAAGCCGCGTTCTTCGTAATAGCTGCGCAGACGCTCAAGAATAAAGTCGTACAGCTCATCACTGCCGCTTGCCGCAATCGGCAATGCCTTGCCCGCCTGCGCCAGCAGTGCCGGCAAATCCAGATCAAGCCCGCCTTCAATCAGGGTGCGCGCCAGCCCCAGCGCATTGCGGCGCAGCGCGAACGGGTCCTTGTTGCCGGTGGGTTTGAGCCCTGCGGCAAAGCCGCCTGCCAGGGTATCGAGGCGCTCGGCCACGGCCAGCACCTGCCCCAGTTTCGACGGCGCAATACTGTCGCTGGCATTGCGCGGCATCCAGCCCTCATCGATGGCCTGGGCGATGTCTGCACCCTCGCCCTCTGCCTGCGCATAGTGGCGACCAGCGATGCCCTGCAATTCCGGAAACTCACCGACCATGCGCGATTGCAAATCGGCCTTGGACAGCATGGCCGCGCGCTGTGCCGCCGCCGCCTCCACGCCCAGTTGTGCGGCGATGCTTGCGGCAAGCTGCTCAACACGCTGCACCTTGTCGGCGATGCTGCCGAGCTTGTCCTGATATTTGACGCTGGCAAGCCCCGCATTCATCGACGCCAGCCCTTGCTTGAGGTCTTCGTCAAAGAAGAACTTGGCATCGGCAAAGCGCGGGCGAATCACCCGTTCATAGCCCTTGCGCACCTCGGCCTCGTCCTTCGATTCGATATTGCTGGTACCAATGAAGTGCTCGGTGAGGCGGCCTTGCGCATCCAGCACCGGGAAGAACTTTTGGTTGGCCTCCATGGTGGAAATCAGCGCCTCCTGCGGCACCGCCAGGAACTCGCGGCCAAAGGTGCAGGCCACCGCCTGCGGCCATTCGGTCAGGCCATTGACTTCTTCCAGAATGTCGGCGTCGATACGCACCGTGCCACCGGCCTTGGCGGCGGCCGCTTGCGCCCCGTCCACAATGCGCGCGCGGCGCTCATCGGCATCCACCAGCACTTTCGCACTGCGCAGGGTTTCCACATAGGCGCCGGGCGAGGCGATTTCCACTTCAGCCGCATGCATGAAGCGATGACCGCGGCTGTGGCGACCTGCAGCAATGCCCATCACTTCGCCGGGGGCGATGTCCTCGCCCAGCAACATCACCAGCCAGTGCAGCGGGCGGGCAAAGGCGTAGTCGTGTGCACCCCAGCGCATCGGCTTGGGGATGGGCATGGCAATGATGGCCTCATTGACGATGGCCGCCAGCAAGTCACGGGTGGCCGCACCGGGCTTGACGCTGCGGTGGACGAAACGCTCGCCCTTGGCATCGGTGGTTTTTTCAAGCTGCTGCCAGTCAATCCCGGCCTTGGCGGCAAAGCCTTGCAGCGCCTTGGTGGGCTGCCCGGCATCATCCAGTGCGATCGACAGATACGGCCCCAGCACTTCACTGCGCTGCTCGGGCTGCATATCGGCCACGCCCGGCAGCAACACCGCCAGACGGCGCGGCGTGTACAGCGGCTTGGCATCGCCCTTGTCTACGGCGATACCGCGCTTTTCCAGCCCGGCCAGTACGCCGTCAAAAAACGCCTTGGCCAGTCCCGGCAAAGCCTTGACCGGCAATTCTTCGGTACCCAGTTCAATCAACAAGGGTTGCATGTTGCTGCTCATCGGGCGGCCTCCTTGTGCAAACCGGGAAAGCCCAGTTTCTCGCGTTGTGCGTAATAACCTTCAGCCACCGCGCGCGCCAGATTGCGCACCCGCAGGATATAGCGCTGGCGTTCGGTGACCGAAATCGCACGGCGCGCATCCAGCAAGTTGAAGCTGTGGCTGGCCTTCATCACCTGCTCATAGGCCGGCAGCGGCAGACCCGCCTCCACCAGTGCCAGTGCTTCGCGCTCGCAGGCGTCGAAACGGTGGAACAGCTCGGTCACATCGGCATATTCAAAATTGTAGGTGCTCTGCTCCACCTCGTTCTGGTGATAGACATCGCGGTAATGCACCGGCGCGCCGTCCGGGCCATACGTCCACACCAGGTCAAACACGTTATCGACGTTCTGCAGATACATGCACAGCCGCTCAAGGCCGTAGGTGATTTCGCCCAGCACCGGCTTGCATTCCAGCCCGCCCGCCTGCTGGAAATAGGTGAACTGGGTGACTTCCATGCCGTTCAACCACACTTCCCAGCCCAGTCCCCAGGCGCCCAGCGTGGGCGATTCCCAGTTGTCCTCGACCAGCCGCAGGTCATGCACTTCAGGGTCAACGCCCAGCGCCTTGAGCGAATCGAAGTACAGCTCGACGATATTGTCCGGCGAGGGCTTCATCACCACTTGAAACTGGTAATAGCGCTGCAGGCGGTTCGGGTTCTCGCCATAGCGACCATCGGTGGGACGGCGCGAGGGCTGCACATAGGCCGCATTCCACGGCTCAGGCCCCAGCGCGCGCAGGAAGGTGGCCGGATGAAAGGTGCCGGCACCGACCTCAAGGTCGAGCGGCTGGATCAGAACACAGCCCTGCGCTGCCCAATAGGCATTGAGGCGCTGGATGAGTTCCTGAAAGGTGATGGAAACGCGGTCGGCAGACATCAATCTGAAATCACGAAAAACAGCCGCAAATTATAGCGGCCAGCCCGTTTGCAGCGGCATTCTGCGACAATTCGCAGCCATTACCGCAGCTTCTGCATTTGCCCAGGCCGCCATCATGCCCATCCGTCCGCTTCCGCCACTTCAAGCCTGGCACTGGCTCGTCCAGGCCATCAATCTGGGCATGCGCAACCCGCGTGCAATTTTTGGCGCGGCGCTGCTTTTGGTCGGCAGCCTGTACGCCATGGTGATGGCAGGCGGCGTACTGGTTGCGCTGTTTGGCGGTGGCGAAGTCAGCACCCCGACCCTGCTCATCACCCTGCTGATGGTGGTGGCGATTTTCATGATGATGCCGATTCTGGCCGGCGGGCTGATGCATGTGATTGCCGAGGCCGAAGCCGGACGCCCGACCGCCGCACGCGACTTGTACCGGCCATTTGCACTGGGACGCGCCGGCCGGCTGGCCGCACTTGGCGGCCTGCAAATCCTGCTGATGGCCGCTGGCATGCTCATCACCCGGCAACTGGCTGGCGAGGAATACATGGCCGCCTACAACGAGGCGCTGAACAGCATCATGCAGAATCCGCAACAAGCCCCTACCCAGCTGCCTGCGCCGGCGCACCCGTTACTGATGTTTGTCTGGCAAGTCTGCCTCAACTACTTCACCGCCATCACCATGCTGCTGGGCATCGCGCTGATCGCCCTTTCCAACAGCAGTGTACTGGCCGCCATCAAGTCCGCAGCGCTTGCCGCAGTGCGCAATTTGGCTGCCAATTTTTTGGCCATCACCCTGTTCTTTGTGCTGACGATGCTCAGCGCGGTACTGCTGTCGATGGTGCTCAGCATGGTGATGTTGCTGCTGGGTGCCCTGTTCATGCCGCTGGCACTGCTGGTCACCTTCGTGCTCGGCATGTGCTTTGCCGCCGTGCTGTTGGTCATCGTCTGCGGTGGTGGCTACCTCATCTGGCGCGACACCTTTGCCGCTGCGCCCGAAGCCCCCACCCTTGCAACGCAAGGCAGCATCGAGCTGTAATCAGGCTGCCAAAGAGGCCGCCATCGCGGCACTCAGTTGCGCACCCGCCAGTACGGCAAGTAGCCATGGCAATGCCATCACCAGCGCTATCAGCAGCCGGCCCCACCACGGGGTGCGTTGCGCGGCATCCGGCCGCCACACCACACAGGTATCGGCAATGCGGTCATGCAGGGCGCGATTCTCGCTTGTGGCTATCAGCAAATGACCAATATTGAGCGTAAGCCAGGACAGGCTGCCCGCCAGATGACGTTTGAATGCACGGCCAAGGCCAAGCGGTGCATGCCGGGCACGCACGTGCAGACCCACCCAGCGCTTGCCCAAGGTGGCGTGTTTGCGACCAGACTCCAACAGTGGCCAGTACAGCAGCCCCAACAGGATGAATATCAGCAGCGGGATGCCCAGCCCTTGCAGCAGGGCGTGGTGGAAGTTCTCAACGTGCGCCCGGACAAGCCCATCTGCTGCCCACACATCGCGCATATAGCCCAGAAAATCATCTCCCTGGCGGATGCTCCGCTGCATTTGCCAGCCCATCGCCTCACCCAGGGCGCGCCAATGCTGCACCAGCCCGGCATCACGCACCACGGGCAGGGCAGCAGAAAGCAGTGCGGTAGGCATGGCCAGCAGCAGGGCATCCGCGCACCAGGCGGCCGTGCGCGGCCATAGTCCGGCGACTGCTGGCAAATCAGGCGGAATCGGCGGACGCATGTTTTTCACCCGGCGCCAACAGGGCGGCGGCGACTATCCCGACCTCATACAGGAGATACATCGGAACCATCAGCAAAATCATGGTCACGCCATCGCCAGGCGTAACCAGCATGGCTATCACGGCGATGGCAATCAGCGCATAGCCACGGATTGAGCGCAGCTGTGCGGGCTTCACCCAGCCCAGCGCAGCCAGAATCACCAGTGCCACCGGCACTTCAAAGCTGAAGCCTGCGGCCAGCGAAATGACCGCGACAAAATCCAGATAGCGGGCGATATCGGGCATCATCGCCACCGCTTCTGGCCGGGTCATGGCCAGAAACTTGAACATCATCGGCAGCAGCAGAAAGTAAGCAAAGGCGCAGCCGGCGTAAAACAGCAGCATGGACGAGGCCATCAGCGGCACGGCCAGACGTTTTTCATGCCGGTAAAGACCGGGGGCGATGAACGCCCAGAGCTGGTAGAGCAATACCGGGGCGGCCAGCAGGATGGACAGATACAGAGCCAGCCGCAGTGGTGTGGAAAACGGGGTCAGCGGGTCGATGGCGACCAGTTGGCTGCCTGCGGGCAGAGCGGCCACCATCGGCGCGGCCAGCAAGCTGTAGAGTTGGCCACTGAAGGCCGCCAAACCTGCAAACAGCACCCCCACGGTGATGATGACTTTCAAAAGCCGCGCCCGCAGCTCGACCAGATGCGAGAGCCAGCCTGTAGCCTCATTCTGGCTCATCGACGCTCTCCGCCATCAGCACTCTGGCTTTCACCTGCTGCGGCCTTGGCTGCGGTTTCTGCCTCCAATTGACGGGCTTCGGCCTCCATCTGTGCCAAAGCCTTGCGCGTGGCCTCCATATTGCGGCGCATCTCCTCGAGATGCAGCTCTTCTTCAAACTCGCTCCTGAGCTTGTGCCAGTGCGCACGCGCACGGCGCACCCACAGCCCGGCAAACCGCGCCGCACGCGGCAGCCGCTCAGGCCCCAGTACCAGCAGCACAATCACTGCCAGGATGATGAGTTCGGGGAAACTGACTTCAAACATCGCCCAATGCCTGCGCGGTCAGCCATCAGGACTTGTGCTGATGATTATCCTCGTGGCTTTGCGCCGTGGCGGACACGGCCTTGCTGCGCGCATCCTCAAGCGCCTGCGGCTCGTCCGGCTCACGCATGCCTTTTTTGAATTCGCGCACCCCTTTGCCAAGGTCGCGCATGCCACGGGTCAATCGCGTGGTGCCGAAAACCACCAGCACGATGACCAGCAGAATCAGAAGTTCACGCCAACCGACCATCATTGCCACCCACTAGAAAGCTGAAACGGCAAGGATAACGCAGCATCATTCAACCGGTGGCAATGGTGTGGTCACCACGCCCCCCTGTTGCGGTGGATTTTGTGGCTGCTGCGGCTGCGCAGCTTGTGGTGCGGGCTGTGGTATGCCGGGCGTGGGCATGTGCCCATCAGGCTGCGCCACCGGGGCATACTGCGGCGCCTGTTGCTGTACCGGGGCGCGACGGCTACGCGCCGTGGCGCTGGCTTCTTCCAGCGCATCGCGCATGGCTACGGTGGCCTGGCTACCCGGCTGCGGCGCGCGGTTTTCAAAAATCATGCGCGGGGTCACGCCCTGGCCATACACGGCCTGATTGGCGTCATCGTCGATTCTCAGTACCGCGCCATCCAGCGCCACCCCGGCAAACAGCCCGCGTGAGCGCGACCATGACCAGATTTCCGCGCGGAACTGCGCATCGGTCATGGCCGAGGCATTGCGCCCCACCGGCCCGGCCGCCGCTGCCGCATCCGCACCCAGGGTGAATTTGCCGTTGACGATGTTCTGCACGCCACGGTCATTGCGAATCACCAGAATGATGTCCGAAGCCTGCACCCCGGCCTGGAAACCCACGCTGCCACCAATCAGTTTGATGAATACCGGATTGGACCAGCTGCCATCGGTGGTTTTCACCGACATCAGGCCAAGGCCGCGACGGCCACCAAAAATCAACCCGGCCTTGATGGTTTCCGGCACCACGATAATCCCGCGCGCCTCGTCGAACAGCTTGTCGGGAATCGCTGACTCGGGAATCGCCAGATTCTCGTTCAATACCCGTACCGCATCGCGAGCGCGGGCATCTTCGTGCTGGCCTGCCATGACCGGCACCGCAACTGAAAGTGCGGCGGCAAACGCCAAAGCCTTGATTTTGCGCATGAGCCTGAATCCGTAAAAAGTTGCGTATCAGCATAACGGCAGCGCTGACCATAATCCCGGCCAGAAGGTAAACCGCGCATTGCCCGGCCAAGGCAGGTATGCTTGCCCACCTATGCCAGCCCCCATGCCAGCCCCGAAGTCGCGCGCCCTGGTTATTGTCAACCTCGGCACCCCCTCCGCCCCCACGGCCGAGGCCGTGCGCCGTTATTTGCGTGAATTTCTCACCGACAAGCGTGTGGTGCAGATTCCGCATTTCATCTGGAAGCCCTTGCTGGACTGGGTCATCCTGCCGCGCAGAAGCCCGGCGGTGGCAGAAAAATATGCCGAAATCTGGATGCCCGAAGGTTCACCACTGCTGGCCTATGGCCTGCGTCTTGCCAAGGCCATGGACAACGCACTGGATGGCTGGCAAGTACGCACAGCAATGCGCTATGGCGAGCCGGCGCTTGCCAAGGTGGTGCAAGCACTGCACGACGAGGGCCATCGGGACATCACCGTATTGCCGCTGTATCCGCAATATTCCACCACCACCACCGGCTCGGTGGAGGATGCCGTGGCCGCCCTGCAACAGCGTTTTGCCGATACCCGCCTGCAGCTGATACGCGATTATCACCAGCATCCGGCTTGGGCAGCGGCCATTGCCGAGCGCATCCGGCAACACTGGGCACAGCATGGGCGTGGCGAAAAGCTGGTGTTCTCCTACCACGGTATCCCCGAGCGTCTGGTGCGAGCGGGCGACCCTTATGCCGCACAATGCGAGGCCAGCACCGCCGCGATTGCCGCCGCGCTGGATATTCCCCGCGAGGAAATCCTGCTGACCTACCAGTCGCGCTTTGGCCGCGAGCGCTGGCTGCAGCCCTATACCCTGCCAACGCTGGAGCAGCTGGGGCGCGACGGCACCCGCACCCTGGATGTGGTCTGCCCCGGTTTTGCCGTGGACTGCCTGGAAACGCTGGAAGAAATCACCGAGCAAAACGCCGAGGCCTTCCGCGCTGCCGGTGGCACCGCACTGCGCTACATCCCCTGCCTCAACGATAGCCCGGCACATGTCGATGCGCTGGCAGCGCTGCTGCCACGCTGAGCTGTCCTGCCAACGAGAATCTGCCTTGTCCATCTCCCTGCAAGAAACCCGTATCGATATCGCCATTGGCCCGATTGCGGCATTGCGTGGCGGCCAAAGCGGCCAGCCGCGTGTGCTGGCACTGCATGGCTGGCTGGACAATGCCGCCAGCTTCCTGCCGCTGGCACAGCATCTGCACGATATCGAGCTGGTCGCCATCGACCTGCCCGGCCACGGGCATAGCGTGCATCTGCCTGCCGGCATCCCCTATACCTTCGAGCTTGCGGTACACCATGTGCTGGATGTCGCCGATGCCCTGGGCTGGGAGCGTTTTGGCCTGCTGGGGCACTCCATGGGTGCGGCCATTGCCAGTCTGGTGGCGGCCGCGGCACCCGAGCGCGTGGAAAAACTTGCCTGCATCGAAGCCCTGGGCGGCCTGACCCACCCGGCAGAAGAAGCCGGGCAACGGATGCGCGAATCGGTGACTGCCGCACGCGCCCTGCGCGGCAAAAACAAGCGCGTGTTCAGCCAAGTCGCGCCCGCCATCGCTGCCCGCATGGCCGCCAACCAGATGAGCGAGCCGGTGGCACGGCTGCTTGTCGAGCGCGGCGTGCAACAGATACCGGAAGGGCTGGTCTGGTCCAGTGACCAGCGGCTGATGGTGCCGACCTTCCTGCGCCCGGTCGAAGCGCAAATCGCCGCCCTGCTGGCCAGCATTGAATGCCCCACCCAAGTGGTTTTTGCCACACCCGCCCAGCCTTATTTGCCCGATGACCAGCGCCGTCGCCTGGTGGCCGCACTTGGCAACGGTCAGGCGCATTTCCTGCCCGGCAGCCACCATCTGCACATGGAAACACCGGCAGAGGTGGCTGCAGTATTGGCCCAGTTCCTCGCCACACCCTAGTCCCGGCCTGCCTGCGGCCTTATACTTGTCAACCGCCCGTTTGTCCTTATGGCCATTCGGAGAAGTCCGTCCGTGAAAAGCACTCCTTAGAGCTTATGAAAAAGTTTTCTTTGCTGATCGTTCCCTTGGCCGTTGCAGCCGTGGCATTGGTTTTGTTTGTGCGCAATACCGACACGCTGTTGCCACAAAAAATGGCGCCCGAGGTCAAAGCTCAGACCGCTGAACGCTTGTCACCGATTGGCGCGGTGTATTCGGGCTCCACTGGTGCAGCGCTGGCCGCGGCTGCTGCTGCGGCGGCGGCCAAAGCCGCAACCTCGCAGGCAGCTTATGGCGGCACGCTTGATGGCGAAGTCATCTACAACAGCCTGTGCACCGGCTGCCATACCTCGGGCGCAGGTGGCGCCCCGATGCTGAACGCTGCAGGCATTGGCGCACGTCTTGCCAAGTCCGGCCTTGAAACCCTGCACAGGCACGCCATCGAGGGCTTCACCGGCGCTACCGGCACGATGCCCGCCCGTGGCGGCAATCCGGCACTGACCGACGAGCAAGTGATGGCCAGCGTTGACTGGATGGTTGCGCAAAGCAAGTAAGCCCTCATCTATTGCATGCGCCGCCTTCGGGCGGCGTTTGTTTTTGCCAAGTTCATGAAAATCTCCCTTGCACCGAAACTGCCGCTGACTGCGGCACTTAGCCTTGCCCTTGCCGGCTGCCTTGCTGCCAGCCAGATAGCCCCCGGCAAGGGGCTTGCCATTGGTCAACTACAAGGCTCTGGCAATACAAGCCCATTGCAGGGGCAGCAAGTGCAGGTGACAGGCGTCATCACTGCGCGCATCAAAACCAAAGACGGCTGGATGTTCAGCCTGCAGGATGCGGGCGATGGTGATGAAAGCACCTCCGATGCGGTGTTTCTGCTGGGAGCGCCCGATAATCTGCAAGTCGGCACCAGCCTTGCCGTCAGCGGCACGGTGCTTGAACTCGACACCCAAAACAGCAGCCGCATCACCGCCGTGCAGGTGACAAGTGCGGTGCCGACCCGCGCTCGGCCAATGCCCGCCGCACGAGAAATCCGCCAGGCACCTGAGCTCGAAGCCGATTGGGAAAGGCTCGAGGCCATGCGCGTCAAAATCAGCGTACCGCTGACCCTGACCGGCAGCCAGCATGCCGCCCGCTTTGGACGCTGGCAGGCCGCTTTTGGCGGACGGCTATGGACGCCCACCGAGCTGGCTCTGCCCGGTGCTGCGGCCAACCAGCTGGCCGCCGAGAACCGCGCCCGCAGCCTGTGGCTGGCCGATGCCGAAGGTCGCAGCGCGATGCGCCGTGAAATCCCGCGCCTGGGCAGCCAGCTGCATGCTGCCGAGGGCATCATCGATGAGCGCTTTGGCCGCTATCACCTGCAACTGGGGCAGGCACTGAACATCCAGCCGCAAGCTGCACCGACAGCCCCAATCCGCCAGGGTCGCCTGCGCATAGCCGCTTTCAATCTGGAGAACCTGTTCAATGGTGATGGTCAGGGCGGCGGTTTTCCTACCCCGCGCGGCGCCCAAAACCATGAGCGCTACCAACAGCAATTGGCCAGGCATATCGCAGCGCTGACCGCACTGGATGCCGACATCATCGCCCTGATGGAGCTGGAAAATGACGGCCAGGACGCACTGGCTGCCGAATCGCAACTGCTGGCGGCACTCAATGCCCGCCACGGCGGCGACTGGCGCGCCGTTCCGGTGGCGGCCAATGCCAATCAAGACGCCATCCGCAATGGCATGATTTATCGCAGCAGCAAGGTGCAGCTTCTGGAGCCGCCCAAGGTGCTTGATCGCGGACCGTTTGCCCGCTTCAGCCGCCCCGCCATCGCTGCACGTTTCCGCAGCGGTGCCAGCGCACCCTTCGTGGTGATTGCCAACCATCTCAAATCCAAAGGCTGCCGCAATGCACGCGCTGCCGATAGCAACCAGCGCGATGGACAGTCATGCTGGAATGCCACCCGGCTTGAATCGGTCAGGCAGCTCGATGGCTGGGTGCAGAGCCAATACGCCGGACAGCCAGTGGTGATGCTCGGCGACTTCAATGCCTATGCCATGGAAGACCCGCCGCGCTGGCTGCTGGCGCATGGCTGGCAAGACGCCTTTGCCGCACTTGGCGTGCAACAGCCGTACTCCTATGTATATGAAGGCCAGGCCGGGCGACTGGATCATGCTTTCGTGAATCCCCTCATGCGCACATGGCTCACCGCCGCGCACGAATGGCATATCAATGCCGATGAAGCCGAAGGCAGCCGCAAACCCGAGGCCTCGCCACTGCGCAGCTCCGACCATGACCCGCTGCTGCTGGACTTCAACCCGCGCCATTAAAATGCCCGCATGAATCAACCTGCATTCCCCAGCCAAGACGCCACGCTTGAGCTTTCCGGCCCTGCCGGGCTGCTGGAAGCCATAGTCGAATTTCCCGCTGCCACAACCCGTCGCCAGCCGCTCATTGCCATCGTCTGCCACCCGTTGCCCACCGCAGGCGGCACCATGAACAACAAGGTGGTAACGATGAGCGCACGCGCGCTGCGTGAGCTCGGCATCGTCACTGTACGCTTCAATTTCCGTGGCACTGGCCATTCGGCGGGGCAGTTCGACCACGGCCAGGGCGAGCAGCAAGACTTGGCGGTAGTGGCCGACTGGGTGCGCCAGCATCACCCCGATAGCGCACTATGGCTGGCGGGTTTCAGCTTTGGCGCTTACGTCTCCATCCAAGCCAGCGCCACACTCCAGCCTGATGCACTGATTTCATTGGCACCGCCTGCCGGGCGCTGGGATTTTGCCGCGCCCACGCCTTCAATGCCGTGGCTGGTGGTACAGGGCGAAGAAGACGAAGTGGTTGACCCGGATGCGGTATATCACTGGCTGGAAGACAGTCAACCGCCGCAATTGACCCTGGTACGCATGCCCGGCGCCTCGCACTTTTTCCACGGCAAGCTGGTGGATCTGCGCGGCGTTATCAAAAACACCGCCAGACACTGGCTGCCGCTGCCACTGGCTGAGAGCGAAGTGTCGCAATGAGCGCATCCCCCAGCCAGCTTTATCAGGCCGGTATCGAGCGCGGCCAATGGCAGGACGACCCGGCGCAGCGCGCAGTGATGGTCGAGCTTGACCGTCTGCACCGTGAACTCTCCCGCCCGGCCGAATCCCCCGGACTCATCGCCCGGCTGTTTGGCAACAAACCGACTGCCACCGCCCCACAAGGGCTGTACCTCTGGGGTGGCGTGGGGCGCGGCAAGACCTTCATGGTCGATTTGTTTTTTGATTCGCTCGATTTTGCGGAAAAACGCCGCGCCCATTTCCACCGCTTCATGCGCGAACTGCACGAGCGCCTCAAGCAGCATAGTGGCGAGCGCGACCCGATGGCCGCCATCGCCCGGCAGTGGCGGCAGGAAATGCGGGTACTGGTGCTGGACGAGTTTTTCGTCACCGACATCGGCGATGCCATGCTGCTGGCACGCCTTCTGGAGCATCTGTTTGCCGAAGGTGTGGTACTGGTGACCACCTCCAATACCGTACCGGCCAATCTCTACAAGGATGGTCTGCAACGGGCACGCTTCCTGCCCGCCATCGCCCTGCTGGAGCAGCACTGCGTGGTGTTCGAAATCCAGTCCAGCACTGACTACCGGCTGCGCGAGTTGACCCGCTCGCCGGTCTATCAGGTCATCTCCGGCCAGCAAGCCGACGACTGGCTGGCCGAGCGTTGGCAGACCCTGACCCACACCCCGCCCAAGCCCGAGGTGCTGGATGTTGATGGCCGCCCGATTCCCTGCCGCGCCCGCCATCACGGCTTTGTTTGGTTCGACTTCAGCGCCCTGTGCGAAGGCCCGCGCGCGGCCGCCGACTACATCGAAATCGCCCAGGAATTCCACACCGTGCTGATTGGCGGCATTCCGGATTTCAACGGCAGCAATGATGACCCGGCGCGGCGCTTGGTCAATGCCATCGACGAGTTTTACGACCGCCATGTCAATGTCATCATCACCGCAGCCCATCCGCCGGTGGCGCTGTATCAGGGCGAGCGTCTGGCCCATGCCTTCGAGCGCACCGCATCGCGGCTGATTGAAATGCAAAGCGCCGAATATCTGGCGCGCGAACACTTGCCGGCCTGACCGGCACAGGAGCGCTCATGAACCCGAACCGCCCGGAAACCAGCCAACTTGGCCGCGAAACCGCCTATCCCGATCGCTACGACGCCGGCCTTTTGTTTCCCATTCCGCGGCAAAGCGCCCGCGATGCCATCGGCATTGCCGGCGATGCCCTGCCCTTCATCGGCTTTGATGCCTGGAATGCCTACGAGCTGAGCTGGCTGGATGCGCGCGGCAAACCCCGCGTGGCCGTGGCGCGCATCACCGTGCCTGCCGACTCGCCCAATCTCATCGAGTCCAAATCCTTCAAGCTCTATCTCAACTCCTTCAACGCCGAGCGTATGGCCAGCCAAGCCGCACTGGCCGAGCGCCTCTGCCAAGACCTGTCTGCCGCCGCCGGTGCGCCGGTCAGCCTGCAATTTGGCCTGCCGCCGATGGCGCTCATCGCCGCCGAAAGCCACGAAAGCATTGACGATATTGAAATAGACATCGACGACTACGGCCCGCCCAACCCGGCCTATCTGAGCATCAGCGATGCAATCGTGCAGCAGGCGCTTTCATCACACCTCTTGAAATCCAACTGCCCGGTGACCGGCCAGCCCGACTGGGCCACCGTCATCATCCGCTACCACGGTGCGCGCATCGACCCGGCCGGGCTGCTGCGCTATCTGGTGAGTTTCCGCAACCACCGCGAGTTCCACGAGCAATGCGTCGAGCGCATCTTCATCGAAATCATGCAGCACTGCCGCCCGCAGCAACTCTCGGTTGAAGCCCGTTACACCCGCCGTGGCGGCCTCGACATCAACCCCTGGCGCGCCACCCCCGGCTACCCGCCACCGGTTGCACAGCGCGACCTGCGCCAATGAGCTTGATGATGCGGTTTTAACAAGGCTGCTGCCATGCTCATCGCTCCACTCTTATGGAGCTCACCATGTCTCACCCGCAAACCCCTGAAAACAACGGCGGCAAAGACCCGCGTTTTGCCGGTGTCACCGGCGGTGTTGAAATCGCTGAAGGCGCTGGCGGCGCCCAAACCGTGCAGCAAGAAAAAACCTACACCGTAAAGCCGGGCGATTCGCTGTCCAAGATTGCCAAGAACCTGTACGGCGATGCCAACCGCTGGAAAGAAATCCACGAGGCCAACCGGGAAGAAATCAAAGACCCGGACAAGATTTTCCCCGGCCAAGTGCTGCGCCTGCCCTGACAATCTCTCCTGAAGGAATCTCCATGAACAAGACTCACGCCATTTTTGCCGCTACGCTGGTTTCGGCACTCGCCATCACCGGCTGCAAAAAGAAAGAAGAACCCGCCGTGGTCGCGCCGCCGGCCTCGGCACCTGCACTGGCCACGCCGCCGGCGACGCAGGCGGCCATCAATATCGTCGCGCTGGAGCTGGGCAAGGGCCTGGCCGATGACAAGCGCGTGGCCGAAGCCAGCACCCAGTTCGGCACCCAGGACACCATCCATGCCTCGGTCAACACCCAGGGCGATGGCGCAGGCAAAAAGCTCGGCGCACGCTGGACTTACCAGGACGGCACCCTGGTGCATGAAGAAGTCGTGGACATGGTCGGCAACGACAGTATCTATGCCTTCAAAATCAGCAACACCAACCCCTGGCCGACCGGCAACTACAAGGTGGAAATCAGCCTGAACGGCCAGCCGCTGCAAAGCCGCGACTTCACCGTGCAATAAAATACCCGCCATTATTGGCAGCTCCCCCAAGCCAAGGCGCGGCCATCCCGCGCCTTGGCTTTTTCAATCGTCAATACGCCGCACCTCGAAAGCAGTCAGGCAAGCCCCCAGCTGCTCCAGTGTTTCCGCATCCAACTCCTGACCGCGCAGCTCCGCCGGAATATTCACCTGCAAATGCAGATAACGCGCACCGCGGCGGCAAACTTCCGCCGCCAGATGCACTGGCAGCGTCCCCATCACCGTATCGCCGGGCTGGATCAGCGCACAATCCAGATGCGCGATCTGCACCGCCTCAAACCCCTGCTTGCGTGCCCAAATAATCGCGCCTGGATGGCGGGAAATGAAATACTGCGTCATGGCATCTGCCTCGTTTTCAATTTAAACCGGTGGCAATGATGGCAAAAGCCATAAAGCCTTCGTATCCTGCAACATTGCAAGCTGCCATGCCTGTCTGGCACCGGCTCAAACTAACGCTTCTGATAAGGAATTTGCCCATGTCCCATGCCGATACCCAGCCACCGGCCGGCAACACTGAAGAAAAGCGCCAACTACGGATTTACGTCATCAGCGACTACGTCATGCCACTGGTACTGGCCATGCACCAGTACGGCGCACTCATCGACACCCTGCTGCTGATCGAAACCAGATCCAAGCGCGGCCAGGTGGGCGCCGTCAAGAAACAGGCCGAATATCTGCGGCAAGCGCATGGCTGGCAAATTGACTGCAAGGACATCAAGCTCGATCACAACGGCGAAAGCTACGCCAGGCTGAAGCAAGATCTGGCACCCCGCCTTCGCAGCTGGGCTGATCGCCACCGCGATCATCAACTGGTCTTCGATATCACTGGCGGCACCAAGATCATGGCGCTGGTGCTGCACGATATCGCGAAAGACCTTCGCGATGACCCGGATAATCGGTTCGACACGCAAATCACCTATACCAGTACCGAAACCGAAGAATTCCAGTGGCTGCTTCCCGATCAGCACCAAGAGCCCATGCAGGTTGCACTGGATATTCGCCAGTTTCTGGAAGTCAGTGGCTATGAAGTCGAATCCATACTTTCCGATCAGCCGCGTCAGCTTGAAGCCATGGCAGCACGCCGTGAATTGACCGAAAACTTCATGGCTCGGCAGGAGCCCAACCACATCAGCATTCTCAATGCCTGGGCAAACGCAGCCTACAACCCGCATAAAAATCACCCTCGCCCTGAAACCGTCAAAAACAATGTGCGCGCCGACAAGGCGTCAGGGCTGCCCGATTACTTCCCCCGCCATATTCTTGAAGAACTCAAAGACAGAGGCATCCTCAGCTTCAAACTCAATGACGGGAAACTCGCCAGCATCACCTTTGCCAATGCCGACTGGGCGCGCTACCTCTCCGGCGGCTGGCTGGAAGAATGGGCCTGGTGGCAGGTCGAGGATATTCCCGGCCTGAGCCGTGGGCTGGGCGTCAGGATCAAGAGAGGAGAAACCCCCAACGAACTCGATCTGGTGCTCTGTCATCGCAACCGCCTGCTGGTGGTAGAAGCCAAGACCGCCACACTCAAGGGACAAAAGAACAAAAGGGGTGGCAGCAAAAGAGACGCCAAAGAAGCCGATGTCATGTACAAGATTGGCGAGATCGCCAGCCGCCTGTCTCATCAGGCCTATGGCACCAAGATGCTGCTTTCCTGGCAGCCGCTTAGCTCCAAAGCACTTGACCGTGCCCGGCAGGGCGCACTGCATGTGGTGGCTCATCCGGAAACCAGCGACAACAAAACGCCCGCCCCCATCCCGCCGGCACAGTTCCGTGCCCGTATTGAAGAGTGGATGACGCAAGGCCGTCTCCCCCTTCCCCGGCAGCACAGATAATGCTTCCGCCCGGCCTTGCCCCCCAGAAATACCTCATGCCGCCCCCCGCCAGGGGGGCGAGTACAGTCGGCTTCTTCGATAGGCCTGGTGATTTTTTAGCCAACTTTTCGCAAAAAAAGCCACAGCCAGCAGACAGCGCGCCTTGTCAGACAACAAAAATCCATAAAAACAATGACTTGCGATACCTTTTAGAAGCAGGGCAACCGGCAAATTCTGGCGAAATTTTAGCCAACTGTTTGGCGAAAAAACGACCACCCCAAACAGCATTGCAAGCAATTGATTGTCAAACAAAATTTTCTGCGGTAGAGTCCCCTCACTGCCCCGACTTTGAGGGGATTAAGACTGGGGTCTCTGACGAGGTTAACCCAGCGTTGAGTCCCCTCACTGCCCCGACTTTGAGGGGATTAAGACTGGAAAGACTGCAGGACTTCACCGTATTCCTCCGTCCCCTCACTGCCCCGACTTTGAGGGGATTAAGACCAATAGAGTACCGCCCAGGGCAACACCCAGAGCGGTCCCCTCACTGCCCCGACTTTGAGGGGATTAAGACAGTGTATGCCGCCTGGTAACGCCAGGCAGACAACGTCCCCTCACTGCCCCGACTTTGAGGGGATTAAGACCCAATAGCGGCCAGGGTCAACCCTGATGTAACGTCCCCTCACTGCCCCGACTTTGAGGGGATTAAGACAGAAAAGCCGAAGCTTCCTGGACAGTGGAGAACTGTCCCCTCACTGCCCCGACTTTGAGGGGATTAAGACTCAGGTAGTACTTCACGTCAGAAGAAACGTCGGGTCCCCTCACTGCCCCGACTTTGAGGGGATTAAGACCCTCCCTGGTATGGAAGTCGTACTCTAGGACTTGTTCCCTCACTGCCCCGACTTTGAGGGGATTAAGACCGAGCAGGTCAGCCAGCTCGTTGGCGTTTTTGGTCCCCTCACTGCCCCGACTTTGAGGGGATTAAGACCCACTGGTAGAGCATCGGCAGCTCGCCGTTTTCGGGTCCCCTCACTGCCCCGACTTTGAGGGGATTAAGACTTATGGTGATCATTGCGATGATCACCAGTAGAGTCCCCTCACTGCCCCGACTTTGAGGGGATTAAGACCTGTCAGTTTCAGATACAGGGGTACTCAGGTGAGGTCCCCTCACTGCCCCGACTTTGAGGGGATTAAGACGCAAAGCAGTTTTTGCCTCGGGCAAGAGGTGGAGTCCCCTCACTGCCCCGACTTTGAGGGGATTAAGACATCAGTCGGAGGTTGATCGCCACTTCATTGGTAGTCCCCTCACTGCCCCGACTTTGAGGGGATTAAGACGACACGCACTCGTCACCAATAGCGATGGTAACGGTCCCCTCACTGCCCCGACTTTGAGGGGATTAAGACTGAGGCTATTTCGTGCGGGCGGACTGATGCAAAGTCCCCCTCACTGCCCCGACTTTGAGGGCGCTCCAGCGCCATACGTCGTAACAGTTCAGCGTTTTTTCTACAACGCAGCCACTTGATGCTTTTTGTCACGCCACAACCCAATAATTGCTCCAATAGCTGTAGCAAAAAACACAGTGCTTCGCCCATCCAATTTTCAGAGTCTTCTCAAACCAAAACGCCCGGAAGCAAACCAGCCCCATAAAAAACGCCTGCCCAAGTGACCTTGGCAGGCGTACAAAAAATTTCAGAAAAACAGTTCCGGTGCAAGCCAGGCAGCAGCGAGTTCATCAGGAGCCCCTGGTATGCCAATTGTCCCCATACCCAAGAAGCCCGCCTTTTTTATTGAAATCAGAAAACCGCTTGCAGCCCCACAAATAGACTCAATCGCTCAGCCATTTGTAGAGCCCATAGGCAAGCCCGCCAATTGCCAGGGGTGCAGCTGCCGTGCAGGCCACACCAGCCGCCATGCCGCCGCCAACCACGCTGCCAATGGCCGCCAGACCAGAGGTAATACCCGCAGCCCCCAGCCCCTTGACCGCACCTGCCGCTGCCACGGTACCAATCGAGCCAGCCACCCCGGTCACGCCACCCGCCACACCTGCCGCCTTTGCACCTGCTTCATTACTCATAATCATTCTCCTGTCAACAATCCATCAAATACAGACCCATCAAGCAATCAATCTCTGCAATAGAAATAAGTGGCAAGGCAATAAAACACCGCTGCACTCACAGTTGCACCCATTATCGCCCCAGCAGCAATTTCCACAGCCGTGCCATTTCCATCCCGGGCATCTTCTTTATCCCCCGACCCCACGCCAAAAATCTCATCAAGAAAATCAGCACTACTGCTCATAAAAACCCCCTAGTCAGCCATTAATAATTTTCAAACACGCCCGCAATACCACCTCAATCATCCAGCCATTTGTAAAGGCCATAGGCAATACCACCCAGCGCCAGCGGAGCCGCTGCCACTGTCACCAAACCTGCCGCCATGCCACCGCCAACCACGCCACCAACAGTAGCCAAGCCGGAAGTAATGCCCGCAGCACTCAATCCCTTCACCGCACCGGCCGCTGCCACCGTTCCAATGGAGCCAGCCACACCCGTTGCACCTCCCGCTGCACCTGCCACTTTTGCTTTGTTTTCGTTGCTCATGATGTCTCTCCTGTTTGGATAAAGTGATTATGAAGCGTTACGGATTCAATAAATGCTTTGCAATATTGCGCCACCTGCCTCAATCATCCAGCCATTTGTAAAGGCCATAGGCAATACCGCCCAGCGCCAGCGGGAATGCAGCCTCCGTCACCAGACCTGCATTCTGACAAAAGTATCATCCCATCCGCGCCTTGCAATATTGCAACACTGAAACAGCCAATCCGCCCGGATCAGTCATTATGCAAAAGGCATTCCCTACACTGAAATAAAGGCCATACTGACTTATAAAAATACTAAAAACAATATCCCCAGCGCCATTATCTCGAAAGGTGAATGGCAGGCCATCTTTCCAGCGATTGCCTTAAGGATTGGTTGTGGCGGCAAATGCATTTCATAACCCACTCCGGAAAATTAAAAATACATACGCAAACCATTGAAAACAGCCCGGCTCTTCCGAGTTGTTTTGCAATATTGCAATCCGAACTACAGGCGCAAGGTACGGCATGCTTCTCGTCAGCTACAAAAGCTTACGAAGGATTGGAGAGGCATATGCATATCATCGGCTATGACATCCATGACAATGAATGCAGACTACCGATAATGCGCAGGCTGCGTCGTGTTACGCCCTATTGGCAAGCATCCTTTTTTGTTTGCGACATAAGTGAAAAAGAAGCACTCTCGCTTTGCAATGAGCTTGCAGATTATTTGAATCCAGATTACGACAGTCTGCTGCTTGCCCAAGTGCACCCACCCGAGAACGATTGGGCACTGGCTCCGGCCTGCATGACCATCGATGGCATTCACTACCTGGAGTGAGCGTGGCAGACCTGATACTTGACCGCAAAGGTTTTTCGCTAACCTATGAGGGGGAGTGCTTGATTATCCGCCACAAGGAGCTAACCACACGCTCGCTGCCAATGCGCCGAATTGGCAGGATCATCTGCCAGCATGGGGTAAATATCGACACCAAGCTGATAGGACAATGCCAGCGCTTTGGCATTGACTTCGTCGTGCTCAACCAGCGCTATAGCGAGCATTCTTTTGCCATCCATGCCAACCATTTGCGTCAGGCGCAACGCCGTGTAGCTCAATACCGCATCAGCACCGATCCAGAGTTGACCTTCAATCTTTCCAAACGTCTGGTACTGCACAAGATTTTGCTATCCATCCACTGCACCCGAAGCCATGCCGATAAAGCGCTGCATCAAACCTTGCGCGAGCAATGGCATGCCGCTGCCAATGCACAGCGCCTGGATGTTCTTCGTGGGCACGAAGGCATTGCCCAACGCATCATGTTCAGCCATTGGAAGCAACAGTTACGCCCCGAACTTGGCTTTGTTCGCCGCGAACGCAGGCCACCGCCCGACCCGGTTAATGCCGTGCTCTCATTGAGCGCAACACTGACGCACCATGAAGCCGTGCGCCAATGCCTGGTTCACGGGCTAGACCCCTGGCTAGGCTTCTATCACACATTGACTCCGGGGCGACAGTCGCTGGCTTGTGACTTGATGGAGCCCCTGCGGCCGGCTCTGGAGCAATGGGTGGTGCAGCAATTCAATCAGGGGCATCTGGACTTGCGGCATTTTTCAACCGCTAATGGCGGTTGCATGATGGGCAAACAAGGGCGGGAAATCTTCTATCGGCTCTGGCAGAAAAACATGACCATCATCCAACGCAGACTGCGCCGCTATGCCCGGCTTTTCAGTCGGCATTTACAGCAAATTGAGGAGACTCCGCCATGCAGCCAGGCTGGTATTTTCTAAGTTACGACATCAAGGGCAGCAGATTGGGGCAGCGAGTGCATCGCCTGATTCGCAAGCAGGCGCAGATGCTACTGGAGTCTCTCTATCTGCATCAGGGCAATGCCGAAAGTGCTGCGCAGTTGCTTCAACAACTCCGCCACGAAGCCAAAGCCTCGGCTCAAAATGTCGTGATGTATCGGCTACGGCAAGGCAGCCCAATCTATGTTGCCGGACAGATTGCCAACGACCGGGGTATTGTTGATCTGGGACTGCCTCCCATGCAGAAGCTGCAAGGCTTCCAGCAAATACCCACGACTTTGCAAAAGCCATAGCCACAAAACACAGGCAGGGCTTCAACAGGCGCTTACGCCCGGATTTGCTCATGCGGTGAATAAGTCAGACAATCACCGCATGAAATGCGGCGATTACAACTATATCTGGCAAGCCGAAGACTGGCCCAACTGGCGCTATGACCTAGCGGCACTGGCAACGCCATTGGCTGAAGTGAGTCAGGCGCAAGGCTTGCTAATCGGGCGTTTGACCGATGCCGGGCTTGCCTTGCGCGATGAGGCCACGCTCACTGCGCTCACCCAGGAAGCGATGAAAACCAGTGAAATCGAAGGTGAGCTGTTGCAGGCAAATTCCGTCCGCTCCAGCATCGCTCGCCGTCTGGGCGTGGATATTGGGGCGCTTGCGCCAATAGACCGACATGTGGACGGCTTGGTCAGCATGGTGCTGGATGCCACCAGCAACTGCACAGCGCCACTGGATGAAGCTCGACTCATGGGCTGGCATGCGGCGTTATTTCCTAGCGGCTATTCCGGGCTCAACAAAATCCGGGTAGCCCAGTGGCGCGATGATGCCAATGGTTCAATGCAAGTGGTTTCTGGTGCATACGGGCGGCAAAAAGTGCATTTTGAAGCTCCGCCCGCCCAGTATTTACAGGCACAGATGCAGCAGTTTCTCGGCTGGATGAATGCAAAAACACCAGAGCCAGCACTGATAAAGGCCGCGCTGGCGCATCTATGGTTTGTCACCCTGCATCCCTTTGATGATGGCAATGGCCGCATTGCCCGCGCCATTGGAGATTTGCTGCTGGCACGCGCCGATGGCAGCCCGCAGCGCTTTTACAGCCTGTCGGCACAGATTCAGCGCGAGCGCAAAAGCTATTACCAAATACTCGAACACACCCAAAAAGGCACGATGGATGTCACCGCTTGGCTGCAATGGTTCTTGCAAGCATTGCAGTGCGCCATTGAGCAAGCACATATCACGGTCGATGCCAGCCTTGGCCGTGCCCGCTTTTGGCAGCAATGGGGCACACAGCCACTCAATCCAAGGCAAGCCAAAGTTCTGGGCAAACTGCTTGAGGGTCTGGACAGCCACCTGACCAACCGCAAATGGGCAGCATTGGCCAAATGCTCGGCCGATACTGCCCTGCGTGATATCAATGACCTGGTAGCACGCGGCATCCTGCAAAAAATCAATGCCGGGCGCAGCACTCGCTATGTATTAAGCAAGCTGACTTGATTTGCTCAAACAACGCCAGTCTTTCCGATTTTCCTGCCAAGGCAGGAAAATCGGAAACCACCATCCGCCCTGCCAATCCAGCCTCACCAGAAACCGAGCTCACCCGGGACAGGCTAATGCTTGAAAAGCACCTTTCGCAATTTTTTCAATTCCTTGTCCAGGGAGTCTTCATCACCCAGAAGCTTTTCTATGGTTTTGTCCCTCTGACGGACACCATGCGCCATAGCGTTGCGCAAATTGGAAAGCAATCTGAATTGCTGATTGTCGCTTTCCCTGATTCTACCGAGCGCTTTTTCACGACATTCAAATTCATTGACGGCGTTGCTGCCATCTTGCCGCACAGAGTGTGAAATATAGCTTTCGAACATATAGGTAATTGCGCGCAAATAGTCCCTGCGTTCCAGATAACGATCCGCCAAAGCCAACTCCCATTCCGGACGCTGGCCTTTTCTGAACCATCCAACATTCTCACTCAAATGGTAGCTGAAAAGCCTCCCCAGTGTGCCGGAGTGTCCCTGGACATCTTTTATGGCACCAGTAAGGCTTTGTTTGGCATTTTCCGGGTTGTGGGTGCGCTCAAAAAAAGCCGCCTTTGAAAGCAGTCGTGCTTGCTGCTCAGGCATGCCATCTGCTGTAAACAATGGAGCGAACACTCCATAGTCACCGCTGTTTTCATAGGCTGCCAACGCCTCTACCCAGTCGAGCATTTCAAGCATGCCGCCAAGATTCAGCACTGGCGTTTCTCCAGTATTTGTGTCGGTCATTTCCAGTGCGCCGTAATAAACATCCTGCACCGTCACTTTTTTAACATGGGCAAGATAACGTGCAGCCACCAATGCCAGCATCGGAAGGTGACGGAAGCCATGGGTAACATCCAGAACGACTTTCTCGCCGGATTTCACCACTTTGGCAAGTTCCGTCAAAACAAGTACCTGCTCATCCTGGTTGCGGGCATGCGGGATAATCAGGCACTTGACCTCCATCCCCAGCTTCTGGCTGAGATATTCGCGATGGATGGCGAGCATTTCCGCTGTCACTTTGCTGTCCCTGACCGCATCGACCAGGGACAGCAGGGCTTCATCATCACTGCCTTGATGGTCAAAAAACACATCCCACATGCTGCCACTGGTGCCGACAAGAACCAGCTTGTTAGCTTTGATATTCTTTGCCAGTGCCATTCCAAAGTAGGGGGATGGATGGATGCTGCCGTCAGGAAGCCGATAGTTGGCCGGGCGATAACCGCTTTTTGAATCAAGCTGGCTTTTCCCAAGCAGACTGATTAGTGTGGTCATTTTTCAAATTAGAAATTTTGAACCTTGGGAAGCCAACCCGCCTCCTAAGACCCAGTATTAATACAGGAAAAACATAGGCAATCTTTCCATTCATTATCCCACCCTGAGATAAAGCCGCAGAACAAGACAATGAACACACTCACCCATTGGGATTTTACTCGCACCAACTTTTCGGCTCAATTACCTCATAATGCCGTTCAAAGTCAACCAAGCCAAAGCGGGACTCATTTTTCACGCCAATATTCCTGGGAGCAAGTTGCTCCGCGGCACTTCTCCCGAGAAGAGATATTAGCTCACTCCTTAGCCGAGAAAAGTTAGAACCGAACCCCTTGGTTCCCCTAGACACTTTCCCAATCATCTTAAGTCTATCCTCATTAAGATTAAGGCTCGACTCATGAGCCTCCAAGTCATGACAAAATTTGGAGAACTCTTTTCTTAGCTTCTCAACATCGCCATTAAAAGCCTTACCTGTAGGAATAAAGGAAAGACCGAGATGTTGCCTCCACGCCACCCAACATAGAAATATAAGGTTCGCACCTTCTAAGGCCAATTTTTCACCATTACAAGTGAACTCCATATTTTCCAAATCAATACGGATTTTTTGCAATTCACGACCTCGTTCGGCTGCATTAATAACCCCACAGAAGCTATGCCGCCCACTTAGCAAAGAGTGCTTTTCCGGCAACTCTTCGCGCATGCGCACAAACGGGATTTCTGCCAAATCCACTTCTGCCTCACGGGTATCAAGGGCAGACTTTTCCTTGTCCCTAATACTTTCGATGATTTTGCTTGCAGGCGTGGGATAGTAAAATTCGGGATGGCCTTCAAAGCCTTCGGAAACCAGTACATGCGAGAGGCGGTCTTGCGGGCGGCCATACAGGGAAAGTCCATAGCCGGCGTAATAGCCCATGGTCTTGCGTCCACCTGCCATTGAAACATGCACGGCGCTTTCCAGGTTGGCAGTCTGTTTGCGGATGAAACCGGTGATGAAATCGGCAGCCGCTTCATTGTCCGCCGGGGTGCGGATGTCGTCCAGAGGATTGCCCAAGGCGTCGCGGATGGTATGGATATTGGCTGCCGTAAAGATGGCCGGGTCCAAACCGTAGTCATTGCACAGGCAATAAAACTGGGCATCACCTTCGAGCAGGGTGAGGCGTGCATGACGAGCACCGCTGGTGGTGCTGACAAGATGGACTTCAGTAGGCACAAAAGCCGGCTGCTGGCGCTGGGTCAGCGCATACAGGGTTTCGGTCAGAATTTGCGGGGACATGCCGCTGACTACGACCAGAATGCGCTTGGCGTATTGGTGCGGTTGGCGTTGCTCTTGAGTTTGCATAATCGGTTGTCGATATGGATTGGGTATGTAGTATGCGCTGTACTGTCTGCGATACCGGGGTTGCAATATTGCACCCCGGCTTCGTAGCAAGAAGCGGCCACAAGGCTCAGCTTCCTTTAAGAGTGCCCAATTTCAGTTGTTTACTCATGTCCTTGACATTCAGATTATTGACCAGCTTGGGAATCCACTCTTCAATGAGACGTGCCACGGCCTGCTTTTCTTCTGCACTCCATTCAATAGATTCATGAGCCTTTTTTGCCAGTGCACGTGCCTGATTATGAATGGTGCCATTGAGGGCTTCTTTTTTACCCCGCAATTTTTGATGGCGAGCTTGCCACTGTCCTTCGATGATAGTGATTTCTTGCATGGCCGGGCTCAGGCTTTGCATTTGCGACTGGCGTTGTTGCGCTTGCAGGTCTTCTTGCAGGTCATCTTCCTGTTTTTTATCGCGCTGCATGATGCCAAAACCAATGGCGGTCTTGGCGCCTGCACCCAGATATTCCAGGCCGTGGTCGAGTGCTTGCCAAAGGTCTTGCAGCTCCTGTTTCAGGATGGCGATATCGTCTGCGCCAGGGCGTGGCAGGATGGCAAATTGCAGCTTGATACCGCGGGTAGTCAGATAGGTCACTGGCACGGGGGCGTGCCAATCACCGGGCTGGGTATCGGCAGCGAGCGGGTTTTTCCCGCCTTTTTCATACCACTTGCCCATGTGCGGGGTCATGACTTCCACATGCAATTGGCAGGACTCCACCGGTAATGCATCCATAAAAACAAAGCTGCCGCTGTGTTCTGCCACGTCGCCCTTTTCAGCAGTGCCAAACCAACGCTTGAGCAGGGCTTTGCGGTCTTCTTCATTGCCTTGATAAGCAGTTTCAATCACCGCACGCAGCAAGCCTTTGACCGCACTGCCGGGCAGGTAGGGGGTGCCGAGGGTGGGGTGCCAAAGGAAACCGTTTTCCAGCGGATGCGGGTTGCCAAGGCCGGTAACAAAGTTGCCTGCACAGTGATAGATGCGCGCCTCACCGCTGTAAGACTCCACCAGTTGCCGCAGTTGCAGGGCTTTGGTTTGCAGAGCTTGGCTACTGCCAATGCTCTTGTTGCAAAACTCATTCAGCCAGTCTGTGCGTTCCTTGGTGTCGGTATCCGAATAGTCACCTTTATAGGCATCAAAAAAGCGCTCGAACTTCAGGCCGTGATGTTGCCCTTGTGAAGCTTTGAAATCGGCACCTTGGTATAGCGGCAGGTGTTTACTCATGTTTTGCTTCCTCAGTTGCGAGCAGAGCCACGGCAAATTTCTTCAGCCATTCCAGCACGGCTTGCGCCTCGTTCTGGGCAGCCATGTAGTGCTGCATGTCGGACTGAGTGATGGCAGCCAGCAGGTCGTTGCTGCTGCTGAAAATGCGGCCTTTACTGTCCTTGCCGCACAACCAAAGGCCAAGGATGTCGTAGATGAGCTTATGAGAGGTTTCTTTTTTGTCATCGCCCTTGCTTTTGCTACGGTAAAAAGCCATGGCTTGTCCCAGGCCGTTCATATGGATAAGTGCAGGCAGGCCGTTGATATAGCGGCGCACTTCGGCCTGAATGACGGCATCTTTTTTGCTGATGGCCTCAATCCGTGCCAGTGCAAAACGGGCGCGTTCTTGATCCATGGTGGGCAGGTTTTGGGTGGTCATGATTGATGTAGCTCCTCAGGCTTGCTGTACCTTGTTGATGCCCACGCGGCACCAGCCCATGCCGGTGGTTTCATTGCCCCCCAATTGCAGCCAGTTGTTGCCGACAGGCAGCAGGGTTTCAAAGCATGCCAGCACTTCGGCAGCGCTTTTGTTGCTACCACGCTTGCGGGATGCGGTGGCGGTCAGCGGTACATAGAGGATGGTTTCCGGCGGCAGGGTTTCTTCGTACCAGAGTGCGCCGTCTTTGACGGTTTTGGTTTGTGCATCAATGGCGATATGGGCATTGACGGCGGTGGCATTTTGGCTCAAGAAAGTAAAGATATCGTCGTGGACAATGACCAATTGCTGTTGCAATGCCTCTTGTTGCAGAGCGCCACCGCTCATTTGCGCAAGCGTTTGCGCCAGCGTATTGATGGCTTCGTTGCCGGTTTGCTCAAAGCGGAACTCTTGCAGGAACAACGTGCCTTCACCATTGCCGAAGGCTGCATCTTTGTCGGGCTTGGAAACTTTCACTGCATCAACTTGCAGGCCAAGACGTTCGGCGTGCTTGAAGAAACGCTCGACCGCTTGCGGGCAAGTGACCCATTTGAAGGCGCTTTGCAGGGAACGTACCGGCAAAGCCAGCAGCAGGGCGTCGCCAATCAGCAGGGCGCCGGCATGGCCTTCTCCTTCGCCCAAGGTGCGGCCAAGTTCGGGGCCAAACAATTCCACAGCGTAGTCTTTGCCGGTTTCATGGTGGAAAGCATGGGCGCGCAATGCCCCTTTGACGGAGGAGCCATAGACACAAGGCCAACCGGTGTGGACTTCGCGCTGGATGGGCAGGTCAATGCCTGAAACAGATTGACCCGTACCGGCATGCAGGGCGGTTTCGGTAGTGAGCAACAGCAATGCGGATTGATTGGACATGATGGTTTCCTTGTCAGTCATGGATATTGGCAAGAGGGTTTCAGAACGCCTGCCAGGAACTGGCTGCGGCCGGTGGCATCGGCATCGGCATCGGCGGTGGTCAATTTGTCGATTTTGAGCGGGCTGTTGTCGGTGCTTTCCACATACAGCACGCTGCCGGGCGCCAGCAGGCTTTGCACCGGGCGGGCTTTATGGCTGGCCAAATCCCAGCCGCCTTCACGCAGCACACGCGGACAGGCCACGGCAAGAATGCGCAAGGATTGGCCGTTGAGGCGGCCTTCCCAAACATCGGCTTCGTTGTGCTTGACCGCTTGGAAGCCTTGCGGAATCCCCGCTGGCAGGCCATCGGCGCAAGGCATGGGGGTCAGCGCATACAGCACGGCACAGCTCTTGGACGTGGCGTTGGCTTGTGGCAATTCCATCTGGTTCTGGCGGCTGACTTGCAGTGCAGCCTGACGGCCTTCACCTCCCAAGCGGATAACACTGCGCTCGGGCAGCAGGGTTTCGTCTTTCAAACCATGCAGGCACAGCTGGATGCTGACGCCCGGTTGCAGGCGCAGATGGCGGGTTTGGTAGAGCAGGCCTTCCTGCACTGCACGGCTACTGTTGTCGCGGCCAATGCCAAGGCGCGGCTCTTGCTGGAATAGCTGGTTGCTTTCGATGACATCGCCGGGCTCGGGGGCGTTGCCATTCAGCACGGCTTGCATACCGGCATGGTTAAGCCAGGCGTTTTCCACCGGGGCGCTACCGGCCAGCTCTTCCAAACCTGCGACCTCGGCGGGAAACTGCGGCAGACGCACTCTGCCCAAGTCACACTGCATTGGCGCACCCAGCTCCAGCAAAAAATAGTGTTTGGTATCGCCCTGCTGTTTGCACATCAGGTTGGCAGGCGCCGGATAAAGACGCTCGTCACTCAAGGTAATAAACGGCCCCTGCAGGCGCAGCGATTTCAGGTTATCGCCAAAGCCGATGATGTCGGCCAATGGGCTTTGTTCATTAAAGCTGCGCCAGTCGCTGCCGTTGCGCTGGTGCCAGGTATCGCCAATCAGGGTACGCAATGCGCCAGCCAGGGTGCGCACCGGCGGCGGGAAAACACTGCCCAGCTCGTTGCTGCCGGTACTGCCATGCGGGCGCGATTCGCGAAAAAACCAGGTATCAAACGGGGTGAAGTTACAAACCAGCATGGCTTATTCCTTGTCCAGACCTTTTTGGGCGAGGAAACGCACCAGGAGTGCGGCCTCGGGATTGAAGGGAGATTTCTTGTCAGGCACCGCCTCACCACCGGCCTCCTCGCGCCGCCACTGATGGCATTGCACCAGCAGCTGCTCAAGCTGATTTTTCAGGCTTCCGGTGTCCAGCCCGGTGCGTTTGTCCAGCCCGCCCCAGGAGTGCAGATATTCGGCCAGCAAAAGTTTTTGCAGGGTGGCCTCATTGACCACGTTGGTCTCCTTGGTCTCCTTGGTCTCCTCGACCTCGCCAAAACGCTCCAGGATTTGCTGCATACGGAAGAAGAACTTGTTGGAGAAGCGCTCACCATCGGCCGCGGCGGCTTGTTGGGCAAATGCCCGAGCCAATTTGTCAATGGACACTGCACCGACTTTAATGGTGACTTCCTCTTTCTCTATGCCCTTGCCTTCTGGCAGATTTTTTTCCCGAAAGAAAGTGACTTCTCGTTTGTCCTCGTCATCCAGCGCCTTCTCCCACGGCATAGCCCATTGCAGGGCAAGGCCGGAAGGCTTCCATACACGCACGGCGATGGCATTGCGGCCGGTTTTTTCCTTGGCAATATCGTCCAGCAACTTGTGAGCATCCTGCAGCACCCGGGTCAGCGGGGTGCGGATATGTACGTATTCGATGGCACCGGAGAGCGTGGAGTCGATGGGCTTGCCCTTGGGGCTGTGTTGCGCAAACAGGTCACGGTACATGGCTTGCAATGCAGCAGCGGCAGGCAGGGCGTCTTCCAGCGGCAACAAGGCCAGCACATCATCGCCACCGGCGTAGATGAGAAAGCCGTTGTGCGCGCGCACGATGTCGCCCACGGCCCGGGTGAAGGCATTGAGCGCTTGGCTAATGGGGTTTTGCTTGTCCTCATCGCCCATATGCTTGCCCAACTGGTCGCCATCCATCAGCAGGATGGCGTAATAGGGCGAAGGCAGGTCTTTTTGCCCGGCGGCATTGCGCAGCTTGTGCAGTTGCTGCAGCACCTTGCGTGCCTGGGGCTGCATGTCTGCGCCAAAAATACGCGGGTTTTCCAAGGCTGACGGGAAATACACCTGCCCGTCCAAGCCCGCCCAAAGGCGCTGAAGGCGATTGGCACGGCGTTCCGTTACCGCTTCGCTGACACAACGAATATCAATACTGAATGCGCTATCGGTGCCTACATGGTCTTTTTCATTCAGACCTGTCAGCTCACGGGCAGCGATGTAAAAGTCTTCAAAAACCTCTGCCGGCGCATTGCGAATGACCTCGGCCAGCCAAGGCGCGGCGGCCAAGAAGGAAACCGAGGGCACGGCATGCGGCAATTTCCAGCCATGAACATGGCTGGGGATGTAGCCGGGTTTACCTGGTTGGGCATTGGGTATGGCATCGGCAGCAGGGCCGGGCAAAGGCACGCTGATAGTATCGAAACAGCGCGAGAAGCGGCGCTTGATAAAGGCCATCGCACACAGGCGCTCGCCCTTACGCAGATCGGTGGCAATGCCAGGGCTGCCCGACTGACGCAGCCCGTTCCAGAACTTGTCCACCTCGCTGAGATTGGTTTCAGCAACACCGGAAAGCTCCTGCCAGCCGTCCATCATCATGCATTTATGGCCGGGCTCTTGTGGCGGCACGGTATTGCGCCAGTTCTTGCGGCGGTCAAGCAGGTTGCCGGATGTTGCTTTATCGCTCAGCACCCAGGAGATTTCCCAGAAATTGGCGACCTGTCGGTTCCAAATCTTTTTGGTTTCTTGCCGGGAAACCGCCTTGAGGTCTTGTTCCCATACGGCATCAGCCAGTGCCTTCCAAGCATCTTGCACGGCTTTGCCGACACGCTCGGGCTCGAAACCCAGCGGCACTTTTGCCGTGGCAGCGCGGAAGCGATTGGGGATACTGCCTTGCTGAGGCAAGGAGTCTTGTGCGCTCGCCTGATCGTAGAGATGCCGCAAATAGCTTTTATCCGGCACGGGGAATAGCACTTCACCGCCCTGGCGTTGGATGGCGGCAATCGCAACGCTGGAAAGCCAGGAGAGGATGAACGAGCCCGCCCAGAAATCACGGGTACGACGCGCCTGTGCCACAAAGCCCTGTACCGGCCCCAGGGTGAACTGAAAGATTTGCGTATTGTCGGTATCAACCATGACGGCGAAGCTCCTTGAAGGCAGGGTCATTTTTGAAGCCATCCAGATAGTTGTGGATGACGCGATAATCTGTATCTGTCTTCTGCAAGGCGTGGGTCACGCCTCTGACTTCTTTCCCCTTGGCTGGCTCCGCCTCAACAGAAATATCTTTGTGCAGAAAAAGGGCAGGCAACAAGGTCTGGATGGCCACAAACCCATCGCCCAGTGCATGGATATGAATAAACAAAGGGGAGGCTCTGCGTCCTTTTTCCTTTCTTGATTTGCCTTTGGGGGCAATATCCATTTTGTCGAACTTGGCCATTTTCAAAGAGCCAAAGAAATAGTTATGCGGAAGACCAAAAACGGCTCTTTCAGGCAGTGAAATGAGCTTCTTGTTCTCTGAAAGTGCTTTATGCACAAAATCGTGGTCGTCTTTAAAATTTTGCCGTGCAGGTTTTCCATTGACTTCGTGCTGCCCACTTCTGTCATTGCGTCGACCGTAGCTCCGGTAAAGCTGCATTTCGTCACCCACTGCTTTGAGTGCACGTGAGGCGCTGCTGTCTTTGCCTGTAACAACAATGCGGCTGGCCTTGCTCAATGCCGTCAGAGGCGGCTCGGCAATTTCGGGAAAGTCCAACTTGCCAATGAAGGTTTCGATATCTGACAATTTGATGAAACTTTCCTCTTTGCCATCGGTATGGGTGATGGACTGTAACGATAGCGAGCCAAGCCCCTTGCGCGAACGACTACCCAATCCACCGAACAAACCCAAAGCGATGGCAGCACGCTCGACACTCTGAATATCGGCGTCAGCCGCTTTGGCGTCGAATACCAACGTTACATGAATATCTCCGCCGGAAATGTATTCACGCAGCACGCCATTCTTGAAGTGATACAAACCTTGCCCAAGCAAATAGGAAAGGCTACTGATACTTCCATTTGAATTTCTTTCCGCGCCTTCGATTGTGCTTCTGATACGCACACAACTTTGCTTGGAGTTTTCGCCATCACTGGCCAGACCAAACAGCTCGCCTTCTTTTTTGTGCAGCTCGGACAATGCTGCACGCACATCCCTTCCAGCCTCGTTCAAAATTTTTCCCCATTGCGTGGCGCGCCACCAGAAACGCAGCGCGCCCTTATAGGAGGCATTGCGGAAGATTTTTGCGTCCACACTCTCGGCATCAGCCTCACCCAGAAACATCGGTGTGGTGATGCGATAGTGAAGTATGGTTTCTTTGGGCTTTCTCAAATCCAGCATGACGCTTCTTTCCTTAGGTGAATTACGAAAACAGACGCGGAGTTAGTGCACTTCGTGAGTGATGCGGGGTATGGACGCGATAAGCGCCCATCCCCAATGAGGTTTTGCCGCCGATATGCAGCCATTGCCCCAGGGCAAAAGCATTCAGCAACGTGTCCGGGATCAAGCCGGAAATACGGATGACGCCCTGGAGACCTTCAACCGGCACAAACTGCCTTTGCCGGTTGGAATAGCGCTGGTAGCGAGCCACACGCAATACAGTTTCCATTTCAAGCCGCGCACAGGCTTGATGCCACGCATCCCAGTCGGGCAGTGTCGGCGGAGTCAGGTACAGCCTTGAGGTGATTTCCAGCCTCCGCTGCAGTGCGGCCAGCACATCGCTCAATTCAAGGCTTTCCGGCGGCATACAGTGCCCCTGTTTTTTCAAGAAAAATGGGCTGATGGTATGCAGCTCCAGCCAGCGGGCAGGCAACACCCGCTCCGGGTTCTGCTCCATACCCTCAAACAACACCAGACACTTGACCTTGCCAGCCCCCAGGCCGGTTTGCCCGGCCAACTCCCAAGCTTCTGCCACCCAATGAAAGTGCTCGCGTGCAGCGCCCATCAGGGTCATGGAAAAATTGAAGCCTTCGCGTTCGGATGCCCGGGTGAGTGGCGGAGTAATGACAAACGGCGGGGAAACACGGTTTGCCCCACAGTGACCATCCAGACCTTCAGCCTCGAAAATCCGTGCATACACACAGTCATCCGCATGGCGCTCCGTTCCACAGCGACAGGCCAAACGACGCAGGGCATGGCCGAAAGCGCCCCGAAGCATTGAGCCGGGGTAATCAATATTTGCCAGTGGCCGCAGCGGTTGCACACGCAGATGACAACGCAGCATTGGCCCTGGCGGCAAAGCCCCCCAAGACATTGCGTTTTCCTCCGTCATGGCATGCTGTACAAGCACTCAAACTCCTTCTCGCAACCCGTGCGAGCATAAACATTTATGAATACAAAATAAACAGGAATTAGATGCCTACCATCCGTGGCGGGCAGCGCCAATATCCACTTTTTTCCAGCCGCACACGCTGGTTGCAATATTGCAGCGGCGTACAATTCTCCGACTCTTCCACCACCAAGCGAGCCTTTCATGAGCGATACGCCGAAGATTCTCTACACCCTAACCGATGAAGCACCGCTGCTTGCCACGCATTCCTTCCTGCCGATCGTGCAGGCGTTTGCGCAGAGCGCCGGGGTGAGGGTGGAAACCCGTGATATTTCGTTGGCCGCGCGGATTCTGGCGCAGTTCCCGGAACGGCTGGGCGAGAAGAAGGTGAGCGATGACTTGGCTGAACTGGGCGAGCTGGCCAAAACGCCCGAGGCCAACATCATCAAGCTGCCCAATATCAGTGCCTCCGAGCCGCAATTGAAGGCGGCGATTGCCGAATTGCAAAAGCAGGGCTTTGATCTGCCCGATTACCCGGAAACGGCGGTCACGGAAGCCGAAAAAGACATCAAGGCGCGTTATGACCGGGTCAAGGGCAGCGCCGTAAACCCGGTGCTGCGCGAGGGCAATTCCGACCGCCGCGCACCGGCTTCGGTCAAGAACTATGCCAAGAAGCACCCGCATCGCATGGGCGCTTGGAGCGCCGACAGCCAGGCGCATGTGGCGCATATGGATGCAGGCGATTTCTACGGCAGCGAACAGTCGGTGACCTTTGACCACGATGGCAAGGTGCAAATCGAGCTGCTCGGCAAGGATGGCTCGGACGTGGTGCTCAAGCCCAAAGTCAAGCTGCTGCCCGGCGAAGTGCTGGACTCGGCGGTGATGGATGCGGCCAAGCTGGCCGCCTTTGTCGATGCCGAAATTGCCGACGCCAAGGCGCGCGGCACGCTGTTCTCGCTGCACCTGAAAGCCACCATGATGAAGGTCAGCGACCCGATCATGTTCGGCATCGTGGTGCGGCGCTATTACAAGAAGTTGTTTGAAAAGCACGGCGAGTTGCTGGCGCGGATCGGCTTTGAGCCGGACAACGGCATCGGCGATCTGTACGCGCGCATGGGGGAAGTGAGCGAGGCCGAGCGCGCCGCGCTGGAAGCCACCATCGCCGAGATTTATGCCGAAAACCCGGCGCTTGCCATGGTCAATTCCGACAAGGGCATCACCAATCTGCATGTGCCGAGCGACGTGATTGTCGATGCCTCGATGCCGGCGATGATTCGCGACTCCGGGCGGATGTGGAATGCCCAGGGGCAGTTGCAGGATGCCAAGGCGGTGATTCCCGACCGCTGCTATGCCGGCATCTATCAAGCCGTGATTGATGACTGCAAGGCGCATGGCGCATTCGACCCGGCCAGCATGGGCAGCGTGCCGAATGTGGGTCTCATGGCACAAAAGGCCGAAGAATACGGCAGCCACGACAAGACCTTCCGCATCCCGCATGACGGCACGGTGCGCGTCACCGACGACAATGGCAAGGTGTGGATGGAGCAGGAAGTGCGCGCCGGCGACATCTTCCGCATGTGCCAGACCAAGGACGCACCGATTGCCGACTGGGTCAAGCTCGCCGTCAACCGCGCCCGCCTGTCCAGCACGCCGGTGGTGTTCTGGCTGGACGAAAACCGCGCCCATGACCGCGAAATCATCGCCAAGGTCAAACACTATCTGGCCGACCACGACACTGCCGGGCTGGATATCCGCATTCTCTCGCCGGTGGAAGCGATGCAACATTCGCTTGCGCGCATCCGCAAGGGCGAGGACACCATCTCTGCCACCGGCAATGTGCTGCGCGATTATCTGACCGACCTGTTCCCGATCATGGAGCTGGGCACCAGCGCCAAGATGCTCTCCATCGTGCCGCTGATGGCCGGTGGCGGCCTGTTCGAGACCGGCGCCGGTGGCTCCGCGCCTAAGCATGTGCAGCAATTCCAGAGCGAAAACTATCTGCGCTGGGATTCGCTGGGCGAGTTCCTCGCCTTGCAAGCCTCGCTGGAGCATCTGGCCAATACCACCGGCAATGCCCGCGCCCAGGTGCTGGCCGATGCGCTGGACGTGGCCAATGGCCAGTTCCTCGACAACGACAAGTCCCCGACCCGCAAGCTGGGCGGCATCGACAACCGCGGCAGCCACTTCTGGCTCGCCAAATACTGGGCCGATGCACTGGCCGCCCAGGATGCCGATGGCGAACTCAAGGCGCGTTTTGCCAAGCTCGCCAAGACGCTGGACGACAACGCCGAGAAAATCGTGGCTGAACTGATTGCCGTGCAAGGCCAGAGCGTGGATATCGGCGGCTACTACCGCCCCGACACCGCCAAGACCGATGCCGCGATGCGCCCCAGCGCCACCCTGAACGCAGCGCTCGCCGCGCTGTAAACCGCGCGCATTCGAAAGCCGCACCAACAGCCTGCCCCAAATGGCAGGCTGTTGTTTTTCTGCCCCATGATTTCTTGAAACTTCCGGCATCCCCGTCCACCATCGCAGCCGATTGCGACCTGATGGAATGCACACCATGAAACCGCTTGCCGCCCTGATGTTTGCCCTGTTGCCTGCCACCGCAATGGCGCAGGCTCTGATTGTCGATTTCAGCAACCCACCTGATGAAGCCACCTTGCAGCAGATGGAGCGCGACGGCACGCCATATCAGAAGCAGCAGGCACAGGCGTATCGCCGTCAAGCACGAAGGGATGCAATGATGGCCGCGCGCGGCCTGCCCACCCTGCAACAACGCAAGCAGGCCAGCATGGCAGCGCAGGCTGATGCAAAAGCCTTACCCGAGCGCCTCCCTGCTTTCGATGCGATGCAGGCGCGTTTGCAGGACGCCTTGCAAAACATGCCGGCGCCCATGGCCGAAATCTCCAGATTCGCGGATGCGGCCAAGCTGCCCACACCGTTGACTCGGCAGCCGTTGCTGGACCAGGGCTGCACGCTGGCGTTCAGCACGCCCGACGGGCTTGAGCTGCGTGAAGGCGGCTTGAATGGCAACCTGTCGCTATACCGCTGCGAGAATTTCTATCTGCTGGCTCACGAATGGGATTATTCGCATCCGCTGCGTGGACAAGTCACGATAGATGCCAGCGGCTATGAAAAACAACCCGGCAGCGACCGCTACAAGGTGCGCGAAATGACTTTCCCAAGTGGCTCGGGCAGCGTGGAAACCATGCTGTCCTGGATTAGCCCCGGCTATGAAATCCGGCTGGATGTCTATACCCCAGCAGGACGACCGCAGTATGCCGCGCAGCTTGACCGGCTCACCGCGCTGCTGGAGACATTGGCGGCACGCAAGCAAGCGGCCAGCCCTACAGGGCAATAAAGCCCTCACCCCGGTTTTCCGCACACCCTCTGTACCGGTTAACATCCATCGGGGTTCATATCGAGGCTTGCCATGTCCATATCTCGCTCTATCCCTGCGTTGACATTCGCCCTGCTGCTGGCGGCCTGTGGTCAGCAACGCCCGCACTCGCAAGAGACCGCTGCCCATGCACCCGCAGCCGAAATGTTGCAGGCCGAACGCCATGAAGCCACGGACACGGCTGCCCCCGTGGATGCCGGGCTTGCGCTTTCATCCCGGGCAGCCAGCGATGAGGTCAGCGGGCGACAGCTGGTACGCACCGCCGATATGCGTTTCCAGGTCAAAAACGTGTATCAATCTGCGCTGGCGATTGAAGATGCCGTTGCCGCAGAAGGCGGTTTTGTCGTGGAAAACCGCATCAACAACCAGCTGCATGCCTCACGCTATTTCCCATTGGGCAGCCAGCGCAAGAGGGTGGAAAGCTACCGAACGATAGCCCGCTTGACCGTGCGCGTGCCCAGCGAGCGCACGCTACCATTTTTGCGCACCCTTGCCCAGCAGATGGAATTCCTTGACGAGCGCAACTTCCGTGCCGAGGACATCCAGTTCCAGCTCCTGCGCCAACAACTGGCCTGGCAGCGCGAGCAACAAATCAGCCGGGACATTGGCCGTGCCGCTGAAGCGCCTGGTAGCGTGGATGAAAAAGTGGATGCCGCAGGTGCCCGTGCGCTGGCACTGCGCGCCCACGACGAGGCAGAAGTCAAACGCCGCGAATTGGCAGACAAGGTTGCCTTTGCCACCTTGACCTTGCAGTTTGAGCAGGCCATGCAGACCCGCACGGCCATAGAGCCTGACCCGGACGCTGCAGCCTGGCTGGCAAAACCGAGCTTCAGCCAGCGCATCGGTGTCGCACTGCAAACCGGCTGGCGCGTGTTTGTCGATATTTTGGTGGGCATGGCGTATCTGTGGCCGCTCTGGCTGCTGCTGGCCATCCTTGCTGTGGCGCTACGCCGCCTGTGGCGTCACTGGCGCAAACCTGCGCCACACTGACATCACCCGGAACACGCAAGCTTCTCGCCATGTGCATCGAGGGGTGCAACCGATTTGCACCCTCCGGCAATGGCAGGTAAAAAGCCTGCATGTTTTGTCATCAAGGTAAATCGCATGAAAAACCTGAGTCTTGCCCTGCTGGCTGCGGCTCTGCTGGCCGCCTGCAGTACGGCATCTGAAAAAACTGCTGCGCTGCTGGCCGCAAACCATGCCGAAGCGCATGACGCCGCACTCACTGCCGCATTGTCCAGCCCGGCCAGAAGCGCGCAAAACCGCGCCCGTGATGTGTACCGGCACCCGCAGCAAACCCTGCAATTCTTTGGCATCAGCCCAACGCAAACGGTGATTGAAATCAGCCCGGCGGGCGGCTGGTACAGCGAAATCCTCGCCCCCTATCTGCGTCTTGGCCGTTATGTCGGTGCGCTGCCCAAGGTGCGCGCTGAAAGCCCCTACCAGCGCCTGCATAGCGAGTTGCAAGCCAAAATGGCGCAAGACCCGGCGCATTTTGGCCAGCCACACTGGCACAGCTATGACCCACACAATCCGGTGCTGGGCGAGGCGGGCTCAGCCGATGCGGTGCTGACCTTCCGCAATGTGCACAACTGGGTGGCGGCAGGCAGCGCCGATGCCTACTTCAAGGCGTTTTTTGAGGTGTTGAAGCCCGGCGGCGTACTGGGGGTGGTGGATCACCGCGCCAAGCCCGGCACCGACCTTGAGGCAATGAAGAAATCCGGCTATCTCACCGAGGCGCTGGTGATTGAATACGCCACCCGCGCCGGTTTCCGGCTTGATGCCAAGAGCGAGGTCAATGCCAATCCGGCGGACAGCACCGACCATGCCAATGGCGTGTGGACGCTGCTGCCGGTTGCCCGGCATGAGGCGGCCGATGCGGAAAAATACCGCGCCATCGGCGAGAGCGACCGCATGACCCTGCGCTTTGTCAAACCCTGACCTGCGCCCGTGCTGATTGCCCTCAACAAGCCCTTCAATGTGCTGTGCCAGTTCACAGACCAGAGCCAGCCGCCAAGGCCAACCCTGGCGGCTTTTGGCCTGCCGCCGCATGTGTATGCCGCAGGTCGGCTGGACTACGATTCCGAAGGCTTGCTGCTCTTGACCGATGACGGCGCGCTGGCGCATCGCCTGACTGACCCGCGCCACAAGGCGCCGAAAACCTATTGGGTACAGGTGGAAGGCGTGCCCGATGCGGATAAGCTCGGCGCGCTGCAACGCGGCGTGCAATTGAAAGACGGCCTGACCCTGCCCGCGCACGCGCGCCAGATTGACCCGCCAGTGCTTTGGCCGCGCACCCCGCCGGTACGCTTTCGCAAGACCGTGCCCGATGCCTGGCTGGAAATCACCCTGCGCGAAGGCCGCAACCGCCAAGTGCGGCGCATGACTGCCGCCGTTGGCCTGCCCACCCTGCGACTGGTACGGGTGGCGATGGGGCAATACCAGCTGGGCGATTTGCAGCCCGGTCAGTGGCGCAGACTCTAACGCCCAGCTTCAGCGCACGCGCCGGGTGATCAGGCACAGCAGCGCAAACGCCAGCAGCCCCTGAACAAGCAGCACGCCCAGCAGCGGCGCCACCATGGCCAGCGTAGCGCCCATCTGGTTAAGCGCCACACTGGCATGAATTGCCGGCGTGGAAGGCGTCAGCCAGCGCAGCCATTGCAAGACTTCCGGCAACGCCGCAGCCGGCCAGGAATAGCCACTCAGGAAAAACAGCGGCAAGGCGGTGACCAGCAGCACCTGCATCACCGCTTCACGGTCGGCCAGCCACAGGCCGAAAAGACAGCCAATACCCGCCACGGCCAGACTGAAAGCCGGCAGCAGCAAGGCGGCGCCGGCCAGATTGCCGCCATGGGCATAGCCCTGAAATACAAACAGCCAGCCAAAATAGAACAGGCCTATCAGCGTATTGGGCAACGCCAGTGCGCTGATGCGGGCAGCCCAGATACGTCCTGGCACATGACGCTCGCCGCGCTCGCGCTGCCCGGCCACCCACATGCCCGCCGCCATCAGCAGGGTCTGCTGCAAAATCAGCACCGCCACCGCAGGCACCAACGAGCTGCCATAGCCCTGATGACGGTTAAACAGCGCCGCAGACTGCAGCTTGACCGGCTCGCGCAAGGCCTGCGCCTTGTCCTCGGACAAACCCAGCGCGCGCAACTGGCGGATTTCAATGCCCGCCGACACGGTCGCCACCGCAGTGGCCAGGCCGGACAATGCGCTCTTGTTCAACATGAAATAGCTGCCATTGCCGATAAGGGCGATTTCCACCGGCCGCCCGTGGCTGACATCACGCTTGAGACCTGCCGGAATCAAGGCATAGCCCTCGATACGCCGTTGTGCCAGCGCATCTCGGGCTGCGCCCTCCGAAGGTAGCACATTCACCTGCAATTCCGGGCTGGCCGCTGCATAACGGATGATTTGCCGCGACAGGCTGCTGTTATCCATGTCCACCACCGCCACCGGCACCTGCTCTACCCGCTCGTGCTGATATGGCCAGGGATAAAAGAACCCGTATAGCAGCGGCGCAATCAGCCATAACAGCAGCACGCCCTTGTCGGTCAAAGCCGTTTTCAAGGTATGGATGAGATGAGAGAAAAAGCCGTGCTTCATCGTGCCCCCCAGCGCTCCGGCAGGCGCAGCGCGCGGGCAAGCAGCAGATTCGCCAGCCAAAGCAGCAGCACGATGAGGATGACGAAAGCCAACAATACCGGCAGCAGCTGGGCAGGCGCGGCCTGCATGTCCAGCAGGCGTATCTGCGCGTGCAGATAATGCGTCAGTGGCAAGGCGTTGGCCCACAACCGAGCGCCTTCGGGCATCGCCAGCAGCGGAAAGACCACACCAGAGAAGGCATAGGCAGGCGCGCTGACAAAGCCGGTCATCGACAGTGCCATGCGCAGGGACAGGCTCGCCAGTACCAGCAATACCCCGAGCAGCAGCGAGAGGCTGACAAAGGCAAGCAGCAGTGCCGCCAGCCATAGCCAGCTGGAGAATGCCGCATCCACGTTGCTGGCCATCAGCCCAAGCGCCAACAGGGCATTGGCCGACAATCCCAGCCACGGCCACAACAGGCTGCCGCCAATGGCGGCAAGACGCTGGCGGCCATCACCGGGCAGTCCAACACCGCTCTGCTGCCACCACTCGCCCAGACTGGCATCGCGCAATTTGCGGCCAAAGCTCCAAACGCCGGCGGTCATGGCCAGGATGAACAGCAGCGCGGGCATCAGGCTGTTGCCCAGAAACTGCCGGTAATTGCCAGCGGTATTGAACAGGCTGTACATCCGGCTTTGCAGCGGATTGAAGCGGGCGCGCGCCGTAGCCGGACTTTGCCCCAGTTTTTCTCGGACGCGCAGCTCAATCCCGGCAGAAAGCGTGGCGCTTGCCATGCGCACATCGCGCTGCAACAGGCCGGAATAGGCATTCCATTGCGCGTTATGCAAAAGCGCCAGCTCACTGTCCTGGCCGCGCTTGAGGTTGCGGGAAAAGTCCGCCGGCACCACCAGCAGCGCCGCGACCGCACCACTTTTTATCTGCCCTTCGGCCTCTGCCGCATCCAGTGGCTGCTGCGTTACCTCAAGCCCCGGGCTTTCATCCAGCATCCGCAGCAACTGCCTTGAAAGCAGGCTGCGATCCAAATCCAGCACCGCCAGCGGCATCGGCCCGGGCAATCCGGCAGAAAACATCCACATCACCAGCAGCAATGTCAGTGCCGGCACCCAGGAAAACATCGCCCACTCACGCGGGCGCTGCCGCAGCTGCCGTGCTTCCACCGCTGCGGCACGACGGAAAATCGCTAACAGTCCGGGGTCGGCAGCCGACATTTCAAAGCTCAACCAGCACGCTCATGCCGGGGCGCATACCGGGAATGGGCGCATCCGGGCGCGCCTTGATTTCAAAGCTGCGCACATCAAAGCCGCGGTCGCTGCGGGTTGCGCGCCAGGTGGCAAAATCTGGCAGCACCTGGCTTTGAAAAACGGTAAAGCGCAGCTTGCCCTGCTCGGGCAGCGCCGGAATCCGGCCATGAAAATGCGCACCGATGGCAAACTGCGACAGCTGCGTTTCACGCACATTGAGCACCAGCCACTGCTGCGACAAGTCCACCACCGTCACCGCCGGCACGCCCTGCGGATTGATTTCGCCCCGTTTGGCCAGCATCTTGGCCACCTGCCCGGCCACCGGGCTCTGCAACTGCGACTCGGCACGCGCGACTTCGGCTTCGCGCACTACCGCGGCCACCTGGGCAGCCTGTGCATTGGCGGCTTTTTGGTCTTCGCTACGGCTGCCAGCGCGCGCCATCGAATACTGTGCCTGCGCCGCCTGCGCCTGGTCGCGCGCCGCCTGATAATTGGCCAGCGCCTCATCGCGCTTTTGTGCCGAGAGCAGCCCTTCATCGGCCAGCCTTGCCACCCGCTGCCAGCTTTTTTGCGCAAGCTCGGCTGCGGCTTGGGCTCGCCGTGCATTGGCACGCGCCATTTCCACTTCCTGGGGACGCGCGCCATGCGCGGCTTTTTCGGCCACCGCAAGCGCGGCATCATGCGCGGCCTCGGCCTGCGCCAGCTTGGCTTCCAGCTCCGGGCTATCCATACGCAACAGCGGTGTTCCCGCGCTTATCTGCTGCCCCTCCTGCACCAATACCTCGGCCACCCGGCCACTGATTTTCGGCGCGATGTCGATTTCCTCGGCTTCCATCTGCCCTTGCAGAATCACGGCTTCAGGTTTTGCGCTGCGCCAAAGCCCGTAGCCCAGAATGCCCAGCAGCAGCAAGGCCGCAATCATCGCCAGACGACGGCGAGAAGAAGAAGGGGCAGGGGTAGCCGTCATTACAGTCTCCGGTCATTCATGGGGCAATGCGCACATCGGCTCGTTGTGCGTAATGTGAAAATTGCTCTGACACCCCGGCGCTTTCCAGCAGGGTGGCCAGCGCCAGTACATAGTCATGGGCAGCGCGCGCACTTTCGGTCCGGACTTTGGCCAGCTGCGTCTGCGCGTCCATCAACTCACTGGCCGTGCTGGTGCCTTCGCGCAAACCCGCCCGATGCAGCCGCGCCACTTCTTCGGCCAAGGTCACCGCAGGCAGACTGGCCAGATATTGCTGCCGGGCATCCTCCACGCTGCGCCAGTTCTTTTCCACCAAAAGCGCAATGTTTTCCTGCGCCTCCACCCGGCTGTAGTCGGCTTGCAGCAGCCGCTGCTGGTTCGCAGCCAGCATCTGCCGCCGGTCTATCGGCGAAAACAGCGTCCAGCTGGCTTGCAGCCCCAGCACCCAATTGGCATGACTGCCGCTTTGCAATTGGCGGCTGCCATAAAGCGCCAACGTCGGCTTGAGCCGTGAGGCCGAGACTTCGCGCAGCTGCTCGGCCTGCGCGGCCAGCGCATTCACCTTTTCAAGCCCCGGATGATGCGCAGCGGCCAATGCCTGGAACTCGGCCAGCGGCGGCAGTGGCCGGGTATCGACAAACAATGGCGTCGCAAGTTGCAGTGGCTGCGTCTGCTGCAACAGCCGTTGCAGTGCAATCTCGGCAAGCTCGGCATCGCTTTGTGCTTTCAAGGCCTCACGCCGGGCGGACTCCAGCGCCACCTGCGCCTGCAGGCGCTGCACCCGGGCAATCATGCCTTCTTCCATCATCCGCTGCGCCGCATGGTCATGCTCGGCGATGGTGCGCAAGGCCTCGGCGCGCAAGGCCGCCGCCTGACGTGCCAATTGCGCACCGAAATAACGCTGTACCAGCAAGCTGTCCAGCTCCGCCACCGTCTGCCGGACATCGGCCTGCGCCTCGTCACGTTTGGCCGCCGAAAGCGCCTTGGCGGCCTGCAACAGGCCGCCGGTGTAAAGCGGCCAGACCGCGCCCAGACTGCGGCCATGGAAGTTTTTCTCGCGCTCGACTTCCAGCTCGCCGGGCAGGCGCGGCACCATCGGCTGAAACATCGGCAATGAGCCGCCGAGGCCATCGGCAATGCCGTGTTGCAAGCTGCTGGTGTCCAGCTGCGAGTGCAGGTGATAACGGCCTGCCTGTAGCGATAGATGGACGCTGGGCGCCCCCAGATTACGCAGCGCCTGCGTCTGCAAGCGGCGGCTCTCCAGCGCCGCCTCGCTGGCCGCCAATTTCGGCGCATTCTGCTGCATCAGGCGGCGTGCAGCGGCAAAGTCCAGCGGCTGCGGCGATGCTTGTGCATACAGCGGCGGCGCGACCAGCAACGCGCCGGCAAGCAGGCCAGACATGGTGGTAGTCAGCAGGGAAAAACGACTCAAGGACATGGCTGCGGATTCTAGTGAAGTTTTCGGAGGCGGAAAAATAGGTGAGCCCATGACATCGCCAGCCGCATGCCTATAATCTGCCCCAGCCCCCATGCCCTTGACCAAGAGACCTGCTTGCCCAGCCTCACCACTACGACAGGCCGCATTCTTCTGGTTGACGACCAGCCGGTCAGCCTGCGAGTGGTCACGCAGCTATTGCAGCGCCAGGGGCATGAAGTCAGCAGTTGCACCCGTGGTGAAGATGCACTGGCCGAGTGTCTTGCCCATCCACCGGATTTGATTCTGCTGGACATGATGATGCCCGGCATGGATGGCTTTGAGCTGCTAGGGCAAATCCGCAAGAATCCGAAGCTGGCCAGCATCCCGGCCATTTTTCTCACCGCCGCCCAAGACCAGGAACTCTTGCTGCGCGCCTTTGAAAGCGGCGTGGTGGATTACGTCACCAAGCCGTTTCTAGCCGAAGAATTGCTCGCCCGTGTCAATGCCCATCTGGTATTGAAACTGACCCGTGACCGCCTGGAGCGCGTAGCCGCGGAACGCCAAAATTTGGTCAACCTGGTCGCTCACGACTTGAAAAACCCGCTGACCAGCGTGCTGTTTGCCAGTGAAATGCTGATGCTTGCCGACGTGGAAGACGCGCGCAAGGCGCGCTATCAAAAAATCATCCACGAAGCCACACAGGATGCGCTGGGTTACATCAAGAGTTATCTGGAGTCGCAGTCCAAGCCACCTGACAGCAAACGACAGCAACACGCATCGCTGCACAAAGTCGTGGACTGGTTGCTTGAGCGCTATACCCTGCAACTGGAAGCGCGGGGCATTGCGGTGAGCACCCGCTTGCCGGAGCAAGCGGCCATGGTGTCCATTGCACCCAAGGTGCTGCGTCAGGTCGCCGAAAACCTGGTGACCAATGCCAGCAAATACGCCGCCAGCGGCGGCGAGCTGATGTTCTGGGTACGCACCGGCGCCCCCGGTTACTGGCAGCTGGTGGTACAGGATCGCGGCCCTGGCATCGCGCCTGCGCGGCAGCGCGAACTGTTCAAACCCTTCACCCGGCTTTCCGAACACGACCCGGCCAATGGCCTGTCATCCGGCCTTGGTCTGGCACTGGCACGACAAATCATCGCCGCCGCAGGCGGACACCTGTTCTACGAAGACCGCGAAGGTGGCGGCGCGCGCTTTGTGATTGAACTGCCCGAAGCGCACGTCAAAAATACAGCAACACACCCAGCGGGTGATGCAGTCGAGCCACTGTGTACATAAAGGCAAACACCAGTAGTGCCGCCACATAGCACGCCACTCGGGCTATACGCTTGAACTTGGCGCGCATGGCAAAAATGCCCAGCAGCACATACAGCACCAGCAGCAACATTTTTACCGCCAGCCAGCCATTGGCAAAGATGCCGCCAGCGACTGCACCCGCACTGTACAAAGCCATCAGCAGCATGATGGCAGATGCCAAAAGACAAGTATCGATGGCATAGCTGGCATAGCGCAGCAGCACATGACGCGGCCAAGTGGCGCCCAGCATGGCAGCCGCCCCACCACGAATGAAAAACAGCAACCCTGAGAGCATCACCAGATGCACATGCACGGTTTTGACTTGTGGATAAAGCTCCATCATGGCCTTTGGCTCCAAATTCACGCCCCCACAATAACAGCGATATTTCATGCCATCTGCATCACACCATGCTTGCATGTATGTTCAGCGGCAAACGCTACAATTCGCGCCCACCCACCCATACGAGAGCATCCCATGTCCCAGCAGGAATGGCTGTACGAAAACTTTGAGCCGGCCGGCTCCTCCATCGGCTATCGCATCACCCGCAAGCTGGACGAGGTGCAATCGCCGTTCCAGAAAATCGAGATTTATGAATCGACCGACTGGGGCAATCTGATGCTGATTGACGGCGCGATGATGCTGACCGCGCGCGACAACTTTCTCTATCACGAGATGATTGCCCACCCGGTGCTGTTCACCCATACCGCCCCCAAGCGCGTGGTGATTATCGGCGGTGGCGATTGCGGCACGCTGCGCGAAGTGCTCAAGCACCCGGGCGTTGAAAAAGTCACCCAGTGCGATATCGACGAGCAAGTCACGCGCATGGCGGAGAAGTATTTCCCCGAGCTGTGCGAATCCAATGCCGACCCGCGCGCCGAAATCCTGTTCGATGACGGCCTGGCTTATATGAAGAACTGCCCGGAAGGCAGCCTCGATATCGTGATTGTCGATTCCACCGACCCGGTCGGCCCGGCAGAAGGGCTGTTCAATGCGGCGTTCTTTGCCGACTGCGCACGTGCGCTCAAGCCTGATGGCATTCTGGTGCAGCAAAGTGAATCACCCTTGGTGCTGCTTGACCTTATCAACCAGATGCGCGATGAAATGCGCAAGGCCGGCTTCCAGTCGTTCCAGACCCTGCCGTTCCCGCAACCCTGCTACCCGACCGGCTGGTGGAGCGTGACCATGGCGCGCAAAGCCGCCGATGCCGATTTTGCATTCCGCAAACACGATGCTGCCGGCAAGGCCTTCGACACGCGCTATTACAGCGCCGAAATCCATGCCGGCGCACAGCAACTGCCGCCGTTTGTGGCCGCGGCACTGAAGAAGTAAACAGGCGCGACACAATTGCGAAAAGCGCAGGCTGGATGCCTGCGCTTTTCGTTTCACACGCCGTGAAAATCACGGCTCCATTTCTTTGAAGGCGTCCGCATTTTTGCCGGAAACGCTGGAGCGCTGACCATCAATGCCAATCATTGGCCAGCGCGGCTGGTAAAGCGTGATTTCGCCACGGCGCAGGGCATCGGACAAGGCTTTTTTGTTTCCATTCTGGCGATCCCAAAACGATAGCTCCCCCTCACTGCGCCAGCTTCCGCCATGATGCGAAAACAACTGGCAGCTCAGCGGCCTTGCGCCTTTGTCCGAAGCATCACACAGCAGATGGTCAGCCTGACCGTCCCGGTCAAAGTCGCGCACCAACAGCACACAATCGCTGTCGATTTGCTTGCATTCGGTCATGCTCTTATCTCCCAACAAATACATCCACCAGTCATCGGCCGGAGCCGGACTGCCAGCTGCCAGTTGGACAACCTCACGCAAGGCAGCGGCATCTTTCAATGCATTGACTGCCAGCTCCTCGCTGTTTTGATAGGCATGGCTGCGCTGTAATACGGCCACAATGCGCTTTGCGAGCTCAACATCGCCATTGGCTTCGGCTTCTTTTTGCAAGCCTTGCATGGCCAGCCAACCCTGTCGGCCACTGTAAAAACGCAAATGCCGAAGGTCGAAGTCTTTGCTCTCCACCTTGCCTGCGGCCAGCCGGGCAAGCTGGCTGTTCACCGTGATGCGGTGCGGGTCGAGCACCGGCGAGTTGAACAGCACGGCCAACACAATGGCCAGCAGCGATACCGCCACATTTACCCGGCGGATGCCAGAAAGCCATGACCCACGCCGCAATACGGCGATGGCATAGCCCAGTGCGTGAGAGGCCAGAATCACTGCCGCCACCATCCCGGCAATGCGCTCCTGTGTCCAACCGTATTGGTTGATGCGCAGCATCAATGCGTATAGCGCCAGGCCGGAAAACCATGGCAAGGTCAGGATGCCCGCATCCACCAGCCAGCGCAGCCAGCGCGGGTAGGGCATCGCCCCCTGGCCGTCCTGATACACGGCATTGACAAACAACACCATCACCGCCACCACGCTCATCAAAATCAACGCGGCTGAACGGGTATTCCACAGCGGCTCCAGCCCGGTCAATGGCAGGCTCAGCACAAACAGCAGGGCAATCAGCGCCACCAGTGGCAACAGCCCGGTAAAGATGGCGAGCAGCACCCGCCGGGCAATTTGCACCGGGCGCTGCTGGGTACGACCAATCAGGATGCCTAGCCCGGCCATCAACCCGGTAGCCAGATAGACAAAAGGCTTTTCACGGAACAGATCGGCAAAAAATTCAATGTCAATGAGTTGGAACAACCCGCCCCACAGATACAGCAGTGGCCAGCAAATGCCGATAAACAACAACATCAGCACCAGCGTCAGACCGTTTTGCCAGGCCAGCTCAAACAAATCCGCATAGCGCGCATTCCAGCGCCCATGCCGCAGGGCGCTTTGCAAATACGGCAAGGCCACAAACAGCGCCACGGCCGTTGCCAAACCAAAAGGCCATAACACTCTGTCACTGACAATCCCTGCATTGCCGGTGGCACTCCAGCCTGCCCAGGCGGCCAAGAGTGCAAACATCACAGCCACGCCTGTAGCCTGCCACCAGAAGCGCCGCTCATCCAGCCGCCGCACGCTGAGCAGCATCATGGTCGGCACCGCCAGCACCAGGGTGTACCAATAGACACAGCCGTTCAATGTGGAAAACGGCCACCAAGCCGCTTCACGACCGTATTCGGCCACATACAGCAGCAAGCCTTGCAACATGGCAAGCAATACGATGAATTGCTTGACCGGGCGCGCAAGCGCCGCTGGCTCGGCATGGGTGTCTATATGGGTAGTGGACATGGCGGCCTCGCTTTGTAAACCAACGCAAGCATGCCATATCCCCGATGCAAGGCACCGGCTTTATGCAAAGTCTGGTTTGGCCGACCGCCTCAACCCACTTTGATTGACGCCGCAATTACAAGGCATCGGCGTCCATTTCGCCGGTACGGATACGCACTGCGCGCTCCAAATCCCAGACAAAAATCTTGCCATCACCAATTTTGCCGGTACCCGCCGATTGCATGATGGCCTCGACCACCGCATCCACCTGCTCATCCACCACGGCCACTTCAATCTTCAGTTTGGGCAGAAAATCCACCACATATTCGGCGCCGCGATACAGCTCGGTATGGCCTTTTTGCCGGCCAAAGCCTTTGACTTCGATCACCGTCAAGCCGGTCACACCGGCATCGGCCAGTGCCTCGCGGACATCGTCCAGTTTGAAGGGCTTGATGATGGCCATCACCATTTTCATTGTGCGACTCCTGTTTTTCGGCGCTTACTCTGACACACCCGGCTGAAATTTTCCGCCCCGGCCTGTTAGCATTTTTCCCGGCTCGCCTTCTACCCCACTGATGGCTGGGCAGCGCAGCATGCACCATGCTGGCAAACAAGCCAAACATAAAGGACCCTGCAATGATTGACCTGGCCCAACTTGATGACCTTGCCCGCCGCCTGGGCAGCCTGCTGCCCGCGGGACTGCACGAGAGCCGTGCGGAGCTGCAGGAAAACTTCAAAACCGTACTGCAGGCCGGGCTGTCCAAGCTGGACTTGGTGACCCGCGAAGAATTTGAAGTACAACGCGCGGTACTTTTGAAAACCCGCGAAAAGCTCGAAGCATTGGAAAAAACCGTTGCCGAGCTTGAGGCGCGCAACGCCGCCGCACGGCACTGATTATCAGGCGTCTGTGGACAGCGTCTTTTTGAGATTGTCTGTCCATGCCAAACCCGGCGCTTCGCCGGTTTGGCAGCTGCGCTTCAAACCCGGATGCGCGTAAAGTAAGCTCAGGGTTGTTGCAAGGGCTACTTATCGTTACGGCGCCAATAGTTGTTCCTTTACAAGGAGCGGGCAATGGGACTGGCACGAGTGATGAGCCGGGCACGGGTTGGTGTGCGCGCCTGTCCGGTGATAGTGGAAGTGCACTGCGGTGGCGGGCTGCCAGCGATGTCGATTGTCGGCTTGCCCGAGGCTGCGGTACGCGAAGCACGCGAACGGGTGCGCGCGGCCATCATCAATGCACAGCTGGAATTTCCTGCGGGCCGGGTCACGGTCAATCTGGCACCGGCCGATTTGCGCAAGGATGGCGGGGGGTTTGACCTGCCGATTGCGCTTGGCATCCTCGCCGCCAGCGGCCAGATTCCACAGCAGGCATTGGCGCATTGCGAGTTCATCGGCGAGCTGGGGCTAAGTGGCGAGCTGCGCCCGACCGGCGCAGTGCTGCCTGCCGCACTTGCGGTGGCCGATAGTGGCAGAACCTTGGTACTGGCCGCTGACGATGGCGCCGAAGCCGCCCTCGCCCCCAATGCCGATATCCGTTGTGCGCGCACCTTGTTGCAGGTGTTTGCTGCATTGCGTGGCGGAGAAGCACTGCCAGAGGCTGAAAAATCGCCGACCATCCCCGCCGCCAGCATTCCTGACCTTGCCGATGTGCGCGGTCAGGTACAGGCGCGGCGGGCGCTGGAAGTCGCCGCTGCCGGGCAACATCACCTGCTGCTGACCGGCAGCCCCGGCTGCGGTAAAACCTTGCTGGCCTCACGCCTGCCAGGTATCTTGCCGCCGATGGATGAGCATGACGCCCTGGAAAGCGCCGCCATCCAGTCCATCTCCAGCGCCGGTTTCAATCCGGCGCTCTGGCAGCAGCGACCATTCCGCAGCCCACATCACACCGCCAGTGCCGTGGCGCTGTCAGGCGGCGGCTCAACCCCGCGCCCCGGAGAAATCTCGTTGGCGCATCATGGCGTGCTGTTTCTGGACGAGTTACCCGAATGGAGCCGCAGCGCGCTGGAAGTGCTGCGCCAGCCGCTGGAATCGGGCAGCATCACGGTATCGCGCGCGGCAAGGCAGTGCGAGTTTCCCGCGCGCTTCCAGCTGATTGCGGCCATGAACCCCTGTCCCTGCGGCTGGGCCGGCGATGACTCCGGGCGTTGTCGCTGCGCACCGGAAAGCATCGCCCGCTACCGCGCCCGCATTTCCGGCCCCCTGCTCGATCGCATTGACCTGCATGTAAACGTGCCGCGACTGCCACCAGCCACATTGGCTGCCGCAGCGCCGCCAGGCGAGAGCAGCGCCGCAGTACGGCCACGGGTGATGGCTGCAAGGCAGCGACAATTGATGCGTGCGGGCAAGCCCAATGCCCTGCTGAGCCAGCAAGAATTACTGCGTGACTGCGCATTGCCCGCTGCCGAGCAAAGAATGCTGGAAATGGCCGCTGAAAAGCTGCAACTCTCCGCACGTGCCCTGCACCGTATCCTGCGCGTGGCGCGCACCATTGCCGACCTTGGCGACTGCGCAAGCATTGAACGCGCGCATCTGGCCGAAGCCATTGGCTATCGCGGCAGCATTGCGCATGTCTGATTACAGTCCCAGCGCCGCCAGCGTTCTGGCAAGTGCGCCACGCCCGGCCGCCACCAGCGCCTTGGCGGCTTGACCGGCTGCCTCACGCGCCTTGCCATCTTGCAGCCAGGCAGCCAGTGCAGGTGCCAGCGCATCGGCATCTTCGGCAATCCGCAGCGCACCGATTTCAATCAAACTGGCCGAGATTTCAGCAAAGTTGAACAAATGTGGACCGGTCACCATCGGCACCCCGGCGCTGGCCGGCTCCAGCAGATTGTGACCGCCGACTTCCTGCAGGCTGCCGCCCACAAAGGCGACATCGGCCACCTCGAAGAACAGCGGCAACTCGCCCAGGGTATCGACCACGAACACCGCATCGCACGCATCCGGCCACTGCTGCTGCTGTCGGCTACTCACCTGCTTGCCATGACTGCGCACCAGCTCAAGCACCGGAGCAAAGCGCTCAGGATGACGCGGCGCCCAGACCAGCAGCAAATCCGGCCATCGCCGCCGCAAGCGCTGATGCGTATTGATGATGGCCAGCTCCTCATCCGGATGGGTGCTGGCAGCCACCCAGATCATGCGCCCGCCTGCATGCTGCCGGAAGGTAGCCGCAAAACTCTCGGCATCTTCACGCGGGGTGACATCAAACTTGAGATTGCCGGTTTCGGCCACGCACGCGGGGCGCGCACCCAGTTTGATGAAGCGCGCAGCATCATCCTTGCCTTGCGCGCACACCCGCCGCACCGTGACCAGCGCCCTTGATACCAACGGCGCCAGCAGCCGGTAGCCACGTAACGAGCGCGCCGATAGCCGGGCATTGACGATATTCACCGGCACGCCGTGGTCGCGGCAGCCAAACAGCAGGTTGGGCCACAACTCGGTTTCCATGATCAGGGCCACTTCTGGCTGGAAATATCGCAAAAACCGCCCGACCGCACCCGGCAAGTCATAGGGCAGATACACATGCACAACCCGCTCGCCCCATAGCGCCCGGATACGTTCTGAACCGGTCGGCGTGATGCAGGTCACTACCATGCGCCGCTGCGGGTGGCGCTTTAGCAATGCGTTGATGAGTGGTGCGGCAGCGGCCACCTCGCCCACGGAAACCGCATGCACCCACAGCGGTGTGGGCATCGCCGGCGTATCGCCATAACGGCCATAACGCTCACCCCAGCGCTGAAAATAGGCACTCTGCCGAAAACCGCGCCAAATCAGGTGATAAATCGTGACTGGCACCAAGGCATACAGCACAGCCGAATACAGGCCGCGCAACAAGTGCTCCGTCAGGGTCTTTTTCATGGCGCAAGGTTAAGGGATGCACGCGTGCCTTGCAGCCCCATTCACATCATGAGCCTCTTTCTGTCAAAGCTTGCTTAAAGCCACAGCGCCAAAAATCTGTCCAAACAACAGGCACATCACCCAGGCAGCCACAGCGCTGACGTACCAGGATTGCTGCAGCCGCGCACTCTGGTATTGGTGAGTGTCTGGCTTCATGCCTTGCAGCTTCCGCTCAGTCCACCAAAGTACCAACACGAGCAGGGCGGACATCAACACAAATGCGACCAACTGCAGCAATGCCATGAAAGACGATGGCCCCGATGAGAGTCGGCCGAGGAAGCTATTTACAGACACAATCACATTTTGGATGCCGCAAAGCAAAAACAGCGATAGCGCGCCCAACAGCAGCACCACGACGCGCATGGCACGCTGTGGCAATGCCATAGCTATGGGCGGGACTTCCGGCAAAGGGGTCGAGCCATAGGGAGGCAGTGGCTCATACACTGGATGATCCCGGTAATTCCATTGGTAGCGATACACGCCTCTGACTGTAAGCGGCCACATCACTAGCGCGACAATCGTCGCCAAAACCCAGACAGCAGCCTGAGCCGCTGACACGGCATAGCCCAGGCGACCCAACAGCACGACCAAACCGATCCAGGCGAACAAGGTCAGCATGACGAGGCAACTGAACGCGCCAATCAGGGCGACCGTTTTAAGCGTATTGCGTTTTGTGGCAGGCTGACTTGGTTGCATCTGTTCACTCCAGCAGTGTAGGTGTGGACATGGCCGGTGCATCGCCATAATGGCCATAACGCTCACCCCAGCACTGAAAATAGGCACTCTGCCGAAAACCGCGCCAAATCAGGTGATAAATCGTGACTGGCACCAAGGCATACAGCACAGCCGAATACAGGCCGCGCAACAAGTGCTCCGTCAGGGTCTTTTTCATGGCGCAAGGTTAAGGGATGCACGCGTGCCTTGCAGCCCCATTCACATCATGAGCCTGCGTTCTCTCAGAGCTTGCTTAAAATCACGATACTAATAATCTGTCCAAACAACAGGCACATCACCCAGGCAATCACAGCGCTGGCGTACCAGGATTGCTGCAGCCGCGCACTCTGGTATTGGTGAGTGTCTGGCTTCATGCCTTGCAGCTTGCGGTCAGTCCACCAAAGTACCAACACGAGCAGGGCGGACATCAACACAAATGCGACCAACTGCAGCAATGCCATGAAAGACGATGAACGCGATGAAAATCTGTCGAGGAAACTATTTACAGACACAATCACATTTTGGCTGCCGCAAAGCAAAATCAGCGATAGCGCGCCCAACAGCAGCACCACGACGCGCATGGCACGCTGTGGCAATGCCATAGCTATGGGAGGGACTTCCGGCAAAGGGGTCGAGCCCAAGCGGGGCAGTGGCTCATGCAATGGGTGATTCCGGTAATTCCATTGGTAGCGATACATGCCTCTGACTGTGAGCGGCCACATCACTAGCGCGACAATCGTCGCCAAAAGCCAGACACCAACCTGAGCCACTGACACGGCATAGCCCAAGCGATCCAACAGCACGACCAAACCGATCCAGGTGAACAAGGTCAGCATGACGAGGCAACTGAACGCGCCAATCAGGGCGACCGTTTTAAGCGTATTGCGTTTTGTGGCGGGCTGACTTGGTTGCATCGGATTACTCCACCGTCACGCTCTTGGCAAGGTTGCGGGGCTTGTCCACATCGGTGCCGCGCGCCAGAGCGGTGTAGTAGGCCAGAAGCTGTACCGGGATGGCATGGACAATCGGCGAGAGCAGCCCGGCATGGCGCGGGGTGCGGATGACATGTACGCCGTCCTCTTCGCCAAAATGGCTGTCGGCATCGGCAAACACGAACATCTCGCCGCCACGGGCGCGCACTTCCTGGATATTGGCCTTGACCTTTTCCAGCAGGCGGTCGTTCGGGGCAATCACCACCACCGGCATTTCACTATCCACCAGCGCCAGCGGGCCGTGCTTGAGCTCACCGGCGGGGTAGCCCTCGGCGTGGATATAGGAGATTTCCTTGAGCTTGAGTGCACCCTCCAGGGCAATCGGGTAATGCACGCCGCGCCCCAGGAACAGCGCGTGCTGCTTGGCAGTGAACTTCTCGCTCCAGGCCTTGATTTGCGGCTCCAGATTGAGCGCGTGCTGCACGCTGCCGGGCAGGTGGCGCAGCGCATCGAGCAATTCGGCCTCGTGCTTGGTATCCAGCCGTCCGCGCAGTTTAGCCAAGGTGCCGGCCAGCACGAACAACGCCACCAGCTGCGTGGTGAAGGCTTTGGTCGATGCCACGCCAATTTCCGCGCCGGCACGGGTGTAGAACACCCAGCGACTGGCACGCGGGATAGCGCTCTCGGGCACATTGCAGATGGCAAGGGTCAGCGCCTGGCCTAGTGCCTTGGCGTATTTGAGCGCTTCCATGGTGTCCAGCGTTTCACCGGACTGCGAAATGGTCACTACCAGTTGTTTGGGGTTGGCCACCACATCGCGATAGCGGTATTCGCTGGCGATATCCACCGCGCAGGGAATGCCGGCCAGTGACTCAATCCAGTAGCGCGCCACAAGGCCGGCATAGAAGCTGGTGCCGCAGGCCAGAATCTGCACCGATTCAACCTGCGAAAAATCATGGTTTTCTGCGCCAAAAAGCTGCGCATCAAAAGCGGCCAGGTCAGAGATGCCCTCAATGGTGTCGGCCAGTGCTGAAGGCTGCTCGTGGATTTCCTTCTGCATGAAGTGGCTATAGGGCCCCAGCTCCAGCGAGGCCAGCGAGACATCCGAGGTGTGCAGGGTGCGCTCAACCGGCTGGCCTTGGGCATCGAAAATCGCCACCTGATCGCGGCCAAGCTGCGCGGTATCGCCTTCTTCCAGAAATATCACCTGCCGGGTGGCCTGCAGAACCGCCGAGACATCCGAAGCGATGAAGTTCTCGCCCTCACCCACGCCAATCAGCAGCGGACAGCCCATGCGCGCCACCACCATGCTGTCAGGCTGCTGACGCTCAATCACGGCGATGGCATAGGCGCCTTCCAGCACGCCGATGGCTTGCTGCACCGCCTGCAACAGCGTGGCGCCCTGCTGCTGATGGTAGTGAATCAGATGGGCGATGACTTCCGTGTCGGTCTGCGAGTCAAACGCATAGCCCTTTTCGCGCAGAAACGTGCGCCAGGTTTCGTGGTTTTCGATGATGCCGTTATGCACCACGGCAATGCCGTCACTGACATGCGGATGGGCATTGGCCTCGGTTACGCCGCCATGGGTCGCCCAGCGGGTATGACCGATGCCAAGCTGCGCCTGCAAGCCTTCGGCCTGGGCGGCAGCGGCCATTTCCGCAACGCGCCCGGTGCGGCGCACCCGCTGGATGTGTCCTTCGGCCAGTACTGCCACACCTGCGGAGTCATAACCCCGGTATTCCAAGCGCTTGAGGCCTTCCAACAGCAATGGCACGACATCACGGGCGGCAACGGCTCCGACAATTCCACACATGCGGCACACTCTTCAAGTTGAGACTGGCGCATTGTAATGATTTCCCGCTGCCTGCCCGATGCTGCCTGGCGTGGTTTGGGGCAGGCCAGCACACGGCCTGCCCTCCCCGAAATCAGAACAGATACTCCATCGACAGGCTGAAATTGCGCCCCGGTGCGTGGAAGCGCTCCAGCCCATACCCTTCCCGATCCACCGAATTGGTGGTACTGGCGCCGTAATGGGCATTGATGCCGCGCAGCGCATCCCAGGTGTGGTATTTGCGGTTGAAGATGTTGTAAACCCCGGCACGGAAGGTGAAGCGCTCACCGGCACGCACATAGCCATAAATATCCAGCAGGGCAGCACGACGGTTGAGATACGGATAGGTTTTCACCACCTGGCTGAAGGTGCGGTTGCGATAGGAATACACGTTCTGCACCACCTGCGCATCATCGGCCTTTTTCGCCCCCAGATAAGTGCCGCGGGCAAACACGGCCCAGCGGCCACTGGGCGCGTGGTAGTCCAGCCCCAGAATGCCCTTCAGCGGCTGGATGGACAGCAGGCTGTTGTCGCTGGAGAGGCTGCCCTGGCTATAGCCCAGTTGTGCCGATAGCTTCCAGCCTTCCAGCTGCGGCCAGTAATGCGCCAGATTCAGATGGCTGGAAAACTCAAGGCCACGGATTCTGGCACGATCCAGATTGACCATCTGCTGTACCGGCGACTCGTTGTATTCGGCGCAGCCCCAGGCCTGGCACTGCTCGTAATACGGGTTGCGAGTGCGGGTGATGGATTCTTGCTCGAACAGGAAGTCCCGGTAATTGACCTGATACAGGCTGATATTCACACCGCCCGCCTCACCCTCGCCCTGCAAGCTCAGGCTGTAGTTGATGCTGCGCTCGGCACGCAGATCCGGATTGGATTTCCAGCTGCCATAGGCATTTTGGAAGGTGAAATACATTTCCGAAGCAGTCGGCACCCGATAGCCGGTGCTAACCGTCGCCCCCAGTGCCCAATGCGCATTGAGCTTGGCCACCACGCTTGCCAGGCCATTCCAGTTGCCGAAGGTATTGCCCGCCGGACGCCCTTCTGCAGTACAGGCCTTGCTGCAGGGCGCGTTCAGCGCCTGCGGCGTCAGTCGCTCATGGTCATAGCGGAGGCCAAAACGGCTGGAAAGGGATGTGTTCCACTGCACCCGGTCCTCCAGCGAAAAACCGTATTGGCGGGTATCGACCGGATACTGGATGGCATACGCCGGTTGCGGCTCGGGCTTACCACCGAGAACATAGGTGTCGTAATTGATGTTCCAGAACTCGCGATTGGCAGCAAATGCCTTGAATGCCAGCGTGTGCTGGCTGGCGCCCAAGGCCAGCGGCAAGGTCTCCAAACCAAAGGTCAGGCGCTTGAAACGGGTATGCATGCGGCGGTCGAACACCTCGCCCAGCTCTTTTTCCTGGGTGGTGTAATTGCGGCCGCCTTTATAGTTGAGCGCGGTCAAGTCGGTGCGCTGGTAATCGCCATCGAGTTTCAGTGAAGCCAACCAGTCGCTTTCCGGCAACCAGGCATAGCCCAGCTGCAGATTGCTGCGCCGGCTGATGTCCTCGGCCTCGCGCCATTGCGAGCCAAACAGCGTATAGGAGCGCTCATCGGTGAAATTGCGTGCCCGCTGCCCGGTCAGTGCCAGCGACAGGCTGTGTTCTGGACTGATATGCCAGCGCAGCTTGGCCAAATAGCTGTCCTGTTTGCGCCGCGACGGGTCGGGATGCTGGCTTTTATCGTACTGGTAGTACGGGCCTTCGCCACGGCTATCCATTTCATGCCCATGCCGGTGCGAATACATCAGCAGCGTTTCAAACGCATCACCGGCATAGCCCACGGCAAAGCCATTGACCCACTCGCGGTTTTTGCTGGCATAGCCGCTGCGCAGCAAAAAGCCGGTTTCATTGCCGGCGCGGACAATATCGCTCGCCTCCAGGGTGCGGTAATCGACCCGGCCGCCCAGTGCGCCGCTGCCCCCGGAGAACGCATCGGCACCTTTGACAATGCTGATGGCGCGTACCAGCTCCGGGTCTATCGACATTCTGGAGCTGTTGAAATTGCCATAACGGCTGTACAGCGAGTTTTCCTCGAAATCCGGTAGCGACACCCCATCGACACTGATGCCCACACGATTGCCTTCCACCCCGCGGATGGCAAAACCCTTCAAATGACGACCACTGTCGCTGATGCCCACATCGGTGGTATAGCGCACCAGGTCGCGGGTATCGCGCACCATCTCCTGCTCGATGACCGCACGGCTTTTCTGGTCAGTGATGACATCCTCTCTCAAGCTGCGCCGCCCCTGCACCACGACGGTGTCGAGGCTATAGCGGGTGGTTTGCTGCGGCTTGTCCTCGGCAGCCTTTTCAGTGGACAAAGCAGGCAGCGGACAAAGCAAGGAAAGCGCAATCGCCGCGGTCAGCGGGCGGCGCAGAAAAACCGTGGACATGCAATTCAAGACCATATGAAGGGGACATGATTGTATTCCAATTGAGAATTATTCGCGTTACTTGGGCGCACTGTCCGCGGACGTCCGCAGCCTTGGCCGGACACCCCAGAGACAAATCAAACCCAATAAAAACATGCAGTTATGGTTGGCACAGGTTTTGCTGAAAGCCTGAGCATCGCCACCGCCTGTCTGCAATATGAACATCCGTGACACCTCCGCCCAGGACACCCCACTGCAGCCCTCCACCGGTCTTGCCCGCCACCGCCGCTGGTTGCTGCCTGCCGGCATCGCACTGGCCTTGCTGGCCGGTATCGGCTGGGTCGGGCGTGGTTGGCTGGCCGGCAGTCACTCGGTCGATGCCGCCCGGCTGCGCATTGCCGAGGTCAAGCGTGGCGATCTGGTGCGCGATATCGCCGCCGAGGGCCGGGTCATCGCCAGCAACAGCCCCAGCCTGTACGCCGTCGGCGCTGGCACGGTCACGCTGAAAGTAGTGGCCGGCGATGCGGTCAAGGCCGGTGAAGTACTGGCCGAAATCGAAAGCCCGGAGCTTTTGAGCCGCCTGGCGCAGGAAGAAGCCACGCTGGCCAGCCTTGAGGCCGAGGCCAGCCGCGCCACGCTCTCCGCGCGCATCGCGCACGCCCAAGCCAGCAAATTGCTCGATCAGGCGCGGGTCGAACAACAGGCCGCGCAGCGCGAGTTGGAACGCTACCAGCGCGGCTATGAGGGAGGCGCGGTTGCCCAGGTGGATTTCGCCCGCGCCCGCGATGCCGTGCAAAAAGCCGATATCGGCCTCAACCATGCCCGTCAGGATGCCGGACTGCAAAGCGCCGCTGCGGGACTGGATGCTCGCAACCGCAGCGCTCAGGCAGCCCGCCAGAAGGCCGCGGTCGAGGAGTTGCGGCGGCAAGTGGAAGCACTCGCCATCCGCGCCCCGTTCGATGGTCAGGTCGGGCAGGTGTTTGTTGCCCAACGGCAAAACGTCGCTGCCAATGCCGCCGTACTCTCGGTGGTGGACTTGAGCCGCTTCGAGGTCGAAATCAAGGTGCCCGAAAGCTTTGCCCGCGACCTGGCCATCGGCATGCCCGCCGAGCTCTCCGGCAACAACCAGCGCTACCCGGCTACGGTGGCAGCGGTTTCACCGGAAGTGGTGAGCGGCGAAGTCAGCGCCCGGCTGCGCTTTGCTGAAGGTCGACAACCCGAAGCCCTGCGCCAGAACCAGCGCCTTGCCGCGCGCATCCTGCTCGATACCCGCCATGACGTGCTGATGGTCGAGCGCGGCCCGGCACTGGATCAGGGCGTTGGCCACAGTGTCTGGGTAGTGGTCGATGGCATCGCCACAAAACGCCCGATCAAGACCGGCGCACGCAGCCTAGACGCGGTGGAAATCATCAGCGGCCTGACTGAGGGCGAGCGCGTCATCGTCTCCGGCCACGACCACCTCGGCGATGCCGGGAAAGTGAGGGTGCATTGAAAGCCGGGACTCGGGACTCGGGACTCGGGACTCGGGACTCGGGAAAAGCATCGACAGTGCCATCTGCCTAATCAATGCTTTTTCCTTTCTTTTGACCCAAATCCCGGCTTTTAGCGCACTTCCATAACCCCTGGCCTCTGGCCTTTACCCCCTGCTCTTTAACCCTTTACCTCTGGAGTCAATGCCATGCTCTCGATGAAAAACATCTCCAAAGTATTCCGCACCGAAATGGTGGAAACCCATGCCCTGCGCGGGTTGGACTTGCAGGTCGATGAGGGCGAGTTTGTCGCCGTCACCGGGCCTTCGGGTTCGGGCAAGACCACGTTTCTCAATATCGCCGGGCTTCTGGAAACCTTTACCGATGGCGAATATGTACTGGACGGCGAGAACGTGCGCGGGCTGTCCGACGATGCCCGGTCGCGGCTACGCAATCGCAAAATCGGTTTCATCTTTCAGGGCTTCAACCTGATTCCCGATCTCAACCTGTTCGACAACGTCGATGTGCCGTTGCGTTATCGCGGCCTGCCTTCAAGCGAGCGCAAAAAACGCATCGAAAAAGCGCTGGCCGATGTCGGGCTGGCCTCGCGCATGCGTCATTACCCGTCCGAGCTCTCCGGCGGCCAGCAGCAGCGCGTGGCGATTGCCCGGGCATTGGCCGGTGAGCCGCGCCTGCTGCTCGCCGACGAGCCGACCGGCAACCTCGATTCGCAGATGGCGCGCGGGGTGATGGAGCTGCTCGAAGACATCAACCGCCAGGGCACCACCATCGTCATGGTCACCCACGATGCGGAACTGGCTGCCCGCGCCCAGCGCAATGTGCATATCGTCGATGGCATCGCCAACGACCTCAAACGCGGTTGAGGTGTTCCATGCTGGCCTATTACCTGAAACTTGCCCGGATGAGTTTGCGGCGCAACCGCGCGCTCACCGTCTTGATGATTCTCACCATTGCCGTGGGCATCGGCGCGACCATGACCACGCTCACCGTGTTCCGCACTCTCTCGGGCAACCCCATCCCGGACAAGAGCGAGCGCCTGTTCCGTGTGCAGCTGGACATGTATCCGCAGGACTCGCAGGACAGCGAGCCGCCCGATGATGTCTCGCGCTTTGATGCCGAGGCGCTGCTGGCCGAAGGCCGCGCCAAGCGTCAGGTCATCACCGCCTGGAGCGATACGGTCATCCAGGGCGGCGAAGGCAGCGAGCCGATGCTGACCAGCACCCGTAGCGCCAGTGCCGATTTCTTCCCGATGTTCAATGTGCCGCTGCGCTACGGCCAGCCCTGGCAGGCCAGCGAAGACGCCGCCGCCGCGCGGGTGGCCGTCATCACCGACGAACTCAACGAGAAACTGTTTGCCGGCGGCAATTCGGTCGGCAAGGACGTGCGCATCAATGGCACCACTTTCCGCATTGTCGGCGTGATGGCGCCATGGCGACCCACGCCGCGCTTTTATGACAACAATGTCTCCGCGTTCAGCAGGCCGGAGCTGGCCATCGTGCCCTACCACACCGCGCGCGCGCTGAAATGGGGCGCTAGCGGCAACATGAACTGTTTTGCCATGTACGAAGGCGCGCACACCGATCTCAACGCCCCCTGCGCCTGGCTGCAATACTGGGTGGAGCTGGAATCCCCAGGACAGGCCGGGGATTTCAAGCGTTATCTGGAAAACTACTCGGCCAAGCAAAAAGACGCTGGACGTTTTTCCCGCCCGCCCAATGTGCGCCTGCGCGATGTCATGGCCTGGCTGGACTACACCCGGGTCGTGCCTGCCGATGTCAAGCTGCAACTGTGGCTGGCGCTGGGTTTTCTGGCGGTGTGTCTGGTGAACGTGGTCGGGCTGATGCTGGCCAAGTTCCTGCGCCGCAGCGGTGAAATCGGCGTACGTCGTGCGCTCGGCGCCAGCCGCCGGCAAATCTTTCTGCAATTGCTGGTGGAAGGCGGCCTGATTGGCCTCATCGGCGGCGCAGCCGGGCTGCTGCTCGCCTTCCTCGGCCTGTGGGGCGTGCGCCAGCAGCCCAGCGCCTATGCTGAACTTGCGCAGATGAACCTGCCGATGCTGCTGACCACTTTCGTCATCGCCGTGGCCGCCAGCCTCCTGGCTGCATGGCTGCCCGCCTGGCGCGCGATGCATATCCCGCCCGCCATCCAGTTGAAACTCCAGTGAGGCTCTCATGTTGAACCTGCGCCCGATTCTTTCCGCCCTGCGCCAGCACAAATCCGCCGCTGGCATCCTGCTGCTGGAAATCGCGCTGACCTGCGCCATCCTCTGCAATGCCCTGTTCCTCATCCAACGCCGCTTCCAGGCGCTCCAGGTGGTCAGCGGCGTGGACGAGGCGCATCTGGTCAATATCCGGCTCACCGGCATTGGCCGCCATAACAATGCCCTGGCACAAACCCAGACTGACCTGGCCGCATTGCGCGCCCTGCCGGGGGTGATCGACGCCAGCCAGATTTCGCAGCTGCCGATGATCAATAACTCCTGGAACAGCGGCGTGTCCGCCAGCCCCGGCGATAACGTCACCTACCACAATGCCACCATGTATCTGGGTGGCGAGCGCGTCTGGCACACTCTGGGCAGCGCACTGCTGGCCGGGCGCGACTTTGCCAGCGAAGAGCTCATTGATGTGCCGGACGAGGCTGCGATGAACGAGGCGCTGGGGAAGATTCGCAGCATCATCATCACCCGTTCGCTGGCCGACAAGCTCTATCCGGGAGAGAGCGCCGTCGGCAAACCGCTGTACTTCGACACCCAACCGATCACCATCGTCGGCGTCATCGACAACCTGCTGCGCCCCAGCCATGAAGCGCGCGGCCCGCAGCAACAATACGACTCCATGCTGCTACCAATGCGCCTGCCCTATACCCTGGTCGGCAACTACCTGCTGCGGCTTGAACCCGGCCATTCCCCCGAAGCTGCACTGAAGGCCGCCGCTGACACGCTGAAGCAACTGGAGCCGCAGCGCATCCTGATTGCGCAGCAAACCTTTGCCGAAATCCGCCATGACTATTTTGCCGAGGATCGCGCCATGATCTGGCTGCTTGGCATCGTCGCCGTGGTGCTGCTGGCCGTCACCGCCTTCGGCATCGTCGGCTTGGCAAGCTTCTGGGTGCAGCAGCGCACCCGGCAAATCGGCATCCGCCGCGCACTCGGCGCCACTCGTGGCGACATCCTGCGCTATTTCCAGAGCGAGAACTTTCTCATCGTTACCGGTGGCATCGTGCTCGGCCTGCTGCTGGCCTTCGGCCTCAACCAGTTCCTGATGGCCAAATACGAACTGCCGCGCCTGCCCTGGCAAACCCTGCCGATCGCCGCCGTGGTGCTGTGGCTGCTCGGCCAGCTCGCCGTGCTCGCCCCCGCACTGCGCGCCGCCGCCATCCCTCCGGCCACTGCGACACGGAGTGTGTGATTACAAAGGCAATGCCAAATGCAGCTTGATGGCATCTTCAACCGCCTGCATATCCGCCTTGGAAACTGCACCAAGGCGGCTTTTCAGGCGCTGTTTGTCCGCCGCCATGATTTGATCGGCCATGGCCTTGCTTTGCTGGCTCCCCGCCATGACCAAGGCTTCACCGGGATAGAGCCGCTCGGTATTGCTGGTGAGCGGTATGACCACCACCCGTGCCAGATTCCGATTGGCCGCATCATTGCTGACGATGATGGCCGGGCGACGCTTGCGGATTTCACTGCCAACAGCGGGGTCAAACTCTACCCACCAGATTTCACCACGAACCATCGTCCGCATCCCCGGCCAGTGCATTGCACCATGTCTTGGCTTCGGCCTCACGCGCTTGGTCTGCCGCCATGGCCGCATAACCTTTATCCAGTGCGGCATCGGTGACATGCGGACGCAGCAAGTCTTCAATGAACTGGCTCATGCGGCGCTTGCCTACCCGCCGGTAGAGTCCTTCGTAAACCGCCTCATCCAAAGTAATGGTCATTCGCTTGTGCATGATGCACCCCCAATACGCTTTATACGCATAAGCGTATCACTCATGCCCCCGACCAGGCCTGAAGAAGCCCGTCAAGTGGCCTTGCTGTAACCTGCCCTCATCACTGCTGCCCTGCTTGAATCTTTCCATGCTCCCCATCGGTAAACGCATCGACACCATCATCAAACTGGCGCTTGCCACGCCGCTGAAGGCCGCCGGTTTCAAGAAACAGGCGCGCGTGTTTCGCCGCAGCCGCGATGATGGCGCGGTGGAAGTCATCGACATACAGGGCGGCAAGTACAACACGGAAGGCAAAGGCGAGTTCACCGTCAATCTTGGCCTGTACCTGCCGCAAATCGCGGCCATGCTGGATGCGCCGCCACTCGAAAAACCGCAGGAGCACCAATGCCATTTCCGCCAGCGCATCGGTGCGCTCCTGCCGCAAAAAGACGAGGACTTCTGGTGGTCAATGGACACGGCAAGCAGCGACGAAGCCCTGGCTCACACGCTGCAACAGGCGGTGTTGAATCACGCCCTGCCCTGGTTTGCCGCCTTCACGCCAGAAGCATTCCAGGCCGCCGGCGGCGATTTTGCGCAGCTGCCCGGTGGCGCCCCGATGCCGCTTGACCCACTGCATGCCGCCAGCTTTTATCTCTTGCTGGGCGAGCACGACAAGGCGCGCGAGCGGCTCAATATCGGCCTTGAATACCGCAAATCCATCGCTCCGCAGATCCATGCACTGGCCGCCGCACATGGGCTGGTGCTGAATCAGGAGCCGGACACATGAGCACGCATATCAGCAGCAGCAAAATCGCCAGCGCCTTGCACAAGCGCCTGTGGCCGCATTTGCAGGCGCAGGGCTTTCAGCACCACATCGGCCGCAGCTATTACCGTCTCGCTGACGGGCAGGTGTGGTATGCCGCCAGCCGCGCATTGAATGCACATTTGCAGCATATCGGGCAGCCGAGCGCCGATAGCACCTTTGATTGCGTGGCGGGCATTTACCATTTCGATGCCGATGAGCAGGCCATCGTCGAGCGCTATTTGCAGGCGCGAGAACCTTATTGGGGCACGCAATATCTGATGAGCGTGCAATGCGATGACGCGCCAAGCCAGGCCGGCGGCGGGCGCAGAAAGGATATGAGCCTCTGGCGTGTGGCGGCCGACGGTAGCAACCTTGATGCGGTGATGGACGATTTTGAAGCCGCCTTCGTGCAACAGGCCTTGCCGTTCTGGACACGCATGAGCAGTGCAGCCAACGCTGCCGCCGCGCGGCGCTACAACGCGGAAAAGCGTGCGCAAGCCCAAGAATTCCGTGAGCATTACTTTGATGCGCTGGGCAGCGGCAAGACCAAGGAGGCCGAGGAATGCCTGCGCTACTGGCTGCTGCGCGATGCCTGCGATTATGTCGCCTACTGGGACGCCCAAGGCGGCGACCCACTGCGCCAGCCCCAAGGAGCGACATCATGACCGACGCTATCCAGCGCAAGGCCGCCGAGGCCATCGCCACCCAAGCCGAACGCACTGCCGCGCGCGGCAAAGCGGATTTGCCACTGCCCCAGGGCGAAGGCTGGGTCATGTCCAGCGGCATGATGCCACGCCCCATCCATACCGGGCGCCTGCGCGAAGCCGAGCAACTATACGCCCAGGCCGTGGCCGTTTATCCGCAAGGCTTCTGGATGTACCAGCGCGCCCTGCTGTTGATGGAGCTGGGCGATTTTGATGCGGCTATTGGCAGCTTCGAGGCCTGCGCGGCGCAGGGCGACTACCTCTCGCTGGCCGAGCTGCAACCGGTGCTCTCACAATGCCGCCTGCTGCAACAAGGCCAGGGTCCGAAGTCGGAAGACGACACGCTGGACTGGCTCAGGCAGCAAATGATGCAGCGCATGGCGCAGTTCAGCCCCGGCCTTTCCGATGAAATGGAGCAGGCCTTTGCCATGGCGGCAAGGCTCGGCGCTGCGGACGGGGACGAGGCATCCTGCAATGCGCAGGACAACGCCGCCCGGCGCGCGCCTTTGAGCGAAGCGCAAAGCAGGCGTATCTGCGAATGCGCCGAAGATTTTGCCTGGGCGCTGGTCGACGGCGATTACGCCCGGGCGTATGCCATGCTGATGCCGGAATTGCAGGACGAAACCACCATCAATGACCTGCAAAAAGACTACGAGGCGATGGTGTCTTACGCCGAAACGCCCATCAACCGCGTACACGCCCTGCCGCCGCACAATGACCTGCCTGACATGCCGGCCACGATGCTGGCCTGGGTGATGGTGAGCATAGACAGTGACGACATCGCCGAGGCCATCACCCTGGACATCTGCCAGCTTGACGACGATACCCTGCGCATCGGCGCGCTGGAATGGGGGCGGCCTTGACTGTGCTCGGCAGGCGGACATGCCCGCCCGACCTCTTAGCCAATGCCCTGCCAAGCGCATAACGCACCCTTGCCAATCATCCGCCCATCAACCCTATCCATGCCCCGCATTCTCATCATTGACGACAACCCGGCGGTCGCCACGGCGCTGACCTTGCTGTTTTCGCTGAACGATATTGACGCTATCAGCGCCAAGTCTCCGGCCGAGGGGCTGGCGCGGCTGGGGCGTGGCGATATCGACCTGGTGATTGCCGACATGAACTTCGAGGCTGACACCACCAGTGGCGAGGAGGGCGAGCAGCTGTTTCACGACATCCGCACGCGCTGGCCGGACATGCCGGTGATTTTGCTCACCGCCTGGACGCAATTGGAACGCGCGGTATCGCTGGTCAAGGCCGGAGCCGCCGACTACCTTGGCAAGCCCTGGGACGATGACAAGCTGCTGACCTGTGTACGCAACCTGCTGGAGCTGGCCGATACCCGCAAGGCACTCAGCCAAGCCACGCAGCGCCAGCGGCAACGCCGCCAGACGCTGGCCGAGCAGCATGATTTGTGCGGCTTTATCTATGCCGATGCCGCCAGCGAGGAAGTGCTAAGCCTGGCCTGCCGGGTGGCGGCCTCGCCACTGTCAGTGCTGATCACCGGCCCCAACGGCAGCGGCAAGGAAAAAATCGCCGAAATCCTGCATGCCAATTCTGCCGTTGCGCGCGGGCCGTTTGTCGCGCTCAACTGCGGCGCGCTGCCGGCGGATTTGGTCGAAGGCGAATTGTTCGGCGCCGAGGCAGGCGCCTATACCGGCGCAACCCGCGCCCGACCCGGCAAGTTCGAGGCCGCCGACGGCGGCACGCTGTTTCTGGATGAAATCGGCACCTTGCCGCTGGCCGGGCAAACCAAGCTGCTGCGGGTGCTGGAAACCGGGCGCTTCAGCCGCCTGGGCAGCCAGCGCGAGCAATCGGTCAAGGTGCGCATCATCGCCGCCACCAATGCCGACCTGCCGGCAATGATTGCCCGCGGCGAGTTCCGCCAGGATTTGTATTACCGTCTGAACGCCATCGAGCTGGCGCTACCGCCGCTGGCCGCGCGCCGTGCCGACATCCTGCCGCTGGCGCGGCACTTTCTGGGCGGCGAAAAACAGCTCTCGGCCGATGCCGAGCAGGCGCTGCTGGCGCATGAGTGGCCGGGCAATGTGCGCGAGTTGCGCAATGTGATGCAGCGCGCCGCCTTGCTGAGTGCGGGCGATGAAATCCCGGCCAGCGCGCTGGGACTTGCCAGCCACAGCGCACCGCCACAGAGCAGTCATGAACCCACCCAGAGCGAAATCGAGACGGCGCTACGCCGTCATCGCGGCGTGGTGGCACAGGCCGCCACCGAGCTTGGGCTTTCACGGCAGGCGCTGTACCGGCGCATGGACAAATTCGGCATCGCACGTTAGTCATGTTCATTTCCCTGCGCCTGCGCCTTGCCCTCCTGCTGGCCGCCTATGGCACGGCATTGCTGCTCTCGCTGGCACTTGGCCTGCGCTATGGCTGGCCGCTGTACGGCCTGCTTGCCCTCAGCGCATTCTGGCTGCTGCTGCTTGGCCTGCACCTCAACCACCAGCAAGGCCGAATATTGGCGATGTATCGCGCCCTGGCCGGTACCGTGGACAGCTACCGCGATGGCGATTTCAGTTTTTCGCTGGTCTGGCCGCAGCGCGATGAACTGGGCATGCTGGTGGCCGCGCACAACCGTCTGGGCGATACCCTGCGCGCGCAGCGCAACCGCCTGCAACAGCGTGAATTGCTGCTCGATACTGTGGTGCAGAACTCGCCGCAGGCGATGCTACTGGTCGATAACCACGGCCGCGTGGTGCTGGGCAATCTGGCGGCCCGGCGCTTGCTGGGCGAAGGCCGGCGGCTGGAAGGACACAGCCTGCCCGCACTGCTGGCGCATCGCCCCGAAGCCATGCAGCAGGCGTTCAGCCATCAGGGCGATGCCTTGTTTGCCGTCGGCAGCGAAGATGACGAGGACATTTATCACCTCTCGCGCCGCCCCTTGCGCCTCAATGGCCGCCCGCATGAATTGCTGCTGCTGCGCCAGCTCACCGCCGAGCTGCGCCGGCAAGAAGTCGCCACCTGGAAAAAGGTCATCCGCGTCATCAGCCATGAGCTCAACAACTCGCTGGCGCCGATTGCCTCGCTGGCGCATTCGGGGGCGGAACTGCTGCGCCGCCAGCACTATGAGCCATTGCCGCTGGCGCTCGCCACCATCGAGGAGCGCGCCCGTCATCTGGAAGGCTTCATCCGCGATTACGCGCGCTTTGCCAAACTGCCTGCGCCCCGTCTGGAGCCGATCCGCTGGGACGCTTTTTTGGACGCCCTGCAACAGCAGATGGATTTTCAATGGGACAGGGCGCATGGCGATGCCCAGTTCCGCGCCGACCGTGCGCAACTGGAACAAGCCCTGCTCAATCTCATCAAGAACGCACACGAGTCCGGCAGTGCCGCGCACGAAGTGCAACTGCGGCTGCGCCGCCAGCCACAAGGCTGGCGCATTGACATCCTCGACCGTGGCAGCGGCATGAACGAGGCCGTGCTGGCGCAGGCGCTGCTGCCGTTCTATTCCACCAAACGCCATGGCACCGGCCTTGGACTGGCGCTGGCCCGCGAAATCATCGAATCCCACGGCGGCCATATCAGCCTTGCCAACCGCGAAGGCGGCGGCCTTGGCGTCAGCCTGACGCTGCCGGATTGATTAATCGCTTACAGCGTCCGCAAGAACTCGGTAATGGCCTCAATCTCGCTGCGATGCAAATCCAGCGGCTGCAACAACGGGTCGGGCTTGGGAAAGGTCGGATCGTTCTGCTGCCTGGCATTGGGGCGCGGGCGCGGCATCCCGGCGTTGTACATATTCATCACCCCGCGCAAGTCATGGAACAGGCCGTTATGCATCCACGGCCCACTCTTGCCGACACCCCGCAGCGAGGGCGTGCGGAACTTGCCACTGTCGTCGGGGTTGCCGGTCACTTCATAGCGACCCAGATCCTGCCGGGCGCGGCCATGAAAATGCAGCCCGAGGTTATGGAACTGGTTATCGGTCAGCGCGGCACCAAAGTGGCAGTTCATGCAGCGCGCACGGGTACGGAACAGATGCAGCCCCCATAGCTGCTGGTCATTGAGCGCGCTATGCCGGCCTTCCAGAAAACGATCGAAACGGTTGAAACGCGGCAGCAGGCTGCGCTGGAAGGCCGCCAGCGCCATCGCAAGGCGCTCGGGGGTGATCTCATCATCCCCAAATACCTGGGTGAAACTGGCCGCATAGTCACCGCTTTGCTGCAAACGCTGTGCTGCGCCTTCCGGGGTAAAGGCCATTTCACGGGCATCCAGGATGGGGTGCAGCGCCTGCGCCTCCAGCGTTGCGGCGCGGCCATCCCAGAACAGCGGCTCGGCAAAGCCGCTCATCGCCACACTGATGGCATTGCGTCGCCCGGTCTGCCGGTCATGCCCGAACGACACGCTGCGGCCATCGCTCCAGCCAAGCTGCCGGTCATGGCAATTGGCGCAGGCAATCTGCCCGGACACCGATAGCCTGGGGTCATCAAACAGCCGCGCACCGAGCGCGATTTTTTCCGGCGTGCCGGGGTTGTTGGCTGGCTCTGGCGCCTTGCGGGGCAGCGCTGCCATTTCCTCCCAGCTCACACCGGGGTCAATATGCGGTGCGGGCCATTGCGTGATGGGCTGCTGGTACACCCGGCGCAGACATGCAAAGTCGCCACGCGGCGCACTTGCCTTGATGCGCTCAAGGCAAGTTTCCAGCGAAGTCTCCGGCGCCTGCGCTGCGGTTGGTGATAAGCCCAGCAGTCCCAGCAGCGCAAAGCCCAGCCATGCAGCATTGGCAAGTTTCAGCTTCATGCTCGCATCATGACATCACCGCAACGGGATGCCATCAGAACTTCACCCCCAGCTCCAGCCAATAACTGCGACCTGGCTCAAAGCTCAACACATTGGTCGCCGTGGCCGTGGCGACATTGGCCCGGTTCAGCAGGTTCATTGCCTCAAGGCGAATATACGGCCGGTACTGCGCACCCAGTGGCAGCTCATATTGCAAGCTGGCATCCCAGGTAAAGGTGCGTGGCTGGCTGATGCGCTGGTACACATCAACGCGCTCACCACTGCCCAGCACCTCCACATCCGTGCGGAAAGGCCGTGCATAGCCGGAGCGATAACGCAAGAAGTTGCCCAGACTCAAGCCGCTCTCGCCAAACACGGTTTGTGTCGAAAGCCGCGCCGTCCACGGCCTTGCAAAATCGGACGCATCCATATCGCGGCGGGACATCAGCTGGCCGTTGTAGCGCACCGTTCCGCTCAGCCAAGCCTCATCAAAATTGCTGTCATAGTCGTCATTTCCTGCGGCACTGTACTGACGGCGCACATGGGTCTTGTCCAGCGCCAGCATCAGATTGGTGCGGGTATTGCCCCATTCCAGCGCCTGCACGGGACTGAGGCTGAAACTCCAAACCCGTGCACGTCCGCCTGCCACATTCGCATAACGACGAATATTCTGGCCAGTCGCACTTCGCTCACGCACCCGCATGACTTCATCCTGATTGTTTCTGTCCACCACTTTCAGGTTGAAGTCAAAACCCGCCCAGCGCTGATTCAGTCCCAGCGTCCATTCATCGCTATAAGGCACCTTGATATCGCGGAAAGTATTGCTGCTGATCGCGCGTGAATCCTCCCGCCATTGCCAGGCATGGCTGCCCGTATTGCTGCGTTTGTATTGACTTTCCAGCGCTTCACGCCCCTCACGCAGCTTGTAGATGTAGAAATTGCGCCCGTAATAGCGATTAAGCCCTGCGGTCAACAAGGTTTGCTGGTTGCCCAAGACATCCCAGGAGGCGGCAAACCGCGGCGAGGTCGTGACTTGTTTGCTGATATTGTCGTAGTCAAACCGGATGCCGGGACGCAGGCTGACATTACCCAGGCGGATGTCATCCTGGAAATACAGCGAATAATCATCGGCATCGACCTCGAAATACCCGGCACGACGCAGCACCATCTGGGTGAAATACTGCCCCTTTCCATTGAAATCAATTCTGGAATAGCGTCCGGGCACCGCCCCCAATGAGCAGTTTTCGCTATCGACCACGCCATTGGCATCGGTACAAGTGGTCGTCGCGCCCACGCGGATATAGGCGTAATGATCGTTCAGGCGGTGATAGCTTCCCTTGCGGCTGGAAGCCGACAGCCCCCATTGCAAGCGGTGCTCGGCATTGCCCCAGCGCAGGGCTTCACGACTGAAATCCAGGCTGTAGCGCGTAGTGCGGCTATCCTGATCAACGCTGCCCCAGTTACCTTCCAGACTCTGGTTACTGCGTCCCCAGTTTTTATCGGCCGAGCGCGCCCAGGTTCGCCAGATATTGATGCCACGGCTGTCGCGTGAGCTACTTGTCACCGCATGGCTCAAACCATGCTTGAGTCGCCACGCGCCCAAGTCATGCCGTACATTGAAGCTGGCAGCATACCCGCCACGCTTCAAATCAAAAAACGAGTCCTTGGTATTGACAATGAAGTAAGTCTCGTCCGTAGGCGCATAATTGATGGCACCGGAAAGCGCCACACCCGATGCCGTGGTGTAATCGGCGCGCAGGCTGTAGCTGGTGTTTTCGCGGATATTGTCCTTGCGCGCCTGGTCGCTGCCTTGCGGTGGTACAAAGCCATTGGCATAACCGTTCAATGGGATTTCAGAGCGCAATCGGGAAATATTGCCAATCAGGCCAAGCCCGTTGGCAAAACGGTTTTCCAGCATCAGCGAGAGCTTTTGTTTGTCATATTCCGGCTGCTGAGCTTGGCTATTGGAGTTCAAAAAGCTCTCAAGCTGTCCTTCGCGCAGGTGATATTCATTCCATACCGAACGCGAGGCGCGCCAGCTTGCCTTGCCAGAAAAAGCATGGCCTGCCTTGCGGGTTTCCACATCCACCACACCACCGTTGAAGCCGCCAAAACTCGCCGGCACATTGCTGTCATACACCGTCAGGCTGCCAATCAAGTCGGTATCCACGGCAATGCCCTGGGCATCGCTGCTGATATTCACGGTGTCATGCGGGTTGTCTCTGGCAGTGGGGTCAAGGTCGTTATTGAACGACACCCCATCGAGCAGGAAACTGTTCTGGTTGAACATGCCGCCATTGATACTGATTTTCGCCGGGCGGATCTCGCCCATATTCAGCGAAGTTTGCTCACTATCACTGAACTGCACATTCGGATTGATGCGCAGCAATGTGCTGATATCGCCATTGCCCTTGGCCTGCGACTGCACATATTGCTCGTCAATGCTGATGCCTTCCTGATACGGGAACAGCCTCTGGCCAATCACGTCAATGGTCGGCATCAGCAGCGGCTTGTCCTTGTCCTTGGACTTCTTCTGGTTTGCAACTTCGTCTTGTTTTTGCTCGGGCATCCCCTGCTGTGCAACCGCAAGGGCAGGCGCAAACAGCGCCATGGAAATGGCAACAGCCAATACGCTTTTCATCAGATACTCCGCAAGTAAGGATGTCTGGCTGGCTGGGCCCAAAAGCGTGGCTGGCTGACAAATCGGCGCGATTTTACGCCGCCTTTACATCCCTCACAATACGGCAGCGAATCTTTGCTGCCATGTCAGTTTTTTGCCTCAAAGCGCAAAAAATCCGCCAGCCGTTTCGACTCCTGCACCTCGTCATGCGGCACCAGCACATAGCGCCAGGGCTTGCCACCCACGCGGGCACTGTAGGCGCTGGCGTGCTGACACCACTGCACGGCGGCCTGCGCCTTGGCCTGCACTTCGGCGCTGGCGATGTCGTTGTGTGCCTTGGTTTCCACCATCAGGATGCAGTCCTGCATTTCGGCCACGAAGTCGGGCACGTATTCGGGCTGCTCGCTGCCGAGCTTGTAGTAGATCTGGAACTGCCCCTTGGCGGGCTTGAACCACTTGAGCGCATCGCGCTCCAGGAGGATGGTAAAGCGCCGCTCGGTGTCCGAGTCGAATTTCTGCAAGGGATACAGGCAGCGCGCAAAGCCGCCAAATAGCAAAGACTTGATGCGGCCGGGCTCAGCCAGCGTCTGGCGGTAGTGGCGCGGCGCTTGTTCCGCCGCCATGTAACTACAGGGCTTGAGCTGGGTGAAGCCGCGGCTGATACGCACCTCGAAGCCTGCCGCCTCCTCATAGAAATGCGCTTGCATCTGCGCATGGATTTCGCGCGCAATCAGGCGGCGGTCACGATCCAGCACGTTGATGACATCGGCCTCGTCCGTCAGATAGCTGCGCAAATGCCGCACCATCTGCCCAGCCAGGTCGTACAGCAGTCCGGACTGGGTGAAGTAGTCGATGTCGTCAAAGTCCAGCAGCGCGTGGACGATATAGTCCTCGGCGCGCTGCTCCTTCAGGCCAATCTCTGCCGCCAGGCTGAACTGCGCATTGCTGTGCAGCATCTGCCCCACGATCTCGCGCGTGCCCGGCTGCAAATGCAGCCCGCTCACATCCAGCGTGAAGGGGCGAAAGCCCGTGCGCACCTCACCTTGGGGCACCACGGCAATGCGCGGAATGTCGATGGTTTGCTGCACCAGCGCTTGCGTCGTTTTTGCCACCACGGCAGGCAAATCCAGCGTCGGCGTCGCCGCATCCACCCCCGCCAGCAAATCAGCTTGCGCGCCTTGCGTGGCCTTTAGCCGCTCTTGCACCTGGGCCACGATTTCGCGCTGCACCTCGGGCTTGAGCAGCGCGCTGCGGGTGGGGGCCACATCAGGCCGGGTTTCGTACTGGCCGATCACCTCCATCACCACGCGCGCAGCCTGTTTTTCCGCTTCACTGGCAAACGCCGGTGCAGACAAGGTGGGAACGTCGCTGCCCGGAACCTGGACGATTTCCGGCGCGCTTTCCAATCCCAGACGCGCATGCACGCCCGCGCCGACCTGCACGCTCACCTTTTTCTCATCCGCCTGCGGCGCTTCCAGAATGACTTGCTTCAGGCGAATGGGCGAATCGCCCCGGTTGGCCTCGTCCACAATTTCCTGAAACCGCTCGTGCGCCACGATGTTGAGCCGGTCCACCGCCGCCACGCCGGTGCGCTTGCCATAGGGCAGGCGCAGGCCGCGCCCGATGCTTTGCTCGATCAACGTGCGCGCGTTGGCCGCGCGCAGCGGCACGATGGTGTAGAGGTTGGTCACGTCCCAGCCTTCTTTGAGCATGTTGACGTGGATCACGATCTCGGTCGGCTCCTCCTCGCTCTCCACAGCCAGCAAGCGCGCAATCATCTGCTCCTCGTCCTTGCCGCTCTTGCTGGAATCAACCTGAATCACCTTGCCCGCGTAGCGCCCCTCGTAAAACGCGGGCGACTCCAGCAAGGTCAGCAAGTCGGCAGCATGCGTGGTGTCGCGCGCAATCACCAGCATGAAGGGCTTGACTGGCTGCACCCCGTTCTCGCGCGCATAGGTCAGCAGCTCCACCTTGGTGGCCTCGTGCAGGCGCACGCCGTCTTCGAGCTTGATTTTTTCCAGCTCCTGCGGCGTGTGCGCGCTGGCATCAAAGCCGCGCTGCGTCACCACGGCCGGTTCCTTGACAAAGCCGTCTTCCAGTGCCCGCGCCAGCGGGTAATCCATCACCACGTTCTTGAACGCCACCGGCCCGCGGCTGCTCTCCACAAACGGCGTGGCCGTCAGCTCCAGGCCGAACAGCGGCTGCAACTCATTGATCGCCCGCATCCCCGCCTGGGCGCGGTAGCGGTGCGACTCGTCCATCAGCAGCACCAGATCCGGCAGGTTCGCCAGGTGGTTGAAATAGCTCTCGCCCAGCACCTCGCGCATGCGCTTGATGCGCGGCTCCTTGCCGCCGCGCACCTCGGAATTGATCTTGCTGATATTGAAGATGTTGATGCGCACGTCCTGCACAAAGCCCATGCCCAGCCCCTGCGGCTGCACCTCCACCGCCGCGCCGCTTTGCTCGTAGTTGTCGCCGGTGATGATGAGGGGCGGCTGCTGCGCAAACTCGGCAATGCCCTTGAACACGTACTTGGGCGTGTTGGGCGTGAAATCGGCAATCAGCTTGTTGTAAATAGTCAGGTTGGGCGCCAGCACGAAAAAATTGCGGATGCCATGCGCCAGATGCAGATAGGCAATGAAAGCGCCCATCAACCGCGTTTTGCCCACCCCGGTGGCCAGCGCAAAGCACAGCGAGGGAAAGTCACGCTCAAAGTCTTCCAGCGTCGCAAACTGCGCCTTCAGGCTGCTCAAAATAGCCGCCACATCGCGTTCATGTGTCAGCATTTCCGGCGCGGCCTCAATGGCCTGAATCAGCTTTGCCAGCGACTCTGCCTGCGGCGCGCGTAGCGACAACCGCCCGTTGACATGGTGTTGTACGCGGGTGTTCATGGCTTGCGCTGCTCCTGTTCCCGCCGCAACTCATCCGCCGTCACCCGCACGGCCTTGCCGTCCTGCTCCACCACGATGGCGGTATTGGTCTGAATCGCCACCTGCCGGGCCAAGGCTGCCGCGCGCTGCATGGCCGCTTGTGATGCGCGCAAATCAGCATCTTTGGCCGTGGAAATATCTTGTTTTTTCATGATTTCTCTCCCCATCCAATCAGCACTGGTGTCGATCCTGAATTTTGATACACAGCCCATTTGTCCACCGTTCGCGTATATCGCTTCAAATTGGCAAGACCACTTTCAAAGCGCCTTCTGATCACAGGCTCTGGAATATCATGCCCGCCCTGCCTGACCCGTTCCGCCACACGCTGCACAGCAAAATCTGCATTGGGTAACTGCAAAAAATACAAGCTGACCCGGTAACCCATGGATTGCCAGCGCCGGATGTGACGCAAATAACCCAGACCGGCCAGCGTGGTTTCAAAGGCAAAGCTCTCGCCACGCTGTACGCACGCCTCAATTTCATCCAGCATCAAACGCCCAGCCTTGATGGCTACAGCCTCTGGCGCAAAAGGCGATAAACCCGCCGCAATCAAATCCGCATTAATGAAGCGAGAGCAATGCGCCTCTTGTGGCAAGAAAGAGCGTGCAAACGTGGTTTTTCCGGCCCCGTTGGGGCCAGCAATGATGATGATTTTTTTGTCTGAAGAGCTGCTCATCACATCAACCATGGTTGACCTGCCGCCCACGCTCCAGCCGAACCTGTAAGTACGGCTTACAAGTTGCTGCTTCCTGTAGTTCCCCGGTTTGGTAGATGGCGCGGATGTGCTGGGTAATGTTTTGTGGCGAGCACTGGTACAGCTCGGCCAGCTGCGCCTGGGTCAGCCAGAGGCCGCCATCCTGAAGGCGCACCTGTACCCGCGTCTGCGCATCCTCGGTCTGGTAGAGCAGGAATTCGCCTGTTTCTTCCATAGCTGCAGCAGCTTGCTGCACCAAGCCGCCTGCCTTTGCAGGTGTGTTGCCTGGAGCTTGCTTTGCCATTAGGCCTGCTCCCCGTCATCGCCAAACAGATCCGGCGTGTCGGCGGCTTTTCTCCCTTTGCCTTTGGGAGAGGGCTGGGCTTGCGGCTGCGGCTTGGCCAACGGCAGATTCGCCACGTTCAGGCTGTAATCGTCCTGCCCCCACTCGCAGCGCGCCAAAATCATCTTGGGGATTTTTTTCAACGTCAGATTCGGCCAGCGCTCAAGCGCCTGCTGCGCCGTCACCCCACGAAAGGCCGAGCAGCAAATCAACAAACTGCGGCCATCGCCCACCTCATCGGCCAGCGCCTGCAACTGCCCGGCAGACAAGCTTTGCGTGGTCACGAAAATAAAATCCTGTTCGCTGGAATGCCCATGCTGCCACCACAGCGTTTCCGACGGCGCATAGGTAAAACCCTCCAGCTTTGCCAGCGCCTCGGCCAGCATCGCCGCGTTGTATTCCGGGTTGATGATCGGGTTGCCCCAGCGGTCATTCACAATCAGGCTCGGCGCCAGCCGGTAATAGCGAAACCCGCCGCCCCCCTGCCAGTTCACCGCCTTGGAAATCCCGCCCGGGTCTTCGCCGTCAATCACCTTTTTCAGGCGCGGAATGATGTGCGTATGGCAATGCTCACCCAGCTCCACCATGATCCAGCGCCGCCCCATTTTGTGCGCCACCGCGCCCGTGGTACCGGAACCGGCGAAGGAGTCGAGGACGAGATCGCCGGGGTTGGTGGCAAGCCTAAGAACTCGCTCAATCAGCCGCTCGGGCTTTGGCGTATCAAAAAATTCTCCATCAACAAATTCACGAACTTCGCCACTTGCTTCACGAGTAGTACCCACATCCTTCGCAAACCAAATAGTCTCAGGAACCCGCCCCTGCTGGTCTGCCAAATAAATTTTTCTGATCACTCTACTTTCATCATCAGAAAATTTTATTTTTCCCTCAGACAGCTCCCTTTCAAAGGTTTCACGACTAAACCTCCAGCCCTTTGGAGGATGCCTGATTGTCTTTCCGCTTGGCGTGGATATATCGTACATAAGATTGGGACGAACAAGAGAGTTTCTTACGTCACCGGCTCGCCACGGGCCACGAGGGTCATTATCAGGATTCGAATAATTTATATTATGCTCTTCCTCTCTTGGCAAATCTTTTAAATCAAAAGAGGGGGATCTTTGGTAAACAAGAATATAGTTATGATGAACAGAAAATCTACCACTATAACCCTTCGATTGAACACTGTGGTTCCATATTGAGCAAGCGAGAAAATTCGATCGCCCAAAAACCTCATCGCATAAAACCTTCAAATAATGCGCCTCGTTGTCATCAATCGTGATCCACAACGAACCATCATCGGAAAGCAAACGCTTGATAATCTCCAGCCGGTCACGCATCAGCCCCAGCCAAATCGAATGCTCCAGCCCGTCATCGTAATGGGTAAACGCACTGCCCGTGTTGTACGGCGGGTCGATGAACACGCATTTGACCTTGCCCGCGAACTCCGCCTCCAACGCCTTCAAAGCCAGCAGGTTGTCACCAAAAATCAGCCGGTTATCAAAGACATCCCCCTCCGACACCCGCCGCCCAGCGTGATATGACAGCTCCCCATCCTCCAGCAAAATCCGCGCCTCCAACTTGGGGCGCTTCTCCTTGCCAATCCAGGTGAGTTCAAGTTTTTTATTCTTCATGAGCGTTTTCCTCTTGCCCTATGCCTTCGATAGGAATAACTTTAAGGCTACTAGAAACACCCATTAACTGAAGCCTGTTATAACAACTACGGAGGTTAATTTTGCTAAACAAAGGCAAATCATGTGCCGTTGTTTTTTTATCATTACTTGCAATCACATACACAACCTCAAACTCCCCTGCGTTTGGTTTTTCATCTTTTTTGGGGAGCTTGTGGGTTTCTGGAAGTTTTTCATTGACCAAGTCCCGAAAATTTCCATCCGAGAGAACGAGCTGCATTGAAACCAACCCCTGGGAAAATAAATGACTCAAAACACTTGAGCCTCCATACCGTTTGACATGGATGAGTTTTTTGTCTGTGCTGTAGAGATCGCAAAATTCAATCTTGCTACTACCGTTCCCGTAATTTATATTTTTCCTATCCATCAACACAAAGCCTTTTGAGTTGGCGACGCTTTCGTTGTATTCATTTTCAGATTTTACCGCATAGGTCGGGAGATCCAAGTCGGAGACTGGTATTCTTCCAATTTCATCGTCAAGACTTTTCAGAAAATCCCTGTCTATCTTGTACCATTTTCCATTTGTCAGGGAATAAAATTCACCATCGTGCTCAATTTCACAATAAATACACCGATAAACTTTCCACGTGTGAATTGCGTGCTCGTTTGAAGCGCTAATACAGTGGATGCAATCTTCCTTTAGTCTTTGTATGGAAATTTCTTTTTTCCGATCTTCGAGGCAAGAAAGGTAGCCATCCCAGCTTATGTCATCCACCAAACCTCCTAGTTTTTCTTTCTGATACCTGAACCCAGAGACGTTTGCCCAATCAATGACATCAGGAATGGCTAGCCACGTTTTTGAAAGCTTTTGACTTTTTATTTTCTGGACAAGAGCCTCATCCAGCTCATTTTTTGAGCTTTGATTTCTTACTTCAGACAAGCGATCTATCCATGGAAAGCTTTTCTTGTAAGAATCAGATTCAAAAAAAGCACTCACTTTATCTAAAACAGAATTGATATCAACCAGTTCGAATGGCAAGGAAATTTTTAACGCATCTTTCCCCGAGAGGGCCTTGCAAAAACTGGGGTCTTTTGCGAACCCAGTGGCTGCATACATCAAATCCTGCTCAACATCCAATCCAAAGTCCGGAAAGCTTGTTGAAACACTAGCTTGACTTCGTTTATGCACAGGCACAGACTCCAAAGTATGGACGTCTATACTTCTTAATTTTTCCGGGTCTACAGAATTGACAACCACTCGTAAGCCAAAGTTTTCCTCAAAACTATCAGGAATCAAAAGATGGCGCCCATAACCAAAAGTCAAGGCAAAAAATCTGTCATTTCTATTAATCAACAAAACAGCCGAACAGTTCGAGCTATATAGATAATCAAGACTTCCATTTGCATACGGCGTAAATAATCTAACCCACGAAGGCTTGTTTTTATTACTTTGCTTTGAATACAAAAATATTTCAGCGCCATCCAGACTTATGGCTGTATTTTGTAAGCTGGAAATGTTTTGAATAGCATCTTCTTTTTCTTTAACGTGTTGCTTGAGAAGAAAAATAGAAAGGCTTTGCGATTTCTTTTTCATCTAAATCATCTCCCACTCAATCAAAAACAATTCCTCTTCCTCCACCCGCTGCAGCAACTGCCCTTCCATCTGTTCAATCAGCCGATTGCGCTGCGCCTCGATCTCATCTTGCCGTTCAAACAGTTCACGGCGCTGTTTGCTGCGCTGGGCTTCCAGTTGGCGTTGCTGTTTTTGCCAGTGCAATTTTTATTCCAAATGGATGCGATGGCGGGAAGAGCCAGTGACGTCATGATTCTTTCTTCACCGGCCTTTGCCATTCGGGCAGGGTTTGCTGGCGGGCGCGAGCCAGAGTGAGTTGGCCTTCCGGGGCGCTGCGGGTGACGGTGCTACCGGCGCCGATGGTGGCGCCTGCGCCCACTTCAACCGGCGCGACCAGTGCGCTGTTGGAGCCGATGAAGGCGCCATCGCCAATCACGGTGCGGGATTTGTTGACGCCGTCGTAATTGCAGGTAATGCTGCCGGCGCCGATATTGACGCCGCTGCCGATGTCGGCATCGCCGATATAGCTCAAATGGTTGGCCTTGCTGCCCTGACCCAAGCTAGATTTTTTCACTTCCACAAAATTGCCGATATGCACGCCTTCGGCCAGCGCAGCGCCAGGACGCAGCCGGGCATAGGGACCGATGCGGCTGTTTGCGCCTACCTGTGCGCCCTCCAGGTCACAATGGGCATGGACATGCGTGCCTGCGGCGATATGCACATTCTTCAGGCGGCAGAACGGGCCGATGCGCACGCCCTCCCCCAGCACTACTTCGCCTTCAAAAATCACGTCGATATCCACCTCCACATCCATGTCGGCCTGTACCTGACCGCGCACGTCCACGCGCGCCGGGTCGGCAAAACGCACTCCCTGGCTGCAAAGGGCTTTGACTGCACGCTGCTGGAAGGCGCGCTCAAGTTGCGCCAATTGCCAAGGGTCGTTGGCGCCCTCGGTTTCCTGCGGGTCGGCCACCACGACCATCTCGGCCGCGCGGTATTCGTGCGCGGCCTTGGCAAAAATATCGGTCAGGTAATACTCGCCCTGGGCGTTGTCGTTGGACAGGCTGCCAAGCCACTCGCGCAGGGCATCGGCATCGGCCGCCAGAATGCCGGTATTGACGATACGCACTGCGCGCTGCTCATCATTGGCGTCCTTTTCTTCGACGATGGCGCCGACCCGACCTTCGGCATCACGCAGGATGCGGCCATAGCCGGTGGGGTTGGCAAGCTCGGCAACCAGCACCGCCAGGGCAGCGTCCTGCGCCAGCAATTTTTCAAGGCTTTCGGCGCTAATCAGCGGCACATCGCCATACAGCACCAACACCCGCGCAGCGGCAGGAATCTGCGCCATCACTTGCTGCACGGCATGTCCTGTCCCCAGACGCTGACGCTGCTCGGCCCATTGCAGGTCGGTCTCGGCAGAAAACGCTGCCAGCACTTGGTCGCCGCCATGACCATAGACGATATGGATGCCGGCCGGCTTGAGCTGCCGGGCAGTGTCGATGACATGCCCCAGCATCGGTTTGCCGGCCACTTTTTGCAGCACCTTGGGCAGGCGCGATTTCATCCGTTTGCCTTCACCGGCGGCAAGAATCACGATATGCAATGGGGCGTTGTTCATCACGGCATTCTTCGGCATGAAAACGCCATTTTAGCCCTTACCATGCGCCATTCCCTGCCTGTTTGAAGCATGAATCTTTCCCGCCAGCTTGTTGCTTATGCCGTTATCGGTGGTCTGCAATGGCTGCTCGATTGCAGCCTGACGATGGCCCTGAGCCATAGCCTGCTGCCGGTAGCACAGGCCAATATCGCCGGACGACTGGCCGGTGCAGCGCTGGGCTTCTGGCTCAATGGCCGCTATACCTTTGGCAACGCTGGCAATAGGCTGGGCGGCAGACCGTTGGCGCGGTTTGCGCTGGTTTGGCTGACCCTCACCCTCATCGGCAGCCTGCTGCTCGGCGCGCTGGAGCAGCACTATTCACTGACAACCGCCTGGCTTGCCAAGCCGCTGCTGGAAGCCGGGTTTGCCACCATTGGCTTTGTACTTTCGCGTTACTGGATTTACCGGCGTGATTAGCCGTGAATGTAGCTAGCAAAAGCCGTTGAAATCATTTCCATCGTGCATCCATCCCAAAAACGGACACAAAAAGCGACGGCCGAGGCCGTCGCTTTGCGGGCTGTATTTATAGCCAAAAACCTTAGTGCTTGAGGTTCTTGCGCAAGCGCTCCAGGGCCTGCAGCTGCGCGGTGACTTCGGCCAGACGCTGCTGGGCTTCGGCAATTTCCATGGCTTCGCCACGGCCTGCCAGCACGCGCTCAGCTTCTTCCTTGGCGGCACGCACTTTGGCTTCGTCGATGTCATCGGCGCGAATGGCGGTATCGGCCAGAATGGTGACCACTGTGGGCTGCACTTCCAGCATGCCGCCGGAGATGGCGAAATCCAGATGCTCACCGTTGGCCGTGGTCACGACCACTTTGCCGGGCTTCAAGCGGGTAATCAGCGGTGCATGCTTGGGGGCAATGCCGAGCTCACCCAATTCGCCGGTGGCGACCACCAAGGTGGCATCACCGCTGTAGATTTCGGCTTCGGCGCTGACGATTTCGCAGCGGATTGTGTTGGCCATTTTTGGACTCCTGCAAACAGGACGCGGGCCTGATGCCCGCGCCCCAAATCAACCAAGGCGATCAGGCCGCCAGTTTCTTGGCCTTTTCGATGGCTTCGTCGATGCCGCCGACCATGTAGAACGCCTGTTCCGGGATATGGTCGCATTCGCCATCGACAATCATCTTGAAGCCGCGGATGGTGTCCTTGAGCGAGACGTACTTACCCGGCGAGCCGGTGAACACTTCGGCCACGTGGAACGGCTGACTGAAGAAGCGTTCGATCTTGCGGGCACGCGCCACCGCCAGCTTGTCTTCTTCGGACAACTCGTCCATACCCAGGATGGCGATGATGTCCTTGAGCTCCTTGTACTTCTGCAAGGTGGCCTGCACGCGGCGGGCGGTGTCGTAATGCTCGTGACCGATGACGTTCGGGTCGAGCTGACGGCTGGTGGAGTCCAGCGGGTCCACCGCCGGGTAAATACCCAAGCTGGCGATCTGACGGCTAAGCACCACGGTGGCATCCAAGTGGGCGAAGGTGGTGGCCGGCGAGGGGTCGGTCAAGTCGTCCGCGGGCACGTACACGGCCTGGATCGAGGTAATCGAGCCGGTCTTGGTCGAGGTGATGCGCTCTTGCAGCACGCCCATTTCTTCGGCCAAGGTCGGCTGATAACCCACGGCCGACGGCATACGACCCAGCAGTGCCGACACTTCGGTACCGGCCAGGGTGTAGCGGTAGATGTTATCGACGAAGAACAGCACGTCACGACCCTTGCCGGAAGCGTCCTTTTCGTCACGGAAGTATTCGGCCATGGTGAGACCGGTCAGTGCCACGCGCAGACGGTTGCCCGGCGGCTCGTTCATCTGGCCGTACACCATCGCCACTTTCGATTCTGGCAGGTTGTCGAGTTTGACCACGCCGGCATCCTGCATTTCGTGGTAGAAGTCGTTGCCTTCACGGGTACGCTCACCCACGCCGGCAAACACCGACAGACCTGAGTGCTGGGTGGCGATGTTGTTGATCAGCTCCAGCATGTTCACGGTCTTGCCCACGCCCGCGCCGCCGAACAGGCCGACCTTGCCGCCCTTGGCGAACGGGCACATCAGGTCGATCACCTTGATGCCGGTTTCCAGCAGCTCGTTGGTCGAGGCTTGCTCTTCATAGGTCGGCGCGGTGCGGTGGATTTCCCAATGCTCCTTGGCATTGATGGGGCCCACTTCGTCAATCGGGTTGCCAAGCACGTCCATGATGCGGCCGAGGGTGGCTTCACCCACCGGCACGGCGATGGCACGGCCGGTATTGTCGGCCACCAGGCCACGCTTCAGGCCGTCAGTGGAGCCCAGCGCAATGGTACGCACCACGCCATCGCCCAGCTGCTGCTGGACTTCCAGGGTGATTTCGGTGTTCTGCACCTTCAGCGCGTCGTACACCTTCGGCACGCTCTCGCGCGGGAATTCGACGTCCACAACGGCGCCGATGATCTGGACGATCTTGCCTTGGTTGCTCATTTGCTCAGCTCCACAAAAACTCGGTTCATTTGCCCGGCCAATGCCGGTTTTTGGATATTCCGGCAAACCCTGCCACACAGGGCTTGCCACAATACCCGAAAGGCTCCGCCCAAAGGCGGAGCCGGGTAAAACAATTATTCACAGCTCAGTGCAGCAGCGGTCTGCGCGAACATGTCGTTCATCTGCTTGCAGGCTTCGCCCAGCGAGGACTTGTCCACAGCGTTCTTCCATTCGGTTACCGTGGCGTCGAAGGAGGTCTTCATCATCGCGGCAGCATCCGGGGCAGCCTTGGCAAAGCAGGCTTCAGCACGGGCGATATAGTCGGCACAGGCTTGCGGCAAATCGGTCGCCGGAGCAGCTTCGGCAGCGGCAACGTCGGTGCCGGCAGCTTCAGCAGCCGGAGCCGCTTCGCTGGCTTCGACAGCAGGTGCCACAGCTTCAGCCGGAGCTTCTTCCTGCTTGTTGCAAGCAGTCAAGGCAACGCAGAAGGCCAAGGCAAACAGGATTTTCTTGCTCATAATGTTTCCTTAAAGGAATTAGGGATTGTGTGGGGAGCTCATCAAACTGCGGCAGCGCCACCGACGATTTCCGAGATTTCCTGGGTAATCGCGGCCTGACGTGCCTTGTTGTAAACCAGATTCAAGGTACCAATCAGCTTGGTGGCGTTGTCGCTGGCGGCCTTCATCGCCACCATGCGCGCAGCGTGCTCGGAGGCGACATTTTCCATCACGGCCTGATACACCAGCGACTCGATATAGCGGGTCATCAGGTGCTCCAGCACGGTCTGCGCATCCGGCTCGTACAGATAATCCCAGCTATGCCGCGCCATTTGCGCCTCCGCCGGTGGCAGCGGCAGCAGCTGATCAAACGCCGCGCGCTGAGTCATGGTGTTGACGAAGTCGTTGTAGCACAGATAAACACGGTCAACTTGGCCGCTGTCATAGGCATCGAGCATCACCTTGATGACGCCGACCAGCTGGTCAACATGCGGCGTATCGCCCAAGTGCGTGACCGAGGCCATCATGTTGACCTTGATGCGGCGGAAGAACACCGAGGCCTTCTGGCCGATGGTCACGATGTCCACTTCCACGCCCTGCTCGTTCCACTTGCGGAACTCGCCCAGCAACTTGCGGAACAGGTTGTTGTTGAGGCCACCGGCCAGGCCACGGTCGGAGGACACGATGACATAGCCCACGCGCTTGACCTGCTTGCGCTCCACCATCCACGGATGCACATAGTCGCTGCCATTGGCCTGCGCCACATGACCAATCAGCTGCTTCATCGCCCGTGCATAGGGACGCGAGGCTTTCATGCGATCCTGAGCCTTGCGGATTTTCGAGGCCGAAACCATTTCCAGCGCACGGGTCACCTTGCGGGTGTTCTGCACTGACTTGATTTTGGTTTTGATTTCGCGTCCGCCTGCCATGTTCTACTCGCTGCGCTTGTCGTGGGAAAGGGCGAAGGTTGAGAGCCTTCGCCCAGCTTCAATTACCAGCTACCGGTCTTTTTGAAGTCTTCGATGCCTTGCTTGAAGGCCGACTCCAGTTCGTCATTCCAATCGCCGGTGCTGTCGATCTTGCTCATGACATCACCCAGGCTATTGGCAAAGTGTGCCAGGAGGCCTTCTTCAAAGGCGCCAATCTTGGCCACCGGCACATCGTCCATATAGCCCTTGTCCACGGCATAGATGGACAGCGCCTGCTGCGCCACCGACATCGGCTGGTATTGCTTTTGCTTCATCAGCTCGGTCACGCGCTGGCCGCGCTCAAGCTGCTTGCGGGTAGCATCGTCAAGGTCGGAAGCAAACTGGGCGAAGGCCGCCAGTTCACGGTACTGCGCCAGCGCGATACGGATGCCGCCGGAGAGTTTCTTCATGATCTTGGTCTGTGCCGAGCCACCCACGCGCGACACCGAGATACCGGCGTTCACCGCCGGACGGATACCGGCATTGAACAGGTCGGTTTCCAGGAAGATCTGCCCGTCGGTAATCGAAATCACGTTGGTCGGCACGAAGGCGGAGACGTCACCCGCCTGGGTTTCGATGATCGGCAGCGCGGTCAGCGAGCCGGTCTTGCCCTTGACGGCGCCATTGGTGAACTTCTCGACATAGTCTTCGTTGACGCGCGCAGCACGCTCCAAGAGGCGGCTGTGCAGATAGAACACGTCACCCGGGAAGGCTTCACGACCCGGCGGACGCTTCAGGAGCAACGAAATCTGGCGATAGGCCACGGCCTGCTTGGACAGGTCGTCGTAGATGATGAGCGCGTCTTCACCACGGTCACGGAAGTATTCGCCCATGGTGCAACCCGAATAGGCGGCGATGTACTGCATCGCGGCCGATTCCGAAGCCGAAGCCGCGACCACGGTGGTATAGGCCATGGCGCCGTTTTCTTCCAGCTTGCGCACGATGTTGGCGATGGTCGAGTTCTTCTGACCGATGGCCACGTAGATGCACTTAATGCCAGAGGATTTCTGGTTGATGATGGTATCCACCGCGATGGCGGTTTTACCGGTCTGACGGTCACCGATGATCAGCTCACGCTGGCCGCGACCAATCGGAATCATGCTGTCGATAGCCTTGTAGCCGGTCTGCACCGGCTGGCTGACCGACTTACGCCACACCACGCCCGGCGCAATGGCTTCCACCGGTGCGGAAGTGGCGGCATTGATCGGCCCCTTGCCGTCAATCGGCTCACCCAGGGCGTTGACCACACGGCCAAGCAGTTCCGGGCCGGTCGGCACTTCCAGAATGCGGCCAGTGGTCTTGGCGACATCACCTTCGCGCAGGTGCTCATAGTCACCCAGCACCACGGCACCCACCGAATCACGTTCCAGGTTCAGCGCAAGCGCGGTGGTATTGCCCGGCAGATCGATCATTTCGCCCTGCATGGCGTCGGCAAGGCCATAGATGCGCACGATGCCGTCGGACACGCTGGTCACGGTGCCTTCGTTGCGGGATTCCGCGCCAAGTTTGACCTGCTCGATGCGGTTCTTGATCAGCTCACTGATTTCAGACGGGTTGAGCGTGGTGGTAGCCATTTTGGTTTCCTTCTCGTGGATGCATGCATCCACGGTTCAACGATGTTGGTTTAGCTGCTGCCGCAGCCGCGGCAGCAGCTCGTGTTTTTATTGCGCCAGTGCGGCTTCAAGCCGTGCCAGTTTGCCCTTGACCGAGCCATCGATGACCAGCTCGCCGGTATCGATGATGGCGCCGCCAATCAGGGACTCATCCACTGCTGTTTCCACTTCGACTTCGCGGCCAAAGCGGCGACGCAAAATCGCGGCCAGCTTCAGCACGTCAATCTGCTCCATGGCAGAGGCCGAAGTAATCTTGGCGCGGATGATTTTCTGGTCTTCGGCGCGGTATTGCTCGAAAAGCCCTGCGATTTCCGGCAGCAGTTTCATCCGGCCATTTTCGGCCAGCAAACGGATGAAGGACTGCAAGGCCTCGGAGGCATTTTCCGGCGCCAGCAGCTTGACTGCCTGGTCGCGGCCAAGACGCGGATCGCCCAGCAAACGGTCGATTTCCGGGTCAGCCGCCAGACGCGCCGTCAGGGCAAGCCCCTGCGACCAGACAGCAGCATCACCGGCTTCACGCGCCATCAGCCACGCAGCGCGCGCATAAGGACGGGCGAGGGTTGCGTTCTGGCTCATGGTTTAGATCTCGGCCGCCAATTCTTCCAGCAGTGCCTTGTGCACGTCTGCATTGATTTCGCGGCGAATCAGTTTCTCGGCGCCAGCCACGGCCAGCACAGACACTTGACGACGCAGATCTTCGCGAGCGCGGTTGGCGCTGGCAGCAATATCGGCCTCAATCATCGCCTTCTGGCGCGTGCCTTCTTCAATGGCTTCGAGCTTGGCAGCCTCGACAATCTGATTGGCGCGCTGATGTGCCTGCTCAATGATTTCGTTGGCCTTGGCACGGGCAGCCTTCAGCTCCTCATTGGCCTTGGCTTCGGCCTCGGCAAGGGCTTTCTGGCTGTTGTCGGCAGCGGCCAAACCTTCGGCAATCTTCTTTTGACGCTCCTCGATGGCAGCCAGCAGCGGCGGCCAAATCTTGGTCGCAATCAAGAGAATCAGCCCGGCAAAGGCGATGGCTTGCGCGATAAGCGTTAGGTTGATGTTCATTTCCGTATCCCGGCGTTGACTTCAGTTTGCCCGCAATCGGGCGCTTTCAGGATGCAGCCACGCAAGCGACTGCATCCTCAAACGGAAATCAGCCCAGACGCGAAACGAATTCGCCAATGAACGGGTTGGCGAAGGCGAACAGCAGACCGACAGCGACCGAGATAATGAACGCGGCGTCGATCAGGCCGGCGGTGATGAACATGCGCACCTGCAGCGCCGGGATCAGTTCCGGCTGACGGGCAGCGGACTCAAGGAACTTGCCGGCCATGATGGCCAGACCCAAGCCTGCGCCGAGTGCGGCCAGACCAATCATGATGCCGACGGCCAGCGCGGTGAAGGACTGGACTTGAGCGAGGTTGGCAAGAGCTTCCATTGTTGTCTCCAAAGGGTTTTACGAAAGGGAAAGAAACTTAAAGGGTGAAGCAAAAATCAGTGGGCGTCTTCAACGAGGCTGAGGTAAACAATCGACAGCATCATGAAGATGAAGGCCTGCAGCGGAATCACCAGCAAGTGGAAAATCATCCAGCCAAGGCCGAAGGCTGCGCCGCCAAACATGCCGAGCAGACCAGCGCCGCCCAGCACCCAAATCAGCAGGAACACGATTTCGCCGCCGAACATATTGCCGAACAGTCGCATCGCCAGAGAAATCGGCTTGGACAGCCATTCAACGATGTTGAGAATCAGGTTGAACGGCATCATCCACTTGCCAAATGGCGCGGTGAGGAATTCCTTGGTGAAGCCGCCCACGCCCTTGGCGCGCAGCGAGAAGAAAATCATCAGCAGGAATACCGAGATGGACATGCCAAGCGTGGCGTTCACATCGGCGGTCGGCACCGGCTTCCAGTAATGCACGCCAAGAAGCTCCAGCGGCTTGGCGATGAAGTCGGCCGGAATCATCTTCAAAAGATTCATCAGAAGAATCCAGAAGAAGATGGTGATGGCGATGGGGGTGACCAGCTTGGACTTGCCGTGATAGGTGTCCTTGACCTGGTTGTGGACAAATTCCAGGCAGATTTCGACAAACGCCTGCCATTTGCCAGGCACGCCTGCAGTAGCCTTGCGGGTCGCCAGCCAGAACAGGAACACCATGAACAGCCCCATCAGCACGGCGGTGATGAAGGTATCCAGATGCAGGGTCATGAAGTCGCCTTCACCGACGCTTGCAACCAGATTCTGCAAGTGGTGCTGGATGTATGCGGTCGGCGTCAATGCGCCACCTTGTGCGGGAGCCATCACGGGTTGGGATTCCTGACAGTTTTGAGCGTTACAAACACCACATGGGTAACAAGTGCAACCAATACACCGGCCAGCAGAGCCAATGGCGGCATCTTCCAGGCCACCACCGCACCCGTCATCACCAGCAAGAACACGCTCCAGCGAATTAGGATGCCTGCAAACCAGCGCAGCAGCACGATATTGGCAGGGGCAACCCCTTCGACCAGTGCCACCCGCGAGGCCAGCGCATTACCCAGGGCAACGGCCAAACCGCCGACGAAAACACCGAGTGCGAAGCGCAAGCCTTGGGTAGCCAGAAAACCGGCTACCACGGCGGCCAGCACCACCACCAACATCTGCCGCAGGGCGGCCTGTCTCACCACCCGCTTGGATTGGGCGACTGGATCATACATGGGGCTTTCCTGCGTGCTGCTGAGAGCCAAAACCGGCTCGGTCAAGCGGCGGAAGTATAGCAGGCGTGAAAATGCCGAGACAAGTCAAAATCCGTTCAGCTTTCAATAACTTTGCATTCACCCAAGATGGCCTGGCGCATTTTCTGCTCCAGCTGCTGTTGCCGATAGCGCAGCAGGATGCGGGCATTGGCCGGACGCGCGCCCAGTCCCTGCCAGTCCACCAGCGTCATGCCACGCGCTGCGCCGTGCAGTTCGACATGCAGGGCATGGTTTGCCGTTTCTGCCAGCTCCGGCTGCAAGGCATAGGCCATCGCCAGCGCATCGGCGCTATGCCAGTGCTCACCGCGCCCCTGTCTGGCCCAGGCACGGGTCTTGCGCGAGATGGCATCGTAAAAGCGCGCCTGCGGGGTATCGGCCGCGCACCATTCATCCACTTGTGCATGCGCCATGCCATGCGCCAGGGTTGCCTCCCAGTCGGCCACATCGAACTGCGCAAAGGCGCCGAATACGATATGTGCCGCTTCCGGATCAAAGTACGCATTGAACTCGGCATACGGGGTGATATTGCCACGGCCATTGACTGCGCCGCTCATCACTACCAGCCGTGCAATGCGCTCGGGCAATGTCGGGTCCAGCCGCAGCGCCAGTGCGATATTGGTCAAAGGCCCCAACGCCACCAACAGCAAGCGTCCGGCATATTGGTGCGACAGACGAATGATGGCCTGCGCGGCGTGTTCGCTCTCAGCATGACGCGCAGCGGGCGCCAGCCCGACATCGCCAAAGCCATCTGCGCCATGCACATCGGCCGCATCCGGCGATGGATGCAGGAGCGGCGTGGCGCAACCGGCAAATACCGGCACATCTTCGCGCCCGGCCACTTCGCACAGTTTCAGGGCATTGGCCACGGTATGTCCAAGACCGACATTGCCAGCGGTCACGGTCAGCCCCACGACCTGATGCTGCGCATCGGCAAAGGCCATCAGGATAGCGAGCGCATCATCCACGCCCGGGTCGGTATCAATCAGCAGAGGGATAGGGGTGTTGTTCATTGGCCGTTGCTTGCACGCGCTTTAGTGATGCCGGCAAGCGTAGCAAAACGCAGGCCGCAGCTACTTTATTGCTGAAAACCCGTCATTCTGCGCAAACCCAAGCGTAGTTGCAGAATCTTCTGGGTACCGATGTTTACTCAACGCCGGGACTGCGCCCGGCAGCGCACCTACTTTTTTTGTTGGCAAAGAAAGTAGGCAAAGAAACCAGCCCTGGATACCGCGCCCCGCCATGCGGGGTGCCCTGCGTTCCTCGCAACCAATGGCGGCAGGGCAAATTCGCATCGCTACGCGCTGCTCAAACAAAGCCCAGCCTTCTTCCATTGGCCGCTGCGCTACTCGGCGCGTCCGAACAGGGCGAAATAAAAGCAAAAGCCATTATTGGCATCACCCATAACGATGGCGGCAGACAACACTCTCAAGCCGAGGCATAGCGCAGCGCGCTGCCAATCCAGCGCGCGATGATGGCATCGGCGTTTTCCGGCGCATCGCGCAGCAATTGGCTGGCCAACTGCTCCACTTGCGGCAGCAAATCGGCATCGCGCATCAGGTCAGCGATGCGCAATTGTGCAAGGCCCGTCTGGCGCACCCCCAGAAGCTCGCCAGGGCCGCGCAGTTCCAGGTCTTTTTCGGCAATCAAAAAACCGTCATTGCTGTGCCGCAGCATGTCCAGCCGCTGCCGTGCGATTTTGCCCAGCGGCGGCTGATACAGCAGTACGCAACTGGACTGCACGCTGCCACGCCCAACCCGGCCACGCAACTGGTGCAGCTGCGCCAGACCAAGACGCTCGGCGTTTTCGATAATCATCAGCGAGGCATTGGGCACATCCACGCCGACTTCAATCACCGTGGTGGATACCAGAAGGTCGCTCTCGCCCTGTTTGAAGGCGGCCATCGCCGCCTGCTTTTCCTGCGACTTCATGCGTCCGTGCACCAGCGCAATGCGCAACTCCGGCATCGCCTGCTGGAGTTGCAGGAAGGTGGTTTCCGCCGCCTGCGCGTCAATCCGCGCCTCGCCTTCTGGCTGCTCCTCAATCAGGGTGCACACCCAGTACGCCTGACGGCCTTCGGCAATCGCCGCGCGGATGCGCGCTATCAATTCATCGCGGCGCGCATTGGAAATCACCACCGTCTGCACCGGCCTGCGCCCGGCGGGCAGCTCGTCAATCACCGACACATCCAGGTCGGCATAGGCCGACATCGCCAGCGTGCGCGGAATCGGGGTGGCGGTCATCACCAGCTGATGCGGCACAAGGCCACTGCCCTTGTCACACAGTGCCAGCCGCTGTTGCACGCCAAAACGGTGCTGCTCGTCGATAATGGCCAGTGCCAGATTGGCAAACTCAACGCCCTCCTGCATCAGCGCATGGGTGCCGATGATGAGCTGCACTTCGCCCGTGACGACTTCGGCCAGCACCTGCGCGCGCGCCTTGCCGGTGACTTTGCCCGCCAACCAGCCGATACGCACACCCAGCGGCTCCAGCCAACTGCGCAGGCTGGCCAGATGCTGCTCGGCCAGCAATTCGGTCGGCGCCATCAGCGCAACCTGATGCCCGGCGTCTATCGCCCGCAATGCGGCCAGTGCCGCCACCACGGTTTTGCCCGAACCAACATCACCTTGCACCAGACGCAGCATCGGCACCGGCTTTTCAAGGTCGCGCTCGACCTCGGCCAATATCCGCGCCTGTGCGCCGGTCAACTGGAACGGCAAGGCCGCCAGCAATTGCTCAACACGCCCCGGCTTGCGCGGCAAAGCCGCCGCGGCATGATGCTGCATCGCCACGCGCTCGCGGCGCAACGACAGGTGATGCGCAAGCATTTCTTCCAGTGCCAGGCGGCGCTGCGCCGGATGCCGCCCGGACTGCAAGGCGGCGACATCGGCATCGGCTGGCGGGTGATGCAAATACAGCAGCGCCTGCCGCAAACCCGGCAGTCCCACATCATGCGCAAAGCCGACGGGCAATAGCTCCAGCGCCGCATCCCCGGGCAGGCTGCGCAGCGCATGGCTGACGATTTTCCGCATCAGCGCCGCGCCGATACCGTCGATTTGCGGATATACCGGCTCCAGCGACGCATCCAGCGGCGCATCGCCATCGCCCAACACCCGGTAACTGGGGTGCGCCATTTCCAAACCCGCCTGCCCAGGACGCGGCACGCCATAGGCGCGCACCTTGCCGCCCTGCCGGAAGGCATCGGCCTGCTGTTTTCTGAAATGGAAAAATTTGAGCGTCACGGTGCTGCCGCGTTCATCGCCCAGCAGCACTTTCAGCATCGGCCGTGCGCGAAACGCGGTATCCACCGCCAGCACCCGGCCTTCCACCTGTGCAGCCACGCCGTTTCGCAGGGCGTGGATTGGGGTGAGGCGGGTGCGATCCTGATAGTCGCGCGGCAGCCAGAACCACAGGTCTGATACAAGGCCAAGACCGTGGGCGGCCAGTTTTTCCGCGCTTTGCGGGCCTATCCCCGGCAACGACGAGAGCGGCGCATGGCCGCCCTCAATCGCTGGCGCGGGTTTGGCCTTGCGGCTCACGCTTAAGGGGTGACCAGAATGGCGTCCACTTCAAACAGCACGCCCTTGGGCAGCGCCGAGACTTCGATGGTGGAGCGCGCCGGGAACGGGGCGCTGAAGTATTCAGCCATCACTGCATTGACCTCGGCAAACTGCGACAGGTCGGTGAGATAAAGCCCCAGGCGCTGGATATCGGCGAAGCTGCCACCTGCGGCCTCGCACACCGCCTTGAGGTTGTCAAAAGCACGACGCGCCTGCGCCTCAATGCCACCTGCCACCACTTCGCCCGTGGCCGGATCCAGCGGAATCTGGCCGGAGAGAAACACCATTGCACCGGATTTCACCGCCTGTGAATACGGGCCGATGGCAGCGGGGGCAAGGTCGGTATGGATGGCATTGCGAGGCATGGGATAGCTCCGATTGAAAAAGCCATTGTCTCAAATGCGCTCGACATCATGCACCACCTGCAAGCGCCGCACCCGGCGCATGACCTCGACCAGATGGTCAACATCACGCACCTCAATCTTGAAGCGAATCAGCGTGACCGAACCATCACGCTCCAGATAGTCCACGCTGTCGATATTGGAATGCGCCTGGGCAATGGCCGCCGCCACCTGCGCCAGCACGCCGGGGCGATTGTCCACATCCACGCGCAGGCAGGAGGGATAATCGCCCGCCACCTCCCGGTCCCAGCCAATTTCCACCCAGCGCTCGGGCGAGCGGCGATATTCCACCAGATTCGGACAGCTCATACGGTGCACCACCACGCCTTTGCCCGCGGTGTGAAAGCCCATGATTTCATCACCGGGAATCGGCTGGCAGCACTGTGCAAAGCTGATCACGCCGCGTTCGGTGCCGGTAATCAGGATGCGCTCATCCCGCCCCAGGCTACGCAAGTCGGCAAACTCGATATCACCCGCCGCATCCACCCCGTCATCGCCCAGCACCAACCACTGCGCCACCTGCATCGGCATGCGGTTGCCCAGCGCAATATCGGCCAACAAGGCCTCCAGACGCGGATAGCGCTGCTCGGCCAGATATTTTTCTAACTGCGCCTTGGGCAGGCGCTCCAGACTGCTATCACTGCGCTCCAGCGCCGCTTCCAGCATGCGGTGGCCGAGCTGCACGGCATCTTCGTGCTCCAGCTGCTTGAGCTGCTGGCGAATGGCGGTGCGTGCCTTGCCGGAGGCGACAAACTCCAGCCATTGCGGCTTCGGACTGGAGGTTTTGGCCGTGACGATTTCCACACTCTGACCGCTGGAGAGCTTGCTGCGCAGCGGCATCAGCTTGCCATCGATGCGTGCGGTCACCGCGTGATTGCCGATATCGGTATGCACCGCATAAGCAAAATCCAGCGCCGTGGCATTGCGCGGCAGCGCCAGAATCCGCCCCTTGGGCGTGAACACATACACTTCATCCGGATACAGGTCGATTTTGACGTTTTCCAGAAACTCCAGGGACGAATCCGCGCCCTGCTGGCCCTCCATCAAATCGCTCAACCAGCTGCTGGCGCGCGATAGCGGGCTGCTGCCCTCACTGCCATTCTGCTTGTATGCCCAGTGCGCAGCGATACCGCGCTCGGCCAGCAAATCCATTTCTTCAGTGCGAATCTGCACTTCAACCGGCGCCCCGTATGGCCCGAACAGCACCGTATGCAGTGACTGGTAGCCATTGGCCTTGGGGATGGCGATGAAGTCGCGGAAGCGCCCGTCCAGCGGCTTGAAAGTCGCATGCGCCACCCCCAGCGCGTGATAGCAGTCCGGCACCTTGGCCGTCACCACCCGGAAACCGAACACATCCATCACCTGGCGGAACGATTTGTGCTCATCGCGCATCTTGGTATAGATGCTCCACGGCGTTTTTATCCGGCCAATCAGGCGATGCTTCAAACCCTCGTTGGCCAGCCGCTGCGCCAGCTTGGCCTCGATTTTCGCCATCGCCTCGCGCCGAGTCTGCGGCTGCTCGCGGATACGCTTGGCAAGCGCCGCATAGCGCCAGGGGTACAGCGCGCGGAAGCTCAAATCCTGCAACTCGGCCTTGACCATGTTCATGCCCAAGCGCTGGGCAATGGCGGCATAAATATCCAGCGTCTCCCGGGCAATCCGGCGGCGCGCCTCGGCCGACTGCGCCCCCAGTGTGCGCATATTGTGCAAACGGTCGGCCAGCTTGATGAGGATCACGCGCAAATCACGCGACATCGCCAGCAACATCTTGCGGAACGACTCCGCCGCCGCCTCCTTGCGGTCACGGAACTTCAACTTGTCGAGCTTGGTCACGCCCTCGACCAAATCCGCCACGGTTTGCCCAAACTCTGCGGCAATTTCCTCAGCAGTCAGCGCAGTATCTTCGATGGTGTCGTGCAAAATCGCCGCCGCCAGCGCCTTGAAATCCATGCGCTGCTCGGCCAGCACCCCGGCCACCGCCACCGGATGCGTGATGTAGGGCTCACCGGATTTGCGCATCTGCCCCTCATGCGCGTCCGCCCCCATTTGCCAGGCTCGCACCAGTCCGGCGCGTTCCTCATCGGAAAGATAGCCAGTCGCATCCAGCAAAGCCTGTACATAGTCAGGCAATGCGTCCGGCGCCATAACGGAAGCGGTTTGATTGCTCATGATTGCGAGAGTAAAGCCTCACAGCCACTGGGAAAAGACTTTAACAACGCATGAATGCAAAAAGCCCCGCAGATTGCGGGGCTTTTCATGACTTGAAGCGATCATCGACGCTGTTTAGTCGTCGCCTTTCATCAGGTCTTCGTCATCGCGTGCCATTTCGGCAGCAGCCCATTCCAGGGCTTCACGCTCCTTGCGCTCTTTCTCGGCCTTTTCCACGGCCTCGATGTAGTGATCGTCGATGGCGCGGTCGGCGATTTCACGCAGTGCCAGCACGGTCGGCTTGTCATCGCCTTCGTTGACGATTTTCGCTTCCACACCTTTGGCTAGCTGACGGGCACGTTTGGCGGCCATCATGACCAGCTCAAAACGGTTATCAACAACTTCCAGACAATCTTCTACGGTGATGCGAGCCATATCTGAATCCAGGCAGGGCGGTCAATTTGGAACCGGGCATGGTAATCGGCAGCCACGATAAATACAAGTCAGTCGCTGAGCAGGGCGCTAATCAGCCGGGCATTGCGCGCCACCTGTGGCTCGCGGCGCAAGCGACTGGCGGCAAAAATCGCGCACATTTCCTTGACTGCCGTTTCAAAATCGTCATTGACGATGAGGTAGTCATATTCGCCGTAATGACTCATTTCCTCGCGCGCGGCCGCCAGCCTGCGCTGAATGGTGGCTTCACTGTCCTGGGCACGCTTGCGCATGCGCTCGGCCAACGCCTGCCGCGAGGGCGGCAGAATGAACAAACTGACCGTGTTGGGCACCATTTCGCGCACTTGCCGTGCGCCCTGCCAGTCGATTTCCAAGAGCACATCGCGGCCAGCGGCAAGTTGCGGCTGCACCGACTGCTTTGCCGTGCCCTTCCAGTCGCCATGCACCAGGGCGTGCTCGAAGAAATCCCCCGCGGCAATCATCTGCTCGAACTTGTCCGCACTGACAAAGTGGTAATGCTCGCCGTCGCGCTCACCGGGACGTGCTGCCCGCGAGGTGAATGAAACCGACAGGGCGATGTTCGGGTCGCGCTCAAGCGTCGCCCTGACCAGACTGGATTTGCCAGCACCGGAGGGCGCCGAAACGATATAGAGAGTACCGCGCATGGGGGATGGGAAGTTGCCGTTGGGCTTACATGCTATCAGCCTGATGGGTCATTCCAGGTTCTGTACCTGCTCGCGGATTTGGTCGATCAGCACTTTCAGTTCGATGGCGGCATTGCTGGTACGGCTATCGACCGACTTAGAGCCGAGGGTATTGGCCTCACGATTGAACTCTTGCAGCAGGAAATCCAGCCTCCGCCCGACCGGCTCGCGCTGCTTCAGCACCCGGCGCAATTCCGCCACATGGCTGTCAAGACGGTCAAGCTCTTCATCCACATCCAGCTTTTGCAGCCACAGCACCAGCTCCTGCTCCAGCCGCCCCGGCTCCAGTGTGTCGGCAAATTCGGCCATGCGTGCGCTGAGCTTGGCGCGCTGCGCCTCACGAATCACCGGCACCAGGCTGCGCACCTGCGCCGCAATGGCGGCCACGGCATCGCCACGCTCGGCAATCACATCCGCCAGCTTGGCGCCTTCACGCTCGCGGGCGGCGATGAAGTCATCCAACGCCGTGGACAGCAGCGCCAGTGCATCGGCATGCAGTTTTTCCATGTCCGTATCCCGCGCCTGCAAAACACCCGGCATTTGCAGGATGGACGCCAAGTCGGTACGCAGCCCCGGCAGCTTGTCGCTCAATGTGAGTGCAGTCTCCGAAAGTTTGGCCAAAAAGGCTTCGTCAAGCTGCAGTGCATCGCCATCACTGCTTTTGACCAAGCGAAAAACCACATCCAGTTTGCCGCGCGAGAGCCGGGCGGCGATTTTTTCGCGAATCACCGGCTCCAGCACACGCAACTCTTCCGGCAGGCGCAGGGCAATATCCAGAAAGCGGTGATTGACCGCACGCAACTCGCAACTGATGCGCCCGGCATCGGTCTGTATTTCTGCGCTGGCAAAGGCGGTCATGCTGCGGATGGTCATGCATCTCTCGCAAAATCAAGAAAGGGAGGCAATGGTAAACTCACGCCCCTTTTTCAACGAGTTTTGCGATGAACCGACCCAGTGGCCGCGGCCCCGGCGAGCTGCGCCAAGTCAGCCTTGTACGCGGATTTACCCGCCATGCCGAAGGCTCGGTGCTGGTGAGTTTTGGCGACACCCGGGTGTTGTGTACCGCCAGCGTGGACAACAAGGTGCCACCATTCCTGCGCGGCAAAGGCGAGGGCTGGGTCACCGCCGAATACGGCATGTTGCCGCGCTCTACCCATACCCGCAGCGACCGCGAAGCCGCACGCGGCAAGCAAAGCGGGCGCACCCTGGAAATCCAGCGCCTGATCGGCCGCAGCCTACGCGCCTGCATCAACCGCGCAGCATTGGGCGAACGCACCATCACCCTGGACTGCGATGTGTTGCAGGCCGATGGCGGCACCCGCACTGCCGCCATCACCGGCGCCTATGTGGCGCTGGCCGACGCCATCCATGGCCTGCTTGGACGCGGCGAAATCAAAAAGAACCCACTGCATGGCGCCGTCGCCGCCATCTCCGTCGGCATCTATCGCGGCGTGCCGGTGCTAGATCTGGACTATGCCGAAGACAGCGACTGCGATACCGACATGAACATCGTGATGAACGATGGCGGCGGTTTCATCGAATTGCAGGGCACCGCCGAAGGCCATGCCTTCCGCCGCGACGAGCTGGATGCCCTGCTGGCACTGGGCGAGGCCGGCTGCCGCGAACTGTTTGCCCTGCAACAGGCGGCGCTGGCTGCTTGAGCCATGCGTCGCCTGCGCTTCCATCATGCCTCCGGCTGTGGCCCCGCCAAGCCATGCGAGGGCACGCTGGCAGAGCTGCTGATCGCCATCCCCTACTTCATCAACAGCCGCCTGATTCCGCCGCTGCCGGTCATCAACCAGATGCTGCAACGCGGCCAATACGATGCTGGCATGAGCGGCGCCCTGCATTGGCCTGCGCTGCAACTGGACGCGGATGAATATGCCGAGCTGGTGCAGGCACTGCGCCATCTGGGCTTTGTCGATGAGGCCTGCCCGCCCTGGGTGCAGGAGCACGGCACCTGGAGCGTATGGCAGAACTACCGCAGCCAACGCATCCCGTGGCTGAAAAATCTGGCCTACAAGCGCCGCCAGGCGCGTTTGGAAAAGATGCTGGAAAGCGCCCGCCACCAGCAAGATGAGGCGGCGCTGGCGCAGGCAAACGCTCGACTGATGCGCCTGTGCATGCGCCATATGGATTTCATCGACCGGCACCGTCAGCCTGACCCGCGCTATCTGCGCCCCGCCCTGCCCCTGGAGCTTTCCTCATGCGATTGATTCTTGCCAGCCACAACGCCGGGAAGCTGGCCGAGTTGCAAGCCCTGCTCGGCCCGCTGGGGTTTGAATTGACCTCGCAAAGCGCGCTCGGCATCGACGAGCCGGAAGAAACCGGACTGAGTTTCGTCGAAAACGCCATCCTCAAAGCCCGCCATGCCGCGCGCATCAGTGGCCTGCCTGCGCTGGCCGATGATTCAGGGCTGTGCGTGGATGCGCTCGGCGGCGCACCGGGGCTGTATTCGGCACGCTATGCCGGGGCACATGGCGACCATGCCGCCAATATCGACAAGCTGCTGCATGAGCTGCGCAATACGCCGCAGGCCAAGCGTGGCGCGCGCTTTGTCTGCGTGCTGGCCTTGCTGCGCCATGCCGAAGACCCCGAACCGCTGATTGCCGAGGGCCGCTGGTCAGGTCGCATTCTTGAGCAACGCGCCGGTGAAGGCGGCTTTGGCTACGACCCGGTGTTCTTTTCCCCCGAGCATGGCATCAGTGCCGCCGAACTTGACGCGGCAGAGAAAAACCGCATCAGCCACCGCGCCCGCGCATTCGCCGCATTGCGCGAAAAAATCGCCGCTCTGTGAGCCTGATTCCGCCGCCGCTGTCACTGTATGTGCATCTGCCTTGGTGCGTGCGCAAATGCCCGTATTGCGACTTCAATTCGCATGCCGGCAAGGGCGCGCTGCCATTTGCCCAGTACATCGAGGCGCTGATCCGCGACCTGGAACACGACCTGCCGCTGGTCTGGGGGCGCACTGTGCATTCGGTGTTCTTCGGCGGTGGCACCCCCAGCCTGTTCGCTCCCGAGCATATCGATGCTTTTCTGCAACAGGCCAGCGCCCGGCTGCGCTTTGCGCCGGGACTGGAAATCACGCTGGAGACCAATCCCGGCACGGTGGAGCACGGCCCGTTTTCCGGCTATCTCAAGGCCGGCGTCAACCGGCTCAGCTTTGGCGTGCAGAGCTTCGATGACGGCTGCCTTGAGCGCCTTGGCCGGATTCATTCCAGTGATGATGCCGCGCGCGCGGTGAAGGCTGCGCAGGACGCCGGTTTTGCCAATATCAATCTCGACCTGATGTACGCCCTGCCCGGCCAAAGCCTGGCGATGGCGCTGGACGATATTGAGCGCGCCATTGCGCTTGCGCCCACGCATCTGAGCCACTACCAACTGACCCTGGAGCCAAATACGCTGTTTGCCAGCAAGCCGCCGCCGGATATCCCCGACGATGACCTGGGCTGGGATATGCAGGAGGCCTGCCAGGCACGCATCGCCGAGGCAGGCTTTGCCCAGTACGAAGTCAGCGCCTACGCCCAGCCCGGCCGGCAATGCGCGCACAACCTCAACTACTGGCAGTTCGGCGATTATCTCGGCATCGGCGCCGGCGCCCACGGCAAAATCAGCTTCGGCCATGATGGCCGCATCCTGCGTCGCTGGAAACACAAGCATCCGGCGCACTTTCTGGCCAATGCCGGGACAGCCGCCGCCATCGGCGGCGATGAATATCTTGAAGCCGAGCGCCGCCCATTCGACTTCATGCTGAACGCATTGCGGCTGCTGGACGGCTTTGACCTGACCGGCTTCGAGCGCCGCACCGGCCTGCCACGCCAAGCCATCGCCACCGAACTTGCCGATGCCTTCGGCCGTGGCTGGCTGGAAAGCGATGGCGAGCACATCCGCCCCACCGAGCTCGGGCAGCGCTTTGCCAATGATGTAATCGCGTTATTTTTGAAATAGCATGAAAATGTAGTGCATTACCAATCATGTACTACAATCCACGGATGGGGCTTCATAACAAAACACAAATACCAACGCTGACCAACAGCGACTTGCCTCCCAGGGTAGCGAAAGTACTTCGACACCTGCTGGATCTGACCCATGCCGAATTTTTCCCACGCATTGACCCAATGCTGGATCAGCTTGACAGCATGCTTTATCGGGACACTGAGAAGTCCCGCAACCCCAGCGAGCAGCTCGATCTTCTGAAAGCCTCACAGGTACTGCGCGAAAGGCGCAGCGCCTTTGCCGCGGCGCTGTTCCGCCAACTTGAAGCGCAGTTGGCCAGCATCCGTAGCAACACGGACACGGCCCCCCAAACGGCCACTAGTGTTCTATCGTCGACCCAAAATCTGACGCTGGCAGATGAGCCTGAAGTCGATATTCGACTGCAATTGCGCGAACTTGCCACGCCGCTGGAAGGCGCATCCAGCCTGCCGCTGTACCTGATGGGGCAGCGCTTTGGCGTACTGGCCGCCAAGCCTGCATTCACCAGCGCCCAGTTGCCTTTGGGCCCACAAGGGCTGCTGCAGGCGGCCGCCGCTGCCAGCCAGTCGGTATTCGGCGAATTTATCCAGCAGCGACTCCTTGGCCTTTTTTGCAGTCACGTTCTGGCCGACTGCGCGCGCTATCTGGAAAAAATCAACGCAGCCCTGGAGGATGACGGGATTCTGCCCGGTCTTGCATTTGTCCCGGCACGCCCGGTCAGAGCGGCACGCCCAGCCAAGGCCAGTCCAGAAGTAGCTGACACCAAGCACCCTGTGCCGAGTGCGAAAACTGCAGCCATCGCAACCCCGCTGCCATCATCACTCCCGCCAGCGGGACTTGCCCCTGCCGGACTAGCTCCAAGCCATACACAGGCACCCGGGCAGCCACCGCTGGCCTGGCTTGATCAGGTCGCAGTGGAGGGGCTTGCAAACCGGAAACAGCATGCCAGCGCCCCTAATTTCCGCCAGCTGCAACAGCTGCTGGCTGCAAGCCGCTTTGCCAGCCATCCCTCACATCCGCCAAGTACACCGGCACCTGCCGCCTCACTTTCACATGCCCAGGTGGAAGACTTGCTCAACCAGCTTGCCGGACAGCCGCTGCATTCAATCAGCGATTGGCAGGAAGCGCTGAAAAAGCAAGTGCAGACGCATTATGGCGAAGCTGCCAGACTTTCCCGCGAAAACACCGACACCATGAACCTGCTGGCCCTGCTGATTCAGCAAATCAGCCGGGAGGCTCATGGCGATTCGCTGGTTCACGAACTGCTGCAACAATTGCAACGCCCCTTGCTGTACTCGGTCATCGCCGGGCAGGATTTTTTTGAAAACCCCGAGCACCCTGCCCGGCAGCTAATCAATACCATCGCCGAATACGACGAGGCGCGCAATGAGCATGGTGCCGACCCGACCCTTGAAGCACTCATCCGTCAATTAGTTGCACAGCTGGCACACAGCCAACGCCCGGATAAGGAAGCCTTTGCCGAAGCCAATCAGCAGCTTCTGGCGCAACTGCAACAACAAATCAAGCGCGCCCAGGCCAATGAAAAGCGCAGCGTAGAAGCCATGCAGGGGCGCGAGCGCATGACGGTGGCCAAAAATATTGCCAGCGACGCGCTGGAAACCTTGTTGAAAAAGCAGCCCGTGGCGGCAGCCTTACAAACCTTGCTGCGTCACGCCTGGCTGGATGCCATGATTCTGGCACTGCTCCGTTATGGGCACCCCTCACAAGGCTGGAATGCACAGCTCAGCCGTACCGAGCAAATCCTCGCAATCCTGAGAGCTCAGGCCCAGGCCTCGCAGGAATTGGCAGATGAGGTGGAATCGGCCATGCGCAGAGTAGGCTACCACGACGAGGATGCCAGCGCGATTGCCAAGCAACTCTCGCAAAGCCCGGAAACCACTGCGCAAGCTGGCGAGGCGTCCGCTGAAGCGCTCGCCCAGCGGATTCAGTCACACCCACGCTTTGGCATGGACGATGCCAGCGAGCCGACCGCCACACCTGATATCCATATCCCCCGCGACGCGACTGAGGATGCTTACTATCAGCAACTTTCCGCGCTGCCTTTTGGTACCTGGTTTGATTTTATTGGCGAAAACGACCATGAAGTCTCACGCCGCAGGCTGTCCTGGTATAGCCCGGTTACCGAACACGCACTATTTGTAAATCGCCGCGGCCAGAAAACCGACATCATTCATCTGGACACTCTGGCCAAGAGGATGGCGAAAGGAAAAGTTCGCCTCACCGAGCGCAGTCAGCTACGGCTTGTGGATCGCGCCCTCGCGGCGGTCGTGTCCAGCTTGCAGCGCTTGCTGCGCAGCCATGATGCAACCCGGACAGCCCTGCAGGTATGAACAGCGAATACCGCAAAGCCCCCCGGCGACGCCTTGATTTCCGATTGGAAGTCATCGACAGCATGACTGAATCACAGGTCGGGGAAATTCTGGATATTTCCGCGACCGGGCTGAAGATCCACAGCAACAGGCCACTTGGCATTGACGCGCTTTTCCAGTGGCGCTTTTTGATGCCCGATACCGCCCAGCCCGAGATTGTCGAGTGCGGCATACAGGTGATCTGGGCAAATCCCGCTGACGCCGGCCATTACACCATGGGTGTGCGCTTTATCCAGATCGGCCAGGAGATGCGCGAGCGCCTGCGCCACTGGTGCAGGCAAATACCGCTATAAGGGATCTTGAGCAAGCGCCACAACACAGGACATCACCGGCGCTTTGCGCGACAATCTGGGCTGATTCATTGAATGGAAAGCCCAGATGTACCACCCTGACCTGTCGGCACTTTATGCCGAGCATCTTGCCATCCTCAAGCAACGCGCCGATACCGCCCTTGAGCGTGGCTGCCACGACATGCTGGTCATCCCCAGCGGTACCCGGCACTATCAGGTCTTTGACGATATCGACTATCCCTATGCCGTCAACCCACACTTCAAGCACTGGCTGCCATTGACCCAGGCACCAGGCAGCTGGCTGATTTATTCCCCGGGGCAGCGTCCCAAGCTCGTCTTCCTGCAACCGCACGACTACTGGCATACCGTGCCGCAAGACCCGCAGGGTTATTGGGTGGAGCACTTCGATATCGAAATCATCCGCAATGCCGAAGATGCCCGGCAGTTCCTGCCCAGCACCTCGGTGCGTGCCGCCATCATCGGCGAGCCGCAAAGCGCCTTGGGGCATGTCGTGCCCAATAACCCGGAAGTCGTGCTTCACTACCTGCACTATCACCGTGCCTACAAAACCGCCTACGAAATCGAAATGATGCGCGAGGCCACCCGCATCGGCGTGCGCGCCCACCGCGCCGCATTGCGCGCCTTCCGCGCCGGCGCCAGCGAGTTCGGCATCCATCTGGTGTATTGCCAGGCCGCCGCGCAGGATAGTAGCCAGCTACCCTACAGCAGCATCATCGCGCTGAACGAGCACGCCGCCATCCTGCATTACACCGACCGCGACCCGTGGCCGCCCAAGCCGGCGCGCAGCTTCCTGATTGATGCCGGCGCCAGTCATCATGGCTATGCCTGTGACATCACCCGCACTTGGTCGGCCGGACAGGATGAATTTCAGGCATTGATTGATGAGGTCGATACCGCACAGCGCAAAATGTGCGATGAAGTGCGTGCCGGGCGCGATTACCGCGACATCCATCTGGGTGCGCATCTGAAGCTCGCCACCATTCTGAAAGAAGCCGGTTTCATCCACATGAGCCCTGAGGCTGCCGTGGAGTCCGGGGTATCCAGTGCTTTCTTCCCGCATGGCATCGGTCACGGTATCGGCCTGCAAGTCCACGATGTGGCCGGGTTTGCCGAGTCCGACAATGGTGGCAGCATCCCCAAACCCGAGGGGCACCCCTATCTGCGCCTGACCCGCACACTGGAGCCGGGCATGGTGGTGACCATCGAGCCTGGCATTTATTTCATCGACATGCTGCTGGAAAAACTGCGCACCGACAGCCTGCGCCAGTCCATCAACTGGCGACAGGTGCAGCAGTTCAAGCCCTACGGTGGCATCCGCATCGAGGACGATGTGGTCTGCACCGAAGATGCCCCCATCAATCTCACCCGTGAAGCCGAAGCCGAGGTCACCGCATGAAAACCCGTCTGACTGTACTTGCAGGTACCGCTTTGCTGCTGCTTGGTGCCTGTAGCAAAACCCCGTCCACCGCCCATAACCCGGCCGCACCGGGCTGCCTGCAATATGCGCTGGGCGCGGTCACACTCTCCGGGCTGGCCAGTACCGAGCGCATCAGTGCACCGGACAAAGGCTATCGTGAAGCGCTGATTTTGACGCTGGATACGCCCATATGCGTCTCCGCCAAGGCAGGACAGGAAGCCGAGTTCCCAGCCCAGCACGATGTCAGCCGGCTTGAGCTACTACCCAAGAGTGATTTCACCGCTGCATTTTCACTGGCCGGGCAGCGCGTCAGCGCCCACGGCAATCTGGCGCCGCTCTCCGGTGATGGCGCTGCTGCGCCACTGGGTCTGGTACTGCGCAGCCTGAAGGCAGAGCCAGGCAATGCCACGCCTCCGCCCGAAGCAAACTGACCACCAACCAATTGAGCAAGACACGCCATCCGGGCACGGCAGTCTCGTGCCCAGCAGGATTGAGCTCATTCCGCCATCAGCGCTTCAATCTCATCGGCACTGCGCGCCAGTGCATCGGTCATCACCCGGTGCCCCGTTTCGGTGATGACCACATCGTCCTCGGTACGGATACCAATACCGCGCCATTTTTCTTCCACCGTGGTGTCATCGGCTGACACATACAGCCCCGGCTCGATGGTCAGCACCATGCCTGGCTCCAGCAGCCGCGACTGGCCATCCACACGGTAATCGCCCACATCATGTACATCCAACCCCAGCCAGTGGCCGGTCTTGTGCCGGTAAAACCGCTGGTAAGCACCACTTTCGATGTTTTCCTGCAAACCGCCCTTCAATAAGCCGAGCGATAGCAGGCCATCGGTCAGCACTTCCACCGCCGCGTCATGGATGCCGTTCCACGGCTTGCCCGGCAATGCACAGGCCAGCGCCGCCGCCTGCGCCCTGCCCACCAGCTCATGCAGCGCGCGTTGCGGCTCGGTAAAACGGCCGGATACCGGGAAGGTTCGGGTAATGTCTGCGGCATAGCCGCGGTATTCGGCACCGGCATCAATCAGCACCAAGTCACCCGCCTGCGCCTGGGCGCGGTTGGCGTGGTAATGCAGCACACAGGCATTGTCCCCGGCGCCCACAATCGAGCCATAGGCGGGGCAGGCATCGTGCATGCGGAATACCCGCTCAAGCTCGGCTTGCAACTGATACTCGTACATACCGGGCCTGGCCGCCCGCATCGCCGCCTCATGCGCCAGCACGGAAATATCCGCCGCACGCTGCATCAAGGCCAACTCATCGGCTGACTTGATGAGCCGCATCTCGTCCAGCAAATAGCCAAGCTCCAGAAACTCGTGCGGTGCCGATGCCCCCAGACGGATTTTCGAGCGCACCAGATTCACCCAGCCAATCAGCCTGATATCGAAGTCGGTGTCATGACCGAAGTGATACCAAATGCGGCTACGCCCCTCGATAAGGCCCGGCAGGATATCGTCGATATCTTCGATATCCCAGGCATCATCCAGCCCCAAGGCCTGCACTGCGCCCTCTGGCCCCAACCGCGGCCCATCCCAGCCCTCACGCTCGGGATTGCGCTCACGACAAAACAGTAGCGCCTCACCGTGCTTGCGGCCAGGCGCCAGTACCAGCACCGCCTGCGGCTCCTCAAAGCCGGTCAGATACCAAAAATCGGAGTCCTGCCGGTAAGTGAAATAAGTATCGCGGCTGCGCACCCGCTCCGGCGCGGCAGGCAGAATCAACAGCGCGTCCTCGCCGGCCATCTCCATCAGTTGCTGGCGACGCAGGCCACAGGCGCTGGCCGAAAGGGCTTCTTCGATAGGCATCATCAGTGCAGTTTCTTGCGATGGCGCGCCGCCAGGGCGCAGTCTCCGTGCAACAGCAGCGCCGCTACACGCACAAATTCTTCCAGCTCGGCAAACGCCTGCTCGTCTTCCTCGTCGCCTTCACTGTCGGCTTCAGCCATGGCCAAACGCGCCAAATCTTCCAGCGCCTCATTGCCATCCTCGCTGAGTGCTGGCTCCGCACCGGCAGCCAAACCAAAGCCGCCCAGGAACGCCCGACACCAATCAAACAAGGCATTACCGCGCTGTTGCAACGGCCAGTCCTCATCCGGCAGCAGCAATTGGAAACCAAACTCACGGTCTTCCAGCGCCGCCAGCGTGGCATTGTGCAAGGCGCGCAGCGCCTCGTCATCAGGCTGCGACAACTCATCATCGGCCAGCACCTTGCCAAGCCAGGCACCGCCAGCCGCGCCGCCACCGGCCAGCCAACCGGTCAATGCCCCATGCAGCTCCGCAGGCGTGAGCGCCAGTTGCAAGGGTTGAACGGCAGCTTCAATCTGCTGCCAAGTGGGCAATGGGGAAAATTCTGACATGCAACTTCCTCAAGTATGACGGCATATTAGGACTTTGCTTCATATCCCGCACCTGGAAATAGCACTTATTTGATTTGCCGCAAAAATTTCTGTGATTTCATTTGCAAAGCCCGGTAATTACCAGCAGTATGCTTCCACTTAGAAGTGCACTCAAGCATAAAGATGCCCCGGCCTCGGTTCACCTCATTCAAATTTGCCCTGACGCTCTGGCTAGTTTTGAGCACGAGCGAGGTCTTGGCTGTCAGTACGGCAGCACTCCGCACAGCTCCGGCCTTGAACGGCTCTACTACTTTCTATCTCCTGACTTGGTTTGTTTTCACGCTCGTCCTACTGGCAGGCTGGATATCACTGCGCAGGCGCCGTCGTCAGCTTGAAACCTTGAGCGTACAGCTTGAGCACCATCACATGCGACTGGGGCTGCTGGGCTCCTGGGAGCGCTTCTGGGACTATGACATTACCGAGCAAACCCTGACTGCCACCACTCCAGCCCCCTCCAAGGACGCTGTCTGGCAGATGCTGCCCGCAGAAGTTCACCCTGACGACAAACCAGCGCTGTTGAAGCAGTTGCAGACCTTTCTTGAGTCATCCGATACCGATGCCGATATCGTGTTCCCGCACTGCCGCATCCGTTTCTCAGGACAAAACTGGATTTCCATCAGTGCACGCGGTCGCGTAGTCAAACGCGATGCCGCTGGCAAGGCCTTGCAGCTCTCTGGTATTGCCCGCGACATCAGCCGTCAGCTGACGGCCGATAGAGCCCAACAAGTGGCCGCCGAAGTCTTTCAGCACATGAACGAGGCGGTTGTCATTCTTGACGAGCATTTCCGCATTCTCTCGGTCAATGATGCGTTCGTTGCCATGATCGGCCAATCCCGCGAGGCATTGCAGACACAGCCCATCTATGACCTGCTGAGTTCAACTCAGCACGAAGATATCGCGCAGCAGATACACAGTGCACTCGGTGAACGTGGCCAGTGGCATGCAAAACAGGTTCGCTTGGAAAGTCGCACTTCTAGACTGCTTTGCGATATTCGCGCCTCAACCATTCCCAATATCCCCGGCTCGCTCAACGACAGCACCTATCATCTGCTGATCCTTTCCGATGTCAGCGCGCAATATCGGGTCGAGCAAGAGCTGCACCGCCTGAGCAATTTTGATGCCCTGACCCATCTTCCCAATCGCGCCCACTTCAACCACAAGCTCGAAACTGCACTTGCCAAGCACACGCAAGAAGACTGCTTCGCCGTTCTGTTCCTTGACCTGGATCATTTCAAAGACATCAATGACTCCCTCGGCCATGCTCTGGGTGATCAAGTGCTATGCGAGTTCAGCAAACGCCTGCGCGACTGTCTGCCCGCCAATGCGCGGCTTGCCCGACTGGGGGGCGATGAGTTCGGCATCATTCTTGAACATATCACCGGCAGCAATCCAGCCTGCCAATTGGCGCGCCATATCCTGTCCGTATTCAGCCAGCCCCTGCAGCTACAGGGCGGCATGGAATTTACCATCACCCCGTCCATCGGTATCAGCCTCTATCCCGAGCACGGACTGAATGCCGAAATCCTGCTGCAGCACGCCGATACTGCCATGCACCGCGCCAAATCAAACGGCAGGCAGAACCACCAGTTCTATCACAGCAGCATGGATGAAAAAACGCTGCAGCGCCTGCAAACCATCAATCTTCTGCACGGTGCAATCGAACGGGAAGAGCTGTTCCTGATGTTCCAGCCACGCTGGAGTGTTCCGCACAACCGGTTCTGTGGTGTTGAAGCGCTGCTGCGCTGGCGACATCCAGAGCTGGGCTTGGTTCCCCCGTCGGAGTTCATCCCAATGGCTGAAGAAAGTGGCCTGATTGTCGAGCTTGGCAACTGGGTGGCCGACAAGGCCTGCCAAACACTGGCAGAGTGGAATAAGTCCGGACTGAAAAACATCCACATGGCCATCAATGTCTCATCAGTTCAGTTGCTGCGTGAAGACTACCCGCGTGTCATGGCGCATAGCGTCAGCAAGCACGGCCTTTGCCCTGAGCACGTTGAGCTGGAAATCACCGAGTCCGTCCTGCTTGGCAATCCACGCATCGCCACTGAGCGCATGCAAGTATTGAGCAGGCTGGGAATGCGCCTGTCCATTGATGATTTTGGCACTGGCTACTCATCCCTTGCCTATCTGCATAACTTGCCGGTTGACTGCCTCAAGATTGACCGCGCCTTCATTGCCAATGCAACCAGTGGCAGCCGCGAAGAAGCCATCGTGGTTGCGATTATCACCATGGCACACGCCATGCAAATGGAGACCGTGACCGAGGGCGTGGAAACCCTGGAGCAATTTCAACTCCTGCAAAAGCATGGCTGCGATGAAATTCAGGGCTACTATTTATCCCGTCCGCTTGCTGCCAGCGAGTGCTTCGCACTGCTACAAAGCAATACGCCGCCAGCCGGGCTTGTTCCTAAGCAACTCCATTAAATGGCCAGCCTGAAATGGATGAAAAAAACCCGCTATCCCGAATTGAAGCGCTTATCAGCCGCCTTGAGGCCATGGCCGAAAACAGGCAGCGACTTGTTGAGGAAAACCGCAAGCTGCGCGAGCAACATGAACAATGGCTGCAAGAGCGCGCCTTTCTGATAAGTCGCAATGAGCAGGCCAAAAGCCGGGTTGAGGCCATGATAGCCCGCCTCAAGGTGCTGGAAGAACATACATGAGCGCCCCCAAAAGTACCAGCGAAGCGGTCAGCATTCGCATCCTGGATCGCGATTACACCATTGGCGTATCCCAAGAAGAGCGTGCCAGCCTATTGAGTGCAGCAAGGGCACTGGACGAGCGCATGCGGGAAATCCGCAATGCAAACCGTATCGCGCCAATCGAGCAGATTGCCGTGCTTGCCGCACTGCATCTGGCACATGAACTCGAAACCCAGGGCAATCTCACCCTCAGCAGCAACCAACGCATTCACCAAGCCGTGGATGCCTTGGAGTTGCGGATGAATTTTCTGGAAAGGGCTGATGCAAGCCGTTGAGCTCATTCACCCTGGCTCTGGCCTGTAGCGCTATAATCGTCCTGCATCCTCTGCCTTGAGCGACAGCGCGCAAACATTCGCCTTGTCCCTTAAGAACGACATCGGGTTGGCAACCTCGTCAGGTGCGCATGTCCGCCACGCAGCGGGAAGCCCAAAGACGATCCAGCCTTCCCACTTGAACCCCGGGTTCAAGGTCGTTTCGCCGCATCGCCACGGTGGAGGATGTCACCCCAAGCCCGCAGATCCTGCGGGTTTTTTTATATCCCTCATAAACCCTTGATATGCAGAGTTATCCCGACATTCGCAAAACGCTCCGCAACGCCCGCCGCTCAATCTCTGCAGACCAGCACCAGCGGGCAGCGGAAGCTCTCGCACAGCAAATTCTTTCCCTCTCCAGCTTTCCGCAAAGCGGACATGTCGCTGGCTACTGGGCCGTGGATGGCGAAATCTCCCTGCATGTCCTGCAACAACATCTGCCCAAAAACGCTATCTGGTGCCTGCCTGTGCTCGATGAAACCAGCAAACAGCTGAAGTTCGCACCGTGGCAGATAGGCGATGCGCTTATCAATAACCGTTATGGCATTCCTGAGCCCGGGCATACCCACAACAGCTTGCTCGATGCCCGGCAAATGGACTTGATTGTGCTACCGCTGACCGGCTTTGACAGCCGATGCCACCGCCTTGGCATGGGGGGCGGCTGGTACGACCGCACCCTGCAATTTTGCAAACAAAGTCCTCCCGATCGGCGCCCTGTGCTTGTAGGAGCAGGTTTTGATATCCAGGAGCTTGCCCGCATCGAGCCCGAGCCTTGGGATGTGGGATGCGACTATATCGCCACTGAGACACGCCTGCTTACTCGCGAGCGCTGAGGATCTTTGCTGGATATACCCCTTGGATTTACATTAGTTTTAGGAGCGAATTGATCGGGCTGAGCTGCACGACAGCACATCGCTGTAGTGTGGTCGCGGATAACTGCCGCATTTTCAGTGCGTAGTTTCGGGAATGTTTTTGAGGGCAAAGAAAAACC
>NWQM01000003.1 GCA_002798195.1 Lysobacteraceae bacterium NML03-0222 | reverse complement strand
TGGTTCCAAAGCCTGACACTCCTGATGCGTAGCTTTGCACTACGCCCAGCTTGAAGGCCTCACTGTACTTCGCCATGAAAAACACCCCAAAGGTTGGATGGGTGTCCAACTTTTGGGGTGCAGTTCACTGAGCCGGGGTTTTATATGGATGGCGTCCCCACGGGGATTCGAACCCCGGTCGCAACCGTGAAAGGGTTGTGTCCTAGGCCTCTAGACGATGGGGACGTCGATGCTTGAAGCAATACCGATGAGGCGCCGATATTGCAGTTTTGAAAAGAAAACCTCCAACTTGAGTTGGAGGCTCCTTAGATGGCGTCCCCACGGGGATTCGAACCCCGGTCGCAACCGTGAAAGGGTTGTGTCCTAGGCCTCTAGACGATGGGGACGTCGTTTCTTGCAAAACTGATGAGGCAAACCAGTTTTGCGAATATTGGTGGAGCCAAGCGGGATCGAACCGCTGACCTCCTGCATGCCATGCAGGCGCTCTCCCAGCTGAGCTATGGCCCCACGTGCTGTGGAGTTGGAAATAATAGAGCCTTTTTTCAGAACGTCAATACTTTTTTCAAAAATTTTTCATCTTTTTGGCAAGGCCTCTGTCGCAAGAGCCTGTAATGCGTGTTTGCCATAGCCCTGCTCATGCAGATAGTCCAGCCATTTGGACAGAAAGGTATTCATCCTGAGCCTGTGGTCGAACATCTCCTGAGGCGATGGCGCAAGCCCGAGCACATCCTGCCAGCGGCGACTGACGTGAAAGTGCGTGACTTCCGCCTGGCGGGCATCGTGATAGCAGCGGATATGTGCCGCCGGGTCAGACATGCCGTGGACTGCATCCCGCATGCCGTAGCTCAATGCAAGCTCGGTAGTGAAGCGATGCTGGCAAATAATCTCGAGCCGCAAAGGCAGCCGTCCGGCCGGTATACACAGGTACTGGCCTTCGGCAAGTCCTGCCGGGGCAAGCAGACGCTCAAGTTTGCGGTGGTTTTCTGCATACAGCCCCATCAACCAGCCAAGACGGCTGAGTTTGGGCAGGCGTTCGATGCGGGAGAGAACTGCGCTCACGTGGATACTTCAGAACATTTCACGGTTGATGCCCAGTGTTTCCAGCACCCGGCTTGCGATTTCCTCGATGGAGGCATGGGTGGTGGACAGCACCGGGATACGCTCATTGCGGAATATGGCTTCGGCAGCCTCCAGTTCACGCTTGATGGTATTGGCCTCGGCATAACGCGAGTTCGGGCGACGCTCCTGGCGGATTTGCTGCAAGCGGTCGGCATCAATGGTCAAGCCAAACAACTTGTTGCGATAGGGGCGCAGGCGCGGCGGCAGACGATCGCTTTCCAGGTCTTCGTCGGTCAGCGGGTAATTGGCCGCACGCACGCCATGATGCAGCGCCAGATACACGCAAGTCGGCGTTTTACCGGCGCGCGAAACCCCCACCAGAATCAGGTCGGCATCGCTATAGTCCACGCGCATGCCATCGTCATGGGTCAGTGCATAGTTCATGGCATTGATGCGCTGGTGATAGCTGTCAAAATCGACAATGCCATGCGCCCTGCCTACCCGCGGCTGGCGCTTGGCCTGGAACTCCTCTTCCAGCGGCGCGATAAAAGGGGCGAACACATCCAGCATCAACGCTCCGCTTTCAGCAAGGATGGCGCTCAGCTCCTCGTCCACGCAGGTATTGACCACCACGGCGCGTACCCCTGCCGCCTCCCCTGCTTTGCGGATGGTTTCGGCAGCGATACGCGCTTTCTCCGGGGTATCGACAAATGGCAAACGGTCCTTGGCAAACTCGTGGTGGGTGAACTGGGTCAAGAGGCTTTGGCCAATGGTTTCAGCAGTAATGCCGGTGCCATCGGACACATAGAAAACCGGGCGGGTATGTGGCATGCGTAACTCCAGGACAAACAAGACAGCTTAGCTTGCTAAAATAGCGCGTTGTCGGCACTGCCGCGCACCTTCCTCACCTCATTACTCAATGGAGCCTACCTTGAGCGCCAATATTCTCTGGCTGAAAGACCTTCGACTGTCCGATCTTGCCCAAGTGGGCGGGAAGAACTCTTCGCTAGGCGAGATGATCGGCCAGCTTTCCGAACTCGGTGTTTCCGTGCCCGGCGGCTTTGCCACCACGGCCGATGCCTTCAAGGCGTTCATCGCCCATAACGATCTGCATGCGCGCATCTATGACCGGCTCGCCAGCATCGATGTGGAAGACGTGCCTGCGCTGACCGCTGCGGGTGCGGAAATCCGCCAATGGGTCATTGATGCGCCGCTGCAACCGGAACTGGAAGCCGATATTCGCGCGGCCTATGCGCAAATGTCCAAGGAGGCCGGCAGCGAGAATCTGGCCGTGGCGGTGCGCTCCTCGGCAACCGCCGAAGACCTGCCCGATGCTTCGTTTGCCGGGCAGCAGGAAACCTTCCTCAACGTCACCGGCGCCGATGATGTGGTGCACAAGGTCAAGGAAGTATTCGCCAGCCTCTACAATGACCGCGCCATCGCCTATCGCGTGCACCACGGCTTCAAGCATGAGGACGTATTCCTCTCTGCCGGGATTCAGCAGATGGTGCGCTCGGATATCGGCGCCTCCGGCGTGCTGTTCACCCTCGATACCGAATCGGGCTTCCGCGATGTGGTGTTCGTCACCGCCAGCTATGGCCTGGGTGAAATGGTGGTGCAAGGCGCGGTCAATCCGGATGAGTTCTATGTCTACAAGCCGACCTTGAAGGCGGGCAAGCCCGCCATCCTGCGCCGTTCGCTCGGCGCCAAGCAACTGCGCATGGTGTATTCGGATGTGCCCGGCGAGCGCGTGCGCACCGAAGACACGCCGCAGGATTTGCGCAGCAAGTTCTCCATCACTGACGAGGACGTGGCCGAGCTGTCCCGCCAAGCGCTGACCATTGAGCAGCACTATGGCCGGCCGATGGACGTGGAATGGGGCAAGGACGGCGCCACCGGCAAGCTCTACATCCTGCAGGCGCGCCCGGAAACGGTGAAATCGCGCGCCAAGGCCACCCAGATCGAGCGCTATACGCTGGAGCAGCGCGGCGAGGTGATTTGTGAAGGCCGCGCCATCGGCCAGAAGATCGGCAGTGGCACCGCGCGCGTGGTGCGCAGCCTGGAGGACATGAACCGGGTGCAGCCCGGCGATGTACTGGTCGCGGACATGACCGACCCGGACTGGGAGCCGGTGATGAAACGCGCTGCGGCCATCGTCACCAACCGTGGCGGCCGCACCTGTCATGCCGCGATCATCGCCCGCGAGCTGGGCGTGCCGGCCGTGGTCGGCACCGGCGATGCGCTCGATACCATCACCGATGGCGAGCCGGTCACGGTGAGCTGCGCCGAAGGCGATACCGGCTATATCTACAAAGGCGCGCTGCCGTTTGAGCGCAGCACCACCGACCTTGGCAATATGCCGCCGGCGCCGCTGAAGATCATGATGAATGTCGCCAACCCCGAGCGCGCCTTCGACTTCGGCCAGCTGCCTAATGCCGGGATTGGCCTGGCGCGGCTTGAGATGATTATCGCCAGCCATATCGGCGTGCATCCCAAGGCGCTCTTGGAATACGACCGTCAGGATGCCGAGACTCGCAAACGCATCGACCAGAAAATGGCCGGTTATGCCTCGCCGGTGGATTTCTATGTTGACCGCCTCGCCGAAGGCATCGCCACCATCACCGCTTCGGTGGCGCCCAATCCGGTGATCGTACGCCTGTCGGACTTCAAGTCCAACGAGTACGCCAACCTCATCGGCGGTCAGAAGTACGAGCCGCATGAAGAAAACCCGATGATTGGCTTCCGCGGTGCCAGCCGCTATATCGACCCCAGCTTTGCCGAGGCCTTTGCACTGGAATGCCGCGCGGTCAAGCGCGTGCGCGAAACCATGGGGCTTGACAATCTGTGGGTGATGATTCCCTTTGTGCGCACTCTGGACGAAGGCCGCAAGGTCATCGAAGTGCTGGCCAACAATGGCCTGAAGCAGGGCGATAACGGCCTGAAAATCATCATGATGTGCGAAGTGCCGTCCAATGCCTTGCTGGCCGACGAGTTCCTCGACATCTTTGATGGTTTCTCCATTGGCTCCAATGACATGACCCAGCTCACTCTGGGGCTAGACCGTGACTCCAGCATCGTTGCCAACCTGTTCGACGAGCGTGACCCGGCAGTGAAGAAAATGCTGTCGATGGCGATTCAGGCCGCACGCCGCAAGGGCAAGTATGTCGGCATCTGCGGCCAGGGTCCCAGCGATCACCCTGACCTTGCCCAGTGGTTGATGGACGAAGGCATCGAATCGGTATCGCTGAACCCCGATACCGTGGTCGATACCTGGCTGAAACTTGCCAAAAGCAAATCGGCTTGAGCCTTCAACGTCACCTTGACGCTACCGCTCTAGACTTTCACAAACGCCCCGCAAGGGGCGTTTGCCTTCCTGCTAACGGATATTCCCTACCATGATGCAAGCCCCTGCCCCGGCACCCGCAACAGCGGCCAATCCTCTGCTCGACTTCCAATCCTGGCTCAGCGCCGGTGCGGCCAATAAATTGATTGACCTTCTGGCCGCGTTGGCCATCGGCATTATTGGCTGGTGGCTCGCCAAGCGCCTGATTGATGTCCTCGACCGCGTACTGCTGCGCTTTCAGGTGGATGACATCTTGCGCAGCTTCCTGCGCAATATCGCCTTTGCCGGGCTGATGATCGTGGTGGTGATTGCCGCTCTGCAAAAGCTCGGCATCCCCACCACTTCGCTCCTGGCTGCACTCGGCGCCGCCGGTCTTGCCATCGGCTTGGCGCTGAAAGACTCGCTCTCCAATATCGCCTCTGGCGTGATGCTGATCATGCTGCGCCCATTCAAAGCTGGTGATAGCGTGCGCGTGGCCGGGCAAGAAGGGGTCATCGAGCAGGTACGCATCTTCACCACGACCTTGCGCACCTACCAAAACGAAGTGATCGTGATGCCCAATAGCGAAATCACCAAGGCGGCGATTGTCAACATTACCCGCCGCCCATTGCGCCGGATTGATCTGGCTGTCGGCATCGGCTATGAAGACCGTATCGACCAGGCACGCGAAGTGCTGCTGCAACTGGCCAAGAACCACCCCAAGGTGCTGAAAAACCCGGCCACGGCCGTGCTGGTCACCGGCCTTGGCGAGAGCAGCGTGGATCTTTCTCTACGCGTATGGGTGAAGAATGCCGACGTGATTCAGACCCGCAGCGACCTGCTCGAAGGCATCCACCGGCAGTTCACCGATGAAGGCATCAGCATCCCCTTCCCGCAGCGCGACCTGCATGTCTATCACCACCAGAACCCCGGCAAGCCGGGGAGCATGTTGCCGGACAAACTGCTGGAGCAGGCGGCCTCCGAGCAATAAACAAGCCGCTGCCTGAAGCAACGCCGCGCCGGATACCGCATCAGGCGCGGCGTTTTTCATGCCAATATGCGTCTGGCGGCTCAAGCCCCGGGCAGGGCAAAGGCTGCGATATGCTGGCGATAGTGCCTGAGTTCGGCCACGGATTCGCGGATGTCACTGAGCGCGGTGTGCGCGCCCGCCTTGTGCAGGCTTTCCAGTACATCTGGCGCCCAGCGGCGCGCCAGCTCCTTGAGCGTTGAAACATCCAGATTGCGATAGTGGAAATAGCGCTCAAGCTGCGGCATCTGCCGGTGCAGGAAGCGCCGGTCCTGACAAATGGAGTTGCCGCACATCGGCGAAGCACGCTCGGGCACCCATTGGCGCAAAAAGGCCAGCGTCTGCGCCTCGGCCTCGGCCATCGGCACGCCCTCTTCCAGTACCCGCTGCCACAGGCCGGATTTGCTGTGCTGGTTGCGATTCCATTCGTCCATGGCTTCGAGCCTGTGCAGCGGCTGGGCGATGGCAAGTTCCGGGCCTTCGGCCAGGATGTTCAAATCCGTGTCGGTGATGAGGGTGGCGATTTCCAGAATCTCGTCACGGTCGGTATCCAGCCCGGTCATTTCCAGGTCAATCCAGATCAGGCGCTGTTCGGTTGGCTGATGCATCAGGGTTCGCATGGCAGAGAAAGGATTGGCATGATAACGGCTGGCTCCGATACTTTTATCCCATGCTCACTGCTGCGCTTGGCAACCACTATGCAATTCTCGCAGCGATGGTCACACCGGCGCTGCTGATCACTGCGACCTCCTCGTTGCTGATTTCCGCCAACAACAGGCTGGCGCGGGTGGTTGACCGGCTGCGAACGCTGATCCGCGAATGGAACAGCCTGCCAGCCGAATCTCGCGCGCATGCCGATGCCCAGATCGCCCGGCATCGCCGCCGCGCGCATCTGGTGCTGCGTGCCTGCCGGATGCTGTATCTGTCGCTCGGCATGTTCGTCGGCACCAGCCTCACGCTGGCGCTGGATGCCTTTGCCGATTTCCGCATGGGCATGCTCCCCACCCTGCTGGCGGTGCTCGGGGTCTTGCTGCTGCTCGGCGCCAGCCTGTGGCTATGGCGCGAAGTCAGTCTGTCGGTGCAGAGCTTTGACCTGGAGCTTGATCACGAACTGGCCCAGCATCGGCAATAGACGCTGCTGCTGACTTGTCGGCACGCTTGGCAAGACGTTTTTGCCGGAAGTAATCGCGCAATCGCTGCCCGGCCTCATCGGCCAGCACGCCAGCAGTGACTTCGATGCGGTGATTGTGACGCGGGTCGGTCAGCAAATCGAAAACACTGCCTGCGGCACCCGTCTTCGGGTCATAGGCGGCAAATACCACCCGTGCCAGGCGGGCATGAATCATCGCCATCGCGCACATCGCGCACGGCTCCAGGGTGACATACAGGGTGCAGCCTGACAGACGGTGGTTGCCCAGCAGCTGCCCGGCACGGCGCATGGCGACGATTTCGGCATGGGCACTGGGATCGTGTTCACTGATATTGCGGTTCCAGCCCTCGCCGACAAGCGCGCCTTCGGGGGAAACCACTAACGCCCCCACCGGGATTTCATCATCCTCGCTTACCGCACGCTCGGCCAGTTGCAGCGCCTGTCGCATCCAGTCGGCATCATCCACAGCGTCCATCACACCTCCTGCAAGGCAAAGCCCAGCCGCTGCATCTGCGCAACAAAACCGGGATAAGAGGTCGCCACATTGGCGGTGTCGACGATGCGCACCTCGGCTTTTGCGCACTGTGCCAGCACTGCAAAGCTCATGGCGATGCGATGGTCGCCAAGGCTGTGGATTTCGCCACCCACAGGCAAGCCACCGTGGATATCGGCGCCATCGGGCGTTTCTTGCACGGCAATACCCAGCGCACACAGGCCTTCGGCCATCGCCCGGATGCGGTCGGATTCTTTTACCCGCAATTCGGCCGCACCGCGAATGCGGGTCGTGCCACGGGCACAGGCAGCAGCAGCGAAGTACACCGGAAACTCGTCAATCATGTCCGGCACCAGCGTCATTGGCACTTCAATGCCGTGCAGCGGTGCATGACGGACACGCAGACTGGCGACCTCGCCCAACGCGGTTTGCCGGCGATTTTGCAACGCGATATCCGCGCCCATCATTTGCAGCACCTGCAATAGCCCGGTACGGCGTGGGTCGATGCCGATGCCGTGCAGGGTAATGTCCGAGCCCGGTATCAGGCTCGCCGCCACCAGCGCAAACGCGGCCGAGGAAAAATCCCCCGGCACCTCAATATCGGTCGCAGCCAGCCGCTGGCCGCCGCGGATGCGGGCAAAGCCTGGGCGGTACTCAATGTCCACACCGAAAGCCTGCAACATGCGCTCGGTATAGTCGCGAGTCGGGTGTGGCTCGCGCACGCAAGTCTCGCCCTCGGCCTGCAAGCCCGCCAGCAGCACCGCGGATTTCACCTGGGCACTGGCCACCGGGCTTGCATAAGCCATGCCTTGCAACTGCGCGACGGGAGAAATGGACAGCGGCGGCCTGCCCGCTTCTGCCATACGGATGTCCGCGCCCATCTGTGCCAGCGGCTCACTGACGCGGCGCATCGGTCTGCTGCTGAGCGATTCATCACCTATCAGCTGGCAGGCAAAGGGCTGTGCCGCCAAAAGACCGGCCAAAAGCCGCATCGCCGTGCCGGAATTGCCGCAATCAAGCGCCTCCGGCGGCGCCTTGAGGCCATCGATGCCCACCCCATGCACGATGCGCTCGCCATCAGCAGGCATGTCGATGCGCACTCCGAGCTGCTGAAAAATCCGTGCGGTGGCGCGGGTATCCTCGCCTTCGAGAAAGCCTTTGATATGTGAAACGCCATCGGCCAACGCGGCCAGCATGATGGCGCGGTGCGAGATGGATTTATCCCCCGGCACCCGGATTTCGCCCTGTAGCGGGCGCAGTGGTGCAGAAGCCAGCCAGACGGAGGAATGAGACTTAGGCATGACGCTGCTGAAACTCGCGCATGAAATCCATCAGGGCATCCACTGCCGTATCGGGCAATGCGTTGTAAAGCGAGGCGCGGATGCCGCCAACCCGTGCGTGCCCCTTCAGCCCGATCAGGCCGCAGGCGTTTGCCTGCGCCACAAACTGTGCATCCAGATCGGCTGTCGGCAGGAAGAACGGCACATTCATATGCGAGCGATGTGCGGCGACCACCTGGTTGCGATAAAAGCCACCGGAGCCATCAATCGCTGCATAGAGCTTTTGTGCGCGCGCGGCATTGCGCGCGCCGAATGCAGCCACCCCACCCTGCTCGCGCATCCAGGCCAAGCATAACCCCAGCAAATACCAGTTGAAGGTCGGCGGGGTATTGAGCATCGAATCGCGCTCAAGATGGGCGCGGTAATCAAGCATCGGCGCACGCGGCTGACCTGCGCGCTCCAGCAAGTCGCGCGCCACAATCACTACGGTAATTCCGGAAGGCCCCAGGTTTTTCTGTGCACCGGCATAAATCAGCCCGTAGTCGCGCACGCGAATGGGGCGCGAGGCGATGCTGGAGCTGAAATCGGCCACCACCGGCACCTCCACCAGCAGCGGCATATTCAGCGCTACCCCGTGGATGGTTTCGTTATCGGTGACATGCAAATACGCCGCATCGGCCGAAAGCTGCCAAGTTTCACGCGCAGGCACATGGCAAAAGCCCTGCGCCTCGCCAGAAGCCACGATGCGGGCATCGACATAAGGCGCGGCCTGCTTCAGCGCCGTCTTGCCCCAATGCCCGGTAATCAGATAGTCGGCCGCCTGCCCTGGTGTCGCCAGATTCAGCGCAACCAGCACCTGCTGCAAGGTCGCCCCGCCCTGCATGAACAGCACTGCATAGTCATCCGGCACCTCCAGCAATGCACGCAAATCCGCCTCGGCGTGCACCGCCACCGCCATGAAGGCCGCACTGCGATGGCTGATTTCCGCGACCGATGCACCAATGCCCTGCCAATTCAACAGCGCCTGCTGCGCCTGGCGCAGTACAGGCTCAGGCAAAACGGCCGGGCCGGCACTGAAATTGAATACCCGGCCAGCAGCAGACAGCGCCAGTTGCACTTATTTGACTCCGAACCAGAGCAGCGCCGCCAAAATCGTGGCACTCAAAATGGCTGCCAACAGTAACCACGGCACCTGCCAGCGATGCGGCGACGTGTTCTGCCCGGCTTCTGGCTGCAACACAGCCGCCGGCTTTTGTGCAGCTGCCAGCGCAGAAGCCGATTTGCCCGGCGCTTCCAGCAGATAACGGCAGCCCGGCGCAAATGCCAACTGATCGCCATGCCGCAGCTCGGCAAGCGCAACGCTTTCACCATTGAGCTGCACCTGATGCCCGGCGTTGAGCACTTCCAGCCACACCTGCGCTTGCTGGCAATGAATCTGCGCCAATATTCCCTGCTGGCCTTCGAGCACGATATCTGCCGCCTTGCCACCAATTTTCAGCGTGCGCTCAAGGGGCAGCGCCCGGCCGTGGTCAGAACCACACAAGCCACGCAACACCGGCACGGGCTGCCTGGTTTGCGCATCAGATGCAGAAAACACCGGCAGTTCTTGAGCCGCACGTCCGCCCTCCTCGCCCACACACATTTCCACGCCTTCGCAGTGGATGCTGTCACCGGCGCGCAGCAAGGCCAGACTGCGCACCGGCCGACCATTGACATGCACACCGGCCACACCCTCGGCCACATGCAGCCACAGACCACGCGCATCCAGGCAGAAATCAATCAGTGAGCGACTGCCCTCACGCGCCACCATCAGGCCGCGGTCAAAGTCCGGGTCACGGCAAAGCCGGCTCATGCCAGGATGCAGCGGCAGATCACTATGCTGATGATCCGGGAAGCGCAGAATGAGTCGGGGCAGTCGGGGGGTATTCACCCGCCAGATTTTGGCATACCGCACGCCAAATTGATTATCACGCCACACTACAATGCCGCTTTTCATACATCTTGGCGCCCGCAAACCATGAGCAATATCGATATCGTCCACCCCACCACACTTGAAATGGACAAAGCACGCACTGCCGTTGACCAGGTGGCCGCCAAGCTGACCCGAGAGTACGGCCTTGACTGCCAATGGCAGGGCGATGAGCTGCACTTTCAACGCCTTGGGGTGAATGGCCGCATCCGCCTTATGCCGCAGCAAGTGCATTTCAGCGCCAGCCTTGGTTTTCCCTTTTCGGCCATGCAGGACATGGTGGAAGCCGGCGTGCGCAAGGCCCTGGCCGAAAAGCTCGGTTAAGCCCGAACGCGCCGCTTGCAAAAAACACTTGGCAAATACCGGCAGCCTGCTTATACTGCGCAGCCTCCTTCGGGCAGTTAGCTCAGCGGTAGAGCATTGCCTTCACACGGCAAGGGTCGCAGGTTCGATCCCTGCACTGCCCACCAAAGGATTGAAACCCGGCAATGCCGGGTTTTTTTGTATCTCAAGCGCCTTTCTGCTGCACCGCAGCAGCAAGAATGCTTGCTGATATTTGGCTTTGCATGATGAAATCCTGCATTCAATTACGTTTTGTGCAGGAAAATCGAATGAATCATGCAGCGCGTCCTTGGTTGGCTCACTACCCCGCAGGCATCCCGCACGAAATTGACCCCGATTCCTATGCCTCGATCAATGCCGTGGTTTGCAAAGCCATTGACCGCTTCCGCCACAAGCCCGCTTTCTACAATATGGGCAAGGAAATCAGCTATGACGAGTTCGATCGGCTGAGCCTGCAATTTGCCGCTTATCTGACCAATGTGCTGGGGCTGAAAAAAGGCGAGCGCGTGGCGGTGATGATGCCCAACTGCCTGCAGCAGCCCATTGCCACCTTCGGCATTTTGCGCGCCGGCCTGACTGTCGTGAATGTCAATCCGCTCTACACCGCGCGCGAGCTGCAACATCAGCTGCGCGACTCCGGCACCTCGGCCGTGGTCATCGTCGATAACTTCGGTCATACCCTGGCTGACATCATCGCCAATACCGAGGTCAAGCATGTGGTCACCACCGGGCTTGGTGACATGCTGGGCGGCCTCAAAGGCTGGCTGGTCAATTTTGTGGTCAAGCACATCAAGAAAATGGTGCCCGCCTATCACATCGCCGGAGCAGTGCGCTTCCGCGATGCACTGGCCAAAGGCGCGGCAAGCGGTGCCCTGCCCAACCTGGACATCAGCGGACAGGATTTGGCCTTTTTGCAATACACCGGCGGCACCACCGGCGTGGCCAAGGGCGCGATGCTGACCCATCGCAATCTGGTCGCCAATATGCTGCAGGCACGCGCCTGGATTGGCGAAAACGCCAAAGACGGCGAAGAAATCATCATCACCGCCCTGCCGCTGTACCACATCTTTGCGCTGACTGCGAACGCGCTGACCTTTGTGGAGCTGGGGGCGAAGAACATCCTGATCACCAACCCGCGCGACATGCCGGGCTTTGTGAAAGAGCTCAAGAAACACAAATTCACTGCCATTACCGGTGTCAACACGCTGTTCAACGGCCTTCTGAATACACCGGGCTTTAGCGAGCTGGATTTCTCCTCGCTGAAACTCAGCCTTGGCGGCGGCATGGCGGTACAGCGCAGTGTCGCCGAGCGCTGGAAAAAAACCACCGGCTGCACGCTGGCCGAAGCCTATGGCCTGACGGAAACCTCACCGGCAGTCTGTATCAACCCGCTGGATTTGCCCGACTACAACGGCGCCATTGGCCTGCCAATTTCCTCCACCCTAGTGTGCATCAAGGACGAGGATGGCAATACCCTGCCGATGGATGGTGAAGCCGTCGGCGAGCTATGCGTCAAAGGCCCGCAGGTGATGCGTGGCTATTGGCAGCGCGAGGATGAAACCGCCAAGGTGATGGATGCCGAGGGCTGGCTGCATACCGGCGATATGGCGCGCATCGAGCCCAGTGGCTATGTGTATATCGTCGATCGCAAAAAAGACATGATTCTAGTGTCCGGCTTCAATGTCTATCCCAATGAAGTCGAAGACGTGCTGGCTGCCATGCCCGGCATCACCGAAGTGGCCGCCATTGGTGTGCCGGATGAGCGCTCCGGCGAAACGGTCAAGGTCTTTATCGTGAAAAAAGACCCGGGCCTGACCGCAGAAAAAGTCAGGGCTTATGCCCGTGAAAACCTCACCGGCTACAAGCGCCCACACCATATCGAGTTTATTGACGAGCTGCCGAAAACCAATGTCGGCAAGATTCTGCGCCGCGAGCTGCGTGAGCGGGAGCTGGCCAAAGTTCAAAGCTGACTTCTCACATGACACAAATGGCAGACCGCAATGTCTGCCATTTTTATTGCCAATGAATCATTATCTTTTGATGCACTTGATGCACCTTTTGGCTGCATTTGTTTTTGTGGGCGTAGTGTTTTTCGAGGTGCTGTTTCTTGGCAGTATCCGCAAACATTTGCCAGACGACATCATCCACCCCATTGAAAAAGCCATCGGCAACCGGGCAGTGCAATTAATGCCCTGGACGCTGATGCTGCTCTACGGCAGTGGTATCGGCATGGCCTGGCGTTATCGTGCTGCCCTGGGCGACCCACTCAACAACAGCTTTGGATTGTTATTGGCAGTGAAAATCGCACTGGCCTTGAGTGTCCTGGGACACTTCATGACTGCCATGTGGCTGCGCCGCCAGGGCAAGCTGGTAGCGCTCACCTCAAAGCGTATCCATATCAGTGTATTCAGCCATATGCTCGGCATCATCGTGCTGGCCAAGCTGATGTTTGCCGTCAGTTGGTAACCGTTTCAAGCGTCCATCGACACCGCTGAAAATCGGGCATTGGCCGCTCTCAGCCCCCAAACCAGTTGCACAAAGGCAATATTGTTGATGAGGGGTTCATCACCAATAATCAGCCAGTAGCCGGCACCATCCACCCAAAACATGAGCAGGGTTGTGGTCGGTAGCAGCATGTCGATGTCATTATGAAATGACACCGCACGCGCGCTGCCGCTCCAACCGCGCTGACGCTGGCGCTGTATAAAGTCGGCAAATTCTGCCGCGGCCGCACAAAGCGCTTCCGCCTCGGTTTGCGAATACCCTACCCGGGCAAGACAAAAGCCGTCATTGGATGCCAGTGCTGCCGTGCGGCTGCCAGAAAGGCCGGCAATGGCATGCGGCAGATAATTGTCCAGATTGGCATCAGGCGCGCGCAGAGGCTGCGTGACTTCATGCACCCAGCCCTCTGCCAATGCCACGGTCAAAAACGTCAAGTCCATGCCACTGCGCTCAAGCCATGCACTGCGCAATGGCGCTTCTGCTGCAGCCATCAGCGTTTGCAGCGCCATGCTGACTTCATCAGGCTCAGCCTGGGCATAGGCGCGCAATGTGCCTATCGGGGTCAGCATCAAATAAGGCTCGGCCGTCTTGTCAGACATGAACTCCTCGCTTGCAATCGGTTTCCAGGTTCACAGGGCATCAAATATTGAGCCGTTTAGCGCCTTCAAGCGTGGCTGCGACCTTATCCCAGTTCGCATCCAATGGTTCTTTGCGCTTGAGCAGGTCACGACGCACCAGCATGAAAGCCAAGGTATCAAATGTAGCTTCGCAGTGCTCCAGAAATTCGTTTTCTGCCTGCTTATCGCCCGCGAGTATGGCGCACAGCGCCGCTGCGGCCAATGCACGCGAATCATCCGTTCCGCACAACAGTGCTCGGCGTGGCACCTCCAGCGATGGCGTCGCCAGGATGCACCAGCGCGTCGCCCAGCGGGTAACACGTGGCAGGCATGTTCCTGACTGCGCCACGACGCAAAGTGCTGCATGCACATGAGCAGGCAATCGCTGAGTCATATCAGGCGATGCCATCAGCTTCGCAAACAGCTCTGGCTCTGGTGGGCAGGCATGCAGCATGTCCACCACTGCCGCTTGCAATGCCTCACTCCCCGGCATCTGCATGGCCGCGTCAATACGCGCCTGATGATGCGCATAAACCTCAGGTGCGGCCAATACCCTGCGACCAGCGCGCTGGAAGGCGATGCGCACAGCCTGCCCCTCAAGGTTTTCCGGGGCAGGCGGTATAAGCGTCATAGCTGTGGACTCGGGCTGGATTGAACAGTGAGCCGCCGGTCAGTCCAGAAGCGTATCCATGAGGTCAATCATGAATTCGGCATCTTCCCTGTCCATGGCCTCAAATCCGCCCTTGATACCCAAATCATCCAGCACCGGCTGCCCATCGGCAGAGCCTGAGAGCGATAACAAGGCCTGCAAAATCTTCTCGCCGGCCTCCTCGTCAACTTGCTTGCCGAGCAAAATCACATGGGTGATATCGGTCAGCCTGCTTTCAATCAGCGGCTTGAGCTGGGATTGGCTCAGGCGCGATAGCGAGTGATAAGCCTCTGCCAAGAAGAAAGAAGCATCCACTTCCCCCTTGATGGCCAAGCGTGCCGAAGCCTGATAGGTATCCACCTGCACCCAGTTGATATCGGCTTCGGTCAAATCCGCCGCTTCCAGCAAGCGCAGGCCAATCAGCTTGACATCCTTGTTGTCGGTAAGCGCGATACGGCAGCCGGGCTTGAGATCCTGAATTTTGTTGCAGGGCGAGTGGGCAGAAGTGGCAATCACCATTTCATCGGGTTTGCCTACCGGGCGAGCAATCGCCCGATAGCCCTGCTCACGCAACATGGTTGCCGCATCAAAGGGATTGGCATAAATCGCCCCCACCTTGCCCGAAGCAATCCACTCGGCCTGTTCCGCCGCCGAAGCCGGCGTCAGCAGATGAATCTGCATGCCGGTCTTTTTTTGCAGCAGCGTATTGAGCATATGCCAGCCAGCAAAACGCTCAGGGGCAAAATCCGGTGCAATCAACAGATTGAGCATCATGCCGCACCTCCTTGTTCTGCCATGCGCATCTGCTGGTAGAGCGCAGTCATTTCTTCAATCTTGCGTCGCGAGGGCGCACGGCGAACCGAAGCAAAGCCAACGACTTTGCCGTCGCGGATATTGGGTACGGCCGTGGCATACACCCAGTAATAGCTGCCATCCTTGCAAAGATTTTTGACATAGCCATGCCATTTTTTGCCTGCATGCAAGGTGTCCCACAAATCCTTGAAGGCCGCGCGCGGCATGTCCGGATGGCGCAGGATGCTGTGCGGCTGCCCAATCAGTTCACTGCGCGCATAACCGGAAATCTCCACAAAAGCATCATTGGCATGGGTCAGGATGCCATTGAGATCGGTTCTTGAAACAATCAAGCGCCCTTCCGGGAAAGGCAGCTCGTTGTCAGTGACATAAATGGTACGGGAAGTGCCATCGGCATAGGTCCACGTATGCGCTTGTGCCGGTACTGCCGGCTGAGTCATGTCGGAAAGTGCCATGATGAAAACACTCCCAATCAAATCAACTTGGCAAGCGCTTCGGCTGCACGCTTGATGTCCAGAAACAGAAGGCCGAGCTTGGCATTTTGACGTGCCAGCACGATCAACACGGCCTCATTGCCTGCCGCACTCATGATGACGTAGCCCTTGTCGCCCTGAATCAAGACCCGCTCCAAAGAGCCGCGGGCAAGCTCCTGGGCAGCGCGCTCGCCCAGCGACAGAAGTGCTGCCGACATCGCGCCTACACGGTCTTCGTCCATATCATGTGGCAGCGACGAAGCAATCATCAGACCATCGGTCGATGTCAGTGCAGAAGCCTCGATATCGGCAGAAGAACCGGTCAGGTCTTCCAGCAACCGTTGAAACATATCAGTACGCATGTGTATCTCCCCAGACAGTATTGATTGAGCGTATGTCAAAGTCGCTATCAGGAGCCGCTTGCGCCAGCCCCATGCGATGTATTGCCCATGACCCCACCGCGAAACTGCGGTGATAACCGGACAAAATCGCATCAAGCCTAGGATAGACCTGTATGTGAAAGTTCGCAAAGCGAAAAGCAAAAGCCCGTCATACCTGCGTCCAGCCCGCTGCCCATGCGCATGCTGGCACCATGCTTGCTTTTTCGCCCGCCCGAAATCCATGATTTCCTTAACGCTTTATCACCCCGCATTGCCGCCATGGCGATGATGCGGCAAGCTAGCCACTATTTTTCAGGCCGTATGGTTCAACAAGTGCGCCCAACACTCCGCTTGCTCCCCCTGCCCTTTGCCATTGCGCTGGCACTGCCAGTACAAGCCCAACAGTTACATGAGCGTGAAATTCCGCCGGATTACAGCCTGTGCCCGCTGGGAGATGCTGTGCCGGCCTTTGATGAGGCGCCTGCCACCGGCATCAACCTCAAGCCTGAAGAACGCAAGGCTCAGCCCACCGAGCTGGAAGGCGATGAGCAAGATGGCACGGTGGAAATCCCCGTTTTTCGCGGCAATGTCGCATTGCGCCGCGGCGATCAGTTTCTTGGCACTGACGAGCTGGTGTTTGACAGCGAGAAGGAAACCTACAGAGCCGAAGGCAATGTGCGCTTTCAAAACAATGGCCTCAGAATCGTCGCCGAACGCGCCCAGGGCGACCAGAATGCCGACACCCACAGCATCGAGAATCTGAAATATCAGCTCACCGACCGTCGCGGCAATGGCGGTGCCGAGCGTATCGAAATCAGCGGCGAAAGCGGCACCCTGCACAAGGCCAGTTACACCACCTGCCCGCCATCCGCGCAGCAATGGCGCTTAGTGTCCGAGCAAATCAAGGTGGACAGCGAAGAGGGCTTTGCCACTGCACGCAATGCCACGCTGCGAATCGGCAACGTCCCGGTGCTGTATGTGCCCTGGTTCAAGTTCCCGGTTGACGAGCGCCGCCATACCGGCTTTTTGGCTCCGGCACTCTCCAACTCCAATCGCAATGGCTTTGATTATCGCCAGCCGATTTACTTCAACCTCGCCCCCAATTACGACCTGACCGTTTCACCGCGCTGGATGAGCAAGCGCGGGGTTTCTGTCAGTAGCGAGTTCCGCTATCTCAATCCATCCGGTGCAGGCAATATCCGCGCAATGTGGATGCCCAGCGACAAGTTGCGTGATCGCTGGCGCGGCTCGCTGGAGGTGGGCGCGTTCCAAAACTTGAGCCGCAACTGGCGCTTTGGCGCAGGCATTGCCCTGATCAGTGATGCCCGCTATCTGGAAGACTTCAACAACACCTCGCTGGGCATGTCCTATTACCAGGCGCGCAGCGAGATTGGCCTGTATGGCCGCGGCCAATTCTGGGATGCCGGCATCAGCGCCGATTATCACCAGTTGGCTGACTACACGCTCTCCCGCAGGCATCTGCCTTACGAGCGCATGCCACGCGTCTGGTTCAACTGGGAAAAGCCTGTCAATCACTGGCTGCGTGCCGGGATTGAAACAGAAGCCGTTCGCTTCAGCCACCAAAGCTGGCAGCAGCTGGATGCGGACTACAACCCTTACGGGCCCAGCTACGCGGTTCCCGGTGGCAGCCGCTTTGATTTCAAACCCTGGGTCAGCCTGCCATTTGCCGGCGCCAGCTGGTTCATCGAGCCCAAGTTTGCCTGGCGCCATACCCAGTATCAGCTCGACAAGGCGCTGGCCGAAACCATCCGCCCTGGCAACCCGGATACCCGTCCCAGCCGCAGTCTGCCCATTTTCTCGCTTGATGCCGGGCTGCATTTTGATCGCGAGTTCCGCCGCAAGAGGCACAACTGGCTACAGACACTGGAGCCGCGCATCTACTATCTGCGCGTGCCCTATCGCGACCAGGACAGGCTGCCGGTGTTCGATACCCGCCACCTGACCTTCAGCTGGGGGCAGATGTTCCGCGACAACCGCTATACCGGTCCGGACAGGCAAAGCGATGCCAATCAGCTGACCACGGCCGTCACCACCCGCATCCTGCGCGAATCCGACGGTTTTGAGCGCTTCAATGCCAGCCTGGGACAAATCCGTTATTTCGATGATGTCCGGGTCGGCGGCCTCAATGGCAATCCGGCCATCCTGGCCGGACGCTCGGCTTGGATTGCCGATGCCAACTGGGCGCCCAGCGACCGCTGGCTGATTGGCGCCTCCTACCAATGGGATCCAAACGCCCGCCGCAAGGATTTGCTGGCCGTGCGTGGCCGTTATCTGTTCAAGGACGATGGCATCGTCAATCTGTCCTATCGCTATCGCCGCGATGTGCTGGAGCAGACAGACTTCTCCTTTGTTTACCCGCTTTCCCCGGCCTGGAGTCTGGTGGGACGACATTACTATTCCATCAAGGACAAGAAGACCCTTGAATCCATTGCCGGTGTGCAATGGGACAGCTGCTGCGTCGCCATGCGCCTGGTCGGCCGCCAATATATCCGCAACCGCGAGGGCGAACTCAACAACGGCATCATGCTGGAAATCGAGTTCAAGGGTCTGGGCTCGGCCGGCCAAGATACAAAGGGCGCGCTGCGCCGTGCTATCCTCGGCTATCACCGTGATGACCTGTATCTGGTGCCCCCCGCCTCGCTCACCCATGGCTCATCCACCCCCTCCACGGACGCTATACCATGATGAAATTCCGAGCCACTTTGCTCGCCACCGCGCTTGCAGCGCTGCTTCCTGCAGGCCTTGTGCATGCCCAGCCCATCGACCGCATCGCCGCAGTGGTGAATGAAGACATCATCCTGCAAAGCGAGCTTGATCGCGCCATCGCCAATATCACCGCGCAATATGCCGGCAGCAGCACGCAACTGCCCCCGGCCGATGTACTGGCACGGCAAGTGCTGGAGCGCCTGGTACTGACCCGCCTGCAAGTAAGCCGTGCCCGTGAAAGTGGCATTGTCGTCAGCGATCAGGATGTTGCCCAAGCCATTGCTGGCATTGCCCAGCAAAATGGCTTCAGCCCGGAACAACTGCAGGCACAGCTGGCGCGTGATGGCATGACGATGGATGATTTCCGCCGCTCGCTGCACGATGAAATCGCCACGCAACGGCTGCGCCAGGGCTTTGCCCAAGGTCGCATCCACGTCAGCGAGGCTGAGGTCAATGCCGCCCTGGCACAGGCGCGCGGCGCAGCTGCCGGCGGCACCCAATACCGTCTGGCGCATATTTTGGTGGCGCTACCCGAAGGCGCCACGCCTGAACAAATCGCCACCGGGCAGCAGAAAATCGATGGCATCAAATCGCTGCTTGACCGTGGCGAGATGGACTTTGCCGCTGCCGCCGTGCGCTACTCCGACAGCCCCAATGCCCTGGAAGGCGGCGACCTGGGCTGGCGCCCGGAGTCGGAAATCCCGCCAGCCTTTGTCAACGAAATCAAAACCCTGCAAGCCGGTCAGGTTCTGGGGCCGATACGCGGCAGCAGCGGCTTCCAGCTGGTACGGCTGATTGAAACCCGCAGCGCAGCCGAATCCGGGCCGATGATGCTGACCCAATATCATCTGCGCCATATCCTCATCCGCAGCGAAGGCGCTGACGATGCCACCGTCCGCGCCCAACTCGAAACCCTGCGCGCGCGCGCCAATGGCGGCGCCGATTTCGCCAAGCTCGCCAGTGAACACTCCCAGGACCCCGGCAGCCGTGACAATGGCGGCGATATCGGTTGGGTCGATGCCGAAGCGCTGGGCCCTGTTGCCGCGACCGTTGCCACCATGCGCGATGGCCAAATCAGCGCGCCGATGCAAGTGCCGGGCGGCTGGCATATCGTGCAGCGCATTGCCGAGCGCCGCAGCGAAGTCAGCGACGAGCAGCAACGCGCCGTGATTCGCGAAAATATCGGTCGCCGCAAGCTGGAGGACGAATACAACCGCTTCCTGCAGGAAATGCGCGGCGATGCCTATGTCGATGTGCGCTCGGAATCGGTGATCGGCGCCTCCCGCAACGAAGGCTGATGCCTGCCTGTTTCACGCTTGCTGTCATGACGCCGGCACTGCCCGGCGTCATTATTTACAGCCCATGACGATTTCTGCGCCCTGCCTTGCGCTGGTGCCCGGCGAGCCTGCCGGTATTGGCCCGGAACTATGTGTACAGCTGGTGCAAACCCCGGCTCCGGGTTACCGGCTGCTGGCCTTTGCCGACCCCGGCACACTGATGCGCGCCGCCCAAACACTGGGGCTGCCGCTGCGTCTGCTGCCACCAGATGCCCGCGCGCAAATCCCCGGCGACCTGCCGCTGCAACCCGTGCCCCTGCCCAGTTCACCACCCGCCTTTGGCGAGCCTGACCCGGCCAATGCCGCCGCCGTGGTGGCATCGCTGCAAGCGGCCGCCCAAGCCTGTCTGGATGGCCGCTGTCATGGCTTGGTGACCGGCCCCACCCACAAGGCCAGCATCAATCAGGGCGGCATCGCCTATACCGGCACCACCGAGCTGCTTGCCACGCTCACCGGCTGCGAAGTCGCCATGATGTTGGCGCGTCCAGATTTGCGCGTGGTGCTGGTCACCACTCATCTGCCGCTGCGCGAAGTGGCCGATGCCATCACCGAAGAATCGCTCAGCCGCATTTTGCGCATTACGGACAGTGCTTTGCGCCATGACTTTGCCATTGCCGAGCCACGCATCGCCGTGCTTGGCCTGAACCCGCATGCCGGAGAAGCTGGACATCTGGGGCGCGAAGAAATCGACCTCATCATCCCGGTGCTGGACGCACTGCGCGGCGAAGGCTTGCAGCTGATTGGCCCCTTGCCCGCCGACACCGCATTTTTGCCGCAAAAATTGCCCGGCTTTGATGCCGTGCTGGCCATGTATCACGACCAGGGGCTGCCGGTGCTCAAAAGCGCCGGACTGGAACAGGCCGTGAATATCACCCTGGGTCTGCCATTCCCGCGTGTGGCGGTTGACCATGGAGTCGCGCTGGATATCGCCGGACGCGGCATCGCCGATGTTTCCAGCCTGGCTGCCGCCGCGCGACAATGTGCCGCCCTTGCCGCCCACCGCATGTCATGAACACATACCGCTCCAATCCCCGTGACGCATCCGGCTTTCTGAAGCAGGCCAAAAAACAGCTTGGGCAGAATTTTCTGCATGAGCGCGGCATCATCGAAAAAATCGTGCTGGCGCTCTCGCCCAAGGCCAATGAGCGCATTGTCGAAATCGGCCCGGGTCAGGGCGCGCTAACCCTGCCCATTCTGGAAAAAGTCGGCAAGCTCACCGCCATCGAATTTGACCGCGACCTTATCGAGCCATTGACCCGTGCCGCCCATGCCAGCGGGGGGGAGCTGAACCTGATTCATCGCGATGTCCTGCAAGTGGACTTCACCGCGCTCGCCAACACGCTGGGTGGCCCAATCCGGCTCATCGGCAACCTGCCCTACAACCTGTCCAGCCCGATTCTGTTTCATGCGCTGGCGCATGCCCCTGCTATCTGCGATATGCACTTCATGCTGCAAAAAGAAGTGGTCGAGCGCATGGCCGCCAGCGAAGGCAGCAAAGTCTATGGCCGACTGTCGGTCATGCTGCAAGCCTATTGCCAGGTCACGCCACTCATCACCGTGCCGCCAGGCGCCTTCCGCCCAGCGCCCAAGGTGGATTCGGCCGTGGTGCGTCTGGTGCCACTCGCCCCGGAGGCCATCCAGGTACAAGACCGCGCCCATTTCGCGCATATCGTGCGCGCGGCCTTCGCCCAGCGCCGCAAAACCCTGCATAACGCACTACGCGATCTCTGTGATGATGCGCATATCCGCGAGGCGGGGCTGGAGCCGCAGATGCGTGCCGAGCAGGTGCCGGTCGCAGGATTTATCCGGCTTGCCAACCAAACCTGTCAAAACGGCCTGCGTTAAAATTCGCGCATGTCCATTGATACACCCTACGCCATCGGCATCGAAGTGCTGACCCATTATCTCGACGAGGAATCCTCGCCCGAGGACAACCGCTATGTGTTTTCCTACACCATCCGCATCGAGAATCAGGGCGCAATAGCCGCGCGTCTGACCCATCGGCATTGGGTGGTGACCGATGCCGACGGTCATGTCGAAGAAATCCACGGCGAAGGCGTGGTCGGTGAGCAGCCTTGGCTGCGCCCCGGTGACGGCTTCGAATACTCCTCCGGCGTGGTACTGCCCACCAGCCTTGGCACCATGCACGGCAGCTATGAAATGCTGGCCGATGATGGCACCTGTTTCCTTGCCGAAATCCCCGCCTTCACCCTGTCTATCCCGAGGACCCTGCACTGATGGCGGTTTGGGCAATTGGCGATTTGCAGGGCTGCTATGAAGTCACCTGCCGGCTGCTTGAGAAAATCAATTTTGACCCGGCGCGCGACCAGCTCTGGTTCTGTGGCGACCTGGTCAACCGTGGCGGCCAATCATTGGAAACCCTGCGCCTGGTTTACAGCCTGCGCGAGCAGGCCAGCGTGGTGCTGGGCAATCACGACCTGTCACTGATTGCCATTGGCGAGCGCAAGCCTGAAGACCAGCAAAAGGTGAACCCGGATTTGCGCCGCGTGCTGCAAGCGCCAGATGCACGCCTGCTGCTGGACTGGCTGCGTCACCGCCCGCTGATGCACGTCGATCGCATCCACGGCTGGGCCATGCTGCACGCCGGCCTTGCCCCGCAATGGACCATCGCCATCGCCGAAGGCTATGCCCATGAGGTGGAAGAGCGCCTGCGCGGCAAGAACTTCCGCAAACTCTTGCGCAGCATGTATGGCGATCGCCCCGCCTGGAACCCGCGCCTGACCGGCATGGACAGGCTGCGCGCCATCATCAATATCTTCACCCGGATGCGCTATTGCAGCCCCGGCGGCCGTATCGCCTTTGACCACAAAGGCACCCCGGGCAGCCAACCTGCCGGCCTATACCCGTGGTTTGAAGTGCCCGGTCGCGCCGAACGCGACCTCAAAATCGTCTGCGGTCACTGGAGCACCCTGGGACTGATGATTGGTCATGGCGTGCATGCATTGGATACCGGCGCAGTCTGGGGAGGCAAACTCACCGCCCTGCAACTCGATGCCGAGGACCTGCATCTGGTGCAAGTCCCCGGCCGCAGGCTGTGAACCCAAGCAGGCGGCTGCCGTTATCCGATTCTGCGGATGCAGGCGCCAAGACCTGAAAGTTTGGCTTCGATGCGCTCGTAGCCGCGGTCAAGGTGATAAATGCGGTCGATGGTGGTTTCGCCATCGGCCACTAGCCCCGCCAGAATCAGGCTGGCCGAGGCGCGCAGGTCGGTCGCCATCACCGGCGCGCCGGTCAGACCTGCCACGCCGCGCACAACGGCGGTATGGCCGTCGATTTTGATGTCTGCGCCCAGGCGCTGCAGCTCCTGCACATGCATGAAGCGGTTTTCGAAAATCGTCTCGCGAATCACGCCGGTACCCTCGGCAATGGTGTTCATCGCCATGAACTGCGCCTGCATGTCGGTGGGAAAGCCCGGATGCGGCATGGTATTGATGTCCACTGCACGCGGTCTTCTGCCCTGCATATCAAGGCTGATGCTGTCGTTATCGCAATCGATTTGCGCGCCGGCCTCCACCAGCTTGGCCAGCACCGCATCCATCGACTCGGGGTGTGCATGGCGCAGCGTCACCTTGCCGCCGGTCATGGCGGCTGCGACCAGGAAAGTCCCGGCCTCGATGCGGTCGGCCAACACGGTATGGGTCGCGGCATGCAGGCGCTCCACGCCCTGTACGCGGATGCGGCTGCTGCCAGCGCCTTCAATTTTGGCGCCCATGGCGATCAGGCATTGGGCAAGGTCCACGATTTCCGGCTCCATCGCGGCGTTTTCCAGCACACTCTCGCCTTCGGCCAGAGCCGCAGCCATCAGCACATTTTCGGTCGCGCCCACACTCACCATGTCGAAGGCGATGCGCCCGCCGCGCAGGCGCTTGGCGTGCGCCTTGATGAAGCCATGCTCGACGCTGACTTCCGCGCCCAATGCCTGCATGCCCTTGATGTGCTGATCCACCGGCCTTGAGCCAATCGCGCAACCGCCGGGCAGCGAGACTTCAGCACGGCCATGGCGCGCCAGCAATGGCCCCAGCACCAGCACCGAAGCGCGCATGGTTTTCACCAGCTCATACGGAGCGACATGGCTGTTGACGCTGCGCGGGTCAACGCGCACTTCGCTCTCTTGCCCGCTGCCGTAGTGCGCCGGGTCGATTTCCACCCCAGCCCCCAGTCCAGCCAGCACTTTTTTGGTGGTGGCCACATCGTGCAGCGCCGGCACATTGCGAATCCGCACCGGCTCATCGGCCAGCAAGGTGGCGCAGAGAATTGGCAGCACCGCGTTCTTGGCACCGGAAATGGCGACTTCGCCATTCAGTACCGCGCCACCCTCAACCACGATTTTCTGCATCAGCCCACTCCAGCCTTGGCGGCTTCTTCCGGGGTCAGGGTTTTCAGTGCCAGCGCGTGAATTTCACCGCCCATGCGCTCGCCCAGGGTGGCGTACACCATGCGATGCCGCGCCAATGGCAGCTTGCCGGCAAACGCCTCGGCAATCACCAGCGCCTCGAAGTGCACGCCATCATCGCCCTGCACTTGCGCACGCGCGCCGGGCAGACCTTGTTCAATCAATTGCTGGATGGTGTTCGGATTCATCGGGCGAGCCTTGAAATGCGTAAAATGAGCGCGCCATTCTACTCCGGCCAATCCCGTTACCACGCGATGCCTTCCGATAAGTCCCTGCTTGCCAGTGCCCAGCGCGTGTTCGACACCGAACGCCAGGCGCTTGATGCGGTATTTGCCCGTCTTGATGGCGGCTTTACCCGCGCTTGCCAATTGATATTGCAAACCCGTGGCCGCGTGGTCTGCACCGGCATGGGCAAGTCCGGCCATATCGCCCGCAAAATCGCCGCCACGCTGGCCTCCACCGGCACCCCGGCATTTTTTGTGCATCCGGGCGAAGCCGGTCATGGCGACCTTGGCATGATTACCGATGCCGATCTGGTGCTGGCACTATCCAATTCCGGCGAAACCGATGAGCTCATCATGCTGCTGCCGGTATTGGCACGGCAGGACAACCGGCTGGTGGCGATGACCGGCCGGCCGGCCTCCACGCTGGCGCGTGCCGCCGATGCGCATATCGATGCCAGTGTCCCGGCCGAAGCCTGTCCACATGATCTGGCGCCCACCAGCTCCACCACTGCCGCACTGGTACTGGGCGATGCGCTGGCGGTGGCACTTCTGGAAGCGCGCGGCTTTACCCCGGATGATTTTGCCCGCTCGCATCCGGCTGGCAGCCTTGGCCGTCGGCTGCTGCTGCATATCCATGATGTGATGCACACCGGCGATGAAATCCCGCAGGTGCCACAAACCGCGCAGCTCACCGACGCACTGATGGAAATCAGCCGCAAACGCATGGGCATGACCGCCGTGGTCGATGAAGTCGGCCGTCTGGTGGGCCTGTTCACCGACGGCGACCTGCGCCGCACCCTGGATGCAGGTGCGGATGTGCGCAATACCCGGATTGCCGATGTCATGACCCGCAATCCCAAAACCATTGATGCCCAAGCACTGGCCGTGGAGGCCGCGCAATTGATGGAAGCACACAAAATCAGCGGCTTGGTGGTGACCGATGCCGAGCAGCGCCTGCTCGGTGCGCTTAATATTCATGACCTGTTGCGCGCCCGCGTGGTTTGATTCTTTCCCTTTGCCCTTGCCCGCCATGTCCCAAGCTGCCTATCCTGCCGAACTTCTCGCCCGCGCCCGCCGCATCCGGCTGGCCTGCTTTGATGTGGACGGCACGCTGACCGAGGGGCATCTGCATTTTGACGAGCAAGGCCACGAATACAAATCCTTCCACGCGCACGATGGCATGGGGCTGTCGCTGCTGCGCAAAAACGGCATCGAAGTGGCGCTGATTACTGCACGGCGCAGCAAGGTCACCGAAAACCGCGGCGCCGAGCTTGGCCTTGCCGAAGTCCATACCGCCGCACACGACAAGCTCGCCACCACCCTTGATATCGCCACACGTCTTGGCATCAAGATGGATGAGGTCGCCTTCATGGGCGATGATCTGGTGGACTTGCGGGTATTTGCCCATGTCGGCCTTGCCGTGGCGCCAGCCAATGTGCACGCCTGGACGGCACCGCATGCGCACTGGATTACCCCACAGCGAGGCGGTCACGGTGCAGCGCGCGACTTGTGCGACCTGCTGCTGGTGGCCCAAGACAAACAGGCTGCAGTGCTGGCAAGCTTTGGCATGGAGCTTGTGCAATGAACTGGCGCACGGCAATCATGCTGGCACTCATCGCCGCCTCCATTGCCATCGGCATTGCCATCCAGCGGCAGCAGGAACGTTTGCATCGTGATGACAACACGGCGAGTTATCGCTCCGACTACACCCTGCACGATTTCCAGCTCACCACGCTCAACAAGGATGGCAGCGAAGCCTTCACCTTGGTCGCGCCCCAATTGCAGCGCAACCCGGAAAACCGCGAGATGGATATCGCCACCCCCCGTTTTTATTTCCCTGACAGCAAGGCGCGGCGTTGGCGCGCCCAGTCGCGCAGCGCCTGGGTCAATGCCGATGGCTCTGAGGTACGCTTGCGCGATGATGTCCGTCTGGAAGCGCCCGATGGTGAAAGCCCGCTGCGCATGGAAACCGCATCGCTCGATGTTTTCCCCGATGCCGGCATCGCCAGCACCGATGCGGAAGTGCTGATCAGCCAGCCAGGTGTCACAATTCGCGGCCGTGGGCTTGAAGCCCAGCTTGAAAACAACCGCGTCACACTCAAATCCGAGGTTCGCAGCCGTTATGTCCCCAATCCGTAAAACCCTTCTCACTGTTTTTGCGCTGGCCATGGCTGGCAGCGCCTGGGCGCGTTCTTCCGACCGCAATCAGGCCATGACCATCGACAGCAACTGGCAAAGCTGTGGACTGGGCGAAAACATGAGCTGCGAGCTGCGCGGCGATATCATCATCAACCAAGGCACGCTGCGCATCAATGCCGCGCAGGGCACCATCAATCAAGCCAATGGCCGTCCCAACCGGGCTAGGCTCACTGGCGGCGTGACCATGCGTCAGGAATTGGACGATGGCACCCCCATCAATACCCGCTCGGGCAGCGTGGATTACGACTTCAATACTGAAATCATCATCCTCACCGGCAATGTCGAAATCAACCAGCCGCGCGGCAATCTGCGCGGCGAGCGCGTGGTTTACAACATGAAAACCGGCCAGGTGCAAAGCGGCGGGCAGGAAGGCGGTGGCCGCGTGCGCATGACCATCCAGCCCAAGGCAGGTGGCTGATGCTGAAAGCCCAGGGTCTTCGCAAACGTTATAAATCGCGCACAGTGGTGCGTGATTTTGGCCTGAATCTCGATGCTGGCGAAGTGGTCGGCCTGCTCGGCCCCAACGGCGCGGGCAAAACCACCTGCTTCTACATGATTGTCGGCTTGGTGGCCGTCGATGGCGGTCGCATCGAGCTCGATGGCAAGGACATCACCCATATGCCGATGTATGAACGCGGCAAACTGGGGGTGGGCTATCTGCCGCAAGAGCCTTCGGTATTTCGCAAACTTTCGGTGACCGATAACCTGCGTCTGGTGCTGGAGCTGCGTCCCGACCTTGACCGTGCCGGTCGCGAGCGCGAACTTGCCAGCCTGATGGACGAGCTGCAAGTCGCCCATGTCGCCGAGCAAAACGGCGCCAGTCTCTCCGGCGGCGAACGTCGTCGCGTGGAAATCGCCCGCGCCTTGGCCGCCAATCCACGCATGATGCTGCTGGACGAGCCGTTTGCCGGGGTTGACCCGATTTCCATCGGCGAAATCCAGCGCATCATCACCCATCTCAAAAATCGCGGCATCGGCGTCCTGATCACCGACCACAATGTGCGTGAAACCCTGGGGATTTGCGACCGCGCCTATATCCTGAGTGAAGGCGAAGTGCTGGCACAGGGCGCGCCGGAGGCATTGCTTGCCAATCCCGATGTGCGCCGTGTCTATCTGGGTGAAACCTTCCGTCTTTGATATGCTTCCAAGCCTCGGGGAGAGGCTTTGTGAAACAACATCTGACTGCACGCCAGACCCAGCAGCTTGCGCTGACGCCACAACTGCGTCAGGCGCTGGCCGTGTTGCAAATGTCCGCAGCCGAACTCGAAGCCGAAATCGCCGACGCGGTTGAGTCCAATCCGCTGCTGGAATGGCAAGAGTCCGGCCGCGCTGAACTGGCGGGCGAGCGTGAATATGCCGAATCCGAAGCCCACAATGAAGACGCTGAGCACGAGGAGTGGTCGCAAACCCGCGAAGATGCCGATTGGGGTGAGCATGATGAGGACTGGCATCCCGGCAATGCAGGCCATCATGGCGATGAAGAAGACGACCGCCAGGCCGAGCGTCAGGCCGCCCCGGAAAACCTGCAAGCCCACCTGCTATGGCAACTACAGCTGAGCCACCTCGGCCCGCGCGATATGCAGATCGGTGCTGCACTGATTGATGCCATCGACAATGACGGCTATCTGCGCGAGCCACTGCAAAGCATCCTCGACGCCCTGCCCGACCAGTGGCAAATCGATCACGATGACATTCTGCCGGTACTGCATCTGATTCAACATTTCGACCCGCTGGCGGTAGGCAGCCGCAGCCTGGGCGAATGCCTCAGCATCCAGTTACAGCAACTGCCAGCCGACACCCCAGCGCGCGCCCTGGCGCTGCAAATCGCCAGCCAATACATCGAACAATTGCCCAAAATCGGCGCCACCGGCATCGCCCGCGAATGCGGTTGCGACTGCACCGAGGCCGAAGCCGCCATCAATCTGCTGCGCAGCCTGGAGCCGCGGCCGGGAAGCGCCATCGGCAGCATCGACCACGACAGCTATATCACCCCGGATGCCAAGATTTTTCGAAAGAATGGCCGCTGGCATGTCGCTCTGACTGCTGCGGCTCGCCCTGCCATCGCCATCAACCGTGCATATGCGCGCATGGCTGCCGAAGCCGCAGGCAGTGATGGCCAGTACCTGCGGGGGCGCCTGCAGGAAGCACGCTGGCTTTTGAAAAACATCGAGCAGCGCGGCCAAACCCTGCTGCGCGTGCTCGAATGCCTCATCCACGAACAGTCGGCCTTTCTGGAATATGGCGAGGTGGCACTGCGCCCGTTGACCCTGCGCGAAATCGCCGCACGTCTGGAGCTCCACGAATCCACCATCTCCCGCGCCATCGCCCGCAAATACGTGCACACCCCGCGCGGCACGCTGGCCGTCCGTGATTTCTTTTCCTCCGGCATCGACAACGACGGTGTGGCCGCTTCCAGCATCGCCATCCAGTCGATGATTCGTGAGCTGGTCGATGCCGAGAACCCGCGCAAGCCGCTATCGGATGCCGCGCTTACCGAGAAGCTCAAAGAAGCCGGGGTTCCGGTTGCCCGCCGTACCGTGGCCAAATATCGCGAGGCGCTGGGCATCGCATCCTCACAACAGCGGGTGCGACTATGACGCCATCAGCCAGTTTTTCAGGCTCCGTGAAAATTTTTAACTCAGGTTTCACCCCAAAACCGCCAATTTGCGCGATGCTGTCATTGTAGTTTCCCAACCACACGCCAACCGAAGGAGGCGCACCATGCAAGTTGAAGTCCATGGCCAGAACATCGAAGTCACCGACGCCCTGAAGCAATACGCCGAAGAAAAAATGGCTCGGCTTGAGCGCCACGCGGTTTCGCGCGATGTGGATGTGCGCATCCAGCTGCGGGTGGACAAGCCCGACCATCATGCTGCCGGCAATGTCAAGCTCGCCGGTGCCGACTTCCATGCCGATGCCAGTGGTCAGACCATGTATGCCGCCATTGATCTGCTGACGGACAAGTTCGACCGCCTGCTGCTCAAGCACAAGGAAAAAACCGTCGACCACCATCGCGGTGAAAACCCGGCACGCGAGGGCACGTTCGGTTAAGTCCGCCACCATGCCGCCAGGCATGAAGCATGCCGTTGATATTGCCCGCCCAACCCATCGCCATCCTGTCCAACTGCCAGGATGGCGATGTCTTGTTACAGATACCGGCCAGCCTTTTGCCCGGGGGATAATTCAGCGATTGCACACTGCTGTCACCCTCCATTTACTTTGGATTCTTGAGCATGACCTCACCTGAGCCATCTTCACTTCTGCTGCTGACCGGCATGTCTGGCTCGGGCAAATCCATTGCACTGCGCACCCTGGAAGACTCCGGCTATTACTGCATCGACAACCTGCCAGCAGAGCTGCTCACCGAAGCGCTGCGCAGCCTGCGCAATCAGGAGCTGGAGTCTCCCGAGCGGCTGGCATGCGCCATCGATATCCGCAGCCGCAGCGATCTGGCACAGATGCCTGAATGGCTTTCGGCGCTGGCACGCGAAGGTCAGGCCGCACAACTGGTATTCATAGATTCGGACAATGATGTCCTGCTGCGCCGCTATGCCGATACCCGCCGCCGCCATCCCTTGAGCCATCTGGGGCTGGCACTGGCCGATGCCATCACCCTGGAGCGTCAGGCCCTCAAACCCCTGCGCAGCCTGGCCGACCACATCATCGACAGCAGCACGATGAATGTGCATCAGCTGCGCCGAGAAATCATCGAGCGCTTGGGCGTAGGCGATGACCTGCCCCCGGCCTTGCTGTTCCAGTCCTTTGCCTACAAACGCGGCCTGCCCCCGGATGCCGATTTCGTGTTCGATGCGCGGGTACTGCCCAATCCGCATTGGAATCCGGCACTGCGCCCGCTCTCCGGTCGTGACCGTGCCGTGCGTGAATTCTTTGAACAAGCGCCGGACGTACAGGCTTATCTGGCACAAGTGCGCGACATGCTCGAGCGTTGGCTGCCGCGCCTGCGCCATGACACCCGCAGCTATATCACCATCGCCTTTGGTTGCAGCGGCGGTCGGCACCGTTCGGTATATCTGGCCGAAGCCTTGGCCGCCCATGTCCGCAACCACGGCTGGCCGGATGCGGCCACCTTTCATCGTGAACTCGACTAAACCGCCAGAGCCCCATGTCAACCGGCATTCTTGTCATCACCCATCCCGGCATCGGTCACGCACTTGTCGATAATGCCCGGCAGATTTTGCGCAACCTGCCGCTGAAAGTTGAAGCCTTTGAAGTACCTTTTGACGGCGACCTTGATGCCCTCCTGCCCGCGGCCAGTGGCGCCCTGCGGCGCGTGGATGCCGGCGATGGCGTGCTGATTCTGGTCGATATGTATGGCGCACCGTCCAGCCAACTGGCACAGAAACTGACCCAGCTGGGCACCCCTTGCAAGCGCGTGGCCGGTGCCAGTCTGCCAATGTTGTTGCGGGTGATGAACTACCCCGAACAAGACCTTGCGCAACTGCAGTCCACCGCATCACTCGGCGGCCGCAATGCCGTATTGCTGGACGATCCGCTTTAAGCGAGCTTTACACGACCGGCGGCATCAGAGCCTTGCCTTTGAGCGCTTGGTATCGAACTCAATTGCATGTCGTGGTGAGCACTTGCACGGCATAATTCTCATGATGCTGCGCGTCCGTGCAATCGACTGTCATCAATTCATCACACAAATGTCGCAGGCTATCGCCCACTCATCCACTCCTACAGGAGCTCCCATGCGTGTTTCTTTGTTGTCATTGTCGTTAATTTTGGCAGCGGGCATCAGCCAGCCGCTTGCGGCGCAGTCGGTTTCGGAGGCCGAGCTTGCCGAGCTGAAGCAGCAATTGGCAACGCTGCAGGCGCGCATCCAGGCGCTGGAGGCACAAGCAGCAGATGCAAAGCCAACCGCATCGACCACCGCGGCCAACAGCCCGCAGGTCAGTACCCAAGGCGGGGTGAAAGTCAGCACCGCCGAGAAGGATTTCAAGTTTTCACTCAGTGGCCGCATGCACTGGGATGCCTATGCCTTTGACCGCGATATTGCTCCGGTCACCGGCACCAGCGAGCTGCGCCGTGCGCGCCTGATTCTGCAGGGCAAGGCTTATGGCTGGGAATACAAACTGGAGCAGGATTTTGCCGCTGGCAGCAATCTCGATGGCCTGCGCGATGCCTATATCGCTACCCAAGTGGGCCCTGGCAAGCTCACCATCGGCCAGTTCAAGCCGTATCGCTCGATGGACGAGCTGACCAGCTCCAATGAGCTCTTGATGACCGAGCGCGCTTATGCCTCGGCCACCGGTGTTTTCAATGGCCGCCAGTTCCAGCAAGGCGTGGGTTATCTGATCGGCGGTGAGGACTACACCCTGGGCGCATCGGTATTCAACCTGCGCAATACCGCCAGCAGCCGCAATGAGGGGCTGGGGGTGGCCGCACGCACCACCTGGGCGCCGCTGCGCAGCGACGACACTACCGTGCACCTTGGCTTGTCGCTCAGCCATGAAAACAGCAATCACAAAACCCCGGGACTCAGTGCCCGCGCCAACTATGCCGGCCGCCGTGGCCCATCACTGACTATCGCCACCACCCCCGAAGGCAGCGGCCAGTCGGTCAATGTTGTCGGACTGGAAGCTGCTGCTGCCATGGGGTCTGCTTTTGTGCAGGCCGAATACATGCAGGCCCGTTACGGTCAGCCCATGGGCCGCGACCAGCGCGTCGATGCCTGGTATGTGCAGGGCAGCTGGCTTTTGAATGGCGGCCACAAACCTTACAAGGCCGAGGCCGGCGTGTTTGGCAGTGCCAAGGTGGAAAGCGGCGGACAATGGGAGCTTGTCGCCCGCCATGACCAAATCCGCAACCGTGATCTGGCAGACCGCCAGGCGCGCAGCACCACGTTCGGGGTTAACTATTACGCAAACCCGGCGCTGCGCTTCATGCTCAATTACACCCGTGGCGATAACCAGCTGAACGGCGATAACACTGGACAATACGCATTGCGCACCCAGTTCGTGTTCTGATGCCACAAAGCCCTGAGCTATCTGACTCAGGGCTTTTCAATTTTTCATCTCATCGAAATTCCACTGTCACAAAGCTGTCATTTTTTTGCGCTTTGATATGCCAACACGCCCAGGGCGTGATTTTTGTCCCAAGGAATTTTCGATGAAAACCGTTTCTTTGCGTCTTGCCGTTGTTGCCGCCCTCTCTGCCACTGCCCTGGCTGCCTGTGGTGGCGGCTCCGCCTCCAGCACTGCACCCGGAACGGGCGCCGACAATGCAGCCCAGGCTGGCGCCCCAATTGCCGCCGATATCACCGGCGCCGGCGCGAGCTTCATCTACCCACTGATGTCGCGCTGGTCGGCTGATTACAACCAAGCCACCGGCGGCAAGGTCAATTACCAGTCGATCGGCTCGGGCGGCGGCATCGCCCAGGTCAAGGCCGGCACGGTGGATTTTGGCTCCACCGACCGTCCGCTGTCCTCGGAGGAGCTGGCCGAAGCCGGGCTGGCGCAGTTCCCCTCGGCCATCGGTGGCGTGGTGCCGGTATTCAATCTGCAAGGCATTGCGCCGGGGCAGCTGCGCATCTCCGGCACGACGCTGGCTGAAATCTATCTGGGCAGCATCACCCACTGGAATGATGCCAAGTTGGCTGCCGAAAACCCCGGCCTTAGCCTGCCTTCTGAAAAAATCAATGTGGTGCGTCGTTCGGATGGCTCGGGCACCACTTTCAACTTCACCAATTACCTCTCCAAGGTGAGCAGTAGCTGGAAGGAAAAAATCGGCGAAGGCACGACGGTGAACTTCCCGGTGGGCATGGGCGGCAAGGGCAATGAGGGCGTGGCTGCCTACGTCAAGCAAATCAAGGGCTCGATTGGCTATGTCGAGCTTTCCTACGCACTGCAAAACCAGATGCCCTATGCCGCCATGCAAAACGCCGCAGGCAATTGGGTCGAACCCAATGCCGAGAGCTTCTCCGCCGCTGCGGCCAGCGCCGATTGGGCCAGCGCTTCGGACTTCAACCTGGTGATCACCAATGCCCCCGGCGCCGATGCCTGGCCAATCACCGCGACCAATTTCATGCTGGTTTACAAGCAGCCCAAGAATGCCGAAAAACAGGCCGCCACGCTGGCTTTCTTCAAATGGGCGTTGAGCGAGGGACAGGAGCAAGCCAGGTCGCTGGACTATGTGCCGCTGCCGCCAGAGCTGGTGACGCAAATCGAAAACTACTGGCGTGCGCTGTAAACCAAAGCCTGAAATGGCAACTCCAGCGGCTCATGAGGCCCCCTGCAAGGATTGGCAGGGCTTGTCGGGCAAGGATGCCCCCTTTCTTATATGTCCATGACTGTTTGCAATGAATGCGACCTCCATGCAAAACCTTGCCGCATCCGCCGCCCCAGCGCAGCGTGATGCGCGCAATGACCAATTATTTCGCTTGATGTTGACCAGCGCCGCGGTGCTGGTTTTGATGATTCTGGCCGCTGCGGCCATCTCCATGCTGTGGCAGGGGCGTGAGGCACTGCAAAGCCAGGGGCTGGCGTTCTTCACCAGCAGCGAATGGAATCCGGTGGAAAACCGCTACGGCGCGCTGGTGCCGATTTACGGCACCCTGGTCACCGCCGCCATCGCCATGCTGCTCGCCGTGCCGCTGAGTTTTGGCATCGCCTTTTTCCTGACCGAAGTCGCGCCGCGCAAGCTGCGCGGCATCCTCGGCTCGGCCATCGAACTGCTGGCCGGCATCCCCTCCATCATCTATGGCATGTGGGGGTTTTTCGTGCTGATGCCGGTGATGCGCGAATACCTGCTGCCGCTGCTGGATAAATATCTGGCGCCGCTGCCCCTGATCGGCTCGCTGTTCCAGGGCCCGCCAATTGCCGCCGGCATGCTCACCTCCGGCATCGTGCTCGCCATCATGGTGATTCCGTTCATCAGCTCGGTGATGCGCGAAGTGTTCCTGACCGTACCCACCCGGCTTAAAGAATCAGCCTATGCGCTCGGCGCCACGCGCTGGGAAGTGAGCTGGGACATCGTGCTGCCCTATACCCGCACCGCCGTGCTGGGTGGGATTTTTCTGGGACTGGGACGGGCGCTGGGCGAAACCATGGCGGTGGCCTTTGTCATCGGCAACAGCACCCAGTTCACCACTTCGCTGCTTGAGCCGTCCACCACCATCGCCGCGCTGATTGCCAACGACTTTGGCGAAGCCACCGAAACCTACCGCTCGGCGCTGCTGCTGCTGGGCTTCATGCTGTTTGTGGTGACCCTGGTGGTGTTGACCCTGGCGCGGCTGATGCTGCGCCACCTGGCACGCAAGGAGGGCAACTGATGAATCCCCAAAGCCTGTCGATTTACCGCCGTCGCCATTTCACCAACATCATCGCGGTGACGCTCTCCTGCCTGGCTGCGGGCATCGGCCTGTTTTTCCTGGGCTGGATTTTGTGGACACTCATCAGCAAGGGGCTTGGCCATTTGCAATGGTCGCTGCTGACCCAGGATCAGCCACCGCCGATGACCGAGGGCGGGCTGCGCAATGCCATCATCGGCAGCCTGATGATGTGCGCCATGGGCGTGGGCATCGGCACGCCGCTGGGCATCGCCGCCGGCACTTGGCTGGCCGAATACGGCAAGGGCAGCCGCCTTGCCGCGGTGGTGCGCTTTGTCAACGACCTGCTGCTCTCTGCCCCCTCCATCGTGCTCGGCCTGTTTGTCTATGCCTTGTTCGTGGTGCAGACCGGCGGCAATTTCTCGGCCATTGCCGGGGCGATTGCGCTGGCCTTCATCGTCTTGCCGGTGGTGGTGCGCACCACCGACGAAATGCTGAGCTTGGTGCCGGTGCAGATGCGTGAGGCAGCGCTTTCGCTGGGCATCCCGCAATGGAAGGTCACCCTGCAAGTGCTGTACCGCTCGGCACTGCCCGGCATCGTCACCGGCGTGCTGCTGGCACTCGCCCGCATCAGCGGCGAAACCGCGCCACTGCTGTTCACCGCCTTTGGCAACGAGTTCTTCAGCCTCGACCCCAGCGGCCCGATGTCGGCCATTCCGCTGGTGATGTACAAATTTGCCGGTTCAGGTTTCGAGAACTGGGAAAACCTGGCCTGGGCCGGTGCGCTGTTCATCACCCTGTTCGTGCTGTGCGTGAGCCTTCTGGCGCGCACTTTGCTGCTGCGCAAGCGCGTGGCGCATGATTGATTCTGGAGTCCATCCATGACTGCTCCCCATCTCATTACCGAAGTCCAACACCGCCCCGACAACACCCCGCACCCGGTAAAAATCGCCACCCGCGGGCTGAATTTCCACTATGGCAATGCGCATGTGCTCAAGGATATTCACCTTGATATTCCCGAGCACCAGGTCACCGCCCTGATTGGCCCCTCCGGCTGCGGCAAGTCCACCCTGTTGCGCACCTATAACCGCATTTATTCGCTGTATCCGGGGCTGGTGGCCTCCGGCGAAATCCTGCTTGATGGCGAGAACATCCTCGATGCGCGTTATTCGATGAACCGCCTGCGCAGCAAAATCGGCATGGTGTTCCAGAAGCCGGTGCCGTTTCCGATGACCATTTACGAGAACATCGCCTACGGTATCCGCCATCATGAAAAGCTCGGCAAGAGCGAAATGAATGACCGGGTGGAAGAAGCGCTGCGCCAGGGCGCGCTCTGGGATGAAGTCAAGGACAAGCTGGGGCAGAGCGCGCTTGGGCTTTCCGGCGGCCAGCAGCAGCGCCTGTGCATCGCCCGCGCGGTGGCGCTGCGCCCGGAAGTGTTGTTGCTGGACGAGCCGACCTCGGCGCTGGACCCGATTTCCACCAGCCGCATCGAGCAGCTGATTGAAGAACTCAAAGGCCGCTACACCATCCTCATCGTCACCCACAATATGCAGCAGGCCGCGCGCGTATCGGACTACACCGCCTTCATGTATCTGGGCAATCTCATCGAGCACGCCGCCACCACGCAACTGTTTTCCGCGCCTGCCAAACAGCAGACCGAGGACTACATCACCGGCCGCTTTGGCTGAGCCGCAAGGAAACCGACATGAACCAGGAACACGACCATATCGTCCGCTCTTACGACGAAGAGCAGCAGCATCTCTCCGACGAAATCCAGCGCATGGGGGCGATGGCGATTGCCCAGCTGGAAGCGGCGCTGGACGCGCTGGCGCGCCGCGATGACCAGCTCGCCCGGCATATCATCGACAACGATGCCGCCATCGACCAGCTGGAAGAAGACATCAGCCAGGGGGTGATGAAGCTCGCCCTGCGCGGGCCGCTGGCCAGCGACCTGCGGGTGATTCTGGCGGCCTTGCGGATTGCCTCGGATATCGAGCGCGCTGGCGACTATGCCGCCAACCTCGCCAAGCGCGCCATCGTCCTCAACGCCAGCCTGCCGATGCCGCAAATCCCGGCGCTGCGCGAGCTGGGTATGCGCGTGATCCAGCAGATGCGCGATGTGCTGCGCGCCTATGCCGAGCTTGATGCCGAAGCCGCACAGCGGGTGCGTGAGCGCGATGCGGAAGTGGACATGCTGCATACCGCGCTGTTCCGCGAACTGTCCGCCTACATGATGCAGGATGCGCGCAATGTCCAGGCCTGCACCCATCTGTTGTTCATGGCCAAGAATTTGGAGCGCATCGGCGACCATGCCACCAATATCGCCGAAAACGTCTGGTATCGCGTCCACCCCACCCTGCCGCTGCCGCCGCGCGAAAAACGCGACCACAGCAGCGACCTCGCGCCCGCCTGAGCCATGCCCAAGACCATCCTGATTGTCGATGACGAGCCGGCCATCCGCGAGATGGTGGCCTTTGCCCTGCGCCGCGAAAACTATCTGGTGCAGCAGGCCGGTGATGCCGCCGAAGCACTGGAAGCCATCAACCGCAGCGCACCGGATTTGATTTTGCTGGACTGGATGTTACCCGGCGGCAGTGGTTTGGAGCTGGCCCGGCGCTGGCGGCGCGATACCCTCGCGCGCGAGATTCCCATCATCATGCTGACCGCGCGCGGCGAAGAGGATGACCGCGTGATTGGCTTGGAATCGGGGGTGGATGATTACGTCATCAAACCGTTTTCCACCCGCGAGCTGCTGGCGCGCATCCGTGCGGTGCTGCGCCGCAGCCAGGCCGAGGACGAGGCCGGACAGCTCAAGCAGGGCGCGCTGCGCATCGACACCATCGCCCACCGCGTATTTGCCATGCAGGACGAGGCGGAAGTCAGCCTGCAACTGGGGCCCAGCGAATATCGGCTGCTGCACTTTTTCATGTCGCACCCGGAGCGGGTCTATACCCGCGCGCAATTGCTCGACCATGTCTGGGGCGGCGAGAGCTATATCGAGGAGCGCACCGTGGATGTGCATATCCGCCGCCTGCGCCGCGCCCTGGAGCCGTATCAGCTGCAAGAGATGGTGCAAACTGTGCGCGGTACCGGCTACCGCTTTTCCACCACCACGGCATGAGTCTTACGCCCACCGCTGCCTTGTCGCTGCTCTGCCTCATCCTTGCCGTGCTGTGTGCATGGCTGTATTGGCGCGGGCAAACCAAGCCTGCGCCTCTTCCCTCGCCGCGCCACGCCCGCCAGCGCAGCCGCCTGCTGCTGCGGCAGCTGCGCCATGCCCGCGATGCGCTCGATGCCCTGCCCGAGGCCATCGTGCTGCTGGACGAGCGCCGCGAACATGCGCTGTGGTTCAACCAGGCCGCGCAGCGCCTGTTGGGGCTGGCCTACCCCGGGGATATTGGCTGTGCCATCGCCACGCGCCTGCCATCGCTGCAACTGGCCGACTGGCTGGCAAGCCCTGCGCCTGATGCGCGCCAGAACCTGGCCGCCCCGCAAGATGCCTCACTGCGCCTGAAGCTGGAGTTTGTGCGCTCCAGCCAGGGCCAGCCGATGCTCATGGCGCAGGATGTCAGCCGCCTGCTGCGCCTTGAAGACATGCGCCGTGATTTTGTCGCCACCGTATCGCATGAGTTGCGCACGCCGCTGACCGTACTGCATGGCTATCTGGACATACTCCAGGACGAGGCGCCCCCCGAGTGGCAGGGCATCGTGCCGGAAATGCACAAGCAATCGCAGCGCATGAAACAACTGGTGGATGACCTTTTGACGCTTTCGCGTCTGGATGCCGCCGCACCGATCGCCGTACAGCCAGTGCCGATGCAGCCCCTCATGCAAAACCTGCTGCGCGAGGCCGAAGGGCTTTCCAGGGGGCGGCAGCATATCCAGCTGCACGAGGATGCCGGACTTGACCTGCTGGGCATGGAAAAAGAACTGCATAGCGCGTTCTCCAACCTCATCAGCAATGCCGTGCGCTACACCCCCGACGGCGGCCGAATCGACATCCGTTTTGACGCCCTGCCGCAAGGCGGCGCGGTGTTCAGTGTCCAGGACAATGGCTACGGCATCGCCCCGCAACATCTGCCACGGCTGACCGAGCGCTTTTATCGCGTCTCGCAAAGCCGCAGCCGCGAAAGCGGCGGCACCGGCCTTGGCCTTGCCATCTGCAAGCATGTGCTGAGCCTGCACGATGCGCATCTGGAAATCGAAAGCCAGCTCGGCCAGGGCAGCATTTTCCGCTGTGTATTTCCCAACACACGCACTCTGCTACGCTCGCCCGCCCACTCTTGAATGGCACTGCCCCGATGGATACGCCCCCCACCACCAATCTCAATGACGCCCAGTGGTATGCCAACCGCGAGCTGTCGCAACTGGACTTCAACTTCCGCGTCCTGGCGCAGGCACAAAATGCGGACATACCGCTGCTGGAGCGACTGCGCTATCTGTGCATTTCCTGCACCAACCTGGATGAGTTCTTTGAAATCCGCGCCGCTACCGTGCGCCATGCGGCCGACCTTGGCTATGCCCGCGCCGCCGATGGCCTGGCGCACCGCAATATCCTTGCACGCATCCATGAGCGTGCCAGCGAGTTGGTCAGCGCCCAATACCGCTGCTTCTACGACGAGCTGCGCCCGGCGCTGGAGGCCGAAGGCATCCGCCTGCTTGATCGTACCGAATGGAATGCCGAGCAAACCCGCTGGCTGCGCGATTATTTCCGCAAGGAAATCATGCCGGTGCTCTCGCCATTGGGGCTGGACCCGGCGCATCCCTTCCCGCAGATTCTCAATAAATCGCTCAATATCGTGGTGCGCCTGGAAGGGCGCGATGCCTTCGGCCGCGAAGCGCATCTGGCCATCGTCCGCGCACCGCGCTCATTGCCGCGCATCATCCGCATGCCCGACCGCGATGGTGATGGCGACCGCTACCACGATTTCGTGTTTCTCTCCTCGCTGCTGTCGGCATTCATGGACGAGCTGTTCCCCGGGCTCAAGGTCAAGGGCGCCTACCAGTTCCGTGTCACCCGCAATTCCGAGCTGATAGTCGATGAGGAGGATGTGGACAATCTGGCGCTGGCGTTGCGCGATGAGCTGGTTGGCCGCGGCTATCTGCGCGCGATGCGCCTGGAAATTGCCGAAAACTGCCCCGAAGACATCGTGCAGATGCTGCTGGAAAACTTCGAGCTGAGCGCCGATGCGGTGTACCGCATCAACGGCCCGGTCAACCTCAATCGCGTGGTACAGGTGTATGACGCGGTGCGCCGCCCGGACTTGAAGTTCCCGCCGGTGCATCCACGCCAACTGGATGATTCCGAAACGCTGTTCAGCCGCATTGCCCGTGGCGATATCTTGCTGCACCACCCGTTTGACTCGTTCAATCCGGTGAAAGACCTGATCCGCGAGGCCGCCGAAGACCCCAATGTGCTGGCCATCAAACAGACCTTGTACCGCACCGGCAAGGACTCGCCGATTGTCGAGAGCCTGATACAGGCCGCCCGCAACGGCAAGGATGTCACCGCGGTGGTGGAGCTGCGCGCGCGCTTTGACGAGGAAGCCAATCTGGGCTTTGCCGACCGCCTGCAACAAGCCGGGGTGCAAGTGGTGTACGGCGTGGTCGGCTACAAAACCCATGCCAAGATGCTGCTGATTGTGCGCCGCGAGGCCGAAGGGCTGCGCCGCTATGTGCATCTTGGTACCGGCAACTACCACAGCGGCACGGCGCGGGTTTATACCGACATCGGCCTTATCACTGCCGACCCCGGCATTGGCGCCGATGTCCATCAGATTTTCCAGCAGCTCTCCGGGCTTGCGCCGGTGGTGCAACTGCAACGCCTTTTGCAATCGCCCTTCACTCTGCATACCGGCATGCTCGAGCGCATCGCGCGCGAGGCGGCAAACGCACGCGCCGGCAAACCGGCACGCATCATCGCCAAGATGAATGCCCTGAACGAGCCGCGCGTGATTCGTGCGCTGTATGAGGCATCACAGGCCGGCGTGCAAATCGACCTGATTGTGCGTGGCGCCTGCACGCTGCGCCCGGGCGTGCCCGGCATTTCCGAAAACATCCGCGTGCGCTCCATCGTCGGCCAATTTCTGGAGCATCACCGGGTGTATTGGTTTGCCAATGACGGCCAGCCGGAACTGTTCTGCGCCAGTGCCGACTGGCTGGAACGCAATCTGCTGCGCCGGGTGGAAACCTGCTTCCCCATCCTGGATGAAACACTGGCGCAGCGGGTCAAGGCCGAAACCCTGGACAACTATCTGGCAGACAATCAGAACGCCTGGGAATTACAGGCCAATGGCGAATATTGGCGCGTAGAAGTGCCGGAAAATGTCGCGCCCTATTCCGCTCAGGCCGCTTTGCTTGAGAAAATCTGCGGATGAACAGCGCCCGCCGCACCGCACTCAGTGCCCCGCTCCCCCTCGAAGATGGCGACCTGATGGCCGCCATCGACCTTGGCTCGAACAGCTTCCACATGATTGTGGCGCGCTATGTGCAGGGCCAGATTCGGGTGGTTGACCGTATCCGCGAAATGGTGCGCATGGCCGATGGTCTGGATGCCCAGGGCGGGTTGAGCGTCGAGGTGCGCGAGCGCGCCCTGCAATGCCTCTCACGCTTTGGCGAGCGCATCCGCGATATTCCGGCCGAGCGGGTGCGCGCCATCGCCACCAATACGGTTCGCAAACTCAAAGATGCACAGGGCTTTCTGACCCCCGCCGAGGCGGCGCTCGGGCATGCCATCGAAGTGGTCGCCGGGCGCGAAGAAGCGCGTCTGGTTTACCTCGGGGTGGCCAGCGCCCAGCCCACCGAGCCCGGACAGCGGCATCTGGTGATGGATATCGGCGGTGGCTCTACCGAGTGCATCATCGGCACCGGGCTGGACGCCATCGAGCGCGAAAGCCTGCAAATGGGCTGCGTCGCCACCACCCGCCGGTTTTTCCCGAGCGGCAAATTGAGCCGCAAGAAGTGGCAGCAGGCGCTGACGGAAATCTCCGCCGAGTTCCAGCAGTTCGCCCAGCACTACCGCAGTATCGGCTGGCATGACGTGATTGGCTCCTCCGGCACCATCAAGGCCATTGGCAAGATTTGCACCGAGATGAAGCTCACCAAGGGCGCGATTACCGCCCAGGCGCTACCGAAAATCCGCGAGCGGCTATTGCAGGCCGACAGCCTCGCCGCCATCGACCTGCCTGGCCTGTCTGCCGAACGCCAGCCAGTGATTGCTGGCGGCATCCTGATTCTGGAGGCGGCTTTCAATACTCTTGGCATCGAGCGCATGAGCGTCAGCCGCGCAGCGATGCGCGAAGGCATCCTCTACGACATGATTGGCCGCGGCAGTGGCGATGACCCGCGCGATGCCGCCATCGACCTGATGATGGCGCGCTATGCGGTGGACGAGGCGCAGGCCGAGCGTGTCGAAGCCACCGCCATGCACCTGTTTGACCAGGTCGCCGCACGCTGGGAGTTGCAGGCCGAAGACCGCGCCAAACTGGGCTGGGCCGCCTGGCTGCATGAAATCGGCCTGGCAGTGGCGCATAGCCAGCACCATGTGCATGGCGCCTATTTGCTGGAGCATTCCGACATCTCCGGCTTCAGCCGCCAGCAGCAGCAGGTATTGGCAGTGCTGGTGCGCTGCCAGCGCCGCAGCATTCCCAAAAACGCCTTCAATGCCATCCCCGAACGCCTGCTGCTGCCCACCCGGCGCATCACCGCTCTGCTGCGGCTGGCGGTCGTGCTCAATCGCTCGCACAAGGCACGCGACCTGTCGGTCGCCAGACTACAGGCCAATGCCAGCCAGCTCACGCTCAGCCTGCCCCGCGACTGGCTGGCCGCCAAACCGCTACTCAAAAGCGATCTGGAGAGCCAGCCGCACGACCTGCGCGCACTCGGCATCGAGCTGCATATCCAAGAAGATTGACCCTTTCCACCCAAGCCCGCACACTTGCCCCATGGCACGCAAAAGCACCCCCGAACCCACGCCCTCGCCGGTGGCCGACTTCGAACACGCCCTGCAAGAGCTGGAGCAGCTGGTCGCCCGGATGGAAAGCGGCGACATGACCTTGGAAGACTCGCTCAGCGCCTACGAGCGCGGGGTTGGCCTGTATCGGCAATGCCAGGGCGCCCTGCAACAGGCCGAACTGCGCGTGCGCCAACTCTCCGACCCGGCACAGCCGGAAAACGGCGAAGTTTTCGATTTTGACCATGAATGACGCCGCCGTAGCCAAGGCGCAGCTTGAGCAATGGCATGCGCGCATCGATAGCGCACTGGCGCACAGCCTGCCCGCCGCCGACGCTAACCCGCAGTCGCTGCACCAGGCCATGCGCCACGCGGTATTGAATGGCGGCAAGCGCATCCGTCCGCTGCTGGTGTATGCCAGCGGCCACGCCTTGGGCTCGGATGCCTCCGTGCTTGATGAGGCAGCGCTGGCCATCGAGCTCATCCACTGCTATTCACTGGTACACGACGACCTGCCGGCCATGGACGATGACGCGCTACGCCGCGGCCAGCCCACCGTGCATATCGCCTATGGCGAGGCCAATGCCATCCTCGCCGGTGATGCTTTGCAAAGCCTGGCGTTTGCGCGTCTGGCCGAAGCCCCCTTGCCTGCCGAAACCCGTATCAACCTGCTGCGCGAGCTGGCGCAAGCCGCTGGCGCGCCCGGCATGTGCGGCGGTCAGGCACTGGACATGCAAGCCACTGGCGAAAAAATCAGCCTCGCCCAACTTGAGCGTCTGCACGCCATGAAAACCGGCGCCCTGCTGCGCGCCTCGGTGCGCATGGGCGCACTCGCCGCGGCCGCCAGCGCCGAGCAACAGCGCCTGCTCGACCAATACGCCCAAGCACTGGGCCTTGCCTTCCAGATCAAGGATGACCTTCTGGATATCGAGGGCGACAGCGCCACGCTCGGCAAAACCGCCGGCAAAGACGCCGCACAGGACAAGGCCACCTTTCCGGCGCTCATCGGCATCCAAGCCTCACGCCAGCGCCTGGCCGCACTCAGCGCCACCATGCACAGCGCCCTCAACACCCTCGCCACATTGAACAACGCCGACACCCGCACACTGGCGCTGCTCGCCCGCAACGTGGTGGAACGCGAAAGCTGACAGCCCAGCCCGTCCCCATCCGCTCAACTTAAGGGTGCTTATCGCCCCCATAGTTGGCGCATGGGGATTGCCGACTCAACGACGCTTGATGGCTCTGGCCAGGGTAATCACCACGACACCAGCCAAGATAACCGCCATGGCTCCCAGCTCGGTGGCACTGGCACGCTCATGGGCAAGCCAGGCGCCCAGCATGACCGCAATGACCGGATTGACATAGGCATAGCTGCCCGCCAGAACTGGACGCACATGATGCAATAGCCAGATATAGGCACTGAAGCCAATAATCGAGCCAAAAAACACCAGATACAAAAATGCCGCCATGCCTTTGCCATCGGGCATGGACATGCGCTCACCAGTCACCAGCGCAATCCCCAGCATCAGCACACTGCCGCAGAGCATTTGTCCGGCTGCGGTCATGAACGGCGTGGGCAAATCGCGTCCCCGGCTCCAAATGGAGCCATAGGCCCAAGCCATCGAAGCCAACAACAGCGCCAACAAACCCACCATGGAGCCGCCACGCATACCGTTGACATTCAGCCATAACACGCCGACAAAACCGACCGCCACACCCAGCCATTCCATTGGACTGGGTCGCTCGCCACGCAGCAGTGCAAACACCCCCATCCAAATCGGCGATGAGGCGACTGCCACAGCCGTCAAACCCGATGACACGGTCTGCTCGGCGTAATTCACCATGCCATTGCCCAATGCCAGCAGCAAAGCGCCCATCACCCACAGATTGCGCCATTGCGCAGGCGTGGGTGCGGCCACCCCACGCCACCTCAGCACGGCAAACATCAAGCCCCCGGCCATCAGGAAACGGAAGCCACCCAGAAGAAACGGGGTGAAGCCGCCTTGCAGCGCAAAATGAATAGCGAGATAGGTAGAGCCCCAAATCACATACACCGCCAACAAGGCGGCAACAATGGCAAGCGGGCGCGGCGTTGCTGCGGTAGTCATGCAGGCTCCAAATCAAGGGCAGGCAAAGCTAACCGAAAATTATCCGCACGCCAATCACAAGATACTTGCCAAGCTGCTGCAAGACGTTTAAGATGCGCCTCCTTCGGGCGGTTAGCTCAGCGGTAGAGCACTACCTTGACATGGTAGGGGTCACAGGTTCGAACCCTGTACCGCCCACCACCTTTTCAGGTGGAATCAAAGTAACCACATGCTTGCCATGTGGTTTTTTCATGCCTGATTATCCGCCAAGCCCATCCAGAGTGCTGCCATTGCAGGCAGCCACTATCCAGAATCCGGGGTCAGACAACCCTCAGCGAACAATCCGTACCTGTAGCGGCATCGGCGGACGGGTATCGGGAGCCGGGCGCTTGATGCGCACATTCAGACTGCCGCGGGCTGTCTCAGCTACCGGGTAGCTGAACTGGCCGCTCTCATCCACGGCAATTTCCTGCCCGTTGATTTCCACCCGGCTGCCAACCGGAACACGTCCTTGCAGTGCTGTTCCTGCTTTGACAGTGCCAGGGATGGCAATACGGCTGCCGGGTACGGGTGTCCCCGGCAACACCGGGCGCAATTCGGGCGGAACAGGTTTTGATGAAGAAGGCATGGCGATCTCCCGTTGCGCTACCCAATGCCGCTCACGCGATGTTTGCGGCTTGTATTGTGCGCCTGTGCAAGCGGCCAGCATGAAGGCCGGCACCAAGGCAATGACCCTGTTCATCGGGCAAACTCCAATCGGCGCCCCTTGGGCTGTCCAACCAAAGCCTGACCATCCCAGACCATTTGGCCATTGACCCAAGTAGCGGCAATACGTGACTTGAAGGTATGCCCTTCAAACGGCGACCAGCCGCATTTGGAAAGGACATCCTGGCGCTGCACGGTCAGCGGAGAATCTTCTACCAGCACAAGGTCGGCGAAATAGCCTTCGCGCAGGAAGCCACGTTCGGCCACGTCGAACAGTTGTGCCGGCGCATGAGCGAACTTCTGCACGATCTGGCTGCGACTGAGGCGGCCGCTGTGGGCATGTTCGAGCGCGCTCAACAGCGCGTATTGCACCAGCGGCAGGCCGCTGGGCGCCTTGGCATAGGGCTGCTGTTTTTCCTCCCAGCCATGCGGGGCATGGTCGGTGGCCAGAACATCGATACGGTCATCTGCCAGGGCGGCAATCAGCGCGTCGCGGTCGCTGGCCTCCTTGATGGCCGGGTTGCATTTGATCTGGTTGCCAAGCCGGGCATAGTCCTCACGCGCGAAGTGCAAAAAATGCACGCAAGTTTCGGCAGTGATGCGCTTTTTGCTGCCATCGGCACGCAGCAAGGGGCCGGCCTCGAACAAGGCCAGCTCATCGGCAGTGGAGATATGCAGCACATGCAGGCGGGCATCATGGCGGCGCGCAAGCTCCACCGCCAAGGTGCTCGACTTCAGGCAGGCCTCACGGCTGCGGATGGCCGGATGGAAATCGGCGCCAAGCGCATCGCCATATTGCGCCAGATGCGCTGCCATCAGGGCATCGATGGTCGGCGTGTCCTCGCAATGGGTGATGATGGGCGTGGGGGCATCGCGGAAGATGGCATCGAGAATTTCCGCATCATCCACCAGCATATTGCCGGTGGAAGCACCCATGAACACCTTGATGCCAGGGCTGGCTTTCGGGTCGAGAGCACGAATGGCCTCGATATTGTCGTTGCTGGCGCCCAGATAAAAACCGTAATTCCCCCAAGCACGCCCTTGGGCAAGGGCATATTTGGCCTCCAACGCGGCACTGTCGAGCGTCGGCGGATTGGTATTGGGCATGTCCATGAAGCTGGTAATGCCCCCGGCCACCGCAGCGGCGGACTCACTGCCAATATCCCCCTTGTGGGTAAGCCCCGGCTCACGGAAGTGCACTTGGTCATCAATCATGCCAGGCATCAACCAGCGGCCCTGGGCATCCACCACCTGCTCACCAGCGCGGACAGCAAGCGCAGTCCCCATATCCGCAATGCGCTCGCCTTCGATACGCAGGTCGGCCTCGAACTCGCGGCCTTCGTTCACCAAACGGGCATTTTTAACGAGGGTGGATGTCATGAGGTCTCCTTTTCGTTGGATACGGATTCAGGTGCAGGGGGTACCGGGTCATAGCCGCCAGGATGCAGCGGCGTACAGCGACCGAGCCGGGCTGCCGCCAAACAGCAGCCTTTGACCGGGCCAAAGCGCTCAATCGCCGTCATTGCATACTCAGAGCAACTGGGCGCAAAACGGCAACGCTGCCCAAGCAGTGGACTGATGCACAGCTTATAGGCACGCAGCAGAAAAATCAGGAAACGAGCCATCACGATAAAAATGAATAGGCGATACGCTTGCAGGAGCCGAACGGCTGGGCTATAAAGCCTCGCTTTCCCGGTTCCGGGAAGTTCAAGGAAACGAAAGTGGCAGTCAAGAAAACCGTCAAGAAAACTGAAACCAAGGCTACTGTAAAAGCTGACAAGGCAGTTGAAAAGGCAGCCGTTGCGGCGCAGACGGACAGCGCCAAGAATACGGGCGCCAAGAAAACCGTCGCCAAAAAGGCGGCCGTCAAAAAGACGACTGCACGCAAGGCGGCGGCTTTGCCGGCAGAAAAACCTGCCAAGCCCGGCAAGGTGCTGCGCGTGGTTGTGGGTGCCGACAAAAAAGCGGATGTTCCCAAGCCCAAAGGCAAAAGCGTGAAGTTCAAAACGGATGAAAGCACTGGCCGTCCACTTCTGCCCAAGGGATACAAGCCTTCTGCAGATGAGGAGTACATGAACCCGCTGCAGCTGGAATACTTCCGCCAAAAACTGGTGGCACGCCGCGAGGAGCTTGTCGAAGAATCCAAGCAGACCATCGAGAACCTGAAGGACGAAGTGCGCGATATCGGCGACGAGGCCGAGCGCGCCAGCCGTGAAACGGAGAATGCCCTGGAGCTGCGCACGCGCGACCGTTACCGCAAGCTGATCAGCAAGATTGACAGCGTGATTCGTCGTGTGGATGAAGGCGACTATGGCTATTGTGTCGATAGCGGCGAAGAAATCGGCTTGGAACGGCTTGAAGCCCGCCCCGAAGCCGAGCGCACCATTGATGCCCAGGAGCGCTGGGAAATCCGCCGCAAGCAACAAGGCGACTAAGCACTCGCCATTTCCTCTGCGCATCCAGTCGCATGTGAGAATGCCCGGCTTTTGCCGGGCATTCGTGCATTTGCGGTGCAATACAGAGCCGCACTTGAGGGCTGTTCAAGGGTGTTTACACGGGCATACCCGCCGCTTTCAACACATCCAGCGAATAATGCTCCGGTCTCAAAAGATCCACGCCACACTCCAAATCATAGAGCCAGGACAAAAACGCATTCATTTGCTCGCCCTTCATTGGCAAGCCATGCTGCGGCACGATCATCGAAGGGTTCAACTGCCGCACCATGCTTACCCATAGCTTCAGCACCCGGTTGGAGGTCATGTAGCGACGATGAAAGCCAACCATGCGGGTGAGGTGCTTTTCAAAATCAGAGACGAATTGATACTTCTCACTGTTGGGAATCAAGGAAGAGCCGATATCCCCGGAAAACAGAATGCGGCTTACAGGATCGTAAAAGCAGAAATTGCCTACCGAATGCATGAAGTGCCCCGGCAACGCATACATGAACGACCTGCCAAGCGGCACTTTCCCACCGCCATCAGAAATCATGCAATAGCGGTCTTCACCCAGCTCCCCTTGTTGATAATTGGAAACATTATGGGGAACAAAGCGCCCCCATAACCGGGAGCAAACGACCTGCGACGGCGTATTGGCAAGCCAGCGCCCCACCGCACCGACAACATCCGGGTCTTGGTGCGAAGTCAGAATCCAGCGGATATCCTGCAGTTGGGCGTAGCCGGTAATGGCCAGCCATAACGGGGTATAGAGCAGGTCTCCACCCGGATCAATCAGCGCAGCCTGACCATGGTCAACCACCAAAAACTGGTTGGCCTGGACACCATCTTCCCCGGGAACCAGATCACTGAATACAACACAAAGATGATTTTCGTTCTCAAAAAGTACTGTTCCAGAACGCATTTTTTCTCAAGCCCCTGATGAAATAGCCAGCCCCCAAATTGTACAAGGCACACATCAAATGCGTGACCTCCATCACCATTACAGCCTGATGTTCCGGCCATTGATGCTGGGAGACAGCCCCTGATGCAGACAGGCTGATTTCTTCATGGCTCGCTTTTCCGGACGCAAAGCGGTAGCAATGAAAGTAAGCAGGGCTACAAGCCTGTCATTCAAAAGGCCTCTGATGCTTCTGCTTGCAGCTGTTTTTGTTCATCCAGGAATGCCTGGACTTTCAACATCACCTCACGGGTGCCTTCATGAGCCAGGCCGGAAATAATGAACCATGGTGCTTGCCAGCCCAGCTCGCCCACCACTTTTTCGGCCTGCGCACGGGCATCTTCAGCGGTCAAGAGATCGGCCTTGTTGAACAGCAGCCAGCGCGGCTTTTTCATCAAATCGGCATCAAATCTGGCGAGCTCACGCTCGATGGAACGCACTTGAGTCGCCGCATCACTGCCATCGAGCGGCTCGATTTCCACCAGATGCAGCAGCAGGCCGGTGCGCTGGATATGGCGCAAGAACAAGGCGCCCAGCCCGGCGCCATCGGCCGCACCTTCAATCAGACCGGGAATATCGGCGATCACAAAGCTGCGGTGCGGCTCCACGCTGACCACGCCAAGATTGGGATATAGCGTGGTGAATGGGTAATCGGCCACCTTGGGCGTAGCCGCAGACACAGCACGAATCAGGGTCGATTTACCCGCATTGGGGAAGCCCAGCAAGCCAACATCGGCCAACAGCTTCAGCTCCAGACGCAGATCGCGCTCCTCACCCGGCGTACCTTGCGTGGTCTGCCGTGGCGAGCGATTGGTCGAACTTTTGAAATGCATATTGCCAAGCCCGCCCTTGCCGCCCTGCGCCACCAGCAAGCGCTCACCATGACGGGTCAAGTCACCGATGACTTCATCAGTGGCGATATTGGTCACCTGGGTTCCAACTGGCACCACGATAAGCAAGTCCTCGCCGGATTTGCCATACATCTGCCGCCCCATGCCATTTTCGCCACGACGCGCCTGAAACTTTTTCTGGTGGCGAAAATCCACCAAGGTATTGAGGTTTTCATCGGCCACCAGCCAAATGCTGCCGCCATTACCGCCATCGCCACCATCAGGGCCGCCAAGCGGAATGAATTTCTCGCGGCGGAAACTGGCGCAGCCATTGCCGCCATTGCCGGCAGTGACGGTGATTTCAACTTCATCAACAAGTTTCATGGTGATTCACACGGAGAGTGGTTGGATGGCGACAGAAATAACAAACCCCGCCGCAGCGGGGTTTGCCAAAGCCAATTTGCGGTGGCTTATTCTGCCACGACGCTCACGGTACGGCGCTTCAGCGGGCCTTTGATGGAGAACTCCACCTTGCCGTCCTGCAGCGCATACAGGGTGTAATCGCGGCCAAGGCCGACACCGGGACCGGGGTGGAACTGGGTGCCGCGCTGACGCACGATGATATTGCCAGCTTCAATCGCCTGACCGCCATAAATCTTGACGCCCAGGTATTTCGGGTTGGAGTCGCGGCCGTTGCGCGAGGAGCCTACGCCTTTTTTGTGTGCCATGAGTTTTCTCCTTAACCGTTGATGCCGGTGATTTCAATTTCAGTGTAATGCTGACGGTGACCCATCTGCTTGCGGTGGTGCTTGCGGCGACGGAATTTGACGATCTTCACCTTGTCAGCGCGACCGTGGCCCACCACCTTGGCGGAAACAGCTGCGCCCTTCAGCGCATCACCCAGCTTCACGCCTTCGCCATCACCCAGCATCAGGATGTTGTCGAACTTGATTTCGCTGCCCGCCTCAACGTCCAGCTTTTCAACGCGCAGGGTGTCACCCTGAGCTACGCGGTATTGCTTACCGCCAGTAACCAGTACTGCATACATGACCAAGCATTCCTCTGTAGTTATTGTGGTCGCCTCCGGCCACCATGGCCAAGAGGACTGGCGATTCTATCGCAGCACGAATGGCTGATGCAAGGAAGCTCTACACATCAGAATGGCAATCTATTCATTTGCCGAAGCATTTTCCATCGCAGTCACATCCCAAAACCTGCGGCGACGGCGGCGCTCACTCTGCCAGCGGATGCCATCGGCACCCAGGCGCGCGTAGATTGCGCCATGCGCAAAACTGATGGGGGTTTGCGTACCAGCATGCTGCCAGCGTTGCAATACCGCTTGCCGGGGGTGGCCGAAGCGGTTGCCATGCCCTGCCGAAACCAGTGCCAGTTGCGGCCGGGTTGCCTGCACAAAGGCGGGGCTGGATGAGCTGGCACTGCCATGATGCGGCACAGTCATGATGTCAGCCTGCAGAGCATCTGGCACGGTGCGCACAAGGCGCGCTTCAATCAGACGGTCGATATCGCCGGTAAGAAGCACATTGCCGTATCGACTGTGCAGGCGCAGCACGCAACTGGACTGGTTTTTGAGATAGGGAAATGCGCCACCGGGTGCAGGAAATCAAACGCCACGCCATCGTGCTGCCACTGGCTGTCCCGAGTGCAGTCGCGCGCACCGGCAAGCCCGGCGCCAGGCGGCGCCCAAAGCGGCGCGTCGGGGAAGGCTGCCTGCACGGCGGACAAGCCACCGGCATGGTCGGCATCGGCATGACTGATGATGATCGCCGAAAGCCTGCGCACACCCAGTGCATACAGGGCTGGCAGCACCACGCTTTCACCGGCGTTAAAGCCGCCCGGCGCGGCGGGGCCTGTGTCATACAAAAAATCATGTTGGTGAGTACGCAGCAAAATCGCCGTGCCCTGCCCGACTTCCAGCTGCACGATGTCGACTTCGCCCATTTCCGGTCGCGGCACCCAGGGCCAGAGCAGCGGTAGCAGCAAAACCGCCGCCAGCCATTTACCCGGCACGCTGCGCGGCAGCATCAGCACGAATGCACCGAGCAGTGCCAATGGCAAGGCAAACCATGCGGCCTCTGGCAACCTTGCCAATGCCCAGGGCGATGCGGCCATCTTCGCAAACAACTGCCAGCTGGGCTCGAAAGCCTGCGCGGCCAATGTCCAGAAAACCTGTCCGCCCCCTGTTGACAGCATTTCCGCAAGCACCCCGAGAATCGACAGCGGCACCACTACCAGGCTCCACCATGGCACTGCCAGCAAGTTGGCCAGCGGCCCTGCCAGCGAGGCTTGCGCAAAGAACACCGCTGTCAGTGGCAAAAGCCCCAGTGTCGCCACCATTTGCGCCAGCAAAAACTGCCGGATATGCCCGGACTTGGCCGATTGCAGCACCCAGGCCAGCCATGCCACCCCGCCAAAGCTCAGCCAAAAACCCGGCTGCAAGATGGATAACGGCTCCAGCAGCAACATCGCCGCCAGCGCCAGAGCCACGGATTGCGCGATATGGGTCTGCCTGCGCAGCAACATCGCCCCGGCCACGAATACGCTCATCAGCACGGTGCGCACCGTGGGCAGCGATGCGCCGGTCGCCAGCAGATAGGCAAAGGCCGCCGCACTTGCGGCCAGCAGCATCCAGATACGACGCGGAAAAAGCCTGCCAAGTCCGGGCAGCAACCAGCACACCACGAACATCAACCCGGCAGCGGCCAATCCAACCATGCCGACATGAAAGCCGGAAATGGCAATCAAATGGGTAAGCCCCGTGGCGCGCAATGCCTGCCAGTCGGCATCTGACAGCCCGCGGGTATCGCCAATGGCGAGCGCTGCCACAAAGCGCGCACTGGCCTCGGGCATGCTGGCGCTGATGCGGGCGGCCATTGCCTCGCGCCAGGCGATAACGCCCTTGGCCGATGCCAGCCGCCGGTTGCCTGCATCCTCGCGCACCGTGCCTTGGGCAGCGACATGCTCCACCAGCATTTGCCGCTCGCTATCGAGCCCTCCGGGATTGCGCAGTCCACGTGGCCGTTTCAGCCGCACCTTGAACTGCCATGTTTCACCGCCGCGCAATTGATGGCGCGCACCAAGCGTTGCTGCTTCATCCAGCCTGCCAAAGCCGTCATACCAGCTCAGACGCAGCCGTTTGCCCCGCAAGCCGACTGGCATGTCGGCACTGTCGGCCACCTGAAAATGAAAGCGGCTGCGACGCGCCTCATGCACCGGCAGGCTGATTATCCGGCCACGAATCCACATATCGTGGCCTTCCAGAGCAGCAGGCAGTTGCGAACCAAGCCGCAGGCTGCCCTGCGCCATCAACAGTGCAAAGCCCAAAAACAGCGCCCCCAACCAGCGACGTGCATCTTGCACCCACAGCCACAACCCGGCACCTGCCAGCAGCAAGATGGCAATCAACGCTACATGCGGCAGGGCGGGCAAGCGGCTGGCGGCCAACATGCCCAGCAAGAGTGCGACCACACTGGCCGGGGAAAGCAGCGGCGTCCTTGCCGCGCACATGGTTAAACGCCCAAGTCTTCTGGGGCGACTTCCATCAAGCGCCCTTCGTGCAGCTCCAACACCCGGTCAAGCCGCCGTGCCAGCCGCCGGTCATGGGTGACCAGTACCAAGCTGGTGCGCTCGGCGCGGTTCAGCGCCAGCATCAGGTCGAACACCACGGCCGCGGTTTTCTCATCCAGATTGCCGGTAGGCTCATCCCCCAGCACGCAGGCGGGCTTGTTGACCAGCGCCCGCGCCACCGCCGCACGCTGGCGCTCGCCGCCGGACAGCTCGCCCGGCTTGTGATCCAGCCGGTGCCCAAGCCCGACCTGCACCAGCAAGGCTTCGGCACGGCTGCGGGCAGAGGCCATGTCCAGGCCGGAGAGCAAAACCGGCAACATCACGTTTTCCAGCGCGGTGAACTCCGGCAACAGATGGTGGAACTGATAGATAAAGCCCAACGACTTGTTGCGCAGCTTGCCGCGTGCCGCGTCACTCAAGGCGCTCATGCGCTGCCCGGCCACCCAGACTTCACCCATGCTGGGGGTATCCAGCCCGCCCAGAAGATGCAGCAAGGTGCTCTTGCCCACCCCGGAAGCGCCGATGATGGCGACGGTTTCGCCCTGGCGCACGGCAAGGTCAAGCCCCTCGAACACCGGCGTCTTCAGCTTGCCTTCGGCATACACCTTGGCCAGCCGCTCGGCACGGAGCACGATGTCGCCGGCAGTTGAGTGAAGCTTCTCATTCATAACGCAATGCCTCCGCAGGGGCGGTGCGTGCCGCACGCCAGGCTGGATACAAGGTGGCGACAAAAGCCATCAGCAAGGCCACGCAGGCGATGGTGATGACATCCATACTGCGCAACTCGGTGGGCAGGCCCGTGATGTAATACACATCGGCAGGCAACAAGGTCACGCCAAAAGTAGCCTCAATCAGGCCAAGGATGCGTTCAAGGTTCAGGGTCAGCACGACGCCGCCAACTACACCCAATACGGTGCCAATCAAGCCAATCAGGCTGCCCTGCACCATGAAAATCTGCATCACCTGCGCCGGGCTCATCCCCAGGGTGCGCTGGATGGCGATATCGGCCTGCTTGTCAGTGACCAACATCACCTGCGAGGACACCAGATTGAACGCCCCCATGGCGATAATCAGCGAGAGCAAGATGCCCATCATCGTGCGCTCAAGTTTCATCGCCTGAAACATATTGGCGTTTTCATACATCCAGTCGCTGACCCGGTACGGGCCGCCCAGCTTCAAGGCCAAGTCCACCGATACCCGGCCAGCTTCGTCCATATCGTGCATTTTCAGCCGCACCCCGGTCACCGCATCGCCCATCCGCAGCACCCGCTGCGCATCCTGGATATTGATGAGCGCCAAGCCGCGATCAAGCTCGTTATATCCGGCCTCAAACAACCCGGACACGGTAAAGCGCTTGGTCTGTGGCACCGCGCCCACTGGCGTTGCGCTGATTTTGGAAGTCATCACCACCACGCTGTCGCCTACGCCCACATTCAGCCAGGTGGCCAGCTCACGCCCCAGGATGATGTTGAAATCACCCGCGCGCAGCGATTCCAGACTGCCCTGGTGCATTTTTTCGTCAATCACTGACACCGATTTTTCCTGCGCCGGGTCAATGCCGCGAATCATTGCCGGCTGCTCCTGCGGCCCCTGAATCAAGCCCTGGGTGTCCACATAGGGCGCAGCGCCAGCCACACGGGCATCGGCACGCGCCAGAGTGATCGCCTCCTGCCAGTTGTCCATCTGCGCACCATCGGCGGCCACTGTGGCATGTGACACCATCTGCAACATGCGGTCACGAATCTCGCGCTGGAACCCGCCCATGACCGCGAGCGTAGTAATCAGCACCATCACGCCGATGGCAATGCCCAGCACCGAGGCCAGCGAAATGAACGAGATGAACCCATTGCGGCGCTTGGCGCGCAAATAGCGCAGGCCGATGGCGATGGGCAGCGGCTTGAACATGAAAATCCTTGTCTAAAAGGGGTGCGCTATGTTGCCATTCCCGCTGCAACGGATACAGCCTTTATCGGCGGTGAAGCCAGTCGCAGTTCACGTCGCAGCCTGGCCGGCAAGGTGTCAGGCCAAAAGTCCAGTGCCACACAACGCCCGCCCGCGCGCCATTGCAAAAACGCAAGCGCCCCGCGCCACTGAAGCTGCCAATCTTCAATCAACACTTCATCTGCCCAAAAACTGCCATCGGCGCGCAACAACAAGCGATAACGGGGACGCTTGCAATAACGCCACAAGGCGGCCCCAGCCACAGCCGCAGCCAACGGCATCAGTGCAAATGCCAGCGCACGCGGCAGTGCCGATGCCCAAAGCGCCAGTGGCACAAGCGCCGCCAGCGATAACAGCCAAACCTTTACAAAGCCCGATGGCCGCCACTCAAGGCGGCAAGTCACGGATGCGCTGGATGAGTGCGGCGATTTCGGCATCACTGGCCTCCTCATAACCCATGAACCACCGCCATAGTTTGTCGTCTTCGCAATCTTGAAGGCGTAGGAAAAGCGCCCGCTGCGCCTCGGAATCCCCCGCCCAGCAACGGTCGAGATAGCGCTCGAACAACTGGTCAAGCTCCCGCATCCCACGTCGGCAACGCCAACGGATGCGTTTGAGTTCGGCCATATCTTTGCCCACGTCGGTCAAGTCACTTTTGGATGGGGGGCGGATTATAAAATGCGAGGCGCTTGTGAGGAAAATTACGCGCACATTACATGCCCGCCCTCCTCAACAGACCGAAAAATCAGTCGATTACGATGGTCTTATACGACGCCACCAACTGCCGACATGCCGCTCGCGGACAAGCGTAAACAGACCCGCAGCGATAATCATGGCAATACCCAGCCAAGTCAGGGCATCCACGCGGTCATTGAACCACCAGGCGCCCAGCAGCACCGCCCAGAGCATCTGGCTGTATTGGGTGGGCGCGACATGGTTCACCTCGGTCGCCAGCGTGGCGTAGAGCAGCAGCACGGTACCAAGCGCTGCCAGCAATCCGTAGCCCAGTACATAGCCCCATTGCTGCGCAGTGGGCAGGGTCATCTGCGGCAGCATCAGCATCCCGGCAATCAGCAGGTTGCCGAGCAAAGGGGTGGCATACAGGGTCAGACGATGCTCGCGGCACCCCGCCAGTCGCACCAGAACCACACCGACCGCCCCGGCCAGCCCACAGGCAACCGCGCCTGCATGTCCCCAATGCAGTTCCCGGAAGCCCGGACGCAATACCACCAGCACCCCGGCAAAGCCTGCCACTACCGCCAGCCAGCGCCGCCAGCCCACCTGCTCTTTGAGCACCAGCACCGAAAGTACGGTGACGAAAATCGGCATCAGAAAAATCAGCGCAAACGCCTCGGCCATCGGCAAATGGGTGAAGGCAAGCAGTGCACCGAAGACATTGATAGCGGCAAACAGCATGCGCGCCAACCATATCCCGGGCAGGCGCGGACGCAACAAGTCCCGCCAGCGCTCGCCAGGCTGCTTGACCCAGGGCAGCGCCAGGAGCCCCAGCAGCGCGCCCATGAACATCAGCTGCCATAGCGGCACGCCGCCTTTCAACAGTTTGATGAAGGCATCACTGAAAGAAAACGCCGCATAGGCGGCAAGTCCCAGTAACACCCCTTTGGTGGTGGCTTTCATGCTGCATATTGTGTGCCATGCGCGAGCCTGGCCAAAGCATCAAACCCGTATCTGGCGTCGCAAAGGCAGCCATAGCGCCCATTGCCCAAGCAGCAACATCAACAGCATGGCTGCCAGCAAGGCGGGCCATGAAAGTGGCGGCATTTCCAGCCAGTGGCTCAACAGCCGGCTCAAATACCACGCCCCGGCAGCGCCCAGCAGGCAGCCGGGCAAGCTCACCAAAAGATTTTCCACATGAAAATAAGCCGCAACCTGTCGCCGAGTCGCGCCCAGCATGCGGCGGATACTGACTGACTTGCGGCGCTGGTCAATCCAGTAGGCCGAAAGCCCGCCGATGCCGATGGCCACTACAGTGCTGATGATGAGCGCAAGCACGATGGCGAGCCGCACCACGATCCGATCCATGCGGAAATACTGCTGGCGCATGTCGGTAAAGGTCTGCGCCCGCCAGCTTGTGCTGCGTGAGGTATGCCGCGCAGCAATTTCAAGACTTGTTGCCACAAGGCTTTCCCGCATTTGCGGCTCGGCATTGACGATGATGTTCACCCAAAGCGGGCTGAGACTGCGCATCGGCACAAACGCCACCCGCCCCATGTCATCAGCGCCCTGCAATACCGGCGGCATCACGTCGGCCACCATCCCCACCACCCGTAGCATCCTCCCGCCCATATCCACCGTATCGCCCACGGTGACGCCCAGTTGCCGGGCAAGCGCCTGCCCCAAAATCACCGTTTGCGCCTGCTGGCCTGCAGCATGAGCCGCAGACGGGTAGTCCTCGCTGGAAAAATCACGCCCCGAAAGCAGTTGCACCCCGAGCGTTTTCAGCGCCAAAGGTCCTGCCATATACACATGGCCGCGCAGGCGGGCGCCCTCGCCTGCCTCAGGGTTTGCCGAAAAAACATGTTCCGATGCCCGGCTGGAAAACGGCAATTCGCTCACATAGGACACGGATTTGACGCCAGCCTGGGTGGAAAGTTGTTGCACAATCGTGTCCAGCGCCGGATTTTCTTCGCTCATGCTCATGGTTTGCGCAGCCAGCACCAGCAGCGCGTCTTCGGCCATGCCGCTTTCCAGTCGCTGGATGGCGCCGCGCTGCATCAGCACATTCACGCCATTGCCGACAATCATGGTGGCCAGGGCAATTTGCAGGGCAATAATGGCCGCCACCACTTTGTGTTTCTTCAACGCCCGCAATACCAGGGCAAGCTCCACCGGCATGGCTTACTCCGTTTTCATCTGGATGGCGGGCGCTACCCGGCTGGCCCAAACCGCCGGAAAAACCCCGGAAAGCAGCGCCGCCACTGATGTCAGCCCAAGGCCGATAGCCAATACGTGCATGTCCAGCCGTGGCCGCTGCAAATAATCCACTGGCATTTGCTGCATCAGGCCGGTAGCCGCCAAGGCAAACAACAGCGCAAAAGCGCTGCCGATAACGCCCATCAGCGCCGCATCCACCAGGAACTGCGCAATGATGGCGCGACGCGAAGCACCCAGTGCGCGCCGCACGCCGACCTCATTGGCGCGGCGCAGATATTTGGCGAGCAAAAGACCCGCCGCATTGACAAGGCAGAGCAGGAAAAACCCCAGTGCAATCAAAGCCGTGTATTGCACGGCCTTGGGCACCACCTTGGTGCGCGCCAGCAGCTCATCGACATTCTCCACCCGCATCACCGCCCTACTGCCGCCATCCACGGCAGCCTCATCTTGCAGCAGGGCTTGCAGCGCAGATTCCAGACCGGCGCGCGCGTCTTTACTGCGCATCAACACCCACACCGAAAGCCATTGGCAGGAAGAAGCAAGCAGCCACGTATTGTCCGCCATGCCTGTTTCCATCTTGCAGCTGCGGCCGACAAATACCGAATCATCAAGACCTGCCAGACTTTTTTGCGGGATGAAAATGTCATCCGCATCGGCATGCGTGCCCAGGCGCATATCGTAATAACGTGGCATCGGCGAAAACGCCCCAAGGATGCCAATGATGCGAAAGCTGCGGCCGCCCAGCTTCAGGCTTTGCCCGAGTGCCGCATCCTGATGGCCGAAAATATCCTCGCCCAACTTGCGGCTGATAACGGCTACCGGGCTGCCTTCGGCTTCTTCTTCTGCGCTCCAAGCGCGCCCGTGTGCCAGTGGCACATCAAAAGCCTCGAAAAACCCGCCTTCAGCCAAACGCAGCAAATGACTCTCGCTGCTGCGCCCGGCCTCGGTTTCCAGCCTGGCCAGCCCCTGCGCCATGCTGACAACGGTTTGCCCCGGCAGGCGCTGCCGAATCGCCATCACGGTATCGCCCGACATCCACCCATGGGGCTGTCCATTGGCCTCCGGCGCGCCGATGGCGATACTCACCAGACGCTGGCTTTTTTCTCCGGCCGGGTTGCCGCTCAATACTGCCAGCAAGGCGTGCATGGATACCAAAATGCCGCTGCCTGCGCCAAGCACGATGGCAATCAATGCGGTATAGGCCGGGCGGCGCAGTACATCGCACCATGCCAAGTGCAAGTAATACCCCAGCATTGCCATCCCTGCTTTCATGCCGATGGCTTATTGCTGTACCAGCAAAATGCGGCGTACCGGCATCGCCGCCGGCGCCCGCGCCAACAGCGCAGCACAAGGCGGACACTCTCCAAGGCTGGCATCCGGGCTGATGACAATCAATGCCCTCCCGCTATCGGCATAACCCGCCCATGTCTGCCCATGTCCTGCCAGCAAGCCGGAGAGCCTCTCCTGCATGGCTGCGCTATCTTCTGCCGATGCCGCGTTCAACGTCTGGCCTTCTGCCGATGTTTCAAGCCTGTCCAGCAAGGCATTGCTCTCTTCCGTACCTTGGGCAAAAGCCAGCAGCTGCCCGTTCTCGGCCACCAATACCACCGGAAACTGATTGGGCAGGCCACTCTGCATGTACGGGCCAATCGCGATTTTCAGGCCATCGGCAGCCGCTTGAGTCGGCGTTTGCTCTGCTGCCGGGGCGACAGCGGCGGAATCGGCAGGCGTACAGGCGGCACCGGCCAATGCAAGCAACAGGACAGGGACACAGTATTTCATGGCATCTCCGGCACGCAAAAAACTGGGCAAGCCGATGCAAACACAAGCGGCTGATGCTTTCAACCGCCCCGACAAAATTTTCTGCGCGCTGCCCTGAAAACCGCGAGGCTTGTCACACCCGGTCATGCTTTGCCGTGAGCCTAGCCTTGCAATCGCTTTACACTTGGCATCCCATCCATTGCGAGCCCGCTCATGAAACTTCGCCACGCGCTGCTTTCCCTTGCCATCGCCACCAGCCTTGTCCCCGGCACACTGGCCGCCCAAAAGGCGCCCCGTGAAACTGCCGACCAGTTCGTTGCCCGCATCAATGCCGAGATGAAGGCGATGTACCCGGAAATCACCGTGCCGCAGTGGCTGGCGTCCACCTATATTGGCGAGGACACACAAATGCTCTCGGCCAAGAGCAATGAGCGTTGGCTGGGGATTTTGAACCAGTGGATCGAGCAGGCCAAAACCTATCAGGGGCAGCCGATGAGCGCCGCCAGCGCGCGCACCTTGCAGCTGCTCAAGCTCTCGGCCTCGATGCCGCCGCCGAAAGACCCGGCCGCGCTGTCGGAACTGACCCAGATCGCCACCCGTATGGAAGGCGCCTATGGCGCAGGCAGTTACTGCACCGGCGAGGGGGAGACCCAAAAATGTCGGCAACTGGGCGAGCTTGAAGACGTATTGCGCGAAAGCCGCGACTACGCCGCGCAGCTCGATGCCTGGCAGGGCTGGCATGGCGTGGCCGCACCGATGCGCAAGGATTACCAACGTTTTGTCGAGCTCTCCAACCAGGGCGCGCAGAACCTTGGCTTTGCCAATACTGGCGAACTATGGCGCTCGGGCTATGACATGAGCCCGGCGGAGCTGGCCGCCGAAACCGACCGGCTATGGGCGCAGGTCAAACCGCTGTACGAAGAGCTGCACTGCTACACCCGCGGCAAGCTGGAGCAGCAATATCCCGGCAAAGGCTCGGTCGGCGGCGGTCTTTTGCCCGCGCATCTGATGGGCAATATGTGGCAACAGGACTGGGGCAACCTCTGGGACATGCTCGAACCCTACCCCGGCGTCGGCAGCCTCGACATCACCGGCGCACTGGAGCGCCAGTATCAAGCCACGCTGAAAAACGAACAGGCCAAGCCTGCCGGGCGCAGCGCCGAAGACATCGAGCGCGCCGCACGCCTTGCCACCGCCATCGACATGACCCGCCGCGCCGAAGACTTCTACACCTCGATCGGCTTTCCCAAGCTGCCGGAAAGCTACTGGCGCAATACCCAGTTCATCAAGCCGCGTGACCGCGATGTGGTCTGCCATGCCAGCGCCTGGGACATGAACATGCAGGGCGATGTGCGTACCAAAATGTGCATCAAGCCCAATGAAGAAGACTTCACCACCATCTATCACGAACTGGGACATATCTATTACGACCTGGCCTACAACGTGCAGCCGGCGCTGTTCCAGGCCGGCGCCCATGACGGCTTCCACGAGGCCATCGGCGATGTCATCGTGCTGGCGATGACCCCGGACTATCTCGGCTCGGTCGGACTGGTCGAGGCTCAACAGCCCTCACAGCAGGCGCTGATCAACTCGCAGATGCGCATGGCGCTGGCCAAGGTCGCCTTCCTGCCGTTTGGCCTGATGATCGACCGCTGGCGCTGGGGCGTGTTCGATGGCTCGATCGCGCCCGGCCAATACAACGCCGCCTGGTGGAACCTCAAGGCCCAGTATCAGGGTGTGGCACCGGCCAGCCCGCGCGGCGAGGAATACTTCGATGCCGGCGCCAAATACCACGTCCCCGGCAATACCCCCTATACCCGCTATTTCCTCTCGCACATCCTGCAATTCCAGTTCTACAAGGCGCTGTGCGATGCCGCCGGGCATACAGGCCCGCTGCACCAATGCAGCTTCTACGGCAGCAAGGAAGCCGGCCAGCGCTACTGGGCGATGCTCTCCAAAGGCGCCAGCCAGCCGTGGCAGCAGACCATGAAGGAGCTGACCGGCACCGAACGCATGGATGCCAGCGCCGTACTGGAATACTTCGCCCCACTGCAAACCTGGCTGAAGGAACAAAACCAGGGTCAGCAATGCGGCTGGCAAGCGCCCAACTGATGCAAGCGACTGGCTCCCGCACGCGGGAGCCAGTCTTTTGGAGAGACTGATACATGATTGACCATATCGACCCCGAGCCGCGCTACAGCGATGCCACTGTTGCCCATGGTTTCGTTTTTCTGGGCGGCCAAGTGCCGGAAGACGCCAGCGCTGATATTCAGGCGCAAACCCGCAGCGTGCTGGCACAGATCGACGCCCTGCTTGAGCGCTGCGGCTCAGACAAGGCGCATATTCTGGAAGCCACCATTTATCTGGCCGACATCGCTACCGATTACGAGGGCATGAACGAAGTCTGGGATGCCTGGACGGCTCCCGGTCGCGCCCCGGCACGCGCCTGCATTGAAGCCAAACTCGCCCACCCCGGCTGGAAAGTGGAAATCAAACTTACTGCACTACAGCGGTCTTGATTGGTCTGCACCAAAGGTTTTTAAAGCCACAGATCGCCATTTCAAACCACCCCCAAGGCTTGCAGAGCCTGGCATCTGCAAACAGGCAGCGCAACTGCACACCGCAATTGCGCTGCACCGAACCTGAGCTATCTGTCACGCAGCAACGGTTTGTTTAGAGCATCGGCAGCTTCAGCCCCTGCTCGCGGGCGCATTCACGGGCGATTTCATAACCGGCATCGGCGTGGCGCATCACCCCGGTGCCGGGGTCGTTCCACAGCACCCGGGCGATGCGTTTATCGGCGGCCTCGCTGCCATCGCAGACAATCACCACACCCGAGTGCTGGCTATAGCCCATACCGACGCCGCCACCGTGGTGCAGGCTGACCCAAGTAGCGCCACCGGCTACATTCAGCATGGCGTTCAGGAGCGGCCAGTCGGACACCGCATCGGAGCCATCCATCATTGCCTCGGTTTCGCGGTTGGGGCTGGCCACGCTGCCCGAGTCCAGATGGTCACGGCCAATCACGATCGGCGCCTTCAGCTCGCCATTGCGGACCATTTCGTTGAAGGCCAGACCCAGCTTGTGACGCAGACCCAGGCCAACCCAGCAAATACGCGCCGGCAAGCCCTGGAAGCTGATGCGCTCGCGCGCCATGTCCAGCCAACGGTGCAAATGGGCATCATCGGGAATCAGTTCCTTGACCTTGGCATCGGTCTTGTAAATGTCCTCCGGGTCGCCGGAGAGCGCCACCCAGCGGAATGGGCCGATGCCGCGGCAGAACAGCGGGCGCACATAGGCCGGCACGAAACCGGGGAAGTCGAAGGCGTTTTCGCAGCCCTCGTCCTTGGCCATCTGCCGGATATTGTTGCCGTAGTCCACCGTCGGGATACCCTGCGCATGGAAGGCCAGCATCGCCTCGACATGCACGCGCATTGACTTCTTGGCCGCATCACGCACTTTTTCCGGGTTGGCTTTTTGCTCGGTTAACCACTCATCCAGCGTCCAGCCAATCGGCAGATAGCCATGCACCGGGTCGTGGGCGCTGGTCTGGTCGGTGACGCAGTCGGGCTTGACGCCGCGACGCACCAGCTCGGGCAGGATTTCCGCGGCATTGCCCAAGAGCGCGATCGATTTGGCCTCACCCGCTGCAGTGTATTTGGCGATCCGTGCCAGCGCGTCATCCAGATTGTCGGCCTGCTCATCGACATAGCGGGTACGCAGGCGGAAGTCGATGCTGGACTGGCGGCATTCGATATTCAGCGAGCACGCCCCCGCCAGCGAAGCCGCCAAGGGCTGGGCGCCGCCCATGCCGCCAAGACCTGCGGTCAGAATCCAGCGTCCCTTGAGGTCGCCACCATAATGCTGACGCCCCATCTCCACGAAGGTTTCATAGGTGCCTTGCACGATGCCCTGGCTGCCGATGTAGATCCAGCTGCCGGCGGTCATCTGCCCGTACATCATCAAACCTTTTTTATCGAGCTCGTGGAAATGCTCCCAGTTCCCCCAGCTCGGCACCAAATTGGAGTTGGCGATCAGAACCCGCGGCGCATCAGGGTGGGTGGGGAATACGCCCACCGGTTTGCCGGACTGCACCAGCAGGGTTTCGTCATCACCCAAGGTTTTCAGCGTTTCCAGGATGCGGTCGTAGCTCGCCCAATCGCGCGCGGCGCGGCCAATACCGCCATACACCACCAGGTCTTCCGGGCGCTCGGCCACTTCCGCATCCAGATTGTTCTGCAACATGCGGAACGGCGCTTCGGTCAACCAGCTCTTACAACTGAGTTCGGCACCGCGCGGCGCGCGAATCTTGCGGGAAGGGTCATGGCGATTGGATGCGGACATGGCTTGGCCTCATGGAAATAAAGCCGTCATTATCGCAGCCACTACGCATCAGACTCAAAGCCCCAGAGCTCAATGGATGGCTGGATCCAGCCTGCGCAAGGCATCCCGCAGATCAAAGGCACCAGTTCGCTCAATGTCTTCGCGGCTGTAAGCACGACCTGACGACATGGCGCAGTGGTTCTTGCCGATATTCGGGCCGTTACGGCGTTGTCGCACCGTACGCATGGTGTGGATACGCGAGCCGGTGTGACGCAGGCAATGACGAGACTCATCCGCTTGCCTTTGCGCATCTGCCTGTGCTTGCCGCGGACGTCCCTCTTGCTGCGCCCCTTCGGCCATTGCCATGGGCGCCAGTACAAGGCTGATGCTCAAAACCAGAATCTGCTTTTTCATCACTGGCTCCTGCTTTATCGATACAGCAACACTTTAACCAAGCGCGCAGGATAAAGATGCAAACCATTTACTTGGCTTCAGTCCTTATTTTGACTGTGATCGACTGCACATAAAGCAGCACCACTAAAATTGAGGCCATGAATCACAAAGCTTTCTCCTCCCTAATCGCACTGACACTGGCCTGTATTTCCACTGCCTGCTCGCATCAACCGGTTCAAACCAAAGCAAAAAATCAGCCTGCACTGCTACTGATCTCCATTGACGGGCTGCGCCCACAGGATATCAATGCCCAGGACATGCCCAATCTGTGGCAACTTGCCGAGGCGGGCGTGCGCGCCGAAGGCATGCGCCCTGCCTACCCTTCGCTGACTTTCCCAAACCATTACACCCTGGTCACCGGCGTAGTCCCTGACCACCACGGCATTGTCCATAACAGCATGCATGATGCCGAGCTGGGGGATTTCCGCCCTGATTTGCCCCAAGCAGTGCGCGATGAGCGCTGGTGGGGCGCCGAGCCGATCTGGGTCAGCGCCGAAAAAGCAGGACTACGCACTGCCACCCTGTATTGGCCCGGCAGCGAAGCGGCCATTCATGGCATTCGCCCGCAGGCCTGGCTGCCCTTTGATAGCAGCCGCAGTGCACAGTGGCGCGTGGAAAAAGTGGCCGAGTGGCTGACGGCAAAGGCCAACAAGCGTCCTGCATTCGCTACCCTGTACTTTGACAAGGTTGATCACGCCTCGCATAGCCATGGCCCGAACTCCAGTCAGGCACGCAGCGAGCGCCGCAGCAGTGATGCGGCCATCGGCCATTTGCTCTCACGCCTGCGACAGAACAGGCAACTGGATGAGATCAATATCGTCGTGGTTTCCGATCACGGTTTCGCCGAAGTCCCGCCAGGTCAGGCGCTTGCCGTGGCTGAAATGGTTCCGCCCGACTGGGTGGAAGTGATTTCAACCGGCCAGGTGGTGGGCTTTGCACTCAAACCCGCGAACCGCGCCCAGGCCGAGCAACACTTGCTTGGCCGTCATGAGCATTACCAATGCTGGCGCAAAAATGAACTGCCCGCACGCTGGACTTACGGCCAACATCCGCGTGTACCGGAAATCGTCTGCCAGATGGATGAGGGCTGGGATGCTCTGAACGACGAAAAATTTGAAACGCGCAAGAACAACCCTAGGATGCGTGGCTCGCATGGCTATGACCCGGCCTTGCCATCGATGCAGGCCAGCTTTATCGCTCACGGCCCGGCCTTCCGCCCCGGCACCACGCTGCCGGTATTCAACAATGTGGACGTATATCCGCTGTTGATGAAATTGATCGGCCTGCCCAGCGCAAACCATCACGGCAGTGCAGCCACTTTTGATGCCGTGCTGAGAGACTAAACAACTGAAGCCAAGCCCCTGCCGGGGTTTGGCTCTTTGAACGGCTCGCGAACAAAAAAGAAGCCAACCGCGGAGGGTTGGCTTTGGGATAAGTGGCGCGCCCGGAAGGATTCGAACCTCCGACCCCCAAGTTCGTAGCCTGGTGCTCTATCCAACTGAGCTACGGGCGCGCTGTGAAGAAGTGAAATTATGGGTAGATTTTTGTATTACGTCAAGCGTTTTTTTGAAATTTTTTCAATTTTCTGAAGCTCAGCTCAGTAGTAGCTGTCAAACGGGTCTTGCAGCACGATGTTGGCATCGCGATCGGGACCGGTGGAAACAATCGCCAGCGGACAACCGGCCAATTCTTCCAGCGCACGCAGATAAGCGCGTGCCGCCGGCGGCAGCTTGTCCCATTCGGTGATGCCGGCGGTGGATTCCTGCCAGCCGGGGAATTCCAGATATACCGGAGTGCATTCTTCCCAGCCCTTGGCATCGAGCGGCGCGTATTCGGTGCGCTTGCCGTGATATTCGTAGGCGATGCACATCTTCAGCGTGTCCATGCCATCGAGGATGTCGAGCTTGGTGATGCAAAGCCCGGTAATGCCGTTGATGGCGACCGCACGCTTGAGCGCGACGATGTCCATCCAGCCGCAGCGCCGCGGACGGCCGGTGGTGGCACCGTATTCCTGGCCGCGGTCGCGAATGCCCTGACCGATTTCATCATGCAGCTCGGTCGGGAACGGCCCGCTGCCCACGCGCGTGGCATAAGCCTTGGCGATACCGAGCACATAGTCGATGGCGTCAGCGCCGACCCCGGCGCCAGCATAGGCGCCGCCCACGGTGGTATTGCTGGAGGTCACATACGGATAAGTGCCGTGGTCGATATCCAACAACGAGCCTTGCGCACCCTCGAACAGCACTTTTTTGCCCTGCCGGCGCAGCTCGTGCAGGATGCCGGCAACATCGGCCTTCATCGGCTCGACGTATTCGCCAAACGCAAGCGCCTCATCCAGGGTCTTTTGATAGTCCACCGCTTCCACACCCAGATACTGGGTCAGCACGAAGTTGTGGTAGTCCATCGCCACGCGCAGCTTCTCGGCCAGTTCACCGGGGTAATGCAGATCCGCCACACGGATGCCGCGACGCGCGACCTTGTCTTCGTAAGCCGGCCCAATACCACGCCCGGTAGTGCCAATCGCCTTGCCCCCGGCAGCTTTTTCGCGCGCCTGATCCAAGGCGATGTGATAGGGCATGATCAGCGGCGTGGCCGGGGAAATTTTCAGGCGCGAACGCACTTCCACGCCATTGCCTTCCAGCTCGGCGATTTCCTTTTGCAAAGCGCCCGGGTGCAGCACCACGCCATTGCCAATCAGGCACAGTGCGTCCGGACGCAGGATGCCCGAAGGAATCAGGTGCAACACGGTTTTCTTGCCGCCAATCACCAACGTATGTCCGGCATTATGACCGCCCTGGTAGCGCACGACCGCACCGATGTCCTGGGTCAGCAGGTCAACAATCTTGCCCTTGCCTTCGTCGCCCCACTGTGCGCCCAATACCACGACTGACTGACTCATCTTGCTCTCCGAAAAACTTGTGTTTGATTTGCCCCTATGGGGCGACGTTCGGTGACTAGGCTCGGCTCCTGCCTCGCCAACTCACCCGGACAGCGGCTGTCCTGCCGCCGGCGTTCGCGCTGCGCGCATCGGTGATGCGCAAGATGCAGCGCTCACCCCCACTGTGCGCCCAATGACACGACTGACTGACTCATCTTGCTCTCCGAAAATTTGATCTGGCCGCCAATATGGCAGCCGGACATTTTTCATCCGCCATACGCGATAAAAGCCGAGCGGGGAAACACCCCGACCGGCTTTTGGAAATGATACTGGTCTGCCACCGGCTTTGCCAGCACAGCCGTTACACTTTACCCATGTCTGATGATATCGCCCCCGCCCCCCTGCCCTTTCCCTCCATGGCACGCCGTTTTCGCGGCTTTCTGCCCGTAGTCGTCGATGTCGAGACCGGTGGTTTTGACTGGAATCGCCACGCCCTGCTGGAAATCGCCGCCGTGCCATTGGATTTGGACGAATCTGGCCAGCTTGTCCTTGGACAAACCGCATGTGCGCATCTTGAACCTGCGCCCGGTACCGAAATCGACCCCAAATCACTGGCTGTCACCGGCATCCGACTCGATCATCCGTTCCGGCTTGCCAAGCCGGAAAAAGAGGCGCTTGACCATGTATTTGCACCGGTACGTGCAGCGGTCAAGAAGCACGGCTGCCAGCGGGCGATTCTGGTTGGTCACAATGCCCATTTCGACCTCAACTTCCTGAATGCTGCGGTGACCCGGGTCAGGCACAAGCGCAACCCATTTCACCCCTTCAGCGTGTTCGACACCGTCACCCTGGCTGGCCTTGCCTATGGGCAAACCGTGCTGGCTCGCGCGGTGCAGGCCGCCGGCATGGAGTGGGACAGCCGTGAGGCACATTCGGCCGTGTACGACGCCGAAATGACCGCAAAGCTGTTCTGCACTATCGCCAACCAGTGGCCGTTAGCGCACTGAGCGTCAGCCCAACCGCTGCCGCACCGCTTCAAACAGGGCAATCCCGGCGCTGACCGAGACATTCAGGCTTTCCATGTCGCCAGGCATGGGAATTTTCACCAGTTGGTCGCAGTTCTCCCGGGTCAGGCGGCGCAGGCCGTCACCCTCGCCGCCCAATACCAGGGCGATATTGCCGCGCAAGTCCAGCGAATACAGTGAGGCCTCTGCCTCGCCCGCCAGACCGTAAATCCACACACCCTGTTTCTGCAAATCCCGCAGGGTGCGGGCAAGATTGGTGACGGCCACTACAGGGATGCGGTCAGCCGCGCCTGCGGAAGTTTTGCGCACCGTGGCATTGACCTGCACTGCCTTGTCGCGCGGAATGATGACGGCGGTGATATTGGCCGCCGCTGCCGAGCGCAAACATGCGCCGAGGTTGTGCGGGTCCTGCACGCCATCAAGCACCAGCAGCAGGGCGCGGCCTTCAGCCTGCTCCAGCAACTCTGCCAGTTCATGCTCGCCCCAGCTGCGGGCGGCCTGATAGCGGGCGACCACGCCCTGATGACGCAACCCGCCGGCCACGCCATCCAATGCCTGCTGCGCCACCCGGCGCACATCAATCCCCAGACGGCGCGCCTGGGCTTCGATGTCAGTCAGACGGGCATTGCGCCCGCCCGATTCAACCAAGACCTCGCGCACATTCTGCGCGTCGTGTTCCAGTGCCGAGGCCACGGCGTTGATGCCGACGATCCATTGCGATGTTTTGCTCATGGCGACATTGTAGGGGCTTGTGCATGGCACTACGCTCAATATTTTTGTTTGGCTCGGCGCGCAGGTTGCCCGCGACGGGCTTTTTCGCTGTCCATCTCTTCCAGCAAGCGGAAATCGATTTTGCGGTCTTCCAGGCTGGCCTTGAGCACCTGCACGCGCACCTTGTCGCCCAGCCGGAATTCGCGGCCGCGGCGCTCACCGGTCAAGGTTTTGCGGATGGCATCGAACTGGTAATAGTCATACGGCAACTGGGTGACATGCACCAGACCGTTGACTTTGGATTCACTCAGCTCCACGAACAGGCCAAAGCTGGTCACGCCGCTCACCACGCCTTCAAACTCGCCGCCCACATGCTGCTCCATCCAAGCGGCGCGATAACGCTCATCCACTTCGCGCTCGGCTTCATCCGCACGCCGGGCACGCTCGGAGCATTGCAAGGTAAGCCGTGCCATGTCGCGCTCGCCATAGCGGAAGTTGTCGGCATTGCCGCCCTGCAATACATGGGCAATGGCCCGGTGCAGCAGCAAATCGGGATAGCGGCGGATAGGTGAGGTGAAATGCGCATAGCTGTCCAGCGCCAGGCCAAAGTGGCCGATATTCTCCGGCGAATACACTGCCAGCGACTGGCTGCGCAGCAGGACTGATTCAATCAGCGCCGCATCGGCGCGCTCGCGCACCTTGTGAATCAACGCGGTGAAATCCCGCGGATGCACCCGGCTCCAGGGCGGCATGGAGAGCTTGAATTCTTTCAAAAATTCCTGCAAATCGGCGTATTTCTGCTCTGGCGGACGGTCATGGATGCGGAACGGCGCGGCAATGCCGGCGCGCTGCACGAACTTGGCGGCCTCGACATTGGCGGCAATCATGCATTCTTCAATCAGCTTGTGCGCATCATTGCGTTGCAGCATGCCGGCCTGCACCACTTCACCACGGTTATCCAGCACAAAACGCACCTCGCCAGATTCAAACTCGATGGCACCACGCGCCTGCCGCGCTTTGGCCATCTGCTGATACATCTGCTGCAAATCCTGCACCTGTGGCAGCAGGTCACCAATTTTTGCCAGCGCTGCCGCGCGCGCATCCTCGGGGATACCCTCGCCCACTGCATTCCAGACTTCGGTATAAGTCAGTCGTGCATGTGAGCGCATCACCGCCCGATAAAACTCGGAGGACTTTACTTCACCGCGATTATTGAGCTGCATATCGCAGACAAAGCACAGCCGCTCCACATTCGGATTCAGCGAGCAAATGCCGTTGGACAGCACTTCCGGCAGCATGGGCACCACAAAGCCGGGGAAATACACTGATGTGGCGCGGGTTTCGGCCTCCATATCCAGAGGCGCGCCAGGGCGCACATAGTGCGAGACATCGGCAATCGCCACCACCAGTCGCCAGCCTCCCTTGAGCCGCTGGCAGTACACCGCATCATCAAAATCCTTGGCATCCTCGCCATCAATAGTGACCAGCGGCAGCTCGCGCAAATCCACCCGGCCTTGGCGCTCGGCGGCACTCACTTCCAGCGGTACCGCGGCGGCCTCATCCAGCACCTGCTGCGGAAACTCATGCGGAATGTCGTGACCGTGAATGGCCGCCTCCACTACCAGCGAAGGCGTCAATTTATCGCCCAGCACTGTAACGATGCGACCAATCGGCGGGCGACGCCCTTCCTGCGGCTGGGTGATTTCGGCCACCACCAATTGCCCGGGCTTGGCCTGATTGCGCTCATTCTGCGGAATCATCACATTGCGCTGGATGCGGGCATCATCTGGCACCACGAACCCCACGCCGGCCTCTTCGTCGTAACGCCCCACCAGCCGGGTGATGCGCCGCTCCAGCACTTCGGCAATCATGCCCTCGGCACGGCCGCGCCTGTCCATGCCGGTGATGCTGACCATCACCCGGTCGCCATGCAGCACCTTGCGCATTTCATTGGGCGGAAGAAAGACATCTTCGCTGCCGCCGCCATCAGGACGCAGAAAGCCGAAACCTTCCGGATTCGCAATCACCGTACCGGCTATCAGGCTCAGTTGCCCAGCGGGCACAAAACCACCACGCCGATTCTGCAAAAGCTGGCCATCGCGCACCATTGCGCCGAGCCGCCTGTCCAGCGCTTCGCGCCGATCCGGGGCAGTGAGACCCAGCATCCCGGCCAGCGCATCAGCATCCAGAGGGCCCTCGGCACTGTGCAGGATTTGCAGGATGTAATCGCGGCTGGCAATCGGCTCGGCATAGCGCTCGGCCTCGCGATGATAATTAGGGTCGTGTCCGGCTACCGCACCGCTTGCTGGCTTTTTGCCAGTCGCCGCCTTTTTTGCACTCTTGCGCTTACCCGTAGCATTGACCCCGTTATCGGGCATCCAAGGGGCTGCCTTCTTGTTCTTGGTAGGCGACTTGCGGGTGGCCGCAGAAGCGGTGGCTTTTTTGCGTGTTGTTTTCTTCATCCGGCCATGCTCGCACAAGCCAGTGACAAGCGCGCGTCAAGACAAGAGAAAATTTTTTCAAAATTGTGTTGACAGCCAGAAAAACCATCCCCATAATTCGCGCTCCACCTGCCCAGGTGGCGGAATTGGTAGACGCACTAGTTTCAGGTACTAGCGGGTAAAACCGTGGAGGTTCGAGTCCTCTCCTGGGCACCACAAGGACGTTTCAAGGGGTTTCCTGAACAATCCACCCCCCCTTAAAAGCCCGCCACGTGCGGGTTTTTTCGTTTCTGAATGTTTCAAAGGGTTTCCCGCAATCCCGGCTAGTGTGGGGTATCGGTGGGGGTATCAGGAAGGCCATGCTGCTATGTGCCCAAAAATGGGGGTGCAGGTATGGCAAAGGAAACCGGCAAACTGCAAGCAGTGGCGCTCAAACATTTCCCCGCAGGCAAACACACCGAATAGTGGCGGCATGTTCCTGCGTGCGCAGAAGACAGGTGCACGGGCATGGCGGATGAAGTACCGCTTTGCAAGCAAGGAAAAACTACTGGCGTTATGACCGGACGGCCTTCGTTTCGGAGCATCACCCCCCATACCAGCATCATTTCCGCGCTGTCGCAGGTATGAGGTGCGGTTATAGGCGCGTCCGTTCGCATCTCGCACGGCGTGCGCTAATTGGTGCTCGATAAAGTCAGGCCGGAAGCCCAACACTTCATCCAATACCGTGCGAGCTATTGCCCGGAAGCCGTGCCCGGTCATTTCGTCCTTTGCATAGCCCATACGCCGCAGGGCGGCCAATACCGCGTTGCTGCTTAGCGGCCTGTCCCCGCCTCGCCCGCTTGGAAAGACGTAGCGGCCACGCCCGTCAGCGGGTGAAGCTCTCGCAGAATATCCACGGCTTGCCTGCATAGGGGCACAAGGTGCGGTTCTCGCATCTTCATCTTTTCTGCCGGTATGCGCCATTCAGCAGCGGCAAAGTAGATTTCCGCCCATTCGGCATTGCGCAGTTCACCCGGTCGGACAAACAACAAGGGAGCCAGCCGCAGGGCGCAGCAGGTGACGAGGCTGCCTTTGTAGCCCTCTATGGCACGCATCAGCGCGCCAATGGCTACCGGGTCAGTAATGGCTGCGTGATGCTTTTCCGGCGTTGCCGTGAGCGAGCCGCGCAGATTGGGAATGGGGTTGGACGTTGCCCGCCCAGTGGCGCAGGCGTAACGCATGACTTGCCCGCAGTTTTGCAGGATGCGATGCGCAGACTCTATCGCCCCACGTTGCTCTACCCGCTGCACCACGGCCAGAAACTCCGGGGCTCTCAGGTCAGCAACAGGGCGCGCACCTATCCACGGGGAAACATCCTTTTCAAACCATGCGGTCACCTTGACCAGATAGCCCGGAACCCAGCTTTGCTTGGCCAGCCACTCCCGCGCCACCGCCTCGAAGCTGTTAGCCGCCCGCTCTGCCCCGGCCAGCTTCTCTGCCTTGCGCTGTTCTCCGGGGTTGATACCGTCTTTCAGCAGCTTCTTGGCTTCCTCTCTCTTCGCGCGCGCCTCTGTCAGTGTTGTTTCAGGGTAAGTGCCAAAGGTCAACAGGTTTTCTTTTCGCGTGACAGGCCGCTGATATTTGAACCTCCACCATTTACCCCCAGCCGGGACAACAAGCAAAAACAGCCCACCACCATCTGTCAGCTTGCCTGGGTCTTTTGCCTTGCGTATCGCGGTATCTGTCAGCGGCATGACGGTAACTCTTTTGGCGGCAAGTGGAGTTACCGTCAAAAGTTACGGGATTCAACGGGATGGCTTGGGACGATATGCATCAATGAGAAAGGCCGAAACCCTTGTGTTTATTGAGGATTCCGGCCTTTCTGGGACGTCTTTGGACGTTGTATTGGTGGAGGTGGGCGGAATTGAACCGCCGTCCGAAGGCACTCCATGCCCGGCACTACATGCTTAGCTCGCCGTTTAGTCTCGGCCTGTGGCAACACGACGTGCGAAGCACGCCACAGGACATACCCGCTTTGTTTAGATACTGGTTGACGGGTCGCCGCCAGCATCGATCCTGTGATAATGACCCTACGCCGCGAGCACAGGCACAAGCGGTTTCGGGGCTAGGCCTTAGGCGGCCAGAGCGTAGTTGTCGTCGTTGGCAACTATGTTTTTTGCAGCTGGATTAGCGAGGAAAGCTACCCCCTCGGCATGCGCCAGACGATTTCGCAACCCCCGTCGAAGCCAGTGCACCCCCGGGAAATCGTGTCATCCGACGGCGGCGAGTATAGAGGCAATCGCCGCCCGCGCCAAACCTTGCAAGATTGCCGATGTTATTTGTTCAGCCCCGAAGTGCTCAGCCATCAGCCAGTGCCGCCGCTTCCAGGGTATTGCGCATCAAGGTGGCGACTGTCATCGGCCCCACCCCACCGGGCACCGGGGTAATCCAGCCTGCCCGCTGCAGCGCCGCATCAAAGCCGACATCGCCCACCAAGCGGCCATCATCGGTGCGATTGATGCCCACATCGATGACCACCGCACCGGGCTTGACCCATTCGCCGGGAATCAAGGCCGGTTTGCCGACCGCCACCACCAAGATGTCGGCATTGCGCACGGAAGCCTCCAACACCTCGGGCGGGGTGAAGCGGTGGCAGCAGGTCACGGTGCTGCCGGCAATCAGGAGCTCCATCGCCATCGGTCGGCCAACATGGTTGGATACGCCGACGATGGTGGCATTGGCGCCGCGAACCGGCTCACCGGTCTGCTTCAGAAGGTGCATGATGCCGCGCGGCGTACAGGGGCGCAGGCCGAACTGGCGCAGCGCCAAATGGCCGACATTGGCGGGATGAAAGCCATCGACGTCCTTGTTCGGGTCGATGCGCTCGATCAGCCGCGCGGCATCAGGAATACCCGGCAATGGCAGCTGCACCAGAATGCCGTGCACCGCCGGATTGGCATTGAGTTCATCAATCAGCGCCAGCAATTCATCTTCACTGGCCGATTCCAAGTTGTAGTCGAAGGTTTGAATGCCGACGATTTCCGCAGCGCGGCGCTTGTTGCGTACATAACTTTGCGAGGCCGGATTGTCGCCCACCAGCACCACGGCAAGCCCCGGCCTTGATTTGCCCGCTGCTACCCGCGCCTCCACCTCTTGTTTCATTGCCTGCAATGCTTCGTCGGCGATGCGTTTGCCATCAAGGATTTGGGCGCTCATGGGGAAGTCTTCAGCTGTCAATCGGGGGGCGCATTATCGCCGCTGCCCCCCGCTGCTTGCCAGTGATTGCCGTCTTTAGCCGCCAGCACTGCTGCCTGCATGGATACCGCCGCGTGTAAGCAGAAGCGGGTCGAGCAATCGCTCAAGCTGCTCCCGGGAAAGGCCGCTGTCTTCGACGGCCACTTCCAGTACCGGGCGGCCTTCGGCATAGGCGCGCTTGGCGATGGCAGCGGCTTTTTCGTAGCCAATCACCGGATTCAGCGCGGTCACCAGGATCGGGTTGCGGGACAAGGCCGCGGTGATGATGTCCTCGCGCACACGCAAACCAGCGATGACCTTGTCGGCCAGCAGGCGCATACCGCTGGCCAGCCATTGGCCGGCATCGAGCAGGTTGTTGGCCAGCAGCGGCAACATCACATTCAGCTGGAAATTGCCGCTGGCACCGGCCACGGTATTGGCCGCATGCAGCCCCATCACCTGGGCGCAGACCATCAGCAAGGATTCGCAAATCACCGGGTTGACCTTGCCGGGCATGATCGAGGAGCCCGGTTGCAGGGCAGGCAGTTCCACTTCTCCCAGCCCCGCCAGCGGGCCGGAGTTCATCCAGCGCAGGTCATTGGCGATTTTGGTGAGCGCCACTGCCAGCGCATTCAACTGCCCGGAAAGCTCCACCAGGTCGTCTTGCGCGGCGATGCCCTCGAACTTGTCGTCGGCTGCCACGAAATCCGCGCCAAGCCGCCGGGAAAGCGCCTGACATACGCGAGTGGCGAATTCGGGATGGGCATTGATACCGCTGCCAATGGCGGTGCCGCCGATGGGCAGGCGGGCAACGCGCTTGAGACTGTCGGCAATGCGCGCCTTGGCGGACGCCAGCTGCGCGCCCCAGGCGGAAAATTCCTGCGCCAGGGTCAGTGGCATGGCATCCATCAGATGCGTGCGGCCGGTCTTGACCACCTGTCCGAAGCCTTCGGCGCGCGCTGCAATTTGCGCATGCAGATGCGCCAAGGCAGGCAGCACTTCACGCACCATCATCTGCTGCGCGGCCACGCGCATACTGCTGGGAATCACATCATTGGAGCTTTGCCCCAGGTTCACATGGTCATTGGCATGCACCGCCAGCGTGACGCTGCTGGCAAGATGCGCAATCACCTCGTTGGCATTCATATTGGTGGACGTGCCCGAGCCGGTCTGGAAGCGATCCAGCGGAAACGCATCCGTATGCTGCCCGGCGGCGAGCTGCTCTGCGGCCTGCACGATCGCCTGACCTTGCGCCTCATCCAGCAGCCCCAATGCCGTGTTCACCTCGGCCGCACTGGCCTTGACCATGCCCAGTGCACGGATGAAGGCCGGGTGCATTTTCAGCCCGGATACCGGGAAGTTCTCTACCGCACGCTGGGTTTGTGCGCCCCAAAGCGCGTTGGCGGGCACTTGCAGCTGCCCCATGCTGTCATGCTCGATACGAAAATCGCTCATCGTCATTCCTCAATAACGGGTTCAAGGGATGCAGAAGCCGGTTTTCGTGGGGATGCCTGCGTGATGCCGCCCTGCGCGGATATTTTTGCATATCATTCGAAAGTAATCCGATGCCCTAGACCAAACTCTAGAAACGAAACCCCACCGCAATGACCAAGATATTCAAAGCCCACGACAAATTAATCAGGGAAATCTTCGAAGGCGACTACCAGTTTGAGATTCCGGACTACCAGCGCCCCTATGCTTGGACAACCGAGCAAACGGGAGAGTTGTTCGATGATCTGTACTCTGCAATGCAGGAGACGCGGGACTCGGGAGTCAACAACCAATACTTTTTAGGCAGCATCGTTCTGATCAAGAACGACCGGGACTCAAAGTCATCGGTGGTCGATGGTCAGCAACGCCTGTCCACGCTCACAATGCTGTTTGCCGTGTTGCGTACCGTGATGCCAGACGCAGCAGAGGACATCACTGACTTTCTCTACAAAAAGGGCAAGACCAGTCTGGGCGATAAAAACGAGTACCGCCTCACTGCCCGCAAGGAAGATGCTGACTTCTTTCGTACCCATATTCAGGAGCCGGGCGGCATTGCAAAGTTAGTCAACAGTACCGATAAGCTGAAAGATAGCCGCTTGCGCTACCAAGAAAACGTAAAATTGCTGCTTGAAAAAGCTAGGGCGCTTCCGCCTGCCGACCTCACTACACTGTGGCAGTTCCTCGCCAACGACTGCTCACTAGTGGTCATCTCTACGCCCGATTTTGAAGCTGCGTACCGCATATTTTCGGTACTCAACAACCGGGGACTCGATCTCGCGCCAATTGACATCCTCAAGGCGCAGGTGTTGGGCCAGATCCGATCCACTGCAAGCGATGTTGAAAGCCGCACCTACGCCCAAGCGTGGAGCCAAATCGAAAGTTCATTGGGCCGCGACGCTTTTGGCGAACTATTCGGGCACATCCGCACTATCTACGCCAAGCAGAAGCAGCGAGCCACGCTTGTCAAAGAGTTTCAGGAATACGTCACCGAGTACAACACTCCCATCAACCTGATTGACAAGGTCATCGAACCCTATGCCGAAGTGTGGGGTTTTGTGAGAAACAAGGACTTTGAAGCTACCGAGCATGCAGAGACCATCAACGAATATCTGTCTTGGCTCAGCCGTGTGAACTTCAAAGACTGGGTGCCCCCGGCACTGGTTTACTTCAAACGCTTTCGACAGAACCCCAAACTGCTTGCAGCGTTTTTCCAGTCATTGGAACGCCTGACCTATTTCCTATTGGTCACTAAAGCAGGTATCAACGAGCGCATCACAACCTATGCTACGCTCACTAGTGAAATTGAATCAATCACCTTTAATGGCGATGTAACTTCTCTTAAAACACTGCGCCTTACCGACGAGCAGAAACGTGACTTCATCGCCAAGCTTGATGGCAACGTGTACGTTGACTTGCCCAATGCACGGATGGCACTGGTCTTGCGCCTTGAATCCCTTCTGCGTGACCCCGGCGTACAACTTCAAGATGCCGTGTCTCTGGAGCATGTCCTGCCGCAAACTCCGTCTAACGGCTCGGACTGGCTCAAATGGTTCCCGGATGAAGAAGAGCGCGACAACTGGACACACCGTCTGGCTAACTTGGTGCCATTAGACAGGCGCAAGAACGCGTCTGCCAGCAATTACGACTTTCCCATAAAGAAAGAGGTTTATTTTAGAGGCAAGGGCATCGCATCACCCTTCATGCTGACGCAGGAGGTCAGAGATAAAAGCGAGTGGACACCTGCCCTTCTGGAGCAACGCCAGAAGCACCTTTTGGAGACCCTCAAAACACATTGGAATCTCGCGAACACTCCAAACTCTGGAACAAGTTGAGACGCGTACATGCTGGCTCAAGCAAATTACCCATTAGCACTACAGAATGCAAACTGTAAGGAAAAGCCGATACTGCGAGCGAGAATAACATCCGTAAAAGTCGCGCTTTTTAACCAACAATGTCAGCAAAACTGATAGAAAGAACTATGTGTATGTGTAGGGGCTCAGTACTCTCAACTCTCTCTATGTGCATCCGGTAAAATTGTTAGGTTTCCCATCCAAGAGCCTGCCATGTCCCATACTCTGACCGCCCTTTCCCCGCTGGATGGCCGCTACAGCGGCAAAGTGGATGCCCTGCGCCCGATTTTTTCCGAATATGGCCTGATCAAGGCGCGCGTCAAGGTGGAAGTGGAATGGCTGCTGGCGCTGGCCGCGCATCCGGGCATTGTCGAGCTACCGGCCTTCAGTGCCGCAGCTACCGAACGCCTGCAAGCCTTGGCGCAAGGCTTCAGTGTGGAAGACGCCGCCCGCGTCAAGGCGATTGAGGCCACCACCAATCACGATGTCAAGGCGGTGGAATACTTCATCAAGGAGCGCCTGAAAGACGATGCCGAGCTCGCCCCGGCGCTGGAGTTCGTGCATTTTGCCTGCACCAGCGAGGACATCAACAATCTCTCCTATGCACTGATGCTGCGTCAGGCGCGCGCCGAGGTGCTGCTGCCCAGACTGGATGAAACCCTCGTGCATCTGCGCGAGATGGCGCATCAACACGCCACCCTGCCGATGCTCTCGCGCACCCACGGCCAAACCGCTTCCCCCACCACCGTGGGCAAGGAAATCGCCAATGTGGTGGCACGTCTTGAGCGCCAGCGCGAAGTGCTGGCCGGCCTGCCGATGCCGGGCAAAATCAATGGCGCAGTCGGCAATTACAACGCCCATGCGGTGAGCTACCCGGAAGTGGACTGGCCAGCGTTTTCGCAAGCCTTCGTCAGCGGGCTGGGGCTGGATTGGCAGCCCTATACCACCCAGATCGAGCCGCATGATGGCGTGGCCGAGCTTTGCGATGTGATGAAGCGCATCGACACCATCCTGATTGACCTCGCCCGCGACATCTGGGGCTATATCTCGCAGGGCTATTTCAAGCAGAAGCTCAAAGCCGGTGAAGTCGGTAGCTCGACCATGCCGCACAAGGTCAACCCGATTGATTTTGAAAACGCCGAAGGCAATTTCGGCATCGCCAATGCCCTGTTTGAACATTTCGCCGCCAAACTGCCGATCAGCCGCTGGCAGCGCGATCTGACCGACTCCACCGTGCTGCGCGCGCTCGGCACCGCCTTTGGTCATGCCCTGATTGGCTTTGATGCCTTGAAGCGCGGCCTTGGCAAGCTGGAAGTGAATCCCGAGCGCCTCGCCGAAGACCTCGATGCCAACTGGGAAGTGCTGGCCGAAGCGGTACAAACCGTGATGCGTCGCCACGGTATGCCCGAGCCGTATGAGCAGCTCAAGGCGCTGACCCGCGGCCAAGGCATCCGCGCCGAAACCCTCAAAGTCTTTATCGAAAATCTCGACCTGCCCGCTGAGGCCAAGGCGCGCCTGTTGACCATGACTCCGGCGAGCTATACCGGGCTGGCCCAGCAGTTGGCTGAGGCCATCTAAGTTGAACCCCTGCCAGTAACGGTTCAGCCAAGCCAGCGCAAATGCTGATTCAATCGGAGGCTCCGTGACCGAAGGAGCCTCCGATGTCCCGTCCAGCCCGTATCCTTTTCGCCCTGCCCTTGCTGTTTGCCGGCATCAGCGCCTGCCAGCCGGCAGAGAGCGCCGATACCCAAGCGCGCGCCCAAGGCAGCAGCCAGGTTCGCATTGACCCGCGCGGCGGGCAGTGCAACGGACAGGATATCCACATTCGCAGCGACAATTCTCGCGTTTTGATGAGTGATCCCTGCGGCGATGTCACCATCAGCGGCAACAATGTGCGCATCAACGTGGAAAAAGCCCGCAGCATCACCGTGGAAGGCAACGATGTCCGCGTCTTGAACCGCGAGGTGGAAATCCTCACCGTCAACGGCAACCGCAATACCCTCAACATGACCCGGGTGGGACATGCCGAAGTCGGCGGCTCGGACAACGGCCTTCTGGGGCGCCACTATGACAGCGTGCGCTTTACCGGCAGCAATAATTACGTCAATACCGACAACAAGCCGAAAGTGGAGGATCGCGGCAGCCGCAACCGGGTGCGATAATTTCCATCCCCCAAGTGATGGAATCTTGCGTGAGCGCCCTTCTCCCTTTTGAAATCGATGCCAGCGGCAAAGGGCTGCTTGGCATGAGTGCCGAGCAGTTCCTGCGTGATTACTGGCAGAAAAAACCGCTGTTGATTCGCAATGCCTTTCCGGCATTTGCATCGCCGCTGCAACCCGAAGACCTGGCTGGCCTCGCCTGTGAAGAAGGCGCCCTGGCGCGCATCGTGCGCCATGACTGGCAGGCCGATACCTGGCAGGTGGAGAACGGCCCGTTCCCGGAAGAAAAATTCCCCGAAATGCCGCATCAGGACTGGACGCTCCTGGTGCAGGACGTGGACAAATGGGATGCCGATGTTGCGGGCTTGCTGGCGCATTTTGATTTCCTGCCGCGCTGGCGCATGGACGACATCATGATTTCCTTCGCCGCCCCCGGCGGCTCGGTGGGTGCGCATATCGACAACTACGATGTGTTCCTGTTGCAGGCACAGGGCCATCGCCGCTGGCAAATCGACACCCGCCCCCATCCTGATGAGACTTACCGCGACGATGTGCCGCTGCGCCTGCTCAAGCACTTCAACCCCGATCAGGACTGGGTGCTGGCACCGGGCGACATGCTCTACCTGCCGCCGGGCGTGCCGCATCACGGCGTGGCCGAAGATGCCTGCCTCACCATCTCCGTCGGGCTGCGCGCGCCATCGAGCGCCGAGCTGCTCGACCATTATGCGCAGACGCTGGCCTTCGATGCCGACGAACGCATCCGCTATACCGACCCCGACCTTGCCGTGCCGGGCGATACCAACGAAATCGACGAGGCTGCACTGGATCGCGCCATCGATGCACTGGAGCGGCTGAAGCTGCAAGACCGCGAACAACTGGGTGAATGGTTTGGCCGCTTCATCAGCGCCTACCGGGTGGCCGAAGGCCAGGCGCCCGGCCCCGAAGATGCTGCCGGCATCGACATCATTGCCAGCCTTGCCAGTGAGCAACCCTGGCAGCGGCATTCTTACAGCCGCATGGCCTGGCGCAAATCCGGCGATGGCGCCCTGTTGTTTGCCAATGGCGGCGCCTGGCCAGCCAGCGTGGCCGATGCCAAACGGATTGCCGCCGCCGAACTGCTGGATGCACAGCTCGCTGCACAATTGAGCCCGCAAGGCCAGGCACTGCTGCAAACCCTGGCCGATGCCGGGCACTATCAACCGCAGACAGATGAATGGGATGAAGATGAGTGATGACAATACGCGCGCAGAAGGCATCGAAGCACTGACCCAGGCGCTGGCCGAGGTTAGCCAGCACAGCCTGCGCCAGATCAGCGTCTATATCGCCCAGCCCTTGCCTGCCCTGTGGAACAGCACGCCCGCACTGGATACGCTGCGCCGCTTCGCCACCGAGCGTGCCATGCGCGAAGTGCGGCTGCTGTTTGCCGAGGCCGAAGGCATTGCCCGCGATTACGGCGCATTGGTGGCACTGGCACAGCGCCTGCCCAGCCATATCCTGCCGCGCCAGATGGCGGCAGAGTTCGCACCACCGGCAAGCCAGAGCTTCATTCTGGGCGATAGTGCACTGCTGCTGTTTGATAGTGGCGAGCGCCCGGCTGCCACCTATACCCGCAGCAGCCAGCATCTGCGCCCCCTGGCCGAGCGCTTTGCCGATGCCTGGGAGCGCGCCCGCCCGATCAGCGAGATTCGTGCTTTGGGGATTTGACTCCCATCACAGCGGCGCGGCATATCGTCAACATCAACCTGCTTGGCACGCGAATGTGAAGTCGGTATCGCTTCGCCCAATGCTTAAACCAAGAGCCCCTTGGCGGGCAGGTGTCAATGCCTTCAATGCCTCTTGGGCATGGTTGCAGTGGGCTCATCAAACAAAGCAGCCTGCGTCCGCAAAATGACCCGTGACCAATCAACTTTGACCATATCAAAGAGGCCAACCGATGAACTCAAGCCATCACATCCGGTATCTGGGCGCTGATTTGCATGTGCAAATCAGTGGCGCATCGGATAAACCCGCACTGATATTGCTGCATGGCGGGCTGGGGTCGAAGGATGATTTCGCGCCCTTGCTGCCGCACTTGCAGCAGGCGTTTCAAGTCATCGCCCTCGACAGCCGCGGCCATGGCCGCTCCACCCTGGGCGATACGCCCTTGAGTTATGCGCAATTGGCCGAGGATGCACGCCAAAGCAGAACGGGCACGGCGATAATTCCAGCCACCCGAATAAGGCAATGAGCATGAGCACCCTATTCGTCCACCATCCCACTCCACTGACGCCATCCAGAATCAACATTCTGATCAGTCTGGCGGCCACGGCCATCGGGATTGCCCTGTTGCTCTGGCTCGACGCATCCCTGCCTTTCATCCTCGCTTTCTGCGCCACTTGGGGCATTTTTGATTTGGGGGTATACGGATTTAATGGTTGATGGGTCACCTTCACCCCATCAATCTGATACCACCCTCAGATGGTTGATAGATCGACTCCGTAGTTGAGTTCCTCTGCGAAGTCCGGCAGTCCGTAACCGATGGTTTTCTTGTAGAAAGGAGAGACCTTCGCAGTCGGTGCCTTCTTCTTGTGCTTCGTGGTGTAGAGCATTCGTGCCCGCATCACCTCGAAGGAGTAACCGCGCCCTTCACGGTTCTTGTCCTTGGCCAGTCGGTTGATGGACTCCGTGTAAGCGTTGGTGACGGGCATGTCCGTCTCGAAGTAGGTCATGGTCTCTTCGCGCCAGTTTCCCACTGCCCTGACCAGATCGCTCCAGACTTCCTTTTGGCCCTTCGGGATGGTGGCTATCCACTCGTCCAGGGCGGCTTCTGCCTGGAGCCGTGTGGTGGCGTCCCAGATGCCGTAGAAGCGCTCCTTGTGCTCGTAGGCGGCCAGCAGTTGCGGGAACGCGCCTGTCCAGGTCTCCATGATGAGGCGCTCCCGGTCTGAGACTTCGTGAGCGCGTTTCAGCAGGATTTTCCGGTCTCCCTTGAGAGTCCGGCTCTGGGACGGTTTCAGCTCCTTTCTGAGGCCCTTGCGCACTCTCTCCAGGGCATCGTTGGCCATGCGCACCACATGGAACTTATCGACCACGATACGGGCCTGGGGCAGCACAGCCTTGACCGCTGCCCGGTAGGGGTTCCACATGTCCATGCTGACGATCTCGACCTTCTGCCGGTCTTTCAGCTTCATCAGGTAGTTGGTCACCACGTCCTGGCGGCGGGTGGCCAGCAGGTCGAGCAGGGTTCGCTCCTCAATGTTGGTCAGAATGCAGCGGTAGCGCTTGTTCAGGTATAGCTCGTCAATGCCCAGGATGCGGGGCGTCTCGAAGCGGTGCCAGCGCCCCAGGAACTCGGCGCGGGCGTTGAAGATGTCGCGCACCGTCTTCTCGTCCAGGCCGGTCTGTGCCGCCACAAAGGTGTAGGGGTGGTTGAAGGATTCCTTCTCCACATACTCATGCAGCCGCAGTGTCATACGGAATCCGTCCACCATCTCCGGTAGCTGGGGCCTGAATGTTGTCTTGCAGGCCCGGCAGGTGTATCGGCGGCGGACCACCCAGAGAGTGACCCGTTTGCCGTGGATGGGCAGATCACGATAGGGAACGTCACGCTTGCCGAACCGTACGAACTCACCCTGCACGCCGCATTCCTCGCAGGCGATGGGATCGGGCACGTCCACCTGGAAGTGCATTTCGTCGTCGGTTGATTTGCAGCCCAGTACTTGGTATTGCGGCAGGTGAAGGATGTTGTCGGGAAGTTCGGTCATGGTGTTGTATAGGCGTAGGTGTCAGTCAGATCCATCCGACTCGGCATTGGTGTTTGCTTTTTTACCCAACAAGCTGCTGGAAACGAAAAGTAAGGCACCGAGGACAATTGCAATATCAGCCAGGTTGAAGGCCGGCCAATGCCAGTCTCGCCAATAGAAATCAAAGGAATCCACAACATAGCCGCGAAAGACCCGGTCAATCAGGTTACCCATGGCGCCACCGAGGATAAGACTGTAAGCGATGGCTTCTCCTTTATGACGATTTTCAAGGATCAGCTTGATCAGAAAAATCGAGACCACTACCGTGATTCCGATAAAAAAGTAGCGCTGCCAGCCTCCACCATTCGCAAAAAGACTGAATGCGGCACCGGTGTTCCATAGGTGCACCCAGTTAAAGAACGGGGTCACCGAAACATACTCGCCATAGGCCATTGATTGCTGCACCAGCCACTTTACAGCCTGATCAGACGCTGCCAGCAGGCCCGATATGGACAATAGGGCATACGGCGAGAGCTTTTTGCCAATAATGAGCATTATTTAACCCTTCAACGCCAAAATGCGTCTGGCACCGTTAAGTACAATGCCCCCCGCGATGGTGCCGATAATCAGATCCGGATAATTGGAACCGGTCCACGCGACCAGGGCGCCGGCGGTGATGACCCCCAGGTTGATCACCACGTCGTTGGCCGAGAATATCCAGCTTGCCTTCATGTGCGCCCCGCCTTCCCGATGTTTGGATATGAGCAGCAGACAACTGGTATTGGCAATCAATGCGACGAATGCGATAGCCATCATCACCAGCGATTCAGGCTCACTACCGAATACAAAGCGTCTCACCACCTCTACGAGCACGCCCACAGCCAAGATCAGTTGCAGTACACCAGCAAGATGCGCGGCACGTACCTGCATTTTCACGCTATGTCCAACCGCATAAAGGGCAAGCCCGTACACCGCCGCATCGGCAAAATTGTCCAGGGATTCTCCAATCAGGCCGGTGGACCGGGCGATCAGACCGGCAGTCATTTCCACCACGAACAGAAGTGCATTGATGCCGAGCAACCAGCGCAGGGTCCCGGATTCTTGCTTAGCAGAAGCTGCCGAAAACTCGGCGGCCTTGATGGTCTCCGGATTTGCAGCGACGGTTTCCTGAAGCGAGGCGCCTAGCCCCAAGGTCTTCAGTTTCGAGGTGACGGGCTCGACCTCGCCGTCATGCACGACCTTCAGCCGGCGGTTCGACAAGTCGAAGGACAGCGCCCGAATCTCCTCAAAGCCGTTCAGGGCTAGGCGAATCATTCGTTCTTCTGATGGACAGTCCATCTTCGGCACGGCATAAACACTGACCCATCTCCCTGGCGCCTCGGAGGAGGCCTGTATATCGGTATCCGCTGCGGACGTTGCATCACCGCCACAGGCGCCACCACAGGATTTGCTCATGATACGACTCCACTTGAACAATGTTGTGGTACCATTTAAAACTATAAAGCTACTATAAGGTCAATAGAGTAAAGAATCCGTTGGGGAGGAGGCTGATGCGCATTGGTCAGTTGGCGCAGTTGGTAGGGGTCGAAACACAGACGATCCGCTTCTATGAACAGCAGGGCTTGTTGCCGCCGCCTGATCGGCAGGACAACGGTTACCGTGTCTATACCGAGAAGCATGGTGAGGGGCTGGCCTTCATCCGTCGCTGCAGAATCCTGGGCCTATCACTGGCTGAGATTCACGAACTACAGAGCTATCAGGACGACCCTCATCAGCCTTGTACCGCCGTCAACGCCTTGCTCGATGATCACATCTCTCATGTGCGGTCGCAGATAACCGCTCTGCAAGCGCTTGAGAAACAACTCGTTTCACTGAGAGCGAGTTGCAACGATGACCGGGAAGTTGAGGCGTGTGGGGTTCTTGCTGGAATTAGCGAAGGAAACATGCACCAGCAGTAGGTGAAGCATCAACCAGATAATCCGATGAGATGCCGGTCTGTCTCACTCTCATGCAAAGGTAAGATCAACCATTTAATCCGCTTACCCTGATTTGGTTGACTTCCGCACACGGAAAACCAACATTCCATCACGCGTGGAAATCGATGACGAGCGCATCAGCATCACACGCTATCGCTTCTTCTCCCGCCTGCCCCAGACCGAACACTATCCCCTCTCCGATTGTCTGGCGGTAGCCACGTCTTACGAGCTGAATTTTCGCCGCCTGCACACCCAGTTGTTTCTGAAAAAGTCTTGCAAAGCCCCCATCACGCTGGACTTCCACCCGCATGACATGAGCAAAGGGAAGGTTTTCCCCAAGCACCTGTGCCAAGACACCGAAGAAGCTGCCGCCTTTCGCCAAGCCATAACAGATGCCGCAGGCCTGAAAGACGCAGGATTCTTCGCCCGCGCCGGCACCATCGATGTCATCAAGTCGGTGTACGGAATATGAGCACCGAAAGCCCCAGCATCCTCTCCCATGTCTCGCTCGAGGCCAATCGTTTTGTCTGAGTTGGGTCTCGCTCCTCAAGACCGATGTTCAACAGCCCGGCGCATGATGGCCGTGCTCATATCCTCGATGCTGACCGGCCTCTTCGGCTTGGCAATGCTGCCCTTGAGCGCTGTCACCGGCAAGGTGGCGGCCACCAGTTCAAAGCGTCCATTCTCAAGCGGAACAAACATGACACGATCTCCAGCCCTCGCACCCAATCCCGTGCGCACGCCGGCAGGAAGTGTGATGCGGCCTCTGCTGTCGATAACGGCCATGTGTTGCCTCTTGAAGTCGAGCTGACTGGACAGGATGCCATGACTCAATACCGCCCGCGTGTTTGAGTGCTGACAGAAACTGACAGGGACAAGGACTAAACTGTCCACTATCTCCACCGCTGGGTATTACTTGGATGACCACAAGCCAGACGATTGCCTATCTGGGCGCTGATTTGCATGTGCAAATCAGTGGCGCATCGGATAAACCCGCACTGATATTGCTGCATGGCGGGCTGGGGTCGAAGGATGATTTCGCACCACTGCTGCCACGCTTGCAGCAGGCGTTTTACGTCATCGCCCTCGACAGCCGCGGGCATGGCCGCTCCACCCTGGGCGATGTGCCCTTGAGTTATGCGCAACTGGCCGAAGATGCCCGCCATGTGCTGCAAACGCTGGGCTTGGCGCGCTGCACCGTGATCGGCTTCAGTGATGGCGGCATCGCCGCCTACCGGCTGGCCGCCTGCCATCCGGGCATGATCGAGCGCCTGATCACCATCGGCGCGCACTGGCACAGCCGCCAACTGGCCGGGATTAGGCCGCTATACGAGGCGCTGGACGAGGGCTTTGCGCGCGAGCATATGCCGACACAAGTGGCCGCCTATCTGGCGCACAACCCCGCCCCCGACCTGCCGCGCCTGCTGGCCGAGCTCAAGCGCCTGTGGCTGGATGAGCGCGCCAGCGGCTACCCGGATGCGCTGATTGCACAGATTCGCGCGCCGCTGCTCAGCCTGCGCGGCGAGGACGACTTTCTGCTCTCGCTGCCCGACTGGGCGGCGCTCAAAACCGTGCTGCCCGGGGCGCACCTGATGCAGGTGCCGTTTGCCGCGCACGAGGCCATCGCCGAGCAGCCGGACATGGTCTGGGCGGCGCTGCAAGCCTTCATCGCAGCCTGCTGACCACGCCAGCGCTGCTGCGCCATCTGCTACATTCACAGGCAGCATCCTGCAACTGCAACAAGGCGTTTTCATGAACCGACCCAACCCCAGCATCAGCCTGCTCTCGCACGTTTCGCTCGGCACCAACCGCTTTGCCGAGGCAGTAGCGTTTTACGATACCGTGCTGGCCACGCTCGGCATTGGCCGGGTGATGGATGTCAGCGAGGTATTCCCCGCCATCGCCTATGGCCGCATCTACCCGGAGTTCTGGATTCAGCAGCCACACGACGGCCAGCGCGCACAAACCGCCAACGGCGTGCATATTGCCTTCATGGCCGCCAACCCGGAGGAGGTGCATGCGTTTTACGACGCGGCTCTGGCCGCAGGCGGCACGGGCGATGGCGAGCCCGGGCCGCGCCCGCACTATGGCGAGCAGTATTACGGCTGCTTCGTGCGCGACCTGGACGGCCACAAGATTGAGGCCATGGCCTGGCTGGAGCAAACACCTGCATGAAACTCGACCCAGGGAGCAGGTCCATGCAGACTCCGCTCAACTTGAATGCCGAGCTTGAAAAGCTGCACGAATACTGGAAGCCGCTGGTTTTAAACCAGGGCGATTTTGGTTTTCGTCTGGTCAAATTTGCCGGAGATTTTGAGTGGCATCGCCATGCCGGCAGCGACAAAATCATTCTGGTGGTGAGCGGTGAAATGGGCGTGCGCTTTGACGATGGCCGCCCGGAAGTGTGCATCCGCGCCGGGGAATTGTTCGTGCTGCCCAAGGGCGTGCGCCATCAACCCCATGCCGAGCGCGAATGCAGCATCGTGCTGATTGAGCGCGCCGGATTAGGCGATTGAACACCTGCACTGGCATCCATCCCATACCCTCGCTGAAGTCAGCATGTCGTGACTTGAATGAATACCCGGCTGCGCCCATTTGCTCTTGCACGGCCTCGGCTCTAGGCTATCGGGTTCTTTCATTCTTCGGGCAGCTTCGTGGCTCTGGACACTATTCGCATCCGTGGTGCGCGCACCCACAATCTCAAGAACTTCGACCTTGACCTGCCGCGCGACAAGCTGATTGTCATCACCGGACTGTCAGGCTCGGGCAAGTCATCGCTGGCGTTCGACACCATCTATGCCGAAGGTCAGCGCCGTTATGTGGAATCGCTCTCGGCCTATGCACGGCAGTTCTTGAGCGTGATGGAAAAGCCCGATGTCGATCATATCGAGGGGCTGTCGCCGGCGATTTCCATCGAGCAAAAATCCACCAGCCACAATCCGCGCTCGACGGTGGGCACCATCACCGAGGTGTATGACTATCTGCGCCTTTTGTATGCACGCGCGGGTACGCCGCGCTGCCCGGATCATGATTTCCCGCTCCAGGCGCAGACGGTCAGCCAGATGGTCGATCAGGTGATGGCGCTGGAAGACGCGCCTGCCACCCAGGGGCAGCGCTGGATGCTGCTGGCGCCGGTGGTGCGCGATCGCAAGGGCGAGCATGTGCAAGTGTTCGAGCAATTGCGCGCGCAAGGCTATGTGCGCGTGCGCGTGGACGGGGTGCTGTACGAAATCGATGCGGTGCCGCCGCTGGCGCTGCGCAACAAGCACACCATCGAGGCGGTGATTGACCGCTTCAAAATCCGTGAGGACTTGCAGCAGCGTCTGGCCGAGTCATTCGAGACCACGCTGAAGCTGGGCGAAGGCATGGCGCTGGTGCAGTCGCTGGATGACGAGGCCGCTGCACCGCTGCTGTTTTCTTCGCGCTATTCCTGCCCGGTCTGCGATTACGCCCTGCCAGCACTGGAGCCACGGCTGTTTTCGTTCAATGCGCCGATGGGCGCTTGCGAAACCTGTGACGGCATCGGTGTGGCGCAGTTTTTTGACCCCGGCCGGGTGGTCACACACCCGGAGCTGTCCCTGGCGGCCGGGGCGGTGCGCGGCTGGGATCGGCGCAATCCGTATTATTTCCAGCTGATTCAGTCGCTCGCCAAGCATTACCGCTTCAATCTGGATGCGCCCTGGCAAGATTTGCCACAGGCCATCCAGCAGGCGGTGCTGCATGGCAGTGGCGATGAGGCCATCGCCTTTACCCATATCACCGCGCAAGGCACACGCTCACAGCGCAAGCATCCGTTCGAGGGCATCATCCCCAATCTGGAGCGCCGCTATCGGGAAACCGAATCGGGCGCAGTGCGCGAGGAGCTGTCCAAATACATCAGCGAACGCCCCTGCCCGGACTGCGGCGGGGCACGCCTGAACCGCGCCGCGCGCCATGTATTTGTCGGCGAGCGCCCCATCTATGCACTGACCCAGGAGCCAATTGATGCGGCGCTGGCATTTTTTGCCAATCTGCAACTGCCGGGCTGGCGCGGTGAAATCGCCAGCAAAATCGTCAAGGAAATCAACGAGCGCCTGGGCTTTCTGGTGGATGTAGGGCTGGACTATCTGACCCTGGAGCGCAAGGCCGATACGCTCTCCGGCGGCGAGGCGCAGCGTATTCGCCTGGCCAGCCAAATTGGCGCCGGGCTGGTGGGGGTGATGTATGTGCTGGACGAGCCATCCATCGGCCTGCACCAGCGCGACAACGAACGCCTGCTGGGCACATTGACCCGCCTGCGCGATTTGGGCAATACCGTGATTGTGGTGGAGCACGATGAGGACGCCATCCGCCTGGCCGACCATGTGGTCGATATTGGCCCGGGCGCCGGCGTGCATGGCGGCGAAGTGGTGGCGCAGGGCGATGTGGCGCAAATCATGGCCTCGCCGCGCTCACTGACCGGCGACTATCTCTCCGGCCGCCGCGCCATCGAAATCCCCGCCAAGCGCCATGTCCCCGACAAGAAGCGAATGCTGAAGCTCAAGGGCGCCAGCGGCAACAATCTGAAAAACGTCAATCTCAACATCCCTGCGGGGCTGATGACTGCCGTGACCGGCGTCTCCGGCTCGGGCAAGTCCACGCTCATCAACGACACCCTGTACGCGCTGGCCGCCAATGAAATCAACGGCGCTTCGCATACCCCGGCGGCCTACAAGGACATTCAGGGGCTGGACTTGTTCGACAAGGTGGTGGATATCGACCAGTCACCGATTGGCCGCACGCCACGCTCCAATCCAGCCACCTATACCGGCCTGTTCACGCCGCTGCGCGAGCTGTTTGCGCAAGTGCCCGAAGCGCGCGCGCGCGGCTATGCGCCGGGGCGCTTCAGCTTCAATGTGCGCGGCGGGCGCTGCGAAGCCTGCCAGGGCGATGGGCTGATCAAGGTGGAAATGCACTTTCTGCCCGATGTGTATGTGCCCTGCGATGTCTGCGGCGGCAAACGCTACAACCGCGAAACCCTGGAGATTCTCTACAAGGGCTACAGCATTCACGACATCCTGGAAATGACCGTGGAAGATGCCGCCAAGCTGTTCGAGAACATCCCCGCAATTGGCCGCAAACTGGAGACGCTGATGGATGTGGGGCTGTCCTATATCAAGCTCGGGCAGTCGGCCACCACGCTATCGGGTGGCGAGGCGCAGCGGGTGAAACTCTCCAAGGAGCTTTCGCGCCGCGATACCGGCCGCACCCTGTATATCCTCGATGAGCCGACCACCGGGCTGCATTTTGCCGATATCGAACAGTTGCTGGGCGTTTTGCACCGGCTGCGCGATGAAGGCAATACCGTGGTGGTCATCGAGCACAATCTGGATGTCATCAAGACTGCCGACTGGATTGTGGACCTTGGCCCCGAGGGCGGCCATCGTGGCGGTGAAATCATTGCCGAGGGCAGCCCGGAAGAGGTCGCACAACTTTCCCATTCACATACCGGGCGTTTTCTTGCCAAGCAGATGCAGGACGACAAAGCCCGCGCCCAACACAGGAAAAACCCATGAAACCAATGCCTTTCCGCATGGAGCTGACCCCGCGCTGGGGGGATATGGACGCCATGAACCACGTCAATAACGCGGTGTATCTGCGCTATCTGGAAGAAGCCCGCATCCAGTGGCTGAACTCGCAGCAGACCGACTGGTTCGATGACCGCCATGTGCCGGTGCTGGCGCAGGCCATGCTCAATTACCGCCTGCCCATCACCTATCCGGCCACGGTGGTCATCGAGCTGTTCACCCGCCGCATCGGCAACAGCAGCCTGACTGTCGGCCATCGCATCCAGGATCGCCAAACCGGCACGCTGCATTGCGATGGCGAGGTGGTGGTGGTCTGGATTGACCGCCATAGCGGGCGGCCTGCCAGCCTGCCCGATGCCATTCGCCAGGCTGCGGAAAATATCGCCGTTCTGGATGAATGATGTCGCGTTTTGCGACTCTGGCACTTGCCCTGCTCTGCCCTGTGGCTGCGCAGGCAACACCCACAGCCACCTGCGCCGAAATTCCACTGGCTTCTGCCGATGCCGCTGCCGTGCCCACCCCGAGTGCGGCAGATGCCTGGGGCGGTGTGCGCACTCACGCCCGGCATATAGCCAACTACCGCATCCATGCCCGGCTTGATGCCCAGAAACACCGCATTCACGGCCAGCAAACCCTGACCTGGCATAACCGCAGCAGCCAGCCGGTTTGCGCGGTCTATCTGCATCTGTATCTGAATGCCTTTTCCGAAGGCAGCACTTTTCTTGCCGAGCGTGCCCAGGCCGGCTTTGCTTTCCGCAGTGGCTTATCCGTTGGCGAGCAGGGCTACATCCAGCTGCAAAACATCACCCAGAACGGCAAGCCCGCGCGCTGGCAATTCGTGCAGCCCGATGGCGGCCCTGCCAGCGACAGAACCGTTATCCGCCTGGAACTGCCCAGCCCGGTAGCGGCAGGCGCCAGCACCACGCTGGACATGGATTTTTCAAGCCAGTTGCCGCGCGTGATTGCCCGCACTGGCTATTTCGGCAGCTTTCATCTGGTGGCGCAGTGGTTCCCCAAGATTGCCGTGCTGGAGCTGCCCGGCGAACGGGGCGCCAACGCCATGCGCTGGAATGCCCACGAGTTTCATCTGCACAGCGAGTTCTATGCCGATTTCGGCCATTACGATGTCAGCATCGACGTCCCCGCCGACTACACCGTGGGTGCGACCGGCGAGCTTGTGGAAAAGCACAATGCCAATGGCCGCAGCATGTATCGCTATGTGCAGGGCGAAGTGCATGATTTTGCTTGGACGGCGGACAGGCGCACGGCCAAGCCACTTGAAGCGCAGTGGCGCAGCCCCGCAGGCGGCACGGTCAAGGTGCAAGTGCTGTATCCGCCCGAATACGCCAGCCAAGCCGCCGTGGTGATGCAGGCCACACTCGATGCGCTGGAGGATTTTGCCCACAGCCTGGCGCCCTACCCGTATCGCACCCTGACCGCGGTGATTCCGCCCTTCAACGCCGATGAAGCCGGCGGCATGGAATACCCCACGTTTTTTACCGCGATGAGTTTTCCGGGCTTCAAACCCGGCGGCCATGAGCAGCATCTGCTGGAGTTTGTCACCCTGCACGAGCTGGGACATGGCTATTTTCAGGGCATTCTCGCCTCCAACGAGTTTGAAGAGCCGCTGCTGGACGAAGGCCTCAACCAATACTGGAACAGGCGCCTGCTGCGCCAGCGCGGCCAACAGGTGCCGCTGGCACCGGCCTGGCTGGCACGGTTTGGCTTCATGCCGAAGATGGACGGCTTTGCGCTGGAGCGGCTGGCGGCAGGCCTGCATGAAAAACAGGACCGGCTGGGCAGCAATAGCTGGCAATGGCACTCCAGCACCAGCTACGGCACGGTGTATTCGCGCTCGGCCACGCTGTTTGACAGCCTTGAGCGCCAACTGGGCAGCGAGGCGATGGAGCGCGCCATCGGCCTGTATTACCAACGCTGGAAGTTTCGCCACCCCTCCATCGCCGACCTGCGCCAGGCGTTGATAGACGGCACCGGCCAGCGCGAAATCATCGAGCGCAGCTTTGCCCAGCATGTTTATCAGGCCATGCGGATTGACGATGGCATCAGCGCTTTGCAAAGCGAAAAAACCGATGGGCAACACTATCGCACCACCCTCACCGTGCAGCGCCGCGGCGCGGATGTGCCGCAAACGCTGGTCGTGCGCTTTGCCGATGGCAGCACTGAAACCGTGCGTTTTTCCGGCACACAGGATGAATTCCGCTTTGAGTGGCTAAAGCCCGTGCCCGCCAAAACCGCGCAGCTTGACCCGCAGCAACATTACCCGTTGGATGTATCGCTTGGCGACAACCAGCGCAGCCTCAACCCCAGTACCGATGCCCGCAACCAGGTGATGCAGCGCCTGCTTGGCTGGCTGCAAATCGCCCTGGCCTGGCTCTTGGGGGCATGATGGACAACGCTCGCACTTCTGCCATCAATGCCCTGTCTCGGGACGCGCTCACCAGCCTTGCCCATTGGCGGGTGTTGCTGCTGTGGTGGCTGGCCGGACTTGTGCCTGCCTTCTGGCTCAGCCGGCAAGTGGCCAATGCCGCACACGCCATCTTGGCCCATCACCCCGAGGCCGGACGCATCATCGCCGCGCCTGACCTGGCCGCGCTCGCCGATGCCTGGCTTGCCAATAGCGCAGTCATCGCGCAATTGACACTGAACATGCTGCCGCCATTGCTGCTGAGCGCCCTGCTCGCCCCCTGGGCAGCCGGCATTGCCGTGACTGGCCTGCGCGCCGCCACGCCGCCAGGTTTTGTAGCCCTTTGCCGCGGTGGCCTGCGCGAATATGCACCGCAACTGCGGCTGTATCTGCTAGCCTTGCTGCCACTGCTGCTGGCGCTGCCCGTTTCCATGATGGCGCTGTCTTTTGCCGAAACAAAAGCCGCACAGGCCATCACTTACTCGCAGGCTGCTCCCTGGCATTACGCTGCCTGGGCGTTTTCTGCCGTGCTTGTCTTGCCGGTTTTGGCCAGCATCAGCACAGCGCGCGCCGCCTTTGCCGCCGACCCGGCGCTGCGCTCGGCACTGTTGGCGCTTGGCCGCGGCTGGCGACTGATGGGGCAGCGTTTTTTCGCCTGGCTGGCGGTTCTGCTTGTCACCCTGCTGGCAGGTATTGCCGCCAGCCTCCTCTTTGCCCGGCTGAGCCTGGCGCATGGCGCTCACCCCTTGCTCACACTACTTGTCAGCCAAGTCACGGTGCTGACCATCGGCTGGAGCCGCCTGGCAAGGCTCGCTGCCTTGCAGCGCCTGCTCCCCAAGCCCGGTGACCGGCGTTAGAATGTGCCGCATCATTTTTCGGGGAAATTTTTTGTATGGCTTTGTTTGATGTTTTTCGACGTGGCGCCAAACCCCCAGCAAGCGAAAAAATAAAAACAGCCACCTATTCCGGCAGCAGCCGCCGCAAGAACCCGCGCGCCGACCCCCGTCCCGGCACCCGCATCCTGCTGGTGGATGACTCCCCCACCATCATCGCCCGGCTGAAAAAAGAGCTGGGCGAGGAGCGCTATCTGATTACCGAGGCGCATGATGGCCGCGCCGCACTGCGGCAGATTGAGATGTTCGAGCCGGAGCTGATTTTTCTGGACGTCATCCTGCCCGATACCGACGGTTTTTCGCTGCTGCGCCTGCTGCGCGAGCTGCCGCATACCCGCGATATTCCGATTATCGTCACCAGCGGCAACCCCAAGCCCACCGAACAAATGTATGTCCAGCGCCTGGGCGCCGAGGACTTCATGAAAAAACCATTCACCCGCGCCGAAGTTTTCCGCCGCATCCAACCACTGCTGGATGCGCAATACATTCCGCGCCGCGCCGCGCAACGGGTAGGCGTGCCGGTTGAACTGGCCGCCAAGACACCGGCAGGCTGATGGCAGGCAACGGCACAGCCATCACCCTGCCTATCGAGGGCATGAGTTGTGCCGCCTGCAGCGCCCGGCTGGAGCGCGTCTTGCAAGCGGTTCCCGGCGTCACCGGCGCCTCGGTGAACCTTGCCAGCGCACGCGCCACGGTACAGGGCAACGCCGACCCACAATCACTGATTGCAGCCATACAAAAAGCCGGGTTCGACGTCCCCGCATCCACGCATGTCCTGCATATTGAGGGCATGAGCTGCGCTGCCTGCAGCACCCGGCTGGAGCGCGTCCTGCAAGCCGTCCCCGGGGTGAGTGCAGCATCAGTCAACCTTGCCAGCGCGCGTGCCACGGTACAGGGGCATGCCAGCCCGCCGTCATTGCTGCAAGCGGTGGAAAAGGCGGGTTTTTCTGCCCGGCTGGCGCAAGACAGGCAAGCCGATGAGGCCGCCCACCAAGCGCAGCAACAACGGCAAAAACAACAGCTGCGACGCGATTTATTCATCGCCGCCAGCCTGACCTTGCCGGTGTTTGTACTGGAAATGGGTGGCCATCTGCTGCCGCCCTTCCACCATTGGCTGATGGCGACATTCGGCCAGCAAAACCTGTGGTATCTGCAATGCCTGCTGACCACCCTGGTCTTGCTGATTCCCGGGCGGCATTTTTACCGGCATGGCCTGCCAGCACTTTGGCGGGCTGCGCCGGACATGAACTCGCTGGTGGTGCTGGGCACGACTTCGGCCTGGCTGTATTCGCTGATCGCCACTTTCTGGCCAGGCCTGCTGCCTGATGGCACGGTCAATGTCTATTACGAAGCGGCAGCGGTCATCATCACCCTGATTTTGCTTGGCCGCTTTCTTGAAGCCCGTGCCAAAGGCCGCACCTCGCAAGCCATCAGCCGCCTGATTGGCCTGCAACCCAAGACCGCCCGCGTATTGCGCGAGGGCAAGCTGCACGATCTTCCCGTCGCCGAAGTCGTCAGTGGCGACCTGCTGCAGGTGCGCCCCGGCGAGCGCCTGCCGGTGGATGGCATGGTTGTGGAAGGCCAGAGCTTGGTCGATGAGTCGATGCTGAGCGGCGAGCCGGTGCCGGTGGCCAAATCCCCCGGCAGCGCCGTGATTGGCGGTACGGTCAACCAACAGGGCGCACTGACCCTGCGCGCCACCACCGTCGGCAGCCAAAGCGTGCTTGCGCAAATCATCGCCCTGGTGGAGCAGGCACAGGCAGGCAAACTGCCGATTCAGGCACTGGTGGACAAGGTCACGCGCTGGTTCGTGCCTGCGGTGATATTGGCCGCAGTGCTGACTTTCAGCCTCTGGCTGTGGCTGGCGCCCGCACCGGCCTTGAGCCTGGCGCTGGTCAATGCGGTGGCCGTGTTGATTGTCGCCTGCCCCTGCGCCATGGGGCTGGCCACACCGACTTCCATCATGGTCGGAACCGGCCGCGCAGCCGAGCTTGGCCTGTTGTTTGCCAAGGGGGAAGCCCTGCAATCATTGAAAGACGCGCGCATCATCGCCCTGGACAAAACCGGCACGCTCACCGTCGGCAAGCCGGTACTGACCCATCTTGAAGTGGCCGCCGGCTTTGAAAAAACTGCCGTTTTGCAGCTGCTTGCCGCAGCGGAATCACAATCCGAGCACCCGCTGGCGCATGCCATCGTCGAAGCGGCCAGGGCGCAAAACCTTGAACTGCCCGAAGTCGAGCATTTTCAATCCATCACCGGCATGGGTATCCGCGCGCTGGTGGCAGGCCGGCAAGTGGATATCGGCGCAGACCGGCATATGCAGGCACTGGGGCTGGAGATTGGCCGCTTTGCCGACAGCAGCGCACGCCTTGCCCGCGAAGGCCAGTCACCGATGTATGCCGCGTTCGATGGCCAACTTGCCGCACTCATCGCCGTGGCCGACCCAATCAAACCCGATACCCCGGCAGCGATTGCCGCCCTGCATGCCCAGGGGCTGAAAGTGGCGATGGTGAGCGGCGACAACCGCCATACCGCCGATGCCATCGCCCGGCAACTGGGAATCGAGGAAGTCATCGCCGAGGTATTGCCGCAAGGCAAGGTCGAAGCAGTCAAACAGCTCAAAGCCCGCTACGGCACCCTGGCCTTTGTCGGCGATGGCATCAACGACGCCCCGGCACTGGCCGAAGCCGATGTCGGCATCGCCATCGGCAGCGGTACCGACATCGCCATGGAAGCGGCCGACCTGGTATTGATGTCCGGCAGCCTCAAGGGCGTACATGATGCCATCGCCCTCTCCCGCGCCACCTTGCGCAATATCCGCCAGAACCTGTTCTGGGCCTTTGCCTACAACACCGCACTGATTCCGCTGGCCGCCGGACTGCTGTATCCAATCAATGGCCGCCTGCTCTCCCCGGTTTTTGCTGCCGGCGCGATGGCACTCTCCAGCGTATTCGTGCTTGGCAACGCCCTGCGCCTGCGCCGCTTCACGCCTTGAGCCCGGGGCTCAAACACCCAGTGCCGCCAACCAGTCTTGCCCGATTGGGCTGCCGGCTTTGGCCGTAAAGCGGCGGCCTGCGCCCTCGATGGCAAGGTCAATCGCCAAATCCGCAGGCGGCAAGGCGGCAGCGCCGCGCTCGGGCCATTCCACCAGCCAAAGCGCGACCGTATCCGGTTCAATGCCGAGAAACTCCAGCTCGCCGGAGTCGCCAATGCGGTACAGGTCCATATGCAGCGCCTCGCGGCCATCGGCCAGCGGGTAGCGTTCCACCAAGGTATAGGTCGGGCTGCGGATGGCGCCTTGCACCCCCAGCGCCCGCAAAAACGCACGCGCAAAACTGGATTTGCCCGCGCCCAAATCGCCATGCAGATGCACCACGGCTCTGTCCGGGCGGCTGGCAGCAAAGCGTGCCGCCAAGGCATCGGTGGCCTCGGCATCGGGGAGGAAGGTTTCTTTCATCATTCAATACACTCGGAAAAAGCACGCCCCAGCTGGGCAATCAGATCACGCGCCAAAAGGCTGGTTTCACCACATTTCTGCACCGCGACATCACCGGCACGGCCATGCAGCCAGGCGCCGATACTGGCCGCCTGCATGGGGGCATGCCCTTGTGCCAACAGCGTGACAATGATGCCCGCCAAGGTATCGCCCATGCCCGGCGAGGCCATGCCGGGATTGCCCACATCCAGAATGCGCGAGGTTTGCCCCGGCGCGGCAATCACGCTGCCTGCGCCTTTCAGCACCACGGCGCACTGATAGCGCCCGGCAAGCTCGTCGGCAGCGGCAATCCGGTCATGGCCAATATCGGCAGTGCTGCAATCCAACAGCCGCGCCGCCTCGCCCGGATGCGGAGTCAGTACCGCCTGTGGCACGGGCTGCGGCTGCTCGGCCAGCAAGTTCAGCGCATCGGCATCCAGCACGCAGGGTTTGCCGCTGGCCAGCACCCACGCCAAGTGCGCCCGCGCCCAATCCCCCTGCCCCAGCCCCATGCCGAGCGCGATGGCATCGGCCACCGCCACGGCTTTGGGCAAGGCTTCATCATCAAGCACGCTCATCGCTTCCGGGCAGCGGCTGAGCAAAGCGCTGTGATGCTCCGTGCGAGTCGCCACCTGCACCCAGCCTGCGCCGCTGCGCAGTGCAGCTTCCGCCCCCAGCAGCACCGCACCGCCCATGCCGTGATCGCCGCCAATAAGCAGTACGCGGCCATAGTCGCCCTTGTGGCTGTCGCGTTTGTGACGCGGCAACTCAGGTTCCGCCATGATCTGCGCACGCGCTGACAAGCCGTTGAAACATGCCTGCGGCACATCCAGTGACGCCAGCGCCAGAGTGCCGACGTGGTTGCAGGCTCGCCCTGTAGCCAGCCCGGCATGGGCAGCAATGAATTGCAGGGTGAGCCGCGCCTCAATCGCCCTGCCCGGTACCGCGCCGGTTTCGGCATTCACGCCGCTGGGGGTGTCAAGCGCCAGAATTTGCGCAGGATGCTCATTGGCAGCGGCAATCAATGCGGCGACATCCGCCTCCGGCGCGCGTGCAAGCCCGATGCCGAACAAGGCATCGACAATCACATCCGCTGGCGGCAACTCCCCGGCAAACACTTCGACCTTGCCACCGGCCTCACGGTATTCCTGAGCCATCTGCCGTGCCAGCTTGCTTGCAGGCGGCAACGAGGCCGGTTGCAGCACGCATACCACGCGCCCGGAAAGCAGGGCGTGCTGTGCCAGCACCCAGCCATCCCCGCCATTATTGCCGGGGCCTGCCAGCACCAGAATGCGTTTGGCATCCGGCCAGTGCGCAAGCAATACCCGCCACGCTGCCTGACCGGCGCGGCGCATCAGGCAGTCTTCGTCCAGCCCGGCCTGCACCCCTGCGCGGCGCTCCAGCGCCCGCAATGCGGCATTGTCATAAAGCTCAAACATGCGGGGATTTTATACTTGCCCAATGTCTTTCCCCCAGCCAGCCCCCACCCGGCAACTTGTCGAACGCATCCGTGATCAGGCCATGCAGCTTGGTTTCAGCCGTTTTGGCATCAGCGGGATTGAACTGGGCGAGGATGCCGAGCATCTGCGCCGCTGGCTGGATGCGGGCATGCACGGCACGATGCAGTGGATGGCGGCGCACGGCGACAAACGCGCCCGTCCGGCAGAATTGGTGCCCGGCACGCTGTCGGTGATTTCGGTGGGGCTTGATTATGGCCGCGCGCATGATGAGGCTTGGGAGACGCTGGCCAATGGCGAGCGCGCCTATGTCGCCCGCTATGCGCTGGGGCGTGACTACCACAAGCTGATGCGCAACCGCCTACAAAAACTGGCCGAGGCGGTACAAGCGCTGCTGGGGCCGTTTGGCTATCGCGCCTTTACCGATTCGGCCCCGGTGCTGGAGCGCGCATTGGCGCGCAATGCGGGACTTGGCTGGATTGGCAAACATACCTGTCTTATCGACAAGAACGGCGGCTCCTGGTTCTTCCTCGGTGAGCTGTACACCGACCTGCCGCTGCCGCCTTCAGCCCCGGCCAGCAACCACTGCGGTACCTGCAGCCGCTGCATCGACATTTGCCCGACCCAGGCCATCATCGCCCCGTACCGGCTGGATGCGCGCCGCTGCATCAGCTATCTGACCATCGAGCATCAGGGCAGCATCCCCGAGGACTTGCGCCGCGGTATCGGCAACCGCATTTTCGGCTGCGACGACTGCCAGCTCATCTGCCCCTGGAACAAATTTGCCCGGCGCTTCGAGGAACCGGATTTTGCGCCACGCAACCGTCTGGATGTGGCCTCGCTGGTAGAGCTGTTCGCCTGGGAAGAAGATGAATTCCTGCGCCGTACCAAAGGCTCGCCCATCCGCCGCAGCGGTCACGAGCGCTGGCTGCGCAATATCGCCGTGGCGCTGGGCAATGCGCCTACCACCCCCGCCATCATCGCCGCCCTGCACAGCCGTGCGCAGCATCCATCAGAACTGGTGCGTGAGCATGTGGCCTGGGCGCTGGCACAGCACACACTGCCTGTATAAGGTCTGCCCAAAAGCAGCCCGGATGCATCTAGGAGGCCACCGCTTCGGCGGCATCGCACAGCGATTGCAGCTCGTCGGCATCAAAGCCGGCCATCAGCCGTGCTTCCATGTTGAACGGGCCATGCAGCACGCCGCTGGCGTATTGGTGCAGCAGCTCGCGGAAGCGGCTGCGCGGCTCCACGCCGGCGCGCCGGCAATACCAGCGATACCAGCGCGAGCCTGCGGCGACATGGGCAATTTCCTCGCGCAGGATGATTTCAAGGCAGGCAGCGGTTTGGGTATCGCCCAGGGACTTCAACTTTTCAATCATCCCCGGGGTGACATCCAGCCCGCGCGCCTCCAGCACCCGCGGCACCAGCGCCATGCGTGCCAGGCCGTCATGGGCAGTTTTTTCGGCCATTTCCCACAGGCCGTTATGGGCATCGAAATCGCCGTAATCAAAACCCAGGTCGTTGAGGCGCGCACGCATCATCACAAAATGCCGCGCCTCGTCATCGGCCACCTGCACCCAGTCGGCATAGAACGCCGGCGGCAGGCCGCGAAAGCGGTAAACCGCATCGCAAGCCAAATCAATGGCGTTGAACTCGATATGCGCCACCGCATGAATGAAGGCCGCACGTCCGGCCAGCGAGCCAAAGCCGCGCCGCGGCAGCTCACGCGGATGCACAAGCCGTGGCTTGGCAGGCCGCCCCGGCATGCCGATGGCATCGGGCGCCGGGGCATTTTCATCAATGCCAAGCTGCCCTGCACGGAACGCCGTCGCCATGGCGTGTGCGGCAGCCGGTTTTTCCTCCACACCAGCAGTGGCGAGCACCGCTGCGGCAGCCTGATACAGGCTCATGTGCGGCGTTTTTCCTTGGCCGCATCCGAGCGCTGGGCCTTGAGCGATTCAAAATAACCGTCAGCAACGCCGGTGACGTATTCGCCGGAAAAGCACGAGGTGTCGAACTTCATACCGGGGTGTTTGGGGCCAGCCACGGCCGTTTCCAAGTCTTGCAGATCCTGATAAATCAGCCAGTCGCAGCCAATGAGTTTTTCCACTTCGGCAACGCTGCGGCCGTGGGCAATCAGCTCCTCGGCAGTGGGCATGTCGATGCCGTAGATATTGGGATAGCGCACTGGCGGTGCGGCCGAGGCCAGATACACCTTTTTGGCGCCGGCCTCGCGCGCCATCTGCACGATTTGATGACTGGTGGTGCCGCGCACGATGGAATCGTCCACCAGCAGCACCACGCGGTTGCGGAACTCCAGCGGAATCGGGTTCAACTTGCGGCGCACCGATTTGGCGCGCGCTTCCTGTCCGGGCATGATGAAGGTGCGCCCCACATAGCGGTTCTTGATGAAGCCCTCGCGGTATTTCACGCCCAGCACATTGGCCAGCTCCAGCGCCGCATCGCGGCTGGTATCGGGAATCGGAATCACCGTATCAATGTCGTGGTCAGGACGCTCGCGCAGGATTTTCTCGCCCAGCGCCACGCCCATGCGCATCCGCGCCTTGTGTACCGAGATATTGTCAATCATCGAATCCGGGCGGGCGAAATACACATGCTCGAAAATGCACGGCCGCGGCAGGACGTTGTCGGCCACGATGCGTGCATGCAGCTGACGGTCATGGGCAATCACCACCGCCTCACCCGGCTCGATATCACGCACACGCTCAAAGCCGGTCAGATCCAGTGCCACCGACTCCGAGGCCAGTGCGTACTCATCGCCATCGGGCGTGCTGCGCTTGCCCAGCACCAGTGGCCGGATGCCATTGGGGTCACGGAAGGCCACCAGCCCCAGCCCCATCACCATGCACAGCACCGCATAGCCGCCCTTGGCGCGTTGCATGACACCCTTGACCGCAGTGAACGCTGCCTCTGCATCCAGCTGTGGCTGCGATGCCAGCTCGTGTGCAAACACGTTCAGCAGCACCTCGGAGTCGGACTGGGTGTTGACACTGCGGCGGTCTTGCTCGAATACCTCGCGGCGCAAGGCCTCGGTATTGATGAGGTTGCCGTTGTGCGCCAGTGCAATACCATAGGGCGAGTTGACGTAGAACGGTTGCGCCTCGTCACTGCCCTCGCTGCCGGCAGTCGGGTAGCGGCAATGAGCAATGCCGATCTCGCCTTTCAAAAGCAGCATGCGGCTCTCATCGAATACATCACTGACCAGACCATTGCCTTTTTCCACGCGCAATTGCTGTCCGTTACTGGTGGCGATACCGGCCGCATCCTGACCGCGATGCTGCAAAACAGTCAGACCGTCATACAAACGGGCTGCCACTTCGTGGGGACTGACGATACCGATGATGCCGCACATGGATTATTTGCTCCGGGATAAGGCAGATGAATGAAAGCGCGCCATCAGTGCTGGCGCAAAACGGGGTGGATAACAGATGTTTCAGGGATGAGCGCGCACCATGCCGTCCACCCCCAGCTTGCTGCGCGCCTGCGCCTGGATGCGCTCGGCAGCCGCGCGGTCGGCCACAGGTCCAAGACGCACGCGCGTGAGCGTGCCCCTATCGGTACGCACGGTTTCGGTGATTGCCGAAAAACCCGCTGCACGGGCGCGCTCACGCAGCGCCTGGGCATCGGCGGCATTGGCAAAAGCGCCCAGCTGCACGGCAAAGCCGGTGCTACTGGCAGCCGGTTTTGGGGGCGCAGGTACGGGCGCTGCTGCCGGTTTGGGCGCAGCTTCTGCCCTGGCCTGTGCGGCTGGCTTGTTTTCTGTCGCTGCCGGACGTGCGGTTTGCGGGGACTGGGCAGGTTTGTTTTCTGTCTCGACCGGACGTTCAGCAGCGGCTGCCGGGACGGGCGTGGCTTGCTGCGCCACTTGCACCGGCGCTGCCGCTGCCACCGGCTGGCTGTCCACTGCAGGCGCCGACTCGGCATCACGCGTCACCACCGTGGCGCGCGCGTTATTGCCAAGTGTCAGTGCGCGAATCCTGGCTTGTTCGGCATCGGCGCGGCTGGCAAAAGGGCCGATATACACCCGCCAGGCCTGCTTGTCCGCAAGCTTGACCGGCTCGGTCACGGCATTCAATTGCAAGCCGGCCAGGGCAGCCACAATCCGGTCGGCATCGGCACGACTGGCATAGCTGCCGAAATTCACCGCATAGTCGCCTGCGGCCGTAGCCGGGCTGGGCGGCGGCGCAGGCAGTGCGTCCTGCACCTGTGCATCCACTTTTACCGGCGCAGGTGGCGCCTCGCCCATGCCCATCACCCCGCCTTCAGGGACAGCGCCCGGGCCTGTCAGTGGCAGCTCGCGGGTTTCAAAGCCGTCCTTGGGTGCGGGCGGCACCGCCATCGGGATGTCATTCACCTCGCGCTCGGACAGTGTCGAGGACTCGAACAGCATCGGCAAAAAAACCACGGCAAGGCCAGTGAGTACGGCGGCGCCAATCAGGCGCTGTTTCAGGGCAGTGTCCATCCGGAGGCGGCATGACAAGGGGGAGCGCGATTATATCGCGCGCCCCGTGGCTGCCTGTTTTTCCTGCAAACGCCTGAGCGCCTGTTCAGCGGCATGAAAGCTGCCCAACACCAGCACCCTGCCCTGCCCGCCAGCAAGCTGCAATGCCGTATCGATGGCAGCGGTCACCGTGTTTTCCGCAGCGAGTACCGGCAAATCTTGCGGCAGCTTTTCGCGCAGCGCCTGTAGCCCAAGCCCGCGTGCCCCGGCCTCCGTGCTTGCTGCCAGTACCCAGCCATCAATCTGCACACGCAACGCCGCCACCACGGCAGCAGCATCCTTGTCGGCCAGCGGCGCATACACCGCCAGTGTTTTTTCAGGCACGGCGGCCAGTGCTTCAGCCAATGCACGCGCCGCCTGCGGGTTATGCGCCACATCCACCCAAACCGGGATACCGCAGGCTTGAAAAACTTGCAGCCGTGCGGGCAGATGCGCCGTTTGCAGGGCACTGGCCACCGCTGTCGCTTGCAAGTCCAGGCCAAGCGCGCGCAATGCGGCAATGGCGCAGGCGGCATTGCGCAGCTGCACCGGGGCGCTAAGCGATGGCAGCGGCAAAATCATTTCACAACCGACTTCACGGTAGCGCCACTGGCGCTCATCCAGTTTTTCTGCAAAAAAATCATTGGCGATACGCCAGCTTGGGGCACCGATGGCATAGGCATGGCGCAGCACACTGGCGGACGGGTCGTCATCGCCCAGTACCAGCGGCTTGCCTTCGCGGGCAATCCCGGCTTTTTCAAAGCCGATGGCCTCAGTATTTGCGCCCAACCAGTCCTGATGGTCAAGGTCAACGGTGGTGATGATGGCGCAGTCGGCATCGACGATATTCACCGCATCCAGGCGGCCGCCCAGCCCCACTTCCAGCACGACGAGGTCAAGCCCGGCGCGGGCAAACAGCCATAGCGCAGCCAGGGTGCCCGCCTCAAAATAAGTCAGCGAGACTTCGCCGCGCGCCGCTTCCACCGCTTCAAATGCAGCGATGAGCTCGGCATCACTGGCTTCACGCCCCTCAATGCGTACCCGCTCGTTATAGCGCAGCAGATGCGGCGAGGTATAACAACCCACCCGCAGTCCGTGGGCGCGGGCGATGGCTTCAATCAATGCCACGGTGGAGCCTTTGCCATTGGTGCCGGCCACGCTGATGACCTGTGCAGCCGGTTTGTCCAGTGCCATGCGCTGTGCGACTTCGCGCACCCGATCAAGGCCAAGCTCAATGGCGCGCGGATGCTGCGCCTCAAGGTGCGCCAGCCAGTGCTGCAAACGCTCATTCATCGCCGTCATCATCCACAGCGCCTTGCGCCAGGCTTTCCAGAATCATTGTCCAGATATCTTCCAGCGGCACGGTAAACACCCCGGCCTCGCCCTTCTCGAACGCCGCGCGCCAAACCCGGTAGCCTTCCATGTCGTCGTCACTGGGCAACATGTGGCCGACCACTTTCAGGTTTGCGGCCTGCAGCTGCTCGGCGCCAATCGGGAAATGCCCAAGACGCTCGGTTTGGCGCAGGCTGTCCAGCTCGTCCTGCGTCAGTGCCTGCGGGTCTTCATCCATCATCAGGATGAACTGCGCCAGCGAATAAATCCCGCCCAATTGCGCGTGCGCATCATGCGCCAGCATCCACAGCAATCGCCACTGGCCGTCCGCGCCTTGCCAAGTGGCCACATCGCCTTGTTTCAACATCTGATTTTCTCCAAAGAAGACGGCAGGGCGTGAACCCTGCCGCCTGAGCATGATTGCCAAGTGCTCGAGTTTACTTGGCTTGGCTGGCAACGCCCATTTCCTGCAACAGATTCGGTGCCGGATAGACCTCCTGCATCACCCAGCGCATATAGCGCGCATCCATGGAGATGGTGCGGGTCTTGGCCGCATCAAACACCCAGTTGGACACCACCGAGTCGAAGGTCATGTCAAACAGCAGCCCCACCAGCTGACCTTCGGCATTCAGCACCGGCGAGCCGGAATTGCCGCCGGTGACATCCAGGTCAGAGAGGAAGTTGACCGGCACGCTGCCAAGTGCAGCATCGGCCAGGCCCCCATAACGCTTGGCGCGCACTGCATCGAGCAGCGCCTTGGGCGAGTCGAACGGCTCTTGGCCGGTGTCTTTGGGCAGGATGCCTTCAAGCGTGGTGAAGGCGGTGTACTCGACGCCATCGGCCGGGGCATAGCCCTGCACATTGCCGAAGGTGATGCGCAGACTGGAATTGGCATCGGGATATACGAATTGGCCGCGGCTGGCGCGATAGTCGGCCACGGCCTTGAGATACAGCGGCCTTGCTGCCAGGGTTTCGCCCTCTACGCGACGGGCTTTTTCTTCCTGCGCCAGCACCGAGGGCATCAGCGCCACGGCAAGCTGGATGGCCGGGTCTTGGCTGGCCTCAAAAGCGGCCCGGTCGGCCTTCAGCCATTTCAGCCGCTCTGCGGTATCGCCCAGACGGCTCTGGTACAGCGCATCCAGCGCCCGCGACATGGCCGCCGCATCATTGCCGCCCAGCCAGGCATCAATCTGCGCCGAACGCTTGTCAGCCGGCAGCTTCAGGTATTCGCCCAGCCAGTATTCGCTGATTTTGCGATCCATGGCCGGCACATAACGGCGCTCCATCTGCCGCAGGCTGCCCTCGATGCCTGCCAGGTCACGCGGCTGATAACCCGGCTGCCGCTCGGCTTCGGGCTTTTCGTTTTCAATCGCCAGCCGGTACAGGGTCATTGCCGTGGCAAGCAGGGCATTGCGGCGAATCTGACCCACCAGCAAATTGCGCTCGCTATTGGCGGCGGCTTCGGCGCTGTTGCGCGTCAAAACACGATGCGCATCCAATGCTGCGCGGCCTGCGCCACCCTGGCTGCGCAACCAGGCCAGTACCGCGGCTTCTTCGGCCTGCTTGTCGGCCAGCGCGTCGATGCGCTTGAAGCCTTCCAACATGCCTTTCATGTTCTTGCTGCTGTTGGCAAGCCCGGCCAGGGTATTGGCGTATTTCACCTTGGTATCGGCATCCTGCGCCCCGGCTTCTTCAATCAGCGCAATCACCCGGTCAAAGTGGCGGATGGAGGCAGGATAGGCCTGATTCTGGGTATGCTCGAACTCTCCGGCCAGTGCATAGCGGCTGGTACGACCGGGGTAGCCGGCCACCATCACGAAATCCCCGGCGCGCAGCGGCTTGTCGGCCAGCTTCAGCCAATGCTTGGGCTGATACGGCACATTGTCCGGGCTGTAGGCCGCCGGTTTGCCGTCACGGCCGACATAGGCGCGGTAGAAGGAAAAATCGCCGGTATGCCGTGGCCACATCCAGTTATCGACATCGCCACCGAATTTGCCAATGCCGCCGGGCGGTGCATAGGCCAGACGCACGTCGCGGATTTCGATATTGCGGAACAGCCGGTAGCTATTGCCGCCCATGAAGCTGTACAGACGGCAGCGATAACCCGGCTCGGCCTCGCATTCGGCCACCAGACGGGTTTCCAGCGCATCCAGGGCGCGACTGCGCTTGCCCGCATCGCGCTCGGCTGCCAGCATGCGGCGCACCTCATCGGTGACATCGGTAATTGAGTCCAGTACGAAAATCCGCGCATTGGGACCTGCGGACAACTCATCTGCCTGGCGGGCGGCATGGAAACCATTGGCGATGAGGTTGTTCTCGGCGGTGGAATTGAGCTGAATCGCGCCATAGGCGCAGTGGTGGTTAGTGGCAACCAGCCCCTGCGGCGAGACAAAACCCGCCGTGCAGCCACCCAATGACACCACTGCCCCCAGCGGGTCGCCGGTGAGGTCGGCCAGCTGCTGCGGGTCGAGCTTCAACCCGGCCTTGGCCAGCGGCTCGGCAATCTGCGGCAATTGCTGCGGCACCCACATGCCTTCACCGGCATGGGCGGCAGCTCCAGAAGCCGCAAGTACAAGCGCAACAGCCAAAGTATTCAGACGCATTGGAAGTCCTCATGAAAAATCAGAACGCAACAGAATATCAGCAAGCGACTTGTCATTCGCAGGCGCGAATAGAATTAATCAAGCCCGCAACACCCCTTAGACGCGGCTGCAAAGCCCAAGCGAAATGCGCCCACACAATAGTTATGGGCATATTGGGTTTGCCAGATTTGCAACACCGCACCGCTTCCAAGTGCAAGCAGCAGCCTTCAAGCCTGAGTTTTGCCAAGTTTGATTGGCACCTGCAAATGGGGTAATGCACAATAAGCCGGAGTTGCAAGCAGGCATTCTTCCCTGCCCCTGGTTGTCACGCTACCACACAACCCCTTCAAAGACCCAAGTTACCCGTTGACCCCATAAAATCCCCATGAATGAAGTGGATTTCAAATTCAGAAAGCACAGCATAACCGCCGGACTGGCAACTGGAATTATTTCAGCCCTCTCAATGTTCTTCATTCTCGGGCTCGGAAACGGTTTTTTAATTTACAAAGTCAAAACCATAACATGCATCCTGTTCGGCATAATGCTGGCAATCAATCTCCATTTCTCAAAAATAGTTCACATAACAATAGACATGGATTCCATAAAAATTACGGATGAAAAAACCGGGAAACAAACCATATTCTTGAGGGGCGACATCAACAACTACAACTTCAATATCTCGAAAAAAGGCTGGCTGGACATCCTGAGAATAAACCACAAAGGAAAAAACAACTATTTCTGGCTAGGAGGAGTGAATTTCGACAAAATAGAAAAATCCCACACAACAAACCGGGACAACCTTCTTGAAAAAATTAAAGAAAACTTCCCCCAGAAAAAAATAACGACCATAGACTCCGTAATAATTTTCTCAGGAAACCAACTTATCTACATAATTGCTGCAATCAGCATAGGGCTGCTGATAGCCTTTTTACTTGTATTAGTTTTCATCCTGAAAGACTGAGCTGCTTCAGTGACCAACTGAATCCATGTGAAAACAAGCAAAAACAGCCGCCCCCCCAAAAATCCCTAAAGAAGGATTTTCGAAAAATATTGCGTTATTCCGCCTTGGATCTGCCGGCCTCGGACACTGCAAGACTGACGGGTGTGAGACTGCATTCGATAAACAACCTCATCCATAGTGACAGCTGGCGCAGCTATCTCGGGCGGGCGAATGGCCATGCCAAGCGCAAGCCCCCCGTCAAGACCATCCGCCTTGACGGGGCAACAAAGCAGTAGATTCATCTACTTGCAGGCTTTATAAAAATCTCAAGAGGCGCTGACAAAGCCGCTTAATTGGCGCGCTCAAGCTGCATTTCATCCAGCAGCCAGTGCGCAGGGTACACCTTGTCCATCAGCCAGCGCATATAGCGGGCATCCACATGCACGGCGCGTTTGTAGCGGGCATCGAACATCCAGCTGGCGCTGACCGATTCCCAGTTACTGTCGAAATTGATGCCAATCAGCCTGCCTTGGGCATCCATCACTGGCGAGCCGGAATTGCCGCCGGTGGTATCGAGATTGGTGAGGAAATTCACCGTCTGCATGCCGAGGGCAGCATCGGCGGTATTGCCAAAATCGCCCTTGTGGATGGCCGCCAGCAGTGCGGGCGGTGCATCAAAGGGTTCCCTGCCGGTGTTCTTTTCGACAATGCCGGCCACCGTGGTGACCGGGTGGTAGCTCACCGCATCACGCGGGTTCAGTGCCTGCACCCGGCCATAACTCACGCGCAGGGTGGAGTTGGCATCGGGATAAACCGCCCTGCCCTGCGATTTGCGAAAGCCCACCAGCGCGCGCATATAGGCCGGTCGCAGGCGCAGCAGCTCGCCTTCACGCATCTTGCTTTCTTCTTCCATGCGCAAGATGGCAGGCATCAGCCGGGCAGCGGCAGCGAGCATGGCGTCGGTGCTGGCTGCAAGGCTTTGCGCATCGGCACGCATCGCGGCAAGACGGGCAGCCTCCTCACCCAGCCCGGTCGCCGCATACAGCTGCGACACCCGGGGTCGGGCTACGGCCATATCGGCGCCAAATACGGCATCCACTTCTGCCATGCGCTGCGCAGCAGGCAATGCGTAATAGCGCCCCAGCAAATCCAGCACGATGGCTTGCTCCACGGCGCTGTCATAACGTCGCTGCACTTGCTTGAGGCGGCCTTCAATCAAGGCCAGATCACGGGCTTGATAGCCGCTTTCGCGCTCGGCATCGGGCTTGGCTTTTTCCGCCGCCAGCCGTTGCAGGGTAATGGCCGAGCTCAGAAGCTGCGTACGGCCAAACAAGGCACCAAGGATATGGTCGCGCTCGCGCGTGGCCTTGCCTGCATTCAATACCTGTCCCAGGGCATCAATATCGCGGCGCAGCGCACGGCCATCGGCCTGACCAGCCAGCCAGGCCAGCATCGCGGCCTCGTCTTCGCGGCGTACTCGCACCGCATCACTGCGGCGCAGACCTTCGAGCTCGCCCTGCGCGCGCTTCAAGGTGTTCTTGAATGACTGCACTTGCGAGGCGTATTTCACTGCCGCCTCGGAGCCTTCCGGAGCGCTCGCCGCCACATCGCGCAGCAGGCTTTCAAACAGCTCGATGCGTGCGGGAAGCTGCCACTCAATTTGGCTGGCAAATTCCGTAGCGGTGCGATGCCGGAAGGTGATGCCGGGGTAGCCCGCCAGCATGGCGTAGTCGCCCGCCTTCACCGCGGCGGTACTGACCTGCAAATGCGCCGGCGGGTTATAGGGCACATTGTCGGCACTATAGGGCGCGGGCTTGCCATCCTTGCCGACATAGGCGCGCAGGAAGGTGAAGTCGCCACTGTGACGCGGCCACATGAAGTTGTCGATTTCATCGCCATAATTGCCGATGGCGCGCGGCGGCGCATACACCAGGCGAATATCCTGAAGCTCCAGCTGTTTCACCCGGTAAAAATCGCTGCCGTAATACATATTGACCACGCTGCACCGATAGCCCGCATCGGCCTCGCATTCGGCTACCATGGCCTTGCTGGCCGCCTCCACGGCATCGCGATAGCCGCGGCCATGCTTGCCCTGTGCATTGGCGATGATGCGCTCGGTGATCTTGTCAAAACCCACGGTCACCAGTACCCGGAAATCCGGGTTGGCAGGCAACTCCTCATGCATGCCTTGCGCGTAGAAACCATCGGTAATGATGTCCTTCTGCTGCGAGCTGTTGTACTGAATCACGCCAAAGGCCACATGGTGATTGGTCAGAATCAACCCCTTGCCGGACACAAAGCTGCCGGTGGCGCCACCGGCCTTGACCACCGCCGCCAGTGGCGGGCGAGTGACATCGGCCATCTGCGCAGGCTCGCCGGCAAAGCCGGCGGCCTTCATCGGTGCGCTGATGTCCGGCAACTGCATCGGCAACCACATGCCTTCATCAGCCAGCAGTGCCGGGCTTGCCAGTGCCAGGGTGAGTGCCAGAACCAAACCACGTTTGCGCATCTTCGTTGCCTCTCATCGCGAAACCAAAGGCGACATTAAACACCATGCAACAACACACAGACAGGTAAAATGCCGCGCTTACCCCGTCCACAGGATTTTGATATGACGCAGATGATGAAGGCGCTGGTCAAGCGCGAAGCTGGCAAGGGCATCTGGATGGAACAAGTGCCCGTCCCCAGCCCCGGCCCCAACGAGGTGCTCATCAAACTGGAAAAAACCGCCATCTGCGGCACCGACCTGCACATCTATCTGTGGGATGAATGGAGCCAGCGCACCATCAAGCCGGGTCTGGTCATCGGTCACGAATTTGTCGGCCGTATCGTGGAAATTGGCCCCGGTGTCAACGGCTACGAAATCGGCCAGCGGGTCAGCGCCGAAGGCCATATCGTCTGCGGCCACTGCCGCAACTGCCGCGCTGGTCGCCAGCACCTGTGCCCCAATACCGTCGGCATCGGTGTCAACCGCAATGGCGCGTTTGCCGAATATATCGTGATGCCGGCCAGCAACCTGTGGCCGATTCCCGACTCCATCCCCAGCGAGCTGGCCGCCTTCTTCGACCCCTACGGCAATGCCGCGCACTGCGCGCTGGAGTTCGACGTGGTTGGCGAGGACGTGCTGATCACCGGCGCCGGCCCCATTGGCGTGATTGCCGCCGGCATCTGCAAACACATCGGCGCCCGCAATGTGGTGGTCACCGATGTCAACGACTTCCGCCTGAAACTTGCCGCCGACATGGGCGCAACCCGCGTGGTCAATGTCACCAAGACTTCACTCAAGGACGTGATGGCCGAGCTGCACATGGAAGGTTTTGATGTGGGCCTGGAAATGAGCGGCAACCCGCATGCCTTCAACGACATGCTCGAATGCATGTACCACGGCGGCAAGATTGCCCTGCTCGGCATCATGCCCAATGGTGCCGGCATCAACTGGGACAAGGTGATTTTCAAGGGACTAACCCTGCAAGGCATCTATGGCCGCAAGATGTACGAGACTTGGTACAAGATGACGCAACTGGTGCAGGACGGCTTTCCGCTCGGCAAAGTGCTGACCCACCAACTGCCCATCGACGACTTCCAGAAAGGCTTTGAGCTGATGGAGTCGGGCAAGTCCGGCAAAGTGGTGTTGAACTGGAATTGAACTCTGCCCGCTGTGCAAACCTACTGAATTTGGAGCCTGTATGTCCCTGACTTCCCGCTATACCGCTACCCTGGACGAAATCCGTGATGCTGGCCTGTTCAAGTCCGAGCGCATCATTTCCAGCCCGCAGTCGGCAGAAATCACCCTGGCCGATGGCCGCCGGGTACTGAACTTCTGCGCCAACAATTATCTAGGACTGGCTGACCACCCTTCCATTATCGAGGCCGCCCACAAGGCGCTGGACAGCCACGGCTTTGGCATGGCCAGCGTGCGCTTCATCTGCGGCACGCAAGACCTGCACAAAGAGCTGGAAAACACCATTGCCCAGTTCTTCGGCAAAGAAGACACCATTCTTTATGCCGCCTGTTTTGATGCCAACGGCGGGCTGTTCGAGCCGCTGCTGGACGAGAACGACGCGATTATTTCCGATGCGCTGAACCACGCCTCCATCATCGACGGTGTGCGGCTGTGCAAGGCCAAGCGCTATCGCTATGCCAACTGCGATATGGCCGACCTTGAAAAGCAGCTGCAACAGGCCAAGGCCGATGGCGCGCGCACACTGATGATTACCACCGATGGCGTGTTCTCGATGGACGGCTTCATCGCGCCACTGGATGAAATCACCGCGCTCGCAGAAAAATACGGTGCGCTGGTGCATATCGACGAATGCCATGCCACCGGCTTTCTGGGCAAGACCGGTCGAGGCAGTGCCGAAGTCAAGGGCGTGCTGGACAAAATCGACATCATCACCGGCACACTGGGCAAGGCGATGGGCGGCGCTTTGGGCGGCTTTACCACCGGCAAGCGCGAAGTCATCGAACTTTTGCGCCAGCGCTCACGTCCGTACCTGTTCTCCAACTCGCTGCCACCGCATGTGGTCGCCGCTGGCACCCGCGCCTTCCAGATGCTCGATGAAGCGGGCGATCTGCGCGAGCAACTGGCAGACAACACCCGCTATTTCCGTGAGGAAATGACAAAACGCGGCTTCGACATCAAACCCGGTGTACACCCGATTTGCCCGGTGATGCTGTATGACGCCCCGCTGGCGCAACGCTTTGCCGAGCGCCTGCTCGAAGAAGGCATCTACGCCATCGGCTTCTTCTACCCTGTGGTCCCCAAAGAACAAGCACGTATCCGTACACAGATGAGCGCTGCCCACACCCGTGAGCATCTTGACCGCGCCATCGACGCCTTCACCCGCATCGGCAAAGAGCTGGGCGTTATCTAACCAGCCCCAAGTTTTTCCAGGATTTTGCAATACCTTTGGCCTGCCCTTCACCGGCAGGCCAAATCATTTGAGCCAGCCCAGCGGATTGGCCGGATCAACACCATCCATATATTGCCGAGTACGGTCGTGGTGGGTGAGCTGGTAAATCAGTCCCAGCCAGTTGGCGAAAATCGCCTTGGCAGTATCGCGCCAGGTGTTATCAATCAGCTCCGACAATTCCGGATACGGAAATGGAGTATCGGGAAAGCCGTTCTGAATATAGTCATCCAGCAGCGCCTGCGCCTCATCGGAAAGATAGTTTTCAGGCAAATGCGGCTTCTGCGCACTTTCACCACGGGCATAGGCCAGCAAATCGCGCTTGTACTCTTTCAGGAGACTCAATTGGTCATATTCGGGATGGCCTTGCAGATAGACATGGCGGAAGCCGTCTTTGGAAGTTGCCAGCGCCACGCTGCCATCCATACCCGCCACCAGCACTGGCAGGCCATGTGCCTGCAAAGTGCTGGCAGAAACTTCGTTGCGGCGCGAATGCGGCATGTCAAAACGGGTATTGATGTTCGATAGCAATGGGTGCTTGCGATCGAGCACGCGGTGCGGAAATACACCAAAACACTTCTGTGTCAGCGGCTGACGCCCAATGCCATGAAAATGCTGAAATGCCGCGTGCGAGGCCAGACACGAGCACAACACCGAAGCCACGTTTTCATCTGCCCAGGCAAATACGCGCAACATTTCCTGCAAGTACGGCTCATCGCGCAAATCGGCATGGATGGGATTGGTGCCGGTGATGATCAAACCATCCAGACCGTGCGCCGCTACATCGTCAAAGCGCTCGTAATGCTGCGCGATATAGGCACGCGTTGCCTCGCTTCGTGGGATGCCATCAATACTGAAGATGTGCACATAAAACTGGGCAATCCGGTTGCAGCTACCAATCAACCGCAGGAATTGCCGCTCGGTGGCACGCAATGCGCCATCGGGCATCATGTTCAAAAGGCCGATGTGCAGCTCGCGGATGTCCTGATGCTCGGCACGTGCCACCTCCAGCACCTCCTGCCCTTCGGCACGGATGCGCTCAAGTGACTCAAGCGGACGGTGGGCGACCAGAGGCATGACAAAACTCGCAGTCAAAAACAGGCCGAACATTATCGGGCAATTGCCCTCAATCAGCCCTTGAAAAAAGCCCCGGCAGGATATGCCAGGGCCTTGATTCAATCGTTTTTCTTCACAAATAGCAGCTCAATCAGATCGGCTCCACTGCGTCGGCTTGCAGGCCTTTCTGACCCTCAACGACAGTGAACGCGACCTTCTGGCCTTCCTTCAAAGTCTTGAAGCCCTGCACCTGGATGGCGCGGAAATGCACAAACACGTCTTCACCACTTTCCCGGCTGATGAAGCCAAATCCCTTGGCATCGTTGAACCACTTCACGGTGCCTGTTTCACGGTTCGACATCGAACTTTGCTCCTTGGATCATTGCTGATTGAATGCCCCCGGATGGGGACAGGTACTGCTGGTTGCAAAGGAGATGGAACAGGTCAGACAGTGCAGCAATGAAGTGAATCAACCCCACACGCCAGGCCACGATTCACAGTGACCCTTGAAACTCAGCGACTCAAACGTTAGCGCCATCAACAAGAAAATGCAAACGGCTCTCATCCCGGCGATACTCTTTTCCTTACATCCACCTGGAGTCCGCACTTGGACAGCTCAATGATTTTTCACTTTATCGCCGCAGTGCTCATCCTCATCGGCATCTTCGGCATATTCCTGCCTGCGCTACCCGGTTTGCCGCTGGTATTTGCAGGTCTTTTACTGTCTGCCTGGGTCGATGACTTTCATCATGTGCATTGGGGCTGGATGATATTTTTTGGCCTGGTCACTGCATTTTCACTGCTATTGGATTTCTGGGCGACCGCCGCAGGCGCCAAAAAGCTCGGAGCTAGCCGATTAGCCACCTGGTGCGCATTGCTGGGCACTGTGATTGGCTTGTTCTTCGGACTGCCGGGGGTACTTGTCGGGCCATTCATCGGCGCCATGACGGGTGAACTTATCAGCCGTCGCAGCGTGAGAAAACCGGATATTGATGCTGCAACCAAAATCGGCATTGGCACTTGGCTTGGCATTGTGGTTGGCACGGCGATGAAGCTGGCACTGGCTTTTGCCATGGTGGGCATGTTCGTGCTCGTCTGGTGGTTGTAGGCAACTGCTCCGCCGTCGGGCAATCACACACAAGCTCTCGGAAATCAGCTGCAAAGCCAAGCATCAACAGCCTGCATTTCCAGCCTGCGGTTGACCCTTGAGCGTTCCGTCATTTACCGAACATTGCCCGCCCAAAAAAGAAGCCTTCCTGCGCGGAAGGCTTCTTTTTTGAAAGCTTTTAAAGACACCCTCGAATCAATCCTCACGTGCGCCGGGCACATGCTCACGAGCAAACGGATTGAGGCGCTTGAATACCGAAGGATCCTTCGGCCAACCACCGGCCAACCAGGGGTGCTGCGGGTCGTTGATTTCCAGAATGCGCTTGGCATCACTCGCCAGTGTCTGGTTGCCCAGCCGGGTATAGGTTTCGGCCAAGATCGCCACCGCATCGTTCTGGTATTCGCTTTGCGGATAGGTTTCCAGAATGTACTGGGCGCGGTCGCTGGCCGCCACCCAGGCGCCACGGCGCAGGTAGTACACGGCGACATTCAGCTCATGGCGGGCAAACTGGTTGCGCAAGAACACCATGCGCTGGCGGGCATCATCGGCATAGCGACTGTTGGCAAAGCGCGTGGTAACAATGCCGAAATCATCATAGGCCTGCATGGGCGCTACCAAGTCGCGACTGGCCATGTCCAGCTTGAATACCCGTTGCATGAACACCGTATTGCGCGCCTGATTGGCAAGGCCGCGCAGGTAGTACATGTACGGCACATGGCGGTGGGTGGGATAGGTGCGCAGGAAGCGGTCGATGGTGGAGACCGCATCATCATTCTTGCCGCTCTTGTACTGGGCATAGGCGCTTTCTATCAGCGCTTGCTCGGCATGCGGGCCGTAAGGATACTGGGCAATCAAGCGCCGGAAGGTTTCTTCGGCGGTGCCGTAATTGCCGCTGACCATCGAGGCATGCGCCTTGTCGTACAAGGTTTCGACCGGAAGCCCCTCGTTGTTTTCGGCCTTCTTGTCTTTGAAGCGGGCGCAGCCGGAAAGCGAAAACAGCACCGCCAGCGATACGAGGCCGGCACGAATCAGGGGGCGGGAAGCATCAATGCGAAGTGACATGGTATGCAGGATGTCGAAACGGAAGCGGTGATAATAGCCTAGCCGGAGCGCTTGCCGCCCATCCAGAATGAATGCAAGGGCAATAAACTGCCCAAGACACGATGATGACTGACACCCAATCCGCTGATTTTCGCCAAATCCAAGTCCCTGCCAGCGCTGCCGGTCGCCGCTTTGATGCGGTGCTGGCCGAGCTGTTCCCGGAATTTTCACGCTCACGCCTGGCCGACTGGGTGAAGTCCGGCGATGTGCTGCTTGATGGCAAAACCGCACGCCCCCGTGATTTGTTGCATGGGGGAGAAACCATCCGCCTGCATGCGCAACTGGGCGTGGAAACCGAGGCCAAGCCACAGGATATTCCTCTGGATGTGCTGTACCAGGATGAGCATCTATTCATCATCAACAAGCCCGCGGGGCTTGTGGTGCATCCGGGTGCGGGCAACCCCGATGGCACCCTGGTCAACGCCCTGCTGTACCGTGACCCGGCGCTGGCCGTATTGAACCGCGCCGGTATCGTGCACCGGCTGGACAAGGACACTTCCGGGGTAATGGTGGTGGCGCGCAGCCTGCCCGCACAAACCCGTCTGGTGGAAATGCTCGCCGCCCGCCAAGTGCATCGCCAATATATCGCCGTGGTACTGGGCTCGATGGTGGCCGGCGGCACGGCAGACTTCCCCATTGACCGTCATCCGCGCGACCGTTTGAAGATGTGCGTGCGCGAAGATGGCCGCGAGGCCATCACCCATTACCGGCTGCGCGAGCGCTTCCGGGCGCATACTGCGCTGGAATGCCGGCTGGAAACCGGTCGCACCCACCAGATTCGCGTGCATATGCAGCAAATCAAGCACCCCATCATCGGCGACCCGCTGTATGGCAGCGCCTTGAAGCTGCCCAAGGCCGCCAGTGACGAATTGGTTGCGCAACTGCGCGGCTTCAAGCGCCAGGCACTGCATGCCGAAGTGCTGGAGTTCGCCCATCCCATCAGCGGCGAGCCGCTGCGCGCCGAAGCCCCCATCCCCGATGACATGCGCGCCTTGCTGCGCGCCCTGCGCGAGGACACCCGAGCCTGGAACGAGGCACAGTACTGATGCGGCCGTGGATAGAGGCCAGCTGGCCTGCGCCGCCCGGTGTTTCGGCCATCACCACCACGCGCGTCGGCGCTGGCGTATCGCAGCCACCGTTTGCCGCGTTCAACATGGGCTTGCGCAGCGGCGATGAACGGGCTGCCGTGCTGGAAAACCGCCGCCAGTTGCAGCACATGCTGGCATTGCCCAGTGCGCCGCACTGGCTGCGGCAAGTGCATGGCGTGCAAGTCGCGCAGATAGCGGCGGCCCCAAGCGATGACGGCGATGAGCCTGAGGCCGATGCAGCGGTGACCGCCAAACGTGGCCAAGTGCTGGCGATCCTCACCGCCGACTGCCTGCCCGTGGTACTGGCGGCTCGTGATGGCAGCGAGATTGCGGCCGCCCACGCTGGCTGGCGCGGCCTTGCTGCCGGCATTCTCGAGCGCACTATTGCCACGATGCAAACCGCTCCCCAACACCTGCGCGCCTGGCTGGGGCCTGCGGCCAGTGCCCGGCATTACGAAATCGGTGCGGAAGTGCGCGAGGCCTTTATCGGCCACGATGCCGCCGCCGCGGCCTGTTTTGTCGCCACCCGCCCAGGTCACTGGAAAGTGGATTTGTACGCCTTGGCACGCCAACGCCTGATTGCCTCCGGCATGAGTGCCGATGCGATTTACGGCGGCGAACATTGCACCATCGAGGAGCACCTCACGTTCTACTCCTACCGCCGCGATGGCCATACCGGACGCATGGCTACCCTGGTGTGGATGCATTGAATATCGCGCCTGCCTGATGCCGTCTCAAACGAAGCGCTGCCGCAAATGCAGCCTGGAAAATCGCCACCCACTTGAGCTGAAGATCGGCTGATTCACTGCCCAGCCTGACTGCTGCCTAATCAACGCTCATCACCACATGGCTTTTGCGGCGGCGTTTGGGCTGCAACAAGGTGCCCGTGCAGTGCGGCGCACCACAATGGCAAGCCCAGAGTTTTTTCAATGCCGGTGTATGGCGCTCCTGCAGGACAATGCCATAGTTGAAGGACAGCTCCTCGCCCGGCGCGATGTCACGCAGTGCATGGATACGGATTTTGTCCCGATCACGTCGGCCTTGCTCGTCCTCGTACAAAATCGCCTCGCAATTGGGCGAGCAACTGTGATTTATCCAGCGCGCGATATTGCCATCGAAGTTGGCATCAATCACGTATTCATCATTCAGTGTGAACAGGAAGGTATGACCGCTTTCCTCCAATTCCCCATAGTCTGCATCCACTTCTGCATGAGTACGCAATCGCCCCTTGTAGCGCACGATGCACTCGCCTTTGGCAATTGCAGCTTTGGCGAACACCCCGTTGCCATGGATAGCCGATTGCCTGCGCTCAATGCGGCTTTTGGCGTTTTTCGGCATGAAAACATTTCCGCGACAAGAATGCGCATTGTGCCCGGCTTGTTGGTGGATTTCGACTCTGCTGCGCATTCACAGGTTCATTCATGGTTGTTCAGCTTTGTCGTAGTCTGCCCGGCACTGTGCGGATGTGGTTTTCACATCCACACCACTGCCCTGACTGCATGATGGTTGCCAATGAATCAAAAACACGCCCCCCGCTATCCTCGCCCCCTGCCCACCTTGCTGGTGCTGGCAGCAGCGGCCGGTTTTGGTGGTTTTGCCGCCACCGCGATGCGTGATGCCCTGACCCAGCCTAGCCATGCAGAGCCTGCGCCTGTGCCGGGCTTGCCAGTCAGCCAGCTACCGCAAACCGCAGACGGCGGACAACTCCCGAGCTTGGCACCGATGCTGGAGCGGGTAATGCCGGCTGTGGTCAGCGTGCATACCCAGCAGCGCGTGCACGTCAGCCCATTTGGCAATGACCCGGTATTCCGGCGCATGTTCCCCGAGCTCACCCAGGAACGCATCAATGAATCACTCGGTTCGGGCGTGATTGTCGATGCTGCCAAGGGCTATGTACTAACCAATCACCATGTGATTGAAAATGCCGACGACGTTTCGGTGACGCTTGCCGATGGCCGCACGCTGAAAGCCGAATTTCTCGGCTCCGACCCGGATACCGATATCGCGCTGATGCGCATCCCGGCCGAGCGCCTGAGCGCCATTGCCATGACCGACAGCAGCACCCTGCGTGTGGGTGATTTCGCTGTGGCCATTGGCAACCCATTTGGGGTTGGTCAGACCGTGACCTCCGGCATCATCTCCGCTGTGGGTCGCAGCAATCTGCCTGGCGTGGGTTTCCAGAACTTCATCCAGACCGATGCCAGCATCAATCCCGGCAATTCCGGTGGCGCACTGGTGGACTTGCAGGGGCGGCTGATTGGCATCAATACCGCCAGCTTCAACCCGCGCGGCTCGATGGCTGGCAATATTGGCCTGAGCTTTGCCATCCCCACCAATCTTGCGCGCAGCATCATGCAACAGCTGCTGGAAAACGGCGGCCAAGTGCGACGTGGCACGCTCGGCATCGAAACCCGTGACTTGGATGCGCGCAGCGCGCAGGCCGCCGGTCTTGCCCCGGGTCAGGGCGCACTCATCACCCGGGTTTACCCGGATTCTTCCGCGGCAGCGGCAGGCTTGCAGGTAGGCGATGTGATTGTCGCCGCCAATGGTCAACGCATCAGTGGTGTCGAGGCATTCCGTAACTTCCAGGGCTTGCAGGCGGCCAATGCCGGAGTAACGCTGGATATCCGCCGCGACGGCAAGCCTCTGCAACTGCGCGCGCAACTCAAGGAGCAGGCACGCGATGGCGCCAGCCTTGATGCGCGACTTGCCGGCGTAACCTTTGCCGAACTGCCCGAATCGCTGCGCCGCCAAGGCGCCAGCGGTGTGCTGGTCAGTGACGTTGCCCGTGGCAGTCGTGCAGCACAAAGTGGGCTGCGTGAAGGCGATGTCATCCTTGCCGCCTCCAGCGGCGAGTTCAACGACCTGGCAAGTTTCCGTGCCAGTTTCCACAACCCGCCCCAGCGCTTGCTGCTGCGCCTTTGGCGCAACGGTCAACGCGGGCAAATTCTGATTCAATAACCCAACCTCCCAAGGAGCAAACCATGAGCGTGAAAGAAAACCTCTCTGAAGCCGGCAGCCACCTGAAGCAAGCCGCTGCCCACACCAGTGACTCTCTCAAGAGTGCTGCCGCTGCTGCGGGTGAAGAACTGCGTGCCGGTACTGCCTATGTCAAGGCAGAACTCAGCGATACCGCCATCGCCGGCAAGCATGCCGCCGAAGACCTCGGCGTGGCCGCCAAGGAACAAATGGACGTGTTGATGGAAAAGAGCCGCGACATGATTGACAGTGCCGCCGACCTGATTCGCGAACGTCCCTTGACTGCCTTCGGTATCGCCTTCGCCGCTGGCTGGGCAATCGCCAAGCTCGCTGGCCTGGGCAACAACAACGAGCAGTAAGGTCATGCAAGAGCCGGGCCAAGCAACAGACAGTGCGCGCGAGCAAGCAGCGCAGCCCGCACTGGACATTCTGGAAGCCTTCCGCCGTGTGGGTGAAGGCAGCAAAGCCAGCCTTGCTTCCACAGTTGCCAGCGCACGCGCCCTGCGTGCGCTGGTGGTGGCTGATATTGCCCTGGCACGCAGCGCATTGGGGCGCAGCGTGGCGTTCACTGCCGTAGCGGTAGTGTTCGGGGCAGTCGGCGGGCTGTTATTGATGGCTGCGCTGGTCGCAGCGCTGGTGACCTACTTCAAACTCTCCTGGTGGCTTTCACTGCTGCTGGTCGGCCTGTTTTGCCTCGCCGCTACGGCTTTTTCCGCCTGGCGTGCACTGGCATACTTTGAGCATACGCAAATGCATGCCACCCGCCGGCAATTGGCCAAGATTGGCCTGGGTGAAGACAAGAATCCCCAAGCCGCCTCTCCTGATAATGATGGCAACCGCTGAGAAACGATCCAATGGGCTTTCATCAATTGATTGAAAAAGTCACCGCAGCCGAGCAAACACTGCAAGCGCACGGGCGCAGCTTGGGAGCCAATATGCGTCAGACTCGCAGCTCCTGGCATGCGGCTTGGACACCGGGGCGTGTGCTTGTGGCCGGGCTGGCCTCGGGCTTTCTGGTGGGCCACGGCAAGCTGATAAGCAAGCTCGGCGGCAGCAATGTCTTGCAGCTGGGCGTGGGCTTTGCCAATCTCATTACTGGCGGCATGAAAGCTGCCAATCTACAGTTTTCACAAATGCAGGCAGCAGCCTCCCAGGGCATGTCAGCTGCCGCCGATGTACCGGCATCAGCCCACAATGGCAGCGCCGATAACGAAATCTTGCGCCAGCACCACGAAAAATTGCGCCGCGACGGGCTGGTATGAGTTCAGGCACAGTGCCGTTTTTTGAAGTCCAGGCCATCACCCTGGATCTGGACGATACGCTCTGGCCGTTCGCCCCCATTGGCGAGCGTATCGAGCAAGTGCTGCATCAGTGGTTCCTGCAGTACGCACCCAAAGCTGCAGTGCAGTTCCCACCTTCTGCCATGCGCAGCCTGCGGGAACGTGTTATTGAGCGCTTTGGACAAAAAGCCCACGATGCCAGTTGGCTGCGACGCCAATGCATTGAAATTGCGCTGACTGAAAGCGGTCACGACCCGGCACTGACCGATACCGCCTATCAAGCCTTCTTTGCCGAACGCAACCGCGTGGACTTTTACCCCGATGCCAGGGCAGCGCTTGTGCGCATCGCGCGCCATGTGCCGGTCTGTGCGCTGACCAATGGCAATGCCGACCTTGACCGTATCGGCATAGCCCAATATTTCCATGGCCAGGTCACTGCACGCGAGTTTGGCAAGGCCAAACCCGACCCGGGAATTTTCCTGCATGCCTGCCAAACTCTGGGCACGCTGCCAGCCAAAACCCTGCATATTGGCGATGACATCGAAGCCGATATCACTGGCGCACGCCGTGCCGGCTTGAAAACCTGCTGGCTGCACCGCGAAGATGCCCGTACCCGGCATCCCACTTGGCCGCGCCGCGACTTCATTCCCGACCTTGTATTTTCCAACCTTGCACAACTGGCCGACTGGCTGGAGGCGCAAGAGCCATCTTGAGAGAATCAATGAACAATATTCAACTCGGCTTGACCCGTCAGGGTGAGAGCGCCAAAACCTTTTACTGCGTGCGCAGCGATGAATTCGATGTCTGGCGCAAATTACAGCTGCCAGACATCGGCAAATGGCTGGACGCACAAAAATACACCGCGGCATCCGGCACGGTGGCGCTGTTGCCAGGCGAGCGCGGCGTGGAGTCGGCCGTGCTCGGCATGGAAAACCGGCTTGACCCGTTTGCCTATGCACATGCACCCTTTGCTTTGCCGCCAGGCGACTGGCAGCCCGGCAGCGAGCTGGATGATGCAGCCCGCAATGCCCTGTTACTGGGCTGGGGACTTGGCAGCTACCGCTTCAATCGCTACAAAAAACCCTTGCGCGAGCCTGCCCGGCTGGTACTGGACGACAAATCCGACGCGCGCACGCTGGATTTGCTCGCCGCCTGCATCCGCACCCGCGACATGATCAATACCCCGACCGAGCATATGGGGCCATCCGAGCTGGAGGCCATCATGCGCGAAATCGCCACGACCCACGCCGGCAAACTTGAAGTCATCGCTGGCGATGAGCTGATCGCACAAAACTATCCGGCCATCCATGCCGTTGGCCGCGCATCCCATCGCGCCCCGCGCCTTTTGCATCTTGAATGGGGTGACAGCGCCCATCCGCGTCTTGCCCTGGTTGGCAAGGGCGTATGCTTTGATACCGGCGGTCTGAATCTCAAGGCCAGCGCCGGGATGCGCAATATGAAAAAAGACATGGGCGGCGCCGCACATGCCATCGCCTTAGCCGAGCTCATCATCAAGCGCCGCCTGCCGGTACGGCTATCGTTGTATGTGGCTGCCGTGGAAAACGCCGTCGGCTCCAATGCCCTGCGCCCGGGCGAAGTGATCGCCACCCGCAAGGGAATCAGTGTTGAAATCGACAATACCGATGCCGAAGGCCGTCTGGTGCTGTGCGATGCCCTCGCCCGCGCCGCCGAAGACAAACCTGCATTGATGATTGACTTCGCCACCCTCACCGGAGCGGCACGTATTGCACTGGGGCCGGACTTGCCAGTGCTGTATGCCAACGACGATAGCATTGCCGAGGACTGGCTAAAAGCGGGACAAGATTGCTTTGACCCGTTGTGGCGCATGCCGCTGTGGCAGCCGTATCTGCGCTATCTCAAAAGCGGCATCGCTGACCTTGCCAACGCCAGCAACTCGTCGATGGCCGGCAGCGTTACCGCCGCGCTCTACCTGCAACGCTTTGTCCCCGATGAGCTGCCCTGGGCACATCTGGACGTGTACTCTTGGAACGATACCGACCGCCCCGGCCGCCCGGCAGGCGGCGAAGCCCAAGGCCTGCGTGCCTGCTTCCAGATGCTGGAAAAACGCTTTGCTTGAAAAAGCGTCTCAGAAGTCTGAAGCCCAAGCATATCGACAGCCGGGCTCAAAGCCCGGCTGAAACTATTGCTTCATATCGTTGCACAACTGCCGATATAGCCCATCCAGTCCGGCCACATGCTCTTGTAGCGCTGCCATGCTGGCTTCATTGCGTAAAACATCATCCGCTATCGCCAAACGCTGCTCACGGCTGGCTTGGGCATCAATCATGCGATTGGCCAGCGAGCTGTCAATTCCATCGCGGCTTATCAAGCGTTGCAATTGGGTCTGCCGGGTGACATCCACCACAAGAATACGTGTAAGCCAGGGATAGGCTTTACGCCCCCCGCCCTCTGTCAACAAGGGAATGGAGGCAATGACGTAGTCGGAAGCCGCCGCCATGCAGCGCTGTTGAATCTCGGCACGGATACGCGGATGCAAAATGGCTTCCAGTGCCTGCCGTTCGCTGGCATTGGCAAAAACCCGTTGACGCAATGCCGGACGGTCAAGCCACCCATGCTCATCCAAAACCTCGCGACCAAAATGTCGGACGATTTCGGCAAGTGCCGGCTCCCCTGGCGCGACCAGGTCGCGAGCAACCTGGTCGGCATCAATCACCTCAATGCCAAGCGCTACAAATGCTGCCTCCACTGTACTTTTGCCCGAGGCGATACCCCCAGTCAGACCAACGGCAAAAACCGCGTCAGCTTGCGCGGACATGGTGATTTAGCCTGCCAAGCCGCTAAGGCGCAGGTATATGCCAATGATTTGCTCGCCCCACATGAACACAATCCAGCCTGCAATCGCCAGATATGGGCCAAACGGTAACGGTGTGGCCTTGTCTCGGCCTTTTGCGGCCAGCCAGATGGAGCCCACAATCGCTCCCACCAGCGAGGAAATCAAAACAGTCGGCAAAATTGCCTTGAAGCCACACCAGGCACCAATGGCGGCCAATAACTTGAAGTCACCATGCCCCATGCCTTCCTTGCCTGTCAGCTGCTTGAAAAGCCACCACACGATCCACAGGCTGAGATAGCCCAAAACGGCACCGGCAATTGCAGCTTTCGGAGCGATGTAAAGATTTTCATGCGCCGCTATCAGGCCTAGCCATAACAACGGCAAAGTCAGTGCATCCGGCAATAGCTTGGTCCGGAAATCGATGCCCGAAGCAGCCACTAGAAACCAAGTAAACAACAAAGCACCAAACCCTTGCCAGCCAAAGCCGAACTGCCAGACACAGGCCAGCGACAGCAGCATGGTGATGAGCTCCACCAGCGGGTACTGCACCGAAACGGGGGTCTTGCAGTGACGGCATTTCCCCCCCTGAATCAGCCAACTGAAAAGCGGAATATTTTCAAACCAGCGCAGCCGGGTTTTACAGCTCGGGCAGTGCGAAGGCTCTACTGCCACACCCGGGGGCGGTGGATCATATATTTCCGGCTGCTCCAGAATTTCGCGCGCATCACGCTTCCATTGCCATTCCATGCGGCGCGGCAAGCGCAGAATCACGACATTCAAGAAGCTGCCAACGGCCAGCCCCAATGCTGCCGCCGCCGGATAGCCCAGCATCGGGTTTTGATCCAAAAATGCCATGCGCCTTAACCAACCACCGAGGCCAATTTGAAGATCGGCAAATACATGCCAATCACCATGCTGCCAACCAGGCCACCAATAATCACCATGACAAACGGCTCAATCAGACTGGCCAGGGCATCTACGGCATTGTTGACTTCCTGCTCATAGAATTCGGCGACCTTGAACAGCATGGTGTCAAGCGCACCGGCCTCCTCACCGATGGCAGTCATCTGCACCACCATGTGCGGAAACAGGTTGGTTTGTTTCATCGCAAAATTGACCTGATGACCAACGGCCACATCATCGCGGATACGCTCCACTGCCTCGGCATAGACTGTGCTGCCGGTTGCACCGGAAACCGTGCCCAATGCCTCTACCAATGGCACACCGGCTGCAAACGTCACCGCCAAGGTGCGTGAAAAACGCGCAACAGCCGAATCATTCATGATTTTGCCTATTACCGGCAACTTGAGCAGCAGCCGATCAAGTGCGTGCTGCAATTTCAGCGAGCGCTTGAACACGAACATGAAACCAACGCCTGCGCCTATCGTCAGCAGCAATATCAACCACCACCATGCAACCAGGAAGTGGCTGGCACTGACAATCATCTGGGTAAAGGCTGGCAATTCCGCACCGAAGCCTTTGAATACCTCCTCAAATTGCGGCACCACATAAATCAACAGCACGGCACTGACAATAACAGCCACCGCTATCACCATGATTGGATAGAACAGCGCTTTCTTGATCTTGCCCTTGAGTGCCTCAAGGTTTTCCTGGTAATTGGCAATGGTGTCCAGCACCGTCTCCAATACACCGGCAGCTTCACCGGCATGCACCAGATTGCGATACAGCTCGTCAAATTGCACCGGATATTTGCTCATTGCCTCGTAGATGGACGAGCCACCCGCAATATCGGCACGCAAGTTGTTGAGCATATCCGCCATACGCGGATTCTTCTGACCACTGCCGATAATTTCCAACGCCTGCACAATCGGCACACCGGACTTCATCATGGTGGCAATCTGGCGACTGAATACCGAGATTTCTCTTGGCGTTATTTTGCTGCCGGTCTTCCCAAACAGTGGTTTTGGCTTGAGCTTGACCGAATCTACGGTAATGCCTTGACGACGCAGCTCGGCCCGTACCAGCGCCTCACTCTTGCCTTGCTGCTCGCCCTTCATGGTAGTGCCGCGCTTGTCCTTGCCTTTCCATATAAAGACAGGCATGGGCTCCTGTTTTACGGGACGAGTGGTGTTGGAAGCCGCAGTACGGGTAGCCGACATGATGATTAATCCTTGGTGACACGGTTGATTTCGGCCAAGCTGGTAACGCCTTGCTTAACCTTGAGCAAGGCGGACTGGCGCAAGTCACGCACTCCGGAGCGCTGCGCAGCTTCTGCAATCTGCATGGCATTCCCCCCTTCCAGCACAATGGCCTGAATTTCTTCGGTCATGGGCATGACCTGATAAATCCCGGTACGCCCTTTATACCCGTTTGAGCATTCACTGCAACCCACAGCCTCATAAACCTTGAACCCTTCAGCCAAGTCTTTTTCAGTAAAGCCTTCTGCCAGCAGGGCATTTTCCGGCACATGCACTTCTTTTTTGCAGGCCGGACACAGGCGCCGGGCAAGACGCTGAGCAATCACCAACGTCACTGAACTTGTGATGTTGTACGGCGCAATGCCCATGTTCATCAAGCGGGAAATGGTCTGCGGCCCGTCATTGGTGTGCAGGGTGGAAAGCACCATGTGACCGGTTTGCGCCGCTTTCACGGCAATTTCAGCCGTTTCCAAGTCACGGATTTCACCCACCATGATGATGTCCGGATCCTGGCGCAAAAAGCTGCGCAGAGCCGCCGCGAAAGTCATGCCGGTTTTGTTGTTTTGTTGTACCTGATTCACACCCGGCAGGCGGATTTCCACCGGATCTTCCACGGTGGAAATGTTGCGACTGTCATCATTCAGGATGCCAAGCGCGGTGTACAGCGACACCGTCTTGCCCGAGCCCGTGGGGCCTGTGACCAACACCATGCCATAGGGCTTATGAATGGCATCCATGAACAGCTGCTGTTGATCCGGCTCGTAGCCCAGCTTCTCGATACCCATCTTGGCCGCGCCACCATCAAGCAGACGCAACACGATTTTTTCACCAAACAATGTGGGCAACGTACTGACACGAAAGTCCATCTGCTTGGTTTTGGACAGGTTGAGTTTGATGCGACCATCCTGTGGGATGCGCTTTTCGGCAATATCCAGCTGCGACATCACCTTCAAGCGTGCAGCAATCCGCGAATGCAGCTTGTGTGAAATCTTGCTGACCGTGCGCAATACCCCATCGATACGGTAACGCACTCGGTAAGTATCTTCGTACGGCTCGAAGTGGATATCCGAAGCGCCACGACGAATGGCATCCACCAACGATTTATTGACGAACTTGACAATCGGCGTGTCATCATCGCCCTTGGCATCAATGCCTTTCTCACCGCCTGCATCATCGATATCGTCGGCAACCTCCAGTTCACCAAACTCATCATCGCCGCCCAGCATGGCGTCAATGTCGTTTGAGGATGCGGCCTGCCAGATTTCATAGGTGCGCAAGAGTTGTGCCGGATCAACCATCACCGGCTCAATGCTCAACCCAACCTGGAATTTGATTTCATTGAGTCCCGCCTGATCCACCGGGTCACTAATCGCCACAAACAAGCGATTGCCCCGCTTCATCAAAGGCAAGATCTTGTGTTTCTGAATCAGCTCCTCCGAAACCAGTTTCAATACTTCCGGAGCCCCTGCCATAGCCCCCAAATCAAGCAGGGGCATGCCAAACTCCATCGCATTGGCCGCAGCGATCTGGGCGGTACTTGCCAAACGATTATTCAACAGGAAAGTGGCGATGGGCTTGCGGGCACTGGCCGCATCATCCTGCGCTTTACGGGCGGCCTCGGCAGTCAGTACACCATCCATTACCAGACGGCGAGTAATGCCGGTAATGCCAACCAAGTTTTGCTGCTGTGCTGCATTCATTGGCGCAGACTCCGATATCAAGGGCAAAGGTCATAGCCTATGCCGGGAATTTCATTGAATTATACCGGGCAAAGCCCCTGCCCCTGTGCTTGAGGATGACAAAATCCGGAGGAGACTCCCCTGCAAAAACGGGCTACCCGAAGGCAGCCCGTTGTGAGTAGTGAACACCAGCGCAGCTTATTTGGCGAGGCGTTTGGCAATCGCCGCACCAAGGTCGCCCGGCGATTTCACCGTGGTGACACCGGCCTTTTCCATCGCCGCGAACTTGCCTTCGGCCGTGCCCGAGCCACCGGAGGCAATGGCACCGGCATGGCCCATGCGCTTGCCCTTCGGCGCCGAGGCGCCGGCAATGAAGCCCACCACCGGCTTGGTGACGTGCTTGGCAATGTATTCAGCGGCTTCTTCTTCGGCGCTGCCGCCGATTTCGCCGACCATGATGATGCCTTCGGTCTGCGGGTCTTCCTGGAACAACTTCAGCGCGTCGATGAAGTTGGTGCCGTTGATCGGGTCGCCGCCGATGCCGATGCAGGTGGACTGGCCAAGGCCGGCGTCGGTGGTCTGCTTCACCGCTTCATAGGTGAGCGTACCAGAACGGCTGACGATGCCGATCTTGCCCGGCATGTGGATGTGACCGGGCATGATGCCGATCTTGCATTCGCCCGGGGTGATCACGCCGGGGCAGTTCGGGCCGACCAGCACGGTCTCGGGATGCTGCTTGAGCACATTCTTGACGCGCATCATGTCCAGCACCGGAATACCTTCGGTGATGCAGATGATCACCTTGATGCCGGCATCGGCAGCTTCAAGGATGGCATCAGCGGCAAACGGCGGCGGCACGTAGATGACCGAGGCATCGGCACCGGTCTTTTCCACGGCCTGCTTGACGGTATCGAATACCGGTAGGCCGAGGTGTTCACTGCCGCCCTTGCCGGGGGTGACGCCACCAACGACCTGGGTGCCGTAGTCGAGCATCTGCTGGGCGTGGAAGGTCCCTTGCGAGCCGGTAAAGCCCTGCACGATGACCTTGGTGTTCTTGTTGATCAAAACTGCCATGAGTAAAGTCCTTGCGGTAATCAGGCGGCGTTGACGGCGGCAACCGCCTTCTTCGCGCCATCGTTGATGTCGTCGGCCGGAATGATGGCAAGGCCGGAGTTCTTCAGAAGCTCCTTGCCCGCCTCCACATTGGTGCCCTCAAGGCGCACGATCACCGGCACCTTGACGCCCACTTCCTTGACCGCAGCGATGATGCCATCGGCAATCATGTCGCAGCGCACGATGCCGCCGAAGATATTGACAAATACCGCCTTCACCTTGTCGCTGGAAAGAATCAGCTTGAAGGCCTCGGTGACCTTTTCCTTGTTGGCGCCGCCGCCGACATCAAGGAAGTTGGCCGGCTCACCGCCGTTCAACTTGATGACGTCCATGGTGGCCATGGCAAGCCCCGCACCGTTCACCATGCAACCGATATTGCCGTCCATGGTGACGTAGTTGAGGTCGTACTTGGAAGCCAGCACTTCGGTTTCGTCTTCCTGACGCACATCGCGCATGGCGACCAGTTCCGGATGACGGAAGTTGGCGTTGTCGTCGGAATTGATCTTGCCGTCCAGCACTGCCAGATCGCCATTGTCGAGGATGGCGAGCGGGTTGAGTTCCACCAGCGCCAGATCCTTGTCGTTGAACAGCTTGTACAGACCCAGCATGATCTTGGTCAGCTGTCCCACCTGCTTGGCGGAAAGGCCCAGCGCAAAGCCGAGGTCGCGGCACTGATAGCCTTGCAGGCCCTCGACATAGTTGACATGCAGGGTCTTGATCGCTTCGGGCTTTTCCGCGGCGACCTGCTCGATGTCCATGCCGCCTTCGGCCGAGGCGATAAAGGTCACGCTCTGGGTAGCGCGATCGACCAGCACCGACAGATACAGCTCCTTGTCGATATTGGTGGCCTGGGTGATCAGCACGCTGTCCACCGGCAGCTCGACGCCGGCGGTCTGGTAAGTCGCCATCTTCGTGCCCAGCATGGCCTTGGCGTAGTCACGCACTTCGTCCAGGGTCTTGGCCAACTTGACGCCGCCAGCCTTGCCGCGACCACCGGCATGGATCTGGGCCTTCACCACCCAGAAATCGCCACCAATGGCTTTGGCGGCGGCAACCGCTTCGTCAGGAGAATGGGCAACCTGCCCGGCGGGAACGGCGATGCCGTAGTCGGCAAACAGCGCTTTGGCCTGATATTCGTGAAAGTTCATTGAGTCACCAAAATAGTGGAAAGGCAGCCCCCGGCGGCAAAAACACCGGAGTGCACCGCGTATTGTCGCTGATAGCGGCTGTGGGAGCAAAGCGGTTTCAAGCCAAATGGCAGATATCCATCAAAAATGCAGCCAACCTCTATAATCCACACCGCATTTTCAAGAGCAATTCACACTATGGTCTCCCCTCGTCAATTCAAAACTGTCCACGACCATAGTCTGCGCGCCGAAATCCGCCTGTACGCCCTTTACCGTACGCTTGAGGCTGTAGCAATCTTGGCGATAAGTGCGCCCTTTGCCGATACCGGCAGGCACTTTGAAAGCATGCCTGTATATTTCCCCATGGCAGTCAATCTCACTTATGTATTGATTGCATTGCTGTTTGTCGGGCTGGCGTATACCCGCATCTCTGCCACCCGGCAGATTGTGCTGGGCACAGTGCTTGATCTTGTTTTCATCACTCTGCTGACTTGGCTGACCCCCGAAATCACTGAAATCATTACCCCAATGTGGATGCTGAATGTGGCCGCCGCCGCCTTGTTGGTGTCGCTGCCATTTGGGCTTGCCATGGCGTTGATCTTCAGCTCCGTGCTGTTCTGGCTGCTCCCCAGCGACTGGGTCTATTACCTGGTTTACGGGCTGATTTACATTGCCATTGCGTTGATTGCCAGCCGCCTTGGCAGGCATATCTCTCACTCCGACGAAGTTACAGAGCAGCAAAGCATCGAAATCGCCGAGCTTTCCCAAATGAACTCGCTGATTCTTGAGCGGCTGCCTGTTGGCGTTCTGGTCATCAATGAAAAGGGGCGCATTCGCTCATCCAACCAGGTTGCCAAACGATTGCTGCGCCTGGATCCGTTATCGACGGACGAAGAAGTTCTTGACCTGCGCTCACCCCCCCTATCACGCAAGCTTCAACAATGGCGCAATGGACGCCCTCAAGATCAGGAACTCCTGAGCTTTCGCCATGACGATGCCAAAGTTGAGCCGCAGTTTTTCCGTCTGACGCCCAAGAGCGATGATGTTCTGATCTTCCTCAACGACACCTCGCAGGCCTCACGCCGTGCCGAAACCATGACGCTGGCGACCCTGGGGCGCTTCTCGGCAAGTCTTGCACATGAAGTGCGCAACCCCCTTTCTGCCATCAATTACGCGGCTCAACTTCTGGAAGAGTCCAATCATCTGGACATGATGGACAAGAAAATGCTGGCCATCATCCAGCAACAGGTGCGCCGCACCAATGGCGTCATCAACAGTGTGCTTGGACTTGCCAAGCGCGAACCGGCAAACCCACAGCAATTTGACCTGTGCAAAATGCTCGAGTACTTCACCGAGGAATACCGCTCGGGTTTTCCACTGGACAATGACACCCTGACGTTGAACGTCCCTGAAGAACCCATCTCGGTCAATGCAGACTCAAACCATCTCTATCAAATCCTGATGGTGCTCATCAGCAATGCCCGTTACTACGGTCGTCTGCCCGACCAGCCCGCACATATGACATTGCGGGCACGTGTCGAAAGCAACACCTGTATCATCGAAGTCATCGACCGTGGCCCTGGCATCAGTGAAAATGCCGCACGCAACCTGTTCAAGCCGTTTCATACCACATCCTCGCACGGCACAGGACTTGGGCTCTATATCGCACGCGAACTGGCGCAGGCCAATAATGGTGATCTGAAATACCTGCGCCGCAGCAATGGCGCATGTTTCCAGCTATCCATACCTGTTGCGAAAGATAGTATTGCCAACGAAACAACACATTAGTCGTATCTGGCAGCAGCATAGCCAAAGCCTGTTCCGGCAGCGTCACATCGGCCGTTAAAATTTTCCTTAACTACCGCACCAGGAGCCCAGTTGTGCAAACACCAACCGCCTTGGTTATTGACGATGAACGCGATATCCGCGAATTGCTCGTCGTGACCCTGACTCGGATGGGGCTGAGAGTCGAAACCGCTTCCACGGTGATTTCCGCCAAGCAGCAACTGGCCAGCCAAGACTTTGATTTCTGCCTGACCGATATGCGCCTGCCCGATGGCAGCGGCATGGAGATTCTGACGCATATCAATGAGCATTACCCACTGACGCCCGCCGCCATGATTACCGCCTTTGGCAATGTCGAAGCGGCAGTCGAAGCCTTGAAGGCGGGCGCCTTCGATTTTGTTGCCAAGCCAGTGGACCTGGGGGTGCTGCGTGATCTGGTGCGCCATGCCCTGAAACTGCGCGCTGAGCGCAATGCCAGCCCGGAGCCCATGCCACCGGCCTTTGCCGATCAATCGAGCCAAACTGCCTCCGTAGCCAATAGCCCTGCCACAGCAGGCGAGAGCAAAAAGGCCGCAGCGGCTCCGCCCTGTCCGCGCTTACGCGGTCAGTCACCGGCCATGGAGCAATTACGCCAGACCATCGCCAAGGTCGCTCGTTCACAGGCACCGGTATATATCTGGGGCGAATCCGGTACCGGCAAAGAGCTCACTGCGCGCAGCATCCATGAAGAAAGCCCGCGCGCCTCTGGCCCATTCATCCCGGTCAACTGCGGCGCCATTCCGGCCGAGCTGATGGAAAGCGAATTTTTTGGCCACAAAAAAGGCAGTTTCACTGGCGCCCACGCAGACAAAGACGGCCTGTTCCAGGCGGCTCATGGCGGCACCTTGTTCCTGGATGAAGTCGCCGAGCTGCCACTGCCGATGCAGGTCAAATTGCTGCGCGCCATCCAGGAAAAAACCGTCCGTCCGGTCGGGGCTGCCACCGAAATCAAGGTCGATGTGCGCATTCTTTCCGCCACCCACAAAGACCTGGCGCGACTGGTGGAAGAAGGCAAGTTCCGCCACGACCTGTATTACCGCATCAATGTCATCGAGCTGCGCGTGCCACCGCTGCGCGAGCGCCGCTGCGACTTGCCGCTGCTTGCCGAAGGCATCCTCAAGCGCTTAGGCGAATCTCATGGCATCACCCCTCCGGCACTGGATGCCAGCGCGATGGCTGCGCTTGACCAGTACCCCTTTCCCGGCAATATCCGCGAGTTGGAAAATCTGCTGGAACGCGCCATGACCATGTCCGATGGCGACCGCATCATGGCCGATGACCTGCATCTGCCAAGCAATGCCCCTATTGCCCCCGTGGAAACGCCCGTACCGCAGCCGACCACTGCGCTTCCCTACACTTCCACACCCGCCCAGGCCGCAGCCACATCGCTGTCTGAAATCATCGACTGCGAGAGCGGCTTGGCATTGCCCGATGCCATCGAGCAAATGGAGCGCACCACCATCGAGCAAGCGCTGGCCGCCAACCGCTATAACAAGACCAAAACCGCCGCCCAGCTTGGTATCACCTTCCGCGCCTTGCGATACAAGCTAAAGAAGCTGGGTATCGATTGAGACGGGTATCTCATACACAACAACGGGGCCTTGAAGCCCCGTTGCGCCTTGCAGATTTGGCTTGTCGAAAATCACAGCCTTGAGGCAATCGCCTCGGCAAAGCTGCTGGTGGTGCCTTCGCCGCCGAGGTCCGGGGTCAAATTGTCGCGAGCTTCGAGCGTCGCCACGATGGCACGGCGCAGGCGTTCGGCCTGCTCGGGCATGGCTAGGTGGTCGAGCATTTGCGCGGCGCCCAGCAGCAGGGCACAGGGGTTGGCAATGCCCTTGCCAGCAATATCCGGGGCAGAGCCGTGCACGGCCTCGAAAATCGCGGCTTTTTCACCGATATTGGCACCCGGAGCCAGCCCCAGGCCACCCACCAAGCCGGCACACAGGTCGGAGAGGATGTCGCCAAACAGATTGGTGGTGACAATCACATCGAACTGTTCGGGGCGCATCACCAGCTGCATGCAGGTGTTGTCCACGATCATTTCATTGCATTCGATGCCGGGATATTGCTGGGCAACTTCACGCCCGGTTTTCAGGAACAGGCCACTGGTGGATTTGAGGATATTGGCCTTGTGCACCAGGGTGACTTTCTTGCGGCCGGTCTTTTTGGCCAGTTCAAAGGCATAGCGCACGATGCGCTCGGCGCCCTTGCGGGTCACCTTGGAGACGCTGACGGCGCTCTGGCCATCTTCGGAAACACTCTGACCTTCACCGATATACAGGCCCTCGGTGTTTTCGCGGATGGTGATGAGATCCACGCCGCTGGCAAAGCGCGATTTGGTATTGGGGAAGCTCTTGGCCGGGCGCACATTGGCGTACAGGTCGAACTTCTTGCGCAGGGTGACGTTGATGGAGGTAAAACCCTCGCCGACCGGGGTGGTCAGCGGCGACTTCAGCGCTACACCGTTTTTGGCGATGGAATCGAGCGTGGCCTGCGGCAGCAGCTCGCCGTGCTTTTCCAGTGCCATGAGACCGGCATCGGCCTCTTCGTACTTCAGGCCAAGATTCATCTTGTCAAGGACGCGCAAAGTCGCATCCATGATTTCCGGGCCGATGCCATCGCCACGGATCACGGTAATGGTTTGAGTCATGTCAGTTCCTGCAGTTGGAGCCGGGCGATACCGCTGCCCGGCGGTGATTGTTCAGCCGGGCATTATGCCAGAGCCGCAGAGGCTGACGCTTGCAGGTTCACTCTTTGCTACCTGCCAGCAGAGGCTCGAACTTGCCTTCGCGATGCAAGGCCATCATGTCGTCATAGCCGCCCACATGCACATCGCCGACAAAAATCTGCGGCACACTGGTGCGTTTGGCGCGCGCCATCATTTTTTCACGCTCGGCCGGGTCAAGGTCAATGCGGATTTCCTTCCACTCAAGGTTCTTGCTTTTCAAAAAATTCTTGGCAGCCACGCAATACGGGCAAACCAGGGTGCTGTAAATGGTGATTTCAGGCTGGGACATGGGCCACTCCGGGTAATGGGTGCGCACAGATTACGGAGCCTGCAATTAACCTGCAATTCACGCCTGCCCGCGCGGCAACAGGCATCCTTGCAGCATGACTTCAAACCGCCGTTTCCTCCGCCCTGCCCTGCTGTCTACCGCCTGTATGCTGGCACTTTCTGCCCTGACGCTGCCTGCGCAAGAGTCGCGCCTGCCGGACATGGGTTCCTCTGCCGCACGCATCCTCTCCCCCGCCAAACAAAACGAATACGGCGCGATGATGCTGGCGCAACTGCGCCACTACGGTTACACGCTGGATGACCCCCTGCTCAACCAGTGGTTGCAGGGTGTAGGGCAACGGCTTGCCGCCGCCAGTGACCGCCCGGAGCAGCCCTTTACTTTCTTTTTGCTCAAAGAGCGGCAAATCAATGCCTTCGCCACCCTGGGCGGCTATATCGGCACCAATGCCGGGCTGATTCTGGCCGCCGAGCGCGAGGACGAGATGGCTGCGGTACTCAGCCACGAAATCGCCCACGTCACCCAGACCCATGTACTGCGTGCCGTGGAGCGCGCCCAGCGCGACCAAATCCCGATTCTGCTGGGGATGTTGGCCGCCATCATGGTGGCGCAGCAATCCAACAGCGCTTCCAGCGGTGATGCCACCATGGCCGCCGTCATGGGCGCACAGGGCTTGATGATTCAGCGCCAGATTGACTACACCCGCAGCAATGAGTCCGAAGCCGACCGGCTCGGCATTCGCACACTGGCGCGCAGCGGCTACGACCCGGAGGCCATGGCCGCATTCTTTGAACGCATGCAGGCCAGCAGCCGTGCCAATCAGGGTAGCGAAGAAAGCCGCCTGCCCGACTATCTGCGCACCCACCCGGTGACCACTACCCGCATTGCCGAAGCCAAGACACGCGCCGAACGGCTGCCCGCGCGCGCCCATCTGCATACCCCCCACCATCAAAGCGCAAACCCGCTGCTGCCTGGAGGCATCAAGCTGGACATCGCCCAATCCACGGGCACCAGCGGCGATTTTGCCTGGGCACGCGAACGTCTGCGGGTATTGAGTGCGGCCAGCGCGCGCGAGGCCATCGGCGAATACCAGCGCATGGCACGCGCCAAACCACTGGATGAAGCCGCGCGCTACGGGCTGGCACTGGCCAAAATCCGCGCCAACCAGGCCGCCAGCGCACGCGAGGATTTGGCAAAGCTGGCACAGCCCCAGCCGGACAACCGCTGGATACAGCTGGCACTAGCCGAGGCCGAAGCCCATAGCGGCCAATTGGCGACCAGCGACCAACGCTTTGAGCGGCTACGCCTGCGCTATCCCAATGACCCGGCGGTGGCCATCAGCGCAGCAACGGTGCTGCTTGAGCGCGGCAATAACGAGGCAGCACGCCGCGCACTCGCCATTTTGCGCCCACTGCTGGGCAGCAGTGCCCACACCCCAGCGTTTCAGCGTATTTTTGCCCGCGCCAACGAGATGGCCGGCGACTGGGTGCGAGCGGGCGAAGCCTATGCTGAAGCCGAATATCTCAATGGCAACCCCGAGCGCGCCCTGCTGCAACTCAACACCTTATTGCGCCGCCCGGATCTGGACTATTACGCCCGTGCCCGCATCGAAGCTCGCATCATCGCCATCACTCCGCTGGTGGAGGAGCTGCGCCGCCTTGGCATGACTGACAAAACACTGGAGCGATAGCGGCATAACCCCATATTCATATCACTCCCACAGCCCTCACTCAGCGCAAGATTGAGAAAAACACATTGAATCCCATGAAGGAAAACCGCATCCAGCAGAGTTTTTGAAGTGCTTGAAAGCGCCTTGAAACACTTATGTGAGCAAAGCTGCACCTCACAATTTCGTTCTTGAGTCCCAATATTGTCAATGCGGAGTCAACCCTCGCTCAGAAATACCTTCACCGGGTTTACGCATTCCCGGAAAAGCTAGTGGTCGCGTCCCGTCCGTACGTGCAACCCACACGGAACTTCCATCATCTACCATGATGGTAGGCACAATATGGAGTTCGTCATCCTTGCACAGCTTTCGCTAGCGCGGCGGCTTGGTACAAGCCAGGCGTTCACTCTCAGGACGATATGCACCCATTCTGCCGCTCGTAGCTTGCCCGGCCTGCGAACTGGATTGCATGCGCCTATAGACGGCAAACAAAAAGGCCAAAACCCTTGTTCTATTGAGGATTCTGGCCTTTGTAGGGCTTGCATTTGGTGCCGAAGAGAGGAATCGAACCTCCGACCTACTGATTACGAATCAGTTGCTCTACCGACTGAGCTACTTCGGCGCGGGGCGCAATTATAGGTGCTTAGTCACCGGCATGGCAATTGAGGCCACCCCAGAAAAGGAAATTTAGCGTTTACAACCTCACCGGGTTACATCAAACCCCTGCTGCGTCTTCTACATGCGCTTGAATCGCAAAGGAGTGCCAAATCACAAAGAACTAGACACGAGAGAGCAGCTCGAATGCTCGTCTTGTTCAACTTTTCCCATGATAGGGTACTGGCAGATTGGAAGGGGTTGCTTTAGTGTCCTTGACAAGTATCGTGATGGGCGAATTTGTGTTGCCAGCGATTGACCTCATTCGTGCTTTCCACATTTAAGTCGCAGCCGCTCCGGGCATTTTGTATCGGGATCAGTCCTTAACCTCCGGCTCTGCAATACCCCATGAGTCGTGATGGCCCACCGGATTTGAGTGGCGCCCAGGCTGTGCCATCCGGCGCTACGCCGGTGGCAAACCGCTGCTGCGTATTCTCCAGCAGCGTCTCGCCGATATCGGCCATCAGCCCTGCCGTATCCAGCCCACGGCGCTTACCCTCATCAAACAGGCGCTGGACATTAGTGTCGAGCTGGATAGTGATGTTTGGCATGGTATAGTCCTAGGCCAAGACAGTTGCCGACCTTGGCAGAGACCAGACTACGGAATCTGGATGGTGCATGGAAACATGTACGGGGTAGCAGGTTCGAATCCTGCCCCAAGGTCGGCAATTATCTATCTCACTCGGATACCCGAGAACCCCTTTACCACTTTCAATGTAATGACCCAATTGCCGGTCACCTTTTCCTTGCCCTTGTTGGGCACTTCGTTCCAGCGCAACACCGCAACGACATAGCGGCCATCTGGCAAAGGTCGGGCAAAATGCAGCGTGTCCTGCTCGCGGTAGAGCTGGGTATCGTCCATGCGTATCCAGTCCGGGAGCGATTCCAAAGCCCGGCGAATCACATCACGGTCGCCCTTGGCTTCACGCAATGCGTGATAAATCTGATGGTCAGTCATGGAGATCAAGGCACTGTCCGGCACCATTGCAGGCAATTCCATGCGAGTCGCGCGGACAGGCTTATCCAGCGCGTCAAGTGTTCTTTGTGTCAAAAAGCCTATCGGCGAAGCATGGCCAATAACGCGTGTCACATTCACTTTAGGCTTTCTGCCTGTCAGCATTTGTTCTGCGGAAGCCGCTTCAATTTCATCCCACGCCCGCTGGACACGGCCTGTCCATGTGGGTTTAAACCACTCCACAATGCGCCCCTGCGCATCATCCAGCACCGCTTTGCGCCAGGCAGGCGGCAATTGCATGACCTTTTGCCCAAAACGCTCGGCGGCCGCCATTGAGCGCGAGGCTTTGCCGATGTGATACGCCCATTCCGGGGGCGGGTCGTTGGGGTCAGTCGGCGGCGGCTCATCGGGCTGGGCATTATCGCCTCGCAGGGCGCGTAATCGCGCCTCGGACACGCCAGTCACGCTGCAACGGCACATCCAGCCGTTGGGTATCCCACTACTTCTCCACCGCTCAACATAGAGCAGCCTTGCCCACCGCCTCGTCAAACCGGGAGCGGAACTTGCCGTAAAACTGGCCGAACTCAAAAAGTCCGGAATTCTTTAGCTTAGAAAAAGAAAAAGCCCTGAAAAATCAGGGCCTTGCTTAACTTATCGATGGAGGCCGGAGTCGGAATCGAACCGGCGTACACGGATTTGCAATCCGCTGCATAACCACTCTGCCATCCAGCCATCGAACAATTTTCCCAACCACCAGTTTCATCGGTTGGCTTGAAGAAGCCCTAGCAGCTTGGACTTTGAAAAAGTGGAGCGGGAAACGAGGCTCGAACTCGCGACCTCAACCTTGGCAAGGTTGCGCTCTACCAACTGAGCTATTCCCGCGTCGCTAGGCGGGCAACTATAGATGATATCTTGGAATTGTCAATATCTATTTTCTTCATGGGGATGCATTCTTACCGCGCACGATTGTTTTTGGGCGATAGGCATTGCTTGCAATTTGCACCTTTAGTAGTAATACTGCACACATGAACAGCAGCCTCACCGACACCCAAGAAGCCATCCTCGCCTATATCGCCGAGCGCATTAGCCAAGATGGTTATCCCCCCTCCCAGACTGAAATCGCCCGCGCCTTTGGCTTCAGAGGGGTGCGGGCTGCGCAATACCATCTGGAAGCACTGGAGAGTGCCGGCGCCATTGAGCGACGTCCCGGCGTGGCACGCAGTCTGCGCATCCTGCGTCCCGATGCTCTGCCCAGGAACACTCAGCCTCTCTCAGCACTGGATGAAAACGCCATCCAACTGCCGGTATTGGGGCAAGTCGCGGCCGGACTGCCGATTGGCGCAGATATTGGCTCCGACCAGATGCTGATTCTCGATCGCGTGCTGTTTTCGCCCAAACCCGACTATCTGCTCAAGGTCAAGGGTGATTCGATGATTGACGAGGGCATTTTCGATGGCGACCTCATCGGCGTGCATCGCACGCCAGAGGCGTACAACGGCCAGATTGTAGTGGCGCGCATCGACGAAGAAATCACTGTCAAACTGTTCAAGAAGACCCACGACCGCATCCGCCTGTTGCCACGCAACCCGGACTATGCGCCCATTGAAGTGCTTCCAGGTCAAGACTTCGCCATCGAAGGGCTGTACTGCGGCCTTGTCAGACCCAACCGATAGCCGTTTTCCGACCCTCGCTGCCAGTTTTTCCACTATCAACACGCTGGCACAAGAAATATTTTGATTGCATTCAGACCCAGTCGCAGCTTTTGCGACAGCCATACCGCAAACTCCCCCCATCATCCCAATCACATATAAGGACAGTCCCATGGACGAGAACCGCAAACGTGCACTCAGTGCCGCACTTACCCAAATTGAAAAGCAGTTCGGCAAGGGCTCGGTGATGCGCATGGGTGACCGTGCCATCGAGCAGGTGGAAACCGTTGGCACCGGCTCATTGATGCTTGATCTGGCTCTTGGTATTGGCGGCCTGCCCAAAGGCCGGGTGGTGGAAATCTACGGCCCCGAATCTTCCGGCAAAACCACTCTGACGCTGCAAGCGATTGCCGAATGCCAAAAGGCCGGTGGCACTGCGGCGTTTATCGATGCCGAGCACGCGCTCGACCCCATCTACGCTGCCAAGCTCGGCGTGAAAGTGGATGACCTGTTGCTCTCGCAGCCCGATACCGGCGAGCAAGCACTAGAAATTGCCGACATGCTGGTGCGCTCGGGTGCGGTGGACATGGTGGTGGTGGACTCGGTGGCCGCGCTCACGCCCAAGGCCGAAATCGAAGGCGACATGGGCGACCAGCTTCCCGGTCTGCAGGCACGACTGATGAGTCAGGCATTGCGCAAGCTCACCGGCAATATCAAGCGCAGCAACTGCCTGGTCATCTTCATCAACCAGCTGCGCATGAAAATTGGCGCAATGATGCCCGGGCAAAGCCCGGAAACCACCACCGGCGGCAATGCGCTCAAATTCTATGCTTCGGTACGCCTTGATATCCGCCGTATCGGCTCGGTCAAGAAGGGCGAGGAAATCATCGGCAACCAAACCCGAATCAAGGTCGTCAAGAACAAACTGGCACCGCCGTTCAAGCAAGTCGTCACCGAGATCCTTTACGGCGAGGGCATCAGCCGCGAAGGCGAGCTGATTGAAATGGGCGTCAATGCCAAGTTGGTGGAAAAGGCCGGCGCCTGGTACAGCTATGACGGCGAACGCATCGGCCAGGGCAAGGAAAACGCCCGCGGCTATTTCAAGGAAAATCCGCAGGCTGCCGCCAAGCTCGAAGCCCAGTTGCGCGAGAAATTCATTCCCGAAGATGCGCCACGTGAAGAAGGCGGTGACAGCGACGGTGCAGAGGAATGAGCCAGCCGCCTGTCGATGGTGAAGTGCCCCGCCGCCGTCGGCAGCGGCGCGAACAGACCCCGGCGCAGCGTGCGCTGGGGCTTCTGGTTCGCCGCGAACATTCCCGCAAAGAGCTGTTGCTGAAACTCCAGGCGCGTGGCATCAGCCATGAAGAAGCCACTAGCGCCGTTGAGCAAATGGCCGATGCAGGCTGGCAAAGCAACGCGCGCTTTGCCGAGAGTCTCACCCGCAACCGCGCCATGCAGGGCTATGGGCCACTGCATATCCGCGCCGAGCTTGTCGCACACGGGCTGGAAAGCGACCTCATCCGACAAGCCATTGATTCAATTGAAGAAAATTGGAGCCAATTGGCGCATGAGCTGATACAGCGCCGTTTTGGCGATACCCTGCGCCACGACCCGGCACGTCAGCGCAAAGCTGCCGACCTGCTGCTGCGTCGCGGCTTTACCCGCGAACAAATGCGTCAAGCCATCAGTGGCGATCTGTTTGACGAGGATTTCTGACTTGATTTTCAGTGACTATGGCCGCAAATAGTGCCTAAGCCCTGTTAATCTTGGCAGCCTTGTGCAAGCCCTGCCCGCCCGTCCTCGTCGGGACGCTGCGGGCAAGTCCGTGCTTGCCTGCCAGACCATTCTTTTGTCCAGCCATGAAAACCACTGCCGAAATCCGCCGAGAGTTTCTCGATTTCTTTGCCGCCCGCGGCCATACCATCGTGCCTTCCGCCCCGCTGGTGCCGGGCAATGACCCCACCCTGCTGTTCACTAACTCCGGCATGGTGCAATTCAAGGACGTGTTTCTGGGTGCAGAAAAACGCAATTATGTGCGTGCCGCCGATGTGCAGCGCTGCCTGCGCGCCGGCGGCAAGCACAATGACCTCGATTCGGTAGGCTATACCGCCCGCCACCACACTTTCTTCGAGATGCTGGGCAACTGGTCGTTCGGCGATTACTTCAAGAAAGAAGCCATTAGCTGGGCTTGGGAGTTGCTGACTGAAGTCTGGAAGCTGCCCAAGGAGCGCTTGCTTGCCACCGTTTATCACACCGATGACGAATCCTTTGCCATCTGGCGCGATGTGATTGGTCTGCCAGAAGACCGCATCATCCGGATTGGCGACAACAAGGGCGCGCCATTTGCCTCGGACAACTTCTGGCAAATGGCTGACACCGGCCCCTGCGGCCCATGTACTGAAATCTTCTACGACCACGGCGAGGCTTACGCCGGTGGCCCGCCCGGCTCGCCGGATGAGGATGGCGATCGCTTCATCGAAATCTGGAACAACGTGTTCATGCAGTTCGACCGTGCTGCCGACGGTACCCTGACCCCGCTGCCCGCGCCCTGCGTGGATACCGGTATGGGGCTGGAGCGCATCGCTGCAGTACTGCAGGGCGTGCATTCCAATTATGAAATCGACCTGTTCCAGACACTGATTCGCCGTGCCGCCGAGTTAACCGGCACCACCGACCTTGACAACAAATCGCTGCGTGTGGTTGCCGACCATATCCGTGCTGCCAGCTTCCTGATTGCCGATGGCGTATTGCCCTCCAACGAAGGCCGTGGCTATGTACTGCGCCGCATCATCCGCCGCGCCCTGCGCCACGGCTGGATGCTGGGCGTGCGCCAGCCGTTTTTCCACAAACTGGTGGAAACCCTCGACGCCCTGATGGGCGAGGCCTATCCGATTCTGCGCAATGAACGCGCCACTATCGAGCGCGCCCTGAAGGCTGAAGAAGAGCGTTTTGCCGAAACCTTGGATGCCGGGATGCGCATTTTCAATGAAGTGGCAGAAAAATCGGCCGGCACCATTCCCGGCCAAGAGGCTTTCCGCCTGTATGACACCTACGGCTTCCCAGTGGATTTGACCGCCGATATCGCCCGTGAGCGTGGACTTTCGGTGGACATGGAGGGCTTCAATGCCGCCATGCAGCAGCAAAAAGACACCGCTCGAGCTGCGGGCAAGTTCGGCGGCGGCATTCAACTCCCGGCCGAATTGGTCGCACAACTTTCGCCGACGCAATTCACCGGCTATACGCATGTGCAGGACGATGATCTGGCCGTCATTGCCCTACTCAAAGACGGAAAGCCAATAAGCGAGGCCACTGCCGGTGACGAGCTGGTCGTGATTCTTGACCGTACCCCGTTCTATGCCGAATCCGGCGGCCAGGTCGGCGATACCGGCACGCTGGAAAATGCCAGCAGCCGCATCGACGTGCGCAATACGCTGAAGCTGGCCGGCCAGTTTCATGGCCATATCGGCCAGCTTGCTTCTGGCACGCTGAAAATCGGCGACAAGCTGCAAGGCCGGATTGATGCCAACCGCCGTCAGGCCACCGTACTCAACCACAGCGCCACCCACCTGATGCACGCAGCCTTGCATCAGGTGCTGGGCAGCCACGCCCAACAAAAAGGCTCGCTGGTGGCTCCCGACCGCCTGCGCTTTGACTTCGCTCACTTCCAGCCGGTCAGTGCTGCGGAAATCGCCGAAATCGAACGCCGCGTCAATGCCGAAATCCGCGCCAATCATGCCGGCGAAATCCATCATATGGGCATGCAGGAAGCCCTCGACTTCGGTGCGATGGCGCTGTTTGGCGAAAAATATGGCGATGAAGTGCGCGTGCTGAAGTTCGGCGAAGGCTCCATCGAATTGTGCGGCGGCACCCACGCCCAGCGCACCGGTGATATTGGTCTGTTCAAAATCATCTCCGAGGGCGGTGTCTCCGCTGGCGTGCGCCGAATCGAAGCCGTCACCGGACAGGCCGCACTGGACTACATCGCCGAGGAGCAGCAGCGTCTTGCCGAAATCGCGGGGCTCCTGGGCGGAGCCGCCAGCGACAGCGTGGACAAGCTGCGTCAGCTGCTGGAGCAACAAAAGAAACTGCAACGCGAATTGGAAGCCATCAAGGCCAAGGCCGCCAGTGGTGCTGCCCGTGACCTCGCCAGCAAGGCGCAAGATGTCAGCGGCATCAAGGTACTGGCCGAGCGCCTGGAAGGCTTCGATGCCAAAGCCCTGCGCGAAGCCATGGATAGCCTGAAGCAACAACTGGGCGATGCCGTCATCGTCCTGGCTGGTGCCGATGGCAACGGCAAGGTGGCCTTGGTCGCAGGGGTTTCCGGCAGTGCCCAGGGCAAGTTCAAGGCCGGAGAAATCCTTGGCAGTGTCGCCCGCCGCATCAACGGCAAGGGTGGCGGTCGCCCGGATATGGCGCAAGGTGGCGGCGAGGACAGCCCAGCGCTGATTGAGGCCTTGGCTGAACTGTCCACATCGCTTGCCGCGTCCAGCTAAAAATCCTGCGCCGCGGCTCTCACAGTACTGTTATGCTTTTCCAACAAGCGCTTAAATGTCTATAATGCAAAAAAGTGTGGGACAGCCACACAGGAGCTTTACACCATGTTGATTCTCACCCGCCGTGTTGGCGAAACCTTGATGATTGGTGACTCGGTCACCGTCACCGTACTCGGTGTCAAAGGCAACCAAGTTCGTGTAGGGATTACCGCCCCCAAGGATGTCGCCGTACACCGCGAAGAAATCTATCGCCGTATTCACGATGAAGCCAATAATGGCGGCGCAAAAGAATATTTGCCCTCTGGCGAATAACTTGTTATTCTAGCCAGCCTGCTTACGGCAACGTCAGCAGAACATATTTCAGGAGACTTGCCCGAGAGGCCGAAGGGGCTCCCCTGCTAAGGGAGTATAGGGTCAAAAGCTCTATCGAGGGTTCGAATCCCTCAGTCTCCGCCAGATAACAAAAAGCCCGCCGTAAGGCGGGTTTTTTGTTATCTGCAATTTCCCAGTCGCTTGACCAGACTCAAAACAGTGCACCAGCCACAGCTGCAAGGTCAAAAGCAATCAGTGCCGCAAATCGCGTGGGCGCAGCCCGAACGCAAGCAGCATCGCCGCATAAGTCAGTGCGCCACTGCCCACGATCATCAGTAGCCAGAACCAGCGTTTCATCGCAGGCAGTGGGGCAAAGTCGCCGATCCATTCACGCAAGCCCCAGACCACTGCTGCCATTGCCAATGCGGCAAGCGCCAGGCTCATCAGCCAGCGCATCCAGCCCGGCTGTGGCTGATAAATGCCATCGCGGCGCAACCAGTGCAGCAGCAGTGCCGCATTGAATATCCCGGCAATGGCTGTGGCTGCGGCAATGCCGACATGGGCGATGGGTGAGCCGATTTTCCAAAGCGGGGTCACCAGCCCGGCAATCAGCAGCACATTGCATACTACCGTCCAGATGGCCGCGCGCATCGGGGTTTTGGTGTCCTTGCGAGAATAGAAGGCCGAGAGCAATACTTTGCTCAGCATGAACGCCGGGATGCCCACGCACATGGCCGACAGCGCATAGCCGACCATGCGGCTGTCCTCGCTGGTGAACGCGCCATAGCGGAACAGCGAAATGGTCAGCGGCGAGGCCAGCAAAATCAATCCCACCGCTGCCGGAATGCCAAGCAGCAGCACGATACGCAAGCCCCAGTCCAGGGCTTGCGAGTAACCGGCCTCATCGGCGCGCGCATGGTGGCGCGAGAGCGCAGGCAAAATCACCGTGCCAATGGCGACGCCAAACAGCCCCAGCGGCAGCTCGGTCAGACGGTCGGAGTAATACAGCCAAGACTGCGCAGCAGGCACCAGGAGCGAGGCAAACAAGGTGCCCACCAGCACATTCACTTGCGCCACAGACGAGGAAAAAATTGTCGGCAACATCAGTTTGAATACCCGGCGCACGCCTTCATGCTTGAAATTGAAGGCAAAACGCGGGCGAATCCCCAGCCGCCCCAAAGCCGGCCAAAGCAGCAGCATTTGCAAAATGCCTGCGGCCAGCACCCCCCAGGCCAGCGCTTTTTCCGGCACTTCCAGGTGTTTGGCCAGAAACAGCATCGCCGCAATCAAAGCCAGATTGTGCAGAATGGGCGCAAATGCGGGCAGGCCGAACTGGCGGAAGCTGTTAAGCGCTGCACCTGCCAGTGCCGTCATCGAAATAAAGGTCAGATACGGAAAGGTAATACGCAGCATTTCCGCCGCCAGCGGCACGGTCTCAGTCCCGGCCGGCGCAAACAACAAAAAGCCCTTGGCAATCCACGGGGCGGCCAGCATGCCAAGGCCACTGACCACAATCACCGCGGCCAGCAAGGCGCCAGCGATATGATTCATGAAATCCTGCACGGCCTTTTCATCGCCTTTCTCGCGCAGCTCGGTGAGCACCGGCACAAATGCCGAAGAAAATGAGCCTTCGGCAAAAATCCGCCGCAGATAATTGGGAATGCGGTAGGCGACCACGAAGGCACTGACCGCAGGCCCGGCACCGAACAGGCTGGCTTGCAGCCAATCGCGCAAATACCCGGCAATGCGGGAGAGAAACGTCATTGCCGTAAATACGGCCGTTGAACGCAGCATGCCGCCACCGCGCAGTGTTTTTCCCGCTGATTTTGGCGAATTTTCCGCCTCCGTGGCAGTCACATCATTCCGGGGCATCGCCTGACTCCTTAAGCTTTGTTGACGCTTGCATCAAAAGGCTGCATACTAACCTGCTATCGCATTTTGCGACACGTTGACCCCTTCACGATTTCCAAAGGTTTTCCTGTGGCCAATATCAAGTCCGCCCAAAAGCGCGCCAAGCAAACCATCGTTCGCAATGCGCGCAACAACAGCCAGCGTTCCATGCTCCGCACTTCGGTCAAGAAAGTGCTCAAGGCGCTACAGGCTGGTGATGCCGAAACTGCTGCTGCTGCATTCGCCGTCGCCCAGCCGCTGCTTGACCGCTTTGCCTCGCGTGGCCTCATCCACAAGAACAAGGCTGCTCGTCACAAGAGCCGTCTGAACGCTCGCATCAAGGCGCTGAAAGCAGGCTGATTTTGCTTGTTCTTGCGTCAAATAGAATTTGATGCCCAAACCCCGCATTGGAGTGCGGGGTTTTTTATTGGATGCCTCTACCCCTCATTGCAATTTGATACTGCTCTGCCAAGGCCACCAGCTGCCCTGCCCCAGTGCATAGCGGTCGGCGGCGCGCTCCAGTGGGTTGCGTGCGCTGATGCCGCCCAGCAGGAAATACAACGGCAGAAAAAACGGCCCGAGCAGCATGTATTGCCAGACATGGGCGCGTTCGTGACTGCCGATTCTCACCCGTGGTTCCTGGCATAGCCCAGCCTGATGCGCATAGGTCGAGCAAAGCGCTTCCAAGTCGGCAGCGGTATTGATGATGACATTGCCCAGCGTCATCGCACCGCCCGGTCCCCAAGGCCAGCGGTCAAATACCAAGGCAAAATCGCTGCGGCTCAAGCGCGGCCTTGCGCCCCAGGGAGTTGCACAAATCCCGAGCAACAAGCCCATCAGGCTGTTGGGCAAAGTCCACGCCACGCCCAGTAATCGCAACAGGCACTGCAAAACCCGACGAAGGCCATGCGCTTTCATGCTTGCCAATGGCGATAGCAGTCAAGCAATGCATTGGCCGTGACCTGGCTTTTCTTGCTGATGTCCCGGCCTTCAATGCCCATCTGCTCGCGCGCAAGCATGTCCAGGTATGCCGCCAGCGCCTGCGCATCCATGCCCTGCTGCAAGGCAGCCACAACAGCCGCGACATAGCCGCAGTATTCATCACGCACCTCATGGGCAGCGGCCACTTCCGCCACGCCTATCGGGTCCCAGAGATGAAACAGGGCTTCATCAACCGCCTTGAACAGTGCAGCCATGCGCATCGGCATGGCCGTATCGGAGGCAGCTTCCGGCCACATGCGGCAATCAACGCTTGCGCAGCCAGTTGTGGATGGTGTCCGGCACTTCTTTTTGCGCACGACTGGAGACATAAATGCCGATATGTCCACCACGGAAACTGAGCTCGGTATAGTCCTCGCTGCCGACCAATTTTTTCAGCGCCCGCGAGGCATCCGGCGGCACCAGATGATCCTGCTCGGCATAGATATTCAGCACCGGCATATCGACAAAGCCAAGATCCACTTCTTCATCGCCAATGCGCACCCCGCCATTGATGAAGCCGTTTTGCTGATAAAACTGCTTGATGAACTGGCGGAAGGCTTCACCGGCTTGATCGGGCGAGTCGAAAATCCATTTTTCCATGCGCAGGAAGTCTTCCATCGCCTTGGCATCATCAAGAATGTCCACCATGCCCACATATTTTTGCAGGTTTAGGCGGAAGGGCTTGAGCATCAGGTAGGAGAAATTCATCAAGTCAGCCGGAATATTGCCAAGCGTATCGACGAACAAGTCCACATCCAGCCCGCGCGTCCAGTTGGAGAGCATATTGTCCGGGGTCTGGAAGTCCACCGGCGTCACCATGGTGATGAGATTGCGGACTTTTTCCGGGTTGAGTGCGGCATAACACAGCGAGAGCACGCCGCCCTGACAGATGCCCAGCAGATTCACGCTCTCTTGCCGGTGCGCCTTGCGCAGATAATCCACCGCGCCGCCGATAAAGCGCTGCACATAGTCTTCAAGGTCGAGATAACGGTCGGAGCGGTCTGGATAACCCCAGTCCAACACATAGATATCTTCGCCGCGCTCAAGCAACCCCTTCACCAGCGAGCGGTTGTCCTGCAGGTCAATCATGTAGGGGCGGTTGACCAGGGCATAGCTGATGAGCAGCGGCACCTTGGCCGTGGGCTTTTTCTCGCCGACGAAGCGATACAGCACGGTTTTGCCATCGCGCCAGACCTCCTGCTTTTCGGTGGCGCCGTAATCGAAGTTGCCGACTTCGCGCAGCGTTTCCAGACCGCTGATGAGCTTGGACTGCATTTTGATGGCTTCGTTGGCAAGGTCTTCAGCTGAAAATTTCAGGGGATTGCTCATCTCAACGGCTCCGCTTCACGGTTTTCTTCGTGGCTTTCCGGGCTGTCTTGGCAGCCGATGCAACCGTCTTGGGGGGTGCAATCGCCGGAAGTCCGCGTCGCGCACTCGCCTTCTTGGCAGGTTTGCTGACCGTCTTGCGGGCAGGCGCCTTGGGCGTTGCTCGGCTTGCGCGCACCGGAGCTTTTTTCGCCACCGCGCGTTTTGGCGCAGGCTCCGCCGGGCTGGGCTGCACGGCTTCGCCGCGTGTCAGGCGGCGCACCAGACGCTCAAGCTCGGCAATCTTGCGATGTGCGGCCTCGACTTCGGTACGGGTGGGAATGCCAAGCAGGGCAGTGGCATTTTCCACTTCCTTTTGCATGTCCTGACGCAGCTGCATTTGCGCGTTTACCATCTGCCCATAGACTTCACGATAGTCGCGGGACAACGCCATCTGTGCAAATGCGTCTTCGGCCGCATCAATCCAGACATCAAACAAGGCGCGTGCGCTGGTGATTTCAAACCCCGGCGCTTCGTGCTCGGTGAGTTTTTTCTCGAAGTTTTCGTACGCCTTTTGCGCCGACTGCATCAAGGTGGCGTTATAGGCAGCGACCTTGTCCTGATAGTCCAGATGCGCCTTGGCCAGCTTTTGCAGCCGCTCCTGATGCTCGCGCGCCAGCCCCATGGTCGGCAGTCCCAGCCAGCTCTTGGCCTCTTGATTGAGATTTTCCAGCAATGGCTGTACTGCGCTGTACCACTGCTCAAAACCATGTGCCTTGGGTGACTGCATGGCCCGGAACATTCCAAGCCAGGCATCTTCACCGCTATCTTCGAGCATTTCCTTCCATTTCGAGGCGATTTCTGCCGCGCTGATGCTTTGCCCGGCAAGCTGTGCTGCCAGCTGCTGCATGCGTCCATACCAGTCGCCAGCCTGCGCCTGGAAGCGCCCCAGGGTGTCATTCAAGGCAGCGTCAAGCCCGGGCATTTGCTGCGGCTGGGGTTGTGCCATCGACATCGCCATCTGGCTCCACTGCGCCAGCATCTGAGGCCAGCTCAATGGCGAGGGCATCCCCATTTGCGGCATCGCACCGAATGCAGGTGAAGAAAAACCCGGCATGGAAAACCCTTGCGGCGCGGCAAAGCCTGCCTGACCGCTGGCCGCCTGCCGCATCATTTCACTCCAGCCTGCCCAATATTGACGTGCCAGTGACTCAAAATCTCCCGGCCAGTTGCCTTGATATGCCATGGTTATCTCCCGTTTTGCACTGATGCTAACACGCCCTTGTGAGCGGCTTGCATCGTCTTCATGGCTTGGGAATGCGCAAGGTCTTGCTAATCATCAATGAGCCAGAAAGTGCAAACATCAGCACCAGCGGATGCAATTGCCAGGGGCCGATTTTCACACTACCCAGCCACAAATCACTGCCGATTGCGCCCTGCCAGGCTGCAACTGCCAGTACCAGAACCAGCAGCGAACTGGTCGGAATCGGCGTACCTTCGAAATAACGCACCTTGCCCTCGTCGCCGGCCAGCTGTTCGGCAGTGACGTTGTAGCGTGCCAGGCGGCTGACTCCGCAACCGACAAAGTAACTCAGGATGACCCAGTCCCAGCCGCCCTGCATGCCACAGGCATAGGCCAGGGCGGCCGGGGCAAGGCCAAAAGAAATCACATCCGCCAACGAATCCAGCTCACGCCCCAGCGTGGAAGCGACCTTGCGCCAGCGTGCGATGCGGCCATCGAGGGCATCAAACAAAAACGCCAGCGGCACCAGCGCCATGCCCCAAAGCAAGTCGCGCACATTACCTTCTTGCAAAAAGCGCATCGCGGCGAATATCGCACCCGTGCCGCAAAAAGCATTGGCCAGCGTGAACCAGTCAGCCAAATGGAAATCCCGCAGCATGGAAAAATGACGTTGCTTCATGGTCTGGCTCTTGAGGGGGTGTGCCAAGCATACCCGCGCCATGTAAACACGGCATAGGCGAAAATGGCCGCATGCCCACGCCCCGCAAAATCATTCACGTTGACATGGATGCGTTCTATGCCTCGGTGGAGCAGCGCGATAACCCCGCGCTTGCCGGGCGGCCTGTGGTGGTGGCCCGGCGCGGCGCGCGCTCGGTGGTGTGTGCGGCCAGTTACGAAGCCAGGCGCTTTGGTGTGCGCTCGGCGATGCCGGCACTGCACGCAGAACGGCTATGCCCGGATGCGGTATTCGTGCCGCCGGACTTTCCTCGCTACAAAGCCGTATCGAGGCAAATCCGTGAAATCTTCGCCCGCCATACCGATCTGATTGAGCCGCTATCGCTGGATGAGGCCTATCTGGATGTCACCCATCCCAAGCAGAATCTCGGCAGCGCCACCGCCATTGCTACACAGATTCGCGCTGCCATCCGCGATGAAACCGGGCTGACCGCCTCTGCCGGTATCGCGCCCAACAAGTTTCTTGCCAAAATCGCCAGCGACTGGAACAAACCCGATGGCCAGTTCGTGCTCAAACCCCATCAGGTCGATGCCTTTCTTGCCAGCCTGCCGCTCACGCGCCTGCCGGGCGTGGGGCGTGTCACCGCTGCACGGCTGCAATCGCTGGGGCTTGGCGACTGCGCCGATGTGCGCAAACTGCCCGTTGAAGCCATCGAACAAGTCCTGGGGCGCTGGGGGCGACGCCTGCATGAGCTGGCACATGGCATTGACTACAGCCCGGTGAAACCCTGGCGCATCGCAAGCCAAATCAGCAGTGAAGACACCTTTGCCCAAGACCTGCCGCTGATGGCGCTGGATGCTGAAATCCAGCGGCTTGCACAAAAAACCTGGGACGCCTGGCTGCGCGAGGCGCAAAAACATCCCGGCCGCATGACACGCACTGTGGTGCTGAAGCTCAAAACCGCCGACTTTCGTGTATTGACCCGCTCCATCACCCGCAGTCCCATGCCGCGCGATGCGGTCGAGCTTGCCGAAGTCGCCAAGGCACTGCGCCAGCGCGTGGACTTGCCTGCCGATACCCTGTATCGCCTGGCCGGTGTGGGCTTGGCAGGCTTTGTGGAAAAAGACGACGGCGTGCAGCAGCTTGGACTTTTCTGAGCAGCGGTTGCACTGACTATTGCACTGCGTCATGCTGGCAGCCACCTTCAGCATTGTTCATGCCGCTCACCATGCGCATCATCAAGAAATATCCCAACCGCCGCCTGTATGACACCGATATTTCCAGCTATATCACTGTGGAAGATGTACGCCAGCTCATCATGGATGGCGAGGAGTTTGAAGTGCGCGACGCCAAGACTGGCGAGGATCTGACCCGCCAAGTCCTGCTGCAAATCATCAGTGAGCAGGAACAAGGCGGCCAACCGCTGCTTTCCAACCAGTTGTTAAGCCAGTTGATTCGCTTCTATGGCGACTCGCTGCAAGGCTTCATGGGCAATTATCTGGAGCGCTCGATGCAGCTGTTTCTTGAGCAACAGAACCAGTTTCGCCAGCAATTGGGCGGCATGATGGGACAAAGCCCTTGGTCAATGCTGAACCAGATGACCGAGCGCAATATGGAAATATGGACGCAGTTCCAGAAGTTTGTAGCCACTCAAGCGGGCGTGGCATCCAAGTCCGAAGCCTCCGACAAAAAATCCCGCTCCCGCCGCTGATTGAAATATCGGGCGGTATTGCCCCGCCCGACTTCGTTACTCTCGCCAGCGCTGCTGTAACAGCGCCAGTTGCATATCGCCGGCGCTGCCTGGAGAAACGCGCTCGGTGAGACTTTGCAACGGGTCGCCTTCGGCCCAGCGTTCAGGTTTGGCGGCTTCGCGATAGGCATCACGAAAAGGCATGCCCTGACAGGCGAGCGTCACGGCAAGGTCGGTGGCATACATCGAAGGCTCCAACGCCTTGACGAGTGCCTCCTCACGCCATTGCAGCGCCTGCATCAGTGCCGGCAACAGGGCAAGTGCGGCCATGCCGCGGGCAAAGCCTTGCACCAGGGCGCCCTTGCCCGGTTGCAGGTCGCGGTGATAACCCGAGGGCAGCGACAGCAATTGCTCGATTTCGGTCTTGGCCGCCGCCACGCTGGCATAGCTGGCGCGCATCAGCTCGATGACATCCGGGTTGCGTTTGTTGGGCATGATCGAGCTGCCGGTGGTGTATTGGGCAGGCAGTTCGACAAAACCAAATTCGGCGCTGGTAAACAGGCTCAAATCCCAGGCGAGGCGGCGAAGGTCGAGCATGGCGCTGCTGAGGGCTTCCAGCGCCGCCAGCTCGTATTTGCCGCGCGAAAGCTGGGCGTACAGGGGCGAGACCTGCATCCTGGCAAAGCCCAGCGCCTCGGTGGTGTAGGCGCGATCCAGCGGCAGGTTGACGCCGTAGCCGGCCGCTGTACCGAGCGGATTGCTGTCAATGAGCTGCAAGGTGGCGCGGGCGCGCTCGCGGTTGTCGATAAAGGCTTCCGCCCAACCTGCCCACCACATGCCGGTGGAGGACACCACCGCACGTTGCAAATGGGTATAGCCCGGCATCGGCTGCTGCGCTTCGGCCTCGGCGCGCGCCAGCGCAATCCCGGCGATGTCATGGCATAGCGTGGCAAGCTGCTGCAATTGCGCCTTCAACCATAAGCGGGTGGCGACCAGCACTTGATCGTTGCGGCTGCGGCCGGTGTGGATCTTCTTGCCGGTATCGCCAAGGCGCTCGGTCAGGCGCGCCTCGATGGCCGAGTGCATATCCTCAAAGCGCGCATCCAGCACGAAATCGCCACGCTTGAAGTCCTCGGCCAGCATTGCCAGCTCGCGCTGCAGGGCGGCGAGTTCTTCCGCGCTCAAGATGCCGATGCGCTGCAAGCCTTCGGCATGGACGCGGCTGGCCTCGATATCAAACCGCATGAATTCGCGGTCGAGAATGACATCTTCCCCGGCCAAAAAGCGCTGGATATCGGCATCGACGGCGATGCCATGTTTTTGCCACAACAGATTGCTCATCGGCATGACTCACTTGAATTGGAGGGAAAAATACCGGCCAGCTCGTCAAAGCCAAAGGCCAGATTCAGATTCTGCATCGCTTGGGTGGCCGCGCCTTTGAGGAGATTGTCCAGCACGCTCACCAGCACCAGACGCCTGCCGCCCTCATCCACGGTAAAGCCCCCCAGCATGGCGTGATGGCGACCGGCCACGCGACTCACCCAAGGCGCGTCTTGACTAACCGCGACCAGCGGCTCACCGGCATAGAACTCACGCAACTGCTGCAAGGCCTGCGCTGCGCTGATGCTTCGCTTCAGATGCAGGTTGGCGGTAATTGACAGGCCGCGAAAATGCGGCGCCACATGCGGCATGAATTCCACCGGCGCAGTATGACGAGTGACTTCGCGCTCGTGCAGATGGCCGGTCAAGGCGTAGGGCATCAGGTTGTCGCGCAGCAATTCGACATTGTTCTTGTCGCTGGGCGTAGTGCCCGCGCCAGAATAGCCGGAAACGCCAAAGCACTGCACCGGCGCGGCCAAGTCCGCCTTGAACGGCGCAATGACCAACTGCATCGCCGTGGCATAGCAGCCGGGATTGCTGATGCGGCGCTGCCCCCTGTAATGCTGGCGGGTCAGCTCCGGCAGACCGTAATACCAAGCCTCATCAAAACGATAATCGGCAGACAGATCGACAATCACCGTGTCCGGATGATGCGCCTCAATCGCCGCCAGATACTCGGCGCTTTTGCCATTGGGCAGCGCCAACACGATGGCATCGGCACGGCGCTTGACCAACGCCGCAGCATCGAGATTTTCATAACAAAGCGCGCCCTGATAGGCGGGATTGTGCGCGGCCAACGGCTGCCCGGCCAGCTCGCGCGAGGAGACGAATGCCAACTCGAGCTGCGGATGTGCGGCAACAAGACGAATCAATTCGGCGCCGGTATGACCGCGTGCGCCAATGATGCCCAGGGTCTTTTTCATAATGAGACAGGGTTTGGGGATAAGTGAGGGGTCATGAGAGCAAGCAAAGGCTGGGCTTTTTCTTCAGCGCACGGGGTCGCTCAAAGTGGCCGGACGCTGACGGCATTCCATTACGCAGCGCTCAATCTGAGAAAAATCATCCAGGCCGTACCAGAACACCGTCCACTCGCCCTGCTTGCTGCTGCCATCGGCCTCGTCAAAGTAGAAACTATTGACCGGATTATGGCGGCGCGAACGCCAATACAGCGCCGGGGTTTGCGCGCGCATTTGCGCCCACAGCGCCCGCCCCAGCCCCTCGCCCTGAGCCTCGTCGAGCACAGCGAACTTATCCAGATAGATGCCCGCATCGGTACGCAGCAAAATCACTGCAGCGCGGTAGTTTTCGCTGACCCAGGCGCGCTCAAGTGCGCTGCGCTCAAAGTAATCGGATGCCAATTGGCGGCCGAAGGCCGACTCAATCAGCCCGCGCAGGCGCGCAAGGTCAAACGCCTGCCAGTTGTCTGCGCACAACACGTGCTCGCCACGCCGTACCAAGGTGCCCGAACCCTTGTGAGTAAACAGCTCACGCGCCAGCTCGGCAGGCCGGGTGATGGACACCGAGGAGGACAGCGGCACGGTGTCCAGCAGCGCCTTGATTTGCTCGATCTTCACCCGCATGCCGCCGTTGATCCACTCGGCCTGCATCAGGGTCTCGAAATCACTGCTGAGGTTGATGGAGTCAATCACCTGCCCGCTTGCATCCAAAAGGCCGCCGGTGCCGGTCAGGAACACGATTTTGTCCGGCTGCACTTCGCGTACCAGCGCATTGGCGGCAAAATCGGCATTGATATTGACGATCTGCCCTTCGCGGGTTTCGCCGAGGCTGGCAATCACCGGAATGGAGCCGGCCTTGAGACTTGCCCGCAGCGGGGTCAAATCCACCCGGCTCACATCGCCCACCAGTCCGTAAGTGGCTTCATCCTTCAAGATCGCCTCGAACACACCACAAACAATCGAGGTGGCGCGGGTATCCAGCGCCTGCAAGGCTTCCACCAGCCGTAGGTTCTGCGCCTGCATCACCTGCCGGACGATGGCAAGCGTATCGGCGCGGGTCACGCGCAGGCCATCGACGGTGCGCTTTTCGATACCGGCCTCGGCAATGGCTTCGTCCAGCTGCGGCCCGGCGCCATGGATAACAATCGGCGTCAATCCGACATCCTGCAAAAACGCCAGTGAGGAGGTCAGCGCTTCCAGGTCATCGCGCAGTACCGCGCCACCGACCTTGACCACCGCAAAGCGGGCGGCCTCCAGCTCGGAATAACGCTTCAGATATTGGTTGATTTCCTTGCTGCTGCCCATGCTGGAGAGCAGCCGCAGGATGGTCAGACGGGTTTGCCGGTCGTGGACGTGCAAAGGATTCATCGCGGTCTCAACTCAAAATACGCAGGATGGATTGGGTGTATTGCTCAAGCTGCGCCAGCGCTACCCACTCATCGGCGGTGTGCGCCTGGGCAATGTCGCCGGGGCCATAAACAATCGCGGTGAGGCCGGCGGCGGAAAACAGCGAGGCTTCCGTCCAGAAGTCCACCGCATCGCCTATGGGCAACTGCAAAGAGGCGGCCAGTTGTTCAGCCTGATGGCGACGGCTTTCCGCTTCAGCTGCAACACCCGCGGGCAGGGATGGGCCACGGAAGGTTTCCTCGTAATCCGTGCCCGGTGCGGCAAACGCCTGAAACTGCCGGTGCAATTCGTCCATGTCTTGTGAGGGCAGCGGCCGGAAACCAAAGCGCACCTCGGCCTTCGGCGCGATGACATTGGCCTTGATGCCGCCCTCCACCCGGCCGATATTGAAGCGTAGCCCCTGCAAGCCGCCAAAGGCCTGCGGGGCGTGCGCCTCCACATGCTCAAGGGCGTGCGTGCCCCAGCGCATCGCCTGATGCAGGGCGCTGGCCTGCATCGCCTGAGCGCCCGAGGCATGCCCTGCCCGGCCATGAAACTGCATCCGCACCGCACTGATGCCGCGATGTGCCAGCACCGCACGGCAAGCCGTCGGCTCGGCGACAATCACGTTCTGGAAACCATGCTGGCTCGCCAAAAAATGTGCAATGCAGCGTGGGTCATTGGCCTCCTCGTCATTGGAAAACAAGATCGCCATATCGCCGCTTGTCGCCTGCGCGGCGGCCAGCAAGCCCGCAGCCGCGCCCTTGATATCGCAGGCGCCAAGGCCGATCGCGCGCCCGTCCTCGATGCGCAGCCGATGCGGGTCGGCGCTCCAGGCTGGAGACGCCGGTACGGTATCCAGATGCACATTGAAGAGCACCGATGGCTGGCCGCGCACCGCCAGCAGCGATACCGCGCCGGCACCGTGATCGCTCACCTGGATGTCAAAGCCCGGCAATTGCGCGCGCAAATAGGCAAACATCGGGCTATCGGCCGACATCGCCCGCGGCGGATTACGGCTATCGAAAGCCACCAGCGCGGTCAGGTGCTCCAGTACGTGGTCCAACATCAGCCGTTTCCGTTGATTTCTGCCCACAACGTGCTGCTCATGCCGAACAGCTTGATGAAACCTTCGGCTTCGGCCACGCCCCAGTCGGCGCTTTGTGCATAGGTCGCGCCCTTGGCGTTGAGGATATGCGGCGATTCAATGGCCAGCGCATCCACCCGGCCGCCTTGGGTTTCCAGCAGCACTTCGCCATTGACCTTGCGCTGGCTGGATTGCAGGAATGCCTCCAGGTCGGTTTTCAGCGGGTCATGCCAGAAGCCCTCGTACACCAGCTCCACCCACTTGCGGGCAACCTCGGGCTTGAAGCGGTTTTGCTGCTTGCTGAGTACGGCCTCCTCCAGCGCGCGGTGTGCGGTGAGCAAGGCCACCAGCCCCGGCGCTTCATAAACGATGCGCCCCTTGAGGCCAATGGTAGTGTCGCCGGTGTACAGGCCACGCCCCACACCATAAGCGGCAAACAGGGTATTGAGCCGCGCCAGCAGCTGTGACCCCGGCAGCGCCTCGCCATCGAGCGCCACTGCCTCGCCTTCAACAAAACGGATACGCACGCGCAGCGGCGTGCTCGGCCACTCGGCGCGCGGCTTGCACCAGCCCCGGGCTTCCTCGCCCGGCGCCTGCCATTGGTCGATTTCACCGCCGGAAAGCGTCACCCCCAGCAGGTTCTCGTTGATGGTGTATTGCTGCTGCTTGGCGCGCACGGCAAAGCCGCGCGCCTCCAGATATTGCTGCTCGTAGGCGCGGGTCTGGGTGTGTTCTTTCTGGATTTCACGGATCGGCGCGATGATGCGGTAATCGCCACTGGCCTTCACCGCCAAGTCAAACCGCACCTGGTCATTGCCCATGCCGGTACAGCCGTGGGCGATGGCATTGGTGCCCAGCTCGCGGGCGCGTGCCAGCGCGGCATCGACAATCAGATAGCGGTCGGACACCAGCAGCGGATACTGCCCCTGATACGCCTCGCCCGCCCAGACAAAGGGTTTGACAAAGCCCTGCCAAATCGCCGGGCCGCCATCGATGGTGCGGTGACTGGCGACCCCCAGCTCCGCCGCGCGCTGCTCGATATAGGTGCGCTCCTCGGCATCCACCCCGCCGGTATCGGCAAACACGGTGTGCACCTGCCAACCCTGCTCACGCAAATAGGGGATGCAGAAACTGGTATCCAACCCGCCGGAAAAAGCGAGCACGATGTCACGGCTTTGTTTTGCACTCATGAGAATCTCCCGATTATTGATTGATGAGAGCCGCCATGACGGCCTTTTGCACATGCAGGCGGTTTTCGGCCTCGTTGATGGCGATGCACTGCGGCGAATCCATCACCGCGTCGGTGGCCTTGACATTGCGGCGCAGCGGCAGGCAATGGCTGAAAACGCCATTATTGGTCAGCGCCATCTTGGCCTCATCGACAATGAAGTGCTGGTGCGCATCGCGGATGGGCTTTTCTTCCTGCCAGCGGCCAAAGTACGGCAGCGCGCCCCAGCTCTTGGCATACACCACGTCAGCCCCGGCATAGGCGCTTTCAATGTCATGGCTGACCTGCAAGGAGCCGCCACTCTCGGCCACATTCTGCGCCGCCCACTGCATATAACGCTCATCCAGCAAGTAATCTTCATTCGGGCACAGCAAGGTCACATCCATCCCTAAGCGCGTAGCGATGGTCAGCGCCGAATTGGCCACCGCGGTATTCAGCGCCTTGGGGTGGTACGTCCAGGTCAGCACATATTTTTTGCCGCGCAGATCGTGCGTGCCGAAGTGCTCCTGCAAGGCCAGCGCATGCGCCAGCTCCTGACAGGGATGGGTGATGGTTTCCATATTGATAACCGGCACCGTGGAATACCGGGCAAACGCCGCCAGCACCTTGTCCTGCCGGTCTTCCTGCCAGTCGATGAACTTCGGGAAGGCGCGCACGGCAATCAGGTCCACATAGCGCGAGAGCACCCGCGCCACTTCGGCGATATGCTCCTCGGTATCGCCGTCCATCACCGTGCCGAGGTCAAACTCCACCGGCCAGGCGTCCTTGCCCGGTTGCAGCACGATCGCATGCCCGCCCAACTGGAACGCGCCCAGCTCGAAACTGGTGCGGGTGCGCATCGACGGGTTGAAAAACATAAGCGCAATCGAGCGCCCGCGCAGGGCATCGCCGTGCTTGTGCTGCTTCATGCGCGCGGCCTCGGCCAAGAGCGCATCCAGCTCGGCACGGCTCCAGTCTTGCGTATTCAAAAAATGTTTCATGATGTTTTCCCAAAGGCAAAAAACAAAAAACCCGGCACAAGGCCGGGCTGGAAAATCTGCATGCACGCAGTCTCACGCCGGCCTGTAACAGCGACGGCGACGTGCGCGCGAAGTCATGCCCGCAGCCTGCCAGGCAGCGGACTGATAAGCGGCAGTGGAAAAACGTGCATTCATGGGCGGCTATGCTGGCACGTGATTAGCCGCAAGACAAGGGAAAATTACGGCCGAACTTCCGCGCTCACCATCGGCGTGATGCCGATACGGATGCGCAACCGGCGCCCGGGATTTTGCGCAATCCGCGAGCGATACTTCACACCGCGATAGGTGTAGTCCACGTCATAGGCAATCGGGCGGCGGTACTCCAGCGGCACGCGCACCTCACGGCATTCCCGCACCGCGCTGCCCGGCAGTGGACGACAGCGCTCTCTTGCAGTGCTGGCATTCAACACCTGATAGACCGGTTGCACACTCAATACCTGTGCATAGTCATAGCGCACCTGCTCGGCAGGAACCAATCGCTCCTGCGCTGCAACGGCGGCAGGCACAGACATTACGGCAAGCAATAACAGCGTTTGCAGCAGGGGATAACGACAGGACACGGACAGTTCACGGCATGAAATTTGCGGGCAAGTGTATGCGCCACAGACTGAACCCCAGCATTAACGGCATGTTAACCACTCAGACTGCATGCAAGCCGCTAGAATCCCCAGCCCATCCTTTGTGCCATCCGCCATGAGCCTGCATCTTTACAACAGCCTGACCCGACAGCCTGAAGCGTTTACGCCTGCCAACCCGGCCGAGGTCACGATGTATGTCTGCGGCCCGACGGTTTACAACTATGTGCATATCGGCAATGCCCGCGGTCCGGTGGTGTTTGGCGTGCTGGCTGCGCTGCTGCGGCGGCGCTTTGGCGCATTGCGCTATGCCCGCAACATCACCGATGTCGATGACAAAATCAATGCGGCGGCCAAGGAGGCCGGCACCCCCATCAGCGCCATTACCGGGCGTTTTGCTCAAGCCTACCGCCAGGACATGGCAGCGCTGGGTGTGGAAGGCGCCTTCGCCCCGGATATCGAGCCGGCAGCCACCGAACACATTGCCGACATCATCCAGATGTGTGAGCGCCTGATTGCCGAAGGACACGCCTATGCCGCCGAAGGGCATGTGCTGTTTTCAGTGGCGAGCTTCCCCGACTACGGCAAACTCTCGCGCCGCGACCCGGAGGACATGCTCGCCGGGGCGCGGGTGGAAGTCGCCCCCTACAAGCGCGATGCCGGTGACTTTGTGCTATGGAAGCCTTCCAGTGATGACCTACCCGGCTGGGACTCTCCCTGGGGACGGGGGCGACCGGGCTGGCATATCGAATGTTCGGCCATGGCCGCGGCACACTTGGGACAAACCATCGACATCCATGCCGGTGGTGTGGATTTGCAGTTTCCGCATCACGAAAACGAAATCGCGCAGAGCGAATGCGCCCACGGCGGCAAAACCTTTGCCCGTTTCTGGCTGCATAACGGCATGCTGAACTTTGCCGGCGCCAAGATGAGCAAATCGCTGGGCAATATCGAACGGGTGCATGACCTGGTGCGCGCCCATCCGCCCGAAGCCCTGCGCTATGCCCTGCTCTCGGCGCATTACCGCCAGCCGCTGGAATGGAGCGATGGCCTGATCGAGCAATCCATCCGCACCCTCGACCGGCTGTACGGCACGCTGCGCGATCTGGCCGATATTGAAGTCAAAGCGCACATCCCGGCCAGCATCGAGGCTGCGCTGGATGATGACCTCAATACCCCGACCGCATTGGCAGAAATCGCCCGCCTTGCCGCTGTGGCGCGCAAGGCCGAAGGTGATGCCGCCCGCCGTGATGCCAAAGCCGCATTGCTGGGCGCCGGACAAGCGCTTGGCCTGCTGCAACAGTCACCGGCAACCTGGTTTGCCCGCGGCGCTGACCAGGGCGACGATGCACGCATTCAAGCCCTGGTGGATGAGCGCATTGCCGCAAAAAAAGCCCGCGACTTTGCCCGTGCCGATGCCATCCGCGACCAGCTGGCCAGCGAAGGCATCGTGCTGGAAGACACACCCCAAGGCGTACGATGGCAGCGCCGCTGAAAATTTGAGGCGACTAAAAACCCCGCAGATGCGGGGTTTTTAGTCGCGATTGCCATATCACATGGTGAAGGTGGCTTTTTCAGCCCCCATCTTGCCCGCCATCATTGTTTCAATTTTGTCTTTCAATACCGCACTCTCGCGCGTGTCATCAAACTGCACGCCAACGCCAGCCGGTCGATTGCCCTGCGCGCCCACCGGCGTCACCCAGCACACTTTGCCCGATACCGGCAGCTTTTCCGATGAGCCCGGCAAGGTCACCACCATGAATACCGCCTGCCCCAGCGGCAAACGGTTGGGTGTTTGTGCAAACAGGCCGCCACCTTTGATGAAAGGCATATATGCGTTGTAGAGCATGTTTTCGTCGCTGATATTGACCGTCAACATGGTTTGCCTGGTGACGCCTGCGGCTACGCTCATGAGTTTTCCCTTTGCATTGCTTGGGCAAAGCATAACCGCTGCCGCCGCCATTGGCGCACAAACCGTGCAATTGTGCGCACTATCGACCCTACCTGCCCTACACTTGCCCTCCCCTTTACACAGCCCCGCAACGATGGCCTCCAGCTTTTTCGCCCTGTTCGATGACATCGCCACCATTCTTGATGACGTGGCAGTAATGACCAAACTTGCCACCAAGAAAACAGCCGGTGTGCTGGGCGATGATTTGGCACTCAATGCCCAGCAAGTGACCGGCGTTGAAGCCAGCCGCGAGCTGCCGGTGGTTTGGGCAGTGGCCAAGGGCTCGATGGTCAACAAAGCCATTTTGGTGCCTGCAGCACTTGCCATCGCCATGTTTGAAAGCTGGCTGCATGGTCGCGGTCACAATATCCCGATCATCACGCCGCTGCTGATGATTGGCGGTGCGTTTTTGTGCTTTGAGGGCGTGGAAAAACTCGTCCACAAGTTCTTTCACAAAGAACACGAGCTCGCGCACGCCGAAGAACACCGCGCTCACCTTGCCGATGAATCGGTTGATCTGGTGAAAATGGAGCGCGAAAAAATCAAGGGCGCGATACGTACCGATTTCATTCTTTCGGCAGAAATCATCGTCATTTCGCTGGGCACCGTGGCGCTTCAGGCCTTCATCAAGCAGCTGGGGGTGCTGGTAGCGATTTCGCTCATCATGACCGTCGGTGTGTATGGCTTGGTAGCCTTGATTGTGAAGCTCGATGATGCCGGACTTGCACTCACCGACCATGGCCGCCGTACCCAAGGTGCCGCCGCTGCCCTGGGGCGTGGCATTCTGGCCGGTGCACCGTGGCTGATGAAGTTCCTTTCCGTGGCCGGCACGGCGGCCATGTTCCTGGTGGGCGGTGGCATCGTCGCCCACGGTATCCCGGCACTGCACCATCTGGGCGAGACACTCAACCAATGGCCGTTGGGCTGGCTGTGGAACTCGCTGTTTGGCGCAGTGGTGGGTATTGTCACCGGCGCGCTGGTACTGGGCGTGGTAAAGCTGGTCAACCGCCTGCGTGGCAAGCCCGGCGGGCAATGAACCCAGGCTGAAATACGCATGATGCGTTTTGCAAAATCTTGGCTGTTTGCGCCTTATCACCTCTTTTTCGTGGCAGGATAGCCCCATGGTCGCGCGTAATCGTCTCCCTCCCTGGCATGAAGAACTCACGCTCAGCAATGGGCGCAAGATTCTGATTCGTCCAATCCACCCGGCTGATGGCGAGCCACTGCGGGCTTCGTTTGTGCTGCTGGAGCCGGATGAAATCCGCAACCGCTATCTGCGTGCGGTACAGGGGCTTTCCAGTGCAGAAATCGAGCGCCTGACGCATCCTGACCCGCGCAGCGAGTTCGCACTGGTGGCTGCCGAGCCCTATCCTCCCGGTGAAGCGCTGCTGGGCGCCGTCGCCAGGGTGTGCCTCACCCCCAATTCCCGCGATGCCGAATACTCCATCTTGGTCAGCAAATATGTACGCGCCATGGGACTGGGGCGGCATTTGATGGTGCGGCTGGTGCGCTGGGCACGCACACAAAAAGTGGAGCGCCTGTATGGCGATGTGCTCGACCAGAATCACCCGATGCTCGGGCTATGTGAGTCCTTGGGCTTTACCCGGCAGCGCGATCAGGACAGCCCCGGCCTGTTCCGGGTCATGCTGGACTTGCGCGAGCAATACCCGGACAAAGAGTAAAGCGCGGGCTTAAAATCCCCGCCCTATGTCTGCAAACACCGCCGATTTCGCCGCGCTGCTGCCTGGCAGCCAACATGCCCGCGCCTGGTGGCGTGCCCCTGAAAGCACCTCGGCTCTTGCCTGGGCGATTGCCGGCGCCGCCCGCGCCCACCCGGGAACGCTGCTGGTCGTTGCCGCTGATAACCATCAGGCACACCAGCTCGAAACCGATTTGCACAGTCTGGCCGATGCCGCGACACGGGCGAGCATCCTGCCGTTCCCGGATTGGGAAGTGCTGCCCTACGACAGCTTCAGCCCACACCCGGATATCGTTTCGCAGCGTCTGGCTACGCTCAGCCGCCTGCCCTCACAAAAACAGGCCGTAGTCATCGTGCCGGTGCAAACCCTGCTGCAACGGCTCTCGCCCCTGGCGCATGTGGTCGGCGGCAGCTTTCATTATGAGGTCGGGCACCGGCTGGATCTGGATGCGGAAAAGCGCCGCCTGGAAGCGGCGGGCTACCGGCATGTGCCGCAGGTGATGGACCCGGGTGATTTCGCGGTGCGCGGCGGCCTCTTGGATGTCTATCCGATGGGCGCGGCCACACCCTACCGGGTGGAATTGTTCGACGATGAAATCGACACCATTCGCCTGTTTGATACCGACAGCCAGCGCTCTGCCGAAAAAGTGGACAAAGTGGAATTGCTGCCGGGACGTGAGGTGCCGATGGACGAGGCCGCGCGCGAGCGCGCCATGCAGGCCTTGCGCGAGGATTTCGCCATCGACGCGCGGCGCTCGGCACTCTATCAGGACTTGAAAAATGGCCTGGCACCGGCAGGCATCGAAGCTTGGCTGCCGCTGTTTTTTGAAGGCCGGAAAACCGCCACCTTGTTTGACTATCTGCCCGAAGGCACGCTTCCGGTGCTGTGCGAAGGCGTGTTCGAAGCTGCCGACAAATTCAGCCGGCAAACGGCCGAGCGTTACGAGCAGCGCCGTCATGATAACGAGCGCCCATTGCTGCCCCCGGATGCGCTGTACCTGTCCGAGCAGAAATTGCGCGAAATACTCAACCAGCACCGCTGCGTGGAAGTCTGCGGCAGCGCCCACCCGCGCCATGCAAACGCCAGGCCGCTGGGCGTGCAACCTGCACCGGCATTGCCACTCTCAGGGCCTGATGCCGCAGTCGCACTGAAGGCGTTTTTGCACAGCTACCCCGGCCAGGTGGTGATTGCCGCCGAGTCCGCCGGTCGCCGCGAAGCCCTGCGCGAGGTCCTGGCCGCCGCCGAGCTGCATCCCGAGCCAGTCAATGCGGCGCTGACTGCCGAGCGCCTGCCGCCGTTCAGCATCACCGTCGCGCCGCTGGATGATGGCTTTGCCACCGATACCCCGGTGCGCGCCATTCTCACCGAACGCCAGCTCTACCCCGAGCGCGCCACACAGCCACGCCGCCGCAAACGCGCCGGGCGTGAGCCTGAAGCCATCATCCGCGATCTGGGCGAATTGAGCGAGGGCGCACCGATCGTCCACGAAGACCACGGCGTTGGTCGTTATCGCGGGCTGGTGGTGCTGGAGGCCGGCGGCGAGCGCGGCGAATTTCTGGATATCGAATACGCCAAGGGCGATCGGCTGTATGTCCCGGTGGCGCAGCTGCATCTGGTCAACCGCTATTCCGGCGCCTCACCGGAAACTGCCCCGCTGCATTCACTGGGCGGTGAGCAATGGGCCAAGGCCAAGAAAAAGGCAGCCGAAAAAGTACGCGATGTGGCCGCCGAGCTGCTGGAAATCCAGGCCAAGCGCCAGGCGCGCGCCGGGATTGCGATAGAGATTGACCGCGCCCTGTATGAGCCGTTTGCGGCGGGCTTTCCGTTTGAGGAAACACCCGACCAGCATGCCGCCATCGAGGCAGTGATTGGCGACCTTGGCTCCAGCCAGCCGATGGACCGGGTCGTCTGCGGCGATGTCGGTTTTGGCAAGACCGAGGTGGCGGTACGCGCCGCTTTTGTTGCCGCCAGCGCCGGCAAACAGGTGGCGGTACTGGTGCCCACCACCCTGCTAGCCGAGCAGCACTACCGCACCTTGCGTGACCGCTTTGCCGACTGGCCACTGAAAGTGGAAGTGCTCTCGCGCTTCAAGTCCGCCAAGGACACCAACAGCGCGCTGGAAAAAGTCGCCTCAGGCGAGATTGATGTCATCGTCGGCACCCACAAGCTGCTGCAACCGGATGTGAAATTCCGCGATCTGGGGCTGGTCATCGTCGATGAAGAACAGCGCTTTGGCGTGCGCCAAAAGGAAGCCCTGAAAGCGCTGCGCGCCAATGTGCATCTGCTCACCCTGACCGCCACCCCCATCCCGCGCACGCTGAACATGGCGATGGCCGGGCTGCGTGATCTGTCGATCATCGCCACGCCACCGGCCAACCGGCTGGCGGTACAAACCTTCGTCAATGTCTGGGACAACGCTCTGCTGCGCGAAGCCTTCCAGCGCGAGTTATCGCGCGGTGGTCAGTTGTATTTCTTGCACAACGATGTGGAAAGCATCGGCCGCATGCAGCGCGAGCTGGCCGAGCTGGTACCCGAGGCACGCATCGGCATTGCCCACGGACAAATGCCCGAGCGCGAGCTGGAGCAGGTGATGCTCGACTTCCACCGCCAGCGCTTCAATGTGCTGCTGGCCTCGACCATCATCGAGTCCGGCATCGACATCCCTAACGCCAATACCATCATCATCAACCGCGCCGACAAATTCGGCCTGGCGCAGCTACACCAATTGCGCGGCCGCGTTGGCCGCTCGCACCACCGCGCTTATGCCTATCTCATCATCCCCGAGCGCAAATCCATCACCGAAGACGCCCGCAAGCGTCTGGATGCGATCGCCTCGATGGACGAGCTGGGCGCAGGCTTCACCCTCGCCACCCACGATCTGGAAATCCGCGGCGCCGGCGAATTGCTGGGCGAAGAACAAAGCGGGCAGATGGCGGCAGTGGGCTTTAGCCTGTATACCGAGCTTCTGGAGCGTGCAGTCAAATCCATCAAGCAGGGCAAACTGCCGGATACCGATGGCAGTGAGAGCCGCGGCGCAGAAATCGAGCTGCATGTGGCCGCCCTCATTCCCGAGGACTACCTGCCCGATGTCCATACCCGCCTGACGCTGTACAAACGCATCAGTAGCGCCGCCGATGCCGAGGCACTGCGCGAAATGCAGGTGGAGATGATTGACCGCTTTGGCCTGCTGCCCGAGGCCACGCAAAACCTGTTTGCCATCGCCGCGCTCAAGCAGGAAGCCACGACCCTTGGCATCCGCAAGATTGACCTGGGTGAAAAATCCGGCCGTATCCATTTCGAGAAAACCCCGAGTATCGACCCGATGGCGGTCATCCGCCTGATACAAGGCCAGCCACGTCATTACCAGATGGATGGCCCGGACAAGCTGCGGCTGACCGACTTCGACCTGCCCGATGCTGCGTCCCGCATCAAAACCCTGCGCGGCCTTTTGATGTTGCTCAAAACCGGCGGATAAGCCATTCACACCTGGAGCACCCGATGTCCTGCCAAATCCTGTTTGCACGCACGCACCTGCCCAGCGCTGAAGCTTGGCAGGCGATGGCCGCCTCGCTGCCCGGCGATTTGCAGATGGATACCGATATGGACACCGCCAGCTTTGAAGGCTGGCTGCCCTGCCGCTTGGGTCAAGGTGCAGAAACTGGCTTTGAGTATTGGCTGGATGCCTTGAGCCTTGAAGAAGGCAGTGACTGGCAGGGCATACAGCCTGAATGGGATGCCTGTCTGGCACTGGAAAATACCGACTGGGACAGTCATCGCGCGGCACTGATTGCCGCGGTGGCCTGGGCGATGGTTGTGCATGGCGGCGTGGTGGATGAAGACCGCAATACGCTCATCTGCGGCGAAACCAAACTGCGCGCCTGGCTATCGACACAGTTAGCCGGGCTGGATGCAATGCAAGCGCAAGAGCAACAGCATGAAGCCCGCCTTGCACACCTTGGCCTGCAAGACTTGCCCGCTGAGCTGGATACCGCGCTGGCATCGCTGCTTGGACAGCGCGTGCTGCTTCGTTATCAGCCGATGATGGGCTTTCTTGAGCTGGTGCATCCACAACAACCGCCGCAGTGGCATCTGTTTGCCCGCGCCTGGCAAGCCGAAAACGGCGAGCTGAAATTCGACGGCAGCCGCGATGCCCGCCTGCAACAGCAGCAATTGCAGAATGGGCTGCAAGCGCCTGACAGCGAGCAGGGTTTCGAGCACTGGCAACGGGCAAGAGCACAGGCAGAGGCCGCCGACCAGCAAGACAGCGAGCGACTGGCTGCACTGCTTGCCACCCATGAACACTGGGTGGTGGAGCAGGTACACCGGAATGGATGGGAAGGCTTGCACTTCGTGCTGGGGCCAGCGCCCGTATTGCATGTGCACTGGTTTTCATTGGCCGCGGGGATTTCTTTCCGCCATAACGGCCTGCGCTGGTCGATGAATGCCTTTCAGAAACTCGCCGTAAGTTAATTATCAGAGACGGCGATGGCTTGAGTGCCTGCCCGCTTGCAGCACACCATGCGCTTGCGTATTGTTGCCTGCCATGAAAATCACCCCGCGCCTGTTCCGCCTTGCCATCAATCTCTGGCCGCCGTTCCTGTTTACCGGCATCCATATGACGCATCTTGCCCGTGACTGGCGGCGGGCGCGGGTGGAATTGCGGCTACGCCCCTGGAACCGCAACTATGTTGGCACCCAATACGGCGGCAGCCTGTTTTCCATGACCGACCCGGTGTGGATGCTGCTTACCCTGCACGCGCTGCCGCGCGATTATTTCGTCTGGGACAAAGCGGCGGAAATCGAATTCATCAAGCCCGGACGCAGCACGGTACATGCCGAGTTTGAACTCACTGATGCAGTGCTGGCCGAATTGCAGCAAAAGGCAGCCGACGGGCAGAAAGTGCTGCACTGGTTCGAGACCGATATTGTTGATGCCGAAGGTGATGTGGTGGCGCGGGTGCGCAAGCAAATCTATCTGCGCAAAAAGCCCGCGCAGCGCTCACAGTCTTGAAGCGGGCAGCGGCGCTTCCCAGGTCTGCCCGCCAGTAGTGCTGGTCAAAACCAGCATTTGCTTTTGCGCATCAAAACCAAGCGCGCGCTCGCCCAGGCGATATGCCTGCGGCATCGCTGCCGGGATGTTTGCCGGGTTTGCCAAGAGCTCTGGCTGGCCGCGCAACCAAGCCACGCCGCCCATCAGCCGCAACAGCGCATTGCGGTCAATCAGGCGGCGGGAATACTTGTCGTAATCTGGCTGCACGACACCGCCCAGCACACAGCCGATGTAATTGGCCGCGCAGGAGAGTCGCAACATGCCCGGCCAGAAATATGCCCTTGTCACAACCGATTTGTCTTCATGCCAGCGCCGGATATTTTCAGACTGGCAGTACGGTGCAAACCGCGCCGCCATATCCGCGCGGGTCATGTCCTTGTCGAAAAACGGATAGTTGTTGATGTCCTCGCCACGCGCCTTGAATTCGGCTTCAAGCTCTGGCCAGGTGGCCTCAGAAACAAAACGGAATTCGCCACGCATGGCATTGCAAAGCGAGGCTTCTTCTTCCAACGGCTGGGCAAACGCCTGCTCGCAGGCAGTAGGCAGCGGCATATCGGCAGGTAGCTCGGCCAGCATCGCCAGCGCCAGCTGCCCATAGCCCTTGCCGCTTGATTCAATCGCCAGCACGGCCTCGAAAAGCCCACCGCTATGTGTGCCCAGGCGCCGCCAATCGACAATACGCGCACAGACAGACGCCAATGCCATCTGTTTGTCGCCTTGCGCAAATTGCACGGCATAGCGCGTGGCGGGCAGATAGCTCAGGCGCATATCCAGAAACGGCTTGTTATAAATCTCGGGAAAAGGTGAGAGGATGTAATCACCTGCACTTGCAGCCTCGATGCGGCGGATACGTGCCTCGTGGCGCGCAACCAGCGCCGCAAAACTTGGCAAATCCCGACGTACCGTGGCAAGGCAGATGCTTTCATCGCGCAACTGGCAAAACATCGCCTTGTCCTCATCCGACAGCGGCTCACTTGGCCATTTCTCCGCCGCCGTGGAGGCGCGCTGGTAGTCTTTGCCCTGCTGCTCAAACAGGCGCACATCCGCATCCAGCAGCGCCTGCCGTTCGGCCTCGGGCACCGGGTAGTCGGCCAGCCAAAAGTCTGCAAACGCATTGCGCCCGGCGGGCTGCCAAGGCTCGGACATCAACGCCAGTGCGGCACGATCTTCAGCGCTCGCCCCACGCCATTTGGACAGCCCCCAAAGCACAAACGGCAGTGCAATCAGCAACAAGAACAACACCAAAAGCGTGGCAAAAATGCGCTTGAGCATGGTCATTCCCTCCGAGCTGAAGGACAAGTTTAGAACCTCGGCAGGTTTTCGCCATCCAGGCTCAGGCGCAGTTGCTCGCCGGGTTTGAGCTGCGCATCCATCGGTAGGTCAAGCTCGATTTCGTCTGTCCCGAGCTTGAGGCGCGCCACTTGACCGGGACCGTGGAAGCGCACATCCAGCACTTCACATGAGAGCACGCCATCGGCATCCAGGCGCAGGGCTTCGGGGCGCAACCGCACTTTGCCCGCGGCAAGGCCAAGGTGGGTCGCATCCACCCAGGCGCCGCGGCCAATAAAGCCGGCCACTTCCGCACAGGCCGGGCGGTGGTACAAAGCCTCTGGGCTGTCCCATTGCAACAGTTTGCCGCCTGCCATCACGCCGACTTTGTCGCCCAGTGCAAACGCCTCCTGCTGGTCGTGGGTCACCATCAGCACGGTAATCCCGGCCTCACGGAACAGGTGACGCAGCTCACTGGCAAGCCGCCCGCGGGTATCGGCATCCAGTGCCGAAAACGGCTCATCCAGCAGCAGCATGGCGGGTTTGGGTGCCAGCGCGCGCGCCAGCGCCACACGCTGCTGCTGGCCGCCGGACAACTCATGCGGATAGCGGCGGGCAAAACCGTCAAGGCCGATGCGCACCAGCCAGTCGTGAATGCAGTCACGGCGCGCCTCACGCCCCAGCTTGCCAAGGCCAAAACCGATATTGGCGGCCACATCCAGATGCGGGAACAGGGCGAAATCCTGAAACATCATGCCCAGGCGGCGTTGTTCCGGCGGCAGGCCATGACCGGTTTTGGCGATGCACTGCCCATCCAGCAGGATTTCACCCGCAGCAAGCGATTCAAACCCGGCCAGCGCGCGCAGGATGCTGGTCTTGCCACTGCCCGAAGCGCCCAGCAGCACGCCGATTTCACCCCGTGCCAACTGCAGGTCCACGCCATCCACGGCATTTTGGCCGGCGCCGGGATAGCGCACCACAAGACCCCGGATATGCAAATACGGCGGCGTTTTCGTGTTCATTGTTTTTTGTCTTCCAAACCGTTCTTGGCGAGCCAAATCACCGGAATCAAGCCCACGGCGACAATCAGCAGCCCGGCCAGTGCGCCGTCCTCATACGTACCGCGCGCGGCTTCGCCATATAGCCAGGTGGCCAGGGTCTCGAAATTGAGTGGCCGCAGCATCAAGGTGGCCGGCAATTCCTTCATGGTATCGACCAGCACCAGCAAGGCCGAGGCCGCCAGCGATGTGCGCAGTAACGGCAGATGGATGCGCCAAAGCCGCTGCCGGGCATTGCAACCCAGCGAGGCGGCGGCTTGGTCGATGGAGGGCGGCAGACGCGAGAATCCAGCATCGAGCGTGCCTGCGGAAATCGCCAGAAAGCGCAGTGCATAGGCGATGACCAGCGCGCTCATCGAGCCCAGCCAGAACGCCCGGCCAATCGCGGCATCCGCAGCGCCCAGTACCACCATCAGACCGATGGCCAGCACCGTACCCGGCAGAGCATAGCCAAGGCTTGCCAGGCGAAATGCCAGTTGCGGCATGGCCGATACCCGACCGGCCTGCACCAGCCGCAGCGCCCAGGCCAGCAGCAGCCCAAGCAGCACGATGATGAGCGTCGCCAGCAGGCCGGCCTTCAATGTATTGAATGCGGCATCCAGCAGAGCCTGCGAGGGTCGGATGCCATCAGCAAAGCGTATCGCCGCCTGCCAGGCCAGGTGCAGCGCGGGCAGTACAAAGCCAAACAGCACCGGCAAGGCGCACAACAGGCTGACTGTCCACGCCGCGCGGCCTCGCAATTGTTTGGGCTCAATCGGGCGGTATTTGCGGCTGCTGGCGGCAAAGCGCTGGCGGCGGCGACCATAACGCTCCACGCCCAGCAATATCAGTACCAGCGCCAGCAGGGTCAGGGCGATTTGCGCCGCACCGGGCAGGTCGCTGCGCGTCACCCAGGTGGCATGGATGGCAACCGTCAGGGTCTGCACCCCCAAAAACTCCGAAGCGCCAATATCGTTCAGGGCTTCCAGCAGCACCAGCGCCACACCCACCGCCAGCGCCGGACGAGCCAGCGGCAGCACCAACCGCCAGAACACCGCGCGCTGACTCAAGCCCAGCATCCGCCCGGCTTCAATCAGGCCAGCCGACTGGGTGGCAAACAGCGCCCGGCAGGTGAGATAGACATACGGATACAGCACCAGCGCCATCAGCACGATGGCAAGCCAGAGTGAGCGCATGTCCGGCAGCCGCCATTGGCGCGGGCTGTCGAACCCCAGCAGCCAGCGCAACCCACCCTGCAAAGGCCCCAAGGGATGCAGGATGTCGATATAGGCAAAGGCGACGATATAGGTCGGCACTGCCAGCGGCAGCAACAACATCCAGCCCAGCACGCTGCGGCCGGGGAAGCGATAAGCCGACACCAGCCAGGCCGCGCCAATGCCGATGGCGGCGGACAGCCCGCCCACCCCGGCCAGCAGAGACAGGGTATTGAGCGTGGCGCGCGGCAGCACATGCTGCGCCAGATGCGCCCATAGCCCGCTGCTACCCTGCGCCGCCTGCCAGCCCAGCGCCAGCACCGGCAGCAGGGTCAATAGCGCAGCCAGATACAGCACCCAGCGCCAGACAGCCGCCCGTGAACGGTCACGGCGCAGTCTTGCAACTGCGCCGTGATGCCTGTTTGCATCCACTCGCGATGACATGCAGGTTTATTGGTCAAAGCCCACTTTATCCACCAGTTCACTGGCGGTACGGCGGTATTTGTGCACCTCGGTCAAGGGCAGGCCATCCACCTTCAGTGGCCCCAGCGCCGCAATCACCGGGTCAAGCTCAACCCCGGCCTTGACCGGATATTCGTAATTGGCCTTGGCATACAGTGCCTGCGCCGCATCGGACACCAGATATTCCATCAGCCGCACGGCGTTGTCGCGGTTGGGGGCATGCTTGGCCAGCACCGCACCGCTGATATTCACATGCGTGCCCGCATCGCCAAAGCTCGGCCGCACCACCTGGATCGCTTCACCCCATTGGCGCTGCTCGCTGCCGGCTTCGGCATTCTTCATCCGCCCCACGTAATAGGTATTGGCAAGCCCCAGATCACAGATGCCCGCCAGAATGTCGCGCGCCACATCGCGGTCGCCACCGGCCGGCTTGCGTGCCAGATTGGCCTTGACGCCGCGCAGCCAGCTTTCGGTCTTGGCCTCACCCTCGTGCGCGATCATCGCCGCAATCAGGCTGGTGTTGTAAGGGTGCTGGCCGGAGCGGATGCACAGCTTGCCCTTGTATTCAGGCTTGGCCAGGTCCTGATAGGTCAGCCCCTCGGGCAGAGTCATGTCCTTGTCGGCATACACCACCCGGTCGCGCAACGACAGCGCGAACCACTCACCATTGGCGCCGCGCAAATGTGCCGGAATGGCCGCCTCCAGCACTTCGGACTTCAACGGCTGGGCATGACCTGCCTCCACCACATCCAGCAGATTGCCGGTATCCACCGTCATCAAAATATCGGCCGTGGAGCGCTCACCCTCGGCGTTCAGGCGCTCCATCAGGCCATCCTTCAAAAACACCGTATTGACCCGGATACCGGTTTCGGCCGTGAACGCATCCAGCAGCGGCTGAATCAGTCCCGGCTCACGGGTGGTGTACAGGTTCAGCTCACCGGCCGTGGCCGTCTGGCTACTGGTGTCCGCAACATTGGGGGCGGATTCTTTCTGGCAGGCAGCCAACGCCAAGGCACAGGCCGCAGGCAGCAGCAATTTGGGCAACAAACGCATGGGAAATCTCGGGCAGGGGAAGTTATTGAGAATTATACGCAATTGCATGATTTATCCGGCGACCTGCCTTCAGGCATCTGCATTGCGCCATAGCAGCATGGCATCGCCATAGCTGAAGAAACGGTATTGCGCGGCGATGGCGTGTTGATAAGCCGCCATGATGCGCGCTTGGCCGGCAAAGGCCGAGACCAGCATCAACAGGGTGCTTTCGGGCAGGTGGAAATTGGTCAGCATCGCATCCACGCTCTGCACCTGCTTGCCGGGGAAGATGAAAATCCGGGTTTCTCCGACAAAGGGCTGCAACTGCCCCTCGCGCATGGCGCTCTCCAGCGCCCGCACCACGGTGGTGCCCACGGCAATCACCCGGCCACCACGCGCACGGGTGCTGCGCACCTGCTGCACCAGCTCCGCGCCCACATTCAGCCATTCGCTGTGCATGCTGTGCTGGCGGATATCCTCGACCCGCACCGGCTGGAACGTCCCCGCACCCACATGCAGGGTGACATGGCCAAACTCCACGCCCTTGGCCTTCAAGGCTGCCAGCAGCGCATCGTCAAAATGCAGCCCGGCCGTGGGCGCGGCCACCGCACCGGCATGACGGGCAAATACCGTCTGGTAGCGCTCGGCATCTTCTGCGCCCACTTCACGGCTGATATACGGCGGCAGTGGCAGGCGGCCGGCAGCCATCAGCCACTCTTGCAGCGGCGCATCCAGATGGAAGCGCAAATGGTAGAAGCCCTCATCACGCGCGAGAACCTCCGCCTCGCCCCCGGCATCGAGCTGGATACGGCTGCCGGGCTTGGGCGCCTTGCTCGCGCCGATCTGCGCACGCGCCTGATTCTCCGGCAACAGGCGCTCAATCAAAATCTCCACCCGCCCGCCGGTAGCCTTCTGGCCAAACAGCCTCGCCGGAATCACCCGGGTATCGTTGAAAATCAGCAAATCGCCCGCGCGCAGCAACTGCGGCAAATCGCTCATGCCCAGGTCTTGAAAATCGCCCTGCCCCGGCGGCACCAGCAATAAACGGCTGGCCGAACGCTGCGCCAATGGCGCCTGGGCAATCAGGTTTTCGGGCAGTTCAAAGTGAAAATCGGACTTCTTCATCCACAACACGATAACCGAAGCAGGCACCGGTAAACATCTGCCCATACAATAGGCGGCTTTCCCAACCCACCGGAGTTTGCATGAGCCTGCTCGATACCCTTGCGCCGTTGCGCGCCCACGGCAATGCCCGCACCACCGGCCTTGACGATGCCACTATCGAACGCTTTGCCAAGAGCCATCCGCAACTGGCCGAAGCCATCGAAGCCGCTGCCAACGAATACGCCGCCATCAAGGCCGAGTTCCCGGAGCTGCTGGCGCTGGATGAAAACGCCCAGATTGAAAAAATCCAGGCCGGTTTCGTCAACTTCTACTCTGCCGATACCGTCAACCCGTATGTGGCCATCGCCGCGCGCGGGCCGTGGATTGTCACCCTGAAGGGCGCGGTGCTGCATGACTCCGGCGGCTACGGCATGTTGGGTCTGGGGCACACCCCGAAGGCCGTACTGGAAGCAATGGCCAAGCCGCAGGTGATGGCCAACATCATGACCCCGTCGATTGCGCAGATGAAGTTTGACCGTGCCATGCGCCGCGAAATCGGCCAGACCACTGGCAAGGACTGCCCGTTTGTCGCCTTCATGTGCCTGAACTCCGGCTCTGAATCGGTCTCGCTGGCTTCGCGCATCGTCGATGCCAATGCCAAGACCCAGACCGACCCCGGCGCCCGCCATGCTGGCAAGACCATCAAGCGTCTGGTGGTCAAAGGCGCCTTCCACGGCCGCACCGACCGCCCGGCGCTGTATTCGGACTCCACCCGCAAGACCTATGTGCAGCACCTGGCGAGCTACCGCGATGAAACTTCCGTCATCAGCGTGCCGCCCTATGACGTGGACGCGCTGAAGCAAGTCTTCGCTGATGCCGATGCCAACGGCTGGTTCATCGAGGCGATGTTCATGGAGCCGGTGATGGGCGAAGGCGACCCCGGCCGCAGCGTGCCGCGCGACTTCTACGATGTGGCACGCGAGCTGACCGCCGCCCACGGCGCCCTGCTGCTGGTGGACTCCATCCAGGCCGGTCTGCGCGCCTCGGGTTACCTGTCCATCGTTGATTACCCCGGTTTTGAAGGCATCACTCCGCCGGATATGGAAACCTATTCCAAGGCACTCAATGCCGGCCAATACCCGCTGTCGGTGCTGGCCGTGGGTGAGCGCGCCGCCGAAACCTACAAGCGCGGCCTGTACGGCAACACCATGACCGCCAACCCGCGTGCCCTGGATGTGGCCTGCGCCGTGCTGGGCAGCCTCACCCCGGAGCTGCGCGCCAATATCCGCGATCGTGGCGCCGAAGCGGTGCAGAAACTCGAAGCCCTGAAGGCCGAGCTTGACGGCCTGATCACCAAGGTGCAAGGCACCGGCCTTCTGTTCTCCTGCGAACTCTCCAAGGAATACAAGGGCTATGGCGCAGGCAGCACCGAAGAATGGATGCGCGAGCAAGGCATCGGCGTGATTCACGGCGGCGAGAACTCGCTGCGCTTCACCCCGCACTTTGCCTATGACCAGGCCGAGCTTGACCTGCTGATTGAAATGATTCGCCGTGCCCTCAAGGAAGGCCCGAGCAGTCACTAACCTAGCAGCACTACTGCAAGCAAAACGCCGGGGAAACCCGGCGTTTTTGTTTGTCAAGAAGGCTTGGCAAGCCACCCCATCAGAGCCAGCTTTTGCAAAGCCCTGCTCCAAACGGGAGCAGAGCTTTGCTTTTACTTCTTTTTGGGCGCAATCATCATCACCATCTGCCGGCCTTCAAGGCGCGGACGCGACTCGATGACCACATCTTCACCCAAATCGGCTTCGATGCGTGCGGCCATTTCCCGACCCAGCTCCTGATGGCTCATTTCACGGCCACGGAAGCGGATGTTGACCTTAACCTTGTCGCCTTCTTCAAGGAAGCGGCGCATATTGCGCAGCTTGATCTGGTAATCACCCTCGTCAGTGACCGGGCGGAATTTCAGCTCCTTGATTTCGACCTGCTTCTGCTTTTTCTTGGCCTCGGCCGCTTTCTTTTGCTGTTCAAACTTGAACTTGCCAAAGTCCATGATTTTGCAGACCGGCGGCTCGGCATTGGGCTGGATTTCCACCAGATCCAAGTCTTCTTCCTCAGCGCGCGCCAAGGCTTCGTCACGGGAAAGAACGCCGATCATTTCCCCGTCGCTGCCAATCACCCGCACGCGGGGCACACGGATTTCGTGGTTGCGGCGGTTCTGTTTCGAGTCGAACGTACTGATGTTGCAATCTCCAAAGAGGGATGGGGTGGCGCGCGTTTTTCATGGCGCGCCACGGTTTCACACCGCGTGTTGCACCGCCGGGACGTGCTCGATACGCAGACGTGCGATGAAATCCTGAAGGCTCATGCTGCCCAAGTCTTCCCCCCCACGGGTACGCACCGCGACCTGGCCGTTTTCCTTTTCGCGGTCACCCACGACCAGGAGATACGGCACGCGCTGCAAGGTGTGCTCGCGAATCTTATAGCCGATCTTTTCATTGCGCAAATCAGAAGCCACGCGGAAGCCTTGGTCTGCAAGGGTTTTGCGCACTTCCTCGACATAATCGGCCTGCGCATCGGTGATATTGAGCACCATCGCCTGCACTGGCGCCAGCCAGGTCGGGAACACCCCGGCATGATGCTCGATAAGAATGCCGATGAAGCGCTCCATCGAGCCGACAATCGCCCGGTGCAGCATCACCGGATGGCGGCGCTGGCTGTGTTCATCCACATATTCTGCGCCCAGACGTCCCGGCATCATGAAGTCCACCTGCATGGTGCCAAGCTGCCAAGTGCGGCCGATGGCATCTTTCAGGTGATACTCGATTTTCGGCCCATAGAACGCGCCTTCGCCAGGCAGCTCCTCCCATTCCACACCGGCGCCGCGCAGCGCCGAGCGCAGGGCGTCTTCGGCCTTGTCCCAGGTGGCGTCATCGCCCAGCCGTGATTCCGGGCGCAGCGCGATCTTGATCTGGATGTCATCAAAGCCGAAATCGGCATAGACCTTCAGCGCCTGACGGTGGAAGGCGGCCACTTCCGATTCAATCTGCGCTTCGGTGCAGAAGATATGGCCATCGTCCTGGGTAAAACCACGCACGCGCAGGATGCCATGCAGTGCGCCGGAGGGCTCGTTGCGGTGACAGGCGCCAAACTCACCATAGCGAATCGGCAAGTCACGGTAGCTGTGCAGCCCCTGATTGAACACCTGCACATGACCGGGACAGTTCATCGGCTTGACCGCATAGGTGCGCTTTTCCGACTCGGTAAAGAACATATTGTCCTGATAATTGTCCCAGTGGCCGGACTTCTTCCACAAGGTCACATCCAGAATCTGCGGGCAGCGCACCTCGCCATAGCCGGTGGCGCGATACACGCCGCGCATGTACTGCTCCACCACCTGCCAGATGCTCCAACCCTTGGGATGCCAGAACACCAGCCCCGGGCCTTCTTCCTGCAAGTGGAACAGCTCCTGCGCCTTGGCAATCTTGCGATGGTCGCGCTTTTCGGCTTCCTCGATGCGCTGGATATAGGCCTTGAGCTGCTTGGCATCCGCCCAGGCGGTGCCATAGATGCGCTGCAATTGCTCGTTCTGCGAATCACCGCGCCAGTACGCGCCGGATACCCGGGTCAGCTTGAACGCCTTCAGAAAGCGGGTATTGGGCACATGCGGGCCGCGGCACATGTCCACGTATTCCTGGTGGTAGTACAGCCCCATATGACTGACTTCCGGCCCCATATCGTCAATCAGGCGCAGCTTGTAGTCCTCGCCACGCGCCTTGAACACTTCAATCACCTCGGCGCGCGGGGTCATTTTCTTGATGACGTCATAGTCCTGGGCAATCAGCTCGGCCATGCGCGCCTCGATGGCCGCCATGTCCTCGGGCGTGAACGGGCGCTCGCTGTAGATGTCGTAATAGAAGCCATCCTCGATCACCGGGCCGATCACCATTTTGACTTCGGGATAGAGTTGCTTGACCGCGTGCCCAACCAGATGCGCGCAGGAGTGGCGGATGATTTCCACGCCTTCCGGGTCTTTGGCGGTGATGATGCGCAAGCGGGCATCGGCCTCAATCACATCGCTGGCATCGACCAGGCGGCCATCGACCTCACCGGCAATGGTGGCCTTGGCAAGTCCGGCGCCGATATTGGCGGCCACCTCCATCACCGAAACAGGCTGGGCGAACTCGCGCTGCGAGCCATCAGGTAGCGTAATCTTGATCATGATTCTCTCCCCTCCCGTTGACGGGAGGCTTGGCGGCAAGCCGCCATTGGTCATTGGGTATGCCCGCGCTGCAAACGGGCAAAGCGCATCGCAGCATGGAGCTGCAGGTTGATTCAGGCGCAGATGCTAGTGCTCATGTCACACACTCGACCGGCGTTGCCGCGGGCCACCTTGCAGGCTTTTGTAAAGGGATTGTGAATTCTAGGCTGTCAGAGACAGTGCCACAAGCACAGCCTCGCATGTCTCGCTTCATTGCGGCCAGAATGCCCGAATGGCCGCTATCCCCTGCGCACCGTGCCTGCGTGCCTGTATCAAATCGCGCCGATTCAGACCGCCAATGGCATACATCGGCAAACTCGTGACTTCCCGCAGCCGGGAAAAGCCCGGCCAGCCTATCCCCGGCGCGCCGGGATGGCTAGGGCTGGGTTTGATTTGTCCGACAACCACGTAGTCACAACCAATCGCCTCGGCATGACGCAAGGCATACTCGTCATGACAGGAGGCGCTGAGCGCAAGCCCATCGGGAAAGTCTCGCGTCATGCGTGCACGCAACAGTTTCTCGGGCAAATGCAGGCCGATATGGTGCTGCAAGGCAAGTGCCGGCTCACCATTAACGCTTAGTTGCACATCACTGCTCTGCGCCAAGGCCACAGCCTCGGCTACCAATGTCCGCCAACGATTTGGACTGCAACCTGGCGCACGCAACTGAATGCGCCCAACACCTGCCGCCACTGCAGCCTCCACTCCGGCCAGCCACTCTGAATCACGCATCGCATCCGGCGAGGGCGTCACCAAGCAATACTCCGTTTGCAGCAATGCCGCAACGATCGGCCGATCAGCAGGCGGCATCGGATATTGCTGCAAATGTTCGGGCCAAACCCATTCAAACGCCTGCCCTTCCAGGCCGCATATCTGTCCTTGCCATTGTTTGATGTAGTGCGCTTCGAGCACGATACGCTTGTGCGCCATGGCCTGCGGCACGGCAATCAAGAATTCCCCGGAGCCAATCTCGACCCCCAGCTCCTCGCGCAGCTCACGCTGCAATGCGGATGCCGCATTTTCGCCAGGCTCCAGCTTGCCGCCGGGGAACTCCCACAGGCCGGCCATATCGCGCCCCTGCGAGCGCTGTGCAAGCAATACCCGTCCCTGGGCATCGCAAAGCACACCGGCAACCACATGCAGCGGCGGGGGCAGGAGATTTTCACTCATGCCGCTTGCCTGCACATCAGGTCATCACCTGATACACCGGCTTGTATTCGCCAGAAATTTTCATGCGCCGCTGTTCAACAAAAGCACGCAGCAAGGCATCGAGTGAAGCCATCATGTCCGTAGCGCCATTGATTTGGAACGGCCCACGCTCGGCAATCCTGCGCATCCCGGCTTCCTTGACATTGCCAGCGACAATACCGGAAAACGCCCGACGCAAATCTGCGGCCAGCTCATGCGGTTTGCGTTCATGATGCAGATCCAGCCCAGCCATCGCCTCATGGGTAGGATCGAAAGGATGCTGAAAATCCAGTGGAATATTCAGCCTCCAATTGAAAAAGAACGAGTCCTTCTCTGCCACGCGTTGCTCGCGCACGCGGCGAATGCCATCACTCATGTGGCGCGCCACTTCTGCCGGCTCACCGATGATGATGCGGTAATGCCGGGTGGCGGCCTCACCCAACGTCAGACGGATGAATTTGTCGATTTGCTCAAAATAACTGGCCGCCGAGGCCGGACCGGTGAACACCAAGGGCAGCTCGATATCGCGATTTTCCTCTTGCAGCAAGATGCCCAGCAGGTAGAGGATTTCTTCAGCCGTCCCCACGCCACCCGGAAACACGATGATGCCGTGCGCCATGCGCACAAAAGCCTCCAGGCGCTTTTCGATATCCGGCATGATGACCAGATGGTTCACAATCGGGTTGGGAGATTCGGCAGCAATGATGCCCGGCTCGGTAATGCCGATATAACGCGAACGTCGCTGGCGCTGCTTGGCATGTGCGATGGTGGCGCCCTTCATCGGCCCCTTCATGGCGCCCGGGCCGCAGCCAGTGCAAATATCCATGCCACGCAAGCCGAGCTGATAGCCCACCTCCTTGGTGTAAAGATATTCTTCGCGGCCAATCGAATGCCCCCCCCAGCACACGACAAGATTGGGGTCACCCGGATGCAATACGCGCGCATTGCGCAATACCCGGAAAACCGCATCGGTAATCCCGTTGCTGCTTTCCAGTTCGCTGGCATATTCAGGACTGAGCTCAATGGCGGCATAGGCCAGGTCTCGCACCGTGGCAAACAAAAGCTCGCCCACCCCGCGGATGATGCGTCCATCGACAAAAGCCATGGCAGGCGCATTCTGCAGCTCAATGCAAATGCCGCGGTCTTGCTGGGTCACTTGAATATCAAAATCCGGGTACTGCTCACTGGCCGCCGTCGGGTCATCGGAATTGCTGCCTGTAGTCAAAACAGCCAGGGCGCAACGTCGCAGCAACTCGTGCATCCCGCCAGTGGACGCATCTTTGAGCCGGGCAACCTCTTCGCGCGAAAGGATATCCAGCCCCCCTTTGGGATAGATATTGGCGCAGACCGTGGGCAGAGTGGAGCGGGAAGGTTCTTTTTGTAGGTTGATTCTAGTATCCATGCGCTGACTTTAGCGCATGATTGTGACAATCATGCAAAGCCACCAACAAGAACCTGCTCAACGTCTAACTGCGCCAGAGGGCGTGCCAGTTCTGCAACAGCGCCAGCACGGCAAGGTCAGCACGGATAGTGGTGCGCAGCAGGTTGCGGCATTGGTTGGCTTCATCGAACCAGTGCGCGAGTTTCTTGATGCGTTCGGCATCGGCCTTGCTGGCTGCCTGCAAGGCAATATCCGCCGCAAATGACAGCCGTTGCGCGGCGTTTTCATCGGCCACCCATTGCTGTGCCAGGGCGCTGATGGCGCTGGCATCGCGGCGCAGGTTTTGCAGGGCTTCGGCCACTTCGGCGCGCAGGGCCAAAACACCATTGCCAAGCCACTGATCGGCAAGACCTGGATGGCCACGGGCGATGGCAAGGGCATTTTCGGCATCACTCTGGCTGTGTCCTTGGGCGATGAGCCATTGCAGGGCTTCGGCCTGCGCGGGCAGGCGAAATTCCAGTTTCTGAGTGCGGCTGCGGATGGTCGCAGGCAGCCGTGCCGGATGGGCGCTGATGAGCCAGATGAAGCGTCCCGACTGGGGTTCTTCCAGAGTTTTCAATAGCGCATTGGCCGCCGCGTGGTTGATGGCATCGGCCGGGTCCAGCAGCGCCACCTGATGCACGCCGTACTGCGATGTCAGTGCCAGCTTTTCCGACATCTGCCGGATTTGCTCAATGACGATTTCGCCGCGCATCTTCGGTGGGCTGACTTTTTCATTCCAGCTCTGGCCGATGAACTGCACATCCGGGTGGGCGCTATAGCCAAATGGATGCACCAGCTCGCCATCGGGACGAGTTTCGGGCATTTCGCTCAATTCGCCCTTGTCATTGCTGCGCGTCCATTGCCTGCGGCTGTCGAACAGCTGGCAGCTGCGGCATTGCCCGCAGGCTTCTTCACCCATGCCGCGCTCAAGACAAAGTACCCGGCGCGCCAATTTTTCCGCCACCTGACGTTTGCCAAGCCGCGCCGGGCCTGCAAACAGCAGCGCGTGCGGCAGGCGCGCCTGGTCAAGCGCATCCGCGGCCTGCTGGTAGATGCGTTGCTGCCAAGGGGCAAGATTCATGGCCAGTACGCCTCCAGCGCTGCTACTGCGGCAGCGGCAACCTGTGCCGCGCTGCGTGAGGCATCGATCACGCAAAAGCGCTCGGGTTGCCTTCGCGCGCGCTGCAAAAAGCCTTCGCGCACGCGCTCGAAAAAGGCATCTTGCTCGCGCTCGATACGGTCGGGTGCGCCGCCGCGCAGGCGGGTACGCGCGCGGCCTGCGGCCACATCCAGATCCAGCAGGAAGGTCAAGCCAGGCTGGATGCCGACCACTTCGCGCTCCAGCGTTTCAATCAGCGATAGCGATACCCCACGGCCAGCGCCCTGATAGGCGTAGCTGGAGTCGGTGAAGCGGTCGCACAACACCCAGGCACCGGATTGCAGCGCCGGGCGAATATGCTGCTCGACATGCTGGCTGCGTGCGGCAAACATCAGCAGCAGCTCGGTATGCACGGTGGCGGGCTCATGTTCGGGATCGAGCAGCAGCTGGCGGATTTTTTCCGCAAGCCGCGTACCGCCCGGCTCACGGCTTTGCACCACACGCTCGCCACGGGCGCGCAGTGCTTCGGCCAAGGCACCAATCACTGTACTTTTGCCTGCGCCCTCGCCGCCTTCGATACTGACAAAGCGTGGGTGATTAGCAATGGTTGGATTCATGGTCTGGATGATTCCGTAGCGGGCATGGCTGTGCTCTGGGCTGCACGGCGGTTGGCCAGATAGGCCGCGACATTGCGCTGGTGTTCGGCATAGGTTCTGGCAAAGCGACTACGGCCACTGCCATCGCCCACGGCGACAAAGAACAGGGCATCACCCGCGGCCGGATGGGCGGCCGCCTGTAGTGAATCACGCCCTGGCATGGCAATCGGCGTGGGCGGAAGTCCGGCACGGGTGCGGGTATTGTAGGGGCCATCGGTGCGCAGATGCGCCCAGGTGAGGTCGCCATTCCAAGCATCGCCCAAACCATAGATGATGGTGGGGTCGGTTTCCAGACGCATGCCGATATGCAGACGGCGCACAAACACCCCGGCAATCTGGGCGCGCTCATCGGCAACGCCGGTTTCCTTTTCCACAATCGAGGCCAGGGTCAACAGCTCGTCCGGGGTTTTCAGTGGCAACCCCGGCTCACGTCCCGCCCAAACCGCTTGCAGCTCTTTTTCCATGGCCTGATAAGCGCGTTTCAAGACACTGATATCACTGTCGCCACGGTTGTATTGATAGGTCTCCGGCAGGAAGCGCCCTTCCGGGTGCTGGCCTGCCCTGCCAATGGCCGCCATCAATTCGGCATCGCTCATTTGCGCGGTTTCCTGCTGCAAATGCGCTGCGCCTTGCAGGGCACGACGCACATCGCGCATACGCCAGCCTTCGACCAGGGTGAACTGATAACGCACCACTTTGCCATCGCGCATCTTGATCAGCAGCGCTTGCGGGCTGATGCCCGGGGTGAGCGCGTATTCGCCCACCTGAATCTTGCCCACCGCCCCGACCTTTCGCGCCAACAACATCCATTCCAGGTCATGACCGGCATCAACCCCTGCTGCGCGCAGCTTGCCCAGCACGCTGCGGAATGAGTCGCCACGCTCGACCTGCACCTGAGTATCCGCCCGCAAATTGGGCAGCGCAGTCGTGGCAAAGTGATGCAGGCGGTAATACCCGGCCAATACCAGCAACAGCGGCAATAACAGCAGCAGCAAACCAGTACGACGGCCTTTTTTCATGATGCCTCCGGATGAATGCGCAAGCCCGGATGCGTATCGGCAAGCCGGGCTTGCAATGTAGCAAGGGCCGGATGAATCTGCGGCCAAATCTGCGCCCCCAGCTGCCTGACCGGTTGGATGCCGCGCAGCGCATTGCAGATGAAAACGGCCTCGGCGCTGTCCACTTCGTCACGACCCAGCGGCCTGATGCGTGCCGCCGTGTGGGCCAGCAGATGTTCCCGGCAAATACCCGCCACCCCGGCGCTTTGCAGCGATGGCGTATGCCATTGCCCGTCTTTGAGGATGAACAGATTGGCGCTGGTGGCGCTGATGACATGCCCCTGACTATCACAAACCAGACCCTCATCCGCGCCCTGTTGCTGCACTTCGCGTCGCGCCAGAATCTGCTCCAGCCGGTTGCCATGCTTGAGACCGGCCAGCTGTGACTGCAAGCCCAGCTGCGTCTCACACCAGACCAGCCGTAGTGGCGCTTGCGGCGCAGGTAGCGGATGCACCGAAAGCATCCACAGCGGCGCGCCCTCATCCGGAGTGGCATAACCACGGCCACCGCTACGCGAGAGCCGCAGTTTCAGCGCGGCCTCCTGCCCGGCCAGCAACTGCAAGGCCTCGGCTTTTACCCGGCACGCATCCGGCAGCGGCAAGCCCAGCCGCGCGGCGCCTGCGGCCAGCCGCGCCCAATGCTGCGTCCACCAGGGCAACGCGCCGCGATGGCTGCGCAGGGTTTCAAACAACGACTCACCATAATGCAGCCCACGCTCATCGGCAGGGATGGCCGCCAGCGGCGCATCGCCCTGAAACAGCCGCCAGGTCATTCAACTACACCCAGCGCGCGCAGCATGCCACGCGCCTTGGCGCGGGTTTCGGCCAGCTCTTTTTGTGGATCCGAATCCATCACGATGCCCGCTCCGGTGCGAAAGCGCAGGGTATCGCCCTCCAGCTCGGCACTGCGAATCAAGATATTCAAGTCCATATCGCCATCGCGCCCCAGCCAGCCCATCGCGCCGGTATAGGCGCCGCGCCCGACGCCTTCAAGCTCGGCGATGATTTCCATGCAGCGCACCTTGGGCGCGCCGGTAATGGTGCCGCCGGGAAAGACCGCGGCCATCACGTCCACTGGGGTTTTGCCCGGCAAAAGCCGGGCGCGCACATTGCTGACGATGTGATGCACATGGGCATAGCTTTCCACGCTCATCAGCTCATTGACTTCCACCGTGCCCGGCTGGGCAACCCGACCCAGGTCATTGCGCTGCAAATCCACCAGCATGATGTGCTCGGCGCGCTCCTTGGGGTGACCGATGAGTTCCTGGATACGCGCCATTTCATCATCACCGGGCAGACGCGGGCGGGTGCCGGCAATCGGCCGGGTTTCCACCACGTTCCCGCGTATCGATAGCAATCGCTCCGGCGAAGCGCTGACCAGCGCCCAGTTCGCCTCGGCCAGCACACCGGCAAATGGGGCTGGATTGGCCTGCATCAGTTGCCGCGCCAGCAAGGCCGGCTCCAGCGGCTGGGCGAACTGCGCCTGCCAGCCACGCGAGAGATTGACCTGAAATACATCGCCAGCAGCCAGATAATCCAGCGCGCGCTGCACCGCTTGGGTAAAGGCCGCTGCCGCATCTTCATGCAGTGCCTGCGGTGGCTGCCAAGCGGGCAATGGCGGCAAGTCGCTGCTGGCAGCGATATCGGCCAATACCCTATCCCGCAGCGCATCCGCCCCCGGCTCGGCAATCAGCCAGACTTCACCGCTGTGCTGATTACGCAAGACCGCGACCGGACAGCGCCAGGCCTGCGCACGCGGCAGCTGCCCCAAAGGCGCAGGCAGCCGCAGCCGCGACTCGATTTGCGCCGCCACTTCATAGCCCAGAAACAGCGCCCAGCCACCGCGAAATGGCAGTCCCTGCAAGGCAGGCTCCGGGCTCGTGCGCTCGGCGCGCCAAAGCGCATCAAGCGCATCCAAAAAACAGCCAGCCAGCGTTTGGCCATTTTCATCGCAAAGCACGCCATCATGACGCTGAATCAGTTTGCGGCCATCGCTTGCCAGCAATATGTCCCAGCCTGCATGTTGGCGGGCAGAAGCCTCCAGTGCCGCGGCACTGGAGGTCAGGAGCAAGGGATAACGTTGTGGGCAGACACGGCGCAGCGCCGTCAGGTCAAGCCCGGCCTCCAGTGCTTGCAGGTGAGGACTCGCCCCCTGGTGTGCATGCTCGGCCTTCATTCAGGCTGATAGCGCGCTACATCGTGATAGCCGACGCCGTAGTTGTTGCGCATGAAGCCTGCCGGGTCTTCACCCAGCTGACGCAACAATGCATCGCTGTTTTCAGCCACCTTGATGCTGTAGCCGCCATCATGCTCATGGGTAAAGATGCGGCCACGGTGCACGCCTTCGGTGGCGATGAAAAAGCGCTCCGGCGCATAGCCAAAACCGGCAAATACCACCGCGCTCTGCCACCACTCGGGAATGCCGTAGAACGCCTGTTTGCCGCTTTCATCGAGCGCCTCGATGTAGTCGTGCGCCTGCTCGGAGCCTATCTCCATCCAGCTTTCGAGCTGTCTTTTTTCCACCTGCATACTGCTGATGGGCAGGAAATAAAAGCAGGTTTCCATATCGTGCTGGTCGGCAAAAAGCCGCATGCCATCCCAGCGCCGGTACAGCGCCAGGAGGCTGTCGGCACTGCCAGCCAGCGCGCTTTCCAGCCAGGCCAGATCATCAGCCGCAGCAGGCGCACCCGCCTCCTTGGTCAACTCGGTCACATGGCCGCCACTGGCCTCATCATCAATGAACCTGGGCGCTGGCGCCTCAAGCAGGCGCTCGATACCGGCAAGCAGGTCTTGGCTCATCATCACACCCGCTTGAATACCAAGGTGCCATTGGTGCCGCCAAAGCCAAAGGAATTGGACAGCGCCACGTCCACCTGATGCTGGCGAGCGGTGTGTGCAACATAGTCCAGGTCGCAGCCCTCGGAGGGATTGTCGAGATTGATGGTGGGCGGAATCACGCCATCAAACAGCGCCATCGCCGAATACACCGCCTCCACGCCACCGGCCGCCCCCAGCAGATGTCCGGTCATCGACTTGGTGGAGCTGACCATGACCTTGCCGGCAGCATCGCCCAGCACCGCTTTCACCGCCATGGTTTCGGCCAAGTCGCCGGCCGGCGTGGAAGTCCCGTGGGCATTGATATAGCCAATCTCCTCGGCATTGAGTCCGGCATCGCGCAGGGCGTTGTGCATGCAGCGCGCCGCGCCTTCGCCGCTCTCGCTGGGCGAGGTCATGTGATAGGCATCGCCACTCATGCCAAAACCGACCAGCTCGGCATAGATGCGCGCGCCACGCGCCTTGGCGCGCTCGTATTCTTCCAGCACCAGCACGCCCGCGCCATCACCCATCACAAAACCATCGCGCTCCGCATCCCAGGGGCGCGAGGCGCGCTCCGGAGCGTCATTGCGGGTGGACATCGCCTTCATCGCACAGAAGCCACCCACTGCGGTCGGCGTGGTGGCGTGTTCGGCGCCACCGCAAATCATCGCATCGGCATCGCCGTACTGAATCATGCGATAGGCAAGGCCAATATTGTGGGTGGCCGTGGTGCAGGCAGTGACCGCCGCGATATTCGGCCCCTTGGCGCCGGTCATGATGGAAAGCTGCCCGGACACCATATTGATGATGGTGCTGGGAATATAGAACGGCGAAATCTTGCGCGGCCCGCCGTTGGCAAGTTTCAGCGTGGTGTCCTCGATACCGGAAAGCCCGCCGATGCCCGCGCCGACTGCCACACCGATGCGCTCGGCCGCTTCGCCCTCAATCACCAGACCCGCATCTTCAATGGCCATCAAGCCTGCGGCCACGCCGTAGTGCACGAACGGATCCATTTTCTTCACGTCCTTGGGCGTGATGAAGCTGGCAGGATCAAAGCCACGCACTTCGCCGGAAATCTGCGTGGCGAATGCCGAAGCATCGAAGTGAGTGATGGGGCCAATCCCCGAGCGTCCGGCCTTGATGGCCGCCCAATTGCTTTCCAGGTTGTTGCCCAGCGGCGAGAGAATACCAAGGCCGGTGACGACGACGCGACGATGAGACATGCGGACTCCGGTTTGTCGTTTTGCTTAAAGTGTATGTATGGCTGCCAACATGCCAAGGGCCGCACAAAGCGGCCCCGACATGGATTCACACCGAATCAGGTTCAGGCCTTGACGTTGGCCTTCACGTAGTCGATAGCCTGCTGAACGGTGGTGATTTTTTCAGCATCTTCGTCCGGAATTTCGCATTCGAATTCTTCTTCCAGTGCCATCACCAGTTCAACGGTATCCAGCGAGTCCGCGCCCAAGTCGTCCACGAAGGAAGCGCTGTTTACAACGTCTTCTTCCTTGGCACCCAGTTGTTCAACCACAATCTTCTTGACGCGTTCTTCGATATTGCTCATGTGTGACCCCTCCGGGGGATTGGTTCAAGTGAAACGAATTGCGTAGTGTAAGGGAAACTTGGGCTCACGCACGACACTGGCGTATGGTCGGCGCGGCCATTTGGCACATTCGCCATCAGGGCATGTACATGCCACCGTTGACGTGCAGGGTTTCGCCAGTGATATAGGCCGCATCCGGGCCTGCCAGAAAGGCCACCGCGCGGGCAATGTCAGAAGGCTCGCCAGGGCGCCCCAGCGCAATCTGCGCATTCATCGCCGCCTTGGCATCCTCGGGCAAGTCGGCGGTCATGTCGGTAGCGATAAAGCCTGGTGCCACCACATTGACGGTGATGCCGCGGCTGCCGATTTCCTTGGCCAGCGACTTGCTGAAGGCGATGATGCCGGCCTTGGCGGCGGCGTAATTGGCCTGCCCGGCATTGCCGGTGACCCCTACCACCGAGGCGATATTGATGATGCGACCATGGCGCGCCTTCATCATGCCGCGCATCACCGCCTTGCTGGCGCGATAAACACTGGTGAGGTTGGTATCGAGAATCGCCTGCCAATCCTCGTCCTTCATGCGCATCAGCAGGTTGTCGCGGGTGATGCCGGCATTGTTGACCAGAATCGACAGCCCACCGTGATCTTTCTGGATGGCCTCGACCAATGCCTCGATGGCGCCTTCTTCATTGACATTCAGCACCCGGCCTTCGCCGCCTTGCGCAGCAAGACGCGCACCGATGGCCGCAGCCCCCGATTCGCTGGTCGCAGTGCCAATGACTTTCGCGCCACGCGCCGCCAGCTCATCGGCAATCGCCGCGCCGATGCCGCGGGAAGCGCCGGTGACCAGCGCAATTTGGTTCTCAAGCGGTTTGCTCATCGTTTTTCCTCAAATTCAAAATTTCAGCGCCATTCTTCCTGCGCGCCGGTAAAGCCCGGCATATCGCCCAGCGCACGAGCGTCCAGCGTTTTGTCAATCCGCCGCGCAAGACCGGTCAACACTTTGCCCGGGCCACATTCGCCAAGCCGCGTCACACCGCGCCCGGCCAAAAGTTCGACACATTCAGTCCAGCGCACCGGCAGGTACAGCTGCCGCACCAGGGCATCACGGATGTCGTCCAACCCCTCATGGATGCCTGCATCGACGTTCTGCACCACCGGGATGGCCGGCATATTCCAGCGCAGGCCGCGCATGGTTTCGGCCAAACGGTTGGCCGCTTCACGCATCAGCGGCGTATGCGAAGGCACGCTGACGGCCAGTTTCACCGCCTTTTTCACGCCGCGCTCGGCCAGCAGCGCCAACGCCTTGTCCACCGCCTCGGCATCGCCGCCGATCACGATCTGACCCGGCGAGTTGTAATTGGCCGGCACCACCACGCGGGTATCGGAAGCCGCCTCGCAGACCTCGGCCACCAAGGCGTCTTCAGCGCCAATCACCGCCGCCATTGCGCCGGTGCCAGTTGGCGCCGCTTCCTGCATCAGTTGCCCGCGGATACGCACCAGATGCGCCCCTTCTTCAAGGCTCAAAGCGCCCGCAGCCACCAGCGCGGTGTATTCACCCAAGCTGTGCCCTGCCAGCAGCGCCGGTTGCGCGCCGCCCGCAGCCTGCCAGGCGCGCCATACCCCGATACCAGCAGCCAGCAGCGCCGGCTGGGTGAACTCGGTGCGGTTCAGCATTTCCTCGGGGCCGCCCTGCGACAGCGCCCACAAATCGAGCCCGGCGCCTTCGGAGGCCTCATCAAATGCCTGACGGATTTGGGCATGGACCTCGGACAACTCGGCCAGCATGCCCACACTCTGCGAGCCCTGCCCCGGAAAAACAAATGCCAACTGTTCGCTCACGCGCTCACCTTTGCTGGAAAAGTGTGCAGTTTAGCCGCCCTGCCCGACTTGGCAACAAAAACGGGCTGCCGAAAGCAGCCCGCAGGAGTATCAATAGCGCAGCAGCACCGAGCCCCAGGTAAAGCCGCCACCAAAGGCTTCCAGCAACAGCAGTTGACCGCGCTCGACCTTGCCCGAGCGCACGGCCGTGTCCAGTGCCAGCGGCACCGAGCCGGAGGAGGTATTGCCATGCTTGTCCACGGTGACAATCACCTTGTCCATCGGCATTTCGAGGCGCTTGGCAGTGGCTTCGATAATGCGCAGATTGGCCTGATGCGGAATCAGCCAGTCGATGTCGCCACGGGAAAGATGGTTGGCTTCCAGTGTTTCTTCCACCACCGCATCCAGCGCCTTGACCGCATGTTTGAATACTTCGTTGCCGGTCATCAGCACGCGGACACCGGCATTGTTCTCCTCCGGCTTGAAGCCTTCGGAGACGCCCACCGGATTCCATAGCAATTCTTTCTTGCTGCCATCGGCGTGCAGATGGGTGCTGAGAATGCCGGTTTCGGCATCAGCTTTCAGCACCACCGCGCCAGCGCCATCGCCAAACAGCACCGCTGTGCTGCGGTCTTCCCAGTCCAGCATTCGGGTCAGGGTTTCCGCACCCACCACCAGGGCAGTTTTGACATCGCCACTGCGGATGAACTTGTCGGCAATGCTGAGCGCATAAATGAACCCGGAGCAGGCGGCATTGACATCAAAGGCCGGACAGCCGGAGCTGATACCCAGCTCGGCCTGCAAAAGACAGGCGGTGGAAGGGAAAATCAGGTTCGGGGTAGTCGTACCCAATACCACCAAGTCGATATCGTCAGCACCGACACCGGCGGCCTGCATCGCCTGCAATGCCGCCTCGCGCGCCAGGGTGAGCGTGGTTTCACCTTCAGCTGCAATATGCCGCTGCCGGATGCCAGTACGGGTTGCAATCCATTCGTCGCTGGTATCCATGCGCTCGGCAAGGTCGTGATTGGTTACCACTTGCTTGGGCAGCGCGCTGCCAGTGCCTGCGATACGGGAATAGATGCGCGATTGGGCATTCATGCGTGGACTCCGGAAAAGGGCGCTATGACGGGCACGAAAAGACGATACCGGCTTTCACCGGCATCGTCAGTCAATAAAGCAGATTCTCTGAGACATATGCGCTTTGGGCAGCGCAGCGCTCAAATCACTCTTCTTCGACCACCGAACGGCGGGTTTCGATGACCTTCTTGCCACGGTAGTAGCCGTCGGCAGTGATGTGATGACGCAGATGCGTTTCGCCCGTGGTCGGGTCGGTGGCAAGCTGCTTGGCCGAGAGTTTGTCGTGGGCACGGCGCATGCCACGCTTGGACGGGGTAACACGGGACTTCTGGACTGCCATGATTTAACTCCAATGAAACTGGGTAGTGCGTGATACGAATGGGAGGATGCCTTGCGATCAATCCTTGCCCTGTTTGAGTGCGGCCAATGCGGCGAACGGGTTGCTGGCAGCGGCTTCCGGGGCACTGACGGGCCAGTCGCGCTCCACGGCCTCCGAGCCAGGTGCAACTGCAATCACTGGCAAGGCGAGAATCAACTCGTCTTCAACCAGCGCTGCCGGCACGATGCGTGCATCGGCAGGCAGCAGCAGTGGCTCGTAGCCAGGCGGCAATGCAGCTTCTTCGGCCTCCTCGCGAATCAGCCCGAGCGTTTCCCGAAGCTTGATGGGCAGAAGAAACCGTTGCAGGCTGCGCTGACATTGCAGCGGCAGCTCGGCCTCGACCTGCAAAGCCACACAGGCCACGCCCAGCGCATCACGGCCGAATTCCATCCGGTAGCGCGCCACACCCTCAGCATCCAGCAGGGCTTCATTCAAGCGTGACATCGCAGCCAGCGGCAGCTCGCCTTCCAGCACCCGCCGAGCCGATACCATGCGCCAAACATCAACGGCAGTGGACGATTCAACGGTCATAAGGCGCGGAATGATATGGATTTCATCGGCAACTGTCAAACCCTGCCCGGCATCATTCAATCATCTCCAGCCGCTGCTCTGCCCAGTCCTCAATCGCGCCATCACGGCCATGAAGACGCAAGCCCAGCCAGTGCTGGCCTTTGGACAGATGCTCGGCATTGACTTCGGCGCGAAAGCCCAGCGCCATCTGGTTCGGCTCGTTGCGCAGCCCCCAGAAATCAGCCAGCCCGCTGGCAGGAAGGCCGTATTCGGCACGCGCCACGGGCTCGCCATCAATCAGCACTTCCACGGCATCAATGCCAACCCCTTCGCGGAAAGCCCAGCCTTCCACCGTAAAGCGCCGCCCCAGTTTCGCACCGGGGCGAGGGCTATCCACATAGGCCAGTGCCGGGGTGCTACAAACCGTAGCATCCTTGACCGGCAAGGCGGCGAGAATGAAGCGGCGCTCGCCATGATCGACATTCACGACACGCCCGGGCACCACCGCCCCCACTTGCCGGCACAAATCGCGGTATTGCGCCAACAAGTCACGGAAGCGCACTTCGCTGCTGTCCACTACCAGCAAGGCCGGGCGCTGGCTGCCGGGCATGGGCGCAGCCCGAGTCAAGCCCCATAGCTGCAATTGCGCGGCGCGGCCATGCTTGGCATTGAGCGGGTGCTCAAGCACGCGAATATCAGCGCGATTCATGGCAAAGCCAAGTTCAGCGCCCAGCTTGAAGTTGTCCACGACAAGCTCAGTGTTCTCCGGCATGACGGAGAGTTCTTCACGTACCACAGCGGCCAGCTCGTCCCAGCCAGAAAAATTGCTCGGGTAGTGTTTTTGCCCGGCCATTTCCCGACGCATGCTGGGCGATGACAGCAGCAAATGCCAGCCCAGCATCGCGATCATGCCCGCCACCAGCATGCCCCAAGTCAGTTGCCGCCAGCTGCGCGACCAGCGCCCAATCACCAGCGGCGCGACTGCAAGCAGCGCCAGATAGCCGGGCAAGGTCCAATGAAAGCTGACGCGCTCGTTGTCGGCAAAAAAGCCCAGCACGAACAGCCCGATCGTCGAAATCCCGCCCAGCAGGCCAAAGTAGCGCCATTGCATGTTGTCACCGGCACGGATAGCCTGCGCAAAGGCCTGCATCAAGGCCACAAACAGCAGCGGCGTGACCAGCAGCATCTGAATCAGCACAAAGGACACGCCGCCAGCATCAAACCGCCAAGGGTGGCGCTCCAGCAGGTGAAATTTCAAGCCAGCATCGGCATTGGCAAGATTCCAGGCAATCAGGGGCAGCCAGCCAGCCGCACCTATCACCAAGGCCACGATCACCTGCTTGTTGCACAACAGCTTGCGCCCCTCGCGCATCAGCAGCAATGCCACAAAGCCGGTCACGATGACACCGGCAAAACGGTAATGACTGAGCGCCCCCAGCACCAGTCCCAGTGCCAATATCGCTGTACCTGCCGCATCGACCCGCTGCAGCAGGCGGGCACCGGCGGCAAGACACAGGGCAGCAGCAAACGCCATCGGCACATCCGGCAATGCCAGCAGCCCGAGCGTGGCGGTAAGCGGCATCAGACAGGCCAGAAGCCCCGCCTGCCAACCGGCTACAGCGCCAAACCAGCGCGTGGTGATACGCGCCACCAGCCACGGCAGCGCTGCACCCAGCAGCAAAAATGGCAGACGCACCGCCCAAAGCGCGTGCCCACCTACAAGCTCACCGAGATAAATCAGCCAGGCGGTCATGCCCGGCAAGTCGGAATACGCCCAGGCCAGATGCCGGCTTTCCTGCCAGTAAAAAGCCTCGTCCACAAACAGCGGCAGGCGCGTGGCAATCCACAGCTTGGCAAGCGATACCAAGCTCCAGGCCATCAGAAAATTGCGGCGCCAAGTCCGCGCCTCATCCATCGACACCGTTAAACTCTCGGGCTGCAATCAAAAGACCGCAAAGGTTACCCGAGTTGAATACCATGCTGAATGAACAACTGCATACGCGACTGCGTGCAGCAGTAAGCCAAGTCAACACCCTGGTGCTTGGCAAACCGCTGGAAGTGCGACTGACCTTTGTGGCGCTGCTGGCAGCAGGGCATGTGCTGATTGAGGACTTGCCCGGTCTTGGCAAAACCACACTGGCACATGCGCTGGCGGCGACACTGGGGCTGAAGTTTCAGCGCGTGCAGTTCACTTCCGACCTGCTGCCGGCCGATGTGGTCGGGGTATCGGTGTATGACGCGCCGGCGCGGCAGTTCGAGTTTCACCCAGGGCCAGTATTCACCCACATCCTGCTGGGCGATGAAATCAACCGCGCTCCGCCGCGCACGCAAAGCGCCTTGCTGGAGGCCATGGCCGAGCAGCAAGTCACCATCGATGGCGTGACTCGCAAGCTGCCGCTGCCGTTTTTCGTCATCGCCACGCAAAACCCGGTGGACTTGTCCGGCACCTATCCACTGCCCGACTCGCAGCTTGACCGCTTCTTGCTGCGGCTATCGATGGGCTATCCCGACAGCCAGACCGAGCGCGCCCTGCTGATGGGCGAAGACCGCCGTGCACTGATTACCGAGGCCAGGCCCCTGCTCTCCGAAACCGATGTACTGGCCTTGCAACAGGCCGTATTGCAGGTGCATGCCAGTGAGTCACTGGTGACTTATGTGCAGGCATTGCTCGCCCGCAGCCGCCAGCATCCCGGGGTGCGAATTGGCCTGTCGCCGCGCGCCGGTCTTGCCCTGCTGCGCGCCGCCCGCGCGCATGCCTTGCTGCTGGGGCGCGGCCATGTGCTGCCCGAAGATGTGCAGGCGCTGTTCGTGCCGCTGGCCGCGCACCGGCTGGTCGGCGATGGCAATAGCGATGCCGTGGCGCTTGCCAAATCCATCCTGCTTGCCGTACCGCTGGATTGAAGTACCGATGTCGCCGTGGTGGATGCGCCTGATTCAACGCTTTGCTCGCCCGCGCACCAGCGAGGCGCTGCCCATTCTGCTTGATCGCAGGCGGGTCTATGTGCTGCCCACCCGCTTTGGGCTGTTCTATCTGTTGCTGGTGGTCACCATGTTCGTTGGCGCACTGAACTACAACAACAATCCGGCCTTGCTGCTGTCCCTGCTGCTGGCGGGCGCCGGGCTTGCCAGCCTGCTGGCGGCGCATCTGCAATTGTCCGGCCTGCGCGCAGAGCTGATTGCCGCAGAGCCTGTTTCCGCCGGGCGGCCGATGCCACTCAAAATCAGCTTCTCCAGCCGTGATGAGCGCGCCCGCCCCGGCCTGCAATTGCGCATTGGCACGCAACGCGTGACTTTTTCGGTTGCGGCGCACCAAGGCGGCATTGCCGCTATTGAACTGCCCACTGAAAAACGCGGTTGGATGGACATATCACGCATTGAAGTATTCACCACCCGTCCCCTGGGGCTGGCGCGCGCCTGGGCCTGGCTACAGCCGGATGAAGGCTTGCTGGTTTACCCGGCACTGGAAAGCGACGGCCCGCCACTGCCGCTATCGGCCGAGAACGGCCAGCTGCGCAGACCGCATTTTGCCGGTGATGAGCTGCATCTTTTGCGCAATTATCAACCCGGCGATGCACTGCACAGCATCGCCTGGAAGGCCAGCGCCCGGCGTGACCAGCTGATGTCGCGCACCTGGGAAGCGGCGCATGGCGATGACCTGGAGCTGGACTGGCATGCCTTGGGGCTGCCCCATGAGGCGCGCATCCGCCGTCTGGCGCACTGGGTGGATTTGGCCGAGCGTGAAGGCCGGCACTGGGTTTTGAAGCTGCCGCGGCAAACCCTGGGGCCTGACGGCGGCAGCGCACACTGTCATGCCTGCCTGCGCGCACTGGCGCTGCTGCCGGAGTACGGCGATGTTTGATGCACATACCCGGCGCTTTCTGCTGCTCACCCTGGCGCTGGCGCTGGCACCGCTGTTGCCACAGCTGCCGCGGACACTTGCCATCGCCACGCCGCTCATCGCCCTGCTGATGGCCTGGGTCGGACAGCGTGGTGTCTTGCCCGCATGGCTGAAGCTGCCACTGACGTTGATGGCCATCCTGATGGTGTTTGCCCTGTTCGGCTTCCGACTGGGGCGCGATACCGGCTGTGGCCTGCTGGCGATGATGCTGGCCTTGAAGCCACTGGAAACCCACAGCCTGCGCGATGCCCGCAGCCTGATTGGCTTTGCCCTGTTTGCACCGTTTTCCACCTTCCTGCTCGATCAGGGGCCAACCACCTTGCTGCTGGGGCTGGCCGCCAGCCTCGCGGCACTGGCCTGCCTGCAACGGCTGGCCGATGTCGAGGCCGACATCCCGCCGCTGCCGCTGCTAAATGGCATGCGCGGGGTCGGCAAGCTGGTTCTGCTTGGCCTGCCGCTGGCGCTGGCAGTTTTCTGGCTGTTCCCGCGGATTTCCTCGCCGCTTTGGGGCATTCCCGACCGCGCCACAAGCAAAATCGGCCTCTCCGACCGCATGTCGCCGGGCGACTGGCTGGATCTGATGGTCGATGACTCTCCTGCCATGCGCGTGCGCTTTGCAGGCGAGGCGCCGCCCAGCTCGCAAATGTACTGGCGCGGCCCGGTGCTATGGGATTTTGATGGCCGTGTCTGGAAGAACTCGCGCCCGCCCCTGCCAAGCACGCAGCTGCATGCAAGCGCGCGAGCCAAAGGCTGGACATACCAGCTGGAAATCGAGCCCAGCGAGCAGCCCTATATCACCGCACTCGACCTGCCGCTTGCCGCGCCCAGCGGTAGCCTTATGAGCCCGGACGGCAATCTGCTCTCGCCCCACAAACTGCAATCGTTGACCCGTTGGCAGCTGCAATCGGCGCCCCCTGCGGTGTTTCAGCCACAGCTTTCCGATGCCGAGCGCCAGCGCGCCCTGGCCTTCCCGCGTCACCTCAATCCGCGCGCGCAGCAACTGGCGCGGCAATGGCAAATGCAAAGCGCAGGTGATGATGCCGGTATTGTCGAGCTGGCCTTGGCGATGGTGAACAAGGAACTGGCCTATTCGCTGGAGCCACCCGCCCTGGGCCTCGATACCGTGGACGAGTTCCTGTTCCAGACCCAAGTCGGCTATTGCGAGCATTTCAGCTCCTCCTTCGTGCTGCTGATGCGCGCTGCGGGCGTGCCTGCGCGCGTGGTCACCGGCTATGCCGGTGGCTATCACAACCCGGTGGGCAATTACTGGGTAGTGCGCAATTCCGACGCCCATGCCTGGGCAGAAGTGTGGCTGCAAGGACAGGGCTGGGTGCGCATCGACCCCACCGCCGCAGTTGCCCCCGAGCGCATTTACGACACCGTGGCCGACCGCATGCCGGGCAGCTTTGCTGGCGGCCTCATCAATTTCAATCAGGCATGGAATCTCGCCGATCTGGTGCGCAGCAGCTGGAACGATTTCGTACTGGGCTTCAATGCCGAGCGCCAATCCCGCATGCTGAGCCGCCTTGGCATCGACCGCGTCAGCCCGGAGCGGCTGATTCTGATACTGTCCATCGCCATCACACTGTCGCTGGCCGCCATGCTCTGGTGGCTATCGCGTGGCGAGCGCGAGCCAGACCCGCTACTGCGCGCCTGGCATCAGCTCTCCACCCGCTACCAGCGCTTCGGGCTTACACGCGAGCCTCACGAAAGCGCCCAGCAGTGGAGCCAGCGCATCATCGCTGCCCGCCCGCAAGATGCCGAAGCCATCCGCAGCTTGGCAGAGGATTTCAACAAGGCGCGCTATGCGGCGGATGATGAGAGCCCTGCTGCACTGCACGAGCTTGTACGCCGCCTGAGGCGATACCGCCCTGGCTGAGGGGCACTCACTTTCATCCTGCCGGGCAGGCTCCGGTGCGAGTGAACTCCAGGTCTTCAAAGTCGTCGCTGAAATCGCCATCCGGGTCGAGCTTGGCCATCCGCAGCTTTTCACCCTGCGGCAGCAGCCAAGCCTCGGTGAGGCGGGCGCCTTCCCAGGCCACCAACCAGCCGTGGCGGCTTGCCATCACCTGCCCGAACATGCTCGGCGATTTTTGCGAGCGCCAGCGCACTGCCTTGCCTTCCGGGCAAATACTCACTTCTCCAAACCACGGATCGCGCCACTGCCCCAGCATGGCGGCCAATTGCCGGGGGCTGGCCGGACGCCGGTCGGAAGTATCGGGCAAGACCCTGCCTGCCGGGCTTTGCTTTTTGACAGCCGCTTCTTCGGCCAGAAGCCTGGCATAGCCCGCCACGCCGGGGTTGTTGCCGGGTGCGGTAAAGCGCTTGGTCAGCGACTGCATCAATACCGTGCGCGCTTCCGAAGCATCGCCATTGATCAGCACCACGATGCCGGTATTTTTCTCCGGCAGCAGGGTCAGCGCCGAATACATGCCATTCAGGGTGCCGGTATGCGCCACCCGCGCCGTGCCGTCGATATCCGATAGCCGCCAGCCATAACCATAGGCGTAGTAATGACTGCCATCCCAGGCCTGCATGCGCGCGCTCAAGGGCATCGGCATATGCGCCTGCCAGACTTCGCTGCGCTGCCGCGCCGAAAGCCAGGGCTTCCCCTGGTGCAGGCCGTTTTTTTCGGGAATCAGCCACACGCTCGCCCAGCGCAGCATGTCGTTCAGGCTGCAACGCACGCCACCTGCGGCCGCCATCGGCGTATTGCTGATGACTTCGCCATCTGCGCCACTGAGCTCAAAGCGGCCATCACGCAGACGATGCGGCTGGGCGACATTGCCAAGCTCAGCCTGCCGCCATTCGCCCACCCGGCAGCGCGCAAGCCCGAGCGGGGTGAATACCTCGCGCTGCATCAGGGCCTCGTAACTATCCCCGGCTGCGGCCGCAGCCACTTCCCCGGCAACGATATACAGGGTGTTGTCATAGGCATAACGCGAGCGGAAGCTCCATCTGGGCTTCAAATAACGCAGGCCGTGCAATACATCGGCACGGCTGAAGCCATTGGGCGAAGGCCAGAGCATCAAGTCCCCCGCCCCGGCCGGCAGGCCGCTGTTGTGGATGAGCAGGTCGCGCACCTGGATTTCCCGTGTCACCCAATCTTCGTACATGCGGAAATCCGGCAGATGCCGGATCACCGGGTCATCCCAAGCCAGTTTGCCCTGGTCAACCAGACGCGCCAGCAAGGCGCCAGTCATGGCTTTGGAGTTGGAGGCGATTTTGAAGATGGAATCGGCATCAATCTTCTCACCCGAGCCAATCCGGGTTTCGCCGCGCATCACGCGGGCGATGACTTCGCCATTGCGCAACACCCCCACGGCAATACCCGGCAACTGGTAGCGGGCAACGGCGGCATCCACTTCGGCCTCGATGAAGGCCGCATCATCGCCTGCTTGCACCGGCATGGCAGCAAACAACGCCAATGAAAGGGCGGCCTTCAAATCCCAACGCTTACTTGCGGGCATTTTTCCCCCGGAAATCTTTCTCACCGAAACTGTGGCGGTAATTTATGCTTGAAACCCCCGATTTCGAAATACCCCGGAGCAGCAAACGGATGATGAGCAAAATTTTCCGCACCGGCACACTGGCGACTTGCCTGACGTTGATGTTGATTGCCAGCGGTGTACAGGCAGGCGACAAGCTGCATGTCATCCCCCATGTAGCACCTGCCCAACAAACTGCCGAATACTGGATTTCTCGCAGTCAAAAGCCCGATGCACTGCTGCTCTCTGCCGCCGAAATCGACGCACAAAACCAGCGCCTGCGCGCCCAAGACCCCAGCATGCACGAGCTGCGCCGCCTGCCGGCGCAAATGCCGGGCGCCGAAGTACGCGCCATGGTGGAAAAGCGCTCCTCCCGTCCCAAGCGCAGCCTGTATGACAGTCAGGGGCAGCGCATCAGCGACAGCATGATTGATGGCTGGCTGGCTGATCTTGCACTGGAGACGCTGCCCGCACAGGTTCAGCCACGTTTTGCACTGGTCATCGCGCGTGCCGACCTGCGCACTTTCCCCACCGCCACACGGGTGTTCAGCCGCGTGGGCGATACCGATATCGACCGCTTTCAGGAGAGCGCGCTGTTCCCCGGCTCTGCCGTGGCGATACTGCATGAAAGCCGTGACCGGCAATGGTCGTTTGTAGTGTCTGCCCGTTATGCCGCCTGGATGCGCAGCGACTTGCTCGCCACTGGCGATGCGGCCACGGTGCTGGCCTATGCCGAGCGCAGCCCGTGGCTGGTGGTGACCGGTGCACGCGCCGAAACCGTCTATACCCCGGAAGCCCCGCAGCTTTCACGGCTGTCGCTGGACATGGGCACGCGCATCCCACTGCTGGCTGATTGGCCGCGCGAGGAGCCGGTCAATGGCCAGTTGCCCGCAGCCGCCCATGTGGTGCAGCTGCCCAGCCGCGATAGTGAGGGTCGCCTGCAATTGCGCCCTGCCCTGCTGCCGCATTCGGCCGATGTCAGCCGCCACTATCTGCCGCTCAACCAGCGCACACTGCTGGAGCAGAGCTTCAAATTCCTGGGCGAGCGCTATGGCTGGGGACATAGCTATGAAGCGCGCGATTGCAGCGGTTTCGTCTCCGAGGTATATGCCGGCTTCGGCCTGGAAATGCCGCGCAATACCGGCGACCAGGGCAAGAGTCCGGCATTCAATATCATCCCCTTCACCGCAGAAATGAACCGCGATGCACGCCGCGAAGTGCTGAAAACCCTGCAAGTAGGCGACCTGGTGTATATCCCCGGCCATGTGATGATGGTCATCGGTCATGACAAGGGGCTTACCTATGTCATCCATGACACCCCCGGCGTGCGCTATGCAGACGTTGTCGGCAGCTGGCCGGTCAATGGCGTGGCCGTCACCCCACTGGAGCCGCTGGGCAGTGACGATGACGCGCTCTACATCGACAAAATCTACAGCGTGGTGAAGATGCGGCCATGATGCTGCTGCCCATGCAAACGCTCTTTACCCGCCCGGAAACCGCCAATGAAAATCCGCTCGTTTGAACTTGGCCTGTTGCGCACGCCACTGAAAACGCCATTCAAGACCGCCCTGCGCAGTGTTGACCATGTGGAAGACATCATCGTGCGCATCCACACCGACAGCGGCGAATCCGGCTGGGGTGGCGCTCCGGCCACGGCGGTGATTACCGGCGATACTCATGGCAGCATCGTCGAAGCCATCGAGCGCTACATCGCCCCACGACTGCTGGGTCAGGAGGTGGCTGACCACAACCGCAATATCGCGCGGGTACAGTCGGCCATGGTGAATAACCACAGCGCCAAAGCTGCAGTGGAAATCGCGCTCTACGACCTGTTCGCGCAGCTTTACAACGCCCCCGCCTATCAGCTGCTGGGCGGCGGTGACCCGGTGGTCAGCACCGACATCACCATCAGTGTGGACACTATCGACAAGATGGTGGCGGACGCCCTGGCCGCGGTTGAGCGCGGCTTTTCCGCACTGAAAATCAAGGTCGGCAAGGATATTGGCGTGGATATCGAGCGTGTGCGCGCCATTCATGCTGCCGTGGAGGGACGCGCCCTGCTGCGCCTGGATGCCAACCAGGGCTGGACCGCCAAACAGGCGGTATTTGCCCTGCATCAGCTGGAGAACAGCGGCGTGCATCTGGAGCTGGTGGAGCAGCCGGTGAAGGCCAGCGACCTTGCCGGTCTGAAGTTCGTCACCGAGCGCGTCCACACCCCGGTGATGGCCGATGAGTCGGTCTTTGGCGCCAAGGAAGTCATCACGCTTATCCAGATGCGCGCGGCCGACATTATCAATATCAAGCTGATGAAGACCGGCGGGCTCTCGCAGGCCATCCAGATTGCCGACCTTGCCGCCTTGCATGGCATCGACTGCATGATGGGCTGCATGCTCGAATCCTCGGTCAGCGTGGCCGCCGCCGCGCATCTTGCCGCCGCCAAGTCACAGGCCATCAGCAAAATCGACCTGGACGGCCCGTCACTATGCAAAGCCGACCCGGTGGTGAGCGATACCCTGTTCAACGAGGCTGAAATCACCCTGGGCAAGCGCCCTGGCTTTGGTGTGGTCGATGTGCCGGGGCTGATTGCCATCAAGGAAGTCAAATGCGTGCGCTGATGTCACTTTCCCATGTCACACTGCGGACAACGCCCTGAAGCCTTGTTTCCCCACATTTCTGACAAACATTCGCTCCCATGAAAAAAATCATCCCCCGTCTTGCTGTTGTCATCGCCACCGCTATGCTCGCCGCCTGCGCCAGCACTGCCTCCCGCCCCACTGCATCGCAAAATGTGCTGCCTTGGCACGATGCCGGACAAATGATTGTCGTCACCAGCAGCGGCTGGGACGAAATCCGCGGACAGATGCGGTTCTTCGAGCGCGAAAACGGCCAGTGGCAACAACGTGGCGAAGCTCGCCCAGTGATGCTGGGGCGCGCCGGCTCGGCTTGGGGCATTGGGCTGCATCCAGCGCAAGCAAGCGGCCCGCAAAAGCGCGAGGGGGATGGCCGCAATCCGGCAGGCGTGTTCAGCATCGGCCCGGCATTTGGCTATCAGTCCACCCTGCAAAGCGGCCTGCCGTATCAGCAAATGCAGGGCAGTCACTGGTGCATGGATGTCAACGACTCACCGCTCTACAACCAGATTGTCGATAGCCGCGAAGTGGGCGAGGAGGCCGTCAAAGGCTCCAGCGAACCGATGCGGCTGGACATCCACAACAGCGGCGACAGCCGCTATCGCTACGGTTTCGTGATTGAGCACAACGCCCAGAACATCCGCGGCATGGGCAGCTGCATCTTCGCCCATCTGTGGGGTGAGCCCGGCAAAACCACGGCTGGCTGCACCGCGATGGCCGAGCCGGTCATGGTGGCACTGTTGCGACAGCTCGATACCGGCAAACGCCCGGTATTCGTGCTGATGCCCGAGCATGAATACGACCGCCACCAGCAGCCATGGGCGCTGCCCAAGCGTGCCGATTTCCGCTGATAACTGCCCGCCATGAAACTCACGTTCTCTGCCCCTGTCCGCATGCTGCTGGCCTTGTTGCTGGCTGCCGTCATTGGTCTGACCCTGGCTGCACAGGCGCCCGCGCTTGGCAAACAGGTGGCAGCCATCGCCCAGCCGATCGGCAAACTCTGGCTCAATGCGCTGCAAATGACCGTCGTGCCGCTGGTCGGCACGCTGGTGATTCTCGGCATCGCCACTGCGCGCGATGCCGTCACTTCCGGCCGCATCGCGCGCCGCGCCATCAGCACCTTTTTGCTGCTGCTGTTGCTATCTGCCAGCTTTGCCGCATTCGTTGCGCCACTGCTGCTGTCCTTCATCCCGGCAAGTCCGGAGCTGACCCAGGCACTCAGCGCCAGCTTGCAAGACGGCCATAGCGTGAGTGTGGAACGGCCCAGCCTTGCCACTTGGCTCACCGGCATCATCCCCAACAATGCCATCCAAGCCGCTGCCACCAATGCCATGCTGCCTTTGGTGGTGTTCTCGCTGTTCTTCGGCTTTGGCCTCGCCCGCATCGAGGACAGCCGCCGCCAGCGTCTGCTGGAACTGGTACAGGCGATTGCCGATGTCATGATTGTCATCGTCGGCTGGATTTTGCTCGTCGCCCCCATCGGCGTGTTTGCCCTGGTGCTGGCCGTCAGTGCCGAAGCCGGTACCGCCACCTTGCGCGCACTCGGCATTTATATCGGCCTGTGCTGCGCAATGTTCCTGCTGGTCACTGCACTGGTGTATCCGCTGATTCGCCTCTGGACTGGCCGCCCGCTACTGCAGTTTGCCCAGTCCATCTTCCCGGCACAGGTGGTGGCGATGAGCACCCAATCCTCGCTGGCCTCGCTGCCTGCCATGATTGATGTCGCCCACCGCCGCCTCGGCCTGCCATTGCGTACCGTGTCGCTGGTGCTGCCGATGGGGGTATCGCTGTTCCGCCTGACTAGCCCGGTGCAATACATCACCGTCGCCGCCTTCATCGCCTGGGTCAGTGGTGCCGACATCAGCCTGATGCAATGGGTCACGGTGGTGCCGCTGGCGGTGGTCATCAGCCTCGGCTCGGTTGGCCTGCCCGGCCAGGTCAGCTTCATGGCTACCAATATGCCGGTCACCCAGGCACTTGGCCTGCCGGTCGCCCCGCTGGGACTTCTGGTCTCGGTAGAAACCATCCCCGACGTATTCGCCACCCTCGGCAATGTCACGGCCAATGTCTCAGCCACCACCATCGTCGCCGGCAACGAGACTGAAACCACCCCACCTGACACGCCCACATCAGTCAGGTAGAATCCGGCCTACGGGGCGGTAGCTCAGCTGGGAGAGCGTCGCGTTCGCAATGCGAAGGTCGGGAGTTCGATCCTCCTCCGCTCCACCAAACACAAACGCCCAACCGTTGCCGGTTGGGCGTTTTGCTTTGCGCGCTCTGCATGGCTGTTCTGCCACATGCTTCGTCTGCCGCATGGGAGGCAAGAGCCCACTCGCTATAATCAGCCGCCGCACTGGTGTTATTGCCCAATGTCCCCACCCGTATCCGAACTGGTCGAGCTGCTCACCCTGGAGCGCCTTGAAGACAATCTGTTCCGCGGTCAAAGCCGTGACATCGGCACCAAATATGTATTTGGCGGTCAGGTGCTGGGGCAGGCACTGTCTGCGGCGCAGGCCACCATGCAGTCCCCGCGCGAGGCGCATTCGCTGCATGCCTATTTTTTGCGCGCCGGTGATATCGACGCGCCCATCATTTATGAAGTGGATCGCAGCCGTGACGGCGGCAGTTTCTCGGTACGCCGGGTCAGCGCCATCCAGCATGGTCAGGTGATTTTTTTCTGTGCGGCCTCCTTTCACCAGCACGAAGACGGCGCCACCCACCAGCTTTCCATGCCGGAAGTGCCGCGCCCGGACGACATCGCCCTTGAGCCGGCCGTACCCGCAGAGGTGCTGGATACGCTGCCCATCAAAATCCAGCGCTGGCTGGATCGCTCCGGGCCGTTCGAGTTTCGTCATGTCTATCCGCGTGATGAGCTGAACCCGCCCAAGCGCCCGCCCTATCAGCAAGTCTGGTTCCGGCTGGCCGAAAGAGTCGGCGATGCCCCGGCGCTGCACCGCGCACTGCTGGCCTATGCTAGCGATTTCCATTTGCTCGGCACCGCCAATTTTCCGCATGGCATCAGCTATTACCAGCCGAATGTACAGATGGCCTCGCTCGACCATGCGCTATGGTTTCACCGCCCGTTCCGCGCCGACGAGTGGCTGCTGTATTCGATTGACAGCCCCAGCGCACAAAACTCGCGTGGCCTGGCGCGCGGGCAAATTTTCGATACCCAAGGCCGCCTGGTGGCAAGCACCGTGCAAGAGGGCATGGTGCGAGTACTGAAGGACGCATGAAATGCGGCAGATATTTACCAGTGCACGGCTGGAAACTGTAGAAGGCGTGGCAAAACTGCTGCAAGACGCCGGCATTGCCACTCGCATCCGCAATGGTCGCTCCTACAAAGGCAGCTATTCACGAGGCTTCAGCTATCGCGATGCCCCCAGCGCCAGCCAACCCTCGGTCTGGGTGGTGCATTCGGATGATTATGCCAACGCGCGCCAGCTGCTGCGCGAGGCCGGACTGCTGGAGCCAGGGCCGCAGAGCCTGGGCAGCTTTGCAACGGCTGGCTATGCGGCTGCCGCTGGGCAAGCCCCTGCCAAAAAGGCCAGCACTCCGGCGCGTATCCGGGCCGTGCTGCTGGTCGGCATTGGTGCGGTATTGCTGATGAGCGCCTTCTGGCAACAGCAGAAAAAGCCGGCCATGACTCCGACACCCCGCAGCGCGCCGCAACCTGCTGCCCGTAGCCCAATTACAGAATCAGCCGCCACCTATATCGTGGAAACACCTCCGGCACTGGCGCGCACCTTGGCGGCACACATCACCGCAAAACATGGCCTTGAAAACGCCTGCCTGCTGCGTGATGGCCAGCCGATGAACGATGAGGCCATGCCTGCCCCCACTTGCGACCAAAACCGCCACCTCATCCATATCCGCGACTACCGTACCGATGGCAGCGGCAGCGGTGAGGTGGAGGCCATCTGGCAGCGCGATGGCAAACCCCAGCACACCCGCTACCGTGTGCGCCGCGAAGGGTATGACTGGCAGATAGCCGATTAACTGCCCAACAAAGGTAGGCATCTGCCTGCCTTTGTGGGGTCGGGCTTTCCGGCATCAGGTCGTGGGCGTATCGGCCTCGTTGCTTTCTTCTTCGCCGGCGTCCAGTGACACATCCAGGCGTTCGATGGCTTGCAGTTTTTCGTCCTTGGCAACGCGCATCAGGGTGACCCCCTGGGTGTTACGACCCACCTGGGCGATATCGGCGGCCGGGGTGCGTACCAAGGTGCCGCCGTCGGAAATCAACAGCACGTCGTGGTGCTCGGTAAGCTGGATGGCGCCGACAAGCTGACCATTGCGCTCGGTGGTCTTGAGCGCAATCACGCCCTGGGTGCCGCGACCTTTCTTGGGGAACTCGGCAAGTTCCGTGCGTTTGCCAAAGCCGTTTTCGCTGGCGGTGAGGATATCGCCCTCGCCATCGACCACGATAAGGCTCTGCACGCTCTCGCCTTCGGCAAGTTTCATGCCGCGCACGCCGGTGGCAGTGCGTCCCATGGCTCGCACGGTATTTTCGTCAAAACGCACTGCCTTGCCGTTGCTGGCAAACAGCATGATGTCGCGCTCACCATCGGTCAGCTCGGCATTCACTAGGGCATCGCCTTCGTCCAGGTTGATGGCAATTTTGCCGCGCGCAAGGCGATAGGCGAACTCGGTCAGCGGGGTCTTCTTCACCGTGCCGTTGCGGGTGGCAAAGAATACGAACTTGCCTTCCAGGTATTCGCGCACCGGCAGCACCGCCTGCACTTTTTCGCCTTCGGTCAGCGGAATCCAGTTGATGATGGGGCGGCCACGGGCATTGGGGCCAGCATCGGGCAGCTGATACACCGACAGCCAGAACACCCGGCCGGTACTGGTGAAGGTCAGCAAAGTGTCATGGGTGTTCACCAGCCACAGCTGGTCGATGAAATCTTCGTCCTTGGTGGCCGCGGCATTGCGCCCCTTGCCGCCGCGCCTTTGCGCGCGATAGCTGGTGGCCGGCTGGCGCTTGGCGTAGCCGGCATGCGAGAGCGTCACTACCACGTCTTCGGGGGCGATCAGGTCGAGGATGTCGAGGTCTTCTTCGCTGGCGCGGATTTCACTGCGGCGCGCATCGCCAAACTCGGCCTTCAGCGCAGTCAGTTCTTCGCGGATGACCCGCATCAACACACCGGGATGCTCCAGGATTTCAATCAGGCCACGGATGGCGTCGAGCAGCTGGCGGTATTCTTCGGTGAGCTTTTCCTGCTCCAGCCCGGTCAGGCGGTGCAGGCGCATTTCCAGAATCTGCTGCGCCTGGGTTTCGGTGAGCTGATACATGCCCTCAATCAAGCCCACACCGCTGGGCAGGTCTTCCGGGCGCGAGGCTTCAGCTCCACTTGCGGCCAGCAACGCGCCGACCATGCCCGGCTGCCAGCGGCGAGCAAGCATCTTCTGGCGCGCTTCTTCCGGGTTGGCCGAGGTCTTGATGAGCTCAATCATCTCGTCGATATTGGCCAGCGCCACCGTCAGCCCTTCGAGGATATGCGCACGCGCGCGGGCACGGCGCAGCTCGAAAATGGTGCGACGGGTGACCACTTCCCGGCGATGGCGCAGGAAGGCTTCGAGAATTTGCTTGAGGTTCAGAAGCTGCGGACGGCCATCGACCAGCGCCACCATATTGATGCCGAACACCGACTCCATCGGCGTTTGTGCATACAGATTGTTCAGCACCACCTCGGCCGATTCGCCGCGCTTGATTTCGATATAGATGCGCATGCCGTCCTTGTCGGACTCATCGCGCAGCTCGCTGATGCCATCGAGCTTCTTTTCCTTGACCAGCTCGGCGATTTTTTCAATCAGGCGCGCCTTGTTGACCTGGTACGGGATTTCGGTGACGACAATCGCTTCGCGGCCATTGTCGGCCACTTCGATATCGGCCTTGGCGCGCATCCGCACCCGCCCCTTGCCGGTGCGATAGGCCAGCTGGATGCCGCCCACGCCATTGATGATGCCGCCGGTGGGGAAGTCCGGCCCCGGGATGTATTCCATCAGGCCGTCAATATCGAGGCTCGGCGTTTCAATCAGCGCCAGCAGCGCATCCACCACTTCATTCAAATTATGTGGCGGGATATTGGTGGCCATGCCCACGGCAATGCCCGCAGAGCCGTTGACAAGGAGATTCGGGAAGCGCGTCGGCATGACCGTCGGCTCCAGCTCCTTTTCATCGTAATTGGGCTGGAAATCGACAGTCTCTTTGTCAATATCGGCCAGAAGCTCATGTGCCATCTTCGACATGCGCGCTTCGGTATAACGCATCGCCGCCGCCGGGTCGCCGTCCACCGAGCCGAAGTTGCCCTGCCCGTCCACCAAAAGGTAGCGCAGCGAGAATGGCTGTGCCATGCGCACCAGCGTGTCGTACACCGAAGCATCGCCATGCGGGTGGTACTTACCGATGACATCACCGACGATACGCGCGGATTTGTAATACGGCTTGTTGCTGTGCGCGCCCAGCTCGTTCATCGCAAACAATACGCGGCGATGCACGGGTTTGAGGCCATCGCGCACATCCGGCAGCGCGCGGCCGACAATCACGCTCATGGCGTAATCGAGGTAGCTGCGGCGCATTTCGTCTTCGAGATTGACCGGGATGATTTCGCGGGCGGTATCGGTCGGTTGAGCCATCAGATTTCCGTATTGAGTTCGGGGGCGGGACGCTTGCCATCTATGCGTCTTGGCACAAAGCGGCCATCACATAGCGAAAAGACCGGCAATTCTAGCATTTTCGCGCGCTGAACGCTGGCCGAAATTCACGCAAAAACAAGCACTTGGCTATTGACAATGGCGCCTTCAGGGCTGTTGCGCAAATAATTGGCGCATCATTCCGGCATCGGGCTTGTGTACCACGCCACGCTCGGTGACGATGGCATCAATCAACGCATGCGGGGTGACATCGAATACCGGGTTCCAGGCGCTCACCCCTTCGGCCACGCTGCGCTCGCCGCGGTGGCTAAGCAACTCGGCCGCATCGCGCTCTTCAATTTCAATCAAGTCTCCCGATTCGGTCGCCATGTCCACGGTGGAAGACGCGGCCACCACCATGAATTTCACTCCGAAGTGGCGCGCAGCAATCGCCAGCTGCAAGGTGCCAATCTTGTTGGCGGTATCGCCATTGGCGCAAATCCGGTCAGCACCAACCACCACCCACTGCACCTTACCCGTACTCATCAGGTGCGAGGCCGCTGCATCGGCAATCAAGGTGGCGTCGATACCGTCCTGCAGCAGCTCCCAGACGGTGAGCCGCGCGCCCTGATTCCAGGGCCGGGTTTCACCGGCAAACACGCGCGCAATCCGGCCTTCGGCCACCCCAGCGCGAATCACGCCCAGCGCCGTGCCAAACCCTGCGGTCGCCAGCGAGCCGGTATTGCAATGGGTCAGCACGCCACTGCCCGGCGCAATCAGCGCAGCACCGGCCATGCCCATCGCCCGATTGGCGGCGAGGTCTTCATCTTCGACAAGCCGCGCCTCGGCTTCGAGCTTTTCGCGCCAGTCAGCGCCTGCCCCGGCTATTGCCTTGCGCATCCTGGCCAGCGCCCAGGCCAAATTCACCGCCGTGGGACGGGCATCATTGAGCTGCTGCATGGCAGGCGCAAGTTGCTGCAAGGCCTCACCGCCATTTTCGGCAGACACTTCGCGCGCAGCCAACACCACGCCCCAGGCAGCGGCAATACCGATGGCTGGCGCGCCGCGCACAATCAACGCATGGATGGCATCGGCCACCTGCGTGTAACTCGTAAGCCGCAGGTATTGACTTGCAAATGGCAATTGGCGCTGGTCAAGCAGTTCCAGTGCATCGCCACACCAGCGAATCGGGCGAATGCGGTCATAACGGGCATAGTCGAAAGTGTTCATACCGTCATTTTAAGGCCGGGTCAGGCCCATCCAAAAACAAAACGCCGGAGAGTGAACTGACCCCCAAAATCTGGACGGTTACGGGTTAAGTGTTCGAGGCCTGAGTCCGGTACTGCACCGGGCTCAGGCCTTTGAGTTTTGTCCTGATGCGTTCGTGGTTGTAGTAGTCAATATATTGG
>NWQM01000004.1 GCA_002798195.1 Lysobacteraceae bacterium NML03-0222 | reverse complement strand
CCGCCAGACCCTGCGCATGATACTGGCGCTGCCAGCCGGAGATGATGCGGGTACTGCCCCGGATATTGAATAGCGCCATCGCCTCGCGCACCGACAGCCCCTCTTGCGCTATCCGTTGCAGCACCGACAACTTGAAGTCTGCACTGTAGCGACTGAGCTTCCTGCGCAGTCCTTGCACGCCATGCGCTTGATAAGCCTTGACCCAGCGCCTGACCGTCGCATGATCAAGGCCATAACGCTGCGCGATGGTTCCAAAGCCTGACACTCCTGATGCGTAGCTTTGCACTACGCCCAGCTTGAAGGCCTCACTGTACTTCGCCATGAAAAACACCCCAAAGGTTGGATGGGTGTCCAACTTTTGGGGTGCAGTTCATTACCCGGCGTTTTTGGGAACTCTTAGGTTCAGCGGATGGATTGCAGGTTGAGGTCGATGGTGTCGCCATCATCCTCGCGCTGCTGGATGCGTACCGGAACCGGGATGCCTTCGGCAATCCACAGGGTGCGGGTAGTGTCGCCGTTGCTGCTGACCACACGAATGGTCGGGGTGGGGTTGCCGGACACAGTGAGATTTTCCCGTCCCGAGACATTGAAGTTCAGTGTGGAGACCTTGCCGTTCTCAATCAAACGGTAGCGTAGCGGGCGGTTGGCAAGCGCATCCTGGACAATGGCAAGGTTCAGGGTCATGCCATCGACATCGCCTGCCTGCAGGGCAATCGGGCCTTGGCGGTCAGCTTTGATATCACCGCTCCAGCGTGCCTGACGGCTTGTCCAGTCATAGCGCCCCTGCTTGTTGCGACGTTTGACCACCAAGTTGAGGTCTTCGCGGTTGGACAGTGGCCGCAGTCGTTCGCCCGCGGCATCCACTTCAGCACTGCGGGTCAGTCGCACCAGAGCATTTTGCACGTTCATGGTGTAAGTCCAGCGGTTCTGTCCACTGTGCTTCAAGGACATCGTGGCATCAGCCGCCATATTGTTGTAGCTGGCGCGATAAGTGGCATCAAAGGCGCGCAGCTCGGCAGCCTGAGTCAAGGGGGCGGCAAAAGCCAGCAGCAGACTGGTGGCGGCAAGCGTCCTGGCGATATTGGACATGAGGATTCCTTGAAGTCTTGAATTGACCTGAAGGCGGCAATTTAGCGCGTCACAGGCCAATGGTGGATGAAGGCTGGCTTTGGGGTTGCCGCCTGTTCAGAGCCGGGGTGAGGCGGGCGGGCTCAACTGGCCGTTGACCGCGCGCTGCAATACCGCAACCAGTAGCTGATGCTCGTGAGGCAGCAGGCGTGCTGCCAGTGTTTCGGGTGTGTCGTCCGCCAGGATCGGGATGCGGGTCTGGGCGATGACTTCACCGGCATCGAGCGCCGGAATCACCCAATGAACGCTGCTGCCGTGCTCGCTGTCTCCAGCCTCCAGCGCGCGGTGGTGGGTGTGCAGACCTTTGTATTTGGGCAGCAGAGAAGGGTGGATATTGATGAGGCGGTCGGCAAAGCGCGCCACAAAGCCATCTCCCAGAATGCGCATGAAACCGGCGCAGACCACCCAGTCCGGCCTGACCGCGGCAACGGCAGCGGTCAGTGCTTCATCAAAGGCGGCGCGACTGGGCTGTTGTTTGGCATCCAGCGCCCAGCGGCGCGCCTCGTTCACGCGCGCAAGTGCGGCACAGTCGGGCTTGTCGGAAAACACGCCCACCACGTGCGCCGCCAGCTGTTGGCTGGCGATGGCATCGAGGATGGCTTGCAGATTGCTGCCGCGCCCGGAGGCGAGCACGGCGATGCGTGGCAGGCTCATGCGTGGGTATAGCGCACGCGCTCGCCGTCGGTGCGTGCCACGACCTCGCCAATCCGGCGTGGGGCAAGCCCCATGCCGTCAAGCTCGGCGCTGACCGCCGCCGCGGCCGCCGCTGGTACCACGAATACGAAGCCGATACCGCAGTTGAAGGTGCGCCACATTTCTTCCTGCGGTACTGCGCCTTCGCGTTGCAGCCATTGGAAAACCGCTGGCAGCTCGAGTGTGCGGGCATCGATGTCCAGCCCCAGGCCATCCGGCACGACGCGGATGATGTTTTCGGTCAAGCCGCCGCCGGTGATATGCGCCATGGCATGAATGGCGCTGCCCTGCGCGCCGCCGAGCAATTGCAGCACCGGCCTCACATACAGCCGGGTCGGTGCCATCAGGGCATCTTCCAGTGTCTGCCCGCCGAGGTCGTAACCCATCGGGGTGCCACTGCGTGCCAGAATCTTGCGAATCAGTGAATAGCCATTGGAATGCGGGCCGCTGGAGGCAATGCCGATCAGCACATCGCCGGCCTGTACCCGGCTGCCATCGCGGATTTCGCTCTTTTCAACGCCGGCCACGCAGAAGCCGGCCAGGTCGTATTCACCCGGCGCGTACATATCCGGCATTTCGGCGGTTTCGCCGCCAATCAGGGCACAACCGGCTTCGGTGCAGCCAGCGGCGATGCCGCCCACCACCGCTGCGGTGGTGTCGATGTCCAGCTTGCCGGTGGCAAAGTAGTCCAGGAAAAACAACGGCTCGGCGCCTTGCACCAGCACATCGTTGACGCACATTGCCACCAGGTCGATGCCGATGGTGTCATGGCGTCCCAGTTGTTGCGCCAGCTTTAGTTTGGTACCCACGCCATCAGTGCCGGAAACCAGTACCGGCTCACGGTATTTGGCCGAGAGGTCGAACATCGCGCCAAAGCCGCCCAGTCCGCCCATCACTTCTGGACGAAAACTCTTTTTTACCAGGGGTTTGATGCGTTCCACCAGTTCGTTTCCGGCATCAATATCGACACCGGCATCGCGGTAGGTCAGAGGGGCAGGGTTGTTCACGGTGTTCGACTCCAACAAGGGAGGCCAATTTTAGCGCCTGAATGCCCGGCGATGGACGTAAGCGCCCGGCTGCGGCAACATTGGCCGTTCAATCGACCCGGAACCTGATGATGCGCTTAGTCATCCAATCGGCCTTGGCCTTGTTTTTGACCCTCGGCATGCTGCCGGCATTGGCGCAGCGCCATTCCGAAAGCGGCGCGCGCGCGCGCGGACAAGGCGCCTATCAGGCGGAAGTCACGGTGCGTTCGCAGTCTGAAAATGAGCGCAATGGCGGCTTTGCCCGTGCGCTTTCGCAGGTGCTTGCCAATATGTCCGGCGATCGCAATCCTGGCGCACGCCCCGGCATGAGCGAGGAGTTGCGCCGCGCCAGGGAATATGTGGAAGGCTATGACTATCGCCAGGATGAAGGCCGCTCGGCCAGCGGCGCCCCGACGTTCAGTACCACCATGGTGGTGCGCTTCCACCCGGACAAGGTGGATGAGCTGGTCAGGATGGTGGGCCTGCCGGTGTGGCCCTCGCCGCGTCCCAAGCCGGTACTGTGGCTGGCGATTGACGATGGTTCGGGGCCGCGCCTTGTCGGCCTGCAGCAAAACAATGCTGCGCGCAGCATTCTCGATCGCGCCCGTGCGCGCGGTTATGCGCTGGGCTTGCCGGCCGGCAATGCCGCAGAGCAGGCCATGGCCGGGGCGATTTGGCGGGGGGATACCGCAGCCGTTGCCCGCACTTCGCGCGCCTATGCGCCGCCAATGCAGCTGCTTGGCAAGCTCTATCGCGCCGGCAATGGCTGGCGTGCGGACTGGATTTTTGTGGATGATGGCAAAGTGCTGGCGCGCACCAGCAGCAATGATGGCGATGCGCGCCGAGCGATGGCGGCCGGCGCCGACATGGTCGCCAATGCGCTGATTCGCAAATATGCCCGCGCCACTGCACCGGCCAGCCCGCCGGGGGATTTCACCCTCACCATCGGCGGCGTGAAAGATGCCCATGACTATCTGCGCTTGATAGGCTGGCTGGAAGGTCATGCTCTGGTGGGCAGTGTGGTGCCGGTGTCGGCAGGCGACAACGCGCTGGTATTGCGTTTGCATCTGAAGACCGGGCTGGCGGGCTTTACCCGTGCGCTGGGTCGCGATGGCGTGCTTGTCCAAGCTGAGGGCGAGGACAAGACCCAATTTGTTTTGCGTTGAGGACGAGCGGATGAATTCTTCTCCCAGTCGTCAGCAATCACTGGCTGATATCGCGACCTTCTTCCGTCGTGTGCAATGGGCGGCACTGACTATCGGCGTATTATGGGTCGTCAGCCTGCTTGCCCCCATCCTGACACCGTTTGTAGTGGCGGCCATGCTGGGCTGGCTGGGCGACCCGCTGGTGGACTGGCTTGAGTCGCGCGGTTATTCGCGGATTAACGGTGTCATTCTGGTATTCATAGGGATGATCCTGCTGCTGCTGGCGGTGCTGCTGGTTCTGATTCCGCTGATCGTCAAACAGGTGATGATGCTGGTGGAATCCTGGCCGGCGTATCAGGCCTGGTTCCAGGGGTGGTTCTATGAGCAATTGGCTCCCTGGATAAAAGCGCGCTTTGATTTTGATTTGGTGGCCTGGCTGGACAGCGACCGGTTGCTGCGGATGCTGCGCGACCACTGGCAACGGGTCGGTGGTGTGGCGACCTCTGTATTGGCTTTTGTATCGCGCTCGGGAATGAGCATTGCGCTGTGGCTGACCAATCTGGTGCTGATTCCGATTCTGGCGTTTTTCTTCCTGCGTGATTGGGACAAGTTTGTCGAGCGCATCGCTGCGCTGGTGCCGCGTGACCATATCGTCACGGCAACCCGCTTGGCCAAGGAATCCGACGAAGTCTTGGGTGGTTTTCTGCGCGGTCAATTCCTGGTGATGGCTGCGCTTGGCCTGATGTACGGGCTGGGGCTGTGGCTGGTTGGTGTCAAGGTGGGCATCTTGATTGGGGTCATCGGCGGGATTCTCAGCTTTGTGCCCTATGTCGGCCCGGCGTCGGTGGTGGTGATGGGCGGCATTGCGGCACTGGTGCAAGGTGGCGGCTGGCCGATGCTGCTGGGCGTGGGGATGGTGTTTACCGTGGCACAGATGGTGGAAAGCTACTTGCTGACGCCCAAATTGGTGGGTGAGCGTATTGGCCTGCATCCGATGGCGGTGATTTTTGCGGTCATGGCAGGGGGCGTGCTGTTTGGCTTCCTGGGCATGCTGCTGGCTCTGCCGGTTGCCGCCGTGATGAACGTGATGCTGCATTTTGCCGTGGAGCGCTATCGCCTCAGCAAAACCTATGTGGGCGAAGGGCCGGAGCTTGTGCTGTCTGCGGAGCCGGGCAGCAGAATCCTGATGCCGGACGAGTCATCGGAGTCATCCAGGACGTGAGTGCTTCCCGACAATTGCCGCTGGGGCTGAAATACCCGCCCGACCAGCGGCTGGAAAATTTCGTGGCCGCGCCGCCTGCGGCATTGGCGCAATTACAGATGCTTTCGCTAGGCGAAGGTGCCGGCCTGTATCTGGCCGGGGGGAGCGGCAGCGGTAAAACCCATCTGGCTCTGGCGGTGTGCTCGGAGGCAGAAAAACATGGTCGTGCCGTGCATTATTTGCCGGTCACGGTGCTGGGGGAGTATCTGGAAGATGCCCTGCCGGTTGCGCAGTCGGGCGTGCTGTATGCGCTGGATGGCTTGGAAAAAATCGCCGGAATGCGCGCGCAGGAAGTGGCGCTGTTCAACTTCCACAATGCCGTGCGTGACCGCGGTGGTCAGCTGCTGTACAGCGCTGCTGAAACTGTTGAGCATCTTGGGCTGGTGCTGCCAGATTTGGAATCACGCCTGGCGCAGCTGCCGCGCATCGTGCTGACCCTGGCCGATGATGCAGCGCGCGCTCAAATCTTGCGCCTGCGCGCGGCACGGCGTGGCCTGCAATTTGATGATGCCGCGATTGACTGGCTGCTCAAGCACCATGGCCGCGATTTGCACGGCCTGGCACAGCTGTTTGAGCGTCTTGACCGCGAATCACTGGCGGCGCAACGGCGTTTGACCTTGCCGTTCTTGCGTCAGGTATTGGCGGCGAGCAGCTCCTGATTCAAAAGCGCCAGCCGCTCTGGTGTGCCAACATCGGTCCAGCGTCCGCGGTGATGCACGCCGCTGACCTGTCGGCGGTGCATGGCCGCGCGCAGCAGCGGCGCCAGACGGAACTTCGGCGGAGTATCCGCAGCCCCCGGTGCATCGCCAATCACTTCGCGCCAGTTATCAAAAAGTGCTGGCCGGTAAACGCCGATACCGGAGAAGGTGAGTTTTTGCGCGCCTTCGGAGTGCAATTGGCCGGCCGCATCCAGTGCGAAATCGCCATTGGGGTTGTGCGCGGGATTGTCCACCATCATCAGGTGTGCCAGACCCTGCGGCTCGCGCGGCAGGCGGGCAAAGTCGGCATCGCACCAGACATCGCCATTGACGGCGATGAAGGGGGCATCACCCAGCAGCGGCAGGGCATTCCACATGCCGCCGCCGGTTTCCAGCGGGCTTGCGCCCTCAAAAGAAAACACAAGCCGCAGCCCGAACTGGCTGCCGTCACCCAGCATGGCGGGGAATTGTTCGGCCAGCCACGAGGTATTGATGATGACCTCGCGTATGCCGATGGCGGAGAGCTTTTGCAGATGCCAGACAATCAGCGGCTTGCCGCCGACGCTCAGCAATGGCTTGGGGGTGGTATCGGTCAGTGGCCGCATGCGCTCGCCAAGACCGGCGGCAAATACCAGCCCCTTCATGTCAGCGCCGGTGCTTCAAACAACGGCTTGATGCGTTGCTCGATAAAGCCGGCCAGGCCCGAAAGCGCCGGGTATTTGGGCAGCACCTCGTCCAGATAGCTGAAGAAGCGCGGCGCATCGGTGAGGTATTTGAGCTTGTGGTCGCGGTGGTGCAGACGGGCAAAAATGCCGATGACCTTCAGGTGGCGCTGGATGCCAATCAGCTCGGCGTCCTGGATAAAACGCTCAAGCGCGGGGACTGGCAAACCGGCAGCGCTGGCGCGCGCATGGTAGTGGTGCAGCCAGGTATTGACGCGCTCGGTGGGCCAACTGATGAAGGCATCCTTGAACAGCGACAGTACGTCATAGGCGATGGGGCCTGCCACGGCGTCCTGGAAGTCCAGCACCGCCGGGCCGTTTTCGGCCGGCATCAGATTGCGCGGCATGAAATCGCGGTGTACCAGCACTTGCGGCTGTGCCAATGCGGCATCAATCAACACTCGGTAGGCCGCATCGAGGGTTTCCAGCTCGCCGCAACCCAGGCTCAGCCCCAGATGGCGCTGGCAGAACCATTCGTCAAACAGGCGCAGCTCGCGCAGCAGCATCGCTTCGTCATAGCGCGGCAGGCTTGCCGGAGGCGTGATGGCTTGCAGCCTCAGCAACTGGCTGATGGCCGCATCAAACAGGGCATCGGCATTGTCGGCGGTCAGCTCGTGCAGATAGGTATGCACGCCCAGGTCTTCCAGCAACAAAAAGCCTTGTTCGCGGTCTTCGGCCAGCACCTTCGGCACACGCACCCCGCCGTTTTTGAGGAGCGTACCGATGGCAAGCCAGGGCGTGACATCTTCCACGCCGGGGGGGGCATCCATGATGATGCGGCTGGGAGTGATGCCGCTGGTGCGCCAATAGCTGCGGAAGCCGGCATCCACCGATGCGCGTTCAAGTTCAAGGTCGGGTGCGGCAAGTGCCGAGCGTGCCCATTCAAGGCGTTGCGTTTCGCGGGTCATGGGGTCAGGAAATGAGGCTGATTGAGGCTGCCGGGGCGCGATGTCCGCCCCGGCAGGAGTCTTGGCTTAGCAGCAGCCGTGGTCGCCGTGGCGCTTGCCGCTGTCCGGGCTGACTGCCGCGCCAGTGGTTTCGCCACGCAGGCTGGCGGCATGATGGGCGAGGATAACTTGCGCCACGCAAGCGGTAACGCGCTTGCCCATCGGGATGTGCAGGAATTCATTGGGGCCGTGGGCATTGCTGTGCGGCCCCAGCACGCCGGTAATCATGAATTGCGCGCCGGGGAATTTCTCGCCCAGCATGCCCATGAACGGAATTGAGCCGCCTTCGCCCATATACATCGCGCTCTTGCCAAAGAACGCCTGGCTGGCCGCTTCAATGGCTTCGGAAAGCCACGGCACCATCGCCGGGGCATTCCAGCCGGTAGAAGATTTTTCCAGATCGAAGCTGACCTTGGCGCCACTGGGCGGATTGGCCAGCAGGGTATCGCGCAGCAGCTGACCACCGGCATCGCCATCGAGCGTGGGCGGCAGGCGCAGCGACAGCTTTACCGAGGTGAACGGGCGCAGCACATTGCCGGCATTTTCCAAGGGCGGCATGCCGTCCACGCCGGTGACCGACAGCGCCGGATACCAAGTGCGGCCAAGAATCTGCTGTGCAACTTGCGGGTGCATGGGCACCAGACCATCCACGGCCGGGTAGCTGGCAAACACTTCTCCATCCAGCACCTCGGCCGCTTTCTCGGCTTGCTCGATGCGCTCGGCAGGGATGTCCACATGCAGGCCATCCAGTATCAGCTGCCCGCTGGTTTCGTCTTCGATGCGCGAGAGCAGCTGCCGCAGCAGGCGGAAGCTGGAGGGCACCACGCCCGAGGCGCTGCCCGAATGCACGCCTTCGTTCAGCACATCCACGCGCAGGTTGCCACCGGCCAGGCCGCGCAGCGAGGTGGTGCACCACAGTTGTTCGTAATTGCCGCAACCAGAATCCAGGCAGACCACCAACGAAGGCTTGCCGATGCGCTCGGCCAGATGGTCCACATAGGCGGGCAGGTCATAGCTGCCGGACTCCTCGCAGGCCTCGATCAGAATCACGCAGCGTGCATGCGGCAGACCCTGCGCCTGCAAGGCCATGATGCTGGTGAGCGAGCCGAAGATGGCATAACCATCGTCCGCACCGCCGCGCCCGTATAGCTTGTCGCCGCGCAGCACCGGCTTCCACGGCCCCAGGTCTTCGTCCCAGCCGGTCATTTCCGGCTGCTTGTCCAGATGCCCGTACAGCAGCACACAGTCCTCACCCACCGATTCGCCGCTGGCCGGGATGTCGATGAAAATCAACGGTGTACGTCCTTCCAGCCGTACCACTTCGACCGTCATGCCGGGGATGCTTTGCGATTTGGCCCAGTTCTCCATCAGCGTCACCGCCTGTTCCATATAGCCATGCTCGCGCCAATTGGCGTCGAACATCGGCGATTTGTTGGGAATGGCGATGTAATCAATCAGCTGCGGGACGATTTCGTTGTCCCATTTGTCATTCACGAACTGGCTGAGTTTCTGGCTGTCCACAACGTCGCTCCAATTTCTGACTGTAAAACGCAGTCGCAAATTGTAACGGGCTGTGTGAACTGTGTTGGCTTTCAGATTTTTCCTACAGGCTAGTCAGATATTTCTTGCCCATGATGGGGAGTTTCGCCATATCCCAGGATGAGGGCGTGCCGGATACTGCGCTTGCCCGGAAAACAGGAAATAAGCGAAGGATGGAGAGGCATTTAGGGATGAGGCGCTTCAAAGTGTGTTTGACGTTATTGCTGATTGCGCTGCCATGCTTGGCGAGCGCCGGCCTGCATAAGGTGGATATCAACAACGCCAGCGAGTCGGCTTTGGTCAATGCCCTGGAAGGCGTAGCTCAGCAGGAAGCCAGGGCGATTGTCGATTACCGCAGAGTGCATGGCGCGTTCAGGAGCGTGGAGCAGCTGGCCTTGGTCAAGGGACTTGATCTTGGCGTAGTGGAACGCAACCGGGAGCGCATCGTTTTGGGCTCGGTGCGTGACAGGATGGAGCTGCAGGCAGAGCGGCGAAAGACAAGACAGTAAAGCTGCCAGGGAGGCAGTGCAGCGGCTTGCGGCTGCTGCGGCAGCAGGGATGACTATACGAGGAGGCAGGCGGAAAGCCGCGCAGTTTGAGGATGGGCTGCGAGCGTGCCAGGAGGCGCTACAGGGAAGTCAGGTTCGGAGTCGCAGGGATGTGGCTCCGGCTTGCTTATGGATATTTTGGTTTGACCTGACTCAATTTCCTGAATTTAGGAAACTCTAAAATTCGCGGTCGCAATCAAGGTAGAAAAAGATGCCTGCTGTACTGTTTGAGTCTGGTGAGCACCGCTGCGTTGTGTTCAATGATTTGGTGCGCGGTGATGATGGCGTTCAGGCCAATCAATTTTTGATTCAGCACGGCAAGGCAAATGCACTGCTGGATCCGGGTGGGGCGCTGCTCTATAACCCGTTGGTGCTGGCGCTTTCCAATTATTTGAAACCAGCCGACTTGGACTATGTCATTTGCTCTCACCAAGACCCGGATATTGTCGGTTCGATAGACAAATGGCTGCTGTATAGTCAGGCACGAATCGTCTGTTCCGAACTATGGGGACGCTTCGTGCCGCATGTGGTGCCTGGCTATATGCAGCACACCGGACAGGACCGTTATTTATTGGTGTCTGACCGTGGAGGCGAGGTCGCGCTGGGCGACACATGCCTGTACCTGGTGCCAGGACACTTCATGCACTCGGTTGGCAATTTGGGCGTTTATGACCCGGTAAGCCAGATACTTTTTTCCGGGGATATCGGGGCTTCTCTTGTGCCCAGTGGTGAGGCGTACCGCACTATTGAAGATGACTTTGAAGCCCATATGCCCAGAATGCGGGGCTTCCATCGTCGTTATATGACGACCAACAAAGTGCTGCGGCTCTGGGTGGAAATGGTGCGCGAGATTTCGCCGGCAATGATTGTGCCGCAGCATGGCTTTCCGCTGGCCGGTCAAGCCATGAAAGATTTTCTGGCATGGCTTGAAGGGCTGGAATGTGGCGTGGATCTGCTGACATCTGCCGACTACCAGCCGTGGAAAAGCTGGAAAAACCGGGCAGGCGGCATTTGATGGCAGGGGCTTAACGGTCGTCGCGGGTCCAGATGGCGCCGTTCAGGCGTTTGACCGGGAATTTGGCGACCGGGCTATAGGCCGGCGGGCTGAGCGCTTCACCGCTCTTGAGACAGAAACGGGCGCCATGTAATACGCATTCAATCTGGCCGGTGGCCGCATCCACGGGGCCTGAGGACAGCTCGAAGTCTTCGTGACTGCATTTGTCTTCCACGGCGTAATACTCGCCATCCAGATTCACCACCAGAATCGGGGTGTCGTCATGCCAGATGGTGATTTTCTCGCCGGGCAATAGCTCGCCCTCGGTGCAGACATATTCCCAGCCACGCAGTTCTTCATCGCTCACAAGGGTTTCTCCAGAATCAAAAAACGCAGGTCTTTGCGTTTGGGGGTGCCAAAGCGCGTATCGCCATAGGGAAATGGGCTGTACTGGCCGGTGGGCTGATAACCGCGACGCTGATAAAAGGCAATCAGTTCTTCGCGCAGGTCGATGACCTGCATGCGCATCAGCGACTGGGCAAAATCCTCGCGCACGATGCGCTCGGCCTCAAGCAGCATCTGCTTGCCAATGCCCTGGCCTTGCAGTTGGGGCCAGACTGAAAACATGCCGAAATAGCCGGCATCGTGCTGCACGGCTACATGCGCGCAGGCGATGAGCTTGCCTGCCTCTTCGCCCAGCAGAATCAGGCTGTTGGCAGCCGCAATATCAGCCGCCAACAGTTCGGCATCGATGCGGTCACCGTCCAGTAAATCCGCTTCAGTTGTCCAGCCCTGGCGGCTTGCATCGCCGCGGTAGGCGGCTGTGACCAACGTCAGCAACTGCGGGATGTCGGCTGGGGTGGCAGTGCGAAAAGTCAGCTGCATGAGGGTATTCATCCGTTGCCCGGCCAGATAAATCCATTGCCCCATTCAATCAGTTTGTCAACGATTTTGGCTTCATCACCCACGGGCTTGATGTGGTAGATGGTGTTTCGTACGGATGACCCCAAGCGACAGTCCAGTACGCCGCCATCAGGGTGGGGTGCGGTGAACTGGATGGGAGCGGCTGCACGATCGTGATCAGATGGCCAGCCGACCGAGCACGGATGCCAATAGTCGTCATCACGCAGCCAATCGCGTTGCCAAGATTGCATCTTGGCAGCAATGACTTCGCGAAGCAGGCCATCTTTGGGGTTTTCTTTTTGTGCGTGGTAGTAGGCATCCTGCGCCAATTGATCGCGGTCATAGTTCTCGGCGCGCGCCACTGCCAAAGCCTCAAATGCGGTATCGACAGGTGGTAACCGGGGGGTATCTTCGGGGATTTGAAAGCCGATAAATACAGATGTGCTGTCTTCCAAAACGGCGCGGTATACGCCGTCACAGCCGGATACCTTTGCAGCAAAGGCCAGCAAAGGTGTGAGTGTTTCAAATGTCACTTGCTGCAAGGGCGTATTGAATGCGGTTGCATCCAGTGGGGTGCCAGCTTCGCGTGCTTTTTGTGCGGCAGCTTGCAGGTCTGGCTGAAACGAGGGGTTATGCCAGCCCCACATGAAGCTGCGATCGCCCGGCATAAAGCTGCCCAACAGTTGTGAAGGCAGCACCAACTGCCGTCCATCATTGAAATAAAGGCGCAGTAGGCCGTCGCCTTGGTCAAAGCTGAAATTGCTTTCAAGGCCGATGCCAAGGCTACGTGCGGCCTGGATGTTTTGTGCGCATAGCCACTGCGAGGCCTCTTGCAATGCCGGTTTGGCGCTTTCTGCAATGTCAAGCTTGGGCAATTGCACCGTTTGTGTCTCCGGGCTGGCCGCACTCAATGTTTGCTGCACGCGTACCACACGGCCTTGTGCATCACGCTCCACGGTAGCGTCTTGGGGGATGGGGGCGTTTGGGTCGCCTGCCAATAACTGCCTCAGCCATTTGAGCATGATGATTGCCTCGTGTCAGGGCGCTTGAACTTACACCAACAATTTGCGCACTTTGTGAATTGCCGCAACCAAGGCATCAATTTCCGCGTGCGTGTTGTAGAACGCCAATGAGGCGCGGCAGGTGGCGGTGATACCAAAGGCTTGCAGCAGCGGGTGGGCGCAGTGCTGGCCGGAGCGCACGGCGATGCCTTCCAAGTCCAGCAAGGTGGCCAGGTCGTGGGCGTGGGTGCCTTCAATCAGGAAGGAGATAATCGCGGCTTTGCCGGGCGCGGTGCCGATGACACGCAAGCCATCGATGCTTTGCATGGCTTCGGTGGCGTAGGTCAGCAGCTCGGCTTCACGCGCTTGGATGGCGCTCATACCGATGCCTTGCAGATAGTCGGCAGCTGCGCCCAGGCCGACAAAACCGGCGATATTCGGCGTGCCGGCCTCGAATTTGTGCGGCGCGTCGTTGAACGTGCTGCCTTCAAAACGCACTTCACGAATCATCTCGCCACCGCCGATGAAAGGCGGCATGGCGGCCAGATGCTCGCGCCGACCCCACAAAAAGCCGGTGCCGGTCGGGCCACACAATTTGTGGCCGGTAGCGGCATAGAAATCACAGCCAATGGCAGCGACGTCCACTGGCATATGCGGCACGGCTTGCGAGCCATCAATCACCGTGGTGATGCCGCGCTTCTTCGCTTCGCGGCAGATGTCGGCCACCGGGTTGATGGTGCCGAGCACATTGCTGACATGGGCAAGTCCGAGCAGCTTGACTTCGGGCGTCATCGCCTGCCACAGGGCATCCAGATCCAGTGCGCCCTCAGGGGTGAGTTCGGCGACGCGAATGGTGGCGCCGCTGCGCTCGGCGATGAGCTGCCAGGGCACGATATTGGCATGGTGCTCCATGCGCGAGAGCAGGATGACATCGCCGGGCTTGAGTCGTGGCAGCGCCCAGGAATAGGCCACCAGATTGATGGCGAAAGTGGTGCCGGAGGTCAAAACCAGCTCGTCGGCGCGCGCATGGATCAGGCGTGCCAGTGTCTTGCGCGCGCCCTCATACAGAGCGGTGGCCTCGCTGCCCAGCTGGTGCACGGCGCGGCTGACATTGGCATTGTGCTGGCGGTAGAAATCATCTACCGCAGCAATCACCGGCGCAGGCTTCTGGCTGGTATTGGCCGAATCCAGATACACCAGCGGTTTGCCGTGTACCTGGCGCTCAAGCAACGGGAAGTCCTGGCGGATAGTCGTCCAGTCAGGTGTTGTGCTCATGCGGCTTCAATCCGTTCAAGGGCGGCAATCAGCCGGGTTTCCAGGATCGCGTACAGGGCAGGGTCTTGCACCTGTCCCAGCAAGTCGCGGCAGAAGGCGGCCGTCAGGATGCGCCGCGCCTCGGCCTCGGGGATGCCGCGCGAGCGCAGATAGAACAGCGCGGTGGCGTTGAGCTGGCCAACGGTGGCGCCGTGGGCGGCTTTGACTTCATCGGCATCAATTACCAGTACCGGCTGGGTATCCACTTCGGCCTGCGCGGACAGCAGGATATTGCGGTTCTGCAGGTCGGCCTCGGTGCCGTCGGCGCCGGCATGGATTTGAATGCCGCCATGAAATACCACGCGCGCGCGTCCGGCAGCCAGGCCGCGCCACGGCAATTCGCTGCGGGTATTGGCGGCGTGGTGATGGATGCCAAGCCGGGTATCCAGATGGCGGCGGCCATCGCCCAGCAGCACGCCGGCGGCCTGTACCTGAGCTTCCTCACCCTGCAGGTGCACGTTCAGTTCATGCCGGGACAGGGCAGCGCCCAGCTCCAGATCCAGCCGCTGATAGTGGCTGCGTGCGGCAAGCTGCACATCGCTGCGCAAAAAGCGCTGTGCGTGCGGACTGTCGCATTGCAGGCGCAGATGCTGCAGATGGGCATCATCGGCCAGAGTGATGCGCATATGGCCGGTATCCAGGCCGCGATGCGCCTCATCGCCCAGCTGGTGTTCCACCAGCGTCAGGCGGCTGCCTGTGGCCAGCTGGATCTGGTGATGCAGATGCACGGCCTGGTCGTGCTCGCCTTTTTGTTGCAGGCTAACCAGATGCAGCGCCCCGGCATCGCCTGTGACTTCAAGACGCACCCCGGTGGCGCGCAAGCGGTTGATACGCACAAACCAGTGGTCGCTATCCGACTGCCAGGGCGTGGGTTTGCCGGACTGTGGCAGCACTGGGGTGCTTGCAGGTTCGACATTCAGATGGATGTTGGTAGGCAGGTCATCGAGCCGCGAGAGGCTGGCATCAAAATGGCCGTTGACGAATACGATGCGTGGTGAGGGGATGTCCGCAAGCTGTGCGGCGTCCGCTTGTGCAGGCGCGGCAGGCACAAAACGGCGCTGCGCCAGTGCCCGCAGCGAGGTGTATTTCCAGGCTTCCGAACGCGCGCCGGGCAGGCCATCGGCAAGGATGGCCTGTGCCTCGGCGGAGCTGTCCCCATCCAGCAGCGAATCAAGCAGGGCGCTCATCAGGCCGCCTCCGGGCCTTGACGGTCTTTCAGCCAGGCATAGCCATGTTCTTCAAGACGCAGCGCCAGTTCCGGGCCGCCGCTTTCGACGATGCGACCATCGGCCAGTACATGCACCACGTCCGGCTTGATGTAGTCCAGCAGGCGCTGGTAGTGGGTGATGACGATAAAGGCGCGCTCCGGCGAGCGCAGCGCGTTGACGCCATCGGCCACGGCCTTGAGTGCGTCGATGTCGAGGCCGGAATCGGTTTCATCCAGCACGGCGAGCTTCGGCTCCAGCACCGCCAGCTGGAAAATCTCGTTGCGCTTTTTCTCTCCGCCCGAGAAGCCTTCATTCACGCCACGGTTGAGCAGGGTGTCGGGCAGGTGCAGCACCTTGATTTTCTCGCGTACCAATTTCAGGAATTCGACCGAATCGAGCTCAGCTTCGCCGCGCGCTTTGCGCTGCGCATTGAGCGCGCTGCGCAAAAAGTAAGTGTTGTTCACGCCCGGGATTTCCACCGGGTACTGAAAGGCCAGGAACACGCCGAGGGCGGCGCGCTCCTCCGGCTCCAGCGCCAGCAAGTCCTGGCCTTCGAACAGCACGCCACCGGCGGTGATCTCGTAGCCATCGCGCCCGGAGAGCACATTGCCGAGTGTGGACTTGCCTGCGCCGTTTGGCCCCATGATGGCGTGCACTTCGCCGGGCTTTACGTTGAGCGTCAGGCCTTTGAGGATGTCGCGCTCACCGGCGCGGGCGTGGAGGTTTTCGATATTGAGCATGGGGGGCAACCATCAGGGAGTGTCGAGGAAAGTGTCGCGTAGCCACTGGCTGCGGGCACGGGTGATTGCGGCCTTGGCGCCGGCATATTCCAGCGGATACATCGAGCCGTACTCAACGCGCGGATCTTCGCCATGGGCGACCGGGAACTGGGCAGCCAGGTCAGCGTCACGCAGCTGGATCCACAGTCGCTGGGCATCGCGCAGCCGCTCCAGTTTCAAAGGCTGATTGCTGTAGCGCTGGCGGATTTCATGGTAGATGCGGTTGAGCTCGGCATCGGCGGTGCGGAACTCATCTCTGGCGCAGGCGTTCATTTCCAGCTGATTGCCATTCGGGTTGCAGCGCGGTAGTGCAGGAGGCTGCGCCAGTGCCGGAAACATCGGCAGGCTTATGCCCAGAGAGAACAACAAGGACAGCGGTTTCATGGGGATTTTCCTTCAGGCGCAGGGGCCTTCCAGCGCAAGAAGGCGCGGGCGGCGGGTTTCGCCATCGGTATAACGAAGGCAGTGCAGATAGACGGAATTCTGGAAGCGCTCCAGTACCGGCACCGGGCAGTTGATTGATTCGGGGTTGCTGTCCTGGACGCCTTTTTGATGAAACCTGCCTTGGGTATCCAGCCATAGCGGGGAACTTGGGTTGGGCAGATTGATGGAGAGTAGCTTGCCCTTGATGGCGAGCACCTGCGTGTCTACCGGTATGCGCCAGTGTTGCAGCTCCTTGCCGCTGGCATCGAATTCAATCACGAAGTCACTTTCGACAGCCGCGCTGTCGGGGGGCATGTGCAGGGCATTGACGGTGATGGTGAGGCCGCAGGGATGGTCATGGACTTCCCCCTGGGGAAGTGCGTGCTCCTTGTCTCCCTCGTTGACCCATAGGGTGATGGGCACTGGGTGGGCGAGCGGCGCGGTGTGTGCCGTTTGGGGCTGGCGTGGGGCGAGGCAGCCACAGAGCATCAGTGCGAGCACGAGAGCGGAAAAAACGGTTCTCATCCCACCGAGCCCTCCAGCGAGACATCCAAAAGTTTCTTGGCTTCCACGGCAAACTCCATCGGCAATTCGCGGAATACCGCCTTGCAGAAGCCATCGACAATCAGGCTGACGGCATCTTCTTCGACAATGCCGCGTGCGCGGCAATAGAACAGTTGGTCATCGCTGATTTTGCTGGTGGTGGCCTCGTGCTCGACGGTGGCGCTGGGGTTTTTCACCTCCACATAGGGGAAGGTATGCGCGCCGCAGTGCTTGCCAATCAGCAATGAATCGCACTGGGTATGGTTGCGTGCGCCTTCTGCGCCACGGTCGATTTTCACCAGGCCGCGGTAGGTGTTCTGCCCGTGACCGGCGCTGATGCCCTTGCTGACAATCTTGCTCTTGCTGCGCTTGCCAATGTGAATCATCTTGGTGCCGGTATCGGCCTGCTGGCGATGGTGGGTGAGCGCGACGGAGTGAAATTCGCCCACCGAATCATCGCCCAGCAGCACGCAGCTCGGGTATTTCCAAGTGATGGCGCTGCCGGTTTCTACCTGCGTCCACACCACCTTGCTGCGCGCGCCCCGGCATTCGGCGCGCTTGGTGACAAAGTTGTAGATGCCGCCGACGCCGTTCTCATCGCCCGGATACCAGTTCTGCACGGTGGAATATTTGATTTCGGCGTTTTCCAGCGCCACCAGCTCCACCACGGCGGCGTGCAGCTGGTTCTCGTCACGCATCGGCGCGGTGCAGCCTTCCAGATAGGAGACATAGGCATCGTCCTCGCAGATGATGAGGGTGCGCTCGAACTGCCCGGTATGCCCGGCATTGATGCGGAAGTAAGTGGACAGCTCCATCGGGCTGCGCACGCCCTTGGGGATGAACACGAAGCTGCCATCGGAAAACACCGCCGAATTGAGCGCCGCAAAGTAGTTGTCACCGACCGGCACCACCGTGCCCAAGTATTTTTTCACCAGCTCCGGATGCTCGCGGATGGCCTCGGACATTGAGCAGAAGATGATGCCTTTCTCGGCCAGCTCTTTGCGGAACGTGGTGCCGACCGACACCGAGTCAAAAACCGCATCCACTGCCACGCCAGCGAGTTTTGCGCGCTCATGCAGCGGCACGCCGAGCTTGTCATAGGTGTCGATCAGCTCCTTGGGCACCTCGTCCAGCGACTTGTACTTGGGCCCTTTGGGCGCGCTGTAATAGGAAAGCGCCTGAAAGTCGATGGGGGCGATGTTCAGCTTGGCCCACTCCGGCACCGGCATGGTCAGCCAGTGGCGGTAGGCGGCCAGACGCCATTGGGTCATCCATTCGGGCTCTTCTTTCTTGGCCGAAAGCGCACGGATGATGTCCTCGTCAAGCCCCGGCGGCAGCGAGTCGCTTTCAATATCGGTGACGAACCCGGCCTCGTATTTGCGGCCAAGCTGGGCGTGGATTTCGGCGTTTTGTTGCGGGCTGTCCGCGTTTGCGGACAAGGGGGCAGAGGGTGCGTTCATGTCGTTTCTCAGGCGGAAAGGCGTAGCGGGATGCGCTTTTCCGCAGTTGGGGGGGTGTTGCCGGGCAACATCGAATACAGGCTGACCGCAGCCAGCGCCTCGGCGACCACGGCATTGATGCGCTGCCAGTTGCTGCGCAGATGGCAGCTTGGCTCCAGCTCGCAATGGCCATGGTCGATGCTGCACTCGGTCATCGCCAAAGGGCCTTCCATCGCGGTGACAATGTCCGCCAGCGAAATCTGGCGCGGGTCACGGGCAAGGCGATAGCCGCCATTGGCGCCGCGAAACCCCTGTACCAAACCAGCCGACGCCAAAGGCTTCAACACTTTGGATGCAGTGGGCAGCTCAATCCCGGCACGCTCGGCCAGCTCCGCCGCACTGAGGACTGCATCCGCATCCGGCGCAGCCGCCAGTACGCTCATCACGAGCGTGGCGTAATCGGTGAGTTTGGTGACACGAAGCATGACGGCGTGGCGATGGCTGGCCGGTTAAACAGGACTGGAATTGTACTGATTAAGCCCGGGCAAGCCAAGCCTGAATAGCCCCCCAACTCCTTGTCTTCTGAGCACCATACCGGCGGGCGGCCTGATATTTCATTCCCGGCGAGCTTTCCAGGCTGTATGAGGCCTGAATTTGATGGGTTTCAGCCAGCAGGCGCAGCGCTTGCCGGGGGGGCGGGGGTGCCTCCAGCACGCGCCCAGACTTTTTCATGGAAGAAAAACGCGACCGCCTGCACCGTTGGCTCCAGCAGGCTGAGTGTCAGCGCCATCAGCAGATTGCCGGTCACGGCATAGGCCACCAGCGCAGCCACGCTGATATGCAGAATGTAGTAGCTGGCAGTCTTGTAAAGCATTTGGCGGTGATTGCGGAGAAAACGGGCCACGGTGTGGGGTTCTTGGGGCTACAAACGGGCTGTCAATGCTAGGTATGGCTTTTTGATAATTCCAATGAATTGTTACTAATTTTATTATTGAAGTAATTGATTGATTTCCGCAGGGCAGCCGTACCCGCAAGGTTATCCCGAGGGTAGTCGTATGCAGACTGGCCTAGCGCGATCATGAATGTTTTACCCCTCAAATGGGGTGGTGCGTGCGCCGGTAGGCATTCTGGAGCTGTATTCCGGCTGTCGGCCCGATTTGTAAGATGTTGCAGTGCAGGCGATATTGCAGCAGCTCAAGGGGCTGCTGGCCGGCACTTGGCTTGAGGCACCTTGATATATGAAACTTGCTTGTTGGGTGATTGGTGAAATCTTCAAAAGTCAATTTTTTGTCAAGATCTCTAAATCAACCAGGTAAGTCTCTGATGTTTGGCGCCACCTTTGCTGTCGGTTTGGCTTGATGGAAAATTTCCGAAAAAGCGGGTGCATTGAGAGGCGCTGCCGAGTGCCCTCGCCGCCCATACTGGGTGGCGAGGGGCGTTTCCGGGTCAGGCCAAATCCGCCAGGCGCTCTTGGGACGGAACGAAGTAATAGCTGCCGCTGATGGCGGTGCTGATATTGCCAAGCAACAGGTCGGTCTTTCCGTCAGTTTCGCCAAACATGCTGAGCAGTTGTTGCTCAATATTGTGAAGGCGGGCGCAGTAGGCGATGAACATCAGCCCGTGTTCGCCGGAAGCGGTGCCATAGGGCAGGCTTTGGCGCAGGATTTTCAGCCCTTTGCCGTTTTCTTTCAGGTCAACGCGACCCAGATGGCTGTCGGGCAAGCGCTTGTCGCCGGGCAATTCTTCGTCATCGGCTTTGCTCCGACCAACGATGGCTTCTTGTCTTTCATCGCTGAGGGCATTCCAGCGCTTGAGGTCGTGGCGGTATTTTTGTAGCAACAAGTAGCTGCCACCGGCATCGGCCGCTGGGGCGGCGATCACGCCAACGGGCGGACGCGCTTCGCCTGCGGGGTTTTCAGTGCCATCGACAAAGCCGTCATAGCCACGGTCTTGATACAGGCGGAAGCCGTGGGTTTCATCCACCACTTTGATGGCATCACCAAAAGCGGCCAGCACATCCAGTGCCAGCAGCATATTGGCGCTGTGGCTCATCGACTGGATATGGAGGGCGATATCGTGCTGGGTGGCCGGCGCCAAGCCATTGCCCAGCGCGCGGAAGGGTTTGAGCTCGGCGCCCTCTGCATTATCGCGGCGCAGCTGTGGCCATACGCCTGCACCAAAACCGACCGCCAATCCCAGCTGCGCTTCTGGCTGGCGGCTGCGATGCGTTTCCAGAATGGTCGCCACTTGTTTACAGGCGTGGCGAACATCGTCAAGGCGTGCCTGGGCGATGTCGGCCTCAATCACGATGCAGGCAGCCATGCCTTCGGGCAAGATGGTGGTTTGTGGGGTATTCATGGCGTGTTCCTCGGGTGGAATGGCTTGGACTGCCGCGCATCATAAAGGCATTCGACAGGATGCTGGCCTGTTGCTTGAGTGCAACAGTGCGTGGCCTGTATGCGCATGGTTGGCTTTGTCCATGCGTGTAATCTGGCGCAGCTGTGATGCCTGTAGCGATTGATGTACTTCCAGGCGCCCCCATTTTTTGCAAACCGTAAGGAGATAGCCATGTTTCTTGACTGGAAAAGCCACGCCGCCCATGTGAAGAAGGCCTTTGGTGCCTTGGGCAAAAAACATCCCAAAATGCTGCAGGGCTATATGGCGCTCAATGATGCCGCCGCCGCTGAGGCGCTGGATGAAAAGACCCGTGAGCTGATTGCCATTGCCGTGGCGGTTACCACCCGTTGCGAAAGCTGCATTGCCGTGCATGCACAGGCGGCGGTGAAAGCCGGTGCAACCGACAGCGAAATCGCCGGTGCGTTGGCGACTGCCATCTCGCTCAATGCCGGAGCGGCATACACGTATTCGTTGCGCGCCATGGAGGCTATTGAAGCCAGTCGCGGCGAAGGCTGATGCCCAACCATGGGGTGGGCAGTGTATTGCGGCTTGCCGACCCCATGTTGCTTTCTGGTGCAGCCGCAGAAGCATCAAGCCTTCAATTTGGCAAGGCGCATGCTTTCAGGGCATGCAGGCTACGTAGCTCGTATGGCAGTGACTTGCCATTGTCAGCCTAAGTTATGCCTAAGTTTCATTTGCTTTGATGTGGTTGCCGGTACTGATGCCGGTTTTACCGGGAGCTACCATGAAAAGCGTCAAGGCATGGAATTTACCTGCCTATTTCTTTCACTTGGCACTGTTTGCCTGTGTGATTATCAATCTGGAGATTGCTGAAGAAAGTGAGCCATGGCATCAATATCTCGGCTATGCAGCCATCGGTATCGTGACGCTTCACTTTTTGTGGTGTCTTTTCCAGGGCCGTGGCAGGCGCTTGCTGGATGTCTTTCCCACGCCTGCACGTCTGAAGGCGGAGGCATTGCAACTAATCCGGCGTGAGCCGAGCCCATATCCGGGATGTGGGCCGTTTGGCATGCTGGTGATGTTGGCGCTTTGGGCCGCCGTCTTGGCAACGGCGATCAGTGGCTTTTTGTTGATGCAAGCCCAGTTCTTCTGGGCAAGCCCATGGCTGGAAGAAGTCCACGAGATGCTGGCTGAGAGTCTGGTTCCCCTGATGGTTGTGTACATGGCGGTGTCGGTAATGATGTCGCTATGGCAAAGCACAGTGGCGATGACGGCCAAAAGGCGCCGGCAGGAAGATGAACAAGCACAAGTACCGTTGAAATACTGAGCCCAGCACTCGTTGATGCCCGGCGGTGTTGCGCAGCCGTTCTACCTGCAGGACGCTTTGATTGACAGACGGGGCTTAAAACAGCGCCTTGAAATGCGCATGATGTACTTGCCACTGCTGGCAGTATGGTCGTTTGACATTTTTTTGACCTGTAGCCGGCATCATTGGCTTTCTATCAAAGGAGTACCACATGCCCAACCATAGCCCCGAATTCATCGACCAGTGTGCAAGTTTTACCGATTTGTTCTTGCAGCTGGGTTTGCCCAGCGGCCCCGAGGCGATTGCCGATTTCATCGCCGAGCATCGCCCGCTTTCAGGTGATGTGCTGCTGGCTGATGCGCCGTTCTGGAATGAGGGGCAGGCGCAGTTCATCCGTGAGCAAAAGCGCATGGATGAGCCGCCGTGGACGATTCTCATCGACCAACTGAGCGAAGCGCTGCGCTGAGTTTCAGGGCTTCCAAGGCTTCATATGTCAAAATTCGGCTGCCGGTTGAGCATACGCAAGGCGTGTGTTCTCCGGCAGTGTATGCATCTTATTCGGTAGCCCAATGAATGCGGTTCGAGCCGGATGCCTCCTTCCCTATGACGACTCAACAAGCCAAGCCAATATGCTGACCCGTAATCTTTCTGAATTTTTCGACTACGCCGCGCATCTGCCTGCCGATTTCGGGCGGGCTACGGCTCGGGCAGTGTTTTTGGTCGCGCCCGATGGTTTTGCGCGTGCGCTGGAGTCGGCCAGTGACAATCACTACATGGCCGAGGATGGCTTTGATGCGCAGCAAGCCTCGCAGCAGCATCGTCAGTTGCAGCGTGCCATCAGCCAAGTGGTGCCGGCCATTTGCTTCAGCGGCCACCCGGATACGCCCGATGCACTGTTTCCCAACAATGTATTTGGCACAGCTGATGGCCGGGTGGTGATTGGTCGGATGCGTCATCCGGTACGCCAGCGCGAAGCACAGCGCAGCGATATCCGCAGCTTTTTTACCGATATTCTGGGCTATCAGGAGGTTGACCTTGACCGTCAGCCGCATCCCTGCGAGCTGACCGGCGCCTTGGTGATTGACCGTGCCAGAGGGCTGGGCTTCATAGGCCTTTCCGAGCGCTGTGATGAGGAAGGTGCGCGGCTGATGCATGAAGCCTTCGGGCTGCGTGCCTCGCTAATGTTTGACCTGACTGCCGGGGAATATCACACCAATGTGGTGCTCTCCATTCTGGCTGGCCGCGCGGCGGTGGTTTGCCCGGCAGGTTTTGCCGAGCCTGAAGTCGCCGAAGCCATTGCCGGGTTTTATCCGCATGCGCTGCGCTGTGACGCTGCGGAACATGCCGGTTTTGTCGGCAATTGCATCGCGCTTTCGCCAGACAGTGTATGGATGAGCGCCCGTGCCGATGCCGCGCTGCGTGCAGAAAGTCGTGCCACGCTGGTCGCCGCCGGCTTTGAAGTGCGCTCGGTGGCGCTGGATGCCATCGAAGCGGGGGGTGGCTCGTTGCGTTGCTGTATTGGTGAAATCTATTAAATCAAGGGCTAGATAACGCCTTCCTGACGTTGCCAGCTCACGCCAAGTCCGGCACATGTCCTGACTTGGCTCACAAGAGTCCATGACCAGCGGGAAGCCTCTGAATATTCAGAAGCTCCTGAAAAACAAACGCCCCCGTATTTTTGCGGTGCAGCGTGCAGGCTGAATGCTTGTTAATTAACCTGAACCTGCTTCCGACGTGGGGGAGGGAGCACTAGCCCGTCAGCGTCCTCCTAGCTGGCGGGCTTTTTTATGCGCAGCCCGTAGCCGATGACTGGAAAGGGCTTTGAACCTGCCATAAGCCCGTGCATGATGCGCAGCATGAATGCCCAAAGCCTTTTGACTGCCCTGGCCGAGCGCGCCCAAGCCCGCCTTGGCTGTGATGATGCGCGTATTGCGCCTGTTGCACGCATCAGTGATTTCGCCATCGATACTCTGGCGCGGCAGCCGCAATTGCTGGCTCAGCTACTGGCCGATGATGGTATGCAGCACGTCGCCTTGCCCGTGCTTGATGCTGAAAATCGCAACGACTGGAGTCTGTTGCTGCGCCGCTATCGCGCAGCAGAATCCACCCGGCTGATTTGGCGTGATGCCTTGGGACTGGCCTCGGTCGAAGAAGTGCTGCATGGCGCTACCGTGCTTGCCGAGAACTGCCTGCAACTTGCGCTGGGTGCATTGCAGGCGGAATTTTCGGCCCGGCATGGGGTGGTGCGCGATGCGCAAGGGCATGTGGTGCAGCTGGTGGTGTTTGGCCTTGGCAAACTGGGCGGCGGTGAGCTTAATTTCAGCTCGGATATTGACCTGGTCTATGGCTATGCCGAGGAGGGCGAGAGTGACGGCGCCCGCAGCCTGCCTGCCGAAACCTACTTTATGCGCCTGGGGCAGCAGCTTGCCAAATTGCTGGATGAAGTGACGGCCGAAGGCTTTTGCCATCGTGTCGATCTGCGTCTGCGCCCATATGGCAATGCCGGGCGGCTGGCTTGGTCATTCAATGCGCTTGAGCAATATTTCCAGCGCGAAGGCCGCGACTGGGAGCGTTATGCCTGGCAAAAGGCGCGCCCGGTGGCAGGTGATGTCGAGGCCGGTGAGTCCTTCCTGCAACAGATAAAACCGTTCATTTATCGCCGCTATCTGGACTTTGGGGCATTGCAGGGTTTGCGTGAAATGAAAGCGCTGATTCGCGCCGATGTGGCACGCAAGGATCGCGCCGATGACATCAAGCGCGGCACCGGTGGCATCCGTGAAGTCGAGTTTCTGGTGCAGGCATTGCAATTGATTCGTGCCGGGCGCGAGCCCAGCTTGCAGTGTCGTGGGCTGTTGCCTTCGCTGGCGGCGCTGATGCATGCCGGACAAATCCGTCGCGATACCGGCCAGCGGCTGCGCCAGCATTATCTTGAGTTGCGCCGGGTGGAGAACCGCCTGCAAATGCTGCGTGATGCGCAGACTCATGAGTTGCCGCAACAGGCCGATGAGCAAACTCGGCTGGCTGTGGGGCTGGGTTTTGAGCATTGGCCTGAATTTCTGACCGCGCTGAATACAGTGCGAGCCATGGTTTCTGCCGAGTTCGATGCGCTGCTGGCCGAAAAGAAGAAGCAGCCACAACCTGATACGCTGAAAAATTATTGGCAATGCCTGCCCGAAGCCGGGGATGCGGCAGCGCTGGCAGCGGCAGGTTTTACCGAGGCCGAGGCGCTCGATGCCCGCCTGCGCGACCTGTTGCGTGGTGCGGCGGCTAGGCAAAGCTCGGATATTGGCCGCGCCCGCCTGGATCGGGTGATGCCGGCGCTGATTGCCGCTTGCGCAAGCGCGTCGCAGCCCGATGCCGCCCTGCGCCGGGTGCTGAGTCTGGTACACAACATCCTGCGGCGCAGCAGCTATCTGGTATTGCTTGATGAGCAGCCACAGGCACTGAAGCGGCTGGTGGATGCACTCTCGCGCAGTGCCTTGCTTGGTGAGCGGCTGGCGCAATATCCGCTGTTGCTGGATGAGTTGCTGGATATGCGTACTGCCGAGCCGTTGCCCGATGCCGATGGCATGCACAAGGCCTGCCAGCGTGCGGTGCACGAGGCGGGCGATGATATTGAAAGCGCGCTGCGGCGGCTTAATGAAACCCGGCAGGCAATTAGCTTCCGCATTGCGCTGGCGACCCTCGATAGCCGGCAGAGCGCCAGTCATAGTGCCCGGCAACTGGCCTGGCTGGCTGATGCGGTGGTGGCGCAGGTGCTGGAGATAGCTCGCAAAGAGCTTGAACAAGCGCATGGGCAGGTTCCCGGCGCGCAGTTTGCGGTCGTCGGCTATGGCAGTCTGGGCGGGTGCGAGTTGGGTTTTGGCTCCGACCTTGATTTGGTGTTTCTCTTTGACGCCGCGCCGGATGCTCAATCCGATGGCCGCCGCCCACTGGATGCGCAGCGCTGGTTTGCGCGACTTGCACAGAAAATCGTCGGCTATCTGCAAACGGCGACCGCTGCCGGGCGGCTGTTTGATGTGGATGTGCGCCTGCGCCCGGATGGCAGCAAGGCGATGCTGGTTTCAAGCCTAGAGAGCTTTGCCCGCTATCAGCATGAGCGCGCCTGGACCTGGGAGAAACAAGCTCTTGTGCGCGCCCGCTGTGTGGCTGGCGATAGCGCGCTTTGCGAGAAATTCGAGACAACACGTGCCGAGGTTTTGCAGCAGGTACGCGATGCAGCAACCTTGCGTCAGGAGGTACTGCAGATGCGTGAAAAAATGCGCGCCGAGCTTGATCGCAGCCACGCGGCGCAACTGGATATCAAGCAAGGCATGGGTGGCTTGGTGGATATCGAGTTTTTGCTGCAATACCTGGTGTTGCTGCATGCCAGTTGCCTGCCAGCGCTGGCGGCATTGCGCGAGAGCTCGCAGTTGATTGCGCAACTGGGGGCAGCAGCGCTGTTATCGGCAGAGCAAACTTGCAGCCTGCAACAGGCGCACGAAGTTTTGCTGGAAACGGGCCTGCGCTGTACGCTGGATCGCAAAAAACGCATGGCCACACGCGACGACAGCGCCGCGATGGGCGCTGCCGCTTATGTGGAAAAACTATGGCAAGTGTTGGTAGCGCCGATCAGCCCGGCGCCAACCAACTGAACGGTAGCCAGGGTAGATTGCGGGCAATCCAATACCCCGGAACTACAGCTGCCCACAGCATCGGCTGGGCGATAAAGTTGATGATGGGAGCCGCCCAGCGGGGTTGCCAGCCAGCATTCCAGAGCAAGGCCAGGCTGGCGAACGGCAGCAGGATGATCGCCAGTGGGTTCATGTCCAGTGCGCCGATCAAATCGCCATGCACCAGTGCATGCAATGCGCGGGTGATACCGCAACCGGCGCACCAGAAGCCACTTATTGCCTGAAAGACACAGGGCAGAAATGGGCTGTTGGCAGCATTGGGGTCATGGCGGTGCAACAGCAACGTCGCCACGATGGCTGCAGCCACGGCGGCCGCCAAAAGCAAGCGGCCGTTGCGGAAAGAGCGGGCAGGTAGCTGGGCGCAGCTACTCATCATCGCAGGCCGTTGGCATTCATCAGCTCAGTGTAAGCACCCAGCCCGCCCATAGTGAGAATGTAGCCAATATTGATCAGCAAGCCGATGCCAAGCAGCACAGTGGCGATAATGCTCCATAGCTTGGCCGTTTCCGACGCTTTTTGGGCACCGGCCAGGTCGCCTGCTGCCAGCAGCTTGTCCACTTTGGTGCTGTTGACGATGCCGATAATGCCAAGCAGACCCAGCGGGCAGCAGCAGAAGGTGGCAAGAATGGTCGAAATCACCGACCAAGCCAAGTGATTCGGGATTTGCCCTTGCACAGTGTTCATCAGATTTTCCTTGAGCTTGAGTAGGGGGAAATTCAGCCGATATTAGCAAATGTGAAAAGTGGCATGGCGCTCAAACGGCATCGCCGCGCAGCTTGCGCACGATGGCCTCAAGCTCGGCTGCATGGGTTGTGGCGCCGTCTACGGCCGGACCTGCAATCACATCCACTCGGGCGCGCAGGCGGCGTGGCAGGCGCATCCGGCCCAGGCGGGAGTCACGGCGGCTCCACATGCTCGCCCACATGCCGCGCAGCGCCAGCGGAATGACTGGTACTGGGCGGCGGGCGAGGATTTTTTCAACGCCTGATTTGAACGGCGCGATTTCGCCATCACGGGTCAGTGCCCCTTCCGGGAAAATGCACACCACTTCGCCTGCGGCCAACGCCGCGTCGATTTCATCAAAGGCGGCCAGCATCAATGCCCGATTCTCGCGTGCACCGGCAATCGGGATGGCGCGGGCAACGCGGAAAATCCAGTTCATGAAGGGAATCTGGAAAATCTTGTAATACATCACAAAGCGCACCGGGCGCTTGATGCTGGCCGAGAGAATCAGCGCATCCATATAGCTGACATGGTTGCAGACAACCAGCGCCGCGCCTTCTTCGGGGATATTGTCTTCGACCTTGTGGCTGCGGATACGGTAGAAAAAGCCGAGCATCAGCCAGACCACAAAGCGCATGGCAAATTCCGGCACGATGCTGAAAATCCACAGGCTCACCAGCAGGTTGGCGATGGCAAGCGCAAGAAAGACTTGCGGAATCGTCCAGCCCAGCACCTGTTGCACAAACAACCCGGTGATGGCAGCGGCGACGATGAAGAGTGAGTTCTGGATATTCAGCCCGGCAATCACCCGGGAAAGCTCATCGGCCGGGGTGCGGCTTTGAATCAGCGCAAACAGTGGCACCACGAAAAACCCGGTAAACATGCCGATGGCCAGCAGGTTGATGCTGATGCGCAGGCTGCCCGGCTGCGCTGCAAACTCACCGATACCAAGGCCGCCGATGGGCGCGGCACCGCTGCGGGCAAAGTACAAGTCCAGCATGAAGGCGCTCACCCCCAGCGCCCCCAGTGGCACCAGCCCCAACTCCACCCGGCGGCCAGAGAGCTTTTCGCACAATATCGAACCCAACCCGGTGCCGACTGAAAACAACCCCAATGCCAGCAGATACAGCGATTGCGCGCCGCCCAGATTGAGTTCTGCATAGCCGGGCAATTGCGAGGTAATGACCGTGCCGATGAACCAGAACCAGGACACGCCGAGGATGCTGTTGCGCACCGCCAGCTGCTTGCGGGTCAGGCGCATGATGGCCAGTGACTCGGATAGCGGGTTGGGATTGATGCGCAAGTCCGGCGCACCAGCGGCCACTTGCGGGATAAACCCGCTGACAAAACGGCCAAGCACTGCCAGACCAACCACCGCTGCGGCGGCAAGATAGGGCCCCTGATGGTGAGCGATGAGGAAAATGCCGCCGCCTGCCAGCATCCCGGAGAGGATGGAAATACTGGTGCCCATTTCGACCAAGCCATTGCCGCCGGTCAGCTCCTCGCGGCGCAGCACGCCGGGCAGGATGGAATACTTCACCGGGCCAAACAGCGTGGACTGCACCCCGGTCAGAAACAGCGCCCCCAGCAAGACCGGCATGTTGTGCAGCACAAAGCCCAGTGCCGCCAGCGACATGATGAAGATTTCCATGGTGGTGGTGATGCGCACCAGCCGGGATTTTTCCAGTTTTTCGGCAATCTGGCCTGCCAGCGCGGAAAACAGAAAATACGGCAGGATGAAAATTGCCGGCGCCAGATTGGTGTACAGCGAGCGATCTTCGGCCGACACGCCCATCCAGAACAGCAGCGCGATGATCGCCTGCCGGTACACATTGTCATTGAAGGCGCCGAGGCACTGCACCAGAAAGAACGGCAAAAAACGCTTTTGCCCCAACAGCGCGAATTGCGAGCGTGTGGGTTTGAAATCGGGGGAGTTGGACATGCAGTCCTCACATGATCTGCATTGCTGATTGAGCGATGGCAAAGCCGCAAGTCAGAACAGGGCGATAGCCATTCAGGCGCGCCCTGCCTGTGGAGCATTGAAATCAGCCGCGACCGATGGCGCGATGGCCGATATCGCTGCGGTGGAACTCGCCATCCCAGCCGATTTGCGCTACCAGCTGATAGGCGCGTTGTTGCGCGGCAGCCACGTCATCGCCCAGGGCGCAGGCGCACAGCACCCGGCCGCCTGCGGTGAGCACTTCGCCGCTCTCGCCCAGTTGGGTGCCAGCATGAAAGACCTTGCTGCCTTCGGGCAGTGGCGCATCCAGACCACGAATCACATCGCCAGTGCGCGGGGTATCGGGATAGTTTTCTGCGGCCATGACCACGCCCAGCGAGCACTGCGGGCTCCACTGGGCGCTCACGCCCTCAAGCTGGCCGTCGATGGCCGCTTCGAGCAGGTCCACAAGGTCGGATTGCAGGCGCAGCATCACCGGCTGGGTTTCCGGGTCGCCAAAGCGCACATTGAACTCGATGACTTTGGGCGCGCCGCTGGCATCAATCATCAGCCCGGCATACAGAAAGCCGGTAAAGGGCATGCCATCGGCGGCCATCCCGGCGACAGTCGGCTGCACCACTTCGCGCAGGATGCGTGCGTGCACTTCCGGGGTGACCACCGGCGCGGGCGAATAGGCGCCCATGCCGCCGGTATTGGGGCCGGTATCGCCATCGCCGACACGCTTGTGATCCTGGCTGGTGGCCATCGGCAGGGCGGTCTTGCCATCGACGATGCTGATGAAGCTGGCCTCCTCGCCTTCCAGAAACTCTTCAATCACCACCCGCGCACCGGCCTTGCCAAAGGCGTTGCCTGAGAGCATGTCGCGCACCGCCGCTTCGGCTTCGGCCAGGGTCATGGCGACAATCACGCCCTTGCCCGCCGCCAGGCCGTCGGCCTTGATGACGATGGGCGCGCCTTTTTCGCGCACATAGGCCAGCGCCGCATCGACATCTTCATGCACGGCATAAAACGCGGTGGGGATGCCGTGGCGGGCCAGAAAATCCTTGGCAAAGGCCTTGCTGCCTTCGAGCTGCGCGGCGGTGGCGGTGGGGCCGAAGATGCGCCGTCCGGCAGCGCGGAAACGATCCACCACACCAGCCACCAGTGGCGCTTCGGGGCCAACGACCGTCAGTGCCACGCCTTCATCCTGCGCCAGTTGCAAAAGCGCGTCGATGTCGGTGGCCGCGACAGCGACATTGCGGCATTTGTGCTCACCGGCAGTGCCGGCATTGCCGGGCGCGACCAGCACCTCGGTAACGCGCGCGGACTGCGCCAGTTTCCACGCCAGGGCGTGCTCGCGGCCACCAGAGCCGATGACAAGAATTTTCATGCCGGATTTCCTGCAGTTGGGAGTGGGGAGATTTTATTGATTCGCCTGAGCAAAACGTAGCGCGCAGCGTTTAGAACATGGAACCGCCACCGGCAGCCGGTGGGTTGGCGGGACGGTTGCTGCTGGGCGGATATTCCAGTGCTTCCGGTGCGCTCAGCCAGCGCCGGGTGCTGCGCTGGAAAAACAGGCTGTTGGGGATGCGCAACTGGCTCTGGCCGCCCTTGGGATGGGTTTCTTTCAGGGTGACGTAAATCAGGTTCATGTCCACCACCTTGCCGCGCAGGCCGGGGCGGTCGCCGCCTTCCATCAGTTCAATCTGGTCATGCAGGCGGAACGGCCGCGTGATGAGCAGCAGCAATGCACAAAAGATGTTGGTGAGTACACTCCAGGCGGCAAAAAACGCCACCGCAGCCACGGCGGTAAAGCCGGTGAATGCCGTCCACAGCACGCCGCCGGAAACGCCAAGGCGCTCCAGCACCAGCAGCAAGGTGCCAAAGCCAAGCAGCACGTTCAGGATGCGTCGCGCGCCGACCCAAACTTCCACAGGCAGCTCATAACGCTGAGAGAGCTTTTTCAAAACTTTGTCGAACATCCAGCGCAGCAGCAGGGCGACGGCCAGAATCAATACGATTTGGGCGATGAGCAGAAATTCGCCATACCAGGCCTGCATCCACGGTGGCAGTTTGCTTTTCCAGTGCATGGGCTTCTTTTGCGCTTGCGGGCTGGGCATTGTAGCGGGGCAACACCATAAGGCCTGCACATCGCAGCATTGAATGGGACAATAAGACCATGACGGCCACCTCGCTTATCCTGCATCCGCATCCGACCACGCCTTGCCCGGCAGTGCGCGCTTTGGCTGTGGATTGGGCTTGGGTCGATACCGATACCCTGCGACTGGATTACCGGCTGGATGTCGAGCTTGCCGCATTGCGTATCCCGCTACCGGCAGTCATGCCCAGCGCTCTTGATGGGCTGTGGCGGCACACTTGTTTTGAGGCTTTCATCGGCGTGCCGGACGCCCCTGGCTATCACGAATTCAACGCCTCGCCCTCCGGCGACTTTGCTGCCTATGTATTTGCTGCCGAGCGTCAGCGGCAGATGGCGGCTACGCTGCCCGCCCCCCAAGTCAGTTGCCACACTGGCGGCGAGCGGCCGCAACTGCGACTGGAAATCCCCCGGGCAGCGCTACCGGCAGGACAGGCATGGCAGCTGGGCTTGAGTGCAGTGATTGAGACGGTATCGGGTGAGTGCAGTTATTTCGCGCTGGCGCACCCCAGACCCACGCCTGATTTCCATGCCCGTGCCGGTTGGACGGCACGGCTTTCCCTTTGATTTCTTGAAACGGAAAACATGCAATTCGGACTTGAACGCTTTATCCAGGACTCCACCCTGCGTGCCCCGCTGGCCGGTCGTCGTGTAGCGCTGCTGGCGCATCCGGCCTCGGTCACCCGCGACCTGACCCATGCGCTGGATGCCATCGCCGCACTGCCGGATGTCAAACTCACTGCGGCTTTCGGCCCGCAGCATGGTCTGCGCGGTGACAAGCAGGACAATATGATTGAGTCGCCGGATTACACCGACCCGCGTCTGGGCATCCCGGTATACAGCCTGTATGGCGAAGTGCGCCGTCCGACGGATGCCATGATGGCGAGCTTCGATGTATTGCTGGTCGATTTGCAGGACTTGGGCTGCCGCATCTATACCTTCATCACCACCTTGCTGTATGTGCTGGAGGCTGCGGCCAAACACGGCAAGGCAGTCTGGGTGTTGGATCGCCCCAATCCCGCAGGCCGTCCGGTGGAGGGTTTGAGCTTGCGACCGGGCTGGGAGAGCTTTGTCGGCGCCGCGCCGATGCCGATGCGTCACGGCATGACCATGGGCGAGCTGGGGCACTGGTTCATCGCCCACTTTGGCTTGGAGCTGGAATACCGAGTGATTGCGATGCAGGGCTGGCAGCCGGATGTCGCGCCCGGTTACGGCTGGCCGCAAGGCGTTGATGACGGGCGCAGTTGGGTCAACCCCAGCCCCAATGCCGCCAATTTGAGTATGGCGCGCGCCTATGCCGGGACAGTGATGCTGGAGGGCACCACGCTCAGCGAAGGCCGAGGCACGACCCGGCCACTGGAGCTGTTTGGCGCCCCCGATATCGACACCGGACGGCTGCTGGCCGATATGCGGCAGATGGCGCCACAGTGGCTGCAAGGCTGCGTATTGCGCGAATGCTGGTTCGAGCCGACCTTCCACAAGCATGTCGGCAAACTTTGCGCCGGCGTGCAGATTCATGTCGAAGACCCGGCACACTACAACCATCAGGCATTCAAACCCTGGCGCTTGCAGGCATTGGCCTTCAAGGCATTGCGCCAGCAACAGCCGGACTATCCCATCTGGCGCGACTTCCCCTACGAATACGAGTTGGACAAACTGGCGATTGATGTCATCAACGGCAGCCCGCTGTTGCGCGAATGGGTGGACGATAGCGCTGCCACTCCGGCTGACCTGGATGCCCTGGCCGAAGCCGACGAAAACGCCTGGCGGCAAACCCGCGAGCCTTTCCTGCTGTATTGATCTATAGCTTTCAGACGCTGCGATATTGAGCCTGCGGCGCTGACAGGGTGGGGGCTGTTGGCATTAGTGCCCGGCGCGGTCGCGCTTCCAGCCGCGGTGTTTGATGTCCAGCCACAGGCTGTAGCTGGCGGTGAAGGTGGGAAACAGGTTCTGCAAGATGCCCACCGAGTCGTTCTTGCCGAAGATGAAATAGCTGAGCGTCATCAGGCTGCCGATGATGCTCATGTACCAGAACAGCCGTGGAATCACCGGCTTCTTGGCGCGGCGGCTGGCGATGAATTGCACCAGCCAGCGGCCACCGAACATCAGCGCACCCACCCAGCCGATGATTTTCCACGGGGTCATGTGGATGCCGGTCCAGGCCAGCCACTGCACCGGGGTATCCATAAAGGGGGTCGGGTCGGTCATGGTGGTGGCAGCTCTTCGGTGGCGGTGCGGCGGCTGCGGCTGATGAGCCAGGACACGCCAAGCAGGTCACGCACGCCTACCAAGGCGCGGCCCAGATTGGTGTATTTGGACACGCCGCTGACGCGGTGACGGTGGTTGACCGGCACGCTCAAGGTGCGCCAGCCAGCGCGCTGCATCAGCGCCGGCAGATAGCGGTGCATATGGTCGAAATAGGGCAGCTCGAGAAACGCCGCGCGCTCCATCAGCTTGATGCCGCAGCCGGTATCCGGGGTGGCATCGCGCAGCATCCGTGCACGGATGGCATTGGCCCAGCGCGAGGCCCAGCGCTTGCTGCCCGAGTCTTGGCGGTTGACGCGCCAGCCCGCGAACAGTTTGGTATCGGCGCTGGCGCGGTCGCGCTCGGCCAGCAGCTTGGGGATGTCGGCCGGGTCGTTCTGGCCATCGCCATCGAGCGTTGCCACCCACGGTGCGCGTGCGGCCTTGATGCCGTTGCGCACGGCGGTGCTCTGGCCGCTGTTGGCAAGATGGCGAATCACCCGCAGCTCCGGCGTAGTGGCTTGCAGTGCTTGCAGTCGCGCCAGCGTGGCATCGCGCGAGAGGTCATCGACATAGACGATTTCAAATGCCACCACGCCACGCAGGGCGGCGAGGATTTCCGTCACCAGTGGAGCGATATTGTCTTCTTCATTGTGCACCGGCACCACGACGGAGAGTTCGGGCGTGGGGTTCATGCGGCATCTCCAAAATAGTCGCGGCACCAGGCCACCACCGGCGGCAGGCCGGTTTCAATCGGGGTGCTGGGGGCAAAGCCGAAGGCGGTTTCGGCCTTGCGGGTATCGGCGCAGGTGGCCACCATGTCGCCGGGCTGCATCGGTTTGTGGATTTTTTCAGCCGTTCGCCCGACGGCCTTCTCGATGACGGCGATGAAGTCTTCCAGCGCCACCGGGGTGTGATTGCCCAGGTTGAACACCTGATGCGGGGTATCGCCATCGGCGGGATGCGCAAGCGCGCCCAGAATGCCCGCGACGATATCGCTGATATGGGTAAAGTCGCGGCGCATCTGGCCGTGGTTGAACACCTCGATGGGGCGGCCTGCCAGTATCGCGCGCGAAAACAGCAGCGGCGCCATGTCCGGCCGTCCCCAAGAGCCATACACGGTGAAAAAGCGCAGGCCGGTGGCGGGCAGGCGGTAGAGCTGCGCATAGGTATGCGCCATCAGCTCGTTGGCGGCCTTGGTGGCGGCATACAGCGAGCGCGGCTGGTCGATGCGCTGCTCTTCGGAAAACGGCGGCCTGGCCGAGTCGCCATACACCGACGAGGAGCTGGCATAGACAAGATGCGTCACATCATGGTGGCGGCAGGCCTCCAGCATGTTCACAAAGCCCGCCAGATTGCTGTTCACATAGGCATGCGGGTTTTGCAGCGAATAGCGCACACCGGCCTGTGCCGCCAGGTGAATTACTTGCCTGGGGCTGACTTCTGCAAACAGCGCATTGAGGGCATCGCGGTCGCTGATGTCGAGCTTGCGGATGTCCACCTCCGGGCACAGTGCGGCAACACGGTCGCGTTTTAGTTGCGGGTCGTAGTAGTCGTTGTAATTGTCCAGCCCGACTACATCAAGGCCGCGCGCGGCCAGTGCCTGACAGACATGCGCACCGATGAAGCCGGCCGCGCCAGTGACAAGGATGGGGGAGGCGGAAGCTGACATCGCGGCGTTCAGGGGGTTTTGCGCAGCCGCTCCAGCACGCCATCGAGGGCGTCCAGCGAGCCGTAATGAATCACCAGCTTGCCACGCCCGCCACGGCCATGCTGCACCGTGACCTTGCTGGCCAGGGTTTCGGACAGCTCGTTCTCAAGTGCGGCGATATCGGCGGAGGGCAGCGGCTTTTTGCGTTTTGACGGCGTACCGAGCTTGCCGGCGGCCAGTTGCTGCACGCGATGCTCGACTTCGCGCACGCTCCAGCCCTCCGCGGCGGCTTGCTTGGCCAGTGCAATCGCCGCCTGCGGGGTTAGCGACAGCAGGGCGCGGGCATGACCCATTTCGATTTCGCGCGCCTGCACCAGCTTGCGGATTTCCGGCGGCAACTCCAAAAGGCGCAGCAAATTGGAAACCGCAGCGCGCGAGCGCCCGACCGCTTCGGCTGCCTGCGCATGGGTCAGGTCAAACTCGTCAATCAGCCGTTGCAGTGCCTCGGCTTCTTCCAGTGGATTCAGATCTTCGCGCTGGATGTTTTCAATCAGCGCCATCGCCACCACGGTGCGGTCATCAAGCTCGCGCACCACCGCCGGGATTTCAATCAGCCCGGCCAGTTGCGTGGCGCGCCAGCGGCGTTCACCGGCGACGATTTCATACTTGTCCTTGCCGATGCTGCGCACCACGATCGGCTGCACCACGCCCTGCACTTTGATGGACTCGGCCAGCTCTTGCAGCTTGGCATCGTCCATGGTGCGGCGTGGCTGGTATTTGCCCGGCTGCAACTGCTTGACCGGCAGCCGCGTGAGTTTTTCGCCCGGCTGGGCTTCCACGTTCTCCAGCGTTTTGACGCCGCCGGGAATCAGCGTGTTGAGGCCGCGTCCCAGTGCCGGTTTCTTGCTCTTGCTGGCGGTTTTGGAATTGCTCATGGAACCTCTCAAGCCGCTTGTGCGGCAGTGCGTTCATGCTGCAAGCGCAGCACTTCTCCGGCCAAGCCCAGGTAAGCGATGCCGCCGCGCGAGCCGCGGTCATAGCCGATGATGCTGCGCCCGTGGCTGGGCGCTTCAGCCACGCGCACATTGCGCGGCACGATGGTATTGAATACCTTGTCGCCGAAATGTTGCTCCAGCTCGGCCGACACCGCATTGGCCAGGTTGTTGCGCACATCAAACATGGTGCGCAAAACACCCTCGATTTCCAGTTGCGGGTTGAGCTTTTGCTTCAGCGCCTCGATGGTTTGCAATAGCGATGTCAGCCCTTCCAGCGCGTAATACTCGCACTGCATCGGTACCAGGACCGAATCAGCCGCAGTCAGAGCGTTCAGGGTGAGCAAGGACAGCGCTGGCGGGCAGTCGATGATGATGAAGTCATAGTCGCCGCGTACTGCATCCAGCGCGCGCTTGAGGCGCTGCTCGCGGCCCTCCTCGTCCATCAGCGTGATTTCCGCTGCGGTGAGGTCGGTATTGCCCGGCATCAGGTCGTGACCTTCCTCGGTGGCGAAGATGGCATCACGCGGCGCGACTTCTTCCAGCAGCACATCGCAAGTGGTATGCGCCACTTCATGCTTGTCCACGCCGCTGCCGGAGGTGGCATTGCCCTGCGAGTCCAAATCCACCAGCAGCACCCGTTTGGGGGTGGCCGCCAGTGCGGCAGCAAGGTTGACGGCGGTGGTGGTCTTGCCGACGCCGCCTTTCTGGTTCGCAACCGCGATGATTCGCGCCATGAATGCTGTGTCCTGTGAGCCGGGGGAGTCGGCGATGCCGACGGAAGGACTGTGCATTATGCCCTGCCACCCCCTGCGGCGGAAATCAGTCCGCAGTATCGCGGCGGGCAACCACCGCCAATTGCCGGCTGGCGGCCAGCCCTGGCACTTGCAGCGCATGCACCGCCTGCAACTGCCAGCCCGGCGGCAGCTGCGCGGCCTCTTCGGCCACGGTTTCGGCTTTCATCGCCAGCAAAACACCGCCCGGCGCCAGCAAATGGCCGCCAAAGGCGATGATTTTGTCCAGTGTCGCCAGCGCCCGCGCGGTGATGGCGGCATACTGCCCCGGCTCATCCAGTGCTTCGGCGCGCGACTCGGCCACCCGTGCATTGGCAAGCCCCAGCGTGCGCACCGCCTGGCGCAGAAAACGCGCCTTCTTGCCGTTGGATTCCACCAGCGTCACCTCACAGCCGGGACGGGCGATAGCCAGCGGAATGCCTGGCAGCCCGGGGCCGGTGCCCAGGTCAGCCAGCGCCGCATCCGGCACAAATGGCGCCATCGCCAGTGAATCGAGCAGGTGCTTTACCACCATCTCGCGTGGATCGCGGATGGCCGTCAGGTTGTAAGTGCTGTTCCAGCGCATCAGCAGCGCCAGATAGGTCAAAAGCAGAGGCGCAAGTGCATCGGCATCGAGCTTCAGCTCGGCCAGTCCTTGACGTAGCAAGGCTTCGATATCCGGGGGAAGGGGGGATACATTCATATGTGAAGTATGGCCTATTCGCAGCGCTCACAGTCTCACTGTGGAACGCATAATCTGGTTCAGGCTTTATTAAAGTGTGATCAAGTTTCGCAGACATTCCCTATCCCCTTTGCGATAACTCCTGCATAAAGGGGACAAGGAAGTCATTAGTTCATGAATGGGAAGGGGCAAAAGGCAAGCGATACCATAGCCCGCCGCCTGCTGCTTCTGGCGCGCCTGCCGCGCGCGCCGCGTAAAACTACCAGCAGCGAACTGAAAAGCCATCTGGAAGGCGAAGGGCATTACGTCAGCCTGCGCACCATCGAGCGCGATCTGGAGCAGCTGGAAGGGCGCTTCCCCATTGTCTGTGACAGGCGTGAAAAACCTTATGGCTGGAGCTGGGACAGGGGTGCCGAACCGCTCGCCATCCCCGGCATGTCCGTACATCAGGCCGTGGTACTGCTGACCGCCCAAGCACATTTGCGCAGCCAGCTACCGGCCAATCTGTACCGTGAACTGCAACCTTTGTTTGCCCAAGCGCACAGCACGCTGGGGCAAAAACAACCGCAGGCAGGCGTAGCCTTCCCCGTCAAGCAGACAGTTGTAAAGGAGAATTTGCCCGTTCGCATTGTTGGCGAAAGACGCTCGGTGGCAGGTTGCCGAGCGACTCATGCGGGCGTTCTTCGTTGTAGCTTTGCAGCCAAAGGTCGGTGATGTCGCGCACCTGCTCAAGATCCTCGAACAGGTGCGCGTCCAGCACTTCGGTACGATAGGTTTTGTTGAATCGTTCAATGTAAGCGTTTTGGTTCGGCTTGCCTGGCTGGATGTGGCGCAGCTCGACGTGATGCTTGCGACACCAGTCGACCAGGCTTTGTGCGGTGTATTCAGGGCCGTTGTCACAACGAATGGCCTTGGGCAAACCGCGCCATTGCTTCAGCTGCTCCAGTGCACGAATCACCTGTTCGGCTGGCAGGCTGGTGTCAATCTCAATGGCCAGGGCTTCACGTACACCTTCGTCCAGTACATTGAAGGTGCGGAAGCGGCGGCCACCGTAGAGCGTGTCGGCCATGAAATCCATCGACCACAGGGCATTGGCTTGCATTGGCACGTTCAGTGTCTGTCTCTCCCGCATCGGCAGGCGCTTCTTCGTTCGGCGCGGCAGATTGAGTTTGAGTTGGCAGTACACCCGCCAGACCCGCTTGTGGTTCCAAGGGTGCCCATCCAGGCGCAGGCGCCGGAAGCACTTCCAGAAGCCCCATCGCCCATGCCGTGCGACTACCGCCTGTAATGCCTCAATGACTTCGGTATCCCGTGTCTTTGTCGCCGTCACTGCTCGATACCACGAGGCCTTTGCCAGACCACTCGCGCGACACGCCCGTTGCACCGACAAGCCATGCTCGACCACCAGAACCTGCGCTAGCTCGCGCCGCTCTAGCGGTCCCAGTACTTTTTTGCGATCACATCCTTCAAGGCATGAATCTCCAGTGCCTGCTCGGCATACAAGCGCTTGAGACGACTGTTCTCGGCCTCAAGCTCGCGCATCCGCGCCAACTCCGCAACATCCATGCCGCCATAGCGGCTCTTCCATTTGTAGTAGGTCGCCACGCTGATACCGTGGCTACGTACCAGTTCCTTGATGGGAATGCCCGCATCGGCCTCTTTCAAAATCCCCACAATTTGTGATTCAGTGAACTTGCTCTTGCGCATCTGAACGCTCCTTCAGTCATCTTCATAGACTGCCAAAAGTTCTCCTTTAGAACTGTCTCAATTGTGGGGAAGGCTACGGTGATATTGCCGCGCGGGTCGGTTACCTTGGTGAGATCGCCAGCATAATCATGCATCCTCTGGTTTGGATTCATATATAGTCAATTGGGATGGTGTAAGTCGGCAACAGAAAATCAATAGAAGTCATAAAGAATCCTAATGAAAAATATCAAATATAAAATCAAAAAAATAAATTCATCAAAATAAATTTCCTGCACGCCAGGAAGCATAAGAACGCCAAGGAGGTGCCCAGAGCCATCATGTAAAATAGCTTTTCCTCAATAGAAAAAAATCCAGAGCTTGATAAGATATCGGAATCATATCTTCGTCTAAATGCATATAGCATGAGAATGTTCAAAATCCAATATAATATGAAGGGAGTTGCGTTAATTAATTTTAAATTATTATTTGCAGTAGCCATTTTCCACCTCCTTCTGTCTCAGGGTCTCAACAAGATCATAGGGGTATTTATTGAAAATTATAATTAGTGGCCAAGTGGAGATTCCATCGGTTTCAACATCAAAGTTCAAAACCCCGACAGAATATGTGCTTATTTCGCCAGAATGCGTAACCTTATTTCTTAAGTCCGCGCCTGCGCATTGTGGCTGCCCATAGCTATAATTAGGAGATGCTTCTACTTTAACTATTCCGCACCGAGAATTCTCGCTCTCGCACTCATAGTTGCAAGTTGGACTCCTATTTGAATGATAATTTACTATGGGTGTCACTTTGTAGCTTACTGGTCGGCATATCCATTTTTCTAGTCCATAAGGATCAATGCTGCCTACAGGATTCCCATCGACATAGGCATAGGGATTGATTCCACCTTCAAGGCCGATGGGGTCAGGTTGCAGGTATCGGCCTATGCTGGCGTCGTAGTCGCGGAAGCCGTTGTGCCAGAGGCCGGTTTCGGTATCGAAGTATTGGCCGGGGAAGCCCAGGTTGAAGCCACCGATATTGTCCTGCACTACGGTTCGGTCAAAAGCGGCATTGTGGGCGCGCCAGACGATGGTTTTATTGTGGTCGGTGAGCAGTTCCGGCCTGCCCAGGTGATCGTTATGCACGGCATACAGTTGCCCATTACGCACCATGCCGACCACTTCGCTGCCAAAGCGCAGGTAGTGTGTCCAGCGGTTGTGTGCGGGGTGGTATTCCACTTCCAAAAGTCCGCTGGGGCCGGTGGCAAAGTAACTGGCCTGTGTGCCTGTTTGTTTGAAATTGCGCTCGCCCAGGGCGTTGATGCGGTAGTGGGTGGTGATACCGTTTTTGTGTGCGCTGGCAAGGCGGTTGAAGGCGTTGTAGCTGTAAGTCGTGCCTGCGCTGCCGGTGATATTGCCGTCGGCATCATAGTTGAACGTGCGCTCGGGATATAGCGGCCGGGAAAGCCATTGCAGGTGGTTGCTGTTATTGGCATAGCCAAGGCTGGCTGGACCGGTATTGTTGGTATGGCTGATACGGTTGCCTACCGCATCCCAGGCAAAGCTCTGGTTGCCAATACCGGCACTCACGTGGGACAGGCGCCCCAGCGTGTCATAGCTGTAGTGTTGTGTGGCGCCGGGCTGTTGGCTGTGGGTGATGCGGGTGATGAGGTTATTGCTGTTGTATTGGTAGGCTAACGTTTGCACTCCGGTGCTGCCATTGCGGGTGTTGAGTTGTGTTAGCCGTCCGTCCAGATCCAGTTGGGCATTGCGGGTCAGGCCATTGCCATATTGCCAGTCCAATGCCGGGCCAAACGCCTGATATTGAATATTGCTGAGCACATGACGGGGCTGGGCATTGCCGATTTTCACCGTCATGGTGGTGATTTTGCCGTCGGTATAGCCGTAGGCCACGGTGATATTGCCGGGATAGTGAATGCCGGCCAAGCGTCCCATATTGTCATATGTATAGTGCTGGCCGAAGTTGATGCCACTGCCGGTCAGGGTTTGGGTTTTGTGGGTGAGCAAGCCTTCGGGGGAATAGGCAAAGCTCATGGTGCCGCTAGGGTCGGTGATTTGGCAGAGCAGTCCCTTTCCACTGGGACAGGTGTCGTAGGCAAAGTGGTGGGTGTGCCCGCCTGCGGTTTTGTGGGTGAGCCGCCCCAATGCGTCATAGGTGTACTGGGTGAGTATGCCGCTTTGGCGGGTCATCTGGATAAGCTGGCCTGCGGCGTTGTATTGAAATTGGGTCTGGCCGGTATCCGGGCTGCTTTGTGCCCAGATCTGCCCCAGGCCATCGTAGGTATAGGTGGTGATATTGCCGCGTGGGTCGGTGACTTGGGTGAGCTGGTCGGCCAGGTTGTATTCAAAGCGGGTGATGCCGTTTTGCGGGTTGGTTACGCTGACCAGGCGGTTGAGTGCATCGTAGGTGTATTGGGTGATTTGTCCGGCAGAATCGATGGTTTGGTGGATATTGCCATTGGCATCGTATTTGGTCTGGAAGTTTTGTCCATTATTGCCGGGCATGGCACGGATACGGCCAAGTTCGTCAAGTTGCCATCGGCTTGAAAACTCCGGTAGCGCTTGCTCTATAAATGGGGGCAGGGGGTCATCCGGGTTGATTACACAATTAATCTCACCAGGTGGTGGAATACAGGGGCCAAGGCCAGGCTCCTCCGTGATGCGGTTTTTGTTGAAGCGAACAAGGTCGCCACTGGCGGCATATTGCAAATGAATTTCCTCGGCTTTGCTTGCGAAGCCGGAAAGGGCTGCGGAGGGGCGCCTGATATGGGTGAGCAAGCTGCGGTCAGCGCTGCCATAGGTATATTGGGTGGTCAAGTTGTCAGGTGTGGTTGTGGCCGATAGTCGTCCTTGATTGTCATAGTGGTACTGGATGGTTTGTGTGCCCCCATCAAGATAGGTTTTGGTTTGAATCAGTCGCCCTTGCGCATCGTAGATATAGTCAATTTTGCCGCCATTGGGGGTGGTCATGCGCCCGGGCAAACCCAGAGCGTTATGAGCAGAATAGGTGGTTTTGTGTCCCAGGCTGTTTTCTACAGAGAGTAGATTGCCGTGACTGTCATAGAGGGAAATAACGCGGTCAGCATTCCCTGCCAGTGGCCCGTCCATGGTGATGCTGGCGAGCATGCCATTGGCATGTTGACTGTAACTGAAAAGGGTTACGTGGCTGTTGCCTGCAAGGCCATTGCCGGACAGGTTGGTGCGTTCAATGCGGGCAATACGGCCATCGACGGTATAGCTGTAATGGTTGCGTCGCCATGGAGTGCCTGCTGGAGCCCCGCTCAGGGTGACGCTGATGAGACGGTTTTTGTTGTCCCATTGGTAAGTGGTTTTGCGGGCGACGGCAGTGCCGTGGCCTTCGATTTTTTCCAGTAATTGCCCTTGAGCGTTGTATTGATAGGTGGTGCGGTTGCCGTTGCTGTCCAATGCGCTGCTGGGATAGCCGTTGGCATCGTAGTCAATAGCCGAGGTTGTAGCTGCGCAATGCGGGCTGGCATGACCATGAAACGAAGTCAGCTTGCCATTGGTATATACCCAGGTGGAACGCTTTCCGAGTGGGTTGGTATGTTCGATATGGAATTGGTCTGGATGTGGATTGCTGTACACAAAGCGATGTTTTTGCATGCCGTTATGTTCGGTGGATGCGACCAGGCCATTGGCGTGATAGCTGAATCTTGAATGGCGTACTCCGTTGATTGATTTGCCGGTCAGCGCCCAATAGTTGTTTGATTCGTAATGGTAAGTGGTGGTTCGGTCAGGTTGTCCCGGAGTGGTTGCTGAAATCAAACGCGGTGCTGCCGTGGCAGAACCGGTGTATCCGTATTGGTATGTGTTGCCTGCCGGGTCGCGTACCATCTGGAGGCGGTTGCCGCTCCAGACAAATTCCACGTATTGCCCTGAGGTATGAGTGACCCGGGCAAGGCGGTTGCCGTTGTAGCTGTAATTCCAGGCAATGCTGCGCGGGTCGGAAAGGCGTTTGGCGCGACCATCGGCATGGTATTCCTCTACGCCGCCCAGGCTTTCCAGTCTGAAGGAGCCATCGGGCAAACGGGTCAGTGTGGCGGGAAAGCTGCTGCTGGCTTCTGTGAAATTGCCTGTCGCAGCATTTTTTTCGAACTTCAGTATGCCGCCACTGGGTCGCCATGCAAATATCACTTCATGGTTGTCCGAGAAACTGCAATTGCCACCTGCCATGGGAAAGCAGGCTGATGGGGTGTTGCCGTTTGGGCTAAAAGTCAGGAAATAGTCGAAGCTGCTGACCCATTGCCTTCCAAAAATACCTGTGCCGGGCCAGTGATGGTTATAAGCCCGAATTAACCCCAGTCCCATTTCGCCGGCTAGCTGAAATTCCAACTCATATTCCACTTTGTTGCCTGTGGCGACTACCACGGGATTGCCAATCAGGATATTGCGGCCGGCGGTAGCAGCGATATCACCACAGTCATCTGGATCTGGAGCTTTTGAATCAAAATCTATCCACGCGGGCTGTTGATAGTCAGGGTCATATTCTCCAAGGTCAGGGAAGTCAAGGTAGTAATCGGGCTCGCGAATTCCATGGGCATATTAAATGCCAAAATCCCAGAGAAAATCCCAACCCCAGCTTCCACGATCACCACGAACAACAACGCGATCCAATACCTGCCGACGTGCCTGAGTACTTTCTGCAGCTATCAAGTCAGCGATCACTACCATGACTATGGATAGCGTACGGCGCATGGCCAATTTATTGATACGGCGCTCAACATCAATCCTTCCCATCCTTCTTCTCCATGGACTTGAGGAGTCAAATTGAAAACCAGCTGGCATGCAGTTATCCCGTGTAGACAGGTGGCTCTGCCAGAGATTCATTTAATTACGCTCGAACCTGGAAGATTGCAAGCTGCGGCGCATCAATATCGGGTGCGCCATTGGGGCGGGCTATAATCGCCAGCTGTTTGGGTTCCCGGTATCGTGATGAAGCTGGCTGGAAAGACCGCCGAGGCGCTGGCAGAAAATGGTGCACTGGCGAAGGAAATTGCCGGTTTTGTACCGCGTGCCGGGCAGCAGGCGTTGGCGGTGGCGATTGCCGAGTGCATCGATGAAGTCGATACCTTGCTGGCCGAGGCCGGTACCGGGACAGGCAAGACTTATGCGTATCTGGTGCCGGCGCTGCTTTCAGGCAAAAAAACCATCATCAGCACCGGTACGCGCGCGCTGCAAGACCAGCTTTATCACCGCGACTTGCCACGGGTGCGCAAGGCCTTGGGTGTCGGCCACAAGTCGGCGCTGCTCAAGGGGCGCGCCAATTATCTGTGCCGCTACCGCATGGAGCAGGCCAAGGGCGAGCCGCGTTTTACCAGCAAAGAGCAGATATCGCAGTTTCAGCGCATTGTGGCCTGGAGTGGCCGTACCCGTTTTGGGGATCTGGCCGAGCTCGAAGGCATGCCGGAAGAATCGCCGGTATTTGCCTTGGTGACTTCCACCAACGAGAACTGTCTGGGCAGTGATTGCCCGTTTTTTGGCGACTGCTTTGTGGTGCAGGCGCGGCAGCGGGCGCAGTCGGCGGATGTGGTGGTGGTCAATCACCATTTGTTGCTGGCCGACCTTGCGTTGAAGCAGGAGGGCTTTGGCGAAATCCTTCCCGGTGCGCAGACTTTCATTGTTGATGAGGCGCATCAGTTGCCGGAGTTGGCCGCGCAATTTTTTGGTGAGGGCATTGGTGCGCGGCTTCTGGTGGAGCTGGCGCGCGATGTGATTCACGAAGCCCGGCAAACCACGGCAGGTCTGGCGGCATTGCAGCCATTTGCACTAGCGCTGGAGCAAAGCGTGCGTGAGTTGCGCGTGGCGATGGATGGTCTGCCGATCCGCGGCACGCGCAGCCGGGCGCTGGAAAACGAAGCCGTGGTCACGGCCTTTGATGCACTGCAAGTTGCCTTGCAAAGCCTGATTGAGGCGCTCAACCCGTGGCGCGAGGCCAATCCCGGTCTGGATACTGCCCATGCGCGCGTGGTGGAGGTTGAGGCGCGGCTCTCGCGCTGGCTGGAGGCCTGGAACAAGCCTGAAGACGCACCGCAGGAAGAACTGGACGAGCGCAGCCCTGACCCCGGCAGCGACAATGTGTATTGGTATGAGCTCACGCCCAAGGGCTTTCGCCTGCAACGCACGCCGTTGGATGTATCCGGCCCCTTGCGCCGCCACCGGGAGCGCTCACAGGCAGCCTGGGTGTTTACGTCCGCCACGCTGACTGTGGGCGGTGAGTTCATCCATGTATCCAAACGCCTGGGGCTATGGCAGCCCAAGACCCGCATCGAGCCCGGGCCTTTCGATTGGCCCAGGCAGGCGCTTTGCTATTTGCCCAAACGCCTGCCCGCGCCTTCGGCCTTCGGTTTTACCGAGGCGGTCGTGGAGGCGGCGCTGCCGGTATTGCAGGCATCACAAGGCCGGGCGTTTTTGCTGTTTGCCTCGCATCGCGCCTTGCGCGAGGCAGCCACGTTGCTGCGCGGGCGGCTGGATGTGCCCTGGCCTTTGTTCGTACAGGGTGAAGCCTCGCGCGCGCAGCTGTTGCAGCAGTTTCGGGATTCGGGCAATGGCGTGCTGCTGGGTACGGCCAGTTTTCGTGAAGGCGTGGATGTAGCCGGGGATGCGCTATCGGTGGTCATCATCGACAAGCTGCCGTTTGCCGCGCCCGATGACCCGGTATTCGAGGCGCGGCTGGAGGCCGTGCGCCGCAGCGGTGGCAACCCGTTCCGCGATGAGCAACTGCCGCAGGCGGTGATTGCGCTCAAGCAAGGGGCAGGGCGGCTGATTCGCACCATCCATGACCGCGGCGTGCTAGTGCTGTGTGACCCGCGCCTGAGTGAAAAAAGCTACGGGCAGGTGTTCATGAATTCATTGCCGCCGATGCCGCGCACGCGCGATCTGTCCGATGTGCAAGTGTTTTTCAAAGCGTGCGCAGTAGAATAGCCATCCCCTTTCCGGAAATTTTCCATGAGCGTTTTTGAAGGCAATTTGCGGGCGGATGCCGATGCCTGCTTTGCGATTATCGTCAGCCGCTGGAATGCGCAAATCACAGAAGCACTGGTCGAAGGCGCGCGCAAGGCGCTGCTGGACAATGGTGTGGATGAGGAAAAAATCGATATCATCCGCGTGCCCGGTGCCTGGGAAATCCCGCAGGTGGCGCGGCAATTGTCGCTGGGCAGCCGCCACGATGCCATCATCACGCTCGGTTGCGTGGTGCGCGGCGATACCCGCCATTACGAACATGTGGCCGATAACTGCGCCAAGGCGCTGATGGAGCTGGCTCTGGCGAGCAATCTGCCCATCAGCAATGGCGTGCTGGCGGTGGAAACGGTGGAGGACGCCAGGGCGCGTGCCGGTGGCGTGCATGGCAACAAGGGTGAAGAAGCGGCCATTGCCGCCATCGAAATGCTGGATTTGTTCGACCAACTGGTTGATGCCGAAGCACAGTCCGATGGTTTTTTGCTGGGCTTCGAGGACGACCCCGAGGGCGTTTTTGATGTTGAAAAATTCATTGCAAGCAGCCAGGAGCTGAAGCCATGAAGCCGCAATCGCGTCGCCCGCAGGGGATTGACCCGGTGCATCGCACCCGCGCCCGTCGCCGCGCCATGCAGGCCATCTATGCCTGGCAGCTTTCCGGCGGTGTGGCGCAGCAAATCCTGGCACAGTTCGCTCACGAGCAGGCGCATGAAATCGCCGACCTTGCTTATTTTGAGGACTTGGTGCGCGGCGTTATCAACGATACCGCCGTGCTCGATGCCGGGCTTGCGCCGCATATTGATCGCGCGGTGGAAGAGGTTGACCCGGTGGAGCGCGCAGTGCTGCGCATCGCCGCTTACGAGCTGCACCAGCGCAAGGATGTGCCGTATCGGGTGGTCATCAACGAGGCCATCGAAACGGCCAAACGCTTCGGCGCCGACCACGGTCATACCTATGTCAATGGCGTGCTGGACAAACTGGCGGCCGAATGGCGCAGTGTGGAAGTGAACGCCGCCAAGCAGCGCTGATGGCGGCAGGCCGTGGCCGAGTTCGACCTGATTGAACGCATCCGCCGCCGCAGCCAGACGCGGCCGGATGTGGTGCTGGGCATTGGCGATGATGCCGCACTCATCGCCCCGCCTGCGGGAATGCAGCTGGTCGTGGCAACCGACACGCTGAACCACGGCGTGCATTTCCCGCCGCAGACGCACAGCTTCGACATCGGCTGGAAGGCGCTGGCGGTGAATCTCTCTGACCTGGCGGCTATGGGCGCACAGCCGGCTTGGGGCAGCCTGTCGCTGTCATTGCCGGAGGCCGACCCGGATTGGCTGGATGGTTTTATCGACGGTTTCATGCAGCTGGCCGGGGAGCACGGCTTGAGCCTGATTGGCGGTGATACCACGCGCGGGCCGCTATCGGTCTGCGTCAGCGTGATTGGCCTGATTGCGCCTGACCAAGCGCTGCGTCGCGATGCCGCACAGCCAAACGATGATGTTTGGGTCAGCGGCACATTGGGCGATGCCGCTGCAGCGCTAGCTTTGTGGCAGCAAGGTCACGACATCCCGCAAGCCCTGCGCACCCGGCTTGACCGCCCCACGCCGCGGCTGGCACTGGGGCAGACACTGGCCGGTCTGGCTCATGCCGCGGTTGATATTTCCGATGGCCTGCTCGCCGATGCCGGGCATATTGCCGAGGCCAGCGCGGTCGCCATTGACATTGAACTCGAACAGCTGCCCGTATCGGCTGCCTTGCAGGCGCTGGGCGTTGAGCCGCAAACACGGTGGCATTGGCAAGACAGCGGCGGTGATGACTACGAGCTGTGCTTTACCGCAGCACCGGCCTTGCGCGAAACAATCCGTAGCCGCGCCCTGGCCTGTGGCACCGCAGTGACCCGCATAGGCCGTGTTTGTGCAGGACAGGGCATCACCGCCATGCTGTCCGGTGAGCCAGTAAAGACAAGCCGCAGCGGATTTGAGCACTTCGCAGCGCGTTAGCCCAATGCGCTTGGCAGAGTGATGCCTTGATGAAAGAAGGCCAGACTTGAGTCTGGCCTTCTGGTTTGCGATCGGGCTATCAATCAGTGGTGCTTGCTGCTGGCCGACATCATCAGCTTGTCAGTCCAGGCGATGCCGATGGCCGAGAGGATGAACACGCAGTGGATGATGGTTTGCCACAACACACCCTGTGCGGTGTAGGGGGAGCCTTCTGCGCCGAGGTTGCCGATGGCGATGAAGGTTTTCAGAAGGTGAATGGAGGAAATGCCGATGATGGCCATGGCCAATTTCACCTTCAATACGCTGGCATTGACGTGGCTGAGCCATTCGGGTTGGTCGGGATGGCCTTCCAGTCGCAGGCGCGAAACGAAGGTTTCGTAGCCGCCGACAATCACCATCACCAGCAGGTTGGAAATCATCACCACATCAATCAGCCCCAACACCATCAGCATGATTTCCAGCTCACCCCATTCGGTGGCATGGGTGATCAGGTGCCACAGCTCCTTCATGAACAGGAACACATACACCGCCTGGGCGACAATCAGGCCCAGATACAGCGGTAGCTGCAGCCAGCGCGAGGCAAAAATCAGGCGCGGCAGAAAGGCCATGGGCTCGTATTTATAGGGTTGGTCGTGCTTGGACATGGGGATATGGGTAAGGTTGAAGGCGTGCAAGGTTAGCGGCTGCCGGGTGAATGTCAAAGCGCGCCGCGAGACTGTGATAAAACACGTCCTGATGGCATTCGGCAGGATAGGCGCTGTGGACAAGACAAGGATTGCAGCCTGGTGGGTGGCGTTGTCGGTCAATGCGTTCTTTGTTTGCTATCTGCTGACAGCGCAGCGTCAGGCATGGGTATCGGTTGCGCCTGAGCCATCGCAAAACCGGGTGCAGTTGTTCTTCATCCCGAAGCCCAAACCGGAATTGGCGACCGAGCCAGCACAAAATATCGTGCAGTCACAGCCAAGAACACGGCAGATGCCGCAACAAAAAGCTGTGCCAAGGTCTTCGAGGGCAGTGGCAGATACGGAGCAACCGGCAATCCCGGTAACCGACAGGCCGGATGACTGGTTTGTGGCGGGCGCATCACCAGCGCAGTCAATAACGCGTCCGGGCGAGGACTTTGTGCGCGACCCCTTGCAGCGCCAGCCGGCGCGAATGGAAGCCACGCGCGCCCGCATGCGGCTGGCGTTTCGCGATAGTTCCTTGGGCGGCAGGTTGCACAGCTTGAGTCAGGCTGGCATCTGCAAGGAGTTGCGGGCGCAGTTGGGCAGCAATCCGGCCAGTGCATCGGCCATTCTTGCCAGCATGCGGCGGTATGGCTGCATCAAGGCGGGTGATTAAGCGCGGAGCAGGCAACTCCGGGCAGGACAGGGGTTAGCGGGCTGCTTCCAGCTTGTATTGTGCCGGTGGTTCGGCGCCGAGCAGATGGCGGACAAAGTAATCCCAGCGCCGGCGCATCACGTACATACCGACATCGCCGGTACCAAAGCCGTGGCGGGCATGCGGCAGCAGCAACAGGTCGAAATCCTTGTTGGCGCGGGTCAGGGCATCGACCACCAGCAGCGTGTTTTGCACCGGCACATTGTCATCCATCATGCCGTGAATCAGGAACAATTTGCCCTTGAGGTGCTCGGCGTAGTGGGCGTTGTCCTGGCCAGTGTAATTGCTGCTGCCGTCGGGGTTTTTCACCATCAGGCCGTGATAGCGCTCGGCCCAGTCGTCCTCGTAGCTGAGGTTATTGTGATTGCCCGCCTGCGAGACGCCGACCTTGAAGAACTCCGGGTAGCGGAACATCGCCGTGGCGGTGGCATTGCCGCCACCGGAGTGCCCCCAGATACCGGCGCGGTCAAGGTCAATCCAGGCATGGCGCGCAGCCAGTTGCTGCATCCCAGCCACTTGGTCGGGCAGGGTGTTGTCAATCATGTTGCCGTAATAGGCATCCTGGAATGCCTTGCTGCGGCCGGGGGTGCCCATACCATCCATCGCCACCACGATGAAACCCAGCTCGGCCAGTGATTGATGGTCGCCATGCGCGGCGGCAAAGCCACGGGTGCGGATTGAGCCGACCTGCGGGCCGGGATAGATGTAGTTGACGATGGGGTATTTCTTGCTGGCATCAAAATGCGAGGGCTTCCACAGCATGCCGTGGATATCGGTTGCGCCATCGCGACCTTTGACCACGAACTTTTCCGGTGCGCGCCAGCCGGCGGCTTCAAGGCGCTGGGTATTGGCGCGCGCCAGCTCGTGGATTTGCTCGCCATCGCGCATGCGCCGCAGCACCGTCACCGGCGCTTGCGTGATGCTGGAATGGGTATCGACAAAGAACGCGCCATCTTTGGAAATGCTGACGCGGTGGTCGGCATCTTCCGGGGTCAAGAGCTGCACCTGCCCGCCATCAAGGCTGGCGCGGTACAGATGCTTCAAGTATGGGTCGCGCCCGGCTTCACGCCCCTGCCCATAAAACCAGACGGTGCGGCTTGCGCTATCCAGATGCAGCACCTCGCGCACATTCCAGGCGCCTTCGGTGACGGCGTGTTTTTGCTTGCCGGTCGCCAGGTCATGCAGATACAGATGCCCCCAGTCGGACTTCTGCGTCCACCACAGGAATTCGCCCGATTCAGGCAGATAGCGCCAGTTGACCACGCCGCCGATGCCGCTTTCAAACTGGGTCTTGACCGTTTCCAGAAAAACATCGCGCACTTGGCCGGTGGCCGCATCGGCAATGCGCAGGGTGGCGCTCTTGTGGCCTCTGTCGGTGCTGACAAAGGCCAGGGTTTTGCCATCGGCCGCCCATTGCACATCTTCCCAGCCGCCATCGCAGCTGATGTGGTCGCAACTGGTGGAGCGGTGGAAATCCGGCGGCATTTGTAGCGGCACCAGCCGCGGTGCGTCGCCGGAGAGGTCAATCACCATGCGCTCGATCATGAACACATGCGCGTCGCCGACAAACGGATAGCGCCATTGCTGCACTTCCGGCGCGCCGGGCTGGGTGCCGACCATGGTCATCTGCCTGACCTTGCGGCCATCGTGGCGGAAAGTGGCGATGCGGCGCGAATCCGGTGACCACAGCACGATGGGGCGATCGCTGTGCACCCAACCGGCATTGTCGGTGGCATAGCCATAATCCTGCTCGCCATCGTGGGTGAGCAGGGTTTCCCGGCCGGTTTTGATGTCGCGCAGCCACAGATTGTGCTCGCGGATAAAGACTTCGCGCTGACCGTCGGGCGATTTCACCGCAGGCGCCGTGGCGCTGTGGTTTTCGGATGAGGTTTTGCGGCAGTCCTTGAAATCGAAACTGCAACGGTAGTTTTCACCCTCATAGCCAAAAGCGATATGCGTGGCGTCCAGCTGCGGGTTTTGCATGCGTAAAAACAGGTCTTGCGAGACGGTCTTGCCATGCACGCGACTCAAACTTTGTGCGGCCGCCTCATGCTTGGCAAAACGCAGGTTTGCCTGCTGGTTGCGGGCGATATCCCACAACATCGGGCGAGAAATTCCGTGATTCATCTCCAGCCAGAACAAGCGGCCATCGGCCTGCCAAGTGAGGCTTCTCACCTCGCCATCAAGCAGCGGGTTCAGGCGATGCGCCAGCAGGCTTTCGGCGCGGGCGTAGTCTTCGCCAGTCAGTTGTGCGGGTGCGTGCGCGGTTTGGGCATGGCTCATGACAGGGGAGAGGCAGGCAGCAAGAAAGACGGCAAGGGCGGTGAATTTGGGCACGGCGATGCTCTCAAAAGGTCAGAAGCAGATGCTAGCCCGGATACGGATGAAACTGCCATTACCTGCCCTGTCTTGCACCCCCCAAAGCCAGCTGATTTGCGCTTGGAGCTGATCTGTCTCCACGGAGGCATACCATTTGTTCCTGTCAAGTCCATCAAACACGAGGGTGGAGATGAAAGTGAATGGCAACGGCGAAGATTAAGAACGAGGAGATGCATCCTCAAGCAGCGCTTGCACCAGAAAATCCGCCACCGCGCGCACGGCAGGCGATCGGCGCACGTCTTCGTGCATCACCAAATACAAGTCTTCTTCCAGCACTTCGGGCGTGGCGGCGTGTACGCCCACGGGCACAAGCGGGTCTTCGGGGCGAACGAAAAATTCCGGCAGCAGCCCCACGCCCATGCCTTCCGTCAGGCATTGTTTGATGAGCAAAAAGTCGTTGCACTCCAGGGCGGGGGTATCGCTGCCGATGATCTGCCGCGCCCAGCGCCCTTGTCGGGCATCGGCGGGAATCAACAGAAAGCGGTGCGTTTCGCGGGCTTGGCGCAGATAGCCGGACGATGCGTAAAAACCGAAGCGCAAAGTGCACAGGCGGCGGGCAACCAAGTCGTTCTGCTCGGGGCGCACCAAGCGCAGGGCAATGTCGGCTTGGCGGGCATGCAAATCGCTGATGCGCGCCTCGCCCTGCAAGACCAGGCGGATATGCGGCTCAAGCTCGGCAAAGGCGGCCAGTTGCCGGGCAGGCAGCAATTCGCGCAGCACCAAAGGCGGGGCGGACACCACCACCCGCGCCTGCCGGTCGCCCGCGCCACGCGCCAGGCGTTGCAGGGTGAGGATGTCTTTGGCCAGCTCCTGCGCTTGGGCGTGAATGCGCGTGCCGTTTTCGGTGAGCAGATAGCGCTTGCCAATGCGGTCGAACAGGCGCACGCCAAGCGCACCTTCCAATTGCGCAATGCGCCGCGACACGGTGCTGTGCTGCACGCCCAGCGCTTCGGCGGCGGCGGTGAGCGTTTCCTGCTCCACCAGCGTGACGAAGTGCTGCAAGTCGTTCCAGTCGAGGTTCATACGGGGGTCATGACCTAGTGGTCAGCCATTGCCGACCTTGCCCGGTCGGGCGGTAGCGTTGGGTGCGGCTGCGTGGTTTGTCGGGCTGCGCTGATATTGCACGGCCAGCGTGCCGTCGATGTCCTCGCTGTCCAGATAGCGACTGTCAGACCGCGTGATGCCGGGAAGAGCCACAGCCTTGACCATGAAGGCGGGACGATAACGCTGCGGGTGCCTGCCAAAAAGCAGCAGGCCACTCAAGTTCAGCGCCTCGCCGTCGGCCAACCCTAAGTAGTTCAGCAGCTGCGCCAAGGGCTGACCCGCCTCCTCGGGCATGTGACCATAGCGCCGTTGAAAGTACTCTGCAAAAGCCTTTTCATCCAGATCAGCCACAGAATTGCGCTCAACAGCAATCACATCGGCATGAACCAGTCCGGCGTGTTGAAACAGGCGCTGGATTTCCTCGCGTGCGGTGACATGGCGCTTGTCTGAACCCGCTTTGACCCAGATGCGCCCCTGGTTGTCCAGATAAGGCTTGGCAAGGCCGTCAGGCACGGTCATCGCGATGACCACGCCGCGTGCGGTTTGAATGTTTTCAGTTTGCGGGTGCACCGGTGGGCGTATGTGCTGCGAGGCAGCGTTGGACAGCAGCTGGTTCAGGCGGCGCACATCCGCCGCCGTCAATCCGCTGATTTGCTCATCATCTTGCACACCCAGCCACAACATGCCCCCACCGCTATTGGCCAATGCCGCCAACTCTGCGGCCAGGCTGTCGGCATTGCTCGCATCGCGTTTGAACTGCTGGCGGCTGTCCTCACCGCGTGCCAACTGCTGTTGGAGTTCGGCTTCATTCATGGGGCATGAGTGTCCGCATGTTGTGCATGAATCGTCAATCTTGGCCAATTTAGCGTGTTTTATTTCTTTTATCGACCACTCACAATGCCGCGCCTGACGAAAGGTTCCCCATGAAAAAAATCCCTGCCAAATACAGCGGCATCGTCTTTACCTTCTACGCCACCATGCTGATGGCCTTCATCATGAGCGCGGTGCTGGTGGCGCTGAACACCGGCATCGGCAGCGGCTGGCCCATGCGCACCCTGCGTGCCTATGTGCTGGCCTGGCCGGTGGCCTTTGTCAGCCTGCTGCTGATTCGCCCGCTGGTGCTGAAGCTGGTGGCGTGGAGCACAGAGGCTTGAAATGGCAGAGTTGATGAAAGCGGTCATCATCGATCGTGAAAATGGTTTTGGTCTTAAAGATGCCTTGGTGCCGCTACCGGAAGTGGGCGAGCACGACGTGCTGGTACGGGTAGAGGCTGCGGCAATCAACCCCGCAGACCGGCGCCTGCTGATGCGTGCGCGGGACAACACGGCCATTTCCATATTGGGATTTGACGCCTGCGGCACGGTGGTGCAGCGGGGTTCGGCAGTGCAGGACATCGCCGTGGGCGACCAAGCCTATTACGCCGGTGATGTTTCCCGCGCCGGATGCTTTGCCGAATATCAGGCCGTGCGTGCGGATTTGGTCGGCATCAAGCCCAAGCGGCTGAGCAGCTCGGAAGCTGCCGCCATGCCGTTGACCGTGCTGACGGCATGGGAGCTGCTGCATGAGCAGTTTCGCCTTGAGCGCGGCAGATTGCTGATTATGGGCGGTGCAGGCGGAGTGGGGTCGCAGTTGATTCAGCTGGCCAAGCGGCTGCCGGAAGTGGAAATCATCGCCAGCGCCTCGCGTGCGCAATCGCGTGATTGGTGTTTGGAGCTGGGTGCGCATCGGGTGATCGACCACAGCCTCCCGCTCGCCTCGCAACTGCCCGAAGCGGTCAGCCATGCGGTGCTGGCAAGCCACCCCGATGGCTACCTGAAAGCGCTGCCGCCCTTGATGCAACCTTTCGGACACATCGCCTGCATCGTGCCGCTGGCAGCTGCGGCAGACCTCAACCCGCTGATGCAAAAAAGCCTGTCGTTCCATTGGGAATACATGTTTACCAAGCCTTTGTTCCGGCCTGTCGGGCGGGAAACGCAGGGGCAAATTCTCAACCGGATCAGCCGCTGGCTGGACGAAGGGCTTTTGCGCAGCACGCAAAGCCAATGCCTGGGCGCGGTGTGTGCAGAAAGCGTGCAGCAGGCGCTGACGCTGCTCGCCCAAGGCAACACCGTCGGCAAGCTTACTTTTTCCAACACCTAAACCATTAGGAGGCAACACCATGACTTACCAAACCCAAGCCGAACAGTTTTTGTCCAACGTCTTTACCGGCGAGCTTGACGCCGCCTTGGCCGCCTGCGCCGACGATGTGGTGTTCATCAGCACACGTCCCGATGCGTCCGAGCGCGTGGCCGCTTACGGCAGCCACGTCGGGCATGAAGGCGCACGGCGATTTTTCCAAATCTTTGCCGATACGCTGGAGCCGGGCGAATTTGAAGTGCAGGCCACCATTGCCCAAGGCGCGCATGTGGTGATGTACGGCCGTCTGAAACACACTGCCCGCGCCACCGGTCGCCCTTTTGCCAGCGATTGGGCGCTGATCATGCGCTTCAACGACGATGGCAAGCTGGCGCTTTATCACTTTTATGAAGACACCGCCGCGCTGGAATGGGCGCTGGGTGTGGGCGCATGAAGCCCACTCTGCTCATCTGTGGCTACGGCCCCGGCATCGGCCATGCCGTGGCCGAGCGCTTTGGCCAGGCCGGGCATCCGCTGCATCTTGTGGCGCGTGATGCGGACAAGCTCGCGCTGCCACCCAACACTTGCAGGCGCAAGGCATTCGCGCTCAGGGCACGGTCTGCGATTTAAGCGATGAAGTCGCCTTGTAGGCCATGCTGCAAGCCCAGTTGGCGGCAGGCGACATCGGCCTGCTGCACTGGAACGCCTTTGTCGATGTGGACGGCGACTTGCTGGACGCCTCGCCCGCCGTGCTGGCGCAAAGCCTGAACCTGCGCGTGGCGCGGTATCTGCAAGCGGTGCAGACCTTGCTGCCGCTACTTGCGCGGCAACGTGGCGCGGTGCTGGCCACCAGCGGCGTGATGGCCTTGCAGCGGCCTGAAATTAATGCCTTTGCCAAAGACTTCGGCATCCTCGCCGTGTCCGTCGCGGCGCAGCACAAGGCCAATGCCCTGTTGGCGCAAAGCCTGGCGGAGCACGGCGTGCATCTGGCCGAAGTGGTGGTGAACGGCTTTGTGCAGCGCACGCCCGCCGAAGCGCAATACCCCCGCCGCCATCATGGCCGGGCAGTTCTGGCAGATGGTGCAGCAGCGGCAAGCGCATTCGCGGCTGTGGAGCGGTGCGTCGACCAAGGTTTGAGCGATCGGGAACGGGCCTGCGTTTGTGATGCTTGTCAGCGAATCACCACGGCATGCTAAAAAGCACGCCCTCCCCCGCCTACCGAAAAATCCGATGAAAAAATCTCTGCCAAATACAGCGGTATCGTTTTCACCTTTTACGCCACGGCGCTGATGGCCTTCATCATGAGCGCGTTTTTGGTGGTCTTTAATACCGGCGTCGACAGTGGCTGGCCGCTGCGCACCTTGCGTGCCTATGCACTGGCTTGGCCGCTGGCGTTTGTGAGCCTGCTCAGCATCCGGCCGCTGGTGCTGAAACTGGTGGCCTGGACAACGCAGGCATAAGCCCCCGAGTCAAGCTCGGAGGCAGGTATGAAAAACGGGCGACGCAATCGCGTCACCCGTCGGATTTGTCATGTAATCGCGTGGTTTCAGGCTGAAAAATGCGCATCAATGCGTTGCAAGATTTCTGCCTTTTCCTGCTTGCTCAGGCCGTTGATATTGGCAAGTTCTCCGGCCAAAGGTACTGGGCTGGCGCCATTTTTGCCGGCAATGGCAAGTATTTGTGGCTTTTCGTCACTGCCGCCAATCACCCAGGGCTTGAGCTTTTCAGGATTCAACTGAATTCTCTCAGGTTTGCCGTTGATATGCGGCGAGTAGTTATGAGCGCCTTTCCCGGCTTCCACGGCAACCAGTTGCCAGGGCTGCGCTGCAGCGGTATTGAGGGCTGCCAGCAATTTGCGCTGGCGGGGCAGGCTAACGAACAGAGTCTCCAAGCTCGTGAACAATACAAGCAGGCCGATGGCAAAAATGCCAATTGCGAACAGCATGCGGTTTAGCGCCTTGTCGGCAGCCAAATCCAGAGTGACCTGGGCTGGATCCTGATTTGAGGCGATGGCCGCGACGCTGTAACTGCTGCTGTTAACGGAGAAGAAAGAGAATGATTTTTTCCATTCTTGACCGTCATGGCGGATGCTGACATCACAGCTGGTGAGTACGCTCTTGCGGGTTTTGCACTCGCCATTGATACGGGCATCGGGCAATACGTGATGGTCGCGCCCGATTTTCCAGTCGGCATAGGCAGCTTTGCCAAGACCGACACCCCAGGCGCCCAGGCCGATGGCGATGAGAATCGCCAGCATGATGAGTGCGAATGTGATGAGCATGTTTTGCCCGAAGTGGGCAACTTTCAGCGGCTTTTGCGGGAAAACATCAGGAAATTGCGACATGGAATCCTCGTTGGAGTGGAGTCAGGGAATGCCGGGAACTGACAGTGGTGTGGATATTACGGGATTGGAAGCATCCTGGAAATTACGGAAACTGCCGCCCGCGACGTTAGCCCTGGCTGGGTAGCGCCAGTAACCACTGCCGCAGGGCGCTGTAGTCGTTGGCAAGTGGCTCACCCTGCGCCGGGCGTGCCAGCGACTTGGCCAGTGCTGCGGGCAGCGGGATGGTCTGCCCGGTCAGCGGCTCGACGATGCTTTCAAACTTGGCCGGGTGTGCGGTGGCCACCACTGCCCAAGGACGGTGATCGCCTGCCTTGCGCAGTGTATGCAGGGCTGCCAAGCCGCAGGCGGTATGCGGGCAGGGGGTGATGCCGTGGTGTGTGTGGGCGGCGGCAATTTCTGCGCGGATGGTGGCGTCATCGCTGCTGCTGGCGCTGATGGCGCTGCGCAGCTCGGCATCACTGTCATGCCAGTAGCGCAGCCGCTCGAAATTGCTGGGCGCGCCGACATCCATGGCATTGGCCAGAGTGGCGCGGGTGGTCTGCGCGGCGTAGTCCTGTCCCTGGAAAAAACGCGGCAGGGTGTCGTTGGCATTGCAGGCCAGATGAATATCGCCGACCGGCAGCCCCATTTGGCGGGCCAGGAACGCGGCGCTGGCATTGCCCAGGTTGCCGGTGGGAATGATGAAGTTGAGCCGCTGGCCGTGTTCGGCAAAAAACGTGCAGGCATTATGGCCGTAATAGGCGATTTGCGGCAGCAGGCGACCGAGGCTGATGCTGTTGGCCGAGCCCAGCGGCAGGCGCGCGCGCAGTTCGCTGTCTGACAGCGCGGTTTTGGCAAGCCGCTGGCAGTCGTCGAAACTGCCGGCAATGCGCAAGGTGTGGATATTCTCGCCCCAGCATTCTAGTCCATGCGCCTGACGCGGAGAAACGCGACCTTGCGGGTAGAGAATCACCACGCGAAAGCCTGCACGGCGATGGAAAGCGGCGGCGACAGCTGCGCCGGTATCACCGGAAGTGGCCACCATGATGGTGCGGGTGGGGGCAGTGTTGTCGCGCAATGCGGCAAGCGAGGCAGCCAGAAAGCGCGCGGCGTAATCCTTGAATGCGGCCGTGGGGCCGTGGAACAACTCCAGCAAAAAATCACGCTCGCCATGCATATGGCGCAGCGGCGAGGCAAAGTTGAAGGCCTCGGTACAAAGCTGCGGCAGGCGCTCGCAAAGGCGCGAGGCGGTAAAAAACGGTGACAAAATGGCTGTCGCTGCGCTGGCAAGGTCAGGCCAGGGCGCAGCCTTGGCAAGCTGCGGGATGTGCATCGGCACATACAGGCCGCCATCGGGGGCAAGACCGGCTTCAAGGGCAAGGTCAATATCGGTCACGGGGCTTTGGCCGCGAGTGCTGGCATAGCGCATTCAATCATCTCCGCAGGTGGCCGCTGGCAGGATACAGGCGGCAAGGCGTCTTTGTGCAAGCCTTAAAATGACGCACCCTGTCTCTGGAACCCTGCCATGCGTGCGTTACTGTTGTTGTTTGCCCTGTCGCTGCCGTTTGCCGATGCCTGGGCGGCCGATTCGAGCTGCCGGGTTTGGGAAGATCGCAACGGCAATCAGCGTCAGGATGCGGGCGAGCCGGGTGTGGCCGGGGTGCGGCTTTATGCGGGGCGGCAGTTGTTGCTGACGGCATCTGATGGCCGCTATCGGTTGCCGGAGGATTCGGCGCACGATGCCTTGCTGCTCATCAAGCCGGCCACACATGCCTTGCCGCTGCGTGCCGATGGCCTGCCCGACAACTGGCATGCCGGGCGTGGCTGCCGGGATTTTGCCCTGCTGCCAAATCCGCACCGCGAGGCGCGCGCGTTTGATGTGTTGCTGTTTGCCGACAGCCAGACCGAAGACGCCACCGAGCTGGATTATTTTCGCCGCGACATCATCGAGCCGTTGATTGGCAACACCCGCGCCCGCTTCGGCGTCACCCTGGGTGATTTGGTGGATGACAATCTGGCGCTGTATCCGCAGCTCAAGGCGCAGATGGCGCGGCTGGCAACGCCCTGGCTGCATATCCCCGGCAATCATGATCTGGACTTTGATGCCGCAGATGATGCCGGCTCATTGGCGAGTTATCAGCGTCACTTCGGCCCGGATACCTTTGCCTGGGAAGAGCCGGGGCTGGTGTTCATCGGTCTGGATGATGTGATTTACCAGCCGGGGCAGTCGCCGCGTTATATCGGTGGCTTGCGTGAGGAGCAGTTCGCCATTCTGGAAGCCTATTTGCCGAGCGTGCCGCGTGATGCACTGCTGGTACTGGGCGTGCATATCCCGCTGTTCGACAAGGAAGCGGGCGTGGAGACATTCCGCGCGGCCGACCGCCAGCGGCTGTTTGCGCTGTTGCGTGATTTCCCGCATGTGCTGGTTTTGAGCGGCCATCACCACACCCTCGGCCATCATTGGCATGATGCCGACAGCGGTTGGCAGGGTGCACAGCCACTGCATGAATTCAATGTCGGCGCGGCCTGTGGCGCGTTCTGGTCGGGTGCGCCCAATGCCGCTGGCATCCCTGATGCGACCATGGCCGATGGCACGCCCAATGGTCATGCCCGGCTGCATGTGGCGGGCGATGGCGGCTATCGGCTTGCCTGGCATCCGGCCAAGCACGATGGCAAGGATGCAGCATTTACCGATGTCATGCGCCTGCATGCACCGAAAGTGCTGCGTCAGGGCGCATATCCGGCCTGGGGCGTGTATGCCAATGTGTTCATCGCCCGGCCTGATGCCGAGGTCGAATACCGTATTGATGGCGGCGCGTGGCGGCCGATGCAGCGCTTCCACGGCCCCGACCCCTGGCTTGCAGCAGAAAATGCCCGCGATGATGGCAGCGACACGCTGCGCGGCTATGACCGCTCACCCGAGGCGCGCACTTCAACGCATTTGTGGCGAGCGCCCTTGGATACCCGTCTGCCAGCCGGCAGCCATCGGGTGGAAGTGCGTGCACGCGATGCGCATGGGCAATGGCAGCAGGCGCAGATTGATTACCGGCTGGAAGCAGCCAGCCGCTGAAGCTGGCGGATATTGCGCTTCAGCCCAGCAGCTCGGCACGCGGGCCATTGACCGGGCCGATATGTGCATCTGAATCGAAGCCGGCTGCGGCAAAGGCCGCCTGCATCGCGGAGGCGGCCTGATGGGCGCGCCCGGCATCATCAAACCAGGCAAACACGCTGGGGCCGGCACCGGAGATGCTGGCGCCCAGCGCATCGTGTGCAAGGGCGGCGGCCTTGACCTCGGCAAAACCGGGAATCAGCGGTGCACGGCGTGGCTCCACCAAGATGTCCTTCAGGCCTGCGGCAATCAGCGCGCGCTCGCCCTGAGCCAGCCCGGTCAAAAACAATCCCAGATGGGCGCAGTGTTGCACCACTTGTGGCAGTGGATAGGGCTCGGCCAGCACTGCGCGGGCGCGGCGGGTTTCCAGAATCTGCGCCGGATGCACCACCACCGCATGCAGCCAATCCGGGGCGGATAGCCGAATCATCTGTGTGGGCGTACACATCACCACCCCGCCCAGCAGCATCGGTGCGACGTTATCGCCCTGACGGCTGCCACTGGCGACCGACTCGCCTTGCAGCGCGCAGGCATACAGTGCGTGCCGGTCCAGTGGCGTGGGCAGCAAGGCATTGGCGGCAATGAGTGCTGCCACGCAGGAGGCCGCCGAGCCACCGAGCCCAGAGCCCAGCGGGATGCCTTTTTGCAGCCGCAGCTCGAAGCCAAAACCAATCCCGGTCTGCGCCCGCAGCGCGATCAATGCCTGTCCGGCAGTATTGCGCTCGGCCGCCAGCGGGATTTGGCAAACACCCGGTAGCTCGCCATCAATCGAGGCAATGCGCACTTCAGGGCTCTCAATCCGGCGCACATGGGCGATATCGCCAATGCCGGCCACACTATGACCCAAGATATCGAAACCCACGCCGATATTACCGACGCTGGCGGGTGAAAAGGCCGAGGCTTCTGGCAGATGATGGGCAGACATTGCGGATGGGCTCGATGGAAGGGGCACGCGCCATTATCGGCGCATGGGCGGCTGCCTGCAGATAGGGCATTGCCGCAAGGTTTGATGAAAAAAACACGGCAAGGCACTACCATGCGCCAAGAAGCAGGGGTACCGGCGTGCCGGTTGAGACAGTCCCTTTGAACCTGATGTGGTTGATACCACCGTAGGGAGCTTGCACCGGCCACCGGGTCGAGCCTGCCGTATACCTGCTTCGTTCCGCCACTTTCTAAGGACGAAGTTCGATGAATGCCATCCCCAGCCAACTCATCCAGCAGACCGAAGCGCTGTCTGCCGAGGTCACCCAGCCCATTCCCGGCTCGAAGAAAATCCATGTCGAAGGCTCGCGTCCGGATATTCGCGTGCCGATGCGCGAAATCGCGCTGACCCGCACGCCGACCTTGTTTGGCGGCGAAGAAAACGCGCCGGTCACGGTCTATGACACCTCCGGGCCGTATTCCGACCCAGAGGCCAATATCGACCTTGCTCAAGGTCTTGCGCCATTGCGCGCCGCCTGGATTGCCGAGCGTGGTGACAGCGAGCAACTTGCCGGCATCACCTCGGATTTTGGCCGCGCCCGCGAGCACGACCCCAAACTCGCCCATGTGCGCTTTCCCAACCGCCCCAAGCCGCGTCGTGCGCTGAGTGGCGCCAATATCACGCAGATGCACTATGCCCGGCGCGGCATCATCACCCCGGAGATGGAGTTCGTCGCCATCCGCGAGAACCAGCGGCTTGAAGCGGTGCGTGAGGCGCATCTTTTGAACCAGCATCCCGGGCATGATTTTGGTGCCAATATCCAGCGCATCATCACCCCGGAATTCGTGCGCGATGAAATCGCCCGGGGACGCGCCATTCTGCCCAACAACATCAACCATCCCGAAAGCGAGCCGATGATTATCGGCCGCAATTTCCTCACCAAAATCAATGCCAATATCGGCAATAGCGCGGTCAGCTCCGGTATTGCCGAAGAAGTGGAAAAGCTGGTGTGGGCGATTCGCTGGGGCGCGGATACGGTGATGGATCTGTCCACCGGTAAGCATATCCACGAAACCCGCGAATGGATTTTGCGCAACTCGCCAGTGCCGATCGGCACCGTGCCGATCTATCAGGCGCTGGAAAAGGTCGATGGCCGCGCCGAAGAGCTGACCTGGGAAATCTTCCGCGACACCCTGATCGAGCAGGCCGAGCAGGGTGTGGATTACTTCACCATCCATGCCGGGGTGCTGCTGCGCTATGTGCCGCTGACCGCCAAGCGCGTGACCGGTATTGTCAGCCGTGGCGGCTCGATTCTTGCCAAATGGTGTCTGGCGCACCACAAGGAAAATTTCCTCTACACCCACTTCGAGGAAATCTGCGAAATCATGAAGGCCTACGACGTGGCGTTTTCGCTGGGCGATGGCCTGCGCCCGGGCAGTCTTGCCGATGCCAATGATGCGGCGCAGTTCGGCGAGCTGGAAACGCTGGGCGAGCTGACCCAAATCGCCTGGAAGCACGATGTGCAGACCATGATCGAAGGCCCCGGCCATGTGCCGATGCAGCTCATCAAGGAAAACATGGACAAGCAGCTGCGCGAGTGTGGCGAGGCGCCGTTCTACACTTTGGGGCCGCTGACCACCGATATCGCGCCGGGCTATGACCACATCACCAGCGCCATCGGCGCGGCGATGATCGGCTGGTATGGCACGGCGATGCTCTGCTATGTCACCCCGAAAGAACACCTGGGGCTGCCCAACCGTCAGGACGTGCGCGAAGGCATCATGGCGTACAAAATTGCCGCCCATGCCGCCGACCTTGCGAAGGGGCATCCCGGTGCACAGGTGCGCGACAACGCGCTTAGCAAGGCGCGCTTTGAGTTCCGCTGGCAGGATCAGTTCCATCTCGGCCTCGACCCGGAGCGGGCGATGGAATATCACGATGAAACCATGCCCAAGGAAGCACACAAGCAGGCGCATTTCTGCTCAATGTGCGGCCCGCATTTTTGCTCGATGAAAATCACCCAGGACGTGCGCGACTACGCCGCCGAGCATGGCATCAGCGAAGAAGAAGCCCTGAAGGCCGGGATGGCGGAGAAATCCAGCCAATTCCGCGAACAGGGTGCCGAGGTCTATCACATCGAATAAACCGCACTGAATATGCGGCAACGGGCTGCCGCACTGGCAGCCCGGTTCAGGTGGTTATGTGTAATTGCTGCTTTACACTGCAAAAAATCACTGTCTTATGGGGTGTCTTATGAAGATTCGCTCAGCATTTTCTTTGCGCAAGCTGTTGGTCGCGGCCGGTTTGTTGCTGCTGCTGGCTGGCTGTGCCACCGGGCCGCATGTGCGTACCGATTACGACCCTGGGGCGAATTTTGGCCAGTACAAAACTTGGGGCTGGTATTCGCCGATTGCCATGGAACAGTCGGGCTATTCCAGCTGGATCAGCGAGCGCATCAAAACCAATGTCCGGCGTGAAATGGACGCCCGGGGCTATCGCTATGTGGAAAGCGCGCCCGACCTGATGGTCAATTTTCAGGGCGCGGTACAGGAGCGCCGCGATGTTTACACCACACCGCGCATGGATTTCCAATACTTCTGGAGCTATCGTGCGCGTGCCTATGTGGCATTCCCGATTTGGTATGACGAGGCACATATCAGCCGCTATACCGAAGGCACGCTGACCGTGGATCTGGTCGATGCCAAACAAAACCGAATGGTATGGACAGGCGATGCCATCGGTCGGGTGGTGCGTCGCAGCCCCGAAGAGCGCGCTGCCGATATTGATGCTGCCATCACCGCCATCTTTGCCAAATACCCGTATCGTGCGGGTGAATCGCAGCCGGTTATCCAGTCCAAGCGCTGAAGCAATAGGGTGGGCAAGGAGCCCACCTTGCAGCACGAATTACCGGCACAAAAAACGCCCCGCAATGCGGGGCGTTTTCATGGAAGATCACTTGATCTTGCCTTCCTTGTAGATCACGTGCTTGCGCACAACCGGATCGTATTTCTTCATTTCCATCTTGCCGGGGGTGTTCTTCTTGTTCTTGTCGGTGGTATAGAAGTGACCCGTTCCTTCCGAGGAAATCAGGCGGATTTTGTCGCGCTTGGAGGGCATGGTAGGGACTCCTTAGATTTTTTCGCCACGGGCACGCAGGTCGGCGAGCACGGCGTCGATGCCGTTCTTGTCGATGGTGCGCAGAGCCTTGGTGGAAACACGCAGCTTCACCCAGCGGTTTTCGGAAGCCACCCAAAAGCGGCGTTCGTGAAGATTGGGCATGAAGCGGCGACGGGTTTTGTTCATCGCGTGCGAGACGTTGTTACCGGTCGTCGTACGCTTGCCGGTGACTTGGCATTGACGGGGCATGATGCACCTCTGGTGTCAGTGGATGTCTCCCATAGCCCGGAAGACGGCGGCCCCGGCGGAAATCCGCCGCGCGATACGGGCAACACCTGCGACCCAAATCGCGCTTTGGGTACAGACTGCCGCAAACGGCAGCCGCAGAAAGAGCCGGGCATTATGCCTGATGAAAAAGTCGCGTGCAAGAAAACGTGGCAGGCAATGGTGTGAACATGGCACACTGCGCTACCAGAGCAAAGATGGGGGTAAGGCAATGGGGTTGCGTCGTGTTTTGCGCTGCACGCTGCTGGCCGTGACTGCACTGGGCATCAGCGGCTGCATGGTGGCGGGCTTTGATGCCGCGGCGCCGCATAGCCGCGCTGCGGATGCGCACTGTGACCAGCGTCTGCAAGGCTTGTGGGTCAATGCCAAGGATGCGCAGGAATTCATCGGCATCAACCCGCAGTGCGAGCTGTATCTGGGCACGGATTTGGGGCCGATTGAGCCAGCAATCCCCTTGCGCACTGGCGAGTGGCCGCTGCCCGGACGCGATTACCGGCTGGCTTGGCTGCCCTATATGCCACTGTTGAAAAGCTATGCGGTGGCAGTTTCGGATATCCAGTTGCGCAAACAGCAGGGCGCGTGGAGTGAAATGCCCACTTACACCCCGCCGCCACGCTATGCCGGTGATGTAGTGCTGTTCTGCTATCGCCTCAATGACAAGCAAGACCGGCTCAAGGTCGCGCCGGTGGGCTGGGAGGGCAGAATGCAGTTGAGCAGCGAGGTGGACAAGAAGCGCCTGCCGGGGGAAGTGCATCTGGGCAGCGCCGACACGATTTTGCCCGCAGGCTATGTGCATGTCGGCACTGGCCTTGCCGAGATGCCGCAGCGCCTGCGCGCCGGGTTGTGTGATTTCTCCGGCGAATACGCCAAGGAATTTCAGTTGGTCAGCAAATGATTGAAGGCGTGCGGGCAGTGTTGCTGCGCCGCACGCCGGTGACGTTCTTGCCGGAAATCATTGGCGGCGTTTTTCGCTGGCAATAAACGCGCGGATTTCTTCTTCCAGCAGCGGCAGGGGGATGGAGCCGGGGGCGAGGAGGGCGTCGTGGAAGCGGCGCACGTCGAACTGCTCGCCCAGTTCGGCTTCGGCTTCGCGGCGCAGGCGCATCATCACGATTTCGCCGAGCTTGTAGGACAGCGCCTGTCCCGGCCAGGAGATATAGCGATCCACTTCGGTGGTGACTTCATGCTCGGACAGCGCGGTGTTCTCGCGCAGGTAGGCCAGTGCCTGATCGCGGCTCCAGCCCTTGTGATGCACGCCGGTATCAATCACCAAACGGCAGGCGCGCCACATGGCATAGGTGAGGCGGCCAAAGTCCTCGTAAGGGGTTTCATAGATGCCCATTTCCTTGCCCAGCCATTCCGAATACAAGCCCCAGCCCTCGCCATAGGCGCTGATGTACTGCTTGCGGAAGGCGGGCGCTTCGCCCATCTCCATCACCAGCGAGCCTTGCAGGGCATGGCCGGGCGCGGCTTCGTGCAGGGTCAGCGCGGGCAGGTTGTACAGCGGCCGCGAAGGCAGGTCATAGGTATTGAGCCAGTAGGTGCTGGCACCGCCACGGCCGGCAGTCCAGAACGGTGCGATATCCGGCGGTACCTCGACGATGGTGAAGCGGTTGCGCGGCAGTTTGCCGATGATTTTGCCAAGCTGCCCGTCCACTCGTTTGGCAATCCAGGCGGCGCGGCTCAAAAGCTCCTGTGGGGTTTTGGCGTAGAACTGCGGGTCGCTGCGCAGGAAGGCGAGGAAATCCTGAAAGCGGGTTTGCGGCGAATGACCTTCAAAGCCCACCTGCTGGATGATGGCTTCCATCTCGGCGCGGATTTGCGCGACTTCCTTCAGGCCTATTTGGTGGATTTCCTCAGGCGGCATGTCCAGCGTGGTGTAGTGGCGGATTTGCTGGCGATACCAGTTGACGCCATCGGGCATGGCCTCGGCGGCCAGTGTGGTGCGCGCCTTGGGCATGTATTCGTTGCGGAAGAATACGAGCAGCTTGGCATAGGCGGGGATGACTGATGTCTCAAGCGCCTGCCGTGCCTCGCGGCGCAGTGCCTCTTGCTGTGAGGCCGGGATGTTGCCCGGCATTTGCTTGAACGGGTCGTACAGCGCGGCTTCGGTAACGTCCTTCAGCTCCGCCACCTGGGCGATGGACTTGTCGCGGCCATCGAGCGTGGCGCGCGGCACGGAAAAGCCGCGTGCAAGCCCGGCACGCATATTGTCGATGTGCTGGTCAAAGTAGCGCGGCACATCGTTCAGCATGGCGATATAGGCGCGGTACTCCGCCACGCTGCGCAATTGGCTCTGCCCCATGAAGCCCAGCCATGACCAGAACGAGGAATCGGCATTGAAGGGCATCTCAAAATCGCGAAAACGCACCCCGGCAGCCAGGTCTTCGATTTGCGGGTGATACACCCGGTAATTGATGCGCTCGGCATGAGAGAGCTTGGCCGGGTCGATGCCGTCCAGCTCGCGCAGCACCGATTCCCACATTTCCAGTCGGCGCGCCTGCGCCGCAGGCGAAACATCCGGCAGGCCGATGCGGCTTGTGTTGCTGTCCTCCTCGCCGGCATTGCCTTCCTGCTGCTGACGCCAGCCCCATTCGCGCTGATAGATGGCCTGAAAACGCGCATCCTCATGGGCCTGCGTGCTGGCGGCAGGCGCTTGTGCGTGGCTGGTGGCGGGGGAAACAAGCGCGGCAAGTGCCAGCGCCAGAGCAGAGGCAAGTGGAGTTTTCATGCGGGCTGGATAAAGACAGGCAAGCCCGCAGTGTAAATCAATGCCCGGTATCCGAGTTGCGCTTTGCAGAAGTCATCAGGAACAACGTGCTGAAACGCTGCGAGGTCGCAACAAGATGCCAAACGCCACCCGCTGCATATGCAAGCCGGGTGGCGGGAGCGTGGCTGATAGGCTTAATGGCGGAAGTGGCGCACGCCGGTGAACACCATGGCAAGGCCATGTTCGTCGGCGGCGGCGATGACTTCGGCATCGCGCATCGAGCCGCCGGGCTGAATCACGGCTTTGATGCCGGCCGCAGCCGCAGCGTCGATGCCATCGCGGAACGGGAAGAAGGCGTCCGAGGCCATCACCGAGCCTTCGACCTGCAACCCGGCATCCTGTGCCTTGATGCCGGCGATGCGCGCCGAATACACCCGGCTCATCTGCCCGGCGCCGACGCCGATGGTGCGTCCGTCGCGGGCGTAGACGATGGCATTGGATTTGACGTACTTGGCCACTTGCCAGGCAAACAACAAATCGTCCAGCTGTGCTTCGGTGGGGGCTACGCGGCTGACTACGCGCAATTCATCGCGGCGGACTTGGTGCAGGTCTGCACTTTGCATCAGCAGGCCGCCACCGATTTGCTTGACCTCCACCGGCGTGCCCTGGCGCGCGGCCATCGGAATGCGCAAAACGCGCACATTGGCTTTCTTCTGGGCGTACTCCAGCGCAGCGGGAGCATAGTCCGGAGCAATCAGCACTTCCACGAACTGCCGGTCAAGGATGCTCTTGCAGGTTTCGGCATCCAGCGTGTGGTTGAAGGCGATGATGCCGCCAAAGGCGCTGGTCGGGTCGGTGGCATAGGCGGCCTCGTAGGCGGCCGCCACATCGGCAGCCACGGACACGCCACAGGGGTTGGCATGTTTGACGATGACGCAGGCCGGCGCCTCGAACTGGCGTACGCATTCCCATGCGGCATCGGCATCGGCCAGGTTATTGAAAGAAAGCGCCTTGCCCTGCAATTGGCTGAAGGTGGCCAGAGTGCCGGGGGCGGGGGCGACATCGCGGTAGAAGGCGGCCTGCTGATGCGGGTTTTCACCATAGCGCAAGTCCATCACCTTGATGGCGCTGCCATTGGCCTGTGCCGGAAAGGCGGATTTCTCGCCGTCATCATTGAGCGCCGAGAGCAGGTCGCTGATGCGCGCATCGTATTGCGCCACGCGGTTGAAGGCGGCGACCGAAAGCTGCCAGCGGGTCTTGCCCGAGAGCGCGCCGGCATTGGCCTGCAGTTCGGCCAGCAGCACCGGGTATTGTGCCGGGTCGGTGGCAACTGCCACGCGGGCAAAGTTTTTGGCAGCCGAGCGCAGCATCGCCGGGCCGCCGATGTCGATGTTTTCAATCAGCTCCTCAAAACTGACATCCGGCTTTTGCGAGACTTGCTCAAACGGATACAGGTTCAGCACCAGAAGGTCGATGGCGTCGATACCGTGCTCGGCCATCACCGCATCGTCGGTACCGGCGCGCCCCAGCAGGCCGCCGTGTACTTTGGGGTGCAGGGTCTTGACCCGGCCATCCATCATTTCCGGAAAATCGGTGACTTCGCTGACATCCTTCACCGCAAGGCCAGCCTCGCGCAGGCTGCGCGCCGTGCCGCCGGTGGAAATAAGCTCAACATCCAGTGCTGCCAGGGCATTGGCAAGCTCAATCAGTCCGGTTTTGTCGGAAACCGAAAGCAGGGCGCGACGGATGCGGCGGGTTTCGCCGGTGACGGGTTTGAGTGACATGGGTAATTACGAGCTGTGACAGGGGCGGTTATTGTAAGTCTGCCGTCAGTGTGCATGTTTGCCCGCCACTGGAAGGCGGCAAGGCGCGTACAATCAGCAGACAAGTTTCTTTCCAAACAAGGGGTGTTTATGCGTAATTGGTCTATGGTGGTTGCACTTGCCGCATTGGTGTCGCTGTCGGCCTGCGACAAGCTGCAAGGAGTCGTGAACAGTGGTAAATCGAATGGCTCTGATGCCATAGCCGCTGCCCAGCAACGCACCGAAGATGTGGGTAAAACCGATCCGCTGCTGGAAAATCCGCAAGTGGGGGATCTCTATGCAGCCAAGCTCAGTGCAATCTCCGCTATTGGTTTCAGTGATGCTCGCAGCAACAATACGGATGAAGAAGTATTTGGTCTTTTGAAGGTGGTAGAAGTCAAAGCCGACTCGGTTGTGGTGATTACCGAAAACTCGGGCTGGCCGAATGCACGCGGTGCACGTAATGACCTGCGAGGTGATCTCAAGGATATCGGCTGGGATGAAGAAGAACGTATCATCCTCAAGCGCCAGGAGCTGCCAGCGTTGATGGCTAATGGCGACATTATCGAGACCCGTCGCTTGTAATACCCATGCTATGCGAGCACAAAAAACGCGCGACTTATCGACGCGCGTTTTTTTGTGGGCGAAGCCTGGGGAACTAGCTAATACCGTATTCGCGCAGTTTCTTGCGCAAGGTGGCGCGGTGGATGCCCAGCAGCTCGGCTGCGCGGCTTTGGTTGCCGCTGCAATAGTTCAATGCTTCGATGAACAGGGGGATTTCCATCTCGCGCAATACCACTTGATGCAGGTCACCACTGACGCAACCATCCAGATCACTCAGATAGCGACGCACGGACGCGGCAACGTGTTCGCGCAATGGAGCGGGCTGGCTGGCTGGAGACTGTGGCACGGGGCATCCTTTGGGCATCTGACCGCGTGAGGGGCGCGCAGTCTAGCGTGATTCTTGCCCCATTTCACTGAATAGGTGAGGCGATAAAGCCGAACTGGAAGGCCACCGCCTCGCGCGCAGGTTCGCGCAGCAGTAATTGCAGGCTGGCAGTTTGTCCGGCGCCAATGACCTCGGGGTGGTCTTGGGGCAGATATTCCTCCGGGGTGAAGGCGCGTTGTGCCAGGGGCTGGCCATTGCTGTCCGAGAGCGTCAGCAACAGTTGCGGCCAGGCTTGCGGCCAGGGGGCATCATTGCGGAAACCCGCCACCACGCGCAGCGCGCCGGGTGTGTCGGGCAGGCTGCGGATATCGTGCTCAAGCATGCGAAAAGCGCTGGCATCACGCCATAATGGCAGGCGGCAACCGAGAACTGCGCAGGCTTTTTCTGCCAGTGGACGGGTGTTGGCGGAGGCCGCCAGGGTGTTACGGCCAGCGAGTAAAACCAGCAGCACAAGACTGACCAGCAGCACGCCGCAGGCCAGCCAGATGGCCGGGCCGGCCTCCGGGGCGGCTGCGGCTTCATCGTGGTTGGCGATAAAGCTGGGCGTGTCTTGGGTAGTCCGGTTCATGGTTGATTCTTGCGGCGGGCGGTAATACGCACCCAGTCCTCTTGCGAGGCAATCTGGAAGCTTTCGAACCACGGAGCATAACGCAGCAGCAGCTCGTCTTCTTGCCCTTTGAGGATGCCGGACATCGCCAGCACGCCTGCGGGGGCGAGCTGGGCGCTGATGACGCCGGCCAGCTCATCCAGAGCGCTGGCGAGGATATTGGCAAGTACCACCGGGTACTGGCGGGTGGGCGCGGCCTCGGGCAGATACACCTGCATTTGTGCGGCCAAACCATTGCGCGCGGCATTATCGGTGGTGGCCACGATGGCCTGCGGGTCATTGTCGATACCTATTGCATGGGCGGCGCCCAGCTTCAGCGCTGCCAATGCGAGGATGCCGCTGCCGCAGCCAAAATCCAGCACTTCACGGCCTTGCAGCACACCGGCATCAGCCAGTTCATCCAGCCACTCCAGGCACAGCGCCGTGGTGGGGTGGGTGCCGGAGCCAAACGCCAGGCCAGGATCGAGCCGGATGACGGCAGCATCGGGCGCTTGTGCGGCTTCTGGCAGGGCATGATCCCAGGGGACAATCCAGGTGCGATGACCAAACCGCATCGGTTGGAACTGATCCAGCCAGGCGCGTTCCCAGTCCTGGTCTTCCACCGTTTCAAACACCAGTGCCGACCAGTCCAGCGAAGGCGTAGCTTCAAGTTGCGCACGTAGCGCTTCGGCATCGGTATCGCCCTCGAACAAGGCCGAGAGCATCATCTGCTGCCAGAGTGGGGTCTCACCCACGCCCGGCTCGAAAATCGCCTGCTCATCCGGGGTTTCGGCATCGGCGTCTTGCAGTGTCACCGATAGCGCACCGGCATTTTCCAGCGCCGCCTCGTAGGCCGGGAACTGGGCTTGGGAAACGGGAAGTGTCAGTTGCAGCCAGGGCATCGTGGGGCAGGGTCGGGAGTGGGGTGCCAATGATGCCAAAAACAAAGCCCCCGGGCTCGGCCTTCGATGGATGGACGCATGCGCGTATCGAGGACGTACTGCCGGGGGCGGAATAATGTGGATGCCAAGTGTACTTGACTGGCAAGTCAAGCCGGAGTGTCTATGGCGGGTGCTTCGTCCAGCCAGTCCAGCGTACGGGTGATGTTTTGCAGTAGGGCTTCTTGCCAGTTCTCGCGTTTTTCGCTGCCCAACAGCAGGTGGCGGGATTGTTGCAGCCAGTGGTGGGCGGCCTCAGGCTGTCCGGCCTTCAGCAATAACAGGCCACAAAGCGCCTGTGCAGCGGAACACTCGGCGTATTGGCCAAGCTGTGCCTGGTTCAGCCATCGGTTCTGGCGTTGCAGGTATTCGCTGGTGATGTCCTGCCAGCGTGTGAAGCGTGCAAACCAAGGGAGCGCCTGTTGCCGGTACAGCTGTGCGATGGCTTGGGCACTGCTGCTCACTTGGGTGCGACTGCTGCAGCCAAAGCCGGTAGCGCCTGCGCTGTTGCGCAGGACTTGATGCAGCAGCACCGGCGCTTGCTGCAATGGCAGGGGTGGCTGGCCGGGGTAAAGCGCAGTGGCCGCGATGCCGTAATACACGCTGAAAGCATCCTCGCCAGGGCAGCCGCCATGCAGCCAGAACACTTCATGCCAGCCCGCCGGGTGCAGTCGAGCAAAGCGGGTACTGCCAAAGGGTATATAGCCCAGTTGCTCGGCCAGCGGGCGGAAGCGGGCTTGGGCGACTCTTGAAAAGCGGCGGTAGTCGCGCGTATTCATGATGTTGGGCGCCGGGCATGGTTTTTCATGCCCGGCTTGGGGAGTTAGCTCAGTTTCAACGAGCGTTCACGGCTTTCGGCCAGGCGCTTTTCCAGATAATGGATGTTCTGCCCGCCTGCGGCAAAGCCACCATCGGCCATGATGCGCTGTTGCAGCGGCACATTGGTCTTGATGCCATCGACCACCATTTCCGAGAGTGCCACCCGCATCCGGGCGATGGCCTCATCACGGCTGCTGCCGTGGACGATGAGTTTGCCAATCATCGAGTCGTAGTTCGGCGGTACCCGGTAACCCTCGTAGATATGGGTGTCCACGCGCACGCCGGGGCCGCCCGGTGCGTGGAAATGGCTGATGAGACCAGGGCAGGGGAAGAAGGTATCCGGGTCTTCGGCATTGATGCGGCATTCAATGGCATGGCCGCGCAGTACCACGTCTTTTTGCTTGATGCTGAGCTTGCGGCCGGCGGCAATCAGCAGCTGCTCGCGCACCAGGTCGATGCCGGTGACCATTTCCGTGACCGGGTGCTCCACCTGGATGCGGGTGTTCATTTCGATGAAGTAGAAACGGCCGTTCTCGAACAGGAACTCGAAAGTGCCTGCGCCACGGTAGCCGATACGGATACAGGCCTCCACGCACACCTTGCCGATTTCTTCGCGCAGTTCCGGGGTGATGCCCGGTGCCGGAGCCTCCTCTACCACCTTTTGGTGACGACGCTGCATCGAGCAGTCGCGCTCGCCGAGGTGAATGGCATTGCCCTGACCATCGGCCAGCACTTGGATTTCCACATGGCGCGGGTTTTCCAGGAATTTCTCCATGTACACCATGTCATTGCCAAAAGCGGCCTTGGCTTCGCTCTTGGTGGTGGCAATCGCGTTCAAGAGGGCGGCCTCCGAATGCACCACGCGCATGCCGCGACCGCCGCCACCACCAGCGGCCTTGACGATGACCGGATAGCCGATTTCACGGGCGATTTTGATATTGGTGGGGCCATCATCGCCCAACGGGCCGCCGGAGCCGGGCACGCAGGGCACACCTGCGGCCTTCATGGCGCGGATCGCTTCCACCTTGTCGCCCATCAGGCGGATGGTGTCGGCTTTGGGGCCGATGAAAACGAAGCCGGACTGCTCCACGCGCTCGGCAAAATCGGCGTTTTCGCTCAAGAAGCCATAGCCCGGATGGATGGCCTGGGCATCGGTCACTTCGGCTGCGGCGATAATCGCCGGCATGTTCAGATAGCTTTCCGCCGAAGGCGCAGGGCCGATGCAGATGGACTCATCGGCCATCGCTACATGCTTGAGGTTGCGGTCGGCGGTGGAATGGACTGCCACGGTGCGGATGCCCAGTGATTGGCAGGCACGCACGATGCGCAGGGCGATTTCGCCACGGTTGGCGATGACGACTTTTTCAAGCATCGGCATGGTGGCTTACCCGATGACAAACATCGGCTGGTCGAACTCCACCGGCTGGCCGTTTTCACACTGGATGGCGAGTACGGTGCCGGAAACTTCAGCCTCGATGGGGTTGAACATTTTCATCGCCTCGATAATGCCGAGAGTGTCACCGGCATTGACCGTACTGCCCACGGTAACGAAGGCAGGCTTGTCCGGTGCCGGGCTGGCATAGAAGGTGCCGACCATCGGGGCGCGCACCACATGGCCTTCGGGCAGCTCGGCACCGGCCTTGGGACTGCCGCCGGTGGCCGCTTCCACTGGCGATTGCATCGGCATATGCGGGGCAGCAGCAGCTGCGCTGTGAACGACCGGAGCGGCGGCCACGGGTGCGGCAACGAAGCTGCCACCGCGTGAAAGCCGGACGGACTCCTCGCCTTCCTTGATTTCAATTTCGTTGAGATTCGACTCTTCCAGAAGGTCGATGAGTTTTTTGATTTTGCGAAGATCCATGGGGAGCCTCTTTGGACAGGAAAAGGGGTCAGGAATTGCGCGACTGCAGTGATTCAAGCGCCGCAGTCAGCGCGTAGTGATAGCTGGCCGCACCGAAGCCGGTGACCACGCCCACGGCCAGGTCGCTGAAATAGCTGTGCTGACGGAATGCCTCGCGGGCATGGATGTTGGACAGGTGTACTTCGATAAACGGGATGGCGACCGCGGCCAAGGCATCGCGCAATGCGATGGACGTATGGGTAAAGGCGGCCGGATTGATGAGGATGAAGTCAGTGCCATCCTCGCGCGCGGCATGGATGCGCTCAATCAATACATGCTCGGCATTGGATTGCAGTGTCTGTAGCGTGGCGCCGCAGGCCTTGGCCTGTGCGACAAGCGCGGTATCAATCTCGGCTAACGAGGTATGGCCGTAAACCCCGGGTTCGCGGCTGCCAAGCAGGTTCAGATTGGGGCCATGCAGCACGAGGATATTCGGCATCTGCGACAGACAGGGGGAGGACAAGACAGGTGCGCAGTGTGCGGCAAAGCGATGTTGCTGTCCAGATCGCCGATGTTGGCAGAAATTTAAAACAAACGATTGAATTGACCTATGCTGGCGAGATGCGCCCGCCAGCACGTCCATGGCAGCGCTGGGGTCAGATCACCAGGTTCTTTTCCACATCAGCGGTTTTCAGGCGTGCCAGCGCCAGATTGGCCAGATCCTTGCGCAGCACCACATACAGGAAGATGCCGTCACGGTTGCGGCTGGGGCGGATGACGTGATACTGGGTATCAAGGGTAATCAGGATGTCTTCGATTTTTTCCTTGATATTGAGCATGCCCATCATCTTGACCTTGGCGCGCACCACATCGGTGATGCTGGCGCCGGCCAACTCGAAATCCATATCGCTGCCACCACTCTTGTCGATTACCAGGCCGCTGTCCTGATCTACCAACGCTGCGGCGACGCAGCCTTCAATGTTCATGAGGGTATTGAGCGATTCACGGATATTGCTCATGGATGAGTGTCCTGGGGCTGTTTGGCTATAGTGGCTGGTTGTGAAAAGGATGAGGCATCAATGCCGGCGCAGCGGGCGCAGTGCAGGGTGCCGACACGGTGGTGATAGCGCGCCGGCTGGCCTGCCGGGATTTCCTCGCCGCAGGCATCGCAGATGGTATCCATCTCAAGCACGCTGACTTCATGAGTTTTCACCGGCTGCTCGACGCCTGCGGAAATCATGCCGCGTGGTGCGGATTTGACGATTTCCGAGCGGAACAGCTCGTTGATGGCCATCCAGCGGCGAATCAGCGGCTCGGGAATGTCGAAGGCACGAATGGCTTTTTCCAGCAGCGCTTCGTGGTGATCGAACATGTCGTTGGAAATCACCATCCAGTGATGAGTATTGTACGGGTTGCGGCCGAAGAAGCCGGTTTCACGTCCGAACAGGCTGGCAAAAAACTCGTACACCTTCTGGGCGACGAAAGCCTTGGGGATGCCGTGGAAGTAGGGCGAGAGGCGCTCGTCCTCGTACACCATGTCATAGAAGTGGGAGAGAATCTGGCTGAGTTTTTCGCCGCGCTCCAGCGCCGCCCAAAGTTCCGGCTGTGGCTCGATACGGGCGATTTTTTCGGCATCGCGCGGCGCGGGTGGATAGGCGCTTTCAAAAGGATCGGCCAGCATCAGGCGGCGACGTGCGCCCTTGAGCGAGGCTTGAAAGCGCGCGTCCTCGACCATCAATGGGTTGCCGCACAGAAAAACGCCGTATTCATCCAAATCCCCCAAATCGTTGGCAAACGTCTGGGTGATGCGACCTGCGCGCATGCCTTCAGGCGCTTCGCCCTGGCTGATGCAGGGCTGATATTGGAATTGCGGATATTGCTCAGCCAGCTGGCGCATTTCATCCAGCAGGTACAGCTCACTGGCCTGACGCACGCCGTGATAGAAATGAATTGGCTGGTCATGACCCTGCATCAGGGCATCACGGGCAATGGCCAGCAGCGCACTGCCGCCAGTGCCGGTGGACAGCATCAGCAAGGGGTGGCCGTGGTGGATATCCGGGGTGTAATGGCAGCTGCCGGTAGGACCGATGAGTCGCAGGCGCTCGCCAATGGCGGCCTCATCGCATAGCCAGCGGCTCATTTGCCCATCGGGCAGACGGCGCAGGTGTATGCGGAAGAAAAAATCACCATCGGCCTGGCTGGCAATCGAGTATTGCCGTGATAGCTCATCACTTGGCCGAATCAGGCGGACATGCTGGCCGGGGTGAAAGTCCAGCTGCCGCATCGGCGCGATTTGCAGCTCGAAAATATCGTCAGTCAGTTGCAGGCGGCCAATGATTTCGGCATCAATGGCCAGCGCTGTCATGTCGGCAGGCGCCAGCTGGATATCGCTCTTGGGGTAAGCCACGCAGCACAGGATGTGTCCGCTGCCGGTAATGCCCGCATCCACCTGGCGGCTGTGCTCCACCTCGCCCGACTCCAGCTTGGCGATGCAGGTGAGGCAGGAGCCCTTGCGGCAGGAATAGGGAACGTCCTGCCCCTGGCGCAGCAGGGCTTCGAGCACGCTCTCCTGCGGCTCAATGGCAAACGGCTGCCCCTGATAGTGGATTTTCGGGCTGGCGGGCGTAGTCATGCAGGTGGCTTCCGAGAAGGACTCGTCGGTGGCTTCCGGGGTGGAATCAGAATGAACTGCCGATTTTCTGTGCAGCTGTCATGGTGCGTCCCAATACCATGCCAAGACGGGCATCACTATTGGTACGTACCGACAAAATCAGCATGCCATCGCTATTGGGAATGGAGGCGATCAGCAATTTGCCCTCGGTGCCGGTCACCAGTACATGGTCAAGCACCCCGGCGCGCAGCTCACGCAAGGCGGTGGCGCCCAGAGCGTGCAGTGAGCTGGTGATGGCCGCGAGTTTGCCGCCATCGAGCGGGATTTTGCTGCGTTCCATGAACGAGTGGCCATCGCGCAGCGCCAGCATGACGGCGGTGACGCCATCACAGTTGAGCAGCAGCTCATTGATGGCTTCGGTACAGGTATTGCGGTCAATATGGGAAAGGTCAACGGCAGTCAGACTGGTTTTCATATCCGGGTCGCCAAAGTGTCTTGTTCGAAACCGTATTGAAGCTGGGTAAACAGCAGATGGAACAGCAGCCCCATGTCCGTCATCTGGCGGATGTCCACATGCAGCAGCGGTACTGTCAAGCGATACGTGCGCATCAGCCGCTGGCACTCCAGCAGGGTGTTCTTCAGAGTGGGTGAATCTTTGTTGACAGCCACCACGCATGGCGCCTTGCGCAGCTCCACGGCATAGGCATCCAGGGTTTCTCTGAAGCCCTCAAGGCCATCGGGGGCGGCAGCATCCACCAGTACGATGGTGCCGAGCAGGCCTTCGCGGACGATGCTGTACATATAGCTAAAACGCGCCTGCCCAGGCAGGCCGTAGAGCAGCAGGCGGCCATCGTCCCTCAAGTCCATCTCGCCATAGTCGAAGGCGACTGTGGTGGTGGGCTTCATGTAGATGAGATCGTCAGTACTGGCAACGTCGGTATCGACTGGCGCGATATCGCTGAGCGCACGAATGCAGGTGGTTTTGCCCACCCCGGGCGGGCCGATAAAGGCAATCTTGAAAGAGGGGCGATAGGGAATCATGAGCCAAATCCAAGCAGTTTGCCCATTTTCGATGCCAGCTTGCGCCAGCCGCTGGGCGGGGCGGCTGGCTCGTCATCCCCTTGGCTGAAGGTCGCCGCCGGGGTATTGGGGTTGTTGGCGCTGCGTGTGATGCTGCCGATTTCAGTCAACTGGCGAACAATGCTGGACACTTCGCCTTCGGAAAGCTCGGTAGCTTTCACAATCTGGGGGATGGAGGCGCGATAGCGGGAGAGGAAGGCCAAAACACGCCAGCTTTCCATCGACATTTGCTGGAAATCCAGCGGCCAGGAAAGCAATTGGTAATTCCATTCAAGTCCGCCGGGCGGGTCTTCGGTTTTCTTTTCGGGCTTGTTGACACCGGAAGTTTTGGCACTGGACTTGTCGGTACCGGGGAATTTTTCAACAAAATCGCTGACCACAGCCAACATTGCCGATGGGCGGATCGGGCGATGGATGGTGCCAGGCGCATGTTCGCGGGGTCTGATGGAGCAGCCTACGACATAAGCCCCTTCGGGCGGGTTGGCAGGGGTTTCAGCGTCAAGATTGACCAGATACAAATCGCCTTCCTGGTCTGGGCCGGCAATTTCGCAGCGTCCGGGCAGAAAGTTGACCAGCAGTTTCAGCAGGCCACGCGCCGACTGTACTTCATCGGCCGGGAAATTTAGGCAGACAATCACCAGGTGGCGATCCATGGGCACTCTCTTGACTTTGAAAACCCTTGCGGAGAAACGGTGACAGCGCCCGGGACGCCAGTGCGCCCCGGACACGAGTGGATTACATGGCCGATTCGATGGCGTTCATGGCCGAACGCGAGCGCACGATCACCATGCCGATATTGGCCGAGGCGCGGCAGACGAACACGGCTGCCTGGCCGGGGTGCTTCTTGGAGCGGATGAATACGTGGATCAGGTTGGTGCTGAACACCACGATTTCCTTGAAGTAGTGGTTGTTGGCATCGCGGGTGGTGATGCCGCGTGCCTTGTCGAACAGCTTTTCGATTTCCACCACGTTCTTGCCCTGGAACAGGTCGCCGGTTGCGGCGGCCACCAGGTCAAGCACTTCGCTCGGGTGCGAGTCAACGGTCTTTACGCCAAGAAGCAGGCCGCTTTCCATGTCAACGTAGCCGGTGGCAACGCATTCGGGGACATCAGCCTGGGCGGTGGCTAGGGCTTTATCGAGGGACATCTGTTATATCTCCGGGTTGTTGTAGCTGTGGTGGTACGGGGGTGCTGCGCCAACCGTAGATACGCTCGGCGAAGTCATGCAAGAACGCGACCTGCGATCTTGACTGAATGGCTTTGGGTTCGTGGGTACGAATGATGTTGATGGCATTTTCTGCTGTCTCCCCATGCCAGATAAGGATACTGGCAAGACAGGTGCCGGTGCGACCCAAGCCGCCACGGCAGTGCAATACGATACCCTGATTATTACTGATAAGGGATTCGGCCAGACGGCAGATCTCCAGTGCTTGGTCGAAACTGGGGGCTGACATGTCGGGCATGGGAACGTGGCGGAATTCGATGCCGGCATCGCGCAGCTCCTGAAGCGGGTAGCGCACGCTCTCCTCAAGATTGACCAATACCTTGATATTGGACTCGGCCAGATACTGATATTGCTCGGTGGCAGCGGTAATCATGCCGGGGCGGCTCATGCCGCACATCAGGCCACGTACTACCCACCAGATGCCAAGCTGACGGCCTTCGGCAGCCTGCGGCTGGGATTTGCGCGGCAAGTTGCAGTTACCGGTTTCCACATAGGTTTGACCGGCTGGGGTGCTGGGGCTGGAGAAGAACTGCTGTGCCGGAGCCAGTTCTTGCAGCGCGCCGCCGGCGATTAATGCCACATGGCCGCCAAGTGCCAGGCAGTCCTGGCGGTTATGGGTGGAGGCAATCACGCAGCCTTGTGTCGAGGCGCTGGCAATGGCTTGGTGGACGCGCTTGATTTGCAGCTCGTCAAGATTGGCAGTGGGCTCATCCAGCAACCACAGGTCGGCAGGGGTGTGCAGAGAGACCAGCACCATCAGCGCCTTGCGTACCTTGGGGCATAGTGCGCTGGTGCGGCCATTGGCGGCGCCGCGCGGGTTTTCCAGCCCCATTTCGGTCAACCAGTCCAGCACGGTCTTGGGGGTAAGCGAGGGCGCCAGTGCCAGTAACTGAGTCATCAGTGGCTCGGGGCGTGGCTCGATTTGTGCATGTTGTGGCACATGCACGATATTGAGCTTGCCCGAGCGGATGTCCACCCCATCAAGCTCAACCCTGCCTTGCAGCTTCAAGGCTTCGCTGTCAGGGCCGGCCAGTGCCGCCAGCGTGGAGGACTTTCCAGCGCCGCCGGTTCCCATCAGCCATAAAATGCCGGGGGTCGGGCAGGTGAGCGACAGGTTTTCGATGACATCGAGCGTGTCGCGGGCGATGGTGATTTGGTGGAATTTCAGCATGCGTGGCGAGATGTACACCGGCAGCCCTTCGGCTTCCGGTGAAAAGTCAACTGTAAGCTGAATACTAGCAGGCATGATGCAGCTATTGCAGGAATATTGTAAAAGGCACGCCCGCATATGCGGGCGTGCAGGTTTCGGATGCAGGCAGACTCCCTAGTTTAAAGGGGAGTGTGAAAGTGTGAATTCGGTCGCAATTATAAGGGGCGCGGCTTTACAGGGAAACATCTTTGGCCAAGCAGAATGAGCCAAAGATGTTTCAGGAGCCTTCTGTGTCAATGGGTTGTGACCTGTAACAGCCAAGGAGTGCCCGGGCGCGTCATTTCACCGCGTCAAACAGCGCCTGCCGGGCAATATCCGGGGTCATGACCACCGGCAGAATCTGCGGGGCTGCGCCGGAGGCGGGATAGACCACGTACAGCGGCAGCCCGACCGCGCCATGCTCGCGCAGGAAGGCGGAGATTTTCGGGTCAACATCGGTATGGTCGCCGACCATGTAGACCACCCCGGTTTCTCTCAGCGCGCTCTGGAAGCCCTCGCGGGCAAAAACGGCGCGCTCGTTGGCCTTGCAGGTGACGCACCAGTCGGCGGTGATGTTGACGAATACCGCCCGCCCTTCGCTGCGCAAACGGGCAAGCAACTCCGGGGAATAGCTGACCCGGCCGGTGGCGGCGGCGCTGTTTTCGGCAGCCTCGCTGCGTAGCATCGGCAGACGCTGGATGCCGTGCACTGCCCACAGGCTGGCAAGCAGTGCAGGCAGAGCCAGTGCCAGCAGCCAGCGCTGACCCAAGGTGCGCGCGCGCGTCCATGCCCAGAGGGTCAGGGTCAGGGCGATGGCGGCCAGTGCCCACAGGCCGAAAGCATCGGCACCGCGCTGCTGTACCAGCACCCAGACCAGCCAGGCGGCGGTGGCATACATCGGGAAGGCCAGCAATTGTTTGAGCGTTTCCATCCAGGCGCCGGGCTTGGGCAGGAAGCGCGCCAGCGCCGGGATGAAGCCAATCAGCAGGAATGGCAGAGCCAGCCCCAGACCCAGCATCAGAAATACCAGCATGGCGATACCGGCCGGGGCGATGAAGGCATAGGCCAGGGCTGCGCCCATGAACGGTGCGGTGCAGGGCGTGGCCAGCACCACCGCCAGTACGCCGGTGAAAAAGTCGCCGGTGTGCCCGGATTTTTGCGATAGCGCCATCCCGGTGCGCGGTGCGGTGAATTGTGCATACCACAGCCCGGAGAGCGACAGGCCAAAGGCGAACACCACCAGCGCCAGCGCTGCCACCACCCATGGTGTTTGCAGTTGGAAGCCCCAGCTCATGCCATCAGCGAGCAATTGCTGGCGCAGCGCCAGCACGATGCCGCCCAGCAGCGCGAACGCCGAAAGCACGCCCAGCGTGTACCAAAGCGCATGACGACGGGCATGTGCCGGGCTTTCGCCGCTTTGCGCCAGCGATAGCGCCTTGAGCGAGAGTACCGGCAGCACGCAGGGCATCAGGTTCAGAATCAGCCCGCCAGCGAGCGCCAACAGCAGCGCGGTCCACAGGCCAATCGGCTTGCGCTGGCTGCCTTGTGCGGCGCTGACGTTGCTTTCAGCAGGGAGAGGCGCTACCGCGGGCATGGTGGTTGCGATATCGCTGGCGATAGCTGCATCAGCGGCGTTCACCGTATCCGCAGGCATATCGGCAGCTTCCGGGGCGCCTCCGTTCGTTGTCGGGGCTGCTGCTGTTTCCACCGCATTCGCCTGTGTCTGGCGGGTATCGTCAATGGCAGGCAGCGCCAATCGGAAGGATTTGCGCATCGGCTCGTAGCAGATGCCGTCCTGCTGGCAGCCCTGCCAGCCGATATGCAGGGTGAGCTCCTGTGGCTGGGTGCCGCTGCCACTGCGTTGCAGCGGGATGGGGATTTCCGCTTCGTCGAAATACACCTTGACTGCGCCAAAGTGCTCATCGCGGTGGTCGCGGGCGGCCGGGAAAGCCAGCTTGCCAAGTTGGATGCCGGCGGCATTCTCCAGTCGCAGGCTGATTTTGTCGCGATACAGGTAATAGCCGCGAGCCGGAGTGGCGCGCAGCAGCAGGCGGCTGCCGCCATCGGCAATCGCCTCCATGCGGAAGGCCTGCTCGGGCGGCAGGGGTTGTGTTTTGCCGCTGCCCAGCAGATTCAGTCCCGCGCTCTGGCCGCTGCCAAGGCTTTGTCCGAGCGCGGCGAAACCGGCGTCGGCCACCGCAGGTGGGGTCGCGGCGGGCAGACGTACATTCAGTGTGCGGGTTTGCGGCGGATAGCACAGGCCGATATCGGCGCAGCCCTGATATTTGATGCGCAGCGCGATGCGCTCGGCATTGGCGCTGGCGCTGCCCGGCAGGCTGACTTTCAGCTCGCCGCGATAGGTTTCCACATCACCGAAAAATTCGTCGTGATGTTTCTGTCCGGCCGGGATTTGCAGTGCGCCAGCGGTAAAACCGCCCAGTGGCTCGACCTGGGTGCGATGGCGGTACAGGTAATAGCCCGGTGCGATTTGCCAGCGCACTTCAATCAGCTCGCGGCTGGGGGCGCTGACGCTGGGCTTGAATACCGTATCGACCGGCGGCAGATCGCCGGGGTCGGCGCTTTGTGCCGGGCTGGCAAGGCTGCTGAGGGCAAGGGCAAGAGTGAGAAAAGTACGGCTCAGGAAAGACATCGGGCGTTGTATTTATCAGGTGGTTTCGGCGCGAACCCAGTCAAGGTAGGCGGGCAGGCCATCGGCAACTTGGACTGCGATGAGCTCGGGAAGTTCATATGGATGCAGCGCAGCCAGCCGCTTGCGCAAGGCATCAAACTGCTCGCTATGCGTTTTGATGATGAGCAGGCACTCGGCCTCACGCTCGACTTTGCCCTGCCAGCGATAGATGGAGGTCAGCCCCGGCACGATATTGACACAGGCGGCCAGGCGCGCTTCCACCAGTGCCGAAGCAATCGACTCGGCGCATGCCAGGCTGGGGCAAGTATTGAAACAGACGAGGATGGACATTTGGCATAGGGTAAGCCTTTGTGCAGGCAGGGTGAAATCAATCTTGCTAATGAGAATTGTTATTGTTATCTTCTTTGGCCTTTTCTTGCCGCTGCGCGCTCATCTCTCATGGCTGGTAACGCCCCCGCTTGGCTCTTCATGGCAATGTCTGCCCGGCGCTCCCGGGGGGATTGCTGATGGCAAGCGCCGATTTGCTGGCACGTCAGCAGCGCCGTGGTTTTTGGCTCAGGCAGCTGCATCAATGGCATTGGATTAGTGCGGCCATTTGCCTGACGGCGATGCTGCTGTTCTCCATCACCGGCATCACCCTCAATCATGCCGCTAGCATCGAGTCGGCACCGCAAGTCAGCCGCAAACAACTGGAGATGCCGGCCTCTGTCTTGAGAGCCTTGGGCGCGCGCGAAGAAGGCCATGCGCCGCTGCCAATGACGGTCAGTGATTGGCTGAATCAGTCCTTGCCGGTGCATATCGGAACCCAGGCAGCCGAGTGGTCGGCTGATGAGGTGTATCTGGCTCTGCCGCGCCCCGGCGGCGATGGCTGGGTCAGCATTGACCGTGAAAGCGGCGCAGTCGAGGCCGAGTTCACCGACCGCGGCTGGCTGGCGTATTTCAACGACCTGCACAAAGGCCGTCACACCGGCGCGGCTTGGCGCTGGTTCATCGACTTGTTTGCCGTGGCCTGTGTGGTGTTCACCATCAGCGGGCTGTGGCTTTTGCAAATGCATGCCAAGCAGCGTCGCTCCACCTGGCCATGGGTCGGCCTGGGTTTGGTGTTGCCGGTATTGATTGTCCTTGTTTTTGTCCATTAGCCCTTTGGAGTGTCCCCATGCGTATTGTTCCTGCACTTGTGCTGTGTGCACTTGCCGCATTGCCGGTCAAGGCCGCAGAAGTCCGTGTTGAACTGCAGCTGCCGCAGTTGAATGTGGCCGAATATCACCGTCCGTATGTGGCGGTCTGGGTGGAGGATGCCGAACAGAATGCCAAGGCCAATCTGGCAGTTTGGTACCAGCAACGCCCCAATAGCGAAGGCGCAGGCACCAAGTGGCTGCCCGACCTGCGCCAGTGGTGGCGGCGCAGTGGCCGTAGCCTGTCGATGCCGGTCGATGGCGTCAGCGGCCCGACCCGTCCGGCGGGCACGCATTCGCTGGTGTTCAACGAACGCCATCCCGAGCTGGGCAAGCTGCCCGCAGGTGACTATGTGCTGGTGGTGGAGGCTGCCCGAGAAGTCGGTGGGCGCGAACTTTTGCGCATCCCGTTCAAATGGCGCAGCGCCAGCACCGGCAATGCCCAGGGCAAGAGTGAACTTGGCCGCATCAGCCTCACTTCCACCCGTTAAGCGAGTACCAAAATGAAAAATTTTCTCCGCCGCTCCGCACTGTTGTTGGCTCTGGCACTGCCGTTTGGTGCACAGGCACATAAAGCTTGGCTGCGCCCGTCACAAACGGTGATTTCCGGCAGTGCGCCGTGGGTCACCGTGGATGCGGCCGTGTCCAATGACCTGTTCTATTTCAACCATGTGCCACTGCGCACTGATGGCCTCGTCATCACTGCCCCCGATGGCAGCACGGCGCAGGCACAGAACCTGGCGACCGGCAAATACCGCACCGTGTTTGATGTCGAGCTCAACAAGACCGGCACCTGGCGGGTGGCGACGGTCAATGACGGCATCATGGCGAGCTGGAAGGAAAACGGCCAGAACAAGCGCTGGCGCGGCACTGCCGAGCGTTTTGCGGCAGAAGTCCCGGCCAATGCCCAGGAATTGCGCGTCAATGAGGGGATTTCCCGGATAGAAACCTTCATCACTCATGGCTCCCCGAATGACACTGCGCTGAAAATCAGCGGTCGCGGCCTGGAGATGCAGCCCATTACCCATCCCAATGACCTGTTTGCCGGTGAGGAAGCCCGCTTCCGCCTGCTGATTGATGGTCAGCCCGCTGCCGATGTGGCGCTGGAAATCGTCCGCGGTGAAACCCGCTATCGCAATGCACAGGACGAAATCAAGCTCAAGACCGATGCTCGGGGTGAGTTCAAGGTCACTTGGCCAAGTGCGGGCATGTATTGGCTTGAAGCGACCAGCAGCGATGACAAAACCCGCATCAAGCAGGCCAGCCAGCGCCGCCTGACTTATGTGGCGACGCTGGAAGTGCTGCCGCAATAAGCCCAGATGAGTCGCAGTGCGCTAGGAAACAGCCTGCTGCTGTCGCTGCTGGCGGCAGTAGTGGCGGCATTGGGCTACTGGCAGCGCGAGCCCTGGTGGCAGGGCGCACCGGATACGCCCCGGCTATGGTTGGCCGGGGTGGTGCTCGTGGCCTTTGCATTACTGTGCTTTTTCTGCCTGCGAGGTCGTGAGGCGCGTGTTGGTGATGGTCAGGGCATCCTGTTGCTATGGGCCAGTCAGACCGGCTTTGCCATGCAGTTGGCCGAGCAGGGGGCGGCTGCACTTGTGCAGGCAGGTGTGAGCGCCCATGCCCTGCCGATGGAGGCCGCCAATGCCGCCATGCTGCGCCAGCATCGCCGTGTGCTGCTGATTGCCAGTACCACGGGGGAAGGCGACTGTCCGGAGCATGCCGTCAGCTTCTTGCCGGGCTTGCAGGCAGAGCTGCTGGCAGGTGTGGAATATGCCGTGCTGGCGCTGGGGGATAGCTGCTATCAGGCGTTTTGCGCTTATGGAAAGCAGCTGGATGAGGCCATGCGCGAGGCTGGTGCTGTGGCGCTGTTTCCGCGTATTGATGTGGATGCAGGCAACCCTAAAGCACTGGATGCTTGGCAAAATCAGCTCAGTGAACTGGCAGGCGGCGCGGCGCTTGCCACCCCGGCGTTTGCCGAGCCGCAACCTTGGCGACTGATGGCACGCCAATGCCTGAACCCCGGCGGCGTAGCCGATAGCGCCTGGGAAATCACACTGACCGGCGAAAACATGGACTGGCAAGCCGGTGATGTCGCTGTCATCACGCCATGCAACGCGCCGCAGCGTGTACGTGAATGGCTACTTGAAACCAAGCTCGATGGCGAAACCCAAATTGACCGCCACGGGACGCTTATTTCCCTGCAAGACCTGCTGGCCTATGCCCGCCTGCCCGCAGCTGAAAGCATTGCCGGGAAAAAAGCCGCCGAAATCGCCGCCCAAATCGTCCCCCTGCCGGTGCGCGAATACTCCATCGCTTCGATTCCCGCCGAGGGCTCACTCAAACTTCTGGTTCGGCAAATGCGTGATGCCCAGGGCGAGCTCGGGCTTGGCAGCGGTTGGCTGACCGCCCATGCGCCACTTGGCAGCGAAATCTGGCTGCGCCTGCGCAGCAATCCCGCCTTCCACGACACCTTGCCCGATGCGCCGATGATTCTGATTGGCAGCGGCACCGGCATCGCGGGCCTGCGTGCACATCTGGCGGCGCGTGCAGCGCGCGGCATGGGGCGCAACTGGTTGCTGTTTGGCGAGCGCCAGGTGGCGCATGATTTTCATTTTGAAGCCGAGCTGCTGCACTGGCAGCGGCAGGGTCTTATTGAACATCTGGATACTGCGTTTTCCCGGGATGGCAATGCCTGCCGCTATGTGCAGCACGTTCTGGCCGAACACAGTGCGCGTTTGCGGGAATGGGTCGCACAGGGCGCGGTGATTTATGTCTGCGGCAGCTTGCAGCGCATGGCGCCGGCAGTGGATGCGGTCATCCTGCAAACCTTGGGCAAAACTTTGCACGACCAATTGCAAGCCGAGGGCCGTTACCGCCGCGAGGTGTATTGAGTGTGGAGAGATTTTTTCGTCCACCCCCTTGAAAGCGCCAGTGCCTGCCCCATCTTTCAGGGCATCCGGCTGGACGCAACTTTGTAAAGTTGCGCCAAGATTGCCGGGTTTTCCAATTAAATCAATCAGTTGAGAGATTCAGCATGAATATCAAGCCGCTGTATGACCGTATCGTGGTCAAGCCCATCGAAGCCGAGGAAATGTCCGCCGGTGGCATCCTGATTCCGGACAATGCCAAGGAAAAGCCGACCAAGGGCGAAGTGATTGCCGTGGGTGAAGGCAAGGCGCTGGACAATGGCCAGACCCGTCCGATGCAGGTCAAGGTCGGCGACAAGGTGATCTACGGCCAGTACGCCGGCAGCGCCTACAAGGCCGACGGTGTTGAATACAAGATTGTGCGCGAAGACGACATCCTCGCCATCCTCGCCTGATTGCCCCCTATTTATTGAAGGAAATTGAACAATGGCTGCCAAAGACATTCGTTTCGGTGAAGACGCCCGTTCGCGCATGGTGCGCGGTGTCAACGTACTTGCCAATGCCGTGAAGGCAACGCTCGGCCCGAAGGGTCGCAACGTGGTGCTGGAAAAGAGCTTCGGCGCTCCGACCATCACCAAGGACGGCGTGTCCGTCGCCAAGGAAATCGAGCTGGCCGACAAGTTCGAGAACATGGGCGCACAGATGGTCAAGGAAGTCGCTTCCAAGACCAATGACAATGCCGGTGACGGCACCACCACCGCCACCGTGCTGGCACAGGCCTTCATCCGCGAAGGCTCCAAGGCCGTGGCTGCCGGCATGAACCCGATGGATCTCAAGCGCGGTATCGACCAGGCCGTGAAGGCTGCCGTGGAAGAGCTGAAGAAGCTCTCCAAGCCCACCGCCGATGACAAGGCCATCGCCCAGGTCGGCACCATCTCCGCCAACTCCGACGAATCCATCGGCAACATCATCGCCGATGCCATGAAGAAGGTCGGCAAGGAAGGCGTGATTACCGTTGAAGAAGGCAACAGCCTGGAAAACGAGCTGGACGTGGTGGAAGGCATGCAGTTCGACCGCGGCTACCTCTCGCCGTACTTCGTCAACAACCCGCAGAGCCAGCAGGCCGACCTGGATGACCCGTTCATCCTGCTGTACGACAAGAAAATCTCCAACGTCCGCGACCTCCTGCCGGTGCTCGAAGGCGTTGCCAAGGCGGGCAAGCCGCTGTTGATCGTCGCCGAAGAAGTCGAAGGCGAGGCGCTGGCGACGCTGGTGGTCAACACCATCCGCGGCATCGTCAAGGTCTGTGCCGTCAAGGCGCCGGGCTTTGGTGACCGTCGCAAGGCGATGCTCGAAGACATGGCCAAGCTGACCGGCGGTACGGTGATTTCCGAAGAAGTCGGCCTGTCGCTGGAAAAGGCCACCATTCAGGACCTCGGCCGCGCCAAGAAGGTGCAGGTCAGCAAGGACAACACCACCATCATCGATGGCGCTGGCGATACCGGCGAAATCGAAGCACGCATCAAGCAAATCAAGGCGCAGATCGAAGAAACCACTTCCGACTACGACCGTGAAAAGCTGCAAGAGCGCGTTGCCAAGCTCGCCGGCGGCGTGGCCGTCATCAAGGTCGGCGCCGCCACCGAAGTGGAAATGAAGGAAAAGAAAGCCCGCGTGGAAGACGCCCTGCACGCCACCCGCGCTGCGGTGGAAGAAGGCATCGTCCCCGGCGGTGGTGTGGCGCTGGTGCGTGCCCGCGAAGCCATCAAGAGCCTCAAGGGTGCCAACGAAGACCAGACCCACGGCATCGAAATCGCCCTGCGTGCGATGGAAGCCCCGCTGCGCGAAATCGTCACCAATGCCGGTGATGAGCCGTCGGTCATCATCAACAAGGTCAAGGAAGGCAGCGGCAACTATGGCTACAACGCCGCTACCGGCGAGTTCGTGGACATGGTCGAAGCCGGTATTCTCGACCCGACCAAGGTGACTCGTTCGGCACTGCAGAACGCCGCTTCCATTGCCGGCCTGATGATCACCACCGAAGCGATGGTGGCCGAAATGCCGAAGAAGGAAGAACCGGCCATGCCGGGCGCCGGCGGCATGGGTGGCATGGGCGGCATGGATTTCTAATCCATCCCCCTGTGCTGACGATATGCAAAACCCCCGCAGTGATGCGGGGGTTTTGTTTGCGGGCAGGTTTCAAATCGTGGACAAAGCCATCAAGAATCAACCTGGCACACTGCGCTTGGGCATTCAATGGCGTGGCCAGCTGCCGTCCCTGGAGCTGGGTAAACGGCAGTTGCTGCGCGCAGGTCAGTAGCTGCGCTTCATTTACTCCCAGCGCGACGCTGTCCAATCCAAGTGTCCGGGCAAGCTCAAGGGTGGCCCGGCACAGCGCTGCATCGGCTGGGTTGCGCAGGGCGTTTTGCAACCAGCGTGGCGAAAACTTCAGCTGGCAGGCGGGGATTTTTTGCAGGCAGTTGAGCGCGGCATGCTGCGCACCAAAATTGTCAATGGCAAAGCCAATGCCCATGGCCCTTAGTTGGTCGATATGAGGGATGGCCGTGGGGTCTTCTTTGAGCAGGGCTTGCTCGTCGATTTCGAATATCAGGCTTTGGCCGGGAATACCGGCTTCAGCCAGCGCCTCCTCGACAATCTGGCTCAACTTGTGGTGGGCAAGTTGATGGCAGCAAATATCAATGCCCACAGGCGGCGGCGTCAGACCGGCATCGCGCCAGCGGCGGATTTGCAGGCAGACCTGGCGCAGTGCCCAATTGCCCAGCGGGATGATTTCACCACTGCGCTGAGCATGGGGAAGAAACACTCCGGGTGAGACTTCGCCACTTTCCGGGTGCTGCCATTGCAGACGTACTTCCAGGCCAAGCAGCTGATTGCTGCTGGCGCATAGCTGCGGCAGATATTTCGCCATTGTCGATGGCGCGACGGATGGGCATGTCCGTTTGCAGGCGTTGCTGCTGACGCCTGAGCCGCTCGAATGCCGGGTGGTAGTACAGCCAACGGTTGCTGCCACGGCGCTTGCTTTCATACATCGCGGTATCGGCATGCTGCATCAGCACGATGGCCTCATGCCCGTCCTGCGGTGCCCGGGCGATGCCGATGCTGGCGCTGATATTGATGCACTGCCCCTCAATCTGAAAGACTGCGGCCATTTCCACCAGTACCCGTTCAGTCAGATGGACGAGCTGAGCTTGGTCGCTGTTCGGGCACAGTAGGAGGAATTCGTCACCGCCCAGGCGCGCGCAGCGGGCGTGTCCGGCCGCAGCAATCAACAGGCGATTGGCAGACTGTTGCAGTAGTTGGTCGCCGAATCCATGCCCAAAGGTATCGTTGACCTGCTTGAAGCGATCCAGATCGATATACAGCAGTGCCAGCTCGGGTGTGTCCGAATTGAGCCTGGCTTCCAGCTCGGCGATGATGGCATCACGATTGAGCAGGCCAGTCAGCGGGTCGGTGCGAACCTGATGGCGCAGGCGCTTTTCCACCCGTTTTTCGTGGCTGATATTTTCCAGGGTGCCGCTGATGCGGCTGGCAAACGGGTCTACGCGGTCAGGCTCACCCCGCAGCCGCAGCCATTGTTCTTCGCCGTCGAGATTGAAGCGCTGCACCTCCAGCACAAAGCTTTCCTGCCGGTTCAGTGCCTGCTCGATGGTGCAGGCGATGCGCTGCGTCTCATGGGCAGGAAACAGGCGCAGGCATGCCGATAGCGACTTGGGGGCAGCCTCCAGCGCCAATAGGCGCAAGGTACCGGGCGAGAAATAGAACTGGCCATTGCTGCGGTTCCATTCCCAGACCCCGGTATCGGCCAGCGTCTGCAGGCGCTCCCACAGGCTGCGGTCACGGCGCTCGTCGGTGATGTCGCGCAGGATGGATAGCACCTGTGCAGGCTTGGCTTCGCCCTCATTGAAATGCGGGATGGCGGTGACTTCCAGCCAGCGGAAATGCCCGTCGCGGACGCGGAAAATGCCCAGCGTTTGCTGATGCAGGGGGCGGCCTTCGCGCAGGGCGCGGGTGGCAGGAAAATCCTCAAGCAACAGCGGCTTGCCATTGCCATCCACTACCAGTCAGTCATTGGAATCCAGCGGTGCCCGCCAATCATGCTCATCATCGGGCATCCGATGGATTTGGATAGCGGCGGGATTGATGTAAAGCAGCTGCCCGTCGGCGGCATGGATGACGATGCCCAGATTCACCGACTCAAGCAGCAGGCGATAGCACTGTGCCTCATTCACCAGCGTACGGATGATCTGCGTTGATTCCGGGCTGGCGCTGGCCGTAGCCATGGCCGGTTCAATATGGAAACTGGCAATGTCAGCTATATCGTTGGAGTCAGAGTCCATGCGCGGCAGTGTGAGAATCTCGTCACAATGATATTAACGATTTGCTTACAGTGCGAATAGCCGCGAGCCAAACCAAACAAGGCCGGGAGCTACCCGGCCTTGTGTTTTGCTCAAGCATGGAACTTGCGCACTTACTTCATGTTCTTGGCAACGAAGTCCCAGTTGACCAAGTTCCAGAAGTGCTCCAGATAGGTCGGGCGGGCATTGCGGTAGTCGATGTAATAGGCGTGTTCCCAGACATCGCAGGTCAGCAGCGGCTTGTCGTCGCCGGTCAGCGGGGTGGCGGCATTGGAGGTGCTCACCAGCGCCAGCGAGCCATCCGGACGCTGCACCAGCCAGGCCCAGCCGGAGCCGAAGGTGCCAATCGCGGTCTTGGTGAATTCTTCCTTGAACTTGGCAAAGTCGCCAAAGGCAGCGTTGATGGCTTCCAGCAGCTTGCCGGTCGGCTCGCCGCCGCCATTGGGCGACAGGCAGTTCCAGTAGAAGGTGTGGTTCCACACCTGGGCGGCGTTGTTGAACATGCCGCCTTGCGATTTTTGGATGATCTCTTCCAGCGAAAGCGCGGCAAACTCGGTGCCTTCAATCATCTTGTTGAGGTTGTCCACATAGGCTTTGTGGTGTTTGCCGTAGTGGAAGTCGATGGTTTCACCGGAGATATGCGGCTCCAGTGCAGTGCGGTCATACGGAAGGGCTGGCAGCTCGATGGCCATGGCTTGCTCCTTTGGGGGTGAAAGAAGCCGCAGCGGGGAGGCCGCGGCTGGCGGTAGAATGCGTCATTCTAATTCCCCCCAACGTGTTCTGCCCGTGAGGCAGTGTCTGGAGTTGCCATGTCCGTGATGGACCGTATCAAGAGCGAAGTTGAATCCCACCCGATCGTGCTGTTCATGAAAGGCACGGCGCAGTTCCCGATGTGCGGCTTTTCCAGCCGTACCGTGCAGGCGCTGAAAGCGGCCGGCGCTACCGAGTTGCGCACCATCAATGTGCTGGAAGACCCGGAAATACGCGCCAACCTGCCGCGCTATTCCAATTGGCCGACTTTTCCGCAGCTGTTCATCAATGGCGAGCTGATTGGCGGCTGCGACATCACCCTGGAGCTGTTCGAGTCCGGTGAGCTGGCGCGCATCGTTGCCGAAGCTGGCAAGGCGTGAGTACAGCCGCCGCGCCGCGCCTTGACGGGCGCATCATCTTGTTGACCGGCGCCACGGGCGGGCTGGGGCAGGCGGCAGCCAAGGCGATGGCACGCGCCGGCGCCACCGTGGTGCTGTCCGGGCGCAATATGCGCATGTTGAACCGGCTTTACGATGTACTGAAAGACATCGGCCCCGAGCCGCTGCTGTATCCGATGGACTTGGAAGGCGCCACGCCCGATGATCATCTGCAACTGGCCGAACGCATCCAGGATGCCTTTGGCCGCCTTGATGGCTTGATTCACTGCGCTGCCGAGTTCCGCGCGCTGACGCCGCTGGAATACACCGACCCGGCGCATGTGGCGCGCGCCATGCATATCAATGTCACCGCACCGATGTGGCTGACCGCTGCGTTGATGCCGGTGCTGAAAGCCTCCAACGATGCCGCCGTGTTGTTCGTGGTGGATGATGCCGAACATGCCGGCAAGCCATTCTGGGGGCCGTATGCCATCAGCCAGCAGGCGCGGGCGGCATTGGTGGCGCAATGGGCGGCGGAAATGGCGGGCTCCACGGTGCGCATCTGCGGCCTGCAGCCTGGCCCCATGCGCACCCCGTTGCGTGGCCGGGCAACAGTAGAAGATGTTGACCCCAGCTTGCGCAATCCGGAGAGCTATGCCGACGATTGCGTGCGTTTGTTGTCTGCCGAGGGCGCGGCCTGGCATGGCCGCATCGACCGGGTGATGGCTGCCCAAGACATGCCCGCAGAACCGCTGCCTGCGGCGGTACAGAAACCTGCCAAAATCAGCCTGCCAACCCTGGAGTGATTTCTGCCGGGCGCAGACATGCCGCCCGGCTGCCACTGTTTGAACAGGCGCTCAGTCCTGCGGCTTTTTGCCAAAGCGTGCGATGAGTCCTGCCCAGCTACCAGCCACAATCACCACGATGGAAAGTGCGGTAATGCCCAGGGCATACAGGCGGGCGCTGCCTTGCCATGCCCAGGCTTCCATCACCCCGTAGGAAAACCAGAACAGCGCCATGATGCTGGCCCAGAAGGTGGCGGTGCGCACCCGCAGGGCGATGGCGATGGCAAACAGCAGCGGCGGCAGGGCATTGAACATGACGATCAGCCAGTGCCCCTGAAAGCCCAGCGTGTACAGCGCGGCAATGCCGATGAGCGAAACCAGCACGGTTTTGTGTGCGCCACTCATGCTTTTCATGCGCCCAGCCTCCTGGCCAGTCCTGCCAGGCGACGACCAAAGGCGCGCGCCAGTTCGGCTTCTTCGGCACTGAGGGTGGCATCGGCATCACTGCCTGCCACATGGCTGGGGCCATAGGGCGTGCCGCCGCTGCGGGTAGAGGACAGGGCGGCCTCGCTGAAGGGAATGCCGGTAATCACGCAGCCATGGTGCAGCAGCGGAATCATCATCGACAGCAGCGTCGATTCCTGGCCGCCGTGCTGGGTGGCGGAAGAAGTAAACACCCCCGCGGGCTTGCCAATCAGCGTGCCATTGGCCCATTCCGTGCCCAAGGTGTCGAGAAAATGCTTGACGGCAGAGGCCATATTGCCAAAGCGTGTGGGGCTGCCCAGCGCCAGTCCTGCGCATTCGCGCAGGTCGTCAACCGAAACATAGGGTGCGCCACTTTCGGGCACCGGTGGCAGCGCGGTTTCGGTTTGCGGGGCAACCGGGGGGACAGTGCGCAGCCGTGCCGACATGCCGTCCACCTCGCCCACGCCGCGGGCGATTTGCCGCGCCAGCGCGGCCACCGAGCCGTTGCGGCTGAAATACAGCACCAAAATTTCCATCGTTGGGGTTGTCAGTTGTCAATCAGGATGCACAGTGTATGGGAACCTCTGGATATTCAGAGCCGCCTTGCGGTGCTGGAGAGCTGCCACAAATCAATCATGCAAGTGAATTGATTCGTGTGAGCCAAGTTGGGACTTGGTGCCGGACGTGGTGTGGGCTGGTAGCGTCAGGATGGCGTTGTTCAGACCTTGCTATGGGGTAGTCTTGCGCAATGCGCCAACTCTCTTTCACCGACCGTATCCAGCATGATGCCCGCAGGTTGTTTGAGCATGCCACCGACCGGGGGCGCTTGCTGAGTTTTGCCCGCTTTGTCTGGCAGCGTTTTGTCGATGACCGCCTGTTTGAGGCGGCCGGCTCGCTGGCCTATATCAGCCTGTTTGCGCTGGTGCCGCTGGTCACGGTGATTTTCAGCACGCTCTCGGCCTTCAAGGTGTTCACCGAAGGGCGCTGGGCGGAGAAATTGAGCGATTACATCTTCATGAACTTCGTGCCCTCATCGGCGCGCGCGCTTGAGGAATACCTGCTGCAGTTTTCCGAGAACGCCAATGCATTGACCGTGCTGGGCACGGTGGTGCTGGTGATATCGCTGCTGATTACCCTGACCAGTGTGGAAGCCATTTTCAACCGGATCTGGCGGGTGCCGACCACACGGCCGCAGCTGAGTCGTTTTCTGGTGTACTGGACGGTGCTGACCCTGGGTGCGGTGTTTGCGGTGGCGAGCATGGCGCTGTCAGCGCAGTTCTTTGCGCTGGCGATTTTTGATTCCGAGCCGGGGCGGTGGCTGGAGAATTGGCTGCTCAGAGCCACGCCGGTTTTGATCGAGTTGGGCGTATTTACGGCGATTTACCGGGTAGTGCCGCACCGCACGGTGAAATGGAGCCATGCGCTGGCCGGTGCGCTGCTGGGGGTGAGCGGCTTTGAGCTGGTGAAGTGGGGGCTGGGCGTGTTTTTGGGCAACTTCAATACCTACGAGCGCATCTATGGCTCGGTGGCCTTGCTGCCGGTGCTGCTGATGTGGACTTATTTCAGCTGGGTGGCGGTATTGCTGGGCGCCTCGTTTGCCTCCAGCCTGTCGGCATTCCGCTATCAACCGCAGCGCCTGCGCCTGCCCGAAGGCTACGAAATCTATGGCATGTTGCGCCTGTTGGGGCGACTGCATGAGGCGCGCCAACAGGGGCTTGGCCTGCATAGCGATGAATTGCGGCAGCGCGAGCCGATGCTGACCGATACCCTGGTGCAGGAAATGTTGTGCCAGCTGGCTGAGGCCAACATCGTGGTGCGTGCCGAGAGCGGCGGCTGGCTGTTGGCGCGCGATCTGGACAATGTCCGCATGGCCGAGCTGTACAGCGCCGGGCGTTTGCGCATCCCGATTCACGAGGTGGACTTGCCCTGCCAGCAAGATGCACTAGGTCGGGCAGTGATGGCTCAGCTCGATGAGTTGCGCCTGCCGCTACGCGAGCTGTTGCAGCGCAGTGTCGGCAGTGTGTACCGCTCGCTGTCGCTCAACCATCCGCACGCGGCGCAGTAAAGCGCGGCTTGGCGGGCATGCGCAGGGCAATGCGTTCACGGTTGATGGCCAGTGCCTCGGGCGTGGGTTGATAGTCGCGCCAAAGTGCCGGGTTATCGGGCAAATCGGCCGGCCAGATATTGCTGACCTTGAAGCCGCGGCGCAGGCATTCCTGATGCAGCGCCTGATAGCGGCGCTGCAAGAAGGCGAGTTTGTCGAAGAAAAACCGCACATGGCCTTCGCCCAGCTTGTATTCGGCAGGCTGCCCGGCAAGATTGAACTTGCCGCGCGCCACCAGATTGGGGATGCGGGTCAGCTCGCGGTGCTCGGCCAGGAGGTGCTGATCGCACAGCTCGGTGGGCGGCACAATATTGATGCGGGTCATGGTGCTCTTGATGCGCCAGTGTTCAAAGCCACGGTGCCGGGCTTCATAGCTTGACCGAATACCACTGGGTATCGTCTTCCTGCCAGCCGGAGGCGCGATACAGCGCGCGCGCCGCTTCGTTGCGGCGTCCGGTTTCCAGTTGCAAATGGCTGGCGCCATCGGCGCGGGCGTAATCGACAGCGGCCTTCAGTAGCGCCTTGGCGATGCCATTGCGGCGCTGCTCCGGCGGCACATAGATATCGTTCAGCACCCAGATGCGAGCCGTCTGTACCGAGGAATACATCGGATAGAGCTGGGCAAAGCCCAAGGCAGTATCGCCCTGTTCGGCCATCAGCACCACCGACTCATTATTGCCAATACGGGCGCGCAGCCAGTTGCGGGCGCGGGGCAGGTCGCTGGGTTGGTCATAGAACTGGCGGTAGGCATCAAACAGCGGAACCAGTGCATCGACATCTTCAAGTTCGGCCTGGCGTACTTGGGTTTTCATGGCAGTCCTGTCAGGGCATGGCCTGTGCGGGGGAATGGGGGCTCTTGCCTGATTTTGGCAAAACACAGTGGGCGGTGGGTCAAGATTCGGCCATCAGCTGCGCCAGTGCATCGGCCTGTGCCTCGTGCATCAGCCGCTCAATCAGCGCATCAAGCTGGCCTTCGATGATGTTCGGAAGGTCATACAGGGTCAGGCCTTCGACGCGGTGGTCGGTGATGCGTCCCTGCGGATAGTTGTAGGTGCGGATGCGCTGGCTACGGTCGCCACTGCCCACTTGCAGCTTGCGCTCGGCGGCCTGGGCGGCCTGGCGGCGCTCGGCCTCGGCTTCGGCCAGCATCGCGGCCAGGCGCTTCATCGCCTTGTCGCGGTTGGCATGCTGGCTGCGCTCGGTTTGCGACTCCACCACCACGCCGGTGGGGACGTGGGTGATGCGGATGGCCGATTCGGTCTTGTTGACGTGCTGTCCACCGGCGCCGCTGGAGCGGAACGTGTCGATTTTCAGGTCAGCCGGGTTGATCTGGATGTCGATATCGCCCGCTTCCTCGGCGATGATGGCGACCGTCGCTGCCGAGGTATGGATGCGGCCCTGCGATTCGGTGGCCGGCACGCGCTGCACCCGGTGCGTGCCGGATTCGTATTTCAGCCGCGCATAGGCGCCTTCGCCCTCGACGCGGGCGACGATTTCCTTGAAGCCGCCATGCTCGCCGGGATTGGCCGATTCCACTTCGACCCGCCAGCCCATGCGTTCGGCATAGCGCGAATACATGCGGAACAGGTCGCCGGCAAAAATCGCCGCCTCGTCACCGCCGGTGCCGGCGCGTACTTCCAGGTACAGGCTGCCGTCATCGCGGGCATCGCGCGGCAAAAGATGCGCCAGCAATTGGGTTTCCAGCGTGTCCAAACGGTTGCGGGCGCTTTCGATTTCATCCGCGGCCAACTCCGCCAGCTCCGGGTCGGCGCGCATTTCTTCGGCGGCGGCAAGGTCAGCGCGTGCGCGCGCTTCATCGGCCAGTGCCCGGGCAAGCGGCTCAAGCCGGGCAAACTCGCGCGAGAGGCGGCGGAATTCGTTTTGATTGCCGATCACCGATGGCTCGCCCAGCAGGCGTTCCAGCTCGTCGCGGCGCTCAACAAGGACTTCAAGTTTGCGGCGTAGCGTCGGTTGCATGGTCGTCGGCATCGGGCAGGGGCGGGAACAGGCGGTCAATGGCGCGCGCCAGTTCGCCATCGCCATTGGCAGCGGCATCGCGCAGGGCGATGGTGGGCGCGTGCAGCAGGCGGTTGGTCAGGGTATGTGCCAGCAAGTCCAGCGCGGCCTGCGGGTCGGCGCCGCTGGCCAGCAGCCGCTGTGCCTTGCGCATGGCTTCATCGCGCGCCAGTTGACCATGGGCGCGCAGGCGGCGTACCGGCGCATCGTGGCGCAGCAGCTGGATGCGCTCCATGAAGCGCTCTGCATGCAGTGCGGCGATGGTTTCGGCCTCGGAGGCGGCTTCGCGGCGGCTGCGGCGGTTTTCTTCCACCGCGCGCTCCAGATCGTCCACGGTGTACAGGAATACATCGGCCAGCTCGGCAATATCCGGTGCGATATCGCGCGGCACGGCCAAATCCATCAGCAGCATCGGCCGGTGTTTGCGCTTCTTGAGTGCGGCCTCCACCTGATATTTCAGCAGTATCGGATCGCGCGCGGCGGTGGCGGAAAACACGATGTCGGCTTCGGCCAGATGGCGGTCAAGCTCGGACAGCGGCAGGGCAAAGCCGCCATGACGGCTGGCGACATCCTGGGCATGCGCCAGGGTACGGTTGGCGACCATCAGCCGCTTGACCCGGCCTTCGGAGAGGTGTTTGGCGGTGAGCTCGATGGTTTCGCCAGCGCCAATCAGCAGCACATGCGAATCTTCCAGCCGGGCAAAGGTGTTCTGCGCCAGACGCACGGCAGTGGAGGCCACCGATACCGGATGCTGGCCGATACGGGTATGGGTGCGGGCATGCTTGGCGGTGCCGAAGGCCTGCTGGAACAGTCGATCCAGTTGGCTGCCGAGGCTGCCGGCATCGCGCGCCTGTGTCCAGGCATCCTTGACCTGCCCCAGAATCTGCGGCTCGCCCAATACCAGTGAGTCCAGGCCGGCGGCGACGCGGAACAGGTGACGCACGGCGGCCACATCCTGGTGCCGGTACACATACGCATCCAGCGGCAGGCGCTCGCCGGGGCGATGCGCCAGCCATTCCTGCAAGACCGTGCCCTCGCCATCGGCAAGCGCGTACAGCTCGGTGCGGTTGCAGGTGGAAAGAATCGCCGCCTCATGCACGCCCGGCATGGCCTTGAGCGCGGCCAATGCTTCCGGCAGGGCGGCAGCATCAAACGCCAGACGCTCGCGCAGAGCAACCGGTGCGGTTTGATGATTGACACCCAGTGCGTGGAAAGTAGGGGCGCTCGGCATATTCAGCGGCTTGCGTTTAAGCTGGCAGCAATCTGGAACCAACGCGCATTTTACGCTGCTGCACATGTCGAACGAAGCTCATCGTATTTTCTCCCTGTGGCTGCCCCTGTGCCTGGCGCTGGCGCCCCTGCCGCTGGCGGCTGCATCTGGCGAAAAAAAAGCCGACATTGAAATCGCGCTGGCGCCAGTCATGGCCGGCGAATTTGCGTTGCAGGCGGGCAAGCTTGACGAGGCCGCTGGCCATTATTTGCAGGCGGCGCGCAGCAGCGCTGATGCCGAACTTGCCGCACGCGCCACCCGAATTGCCCTTTTGGCAGGCGATACGCCGCTGGCCGCCGCTGCCCTTGCCCTCTGGCAGCGCCATGCAGCGCCATCGCTGGACATGCATACAGCCGAGGCGCTGCTGGCCTTGCGTCAGGGGCGGCGAGGTTCGGCACGGGCGGCAATGGAAAAGCTGCTGGCAGACCCGGCGCCCGAGCGCTGGCGCAATGCCTTGATGGTGCTGTCATCGGCGGGCACGGACAATGCCGATGCTGCCTGGCTGATGAAGCGCCTTCATCAGCGCGGTCGGCTGCCCTTGGATGATTTGCCGGCGCTGCTGGCATTGGCGCGCTGGGCGCAGCTGTCGGGGCAGATGCAGCTGAGCGGGCAGATGCTGGATGCGGCGGCAGTCAGCTTCCCGGATGATCCGCGCATCTGGCTGCTACAGGCATCGCTGGCATCAGCGCTGGGGGACAAGGCCGCTGCCAGTGACAAGCTGGCCCAGGCGCGCAGTCGGGTGGATGGTCAGCCGTTGCTGCGCATCGCACTGGCCGATGAGTATCAACGCATGGGCGAGTTTGCCGATGCCGAACAGGTGCTGGCCGAAGGGCCGCAAAACCTGCAAATTCAGGCGATGCGTGCCGGGCTTCTGGAGCGCGCCGGCAATTTGCAAGGGCTTGAGGCGTTGTATCGGCAGATGCAGCCGCCCCCGGCCGATGCCGAGCCGCGTTACCGGTTGCTTCTGGGGCAGATGGCGGAAATGCTCAAGCAATACCCGGCCGCGCTTGCTTGGTATGACAGCATCCAGGCGGCGGAATGGACGCATGTGCTGCAGCTGCGCCGCGCGGTGGTGCTGCATGCGCTGGGGCGCAAGGACGAGGGCTATGCGCAATTGCGCGCATTGCAAAACAGCGCGCCGGACGAGGCGCAGAAGAGTGCCGGCGAGGATGACCCGCGCCGGGACGGTTTTTTGGCCGAGGCAGAGCTGCGCCAGCAAGATGGTGACCGCGAGGGCGAGCTGGATGCCTATGCCCGCGGCCTGATGGCGCTGCCCGATGACATCGCCATTCTTTATTCGCAGGCGCTGGCTTGGGAGCGGTTTGACGATATCGAGCGTGCCGAAGCCAGCCTGCGCAAGATTCTGCTGATCGCCCCGGACAATGTCGCCGCCCTCAATGCGCTGGGCTATACGCTGGCCGACCGTACCACCCGCTACAAGGAAGCGCTGGCGCTGATTGACCGCGCGCGCGTGGCCGAGCCGGACAATGGCGCCATCCTTGATAGCCATGGCTGGGTGCTGTACCGGCTTGGCAGGCACCGGGAAGCATTGGCGCAGCTAAAGCGTGCGTTTTCACTGCATCGTGATGCCGAGGTCGCCGCGCATATCGCCGAAGTATTGTGGGTGATGGGGCGGCGCGATGAAGCCCGGCAGTATTTTGACCAGGCACGCAAACTGAACCCCGAACATCGCGCCTTGCAGCGCGCCCTGCAAACCACCGGAGCCAAGCTGTGAAGCCTGCCTGTCTTGTCATGATTCCGGGGCTGCTGCTTGCAGCCTGTAGCAGCCAACAGCCGCAGCCGCAAGCGCCTGCCCATACCTGCGACGCCGATGCGCAAGCACAGAGCGAGGCGTGCAGGCGCTGGATTACGGCGTTGCCTGCCGGGATGGATACGCATTGGCACATGATCGGTCGGGTGGCGATTGTTAGTGGTGCGCACAGTGGCAATGCCCGCATCGAATGGCAGCAGCAGGATGCGCAGCACTATCAGGTGCTGTTGTCTGCGCCTCTGACTCGGCAGAGCTGGCAGCTGTCGGTCGGCGGCGGCGAGGCTGTCATTCGCGGCCTGCCTGAAGGCGCGCGTCATGGCACGGATGCGGCTGCGCTTTTGCATGCAGCAACCGGCTGGGATATTCCGCTGCGCGCCATGCCGTATTGGCTGCGGGGGCGTCCCGCGCCGGATATGGCTGTTTCGCAATACCGCTTTGCTGCCGATGGCAGATTGCTTGGATTGATGCAAAACGGCTGGAATATCGAGTTCAGTCCCGGCGCGCAGTGGCCTTCGCGCATCCATGCAATCCAGGGTGAAAACCGCGTGCGGCTGGTGGTGGACAAGTGGAGTGCGGCGCAATGAATACCCGCGACTTTGCCGCAAGCGATGGTTGGAGCACTTGGCCCGCTCCGGCCAAACTCAATCTGATGCTGGAAATCACTGGCCGCCGGGAGGATGGCTATCACACCCTGCAAACCGTGTTCCGCATACTGGATTGGGGCGATTGCGTGTGTCTTCGGCTGCGCGCGGATGGCCGCATCTGCCGTGTGGGCGATTCTGTTGCCGGAGTGGCCGAGGCTGATGACTTGGCGGTGCGTGCCGCGCGCTTGTTGCAGGCCGAAACCGGCTGCCCGATGGGGGCGGATATCGCCATCGAAAAGCGCATCCCGGCCGGTGGCGGCTTTGGAGGTGGCTCCTCGGATGCGGCCACCGTGCTGCGGGTATTGAACCGGCTGTGGCAGCTGAACCTGCCGGTGGCACGACTTGCCCAGCTGGGCTTGCAACTGGGAGCAGATGTGCCGGTATTTGTGTATGGGCACAATGCCTGGGCAGAAGGCGTGGGCGAGTGCATCACTCCGGTTGAGCTGCCGGAGGCGGCCTATGTACTGGCCTTTCCGGGGGTGCATGTGCCGACGGCTGAACTTTTTCAATCAAAAGAATTGACTCGCAACGCAAAGCCGGCCACAATACGCAACTTCCTCTCCGGGGAACGGGTCGGCAATGCGTTCGAGCCGGTGCTCAGAAAGCGTGAAGCGGCAGTCGCAGCAGCGCTGGAGGCATTGGCAAGCATTGGCAAAGCCAGACTCACCGGCAGCGGCAGTGGTTGCTTCGTCGAGTTTTCCACGCTGGATGAAGCCCGAGCCGCGCAAGCCCGGTTACCCTTGTCGTTGCAAACGCAAGTGGTGGCAGGTGCAGCGCGCTCACCACTACTGGATGCACTGGAGAGCACAACGCAAATTTAGGGGCGTCGCCAAGTGGTTAAGGCACCAGGTTTTGATCCTGGCATGCGTAGGTTCGAATCCTTCCGCCCCTGCCATATACAACAGGACGAATGATGAATTGCACAGCGCACGGCCGCCCGCTTTCTCATTCGTCCGTTTTTCTTTTCAGGGTTTGCTTCAGGATTGACGATGGACGGTAGCAATTTGCTGGTTTTCTCCGGTAACGCCAATCGCCCGCTGGCCAAGGCCGTTTGTGACGAGCTGGGTATCCGCATGGGCAAGGCGCTGGTCGGGCGTTTCTCCGATGGCGAAGTCCAGGTGGAAATCGAAGAAAACGTGCGTGGCAAGGACGTTTTCGTTATCCAGCCGACCTGTGCGCCTTCGGCGGAAAACCTGTTCGAGTTGCTGGTGCTGATTGATGCGCTCAAGCGCGCCTCGGCCAGCAAGGTCACTGCGGTGGTGCCGTATTTCGGCTATGCCCGTCAGGATCGTCGCCCGCGCTCGGCGCGCGTGCCAATTACCGCCAAGGTCGCTGCCAGCATGTTCAGCGCGGTCAAGACCGACCGGCTGCTGACGCTGGACTTGCATGCCGACCAGATCCAGGGCTTTTTCGATGTGCCGGTAGACAATGTCTATGCCTCGCCGCTGCTGCTGGCCGACATCTGGCGCGTGTACGGCACCGAGAACATGGTGGTGGTCTCGCCCGACGTCGGCGGTGTGGTGCGTGCTCGTGCCATCGCCAAGCGCCTGGACGATGCCGATTTGGCCATCATCGACAAGCGCCGCCCGCGTGCCAATGTCGCCACGGTGATGAACATCATCGGCGATGTGGCCGGCAAGAATTGCGTACTGGTCGATGACATCGTCGATACCGCCGGTACGCTGTGCGCCGCCGCTGCCGCGCTCAAGGAAAACGGCGCGGCCAAGGTGGCTGCCTACATCACCCACCCGGTGTTGTCGGGGCCTGCCATCGACAATATCACCCGCTCGGCATTGGACGAGCTGGTGGTGACCGATACCATTCCGCTCTCCGATGCGGCGCGGACTTGTGACAAAATTCGCCAGATTTCCGTGGCCGAGATGCTGGCCGAAACCATCCGCCGGATTGCCTTCGGCGAATCGGTCAGCTCCCTGTACGTGGATTGATTCAAAGCATTCGCGCAGTGCAAGCTGCGCAAATCGGCTCCTCTGGTCGCGGGGGAGTCGCCCTGCCGCAGTGATGCGGCTTTCAATGAACTTTAAGTGAGAGACAATATGTCCAACCAACACAAACTTGTGGCATTTGCCCGTAAGGACGAGGGGAAAGGTGCGAGCCGCCGCCTGCGTCGTGCCGGTCAGCTGCCTGCGGTCATCTACGGTGGCGGCGAAGCGCCGCAGAGCATCACCCTGAACCAGGAGCCGGTGTGGCTGGCTCAGCAGCATGACTGGTTTTATTCCTCGCTGATCAGCCTGGATATCGACGGCAAGGTCGAGCGCGTGCTGCTGCGTGATATGCAGCGCCATCCGTACAAGCAAATCATCATGCACCTGGATTTCCAGCGCATCCCGCAGGGCGTGGAAATCACCGTGCGCGTGCCGCTGCACTTCACCAACATCGAAAATTCGCCGGCTGGCAAGTCCGCTGAAGTGACCGTCACCAGCGAACTCAACGATGTGGAAGTGGTGATGCTGCCGCGCCATCTGCCGGAGTTCATCGAAGTGGATCTGGGCAGCATCAAGGCCGGTGACACCGTGCACCTGTCCGATGTCAAGCTGCCCGAAGGCGTGCGTCTGGCACATGCCATCAGCGACGAGTTCAACCCGGCGGTCGCCGTGGCGCGCTATGGCAAGGGTCATGTGGAAGATGAAGCCCCGGCTGCCGAGGGCGAAGGTGAAGGCGAATAATCGCCCGGGGCGGTGCAGCGAAATCTGCACCGCCTTTGCTTTATGAGTGAATTGCGTTTGATCGTCGGCCTTGGCAACCCCGGAGCCGAACACGCCGGAACCCGCCACAACGCGGGTTTTCGTTTTGTGGATGCCCTGGCAGAAAATGCCGGTGCGGCTTGGCGCGCCGAAGGCAAGCTGTTTGGCAGTGTGGCGCGAGCCAGTATCGCCGGGCAGGAGGTATGGTTGCTCAAGCCCGCCACCTTCATGAACCTGTCCGGAAAATCGGTGCTGGCGGCGTTGCAGTTCTGGAAAATCGCGTCGCAGCAGATGCTGGTGGCGCATGACGAGCTTGATTTGCCGCCCGGCGATATCCGCCTGAAGTTCGATGGCGGTCACGGCGGCCAGAATGGCCTGCGCGACATCATGCGCGTGCTCGGCCATGGCGCCTTCCACCGCCTGCGCGTGGGCATCGGTCACCCCGGCCACAAAGAGCGTGTGGTCGGCTGGGTGCTGGGGCGTGCCAGCGGCGAGGACGAGGTATTGACCCAGCGCGCTATTGATGCGGCCATCGACGTGCTGCCGCTGGCGCTGGCTGGCAATTTCAACGAGGCGATGAAGCGCCTGCATACTTCCAATTCCTGCCGCGGCAAGGCCTGAAGGCTTTGCGCGGCGATTTTTCTGAGGATTTTTCATGGCCATTCAATGCGGCATCGTCGGCTTGCCGAACGTCGGCAAGTCCACCCTGTTCAACGCCCTGACCCGCGCCGGTATCGCTGCGGCCAATTTTCCGTTCTGCACCATCGAGCCGAATGTCGGTGTGGTGCCGGTGCCCGACCCGCGTCTGGATGCGCTGGCTGAAATCGTCAAGCCCGAGCGCACCATTCCCACCGCCGTCGAGTTTGTCGATATCGCCGGACTGGTCGCCGGTGCGGCCAAGGGTGAGGGGCTGGGCAACAAGTTCTTGGCCAATATCCGCGAAGTCGATGCCATCGCCCATGTGGTGCGCTGCTTCGAGCACCCGGACGTGATCCACGTCAGCAACAAGGTTGACCCGTTGGCCGATATCGAAACCATCGACACCGAGCTGGCGCTGGCTGACCTGGAATCGGTGGAAAAAGCCCTGCAACGCGCCGAGCGCAATGCCAAAAGTGGCGACAAGGACGCCAAGCGGCGCGTGGAAGTGCTGAGCCGCGTGCGTGAAGGCCTGGACGCGGGGCGGCCGGTGCGCGCACTGGGGCTGGACGAGGACGAGCAGGCGGTTATCCGCGACCTGTTCCTGCTCACCATCAAGCCGGTGATGTATGTGGCCAATGTGCTGGAAGACGGCTTCGAGAACAATCCGCATCTGGATGCGGTGCGCCGCCATGCCGAGGCCGAAGGCTCGCAGGTGGTGCCGGTGTCAGCCGCCATCGAAGAAGAACTCTCACAACTGGATGATGCCGACCGCGACACCTTCCTTGCCGACCTCGGCCTTGAAGAACCTGGCCTCAATCGCGTGATTCGCGCCGCCTATACCCTGCTCGGCCTGCAGACCTATTTCACCGCCGGGGTCAAGGAAGTGCGCGCCTGGACGGTGAAAAAAGGCGCCACCGCGCCGCAGGCCGCTGCGGTGATTCATACCGACTTCGAGAAAGGCTTCATCCGCGCCGAAACCATCGCCTTTGATGACTTCATCCAATACAAGGGCGAAGCCGGAGCCAAAGAGGCCGGCCGCCTGCGTCTGGAAGGCAAGGAATACCGCGTACAGGAAGGCGATGTGCTGCACTTCCGCTTCAATGTCTGATACCGCAAGCCCGCCAGCCTGAACTGGCGGGTTTTTGCTTTGGAGCTTGTTGCCATGATGTTGGATGTACAGTGGCTGTGGCTGCTTGCCATCGGTTTTGCCGCAGGCCTGATGGATGCGGCGGTGGGCGGTGGCGGCCTGCTGCAATTGCCCGGTCTTATCAATACCCTGCCTGCCGATACCCGCGTGGCGCAGATCATGGGGATCAACAAGTTTGCCTCGTTCAATGGCACCCTGGTGGCGACCGGCCAATACCTGCGCCGGCTGCGTGTGCCGTGGACGATGCTGCTGCCTGCCGCGGCGCTGGCCTTCGTGTTTTCCTGGCTGGGGGCAAGGCTGGTGGCGCATATCCCCACCGCCTGGATGAAACCGGCCATCTTTGTGCTGCTGGTGGTGATGGCGCTTTACACCTTTCTGAAAAAAGACCTGGGGCAGGTGGTGCGCGAGCGGCAACTCAACCGCCGCGAATACGGGTTGGGGCTGCTGCTGGGTGCGGGTATCGGCTTTTACGACGGCATTTTCGGTCCTGGCACCGGCAGTTTGCTGGCCTTTGTTTTTGTGCGCTTCTATGCCTTTGACTTTCTGACCGCCACCGCCTCATCCAAGATCATCAACCTCACCACCAACCTCGCCGCGCTGGTGTATTTCGTGCCCGGGGGGCATGTGGTCTGGGCATGGGCGATACCGCTTGCCGCGGCCAATCTGTGTGGTGGCTTGCTGGGCGCACGGCTTGCGTTGCGCGGTGGTAGCCGCTGGCTGCGGCGTGGCTTCATGCTGCTGTTGTGCATCATGATTGGCCGCTTTGGCTGGGAACTTTTACAGGCTTGAGTGTCGCCTGTCTGTCGTTGTGGCAGGCAAAGTCTGACAGCCGCCATGCGCTCTGGCTGTCAGCTACAGAGGGTGCCGGATGATGCAGCCGGGCGCAGCAAATCTGCACACTGAAATTGCCCGGAATGGCCGGGTTGCAGATAAAGGAGCTGCTCATGAAAACCGTGTTTTTCTCCGTCAAGGCGCTGCTGCTGTCGCTGTGCCTCTTCGCTGCCAATGCCTTTGCCAATGAAGTGGTGAATATCAATACCGCCGATGCGCAAACGCTCAGCCGCGTGCTGGTGAATGTGGGGCCTGCCAAGGCGCAGGCCATCGTTGATTACCGGGAACAAAACGGCCCGTTCAAGAGCGTGGAAGAATTGGCCAATGTGCGTGGCATCGGTCTTGCCACGGTGGAGCGCAATATCGACCGCATGAGTGTCGGTGGCGCGGCTGCGGCACAAGGTGCGGCGGCTTCCCGCAGTGCCGCGCAGCCTGCGCAGAGGCGTGTGGCCAGTAAGGGTGGCAAGCAATGAGTTGTCCCGGTAGCGATACGCAAACGCCCGGCAAATCCTGCCGGGCGTCGTCGTTGTTGCTGTGGCAAGAGCAGCAGGCAATCATGGCTTGCCGATTTTCCAGCTCAGTTGCAGCCAGTAGCTGCGTCCCACCGAGTCATACCAGGAAATATCGTAATAGGGGTATGAGCTGTAGGTGGGGTCGCGCGGCGGCATCTTGTCCTGCAGGTTGTTGACCGACAGGGCGAGGCCAAGCTGCGGGCTGATGTCGTAATGCGCACCGGCATTCAGGCGCCAGCTGGCGGGCGTCCAGGCATTGTTGTCGTAATTGGAAATCCGTCCCAGCCGATGCCCGTACAGGCTCAGTCCCATTGGCCCTTTTTCCCAGGCAAGACCGATATTGGCCTTGCTGCGCGGGATGTACCAGCCGCTATCCACGGCCAGCTGGTCTTCCACCGGGTCGCCCGGATATTGCTGGCTAGTGTGCTTGTACACCCAGCTGTAGCTGGCGCGGAAGCGGAAATCCCCGGCATTTTTGGTGCGCAGGCGATAGTGGCTGGCAAGGTCGAGGCCGGAAGTTTCTTCCCGCGAGATATTGATGGGGTTGAAGCGCACGCCGGTGAGCGTGGTGCCATCACGCATCACCCGGGCGATGGCATCCACACAGCTGGGGGAGGCGGCATCCACCGGGCTGCCGGTGGGGGTGGTGCCCAGACGGCAGTTGGCTTCTTCGCGTAGCAGGGCATCGATGCTGAAATCCTGCACCTGATTGCGGATACGGATGCGGTAATAATCCAGCGAGAGATCGAAATCCGCCGTGGGCGACCAGACGATACCGGCAGTGAGCGAGGTGCTGGTTTCCACATCCAGCGCCGGGTTGCCGGTGCGGATATGGGTCACCCGGGCACGGCGCAGGCTGCTGCGGCAGCTGGCAATCGGTGCATCCGGGTTGGCCAGGCGGCAGCGGTAATGGTCGGTGGCGCGGGTGCGGAAATAGTCCTCGCCGGCAAACAGGTAGTGTAGGTCGGGGGCACGGAAGCCGGTGCCGTAGGAGCTGCGCAGCAGCAGGCTGTCCAGTGGCCGCCATTCCAGCCCCAGATGGTAGGTGAACTTGTCGGGCTGATTGCCGGCATAGCGGTAGCGGTCATAGCGACCGGCCAGACTGGCATCGAGCCTGGTAAGCAGCGGGATGCGGGTTTCGCCTGCCACACTCCAGTGGTTGCGCTTGCCGCTGCCATCGCCATAGCGGGCACCGTAATAGCCGGCGGTCAGTGCCAGCGGGTCGGGATGGATGGCATAGGACTGGCGGCCATATTCGACCACACCGGCAAAACCGGCATCCCCGGCGGGCATCGAGAACAGCGCGGGGTTGTTGAAGGTGAGCGAGAGCGTATCGGTTTGCGCCTTCGGGCGGAAGGTCGAGGTGGCGGCAATCGCGTCGTATTCGGCCACACTGAGTGGGTGGAACAGGCGTTCGGGGTCGGTGTTGTAGATGGCGTAACCGTCGCTGTCATAGCCTTGGCGCTCGCCCAAGAACAGGCGATTGGCGGCCTCGGCATGGATGCGCGCAAAGCGTACATCGGCCTTGTATTGCGCGTGGTTGAGCGCCGCCTGCCATTGCCAGTCCTCGCTCCAGGTGCCCTCAAGCCCGGTGGCAACGGCAAGGGTTTTCTGTGTATTGCGGTTCATGGCGCGACGGATGCCGCCCATTTCTTCCGGTGCAAATTGCCGCCACCAGGCTTCATAACGTCCGCTATGGGCGTTGTAAAACACATTGGCGTAATTGCGGGTGGAGGCCGGGTCTTGGAAGGCCCAGCGGGTCGGGGTATTGAGCAGCGCCACTTTGTGTCGCCCCCATTGCAGGTCGGCAAACCAATCCAAGTTCTCCGAGAATTGATAGCGCATCGCGGCATAGGCATTGATGCCTTTGCGCTGCTGCTCGATGGTGTTGTAGGCGATGGCGCGCTCGCTGCCGCAGTAGGCGCCATAATCTCCATTGGCCAGCGTCGTGGTGCCTTCGTTGAGATGCCCCATGGCCGCGCAGGCATCGCCCGGCGCGATGTTCTCGCCGGCGTCATCGTCGTAGATTTCGGCAATCAGCCGTGGCAGGCGGCTATCGGCATCGGGCGCATTCAGAGTGGAGTTTTGTACCCCGCGCCGGGTCGCCCAGAGGGGTTTTTTGTTTTGCACTTCCAGCCCGAACACGGCACTGAAGGCATCACGCTCAACGTCGCCAGTCAGGGTCAGTCGCTGCGACTGGCCACCACCACGGCTGGTATTGCCATAGCGGTAGTCGATGCGGGTGCCATCGGCGGATTTTTTCAGGATGAAGTTGATGACCCCGGCCATCGCATCCGAGCCATAAATGGCCGATGCGCTGCCGGTCAGCACTTCCACGCGCTCAATCATGCCCAGCGGAATATTGCCGACATCGGTGAAATTGCTGCGCCCTTGCAGCGGCAGCGGGAAGTCGGCCATGCGGCGGCCGTTGATCAATATCAGCGTGTGATTGGCGCCCAGGCCGCGCAGGCTGACCTGTTGCGCGCCCGGCGTGGTGGCTGCGCCCATCGAGGACTGCTGCCCCTGGGTTTCGCCACCGTTTTGCGTCAGCGAGCGCAGCAGCTCCGGCACCGAGGTAAAGCCACTGGTCTGGATTTGCTCGGCGGAAATCGAGGTAATGGCCGCCGGGTCTTCCACTTGCGTGCGCGGGATGCGCGAGCCAGTGACGGTGACTTTGTCCAGATGTTGTGAGGCTGCGCCTTCGGCAGCGCTGGTCTGTGCGCATGCCAGCACAGGGGTGAGCGTCAACGCAGAAAAAATGGCATGGCCAAGCGATGTCTTGCGCATGGAAATCTCCCGTAAATGGTGCAGGCCGGGACGGGGCAGGCAAGCGCCGGGACGGCCGCATGCCCGCGTCCACGGTGGCAGTGATAACAGAAGTTTTGCCGCCGGTGTTGCTGCATGGCCGCATGAATGGGCGCCTCGGAATGCTTGGGGTTTCGTGTTAAAACAAACCGGCTTGGCAGGTATTGGGACAGAAGGATGAGGAAAGTCTTTAGCCGCAGTCTGATGCTGCTATGTGTGCTACTGGCAGGTTGTGCCAGTGTTTCCGGCAGCCGCCGCGCGGCCTATGACTATTACCAAATCGGCGATGTGGCTGCGGCAACGCCGGGCAGGGTGCAGCCGGGGTTGATGCTGGTGGGCGGCGGTGAGTGGCCGCAAGAGGCCTTTGGCTGGTTTTTCGGGCGCGCAGGTCACGGGCATATCGTGGTGTTGCGCGCCTCGATGCAGGATCAGAATCAGCGCGAGATGTACCGGCGGATCGGCGGCGTGACTTCGGTGCGCACACTGGTGTTTCATCGTCGTGAAGCCGCATTTGACCCGGAAGTGTTGGCCGTGATTGAAAGCGCCGATGGCATCTTTATTGGCGGCGGCGATCAGGCGCGCTATCTGCGCTTCTGGCAAGGCACGCCGGTGCAGGCGGCCATCAACCGCCATGTGGCGGCGGGCAAGCCGCTGGGCGGCACCAGCGCTGGGTTGGCGGTGCAGGGGCGGCATGTTTATGGCGCACTGGATGATGGCAGTTTGACCTCGCAGGAAGCGCTGGCTGATTCGCGCACTTCGGGCATTACTTTGGTGAGCGACTTTTTGCGTCTTGAGCCGTTGTACTCCAGCGGCGTCCTGACCGATACCCATTTCAATGAGCGCCAGCGCCAAGCGCGGCTGATGACCATGCTGGCGCATCTGGCCGAGCGTGACGCGGCGGCGCCTTTGCTGGGGCTTGGCGTGGATGAGGAAACTGCGCTGTGCATTGACGAGACTGGCCAAGGCAAGCTTTACAGCCAGATTGGTGGTTATGCCTGGCTGTTCCGACCGGGCAATTTCAGGCTGGAGACGGGCAAGGCGCTGCAAGCGCAAAACTGGCAGGTGACCGGCATTGGCACGCAAAGCCGTGTAAATGCCCGCACTTGGCAGGTTGAAAATCCGGCCTTTGAATCAAAAGCCTCCATCCACGCCGGGCGGTTGCAGTTCGTCCCGGCGGTTCCCCTGAAACCTTGAGGAGTCCCCATGCGTACCTTGTTGACTGCTGCATTGATGTTGGCTTTGCCTGCTGCAGCACTGGCTGATGAAGCCCCGAAGAAAACCGCCACCCCGCAGCTCATCATCCACGGTGGCGCGGGCGTGGCGCCGGGCGATTTGAGTGCGGAAGAGGAGGCTGGAGCGCGCGCAGCATTGCAAGAGGCATTGCTGCACGGCCAGGCGATTCTCAAGGCAGGCAAAAGCGCGCAAGAGGCCGTCGTGGCCGCCATCGTGGTGCTGGAAGACAGCCCCTATTTCAATGCCGGGCGTGGCGCGGTTTTCACCCATGAAGGCCGCAATGAGCTAGATGCCTCGCTGATGGTAGGCAACGGCCAGCGCGCAGGCGCGGTGGCAGGTGTGAGGCGGGTGAAAAACCCGATTACCCTGGCGCAGGCAGTGATGGAGCACTCTCCGCATGTGATGCTCACCGGGCAGGGTGCGGAAACTTTTGCAGAAGAAAAAGGCGTGACCTTGGTCGATCCATCCTGGTTCCGCACAGAAAAACGCTGGCAGCAATTGCAGCGCCGCCTGGCAGAAGAAGCCGGCCGGCAGGCTGCACGCAGTGACGAGGCTGAGTATCGCCGCTATGTGGGCACTGTGGGTGCGGTGGCGATGGATGCACAGGGCAATCTGGCGGCAGGCACCTCCACTGGCGGCATGACCAACAAACGCTGGAATCGTGTGGGTGACAGCCCGGTGATTGGTGCCGGCACTTGGGCCGACAGCCGCTGCGCGGTATCCGGTACCGGTTGGGGTGAGTTCTATATCCGCAGCGCCGCCGCACACAATATCTGTGCTCGCGTTGCCCATCGTGGCGAGCACGCGGCGCAGGCCGGCGGCAAGGTCATCAATGAAGAAATCGTGGCCTTGGGCGGTGATGGTGGTGCACTGGTAATGACCGCCGATGGCGGCTATGCCTTCCCATTCAATACCCCCGGCATGTATCGCGGTTGGGTGAGCGCGGAGGGCACCCCGCAGGTGGCGATTTACGCCAGCGAAACTTTGCAGGGCGATGTCAAAACCGCTGCCTACAAGGTCGCCGGGGGCGACGCGCCAGCGCATTGAAGCTACAAAGGTGAAAAATTTTTGTATTGACCCGTTGACATCCGCATAAAGCATGGCAGAATAGCCAGCTGTTTCGCCCGTCAGCAAAAACGACGGAGGGATACCCAAGCGGCCAACGGGGGCAGACTGTAAATCTGCTGGCTTACGCCTTCGGTGGTTCGAATCCACCTCCCTCCACCATCTTGCTGATGCGCCGAAATCTCCCGGTGCGGGAGTAGTTCAATGGTAGAACCTCAGCCTTCCAAGCTGATGGTGCGGGTTCGATTCCCGTCTCCCGCTCCATTGAGGTTGTCCCGCATACGCAATTCGCTCACGTAGCTCAGTCGGTAGAGCACTTCCTTGGTAAGGAAGAGGTCGATGGTTCGATTCCATTCGTGAGCACCATCTTCATCGGTTTATCACCGAAATCATCCCTGACCAGACCCGAGTAGAGAAATGGCAAAGGAAAAGTTTGAGCGCACCAAGCCGCACGTGAACGTCGGCACCATCGGTCACGTTGACCACGGCAAGACCACGCTGACCGCAGCCCTGACCAAGGTGGGCGCAGAGCGCTTCGGTGGCGACTTCAAGGACTATTCCTCGATTGACGCGGCGCCGGAAGAAAAGGCCCGTGGTATCACTATCTCCACCGCACACGTGGAATACGAGTCCCCGACCCGTCACTACGCGCACGTGGACTGCCCCGGCCACGCCGACTACGTCAAGAACATGATCACCGGCGCGGCGCAGATGGACGGCGCGATTCTGGTGTGCTCGGCCGCTGACGGCCCGATGCCGCAGACCCGTGAACACATCCTGCTGGCTCGTCAGGTGGGCGTGCCCTACATCGTCGTGTTCCTGAACAAGGCCGACATGGTGGACGACGCCGAGCTGCTGGAGCTGGTGGAAATGGAGGTGCGCGAGCTGCTCAGCAAGTACGACTTCCCGGGCGACGACACCCCGATCGTCAAGGGTTCGGCACTGAAGGCGCTGGAAGGCGACCAGTCGGAAATCGGCGTGCCGGCCATCCTGCAGCTGGTGGACGCACTGGACAGCTACATCCCGGAACCCGAGCGTGACGTGGACAAGCCGTTCCTGATGCCGGTGGAAGACGTGTTCTCGATCTCCGGTCGCGGCACCGTGGTGACCGGCCGTATCGAACGCGGCGTGATCAAGGTGGGCGACGAAATCGAAATCGTCGGTATCCGCCCGACCACCAAGACCACCGTGACCGGCGTGGAAATGTTCCGCAAGATGCTGGATCAGGGTCAGGCTGGTGACAACGCAGGCCTGCTGCTGCGCGGCACCAAGCGTGACGAAGTGGAGCGCGGCCAAGTGCTGGCCAAGCCGGGCAGCATCACCCCGCACACCGACTTCGAAGCCGAAGTGTACGTGTTGTCGAAGGACGAAGGCGGCCGTCACACCCCGTTCTTCAAGGGCTACCGTCCGCAGTTCTACTTCCGCACCACCGATATCACCGGTGCAGTTGAGCTGCCGGAAGGCGTTGAAATGGTGATGCCGGGCGACAACGTCAAGATGACGGTGAGCCTGATCAACCCGGTGGCGATGGACGAAGGTCTGCGCTTTGCCATCCGCGAAGGTGGCCGTACCGTCGGCGCCGGCGTGGTGTCCAAGATCATCAAGTAATGATAAAGTTGCCACCCTTGCTGCAAGGGTGGCAACAATACGGCAAAGGCGGCGCTTGCCGCCATTGCCATTTGCAGTAAGGTCAAACCACGTACGCCAGTAGCTCAATTGGCAGAGCAGCGGTCTCCAAAACCGCAGGTTGGGGGTTCGAGTCCCTCCTGGCGTGCCAACCATCCCGGTCGCGGGGTGGGTGAATGATGCGGAGTGCTTTGGCAGCCGCAGCTCAACCGAGGAACTCGCGGCTTGAACACCAAGGTCGTCCAAGACAAGCACGGCACTTCCAGTGCCGATATCGTCAAGTTTGTGATCGCTGGTCTGCTGGTGGCAGCCGGCGTATTTGCGTATTACTGGTTTCAGAATGAATGGAACAGTTGGCTGCGTGTGGCGGCCGTGCTCGTCGGCCTGATTGCCGGTGCGGGGGTGTTCATGACCTCCAGTCTTGGCCCCAAGCTGCGCGAGTTCTTCTACGAAACCCGCTTTGAATTGCGCAAGGTGGTCTGGCCGACTCGTCAGGAAACCATGCGTACCACCTGGATCGTGATGATCGTGGTGGTGGTCATCAGTCTGCTGCTGGGCGGCTTTGACCTTCTGATTTCGCAGCTGACCAAGCTGTTGTGGCGCTGACAAGCAAGGCTCAAGGAATAAAAATGCAAGGCTCGACCGACAACAAGCGCTGGTATGTGGTGCATGCCTATTCCGGCTTTGAAAAAACCGTGGCGCAGTCGCTGCGTGACCGTATTGCGCGCATGGAGATGGAATCGCGTTTTGGCGATGTCATCGTGCCGACTGAAGAGGTCGTGGAAATGCGCGCCGGACAGAAGCGCCGCTCCGAGCGCAAGTTCTTTCCCGGCTACGTGCTGGTGCAAATCGCCACCCACGATGACAACGGCATTCCGCGCATCGACAACGAATCCTGGCACTTGGTCAAGGAAACGCCGCGAGTGATGGGGTTCATCGGTGGCACGGCGGACAAGCCGCTGCCGATCAGCGACCGCGAAGCCGATACCATCCTGCAGCGTGTCCAGGACGGCGTCGAGAAGCCGCGTCCCAAGGTGTTGTTCGAGCCGGGCGAGATGGTGCGTGTTATTGACGGTCCATTCAACGACTTCAATGGCGTGGTCGAAGAAGTCAATTACGAAAAGAGCCGTGTCCGTGTGGCTGTGCTGATTTTCGGTCGTTCCACCCCGGTGGAATTGGAATTTGGTCAGGTGGAGAAATCCGTCTGACCTCAAGGTGAGGCGCAGCGCTTGGCTGCGCCTTGTTTCGTGTAACGGAGAAGCCCCGCAGCCCTTGGCGTGCAGGCGAGAGAACTCCAGGAGAAAACTAACGTGGCAAAGAAAGTCATTGGCTACATCAAGCTGCAGGTGAAGGCGGGTCAAGCCAACCCGTCGCCGCCGGTCGGCCCCGCGCTTGGCCAGCGCGGCCTCAACATCATGGAATTCTGCAAGGCATTCAATGCGGCAACTGCCAAGTTGGAGCCGGGTCTGCCGATTCCGACCGTCATCACGGCCTATTCCGACCGTACCTTCACCTTCATCACCAAGACGCCGCCGGCGACCATCTTGCTGAAGAAGGCTGTCGGTATCCAGTCTGGCTCCAGCCGTCCCAATACCCAGAAAGTGGGCAAGGTGACCCGTGCTCAGCTGGAAGATATCGCCAAGGCGAAGGAACCGGATTTGACTGCTGCCGACCTTGACGCAGCAGTGCGCACCATCGCGGGCTCGGCTCGCTCGATGGGTCTGACGGTGGAGGAATAAGACATGGCATTGACCAAACGACAAAAAGCAATCGCCGCTGCGGTTGAGCCGGGCAAGGCATACCCGATTGATGAAGCCCTGAAAATCATCAAGGACAACAGCAAGGCCAAGTTCGTCGAAGCGGTGGACGTGGCGGTGCGTCTGGGCGTGGATGCGCGCAAGTCCGACCAGCAGGTGCGCGGCTCCACCGTGCTGCCGGCCGGTACCGGCAAATCGGTGCGCGTGGCCGTGTTCGTGCCTGCCGGCGCCAAGGCCGACGAGGCGCTGGCTGCTGGTGCCGATGCGGTCGGCATGGACGACCTGGCCGAGCGCATGCAGGGCGGTGAGCTGAACTACGACGTGGTGATTGCCACCCCGGACGCGATGCGCGTGGTCGGCAAGCTCGGTACCGTGCTGGGTCCGCGTGGCCTGATGCCGAACCCGAAGGTTGGCACGGTTTCGGCCAATCCGGCTGAAGCGGTCAAGAATGCCAAGTCCGGTCAGGTGCGCTACCGCACCGACAAGGCCGGCATCATCCACTGCACCATCGGCAAGGCCGACTTCGATGCTGAAAAGCTGAAGGAAAACCTGACCGCGCTGCTGCTTGACCTGATCAAGGCCAAGCCCTCCAGCGCCAAGGGCACTTATCTGCAGAAGGTGTCGCTCAGCTCCACCATGGGGCCGGGGGTCACGGTGGATCAGTCCTCGCTGAACCTGAAGTAATTTGTAAGTACTGCGCCCCGGCAGCTTGCCGGGGCGTTTTGATGCGGATAAAATCCGCGTCCCGTTTGAAGGCGCTGCGCTTGGCGCAGAGCCATCAAAGACCGCAGGAGTGGTCAGCGCGTATTGACGACGGGCAGGGAAGCTCGGCATGGCACGGAATCGCCGTCGATACAAGCGAGGCTGCTTAATCAGCAACAGCATCCTGCGCAGATGGTCGCCCTTCTGGAAGTTTCACGGGTTGTCCCGGTTCAGAAGCGCACCAGGGGTTCGTCCCCCGATGTCAGGGATGGCATCAACACGTCCCGCAAGCCGCTGGAGCGGTCTGCGGCAATCCCAACAGGAGTGCTTATGGCTCTGAATCTGTCCCAAAAGAAAGACGTCGTTGCCGAAGTGGCGCAAGTCGCCGGCAAGGCGCACTCCTTGATTGCAGCCGAATACGCAGGCACCACGGTCGAGCAAATGACCGCGATGCGAAAGAAGGCGCGTGAAACCGGCGTGTACTTGAAAGTCATCAAGAACACTCTGGCCTCGCGTGCTGTTGAAGGCACGGAATTCGAAGTCGCCAAAGACGACCTCGTAGGCCCGCTGCTGTATGCGTTCTCGACTGAAGAACCCGGCGCTGCCGGTCGTCTGATCAAGGAGTTCGCCAAAGGCAATGACAAGTTGCAACCGAAACTTGTCGTAGTCGGTGGTCAGCAATATCCTGCCAGCCATGTCGAAGTGCTGGCCTCGCTGCCGACCCTCGACCAGGCGCTGGGCATGCTGGCCCGCGTGCTGGCCGAACCTGCCTCGATGTTTGCCCGCGCCGTCAAGGCCGTGGCCGACAAAGAAGGTGGCGACACCGCTGCTGCTGAAGCCCCGGCCGAAGGCTGATGCCGGCTTTAGCCCAACAACCCATTTGAAACTACTTTAAGGTAAATCTCATGTCTCTTACCAACGAACAAATCGTTGACGCCATCGCCGAAAAGAACCTGATGGAAGTGATGGAGCTGGTCAAGGCCATCGAAGAAAAGTTCGGCGTGTCCGCTGCTGCTCCGGTGGCTGTGGCTGCAGGTCCGGCCGCTGCTGCAGGCCCGGCTGAAGAACAGACCGAATTCGACGTCATCCTGAAGGCTGCCGGCGACAAGAAGGTTGAAGTGATTAAGGCCGTCCGCGCCATCACCGGCTTGGGTCTGAAGGAAGCCAAGGACATGGTCGAAGGCGCACCGCAGACCGTGAAGGAAGGCGTGTCCAAGGAAGACGCCGAAAAGATGAAGAAAGATCTGGAAGCCGCTGGCGCTCAGGTCGAACTCAAGTAAGTGCGATACCGTCGCCGTTCTTTGGCGACACCCCAAGGCTGGGAGCGCAAAACGCTCTCGGCCTTTGGTCGTTTGATGGGGCGCAGTTTTTGCAGCTTGCCCGCAAACGTCCAGAAGCAGGTCGGTCATCTGCCCAAGCCGTTGTTTTGACGAAGGTTTGGGCAGGCTTCCTGCCTGATGTTTGTGCGCCTTTCGAGTATTCGGAAGGCGCCGTGTTGCTCATGGATGAGCAACCACGAATCAATCATGTGTGATTGATTCGTGTGAGCCAAGTCAGGACATGTGCCGGACTTGGCGTGGGCTGGCAACGCCAGGATGGCGTTGTTCAGACCTTCCTTTTCGGGTCTTGTGCCCGTTGGAGCCAACAGCAGAAGTAGTGGCAGAGGGCGTGCTGGTGCCGGCAATACCAGCAACTTCTTGCTATGGCTCGCGTCCCCCGGACGGTTCCGGTCAACCTGATGGCGTTCAGGCGTCATCCCGCGACAATGAAGGTGTTTTCATGACCACGCCCGCTACAACGTATTCTCTGACAGAAAAAAAGCGCATCCGCAAGAATTTCGGCAAGCGCAAGTCGATTTTGGAAGTCCCCTATCTGCTGGCTATCCAAATGGACTCCTATCGCGAGTTCCTGCAAGCCGACAAGCCGATGAATGCACGCCAGGACAAAGGCCTGCACGCTGCACTTGGTTCGGTATTCCCGATTGTCAGCCATAACGGCTATGCCGCGCTGGAATATGCCGGCTACACCTTGGGTGCGCCGGTATTTGATGAGCGTGAATGCCGCAATCGCGGCCTGTCCTACGGTGCACCGCTGCGCGTGACTGTGCGTCTGGTGATTTATGACCGCGAATCTTCCAACAAAGCGGTGAAGTATGTGAAGGAGCAAGAGGTCTATATGGGCGAAGTGCCGCTGATGACCGACAACGGCACCTTCATCGTCAATGGCACCGAGCGCGTCATCGTCAGCCAGCTGCACCGCTCCCCCGGTGTGTTCTTCGACCATGACCGTGGCAAGACCCACAGCTCGGGCAAGCTGCTGTTCAATGCGCGCGTGATTCCCTATCGCGGCTCCTGGCTGGACTTCGAGTTCGACCCCAAGGATGCGCTCTATACCCGTATCGACCGTCGCCGCAAGTTGCCGGTGTCGGTGCTGCTGCGTGCGCTGGGCTATAGCAACGAGGAAATGCTGAGGCACTTCCACGAAATCAATACCTTCCATATCGACCCGGCTGAAGGCGTGCAGCTGGAGCTGGTGCCCGAGCGCCTGCGCGGCGAAACGCTGGAGTTTGACCTGGCCGACGGCGACAAAGTCATCGTCGAGGCAGGCAAGCGCATCACTGCCCGTCATATCAAACAGCTGGAAGCAGCAGGTATCGAAGCGCTGGCCGTGCCCGACAGCTACATCTACGGCAATATCCTGGCGCAGGACGTGGCCGACCCGGCCACCGGCGAGCTGCTGGCGCAGGCCAATGAAGAAATCGGTGAAGAACTGTTGGGCAAGCTGCGTCGTGCCGGCATCGCCAGCATTGGCACCTTGTGGGTCAACGACCTTGACCGCGGCCCGTATCTGTCCAATACCCTGCGCGTGGATGCGACCCGCAGCCAGCTCGATGCACTGGTGGAAATCTACCGCATGATGCGTCCGGGCGAGCCGCCGACCAAGGATGCGGCGCAGAACCTGTTCCACAACCTGTTCTTCACCTTCGAGCGTTACGACCTTTCAACTGTCGGCCGGATGAAATTCAATCGCCGTCTGGGGCGCGAAGAAGAAACCGGCGCGCCGGTGCTGTATGACCACAAATATCTGGCCGAGCGCAGCGATGATGAATCCAAGCGCCTGGTGGCTGAATACGGCGAAGGCTCGGACATTCTCGATGTCATCCGCACCCTGACCGAAATCCGCAATGGCCGCGGCGTGGTGGACGATATCGACAACCTCGGCAACCGCCGTGTGCGCAGCGTCGGCGAAATGGCGGAAAACACCTTCCGCGTTGGCCTGGTGCGCGTGGAGCGTGCGGTCAAGGAACGCCTGACCATGGCCGAGGCCGATGGCCTGACCCCGCAGGACCTGATCAATGCCAAGCCGGTGGCCGCAGCGATGAAGGAGTTCTTCGGCTCCTCGCAGCTGTCGCAGTTCATGGACCAGAACAACCCGCTGTCGGAAGTGACCCACAAGCGTCGCGTTTCGGCGCTGGGGCCGGGCGGCCTGACCCGCGAACGCGCCGGCTTTGAAGTGCGCGACGTGCACCCGACCCATTACGGTCGCGTCTGCACCATCGAAACCCCGGAAGGCCCGAACATCGGTCTTATCAACTCGCTGGCGGTGTATGCCCGCACCAACAAGTACGGCTTCCTGGAAACTCCCTATCGCAAGGTGGTGGATGGTCGCGTTACCGACCAGATTGAATACCTCTCCGCGATTGAGGAAGACAAGGCGGTCATCGCCCAGGCCAATGCGCAGCTCAATGCCAAGGGCGAGCTGACGGCGGAATTCGTCAACTGCCGCTATCAGGGCGATACCGGCCTGCGTGCGCCTGCGGAAGTGGACTACATGGACGTCTCGCCGATGCAAACGGTGTCGGTCGCCGCTGCACTGGTGCCGTTCCTGGAGCACGACGACGCCAACCGTGCCTTGATGGGCGCCAACATGCAGCGCCAGGCCGTGCCGACCCTGCGTGCGCAGAAGCCGCTGGTGGGCACCGGCATCGAACGCGCAGTGGCGCGTGACTCGGGCGTGACCGTGAACGCCCGCCGTGGCGGCGTGGTCGAGCAAATCGACGCCGCGCGTATCGTGGTCAAGGTGCACGATGCCGAAATCGAGAGCGAAATCGATGCCGGCGTGGACATCTACAACCTGGTCAAGTACACCCGCTCCAACCAGAACACCTGCATCAACCAGCGGCCGCTGGTGAAGGTTGGTGATGTGGTCGAGCGTGGCGATGTGCTGGCTGATGGCCCGTCCACCGATATCGGTGAATTGGCGCTGGGTCAGAACATGCTGGTGGCGTTCATGCCGTGGAACGGCTACAACTTCGAAGACTCCATCCTGCTTTCCGAGCGCGTGGTGGAAGAAGACCGCTACACCACCATCCATATCGAGGAGCTGACCTGCGTTGCCCGTGACACCAAGCTCGGCGCCGAAGAAATCTCGGCCGACATCCCCAATGTCTCGGAAAGCGCACTGAACCGTCTGGACGAGTCCGGCGTGGTGTATATCGGCGCCGAAGTGCGCGCCGGTGACATCCTGGTCGGCAAGGTCACGCCCAAGGGCGAGGCACAGCTGACCCCGGAAGAAAAGCTCTTGCGCGCCATCTTTGGCGAAAAGGCTTCCGATGTGAAGGACAGCTCGCTGCGCGTGCCGCCGGGCATGGACGGCACCGTCATCGACGTGCAGGTGTTTACCCGCGATGGCGTGGAGCGCGACAAGCGCGCCATCCAGATTCAGGAAGAAGAAGTGCGCCGCGTCAAGAAAGACTTCGACGACCAGCGCATGATTCTGGAAGCGGCGATTTTTGCCCGTCTGCGTGCGCAGCTGCTCGGCAAGACCGCCAATGGCGGTGGCGGCCTGAAGAAGGGTGAAACCATCACCTCGCTGGTGCTGGATCAAACCCGCCCGCGTGATTGGTTCCACTTCAATATGAAGGACGAGGACGCGGCAGAAGCCATTGACCGCGCGCAGAAGCAAATCGCGCTGCACGAGAAGGAATTTGAGCGCCGCTTCGATGACAAGCGCGCCAAGATTGCCCAGGGCGATGATCTGGCGCCGGGCGTACTGAAGATGGTCAAGGTGTTCCTGGCTGTGAAGCGCCGCATCCAGCCCGGTGACAAGATGGCCGGTCGCCACGGCAACAAGGGTGTGGTGTCCAACATCGTGCCGGTTGAGGATATGCCGTACCTGGCCGACGGTCAGACCGTGGACATCGTGCTGAACCCGCTGGGCGTGCCTTCGCGTATGAACATCGGCCAGATTCTGGAAGTGCATCTGGGCTGGGCTGCCAAGGGTCTGGGCCAGAAAATCCAGAAGATGCTCGAAGCCCAGGCCAAGGTGGCCGAGCTGCGCAAGTTCCTGGCAGAAATCTACAACCACGATGCCAAGGTGCTGGGCGAAGCCCGCGTTGACCTCGACCAGTTCAGCGACGAAGAGCTGCTGACGCTGGCCAAGAACCTGACCGACGGTGTGCCGATGGCAACGCCGGTGTTCGATGGCGCGGCAGAGAGCGAAATCAAGGCGATGCTGGCGTTGGCCGACCTGCCGAGCAGCGGCCAGGCGCAGCTGTATGACGGCCGTACCGGCGAAGCCTTCGACCGCAAGACCACCGTGGGCTATATGCACATGCTCAAGCTCAACCACTTGGTGGATGACAAGATGCACGCCCGCTCCACCGGCCCGTACTCGCTGGTCACCCAGCAGCCGCTGGGCGGCAAGGCACAGTTCGGTGGTCAGCGCTTCGGTGAAATGGAAGTCTGGGCGCTGGAAGCCTACGGCGCGGCCTACACCCTGCAGGAAATGCTGACGGTGAAGTCCGATGACGTGCAGGGCCGCAACCAGATGTACAAGAACATCGTCGATGGCGATTACGACATGGTGGCGGGCATGCCGGAGTCCTTCAACGTGCTGGTCAAGGAAATCCGCTCGCTCGGCATCAATATGGAGTTGGAAGAGCACTGATGTGACCGGCGGCAGCCAGACGCTGCCGCCTTTCCTCACTCACCCTGCTTGCCACTCCCGGAGATAACCCATGAAAGATTTGCTCAACCTGTTCAACCAACAACGCGCTGTGCCGGATTTTGATGCCATCAAAATTGCGCTGGCCAGCCCGGACATGATTCGTTCCTGGTCCTTTGGCGAAGTCAAAAAGCCCGAGACCATCAATTACCGTACCTTCAAGCCCGAACGTGATGGCCTGTTCTGCTCGGCCATCTTTGGCCCGGTCAAGGATTACGAGTGTCTGTGCGGCAAGTACAAGCGCATGAAGCATCGCGGCGTGGTCTGCGAAAAATGCGGCACCGAAGTCACGCTGGCCAAAGTGCGCCGCGAGCGCATGGGGCATATTGACCTAGCCGCCCCGGTGGCGCATATCTGGTTCCTGAAGTCGCTGCCCAGCCGCATCGGCCTGATGCTGGACATGACCCTGCGCGATATCGAGCGCATTCTGTATTTTGAAGCCTATGTGGTGACTGAGCCGGGCTTGACCCCGCTGGAGCAGGGTCAGCTGCTCAATGAGGAGCAGCACATGCAGGCGCGTGCCGAGCATGGCGACGACTTTGAAGCCGCGATGGGTGCCGAGGCCGTGTTCGAGCTGCTGCGCGATATCGACCTGCAAGCGGAGATGGTCAAGCTGAAGGAAGAAATCGCTTCCACCGGCTCGGAAACCAAGCTCAAGCGCCTGACCAAGCGCATCAAGCTGGTCGAGGCCTTCCTGGATTCGGGCAACCGTCCGGAATGGATGATCATGACCGTGCTGCCGGTGTTGCCGCCGGATTTGCGCCCGCTGGTGCCGCTCGATGGTGGTCGTTTTGCCACCTCCGACCTCAACGACCTGTACCGCCGCGTCATCAACCGCAACAACCGCCTGCGCCGCCTGCTGGAGCTGGCCGCGCCGGACATCATCGTGCGCAATGAAAAGCGCATGTTGCAGGAATCGGTCGATGCGCTGATGGACAACGGCCGCCGTGGCCGCGCCATCACCGGCACCAACAAGCGTGCGCTCAAATCCTTGGCCGACATGATCAAGGGCAAGCAGGGCCGCTTCCGCCAAAACCTGCTCGGCAAGCGCGTGGACTACTCCGGTCGCTCGGTGATCGTGGTCGGCCCCTATCTGCGCCTGCACCAATGCGGTCTGCCGAAGAAGATGGCGCTGGAGCTGTTCAAGCCGTTCATCTTTGCCAAGCTGCAGCGTCAGGGCCTTGCCACCACCATCAAGGCGGCCAAGAAGCTGGTCGAGCGCGAAGAAGCTGAAGTCTGGGACATCCTCGAAGAAGTCATCCGTGAACACCCGGTGCTGCTCAACCGTGCACCGACCCTGCACCGTCTGGGCATCCAGGCATTCGAGCCGGTGCTGATTGAAGGCAAGGCCATCCAGCTGCATCCGCTGGTCTGTACTGCCTTCAACGCCGACTTCGACGGTGACCAGATGGCGGTACACGTGCCGCTTTCGCTGGAGGCCCAGCTGGAAGCGCGCGCGCTGATGATGTCCTCCAACAATATCCTCTCCCCGGCCAACGGCGAGCCGATTATCGTGCCGTCCCAGGACGTGGTGCTGGGGCTGTACTACATGACCCGTGCACTGGAGAACAAGGCAGGCGAGGGCATGGCCTTTGCCAATGTCGCCGAAGTAAAGCGTGCCTATGACAACCGCGTGGTGGAATTGCACGCCAAGGTCAAGGTGCGCATCAGCGAAGTGGTGCTGGATGAAAACGGCGAGCGTCAGGAAAAGCGCAGCGTGGTCGATACCACGGTGGGTCGCGCCCTGCTGGCCGACATCCTGCCTGAAGGTCTGTCGTTCAGCCTGGTCAATACCGAGCTCAACAAGAAGGCCATCAGCCGCCTGATCAATACCTGCTACCGCGAGCTGGGTCTGAAGGACACGGTGATTTTTGCCGACCAGCTGATGTACACCGGCTTCTCCTACGCCACCCGCGCTGGCGTGTCGATCGGCATTGACGACATGATCATCCCGCAGGAGAAGGCCGGCATTCTGGCCGAGGCCGAAGAAGAAGTGCTGGAAATCCAGCAGCAGTACCAGTCGGGTCTGGTCACCGGCGGCGAGCGCTACAACAAGGTGGTGGACATCTGGTCGCGCACCAACGAGCGCGTCGCCAAGGCGATGATGGACACCATCGGGACCGACAAGGTGGAAAACGCCCAGGGCGAAATCGTCGACCAGAAGTCGATGAACTCCATCTACATCATGGCCGACTCCGGCGCTCGTGGTTCGCAGGCGCAGATTCGTCAGCTGGCCGGGATGCGCGGCCTGATGGCCAAGCCCGACGGCTCGATTATCGAAACGCCAATTACCGCGAACTTCCGCGAAGGCCTGAACGTGCTGCAGTACTTCATCTCCACCCACGGTGCGCGCAAGGGCTTGGCCGATACCGCACTGAAGACGGCGAACTCCGGTTACCTGACCCGTCGTCTGGTGGACGTGGCGCAGGATGTGGTGATTACCGAGGTCGATTGCGGTACCCACAATGGCCTGACCATGAGTCCGATCGTGGAAGGCGGTGACGTGGTCGAGCCGCTGAAGGATCGCGTGCTCGGTCGCGTGGTGGCCGAGGACGTGTTCCTGCCCGGCAATGATGAAGACCCGATCGTCACCCGCAACACTCTGCTGGACGAAGCTTGGGTGCAGCGTCTGGAAGATGCCGGCGTGCAAAGCATCAAGGTGCGCTCGACCATCACCTGTGATTCTGCCTTCGGGGTGTGTGCGCACTGCTATGGCCGTGACCTGGGGCGTGGCCATCTGGTCAATATGGGCGAAGCCGTCGGCGTGGTCGCGGCACAGTCCATCGGTGAGCCGGGTACGCAGCTGACCATGCGTACCTTCCACATCGGTGGTGCTGCATCGCGTGCTGCGGCCATCGACAATGTCACCGTCAAGACCACTGGCTCGGTCAAGTTCAACAATATGAAGACCGTGGCTCACGAGTCTGGCGGCGTGGTGGCCGTATCGCGCTCGGGTGAGTTGTCGGTGCTGGACGACCATGGCCGTGAGCGCGAGCGCTACAAGGTGCCCTACGGCGCCACCATCAGCGTCCAGGACGGCGCCGCCATCAAGGCCGGTCAAACCGTGGCCAACTGGGATCCGCACAACCACCCGATCGTTTCGGAAGTGGCCGGCTTCGTGCGCTTCTATGACTTCGTCGATGGCGTGACCGTGATCGAAAAGACCGATGACCTCACCGGCCTTGCCTCACGCGAAATTACCGATCCCAAGCGTCGCGGCTCGCAGGCCAAGGATCTGCGTCCGCTGGTGCGTATCGTCGATGCCCAGGGCAATGACCTTAACATCCCCGGCACCGACCAGCCGGCGCAGTACCTGCTGCCGCCGCGCTCGGTGGTGAACCTGCAAGATGGCGCTGCCGTTGGCGTGGGTGATGTGGTCGCCAAGATTCCGCAGGAAGCCTCCAAGACCCGCGACATCACCGGTGGTCTGCCGCGCGTGGCCGACCTGTTTGAAGCCCGCAAGCCGAAGGACCCGGCGATCCTGGCGGAAATCTCCGGTGTGGTCAGCTTCGGCAAGGACACCAAGGGCAAGCAGCGCTTGATCATCAAGGGCGCCGATGGCGTCGATCACGAGGAGCTGATTCCCAAGTACCGGCAGATCATCGTCTTTGAAGGCGAGCACATCCAGAAGGGTGAAACCGTGGTGGACGGCGAACCCAACCCGCAGGACATCCTGCGCCTGAAGGGTGTGGAAGAACTGGCCGCCTATCTCACCAAGGAAATCCAGGACGTGTACCGTCTGCAAGGCGTGAAGATCAACGACAAGCATATTGAAGTGATCGTCCGGCAGATGCTGCGCAAGGTGGAAATCACCGATGCCGGTGATACCCGCTATCTGGTGGGTGAGCAGGCCGAGCGTCAGCGCGTCATCGAGGACAATGCCCGCGCCGATAGCCGCAATGAACTGCCGGCCAAGTACCAGCCGGTTCTGCTCGGCATCACCAAGGCATCGCTGGCGACCGAGTCCTTCATCTCCGCTGCCTCGTTCCAGGAAACCACCCGCGTGCTGACCGAGGCAGCCGTGCGTGGCACCCGCGACTCGCTGCGCGGCCTGAAGGAAAACGTCATCGTCGGCCGCCTGATTCCGGCCGGTACCGGTCTTGCTTACCACACCCAGCGTCGTCGCAATGCCGCCGGCCTCACCGCCGCCGACATTGACGTGCTGGCAGGCGAAAGCAATACCGACGCCGCCCCGGCACCGACTCCGGTGGAGCAGGTGATGATTGAAGACAGCCCCGAGGCATAAGCCTTAGACTTGCGCACCACAACAAAGGCCGGGGAAACCCGGCCTTTGTTGTGCGACTTGCCCTGCATCCGATAATGGACAGATGATTGGCGAAGTTGCTTGTATCGATAGAAGGCAAAATCTTTCACTGCATTTGACATGAGCCAGTTATTGGGTATATCATCGGCTGGTTTTCAGGTGGCTTTGGTGCCACCCAGTACCCGAAATGAAGGGCAGGAGGCGCTTCGTGTTCGGCACAAGGATGCGCGGGGTTGTACGGTGGTTGCGTCAAGGCGCAGGCCCGTACGTTTTTGGCAGCTTGCCACGGGTAAACCGTGTGCAGGCTAAAGTTTTTTTGTTTGCCCCGGTTTCGGGGTGAGTCAACTCCCAAGGCTTTCGAGCCGCAGATACAACTGGAAAAGCATGGCAACCATCAATCAGCTCGTGCGCAAGCCGCGCAGCCCTGAAACCTACAAGAGCACCTCGCCTGCGCTGCAAAACTGCCCGCAGCGTCGTGGCGTGTGCACCCGCGTTTACACCACCACCCCGAAGAAGCCGAACTCGGCAATGCGCAAGGTGGCCAAGGTGCGCCTGACCAATGGCTATGAAGTCATTTCTTACATCGGTGGCGAAGGCCACAACCTGCAAGAACACAGCGTGGTGCTGATCCGCGGTGGTCGTGTGAAGGATCTGCCGGGTGTGCGTTACCACACCGTGCGCGGTTCGCTCGACGCCGCCGGTGTGGCCAAGCGTCGCCAGCGCCGCTCCAAGTACGGCGCCAAGCGTCCGAAGTAATCCGGCGCTGCGGCATCCCGCCGCGCTTTCTTGCATCGCTGATGCTTCCCGCGCCTGTTTTGGGCGCAATGAATACACGAGAAGAAATCAATGTCCCGCAAAGGCAATACCCCGCAGCGCTCGGTGCTGCCCGATCCCAAGCACGGTAGCGAAACCATCGCCCGCTTCATCAACATGGTCATGTTGAGTGGCAAGAAATCCGTGGCCGAAAAAATCGTTTATGGCGCCATGGACGTCATCGGCGAAAAGAACGACAACCCGCTGGAGCTGGTTGAAAAGGCACTGGGCAATGTTGCTCCGACCGTCGAAGTGAAGTCCCGCCGTGTTGGTGGTGCGACTTACCAGGTGCCGGTGGAAGTGCGCGCTTCCCGCCGCATGGCACTGGCAATGCGCTGGCTGATCGAGTCCGCCCGTAAGCGCGGTGAAAACTCGATGCCGCGCAAGCTGGCCGCCGAGCTTTTGGACGCCTCGGAAAACCGTGGCGGCGCCATCAAGAAGCGCGAAGAAACGCATCGCATGGCCGATGCCAACAAGGCGTTTGCGCACTTCCGTTGGTAATGGCTTCATGACCGGCGGCTTGCCGCTGGTCGCAAGCATCGGCATCTGCCGGTGAGTGCATCGCGAAAGCGCGATACCAGCGATTTTTCGCGAATTCACCCGGATGCCGCCGTCAAGGCGGCGTCCGGCCATCTGAAAGCCCGGTTTTTTCGGGCAAACAAACAAAGAGAGACGATCGTGGCACGCACCACTCCTATTGAGCGTTACCGCAACTTCGGCATCATGGCGCACATCGATGCCGGTAAAACCACCACGTCCGAGCGCATCCTGTTCTACACCGGCAAGAGCCACAAGCTCGGTGAAGTGCATGATGGTGCCGCCACCATGGACTGGATGGAGCAGGAACAAGAGCGCGGCATCACCATTCAGTCGGCCGCAACGACTGCGTTCTGGAAGGGCATGGACAAGTCCATGCCGGAGCACCGCTTCAACATCATCGACACCCCCGGGCACGTGGACTTCACCATCGAAGTGGAGCGCAGCTTGCGCGTGCTCGACGGCGCCGTGTTCGTGTTGTGTGCTGTCGGTGGCGTGCAGCCGCAGTCCGAAACCGTGTGGCGTCAAGCCAACAAGTACCAAGTGCCGCGCATCGCATTCGTGAACAAGATGGACCGTACCGGTGCCAACTTCTTTAAGGTGCGTGACCAGCTGAAGGCGCGTCTGGGTGCCAACCCGGTACCGATGCAGGTGCCGATTGGCGCCGAGGACAACTTTGAAGGCGTGGTTGACCTGCTGAAGATGAAGGCCATCCACTGGGACAGCGCTTCGCAGGGTCTGAGCTTTGAATACCGCGATATCCCGGCCGAGCTGCAAGCCCAGGCGGAAGAAGCCCGCGCCTTCATGGTGGAGTCGGCTGCCGAAGCCAACGAAGAACTGATGGACAAGTACCTCGGCGGCGAAGAGCTGAGCGAGGAAGAAATCGTCAGCGCCCTGCGCGAGCGTACCCTGAAGACCGAAATCGTGCCGATGTTCTGCGGTACTGCGTTCAAGAACAAGGGCGTGCAGGCGATGCTCGATGGCGTCATCAAGCTGCTGCCTTCGCCGGTGGACGTGCCGGCCGTGCGTGGCGTCGATATGGATGACGAAACCAAGGAACTGACCCGCGAATCCAGCGACAAGGCACCGTTCTCGGCGCTAGCGTTCAAGATCATGACCGACCCGTTCGTGGGCTCGCTGACCTTCTTCCGCGTGTACTCGGGTGTGCTGAACGCCGGTGAGCAAGTGCTGAACTCGGTCAAGGGCAAGAAAGAGCGCATTGGCCGCCTGTTGCAGATGCACTCCAACCAGCGTGACGAAATCAAGGAAGTGCTGGCCGGTGACATCGCTGCAGCCGTGGGTCTGAAGGATGTCACCACCGGTGACACCCTGTGTGCCCAGGATGCCCCGATTGTGCTGGAACGCATGAGCTTCCCGGAGCCGGTGATCTCGATGGCGGTCGAGCCCAAGACCAAGTCCGACCAGGAGAAGATGGGTATTGCACTTGGCCGTCTGGCACAGGAAGACCCCTCGTTCCGCGTGCGTACCGACGAAGAGTCCGGTCAAACCATCATCGCCGGCATGGGTGAGCTGCACCTGGACATCATCGTTGACCGCCTGAAGCGCGAATTCAACGTCGAAGCCAACGTCGGCAAGCCGCAGGTGGCCTATCGTGAAACCATCCGCAAGGCCGTCAAGTCCGAAGGCAAGTTCGTGCGCCAGTCCGGTGGTAAGGGTCAGTTCGGTCACGTCTGGCTGGAAATCGAGCCGCAGGAACCGGGTGCCGGTTATGTGTTCGAAAACGCCATCGTCGGTGGCGTGGTGCCGAAGGAATACGTTCCGGCCGTGGACAAGGGCATCCAGGAAGCAATGGCCAATGGTATCCTCGCCGGCTACCCGGTGGTGGACGTGAAGGTGCGTCTGGTGGACGGCTCCTACCACGAAGTGGACTCCTCGGAAATGGCGTTCAAGATCGCAGGCTCCATGGGCTTCAAGGAAGGCTTCCACAAGGCCAGCCCGGTGCTGCTCGAACCCATCATGAAGGTCGAAATCGTGACCCCGGAAGACTACCTGGGTGACGTGATGGGTGACGTGAGCCGTCGTCGCGGCATCCTGCAGGGCCAGGATGACAGCCCCTCGGGCAAGATCATCAATGCCATGATTCCGCTGGGCGAAATGTTCGGCTACGCCACCAGCCTGCGTTCGATGTCGCAGGGGCGCGCCACCTTCACCATGGAATTTGACCACTACGCTGAAGCGCCGGCCAATATCGCTGAAGCGGCCATGAAGAAAAACGGCTGATTGAGCCTGGCTGCTGCGGCTCTTGATTGACCGCGGCAGCCAGCTCCATCATGCTTTCCATCCCAAATTCAATCATCTAAACAGAGGTTCCAGAAATGGCAAAAGAAAAGTTTGAGCGCACCAAGCCGCACGTGAACGTCGGCACCATCGGTCACGTTGACCACGGCAAGACCACGCTGACCGCAGCCCTGACCAAGGTGGGCGCAGAGCGCTTCGGTGGCGACTTCAAGGACTATTCCTCGATTGACGCGGCGCCGGAAGAAAAGGCCCGTGGTATCACTATCTCCACCGCACACGTGGAATACGAGTCCCCGACCCGTCACTACGCGCACGTGGACTGCCCCGGCCACGCCGACTACGTCAAGAACATGATCACCGGCGCGGCGCAGATGGACGGCGCGATTCTGGTGTGCTCGGCCGCTGACGGCCCGATGCCGCAGACCCGTGAACACATCCTGCTGGCTCGTCAGGTGGGCGTGCCCTACATCGTCGTGTTCCTGAACAAGGCCGACATGGTGGACGACGCCGAGCTGCTGGAGCTGGTGGAAATGGAGGTGCGCGAGCTGCTCAGCAAGTACGACTTCCCGGGCGACGACACCCCGATCGTCAAGGGTTCGGCACTGAAGGCGCTGGAAGGCGACCAGTCGGAAATCGGCGTGCCGGCCATCCTGCAGCTGGTGGACGCACTGGACAGCTACATCCCGGAACCCGAGCGTGACGTGGACAAGCCGTTCCTGATGCCGGTGGAAGACGTGTTCTCGATCTCCGGTCGCGGCACCGTGGTGACCGGCCGTATCGAACGCGGCGTGATCAAGGTGGGCGACGAAATCGAAATCGTCGGTATCCGCCCGACCACCAAGACCACCGTGACCGGCGTGGAAATGTTCCGCAAGATGCTGGATCAGGGTCAGGCTGGTGACAACGCAGGCCTGCTGCTGCGCGGCACCAAGCGTGACGAAGTGGAGCGCGGCCAAGTGCTGGCCAAGCCGGGCAGCATCACCCCGCACACCGACTTCGAAGCCGAAGTGTACGTGTTGTCGAAGGACGAAGGCGGCCGTCACACCCCGTTCTTCAAGGGCTACCGTCCGCAGTTCTACTTCCGCACCACCGATATCACCGGTGCAGTTGAGCTGCCGGAAGGCGTTGAAATGGTGATGCCGGGCGACAACGTCAAGATGACGGTGAGCCTGATCAACCCGGTGGCGATGGACGAAGGTCTGCGCTTTGCCATCCGCGAAGGTGGCCGTACCGTCGGCGCCGGCGTGGTCGCCAAGATCATCAAGTAATCCTTGATATCTGCCACAAGGCAATACTCAAACCCCCGGCGATAAGCCGGGGGTTTGTTTTTGCGCATTTGCAAAGCCGGTGTTGGGCTAAAGTGCGCTCTTTGAAGGGGACTTTTATGGACGATATCGCCGCTTCCGACCTTAAAACCATCCTGCTATCCAAGCGTGCCAATATCTATTACCTGCAGCATTGCCGGGTGCTGGTCAATGGCGGGCGGGTGGAATACGTCACCGATGCCGGCAAGCAATCGCTGTACTGGAATATCCCCATCGCCAATACTTCGGTCGTGCTGCTGGGGACGGGCACTTCGGTCACGCAGGCGGCGATGCGTGAGTTTGCCAAGGCCGGAGTGATGGTGGGCTTTTGTGGCGGTGGCGGCACGCCACTGTTTTCTGCCAACGAGGTGGATATTGATGTGGCCTGGTTCAGCCCGCAGAGCGAATACCGCCCCACCGAATATCTGCAAGCCTGGGTATCGTTCTGGTTTGATGATGAGGCTAGGCTTGCGGCGGCCAAGCAACTACAGCAAGCGCGTTTGCACTGTATTGCACAGCAGTGGCAGAACTCAAAGCCATTGCGCGAGGCCGGTTTTGAGGTGGATGCCGGTGCACTGAAAAAGTTGCTGGAAAAATCCGCACAAGTGGTTGCCAGTTGCCCCGATATCACCGCACTGCTGACCGAAGAAGCCAGGCTCAGCAAAGCCTTGTTTGCGTTGGCCGCGCGCACCAGCGGCTATGGCGACTTTAGTCGGGCCAAGCGCGGCACCGGCCTTGACCCTGCCAACCGTTTTCTGGATCACGGCAACTATCTGGCTTATGGACTGGCGGCCAGCGCTACCTGGGTGTTGGGGCTGCCGCATGGCTTGGCCGTACTGCATGGCAAGACCCGGCGAGGTGGCTTGGTATTTGATGTGGCTGACTTGGTCAAGGACGCGGTGGTATTGCCGCAAGCCTTTGTCTCGGCCATGCGTGGCGACGAAGAACAAGCCTTTCGGCAAGCCTGCATTGAGCAGCTGACCCGCATGGAGGCACTGGATTTCATGATTGAGACCTTGAAAGACATCGCCATGCAGGGACACAGCGCATGAATATCCTGCTGATTTGCGAGTGCCGTGGCCAGGCGCTGAAGCAGACCCGCCGCATTCTTGATCAGTTTGCCGAGCGGCGTGGCGAGCGCACTTGGCAAACGCCGATAACCCAAGATGGTCTGGATACATTGCGCCGTCTGTTGCGCAAAACGGCGCGCAAAAATACCGCGGTGGCTTGTCACTGGATACGCGGCATCAACCATTCCGAACTGTTGTGGGTGGTGGGCGATGCCACGCGCTTCAATGCTCAGGGTGCAGTGCCGACCAACACCACGCGAGGCAATGTGATACGCGCCGACGATGAAAACGACTGGCATAGCGCTGAAGATATCCGTCTGTTGATGCAGATGGCTGCATTGCTGCATGACCTTGGCAAGGCCAGCGTAGCCTTCCAGAAACGACTGCGCAGCCAGCAGTTCGAGCGCAATCTGTACCGGCACGAATGGCTGTCACTGCGGCTATTTCTGGCCTTTGTGGGCACCGATGACGATGCCACCTGGTTGCAGCGCTTGGCCGCGCCCACGGCAGAAGATGATGCCGCCTGGCTGGATAAGACACGGCTGTTCCGCGATGGTCTGGATGTCGGCAGCAAGCCGCCGTTCAAGGATTTGCCGCCGCTGGCCGCTGCAATCGCCTGGCTGGTGGTGACGCACCACCGGTTGCTGACTTTGCCGGTCGTCCAGAATACGCAAAACCCCTGGTTTGGGAAGAAGTCTGCAAGTTTCAATCCGCAGGATTTGCAGATGGAAAGATTATGGCAAAGCATCCATGCCGGCTGGAACGACTGGAATCCCGAGCTTGCCAACGCATCGCCAAGCCAATTACAGCCCTATTGGCAAATGGCGGGCGAGCTGCCGGTATTGCTGCCAGCATGGCGGGCGCGTGCCAGCAAGCTTGCCCGACAGTTGCTGGCGCTGCAAGGCAAAGCCGGCAAGAGCGGCTGGCTGGAAAATCCGTATGTCATGCATATCGCCCGCATGGGGCTGATGCTGGCCGACCATCACTATTCATCACTGAAGCCAGATGATGGCCGCTGTGTTGCCGGGGATGATGCCTGCACCTTGTATGCCAATACCGATAGTGATGGCAGGCTCAAGCAGAAGCTGGACGAACATCTGCTGGGGGTGACACGGGATGCGGGGCATATTGGCTATCACTTGCCGAGCTTTGCCAAGCAACTGCCACATTTGCCGTGCAAGTCGTTGAGGCGACGCAGCAAGGACGCGCGCTTTCGCTGGCAGGACAAGGCCTTTGATGCGGCAGAAAGCCTGCGTCACAAAGCAGAAGAACATGGCGCTTTCATCGTCAACATGGCTTCCACTGGACGCGGCAAGACGCTGGCCAATGCCCGCATCATGGCGGCGCTGTCTCACCCGCAACGCGGGATGCGTTGCAGCTTTGCCGTCGGCCTGCGCAGCCTGACCCTGCAAACCGGGCGTGCCTTCCAGAAAGACCTGAACCTGAAGGACGATGACATCGCCATTCGCGTGGGCGGAGCAGCCAGCCGCGAATTGTTCGAGTATCACCAGCAGCAGGCCGAGCGTAGTGGCTCGGCTTCAAGCCAGTCGCTGATGGAAGAGGCAGGCAGTGTCGTTTACGAAGGCCAGATGGCTGAGCATCCGCTGTTGCGCATGGCGCTGCACGATGTGCATATCAAGCGTCTGTTGAGTGCGCCGGTGCTGGTGTGCACCATCGACCACCTGACCCCGGCGACCGAAGCGCAGCGTGCTGGACGGCAAATTGCGCCCATGCTGCGGCTGATGAGCAGCGACTTGGTGCTGGATGAGCCGGACGACTTTGACCTTGACGATATTCCGGCGTTGGCAAGGCTGGTGCATTGGGCGGGACTCTTGGGCAGCAAGGTTCTGCTGTCATCGGCCACTTTGCCACCGGACTTGGTGCAGGGGCTGTATCAGGCCTATGCTGCAGGCCGCGCCCATTATCAGCGCAATCGCGGCGTGCACGGCGGGCAGGCCACCATCCCGGAAGTCGCCTGCCTCTGGGTGGACGAATACGCCGTTGCAGCGGCTGCATGCAGTGATTTGGTGCAGTTCAAGACGCAGCATCAGGCCTTCATTGCAAAGCGGCTCAAATCATTGAGCCGGGAAGCGCCCAAGCGCAAGGGCGAGTTGTTGCCGCTGGAGATTACCGTAGCCAAGTCGGAAATCCGCAAGGCGTTTGCCGTGCAGCTGCAGACGGCCATGTTGCAAGCCCATCAACGCCATGCACAAACGGATATGGCCAGCGGTAAACAGGTCAGCTTCGGGCTGGTGCGCATGGCAAATATTGACCCATTGCAAGACGTGGCGCGCGAATTGTTCCGGCTGGGGGCGCCCGCAGATACCCAAATCCATTTGTGTGTGTATCACTCGCGCTTCCCGCTGCTTATGCGCTCGGCAATCGAGCAGGTGCTGGACAAAGTGCTGGATCGTCGCGGAGCAACCGACCCGGTGCTGTCGCACCCGGAAGTGCGTGAACTATTGGCGCGTTATTCCGCCAAGAATCATGTGTTTGTGGTGCTGGCCAGCCCAGTGGCCGAGGTGGGGCGTGACCATGATTATGATTGGGCTGTGGTTGAGCCTTCTTCCATGCGCTCGCTGATCCAGCTGGCCGGACGGGTGCGGCGGCATCGTGAGGGAAGCCCGGATAGCCCGAATGTGCTGATTTTCGAGCGCAACCTGCGCAGTTTCGAGAAGCCGGGGGAGGCGGCATTTATCCGGCCGGGGTTTGAGGAGGAGCAGTCCTCCCTGCTCGATAAAAAAGCACGTCCGCTGCGCATGAGCAGCAACAACTTGCAAATCCTGCTGCCCGACGAGCACTACCAAGTCCTTGATGCCCGCCCGCGTATCCAGCGGCCGGAGGACATAAAAACATTACGGAAGTCGAGGCTAGTAGATTTGGAGCATCTCCGCATGTATCTGCTGCTGCGCACCGACACGCCACAAGAGCCCAATGCCAGCACCTTCTGGACATCGCCACTGGCGCACCTGACCTGGGCCATGCCGCAGCAGCAACCATTCCGCGACTCGTCCTATGGTGAGCAAACCTTCGTGTTCCTGCCAGACGAAGATGAAATCTGCCTTGAGGCCCACTTCGTTTTGCAAGACGGAAAGCACAGCCTGTACGCCTCGGCAAAAGGCGAGGTCAAGCCGTTGCAACTAGAAATTGCCCCCGGTATTTCGCCCTGGATGCAGTTTGACTTGCTCGAGCTTTTAAGGCCTTTGGCAGAAGAAAAGTCCATGAGCCTGATGGATGCAGCCAAACGCTATACCGAAGTTGAAGCCCCGAAGCGCACAGGCCTCAATCAATGGTTTTGGGACCTGGTGCTGGGGATGGCGGTACGGTGAGCCGATCAAGGGAACTGGCGTGCTGCATGTGTGACAGATAAAACCCGGCAGGTACGTTGCGCATCGTCCACGATATAGAGCAGGCGCCAAGCATGAACCGTGATATGCCGCACCTGTGCCGCCGACTCCGGGAAGATCGCATACATGCGCGGCTGCTCAGGGAGCAACCGTGTGGCTTGACGGATATCTTTTATCAGTCGCGTGGCAGTTGCCCGATCGGTGATCTCCAGCAAGTAGCCATGAATGGCTTTAAGGTCAGAAAGCGCCGTATTCGTCCAGAAAACAGCGTACTTCATGGCTCTCACCAAGATGCGATTGCATTGTCAACTTCGGCTTCGGTATACAACGAGTGACTATTGCGCAGTGCTTTTCTCACCTTGGAATTCACAAAGGCGACATAGGCAGGGTCTTGCTCTGCCTCGCTTGCTGCGAGGTCGTCGAGCCGCGCAATTTTATCCTGTGAGGGCTGCTCGCCACGTGCCAAGCTGATGGCAAGTTCAGCAAGAAATTGGGCGTTCTGGGCGCGGGTGTAGGTGGTTGTGCTCATAGGGCTGCCTATACGGCAGTAGAAGAAAAACCAACTAGAAGAATTTCTGAGCCACTTGTGCAGTGGTTGACGATGGCAAAGATAGCATTCTGCTTGAGTACAAGTAAAATTTTTTCAAAACTAACTATAAGAAGGTTGATATTTTTCATGAGCCGGCATAGCCTGTGGAAGAGAGATTCATCTGCAGATGATGAGTGATTGATGTCAGTCGCAGGATTTGCGACAGGCATGCTCTAGACTCGCTGCACGTTCAGCAAAGGGGAGAAGGATGAACTTACGCGCTTCAAATTTCCGGCAGGCCATCGCCCGCTTTATCAAGGAGCGGCGCGATGCCAAGCTCAAAGGCGCAGAGGCTGCCGATTCAGCACAGGCGGCCAAATATGACTATGACACTTGGCTGGCTGATGCCGCGCGCCGCGTAACACAAATTCAGATGGTCACCCATGTGCTGAAAGCGACGCACCCCGATGCCAAGGGCAGCAGCCTGTTTGTGCCGCCGGCCAATTTGCCGGCTCGTGATGAACTTGGCTCGCATGTACTGGGCAGGCAGTTTGCCGAAGATGTCGTGGGCAATGCCGCAGCTTTGGATGTTTACAAATTGCTGAAGCTGGAAGTGGAAGGCAAGCGTTTGTTGGACTGGTTGCTGCAAGAAGATGCCGACCTGCTTGCAGCACTGTCAGACAATCCCGACACCGCCAGGGCTTATGCCGATGCTTTTTGTGGCTTGCAGCGTGAGGCGGACAGCTACGCCAGCCACACCTATGCCAAACAACTGTATTGGTGCGCGGGCGAGGATGCCTGTGATGACGCCCAATACATTCTGTTGCAGCCGATGTTTCCCAGCAGCTTGGTGCAAGCGGTACACGAGGCCATCCAATACAGCCGCTTTGAAGTGGCCATTGTCGAGGCTCGGCGCGCGCGACGGGAAAAGAAGCCCAGCGATATGCAAATTCCGGAATATCCCGAACTTGCCATTCGCAAGCTGGGCGGCACCAAACCGCAGAATATTTCGCAGCTCAATAGCGAGCGTGGCGGCAGCAACTATTTGCTGGCCTCATTCCCCCCGATTTGGGATGGCTACCGTCCACGCAGTTTCTTGAATCTGGATACCGCTTTCATGCGCCTTTTGCATTTCCACGATATGCAGCAGCAGCTTGACGCATTTGCACGGCATCTTGGCGCGTATAAGCAGCGGCGGATGCAGCAAGACCAGAAGCGCCGTGCCATGGAACAGCGGCTGGGCAATACTTTGGTTGCCTTTGCAGCTACGGTGCGTGATTCCTATCCGCCCGGCTGGACGCGTGATGCCGCCTGCCAGCTTCCTCTTTGCGAGCAGCTCTGGCTTGACCCGGAACGTACCCGCCTGCCCAATCGGGATCAGGCGCAAGATCCGGATGGCTATGCCGCAGACGAGACCTTCAAGGTGGCTTGGCAAAGGCAGGATTGGCCGGATGAAGTTGCCGAGCGTTTTGCGCAATGGTTCAATCAATGGCTGCGCGATAACGGCTTTGCCGTCGGCAGTGTCGAGTTGCGTCATTTTGCGCGACAGGCTTTGGTGGATACCGACTGGCCGAATCCGATTCGGCGTGACTTGCCATCCAACCGCGACTGGCACACGGAGGTATCGGCATGAGTCACTGCCCGGATTACAGCCATTTGCTCGTCTTGCCGCGTTTGCGGGTGCAGGCAGCCAATGCCATTTCCAGCCCACTGACCCATGGCTTTCCTTCCATTACGGCCTTTATCGGCTTGATGTGGGCTTTGCAACGCAAGCTGGTTGCCTCGGGTATTTCGGGCTTGAAGTTCCGCGCCGTGGGTGTGGTCTGCCATCGCCATCAGGTGCTGGTGAACGATGCCTATATCAAGGGCTTCAGCCTGACGCGCAATCCCATTGGAAGAGATGGCAAAACGGCAGCGATTGTGGAAGAAGGCCGCATTCATCTGCAAATCAGTTTGGTGCTGGCAGTGGAATCGGCTGAGCTTGGTTTGGATGAAGCGGCGGATCAGGCCCTGGCAGAGCAAATAGCGCAAATGCTGCAGACCATGCGCATTGCAGGTGGCGTGCTGTTGCCGGCAAAACGCTACACCGCGCCGTACTGGGTAGCGATGACCGGCGATGCAGCTGGCAGGCAGGCACTTTTTGAGCACCTGCGCCTGCGCCTGTTGCCCGGCTTTGCTTTGGTGGCACGCGATGATCTGTTGGCTGAAACCCTGACTACTTTTCAAAAGGAAAATCCCGAAGCCACGGTGCTGGATGCTTGGCTATCGCGCTCGCGTCTGAACTGGCGTTATGACAACGAGGAAGGCCGTTGGCAGCATGACCGGCCCAAAGGCAGTGGTTGGGTCGTGCCCATCCCGGTGGGTTATGCCGCGCTAACGGATATTCAGGCACCGGGAACGGTCGCCAATGCTCGCGATGAAGGCACGCCGTTCCAATTTGTCGAAAGCCTGTATTCGCTGGGTGAATGGGTCAGCCCGCACCGGCTGCAAACCGCAGAGCAACTGCTTTGGTATGCCGATAGCCCGCCCGGGCAAGGCCTGTATCGCTGCCGCAATGACTACCGCTGTAACGATGACTCGGATGACGAGTTTTATTCCATCTTCGACTGACAAGGAGCTGCATCATGAGTAAAGAAACCCCTTCCGTTTTGGCTTTTGAACGCAAACTCGACCCGTCCGATGCACTCTTTCATTCAGGCGATTGGACGGCGCGCAATGATGATCGGGACTGGACGCCGGTGCGCCTTCAGGAAAAATCGGTGCGCGGCACGATTTCCAATCGCCTGAAAGCTGCTGAGCAAGACCCGCTCAAGCTCGATGCCGCGATCGACAAGCCCAATCTGCAAACCGTGGATGTTGCCGCCCTGCCAATGGATGCCGACACCCTGCGGGTGCGCTTCACCCTGCGCGTATTGCCGGGCGTGGGTCAGCCTTCGGCTTGTAACAAGGCCGATTATCAGAAAAAGCTCATCACCTTGGCGCAGGACTATGCGACCCGGCACGGCTTCCGTGAACTGGCGCGCCGCTATGCCATCAATCTTGCCAATGGCCGCTTCTTGTGGCGCAACCGCGTGGGCGCAGAAGATGTGGAAGTGGAAGTCGCCCGCTTTCAGCAGGGGCAAGCAGCGCTTGTTGGCCGCTTTGATGCCCTGAGTTTTTCGCTGCGTGATTTCAATGTGCCCAGTGATGCGCAGGCACAGCTGCAAGCCCTTGCCGATTTGATTGCCCAGGGTTTGCGTGGGGAAACCCATGTGCTGCTGCAAATCACCGCCTATGTGCGTATCGGGAATGGGCAAGAGGTTTTCCCCTCGCAGGAGTTGATTCTGGATCGTGGTCGTGGCGACAAGAGCAAAACGCTCTACTTTGTGGGGGCAAAACAAGACGGCATTGCCGCCATGCACTCGCAGAAAATCGGCAATGCCCTGCGCACCGTGGATGACTGGTATCAAGAGGCGGAGGGTAATGGCCCAATTGCCGTGGAGCCTTATGGTTCGGTGACGACCCAAGGCAAAGCCTATCGCCAGCCCAAAGGCAGCAAAGATGACTTCTATACCCTGTTCGATGGCTGGATGCTGAAAGACAAAGTGCCGACTGAAGCGCAGCAGCACTATGTCATGGCGGTATTGATTCGTGGTGGCGTATTCGGCGAGGCTTGAGATGGATGCCTATATCGAATTCACCCTGCAACCGGATGATGAATTTCCGCAGCATGTGCTGATGGATGCGCTGATGGCGAAACTTCATCGCGCCTTGGTGATGCTTGAAGAAAACAGCATCGGCATCAGCTTTCCCGGCTGGCGTGATGGCGCTTATCCCACGTTGGGATTGAAACTACGCTTGCATGGGCAGAAAACGGCGCTTGAATGCTTGATGCAACAGGACTGGTTGCGCGGGATGCGCGACCACCTGCATAGCACCGGGCTTATGCCTGCACCCAAGCCACAGGGCTGGCTGCAAGTGGGGCGGCGTCAGGCCAAGAGTGCAAAAAACATGCGCAAGCGTGCCATGCGTCGGCATCGCTTGAGTGCAGATGCGGCACGCGAATGCATCCCTGATGGCTCGGGCGACCGCCTGGACTTGCCTTTTGTTACCCAGTACAGCCGTAGCACTGGCCAACGCTATCGCCTCTACCTTGATCAGCGCCCAGTCCAACAGCCCAGCCAAGGCGGCTTCAATAGCCACGGACTCAGCCTTGGCGGCAGCGTCCCCCTGTTTTGACCCAAAAATTTCAATGGCCAAGGACGGCCTTTGAAATCAATAAGATACAAACCAAACAGAAAATTGGGTTTGCAAGCGGGAAATCCTCATTGTTCTTTGAAAAACAATTGATTAGAGTGGAGGCGCTCTTGTTCACTGCCGAATAGGCAGCTTAGAAATTGGCCGGACGGAAAGCCAACCGAACTGAACCGTTCACTGCCGAATAGGCAGCTTAGAAATACAAGACCCGCAGCGACCTCTTGCGCGAGCGGTTCACTGCCGAATAGGCAGCTTAGAAATGCCCAGCACATCCTGCTCTCTGGCGATATCGGTTCACTGCCGAATAGGCAGCTTAGAAAAATACCGCCTAAATCCTTGGACTAAGGAAATCGTTCACTGCCGAATAGGCAGCTTAGAAATCTGGCCGGTGGTGGTTATTTTGGGACACTGAGTTCACTGCCGAATAGGCAGCTTAGAAAACGGTGCGGGAGCAGATGATACACGCGGAGGGGTTCACTGCCGAATAGGCAGCTTAGAAACCGAACGACAACCAAAACTGCCGCATCTGCGGGTTCACTGCCGAATAGGCAGCTTAGAAACTGGCATTTTTTCCATCCTTGGATGCCTGCATTGTTCACTGCCGAATAGGCAGCTTAGAAATACACCCCCGGCGCAGTGTGCAAATACGGTGCGTTCACTGCCGAATAGGCAGCTTAGAAAATACACACAACCAGCGTCCGTCCATTTTTTCCGTTCACTGCCGAATAGGCAGCTTAGAAAGCGCCAAAAAAGCGGTGCCGACCGGGGTTGCGGTTCACTGCCGAATAGGCAGCTTAGAAACGCGTGGCATGATTGCAAAAGAGTCCGACGGTGTTCACTGCCGAATAGGCAGCTTAGAAATTCAGCAATGGCTTTAGCTCGACATTTTGCAAGTTCACTGCCGAATAGGCAGCTTAGAAATGGAGATGCTCGCAAATGAGCCAATTAAGCCAGTTCACTGCCGAATAGGCAGCTTAGAAATGATTGGCTGCGGCGGGCAGTGCTACAGCCGCGTTCACTGCCGAATAGGCAGCTTAGAAAAGCTGCCATGCTCAATGATGACATTGGCCAGCGTTCACTGCCGAATAGGCAGCTTAGAAAAGACGTGGGCGCGATGGCGCTGCAGGGTGGTGGTTCACTGCCGAATAGGCAGCTTAGAAAGAGCTGCAGAGGCAGCTGGAAAAACAAAAAAAGTTCACTGCCGAATAGGCAGCTTAGAAAAGCAGTATTGCAGGAATCGCTCAACTTCATCGGTTCACTGCCGAATAGGCAGCTTAGAAAAACGGCAAACGCCTCAAATGCCGCGCGGGGCAGTTCACTGCCGAATAGGCAGCTTAGAAAATCATCGCACCGGAATGGCGCGAGGCCGTGGCGTTCACTGCCGAATAGGCAGCTTAGAAATGTAGCCTGCCACGGAGTGAGATGTGCCTCTTGTTCACTGCCGAATAGGCAGCTTAGAAAGGAAAACCCGCCGGAGTGACCCAGCGAATCGGGTTCACTGCCGAATAGGCAGCTTAGAAATCGACAACACGAGTGAGGCTGCCCTCAGCCGTGTTCACTGCCGCACAGGCAGCTTAGAAAAAGGACGGTAAAGGAATCCAGCCGTGAGCGACGTTCACTGCCGCACAGGTAGCTTAGAAAGCGAAACTGCCGAGCAAATCAGTCATGCACTCGTTCACTGCCGCACAGGCAGCTTAGAAAAGCGGCAAACGCCTCAAATGCCGCGCGGGGCAGTTCACTGCCGCACAGGCAGCTTAGAAAAGTTGCAGGGCGGCAGGGTCTATCGCGCCGGTGTTCACTGCCGCACAGGCAGCTTAGAAAAATAGCATCACAGCGACAACCGACAATATGGCGTTCACTGCCGCACAGGCAGCTTAGAAAAGCCCGGCAGGCGCTTAGTCATTACCGAAGGGGTTCACTGCCGCACAGGCAGCTTAGAAACAGCAACGAAGCCGTGAAGCCACTTTGCGAGTGGTTCACTGCCGCACAGGCAGCTTAGAAATGCCCAAACGGCAGCAGCTCAACACATCGTCTGTTCACTGCCGCACAGGCAGCTTAGAAATACCGACAAAACCCCGCTGCTGCGCAAGGTGGAGTTCACTGCCGCACAGGCAGCTTAGAAAGGGATATACACGCGCGGCGCGGCCATGACCGGGTTCACTGCCGCACAGGCAGCTTAGAAACAGGCGTGGGCAGTGCACCGATGCGCGGCGGCGTTCACTGCCGCACAGGCAGCGCAAACGTATTGATTGGATACAAGTCTTTGCATTTGCTGGAAGTCTGTGTCAGAATGCGCGACTGATTGTGGAAGGGTGTATGCTTCCACGGTGCCAGCGAAATGAGGCGCAGGGAGCGCCTCGTATTCGTCAGACAAGGACAGGTTGCGTGGCTTTCCCGTTTGCGGGGATGTTTGCGCGTTTGTTTTTGCTCTGGGCGGGCCGGGTGACCGGGCCGCCATTGTTGTTGAATGGATGGTTGTAACGGGGTGGGGCGCAAATAGCCGTTTCACCTGTCGCTCTTTTGAACTTCCTGCATTTGCAGGGGCTTTGCTGAAAATGCAAGGCTATTAACCGAGGAACTTCCGTCATGACGGACCAAAAAATCCGCATTCGGCTCAAAGCTTTCGATCATCGTCTGATCGATCGCTCGGCCAGCGAGATTGTCGAGACGGCCAAGCGGACCGGCGCGCAAGTGCGTGGCCCGATTCCGCTGCCGACCAAGACTGAACGCTACACCGTGTTGGTCTCGCCGCACGTCGACAAGGACGCGCGCGACCAGTACGAAACCCGCACGCACAAGCGTGTGCTCGATATCGTTGACCCCAATGACAAGACCGTGGACGCGCTGATGAAGCTCGAACTGGCTGCGGGTGTTGACGTGCAAATCAAGTTGACCTGAGGAGCGCATCATCATGTCGACGAAAATTCATCAACTGGGTCTGGTCGGGCGCAAGGCCGGCATGAGCCGCGTGTTTACCGAAGATGGCAAGTCCATTCCGGTGACGCTGATTGAAGCCACCCCGAACCGCATTACCCAAATCAAGACCGTTGAAAACGACGGCTACAGCGCTGTGCAGGTCACTGCCGGTGTCAAGCGTGCTGCGCTGGTGAACAAGGCCGGTACGGGTCACCTGGCCAAGGCCAAGGTGGAAGCCGGTCGTGGCTTGTGGGAATTCCGCGTGGCTGACGACAAGCTCTCCGGCTTTGAAGTGGGCGGCGAAATTCGCGCCGACATCTTTGCCGAAGGTCAGCTGGTCGATGTCCAGGGCGTGACCAAGGGTAAGGGCTTCCAGGGCACCATCAAGCGCTGGAACTTCACCATGGGTGATGCTACCCACGGTAACTCGCTGTCGCATCGTGCTCCGGGCTCGATTGGTCAGCGTCAGACCCCGGGTCGCGTGTTCCCGGGCAAGAAGATGTCCGGTCACATGGGTGCCGAAACCCAGACCACCCAGAACCTTCAGGTTGTGAAGGTGGATGCCGAGCGCGGTCTGATCGCCGTGCGCGGTGCGGTGCCGGGTGCGCCGGGTGGTGATGTCATCGTGCGTCCGGCAAGCAAGGGAGCATGAGCATGGAACTGACCATCAAAAACGGCGGCAAGGTGTCGGTATCCGACGCAGTGTTCGGTCGTGAATTCTCTGAAGACCTGGTGCATCAGGTCGTGGTGGCTTACCGCAACGCCGGTCGCGCTGGTACCAAGGCGCAGAAGACCCGTTCGGAAGTCAGTGGTACCACCAAGAAGTCCAAGCGCCAGAAGGGCGGCGGTGCCCGTCACGGTGCGTTGACTGCGCCGATCTTTGTCGGCGGTGGCGTGACCTTCGCGGCCAAGCCGCGCAGCTTTGCGCAGAAAGTCAACCGCAAGATGTATCGCGCTGCGATGTCCGCCATTCTGTCGGAACTCAATCGCCAGGATCGCCTGACGGTTGTGGACGCCATCGAAGTGGATTCGCCCAAGACCCGTGGTCTGGTTGGCAAGCTCAAGGAGCTGGAAGCAGGCAAGCGCCCGCTGCTGGTAATTGAGGAAGCCAGTGAATCGCTGTATCTGGCTGCTCGCAACCTGCCCTACGTCGAAGTGCGTGATGTGCAGGGCTTGGATCCGGTGTCGCTGGTAGCCTCCGACTCGGTGATCATCACCACCGATGCGGTGAAGAAGATCGAGGAGTGGCTGGCATGACCACCAATATCTATGAAGTGATTCGTGCGCCGCGCGTGTCGGAAAAGACTGCGCGCTTGCAGGAAGTATCCAATCAGTACGTCTTTGAAGTGGCAACCACCGCCACCAAGGCCGATGTCAAGGCTGCCGTCGAGCAGATTTTTGATGTCAAGGTCGAATCGGTGAACGTGGTCAATGTGAAGGGCAAGTCCAAGGCTTTCCGTTCGCGTATGGGTAGCCGCAAGGACTGGCGCAAGGCTTACGTCAAGTTGGCCGACGGTCAGGCCATCGACGTGACGGCGAAGGCCTAAGGAGTACACCATGCCTTTGATGACTTTCAAACCGACCTCCGCCGGCCGCCGCAGCGCGGTTCGCGTGGTCACGCCCGACCTGCACAAGGGTGCGCCGTACGCACCGCTGCTGGAAAAGCAGGGCAAAACCGGTGGCCGTAACCATCACGGTCGCATCACCACCCGCCATATCGGTGGTGGTCACAAGCAGCACTACCGCATCATCGACTTCAAGCGCAACAAAGAAGGCATCCCGGCCAAGGTTGAGCGCATTGAATACGATCCCAACCGCACTGCGCACATCGCGCTGCTGCTGTATGTGGACGGTGAGCGTCGCTACATCATCGCTCCGAAGGGTCTGAAGGCGGGCGATCAAGTGCTGGCTGGTGAATCGGCTCCGATTCGTGCCGGCAACACCCTGCCGCTGCGCAATATCCCGGTGGGCACCACCATCCACTGCATCGAAATGAAGCCCGGCAAGGGCGCGCAAATGGCGCGTGCTGCTGGCGCCGGTGTGCAGCTGATTGCACGCGAGCAGGGCTATGCCACGCTGCGCCTGCGCTCGGGCGAAATGCGCAAGGTGCCGGTGGAATGCCGTGCCACCATCGGTGAAGTGGGCAACGTTGAGCACAACCTGGAAAAGCTGGGTAAAGCCGGTGCCAAGCGTTGGCGCGGCGTGCGTCCGACCGTCCGCGGTGTGGTGATGAACCCGGTTGACCACCCGCACGGTGGTGGTGAAGCCAAGGCTGGCCAAGGTAATCCGCACCCGGTCACCCCGTGGGGCGTCCCGACCAAGGGTTACAAGACCCGCAAGAACAAGCGCACCCAGAAGTTCATTGTGCGCGATCGCAGGAGTTAATCGGCCATGGCACGTTCACTCAAGAAGGGCCCGTTCATTGATCACCACCTGTTGAAGAAGGTGGAAGAAGCGGGCAATAACACCAAGAAGCCGATCAAGACCTGGTCGCGTCGCTCGATGATCCTGCCGGAAATGGTGGGTTTCACCATCGCTGTCCACAACGGCAAGAATCATGTGCCGGTGCTGGTCAACGAAAACATGGTGGGCCACAAGCTCGGCGAATTCGCGCTGACCCGTACCTTCAAAGGTCACGGCGGCGATAAGAAGTCGAAGTAAGGAGAGATGACAATGGAAGCCAAAGCAGTCCTGCGCACCGCGCGCATCTCCCCGCAGAAAGCCCGTCTGGTGGCAGATCAAGTTCGCGGCCTGCCCGCAGCCCGTGCGCTTGATCTTCTGAAGTTCAGCGACAAGAAAGCCGCTGCCATGATTCACAAGCTGTTGTGGTCGGCAGTCTCCAACGCTGAAAACAATGCCGGTGCTGATGCTGATGCACTCAAGGTCAAGACCATCATGGTCGATGAAGGCCCCACCCTGAAGCGCTTCATGGCGCGTGCCAAGGGGCGTGGTACTCGCATCTTGAAGCGCACCAGCCACATCACCATCGTCGTCGCCGAGGGCAAGTAATCATGGGTCATAAAGTACATCCCGTAGGCATCCGTCTTGGTATCTCCAAAGACTGGAACTCCAAGTGGTACGCCGGCAAGAAGGAATATGCCGAGTTCCTGACCGCTGACCTCAAGGTTCGCGACATGCTGCGCAAGAAGCTGGCCGCAGCCGGTATCAGCAAGATCACCATCGAGCGTCCGGCCAAGTCTGCCCGCGTCACCATCCACACCGCCCGTCCGGGCGTGGTGATTGGCAAGCGTGGTGAAGACATCGAAAAGCTGCGCAAGGAAGTCTCCGACATGATGGGCGTCCCGGCGCACATCAATGTCAGCGAAGTGCGCAAGCCTGAACTCGATGCACAGCTGGTGGCCGAATCCATCGCCCAGCAGCTGGAGCGCCGCATCATGTTCCGTCGTGCCATGAAGCGTGCGGTGGGCAATGCCATGCGCCTTGGCGCACTCGGCATCAAGGTCAATGTCGCTGGCCGCTTGAATGGCGCTGAAATCGCCCGTTCCGAGTGGTACCGCGAAGGCCGCGTGCCGCTGCACACCCTGCGTGCAGACATCGACTACGGCTTTGCCGAAGCGCATACCACCTATGGCGTGATCGGCATCAAGGTCTGGATCTACAAGGGCGAAATCTTCGACTTCGCGCAAGTGGGCCAGGAAAAGAACGAAGAACCGCGCAACGAGCGTAGCGAGCGTCCGGCACGTGGGCCGCGCCAGCCGCGTGCTGAGCGCGAAGCGAGGGGTTAATCATGTTGCAACCCAAACGTACCAAATATCGCAAGCAGCACAAAGGCCGCAATGACGGCCTGTCCTGGAGCGCCAATCAGGTGTCGTTCGGTGAGTATGGCCTGCGTGCCACGCAAACCGGCCGTCTGACCGCGCGTCAGATCGAAGCTGCCCGTCGTGCCATCAGCCGCTACGTCAAGCGTGGCGGCAAGATGTGGATCCGCGTGTTCCCCGACAAGCCGATTACCGAAAAGCCGATCGAAGTCCGCATGGGCTCGGGTAAGGGTAATGTGGAATACTGGGTCGCGCAGATTCAGCCGGGTCGTATGATCTATGAAATCGAAGGCGTCAGCGAAGAAGTGGCACGCGAAGCGTTCCGCCTGGCTTCTGCCAAGCTTTCGGTTACCACCCAATTTGTGAACCGGACGGTGCGCTGATGGAACTGAAAGAACTCCGCCAAAAGTCTGGAGCCGAGCTCAAGGCTCACTTGCTGGATCTGCAAAAGGAGCAATTCTCCTTGCGCATGCAGAAAGTGACCGGCCAGCTGGCTAAGACCCACGAAGTGCGTCGCGTTCGTCGCGAAATCGCACGTGTCAAAATGCTGCTCGGCGCCGCCGGGCAGTAACCCACAGGATTGACCATGAATAACACTGATAAAAAGCAGCACACGGTCGAAGGCCGCGTGGTCAGCAACAAGATGGACAAGACGGTGACGGTGCTGGTTGAGCGTCACGTCAAGCACGCGCTGTACGGCAAGTACATCCGTCGCTCCACCAAGCTGCATGCCCATGACGCTGAAAACGCCTGCAAAGAAGGCGATCTGGTTCGCATTGTCGAATGCGCACCGCTGTCGAAAACCAAGAACTGGCGCGTGGTCGAAGTCATCGCCCACGCTGCGGAATAACGAGGAGGCCCTACCATGATTCAGATGCAAAGCCGCCTCGACGTTGCCGACAATTCCGGTGCCAAGGAAGTGATGTGCATCAAGGTGCTGGGTGGTTCCAAGCGCCGTTATGCCGGCATCGGCGACATCATCAAGGTGTCGGTGAAGGAAGCCATTCCGCGCGGCAAGGTGAAGAAAGGCGATGTTTACAACGCCGTCGTGGTGCGTACCCGCAAGGGTGTGCGTCGCGCCGATGGCAGCCTGATTCGCTTCGACGGCAACGCTGCCGTGCTGCTCAACAACAAGCATGAACCGATTGGTACCCGTATCTTCGGGCCGGTCACGCGCGAACTTCGCTCGGAAAAGTTCATGAAGATCGTTTCGCTTGCCCCTGAAGTGCTGTAAGGGAGAGGACACCATGAATCGCATCAAGAAAGGCGACCAGGTCGTCGTTATCACCGGCAAGGACAAGGGTAAGAAAGGCGATGTTCTTCGCGTCCTGGGCGACCGCGTGGTCGTCTCTAATATCAACATGGTCAAGCGCCACACCAAGGCCAACCCGCAAGCCGGGCAGGCAGGTGGCATCATCGAGCGTGAAGCCTCGATCCATGTTTCCAATGTGATGCTGTTCAACCCGGCCACCGGCAAGGGCGAGCGCATCAAGACCAAGGTGCTGGAGGATGGACGCAAGATTCGTGTGTTCCGCTCCAGCGACGAGGCGGTTGACGCCTGAGGAATGAAGCTATGACCACTCGACTGGAAAAAATCTACAAGGAAGAAGTGGTGCCGGCGCTGATGAAGCGTTTTGGCTACACCAATCCGATGGAAGTGCCGAAGATCACCAAAATCACCCTGAACATGGGTGTGGGTGAAGCGGCGACCAACAAGAAAGTGCTGGAAAATGCCGTGGCCGACATGGCCAAGATTTCGGGCCAAAAGCCCGTGGTCACCAAGTCGCGCATTTCCGTGGCTTCGTTCAAAATCCGTGACGGCTGGCCGATTGGCTGCAAGGTCACCCTGCGTCGTGCGCATATGTACGAGTTTCTTGATCGCCTGATCAATATCTCGCTGCCGCGCGTGCGTGACTTCCGGGGTGTTTCGGGCAAGTCGTTTGACGGTCGCGGCAACTTCAACATGGGCGTGAAGGAACAGATCATCTTCCCGGAAATCGACTTCGACCAGATCGATGCGACCCGCGGCATGGATATCGCCATCACCACCACCGCCAAGACCAACGAAGAAGCCAAGGCTTTGCTTGAAGCCTTCCGCTTCCCGTTCCGCTGATCAAGAGAGATACGCATGGCCAAGACCAGCATGATCAACCGTGATCTCAAGCGCACCAAACTTGTCAACAAGCACGCTGACAAGCGTGAGGCGCTGAAGAAGATCCTGAAGAGCCAGACCGCTTCCTACGAAGAAAAGATGGAAGCCTCGGTCAAGCTGCAGAAACTGCCGCGTGACTCTTCGCCAGTCCGTCAGACCACCCGTTGTGCCTTGACGGGGCGTCCGAAGGGCGTTTACAGCAAGTTCGGCCTGGGCCGCAACAAGCTGCGCGAAGCCACCATGCGTGGTGACGTGCCGGGTCTGCGCAAGGCCTCCTGGTAACCACGGCACAGCCACGGGCAGGCAGCAATGCCTGCCCGTTGTTATGCAAACTTGCGTCCCGGAGCAATCTGGGTGAGAATACGCCGCTTGCCAAAGCGGCAAGCGCCGGCGGGCTTCAAGCCTTCCGGCTTTCATCTATCCACAAGATTTCTGCGAAAGCGGATATCGGTGCTGACTCAAGGAATAATTCATGAGCATGACTGATCCCATCGCCGACATGCTGGTGCGCATCAAGAATGCCGCTGCAGTTGGCAAGCCGACGGTGAAAATGCCGTCCTCCAAGACCAAGGTCGCCATCGCCAACGTCCTCAAGGCCGAAGGCTATATCGCCGACCTGCGCGTTGAAGACCTGGGTGGCGGCAAGGCCGAGCTCGAGGTCGAACTCAAGTATTTCCAGGGCAAGCCTGTCATTGAAACCCTGAAGCGCGTTTCGCGCTCGGGTTTGCGCCAGTATCGCGGCAAAAATGATTTGCCGAAAGTGCTCGGCGGCCTCGGTATTGCCATCGTTTCCACCTCCAAGGGCATCATGACCGATGCTGCTGCACGCCAGGCTGGCGTCGGCGGTGAAGTCCTGTGCTTCGTGGCCTAACAGGAGGGAATCCCATGTCTCGCGTAGCCAAGAAGCCGATCGCTCTGCCCAAGGGCGTGGAAATCAAGAACGAAAACGGTCAGATCAATGTCAAGGGCGGCAAGGGCAACCTGTCCATCGCCCATCCCGAAGGGATTGACCTGAAGGTTGAAAACAACGAAATCCTGCTGAATGCAGCCAGCCCCGAGCGCGTTGCCATGACCGGCACGCTGCGTGCCATCCTGGCCAATATGGTCAAGGGCGTCTCCGAAGGTTTCGAGCGCAAGCTGGAGCTGGTCGGCGTGGGTTATCGTGCCTCGATGCAGGGCAAGGATCTGAACCTGGCGCTGGGTTTCTCGCACCCGGTGGTGTTCAACACCCCCGAAGGCATCACCATCACCACCCCCACCCAGACGGAAATCGTCGTGGCCGGTGCTGACAAGCAGCTGGTGGGGCAGGTCGCTGCCAAGATTCGTGCCTATCGTCCGCCGGAGCCTTACAAGGGCAAGGGTGTGAAGTATTCCGACGAAGTCATCATCCGCAAGGAAGCCAAGAAAGCCTAAGGCGCTCGCGGGTGAAGTGTTGAAACTTCATCCTGGCATCCCATGTTTTCAGCTTCCAAGAGAGTATAGAAATGGACAAGAAATCCGCCCGTCTGCGTCGTGCCAAGAGCACCCGCGCCCATATCCGCAAGCTCGGCGTGCCGCGCCTGTCGGTGCTGCGTACCGGTCAGCATCTGTATGCCCAGCTGTTCACTGCTGATGGCTCCAAGGTGCTGGCTTCGGCTTCCACCACCCAGTCCGATGTGATGGATGGCCTGAAGAACGGCAAGAACATCGAAGCCGCTGCCAAGGTCGGCCGCCTGATTGGTGAGCGTGCCAAGGCTGCCGGCATCGAGTCCTGCGCTTTCGACCGCTCCGGTTATCGCTACCACGGTCGTATCAAGGCGCTGGCCGATGCGGCGCGTGAAGCCGGTCTGCAGTTCTAAGATTTCCATTCGGGTGGCTGCCTTGTGCAGTCGCCCGTAATGGTTTGTGTGTCACCCAACAACGATAAGCGGCAATGCCGCAAGTAACCCATAAGGAATTCACAATGGCAGAAGAACGTCAATCGCGTGGCCGTGATCGTGATCGCGCTCCGCGTGAAGAAATCGATGACGGCATGATTGAAAAGCTGGTTGCGGTCAACCGCGTCAGCAAGACCGTCAAAGGTGGTCGTCAGTTCACCTTTACCGCACTGACCGTGGTCGGTGATGGCAATGGCAAAGTCGGCTTTGGCTACGGCAAGGCACGCGAAGTGCCGGTGGCCATCCAGAAGTCGATGGAACAGGCACGCAAGAGCCTGAAGACGGTTGACCTCAACAACGGCACCCTGTGGCACTCGGTGAAGTCCGGCCACGGTGCGGCGCGTGTTTACATGCAGCCTGCTTCCGAAGGTACCGGTGTGATTGCCGGTGGTGCAATGCGCGCCGTGCTCGAAGCGGTTGGCGTCAAGAACGTGCTGGCCAAGGCAACCGGCTCGCGCAACCCGATCAATCTGGTGCGCGCCACGCTGAAAGGTCTGACCGCCATGCACTCGCCTGCCAATATCGCTGCCAAGCGCGGCAAGAAGGTCGAGGAGATTCTCCATGTCCAATAACAACAATACGGGCACCGTGAAGGTGCGTCTGGTCAAGGGTCTGCGCGGCTCGCAGGCCAAGCATCGCCTGTCGGTGCGTGCGCTGGGCTTGAACAAGCTCAATGACGTGCGCGAACTCAAAGACAGCCCGCAAGTACGTGGCCTGATCAACAAGGTTCACTACTTGGTGCGCGTGGAGGAATAATTCATGAAACTCAATACGTTGAAACCCGCACCGGGTGCCCGTACCGAGCGCGTGCGCGTCGGTCGCGGTATTGGCTCCGGCCTTGGCAAGACCGCCGGTCGCGGTCACAAGGGTTCGTTTGCTCGCTCCGGCAAGGGCAAGATCAAGGCCGGCTTCGAGGGCGGCCAGATGCCGATGTATATGCGCCTGCCGAAGATTGGCTTCCGCTCGCGCATGGCCAAGGACACTGCCGAAGTGCTGCTGTATCAGCTGGACAAACTCGAAGCGGGTGAAGTCGATTTCGCCGCGCTGCGCGCAGCCAAGCTGATTCCGGCTGGCGTCAAGAAGGTGAAGCTGGTCAAGAAGGGTGAAGTCACCAAGGCTTTTGTGCTGAAGGGTCTGGTGGCAACGGCCGGTGCCAAGGCGGCGATTGAAGCCGCTGGCGGCAAGGTCGAGGAGTAATCCCGCGATGTCGCGCAGCGCAAGTGCGTTGGCCGGCATGGCAGGCGCTGGCAAGTTCACTGAACTTCGCCAGCGTTTGCTGTTTGTGCTGGGCGCCCTGATTGTTTACCGCATCGGCTGTCATATCCCGGTTCCGGGTGTGAACCCCGAGGCGATGACCGCCTTCATGTCGGATCAGCAGGGCATTGTGAACATGATGAACATGTTCTCGGGCGGTGCTCTGGAGCGTCTGTCGCTGCTGGCATTGAACGTGATGCCCTACATCACGGCGTCGATCATCATGCAGCTGTGTGTGCAGATCTTCCCGACCCTGAAAGCCATTCAGAAGGAAGGCGAGTCCGGTCGTCGCAAGATCACCCAGTGGTCGCGCCGCGGTGCGATTCCGTTGGCCATATTCCAAGCTGTCGGTATTGCCACTGCATTGCAAGGCCAAGTTGCACCGGACGGTACCCCGGTAGTGACCAATCCAGGCATGGGTTTTGTATTTACTGCCGTGGTGGCATTGACTGCAGGCAGCATGTTCCTGATGTGGCTGGGTGAGCAAATCACCGAGCGCGGCATCGGCAATGGCGTATCGCTGATTATCTTTGCCGGTATTGTGGCGGGGTTGCCCTCTGCCGTGGTGCAAACCTTCGAGCAGATCAAGAACGGTGACATGAGCGTGCCGACGGCACTGTTTGTTGCTTTGTTGGTGCTGGGCTTCACCTGGTTCGTGGTGTTTGTCGAGCGTGGTCAGCGCCGGATTACCGTCAACTACGCCCGCCGTCAGGGTGGACGTGGAGGTTACCAGAACCAGTCCTCGTTCCTGCCGCTCAAGCTGAATATGGCTGGGGTGATTCCGCCGATTTTCGCCAGTTCCATCATCATGTTCCCGGCTACTGCTGCGCAGTGGTTCGGTAATGATGGCGGTGCAGGCATCATGCAGCGGATTGCGGCAGCACTCACGCCTGGGCAGCCGCTGTACATGATTTTGCTGGCGGCGATGATCATGGGCTTTGCGTTTTTCTACACCGCACTGGTGTTCAATTCGCAAGAAACCGCCGATAACCTGAAGAAGTCGGGGGCATTGATTCCGGGCATTCGTCCGGGCAAGGCGACCGGCGATTACATCGACGGTGTGCTGACACGGTTGACGCTGGCAGGCTCGATTTACCTCGTCATCGTCTGCTTGCTGCCGGAATTCATGCGGACTGAGCTCTCCACCCAGTTCTATTTCGGCGGTACTTCGCTGCTGATTGTGGTGGTGGTGGTGATGGACTTCATCGCCCAGCTGCAGGCACATCTGATGTCGCATCAGTACGAAAGCCTGCTGAAGAAGGCCAACCTTAGGGGTGGCACTCGCGGACGCTGATTGATCAGCGCCGCAATTGGCACACGGCTGCCGGGTTTCCGGCAGCCGCACACAAACAAGCGCCGAAGTCTGTTATGCTTTGGCACCTTATTCGCGCCGATGTTTCTCACGCATCGGTTTGATGGGCGACCCGGGCGGCATCCCGCGCACGGGTGGATTTCTGTCATGCACCTGCAAGAGTAGTGGGTGTGGCCTTGGCGCCTCGCAGAGATTCGTTCGCCGGAGCATGGGCACACTCCCCATGCCGGAGCTGTGTGGTTTGCAGCTTTATGTGAACCCGGGATATTTGTTATCATTTTCCGTTTCCCCGGTCATTTGCTGTGCATTTGGCCAAAATCAACCGATTGGAGACCGCGTTATGGCGCGAATTGCAGGTGTCAACCTGCCTGCCCAGAAGCATATCTGGGTGGGGCTGCAAAGCATCTACGGCATTGGCCGTACCCGTTCCAAAAAGGTCTGCGAAGACGCTGGTGTGTCGGTAAGCACCAAAGTCCGTGACCTCTCCGAATCCGAAGTCGAGCGCCTGCGCGCCGAAGTCGGCAAGTACATTGTCGAAGGCGATCTGCGTCGTGAAGTCGGCATGTCCATCAAGCGTCTGATGGATCTGGGCTGCTATCGCGGCCTGCGTCACCGTCGTGGCCTGCCGCTGCGCGGCCAGCGTACCAAGACCAATGCACGTACCCGCAAGGGGCCGCGCAAGGCTATCAAGAAGTAAGGAATCGACATGGCCAAGCCTACTGCTAACAAGACCAAGAAGAAGGTCAAGCGCGTCGTCACCGACGGCATTGCGCACGTCCATGCTTCGTTCAACAACACCATCGTGACCATCACCGACCGTCAGGGCAATGCGCTGTCTTGGGCGACTTCCGGTGGCTCCGGTTTCCGTGGCTCGCGCAAGTCCACCCCGTTCGCGGCGCAGGTCGCTGCCGAAAAAGCCGGCAAGGCGGCGCTGGATTACGGCGTGAAATCGCTGGAAGTGCGTATCAAGGGCCCAGGTCCGGGTCGTGAATCGGCCGTGCGTTCTTTGAACAACGTCGGCTACAAAATCCTCAACATCATCGACGTGACGCCGATCCCGCACAACGGGTGCCGTCCGCCGAAGAAGCGTCGCGTCTAAAGGAGCTGAAAGACAATGGCTCGTTATATTGGTCCTACCTGTAAGCTCGCCCGCCGCGAAGGCGCCGACTTGTCGCTGAAATCGCCGGCGCGTGCGCTGGACTCCAAGTGCAAACTGGAGCAAAAGCCCGGTCAACATGGCCCGAATGCCCGCAAGGGCAAGATGTCCGACTACGCCACCCAGCTGCGTGAAAAGCAGAAGGTCAAGCGTATTTATGGCCTGCTGGAGCGCCAGTTCCGCAACTACTACAAGAAGGCTTCCAACAAGAAGGGCAACACCGGTGAGAACCTGTTGCAGCTTCTGGAAACCCGTCTGGACAACGTCGTTTACCGTATGGGCTTTGCCGTGACCCGCGCTTCGGCGCGTCAGCTGGTGTCGCACCGCGGCGTGCTGGTGAATGGCAAGTACGTCAACCTGCCGTCCTATGCAGTCAAGGCCGGTGATGAAATCAGCCTGTCCGAACGCGCCCAGAAGCAACTGCGCGTGCAGGAAGCGCTGACCGTTGCCCAGCAGATGGATCTTTCGCCTTCGTGGGTGGAAGTGGACGCCAAGAAGTTCGCTGGCGTGTTCAAGGCCGTGCCGGATCGCGCTGATCTGCCTGCCGACATCAACGAAGCGCTGATCATCGAGTTGTACTCGAAGTAATCCCCTCAACCACGAATCCCCGGCGCTCCGGGGATTCGTCAGGAGATGTCCTACATGACGGCTACTGCCCACCAAGTGCTGCGTCCGCGCGCGCCTCAGATCGAACGTACCACCGGCAACCGTGCCAAGGTCGTAATCGAGCCTTTGGAGCGTGGATACGGCCACACCCTCGGCAATGCACTGCGTCGTGTGCTGCTGTCTTCGATTCCCGGCTGCGCAATCACCGAGGTTTCGATTGACGGCGTGCTGCACGAGTACAGCGCCATCGAGGGTCTTCAAGAGGACGTGCTTGAAGTCCTTTTGAACCTCAAGGATGTTGCCATCCGTATGGCAAGTGGCGAGAGCACCACCCTGACCCTCAGCAAGAGTGGCCCGGGCGTGGTGACTGCTGCCGATATTCAGCTCGACCACAATGTGGAAGTGCTCAATCCCGATCACGTCATTTGCACCCTCACCAAGGATGCCTCAATCAACATGCAGCTCAAGGTTGAGCGCGGCTTTGGCTATCAGCCGGCTGCGGTTCGTCGTCGCCCGGATGAAGAATCCCGTGCGATTGGCCGCCTGATGCTGGATGCGAGCTTCTCGCCGGTACGCCGTGTGGCCTATGCGGTGGAAGCCGCCCGCGTTGAGCAGCGCACCAACTTGGACAAGCTGGTGCTGGATATCGAAACCAATGGCACCATTGATGCTGAAGAAGCGGTGCGTACGGCAGCCGATATTCTCACCGACCAGCTCTCGGTGTTTGGTGACTTCACCCAGCGTGAGCGTGGTGCCACCAAACAGGCTAGCACCGGTATCGACCCGGCCTTGCTGCGTCCGATCGACGATCTGGAGCTGACCGTGCGCTCGGCCAACTGCTTGAAGGCCGAAAGCATCTACTACATTGGTGACCTGATTCAGCGCACCGAAGTGGAGCTGCTCAAGACCCCGAACCTTGGCAAGAAATCCTTGACCGAAATCAAGGAAGTGCTGGCTCAGCGTGGTCTTTCGCTTGGCATGAAGCTGGAAAACTGGCCGCCGGCCGGTGCTGCCCAGCACGGCATGCTGGGTTGATTTTCCCTGCCCGCCTGTTCGCAGGCGGGCAAGGCTTTAACGGGCTATTGACCCACTGCGGCTTAAGGAAAGCGCCGCCGGACCATCCGCAGTCCATCAAAGCGTCAGGATGACTACAGCGAAGTTCAACGTCTCAATCTTTTAATTCAAGGAATAATCCCATGCGTCACAAGAATGCTGGCCGCAAATTCAGCCGTACCAGTGCCCACCGCGAAGCGATGTTCAAGAACATGGCCGCCTCGCTGATCAAGCACGAACTCATCAAGACCACGCTGCCCAAGGCCAAAGAGCTGCGCCGCGTCGTCGAGCCGCTGATTACCCTCGCCAAGGTGGATTCGGTAGCCAACCGTCGTCTGGCCTTTGCACGCCTGCGCGACAAGGAAGCCGTCGGCACCCTGTTCACCGTTGTCGGTCCGCGCTATACCGCCCGCCCCGGTGGCTACCTGCGTATCCTCAAGTGCGGCTTCCGCGCTGGCGACAACGCCCCGATGGCCTATATCGAAATGGTTGATCGCCCGGGCGCACCGAGCGCCGAGTGAGCGCAAGTTCGGTAGCAGATATTCAAAGCCCCGGCCAATGCCGGGGCTTTGCTTTTGGGGCAAGGCTTCAATTCCCGGTGACATTTGTCATGCGCCACGCCTGTGCTTTGCTACTGCCGTTTGAGGCTTGATAACTACAAGCTGTCATCATCATTGGCAATGAGGACAGGGTGATGGCGCAAGTCTTGGCGCAGCTTGAGTCAGTTCACATGCATTATGGCGCGGTGCGCGCCTTGAGCGGGCTGGATGCAGCGCTGCATGCCGGTGAAGTGCTGGCGGTACTGGGGCGCAATGGCGCAGGCAAGAGCACCGCGATTGCACTGTGGCTGGGGCTTGCGCGTGCGCAATCGGGCGGGGTGCGATTGTTTGGCAAGGCGCCCGGCGCGCTGCTGCAGCGTCGCCGTATCGGCGTGATGCTGCAAAGCGCCAGCCTGCCGGAAGCCTCCACCGTGGAAGAATTGCTGCAAGTGACTCGTGCCTGTTATCCGCAGCCGATGGCGCTGGAAGTGTGCATGCGTCTGGCCGGGCTGGAAGGCTTGGCAGGGCGCCGTTACCAGCAGCTTTCCGGCGGCCAACAACGCCGGGTGCAGTTTGCCCTGGCAGTGTGTGGCGATCAGGAGGTGCTGTTTCTGGATGAGCCGACTACGGGGTTGGATATCGATGCGCGCAGCCGCTTGTGGTCAGCCATCGGCCAGTTGCGTCAGCGCGGCAAGGCCATCGTGCTGACCACGCATTATCTGGAGGAAGCCGAAGCGCTGGCCGACCGCGTGTTGGTTTTGGAAGCCGGTCGGGTGCTGGTCGAGGGCACGGTAGATGCAATCCGCAGCCAGGTGACCTTGCAAAAAATCTGCTGCCGCAGTGGTTTGGATAGCGCTGATGTCGCAGCTTGGCCGGAAGTGCTGGATGCCCGCCGCGACGAGGCCGGGCAGCTACTCATCACCACGGCTGATGCGTTGCGCGTGCTGCCGCGGCTGATGGCCGCCGACAGCACGCTGGCGGCGCTGGAAGTCACCCGTCCAAGCCTTGCCGATGCTTTTCTGGCTTTGACTCAGGAGCCGCAAGAATGAACGCCATGACACACGACACTGCCCGGGTATCGCTGCCGCGTATTCACTGGCTGGAATTCACCAACGAGTGCCGGCGCAGCTTTCGCACGCCGTCCTATTACCTGCCGACCCTGCTGTTTCCGCTGTGCTTTTTTCTGATGTTCGCGGTGATTCTGGGCAAGGGCAGCGCCAGCGCTACAGCCTATATGCTGGCCAATTACGGTGTATTCGGCGCGGCGATGGCGGCCCTGTTCGGTGTTGGACTGGGTATTGCCAGCGAGCGTGAAAGCGGCCTGATGCGGCTGCGCCGGGTGATGCCGATGCCAATGTCGGCGCTACTGCTTGCCAAACTGGGCACGGCGATGCTGTTTGCGTTCATCATCAGCCTGTTGATGCAGATGCTGACGCTGCTGTTGACCGAGGCGACATTGACGCTTGGGCAATCGCTGCGGCTGCTGCTGGTGCATACCTTGGGTGCCTTGCCATTTGCGGCCTTGGGCGCGTTTTTGGGCACGTTTGCCGGCGCCAATGGTGCGGTGGCCATCATCAATCTGGTGTTTTTGCCGATGGCGTTTTTGTCCGGCCTGTGGATGCCGCTGTCGATGCTGCCCGCCTGGGTGGCTGATGCCGCGCCACTGTGGCCGCTGTATCACCTGGCGCAATTGGCGTTGATGGCGTTGGGCTGGGCAGGTGGAAATTCCGGCTGGCTGCATGTGGGGGTATTGCTGTTGACCACCGTGGTGTTTGCGCTGCCGGCCATCCACCGCCTGCACATGCGCTAGGCTTGCCAGAGATGAAACGCGCGTTTGCTACTCGCCTGCATAACTACACCGCCCGGCATGGCTGGGAGCCATTGCTGAGCTTGGCTTATCTGGCATTCCTGTTTGTACCGCTGCTGATGCGGGGCTTGAGTGATAGCGATGACTGGGCGCGGTTGCCGTTCCATGCGGGTGCGACCTGGCTGTCCGTCAGCCTGTTCTTGCCGCTGTACTTTTGTGTGCTGCATGCGGCGAGGCGATTCCAACTCTGGGCGCTGGCCGGTATTTTTGCTCTTGGCATCGGCTTGCTGCCCTGGAATGCGTTTGCCAATACCTATGTGATTTATGCCGGGGCGCTGCTGATTTATCTGCATGGCGGCCTGCGCGGCAAATTGGCAGCGCTTTTGCTGATGCAGCTCATCTATGGCGCATGGGTATGGCGCCATTACCCGCCGCAATGGGCGGGGCTGCATATCGGCATGGTGGCTTTGCTCAGTGTTACGATTTTTTCCTTCAACTATCTGGAGCAGCAGCGCCAGCGTGAGCAGGCGACGCTGAAGCTGACTCAAGATGAAGTGCGCAGGCTGGCCAGCATGGCCGAGCGCGAACGCATTGGCCGCGACCTGCACGATAGCCTCGGGCAAACCCTGTCCACCGTGGCTCTGAAGGCCGAACTGGCACAGCGTTTGGCTGGCAGGGATAGTCAGGCGGCCGCCGGACAGATGCAGCAGGTGGCGGCCATCGCTCGCGATGCGCTCACCCAGATGCGCGAAGCAGTCAGCGGCATGCGCAGTGCGATGCTGGCGGCGGAACTGGCCTCGGCGAAAATCCTGCTGGAAATGGAAGGCATCCAGATGCAAAGCCAAATGCAAGAATTGCCGCTCACTCCCGGGCATGAAACCGCGCTGGCCTTGGCGCTGCGCGAGGCGATTACCAATGTGCAGCGGCATGCTCGCGCCGAAAAGGTCAGCGTGCGGCTTGAGCATGATGAGCCCAATCGGCAGGTGGTGATGAGCATTGCCGATGACGGGCGCGGCGGAGCCACGCCGCGTGGCACAGGTCTGGCCGGCATGGCCGAGCGCATCGAGGCATTGGGCGGATGTTTGCAGATTGAATCGGCAAAGGGGCAGGGCACGCGCTTGCGCTTGAAGCTGCCGCTGGAGGCTATCGCATGATGCGCGTGCTGCTGGCCGAAGACCAAACCCTGCTGCGCGAGGCGATGGCGGCATTGTTGAGTTTGGAGCCGGATATCGAGGTCATCACCAGTGTGGCCGATGGCGAAGCCGCTTGGCAGGCGCTGCAAACCCAAGCGGTGGATATCGTGCTCACCGATATCGAGATGCCCGGCGTTTCCGGTTTGGCGCTTGCCCAGCGCATCGCGGAAAACCGTTTGCCGGTAAAAGTGGTCATCGTCACCACCTTCGCACGGGCAGGTTTTTTACGCCGCGCACTGGCGGCCGGGGTGCAGGGCTATCTGCTCAAGGACGCGCCAATGGAGCGGCTGACCGAAGCCTTGCGCCGCGTCATGCAAGGCCAGCGCAGCATCGACCCGCAATTGGCGCTGGAAGCCTGGCAGGAACCTGACCCGCTGACTGAGCGCGAGCGGCAAATCCTGCGCATGGCAGGGGAGGGCTTGAGCAACAAACTCATTGCCCGCGAGCTGAGCCTCTCGCCCGGCACCGTGCGCAATTACCTGTCGGAAGCCATCAACAAACTGGGCGTGGGCAACCGCGTCGAAGCCTATCGGCTGGCATGGCAGAAAGGCTGGCTGTAAGCCTCAACCCTGCTTCAACCATTCCACACGGCTGCGACCTTGGCCGTTTTCGCCCAGGTTGTTGGCAAGCGCATCGAGTGCCGGTTGTAGGGTCTGGTCAAGCTGCCAGGGCGCATTCCAGATCATCAGGCCGCTGCCGTTCATGCGCAGCGGTGAGTCGTCCGGGCGCACCAGCAACTCGCAAAGCAGTGCGGATTTTGCTGGCAGTGCGGCTGCTCGGCGCATGAAAGAAGCCAACACGCGACCTTGCTTGATGGGATACCACAGTGCGTAAATGCCCTGCGGCCAGCGTCCGAGTGCGTCATTGATGGCAGCCAGCGCGGTATCAAATTCAGCCAGTTGCGCCTCGTACGGCGGGTCGATCAGAACCAGCCCGCGATTCAAGCGGGTTGCACCATCACGCGGCGGCAGCAGCGCCTTCATCGCCGCATAGCCATCGCGGTGATGCACATGCAGGTGCGGCTCGGCGGCAAAATGCCGGCGCAGTGCAGCGGCTTCATCTGCCTGCAATTCACAGGCGGCGATCCGGTCTTGTGCGCGCAACGCATGTGCCAGGAGCCAGGGCGAGCCGGGATAGGCGCTTGCGCCATGTGCTGCCCGGCATGCAGCCACGGCAGCCAGATAGCGGTCGATCAGCGCATGCTGGCCTGCCGATAGCCGAGTAATACCGCCTTCGGCCTCGCCGGTGCGCTGCGCCTCATCGGCATCCAGCCAGTACAGCCCGCGCCCGGCATGGGTATCGAGCGCAAAGCAGGCGGCCGGCTTGGCGCTCAGCGCATCACAAAGCGCCAGCAGCACGATGTGCTTGATGACATCGGCATGATTGCCGGCGTGAAAACCGTGGCGATAGTTCATGGCGAAAACATTGGCAGCGGAAGGCGGAATGCTATAGCAGATACGTGGGGGCGGACGATGGCAATGTCGGGTTGGCTGTCAGCAGGGATGAAATTTTTCCTGAAACATCAGTGTTCTACCATTCGCATGCGTCTGGTGAGAATCATTGAAAATTTGTTGCAACACGCATGTCTCTTGCTTCATGCTCAGACCGCGCAGGCTGACGGTAACGGCATTACCGATGTGCATGAGCTGGCTGCCATGAGGTGTGTGATGAGGTGTGTTGCTGCAAATTCAGATGGACAGGCGTTCAGCAAAATATGGCGGTGGACATGTGTGTGGCTGCTGGCGCTTGCACTTGCAGCCTGTGTGGCGCCAGCCAGTGCCGGCAAACCCGATGCGGCCAGTGATATGGCCGATGCCCGGGCACAGGCAGTGCGCTTGCGGGTGGAGACAACCGCGGGCGTGATGCTGTGGGTGGTGTATCCGGGCAAGGCACCGATTACGGCAGGCAACTTTCTGCGCCATGTCGATGCCAGGGCATATGACGGCGCCAGCTTTTATCGCACTGTGCGTGCGGATAACGACCGCAATCCAGCCACCATCCATGTGATTCAGGGCGGTATCTCAAGGCCGGATGTGTCCAATCCCAGACCAGCTCCCTTCCCGCCGATTGCGCATGAGAGCACGGCCGATACCGGCCTGCGCCATGTGGATGGTGCGCTGTCGATGGCACGGCTTGCGCCAGGCAGCGCGCAGTCGGAGTTTTTTGTTTCCATCGGTGAAAACCCGGTACTGGATGCAGGCGGCACACGCAACCCTGACAGGCTGGGCTTTGCCGTATTCGGGCAGGTGCTGCAAGGCATGGATGTGGTGAGAAAAATCCATGCATCTTCTGCCAATGCGCCCACCGATGAGCCTTATGTCCAAGGCCAGATGCTGGATGCGCCAGTACGCATCATTTCCATTCGTCGTCAATCAAACCCTCCCAACAAGAGTATCTAACCATGCCCAAAACCAGTTTGTTGGCCAGTGCAGTTGCCCTGGCATTGGCCGGTATCACGTTTGCTGTGCCCGCTGTGGCGCAGAGCAGTGAGGAAGCGCCGCCTGCCGAGAATGCGGCCGCATCGCTCGACAAAGTGGTGGTCACCGGCTCGCGCATCCAGTCGCCGAACATGGACACGCCCAACCCGATTTCCAGCATCGACCGCGAGGCCATTGCTTACACCGGCAAAACCAATGTGCAGGAAGTGGTGAGTGAAGTCGGTGCGCTGGTCGGCTCGGACGGCGACAACGAAGTCAGCAATGGCGAAAGCGCCCTGAACCTGCGCAATCTTGGCCCCAACCGCACTCTGGTGCTGGTGGATGGGCACCGTTTTGTCAGTGGTTTTTCTGGCACCAGTGCGGTGGATGTGAATGTGATTCCCACCGCACTCATTGAGCGTGTGGATGTGCTGACCGGTGGGGCTTCGGCCATTTATGGTGCCGATGCGGTGACCGGAGTGGTGAATTTTGTGCTCAAGCGCAATTTTGAAGGGCTGGCGATTGAGGGCCAGTATGGCGATGCCCAGCGCGGTGATTTCCGCGATCAGCAGTATTCGCTGACCTTTGGGCGCAATTTTGCCGAAGGTCGAGGCAATGTCACCGCCAGCTATACCTTTGGCAGCCGTCCGTTGACCCCGGCCACGGCGCGCAGGCAATCCAGCACCGGTGTGCATGAGCAGGTCAACAATTTGAATGGCAGCAGCCCGCGTTATGTGTTGATGCCCGGTACCCGCGAGGCCTTTTTTACCGAAGGTGGCGCGCGTTTTGACCCGTTCAACCCCACTGGCGGCTTCAATGGCGATGGCACGCCGTTTCAGCATGGGGTGAATGTTGGCAGCTTCGGTGGCACTGGCGAAATTGGCGGCGATGGCATCCCCAATTGGCTGATGTTTGCCCAGGGCATTCGTCCGATGGCGCGCCGCAACCTGTTGACGCTCAAGGCGGACTACGATGTCAGTGATGCCTTCCGCCCTTACATCAGCCTGCATTATGCCGATATCAAGAACCGTTCCATCGATCAGCACTCGCTGACCGTCGGCAGCCAGGCCAAGCGTGACAACCCGTATCTGCCGGCCACGGTGCTGGAAGCCTTTGGTGGTATGCATGGCACGCGCCCGATCGTGTTCAACCGCTGGGATCTGGACTCGGGCTTCCGCAACGACAAGATTGACAAGCAATCTTGGCGTATCCTGGCTGGCGCCAAGGGTGACCTCGGGCAGTACCTGCGTTACGACTTCTCGCTCAACCATGGCCGCTCCAAGCGCAGCCAGGTGATTACCAATAACCGCATGTATGACCGCTATCTGGCGGCAATGGATGCGGTGATTGACCCGGCCACCGGGCAGGTGACTTGCCGCAGCAATCTTGATCCGGCAAGTTTCAACAGCCTGCCGATTGACTTCATCTCCACTTCGTTTGTCACCGCACAAGGGCCTGTGACTTTCACCCCGGGGCCAAACAGTGGCTGCGTACCGTTCAATCCATTCACCCGCGACAGCAGCGTCAACCAAGCCGCAATCAACTGGATATGGATTCCCACACAGAACCGGCTGGACAACAAGCAAACCGTGGTCAGTGGCTATCTGGCCGGTGACAGCAGCGGCTTTTTCAACTTGCAGGGTGGCCCCATCGACGTGGTGCTGGGCGGGGAATACCGCAAGGAGCAATCCAGTTATGCCTTTGACGAGTTCTCCGGATCGCGCCGCTTGGTGGCCTATACCAATGGCAGCAATCTCTCCGGCGAGTTCAGTGTGCGCGAGGCTTTTGCCGAAGTTTCGTTGCCCCTGTTCGGCGATGTCCATCCGGTAGTGAAAATGCTGAAACTCGATGCCGCAGGCCGTTACTCCGACTACTCCACCATTGGTGTTACCCGCACCTGGAAGTTCGGTGCCATGTGGGAAACGCTTGCCGGCCTGACCATGCGTGGCACTTGGTCGTCTGCCGTGCGCGCCCCCAATATTGCCGAGCTGTTTGAGCCGCGCCGCGCGATTTCCTCCAGCATGGGCGGCTCGCGTGATCCCTGCGCGCCAGCCAACTGGAATCTTGGCACCCAATATCGCCGTGCCAATTGCATTGCCGACCTCACTGCACTGGGGATTGACCCTGACAGCTTCAACCCGATGCTGGGGACTTACTTCCCCGGTATCAGTGGCGGCAATCCTCACCTTGAAGAAGAGACTGCACGTACCCGTACCTACGGCGTACTCTGGCAACTGCCCTGGGTGCGCAATCTGGTGATGAGTCTGGATTACTTTGATATCCGCATGACAGGAGCAGTGTTGCGTCCCAATCAGGGCAGCCTGTTTAATGCCTGCTATGACTCGCCGACATTGGACAACCCGTTCTGTCGTCTGATTGGCCGCGACCGCATGACCGGTTTCGCCAACTTTGTCGAGCTCTCGTATATCAATGTAGCGGGCATCCGTACCAGCGGCCTTGAGTTCAGCCTGCAACACAGCTTGCAAACGGCGCGCGCCGGCACCTTCCGTACCAGCCTCAATGCCACCCGCACGCATCGGCTGGATGTGCAGAAATCGCTGCTACCGGTGATTACTGACGAGCTTGGCATTTTCAATACCGACCTTGGCGGCTCATCGCCGGAATGGGTGGTCAATCTTGACCTGGGCTGGCAGTACGGCCGCTGGGATGCCAATTACGGTTTCAACTTCAGCAGCAGTACACTGCGCCCGCCGCTGATCAATGCACAACGCGCCACGGCTGACAGTTATATCGACCGGCCTTATGTCAAGGCATTCCGCAATCACGATATTCAGGTGGGCTTCCGTCCCAAGGACGATACCCGACTGTATTTGGGCATACGCAATCTGGGTGATGAGTATCCCGATGTAGTCCGCGGTTCGCTTAATGGTGCATCGGGTCGTCAGGGCTTCGCCGGACGCAGCTGGTATATGGGCTTGCAAATGAGCTTTGGTGCAGATTAAGTCCAGTCATGCAAAAACACTCCCGCGCCGTGGGTGCGGGAGTGTTTTCATTTCTGTGAAAACCTGGTGTTGAGCCTGTCGGGGAGCTTGCCCTTTTGTGCAAGCAGCTTGCTAATGTGTTTGAAGCAAAGATACGGCAGTTTGCTTAATACGTGACATGCGCGGGTGATAATGCGGGCTACCCTCAAGTTTGAGTTGCCATGCCGACCATTCTGCTTGCCGAAGATGAAGCTGCCATCGCCCAGAGCGTGCTGTTTGCGCTGCGCGCCGAGGGCTGGCAGGCCGAGCATCTGCTGCTGGGGGGTGAAGTGCTGCCACGGCTGCGACAGGGTGGGGTCGATGTACTGATTCTGGATGTGGGGCTGCCGGATGTCAGCGGCTTCGAGGTCTGCCGCGCGCTGCGCGCTGAAAGTGATGTGCCGGTGATTTTCCTGACGGCTCGTGATGGCGAGCTCGATCGAGTGCTGGGGCTGGAGCTGGGCGGCGATGACTATGTCTCCAAGCCATTCTCGCCACGCGAGCTGGTGGCACGGGTACGGGCACGATTGCGCCGCAGTGCGCCGCCACAGACGCAACTCGAAGGCTGGCGAGCGCATGGGCGCTTTGCCATTGACGAGGCCGGGCATCGCATCCGTTTTGACCAATGCGTGCTGGAGCTCACCCGCTACGAATACGGCCTGCTGGCGGCTTTGCTGATGCGGCCTGGTGCGGTGCTGAGCCGCGCGCAGTTGATGGATCGGGTATGGGAGGACGCGCCCGACAGTGGTGACCGTACCGTGGATACCCATATCAAGACCTTGCGCGCCAAGCTGCGTGATGCCGGTGCCGATTTCGAGGTCATCAAGACCCATCGCGGCCTGGGCTATGCATTGGACAGCGGGGAGCGCAGCTAGTGCGTATCGGCCTGAGGGTGTTGTTTGGTTATTTCTTGATTGTGGCACTGGCGGCAGTGCTGCTGGCGCAGGTGTTTGTCGAGCAAATCAAGCCCGGCGTGCGGCAGGCGATGGAGGACACGCTGATTGATACCGCCAACTTATTGGCGGAGCTGGCCGCAGACGACCTCAAGGCAGGCCGGATTGCCGATGGCACATTTGCTGCGGCGATGCGTGCCAACCAGCAGCGTGATATTCGTGCGGATGTGTATGGCTTTGGCAAGTTGCGCACTTCTTATCGGGTGACCATCACCGATGCGCAGGGCATCGTGGTATTCGATTCGGCCGGGCGGGATGTGGGGCGTGATAATTCGCGTTGGCGCGATGTGTATCTCACCCTGCGCGGCCAGTACGGTGCGCGCTCCAGCCCGGAGGATGAAAGCAATCCTGAAAGCGATAGCGTGATGCATGTGGCGGCTCCGGTGCTGGATGAGGGGTGCATCATCGGTGTGTTGACCGTTTCCAAGCCCAACCGCATCGTTGCGCCGTTCATCGAGCGCAGCCAGAAAAAAGTGATGGATGCCGGGATTGCACTGCTGCTGGTGGCGCTCATCACTGGCGTGATTGTCGCCTGGTGGATTTCCAGCCAGCTTTCGCGCCTGCGCCGCTATGCCGATGCAGTCACGCGCGGCGAGCGCGCCAGCGTGCCCAGGGCGCATGGCGAGTTCGGCAATCTGGGGCAGGCGCTGGCGACCATGCGTGAAAAACTCGAAGGCAAGCAATATGTGGAGGAATACGTCCACGCCCTGACCCATGAGCTGAAAAGCCCGCTGGCGGCGATTCGCGGCAGCGCCGAGCTGTTGCAGGACGTTGGTAGCCGAATGAGCAATGCCGAGCGCGAGAGCTTTGTGTGCACCATCGCCGAGCAGGGCGAGCGTCTGGCACAGATGGTGGACAAGCTGCTGGCGCTGGCCGCAGTGGAGCATCGCCAGCAGCTGGATACGATGCAGCATATTGATGTACAGACGCTTTTGCATGACGCGGCTGCGACCCTTGCCGCCCGCGCAGCGGCTGCACAAGTGGAAATTCGCATCGAGGCCAATGACAGTGGGCAGCTTCAGGGTGATGCGTTCCTGCTGAGGCAGGCCATCACCAACCTGCTGGACAATGCCATCAGCTTCTCGCCTGCCGGCAGTACGGTCGTGCTCAGCGCCGTACAGACCCGTGGATTGCTGCATATCCGCGTGCAGGACAATGGCCCCGGGATTCCTGATTACGCACTTGGCCGAGTATTTGAGCGTTTCTATTCTTTGCCGCGTCCCGATGGCAGCAGCCGCAGCAGCGGCCTTGGCCTGCCGTTTGTGGCAGAAGTGGCGGCACTGCATGGCGGCAGCGCCACACTGGGCAATGGCGATAACGGTGGCGCGTTGGCGGAACTTCGCCTGCCATCTCGCTAGGAGCTTGTTCGCGACAGGCATGAAAGTCCGTCAGGCTGTTCACCGTCATAAATCCGTCAGGCTGTTCACCGTCATAAATCCGTCAGGCTGTTCACCGTCATAAACAAGAGGGCGGCACAGTGCAGTTTCTGGTGCTGGGCGGCTAAACTGGGCGCAGTTCCCAGCAAGGTGTTCTCGATGAGTCGAAGCAAGCTGTATCCCGATGCCAAGGCTGCCTTGGCCGATGTCGTGGCCGATGGGCAAACGCTCGCCGTGGGCGGGTTTGGCCTGTGCGGCATTCCCGAAGCCCTGATTGCCGCGCTGCGCGATTCCGGCGTGAAAGGGCTGACTGCGATTTCCAACAATGCCGGGGTCGATGGTTTTGGCCTTGGTCTGCTGCTGGAAACCCGGCAGATCAAGAAGATGATTTCCTCCTATGTGGGCGAGAACAAGGAGTTCGAGCGCCAGTTTCTCTCTGGTGAGCTGGAGCTGGAATTCAACCCGCAGGGCACGCTGGCTGAGCGTCTGCGCGCCGGTGGCGCGGGCATTCCGGCGTTCTTCACCGCCACCGGCTACGGCACGGTGGTGGCCGAGGGCAAGGAAACCCGCGAGTTCGACGGCAAACACTATGTGCTGGAAACCGCGCTGAGCGCTGATGTGTCGCTGGTCAAGGCGTGGAAGGCGGACAAGGCCGGGAATCTCGTATTCCGCAAGACCGCGCGCAACTTCAACCCGGCCTGTGCCATGGCGGGCAAGGTGTGCATCGCGGAAGTGGAGGAGCTGGTCGAGGTCGGCCAGATCGACCCGGATCAGGTGCATCTGCCCGGCATCTATGTCGATCGCATCGTGGTCAATGCCAGCCCGGAAAAACGCATCGAACAGCGCACCGTGCGCAGCGAAGGAGGTAATTGAGATGGCTTGGACGCGTGATCAGATGGCACAGCGTGCCGCCCAAGAATTGAGCGACGGCGCCTATGTCAACCTCGGCATCGGTCTGCCGACCTTGGTGGCCAATTACATTCCTGATGGCATGGAGGTCTGGCTGCAATCGGAAAACGGCCTGCTCGGCATCGGCCCGTTCCCGACCGAAGCCGAGGTCGATGCCGACCTTATCAATGCCGGCAAGCAGACCGTTACCGCCGTGCCAGGTGCCAGCTATTTTGGCAGCCATGACAGCTTCGCGATGATTCGCGGCGGACATATCGACCTTGCCATCCTTGGCGCGATGGAAGTCACCGACAAGGGCGATCTGGCCAACTGGATGGTGCCGGGCAAGATGGTCAAGGGCATGGGCGGGGCGATGGATCTGGTGGCCGGTGTCAAGCGCGTGGTAGTGCTGATGGAGCACACCACCAAGAGCGGCAGCCCGAAAATCCTGCCCGAATGTACCCTGCCGCTGACCGGCGTGGGCGTGGTCAACCGCATCATCACCGACCTTGGCGTATTTGATGTCAGCGCAGCGGGCCTTGAGCTGGTGGAGCTGGCCGAAGGCGTGAGCGAGGCGGAAGTACGCGAAAAAACCGGGGTACCGCTGGTTTGAGGACTTGATGCCTTTACCGTTGCAGCAAACAACAAACGCCGGAGAATCCGGCGTTTGTTGTTTCAGGGGTATGCCTGGCTTTACTTCGGCTTGTGCTTGCAGGTGCTGAGGCCGAATGGCAGATAGGCCGGGCAGATTCGCACCAGGCCGGTGATGAGTGGCAACAGGCCAAGCCAGCCCCAGGCGCCGATATGGCCGGTGAGGGTGAGGCCAATCAGCACCAGACCGAGCACGATGCGCAGCAGGCGGTCAATGCCGCCGACATTGAATTTCATGATGAACGCCTCCGAATCAGTTGTTGTTGGCTTTTTCACCGCCGAATTCTTCATAGGCGGCCAATGCGTTGGCAGCATACATCAGCGAGGGGCCGCCGCCCATGTACACGCATACCGAGAGCATTTCTTCCAGTTCGGCGCGGCTGCAACCGAGCTTTACCAGCGCCTGGGCGTGATAGCCAAGGCAGGGGTCGCAGCGCGAAGCTACTGCCAGCGCCATGGCAATCAGCTCCTTGGTTTTCTTGTCCAGCACACCATCGGAAATGGCCGCCTGTGCCAGCGCCGAGAAACCTTGGGTGGTAGCGGGAATGTCACGACGCAGCGGTGCCAGCCAAGAGGAAGTGTGACCAATGATTTCTTTGTAGCTCTTGCTCATATGAACCTCGGTTGTCATTGAATACATGATTTCATATTATATTTTTAAGTAGATTGTTTGCAATGCCATGACGCAAGCCTCGCCATCCCCGCCAGCCACCCCGATAGCGCCCGAGCAGATGCGTGCCGGAGCTGAAGCGGCTTTGACCTTGCTCAAAGCATTGGCCAATCACGACCGGCTGATGCTGCTGTGCCAACTCTCGCAAGGCGAGGCCACAGTCGGGGCATTGGAAGTGGCGCTGGGAATTCGCCAGCCGACCCTGTCACAACAACTGGCCGTGCTGCGCAATGAAGGGCTGGTCAGCACCCGCCGCGAAGGCAAGCACATCCATTACGCGATAGCGAGCACCGAGGCGCTGCGGCTTTTGCAGACGCTGCACGAGATTTTTTGCCCGAAGTCAGGCATGAACAGACACGGCTAACGATCGACCAGACCGGTGAGCGATGCCTGAAGTGTGGCCAGTGATTGTATTGCTGGCGCTCAGCAAGATGGACGGGGGAATGACAGCGGTTGGCGGGCAGTCGCAACGGTCATGGCTTATTGGTCAGTGGAAGCTCCCTGTGCTCGGCAGCCTTGGTGAAAGCGGGAGCAGCCAAGGAAGCGTCCATTGCGGCCATCCTTGAGCTGGATGAGGCCGCGCTTGCAAACCGGGCATGGGTCACCAACCCGGGTGCTGGCAGGCAGTCGCCGGGGGTGGGGATTGCGTCGGGTTTGAGCCAGTGCGGGCAGGTCTTGTTCTACCCGGCGCTTGAATGTACAAGCCGGAAAACGGCTACATCCTTGGAAATGGCCGTAAGGGCCCGAGCGCAATTGCAAGACGCCGCGACCGCATTCAGGGCAAGCCTCCAGTGGCTGGCCGTCAACCGGCTCAATCTTGAGATGCCTTGCTTTTACCAGCTCGATCAGGAAGCGCGAGGGCTGGTTCAGGGTCGTGTACAGCCGTACTTGCCTGCGCGCCCGGGTAATGGCGACGTAGAACAGCCGGCGCTCCTCGGCGAATGGAAACGGATCCGGTGCCGGCATCGCCAGTTGTAGTGCCGGGTCGTCCTGTATCTGGCTGGGGAAGCCGCGTGTGCCTTCCACTACATTGAGGACGAACACGTACTCAGCTTCCAGCCCCTTGGAGCCATGTGCGGTTCGGTACTCTATCTTTAGCCTGTCGCCAAAGCGCCGCTGCCACGATGGCAATGCAGCGGGTCTGTCGTCACGGTAGCGGCCAAGGAGCATGACGCTCAGATGCGTCCCCCGCATTGGCTTCAGCCTGCCGTTTGTCGCCAATTGGTGCATTTGCGCCAGCTGCTGCTCGACATGCTCGGCAATGCCATGCGGGCTCGAAAAGCCATAAGCCAGCAGTGGCGTTTTTGTCAGTGGATTGTGGGTCTTGACCTGTTTCTTGATCTGCGCGGGATTGTTCTGGATGAACTGGCTGGAGATGTCGCATAGCAGCTGCGGACAGCGGAAGGTGGTGCTGAGCGTCAGCCGGGTGGCGTGCTGGAAAGTCTTCTCGAATTCGGTCATCACGCTGATATCGGAACCGGCAAAGCGGTTGATGCCCTGCCAGTCATCGCCTACCACGCACAGATGGGCGGGAGGATCTTGCTGGCTTGCCAAAGCTTTCAACAGCCGGATGCGGGCGCGTGAGCTGTCCTGAAATTCATCGGCCAGGATCACCGTGTAGGGGCTCTGATAGGCACCCGATTCCACGTATTCCGCCGCCAGAATCAACATATCCTCAAAGTCGATGAAGCCACCCTGCTGCAGACGCCGTTCCCATTCCGCGGCAATCTGCTCGTACAGTCGCAGATACATGCCAAGGCGCGCGGCAAATCCATCGTTGGACTGGGCGGCCAGTGCATCCTGCAAGTCTTGTGTGCTCAAGCCGTTGTTCTTGACGTGCTGCTGGAAAACCCGGAACGAGCGCGCCAAGTCCTGCTCATGCACCGGTTGCAAGCCGATGGCTTTCTTGTCCGGGTTGAAGCAGGGCTGTAGGCCATGGGCAATCAGCGTTTGCTCCAGTGCCGGAATAGCCTCGCCATTGAGCAGAGTATGCGAGGTGGTTTCAAACAATGCCGTGCCCATCCTGGCATGCAGTGCCCGCTTCCATTTCACGCCTGCTAGATAGCCCTCGAACTGCCTGGGCGGCTGCCCTTTGCCGTTGAGAGCGAAGTGCTCGTGGTACAGATTGGCGTCGGGATAGTAGAAATCGGGGAAGTATTGCCGGTATTGGTGGTCGGCAGTTGCATGCTCGTAGGGGCGCTCGTATTCATAGGCAATATCGTTGTAGAACAACCAGTCCGCGATGGTGCGCTCTTCCTTGCTCTTGACCACCTCACCTCCGGCGGTGCGGAAGCCGCGCACACCATTGCCATAGGCTTCGGGTTCGTCAGGCTGCCCCCATTTGCCGACATCGCGTGCATACACGGTGCGGAACAATGCCCAGTCGCGCCTGAAAGCCTCATCCTGTTGCGCCAGCGTCTGGATGATGTCGCTGACTTCGCGCACATCGGCTCCCGGATTGCCCGGATCCACCCAAGGCGCCAACGATGGCTTTTTGCCGGTGGCTTTGGCGATGACGTCAATGCCGAAGGCGTGGAAGGTGTTGGATCTGACTTTTTCCACACGCGGCACGTCTTTGAGCTGCTCGGTAATGCGCTGTCCGACTTCGTCAGCCGTGGCGCGGTTGAATGCCAGCAGCAGGATTTGTTCGGGGGTGGCCAGCCCTTGATGGAGGACATAGCCGGTCTTGGCCACCATCGTCGAGGTTTTGCCCGAACCGGCCGCGGCCACAACCATCACCGCATCATCCATGCATACGCAGGCTTGAATCTGCTCATCGGTGAGAGGGTTTTTTTCAACCGTGGCAAAGAATTGCTGGCACGCGATTTTCTGTTGCGCCAGATGCTGGGCATTCAATTTGTCAAAGTGGCGCTGCAAGGTTTCCTCGGCGCAAGTCTCACCTACCGCCAGCTTCCAGTTTTTGGTCGGATGCTCGGGAGCTGGGTGGGATGTCAGGAACCGGCTGGCCGTCCCCTTGGGAATCCAGCGCCCTTGACCGGCAAACACCATTGCTGCCTCAATCCAGTGCCGGTAGCTTTCATCAAAACTTGCTTGCCAGCGGGCAGCATTCACTCTGGAATCATGGGCAACCTGGGCTTTTACCCGCTTGGCAGCAGAAAATATCCAAGCAAGCCCTGCCAATATCAGAAACAGCAGTCCCGTCCCCAGAATCACGTTGACTCTGCCTCCCCGCTTGTGGGTTGATCCGGGCCGATCAAGCTACTGTCCTTGTCAGGTTCGCGGTGCCAGCTTGAAGGGCGGTGGCAGGGGGCGAATAAGAAGCACGCAGAGCGCATGATGTCAGTTGGGCAAGGGAAGGGTTCAATCACGCCGGGCGTAGCGGTAGGGGGTTTTGTGCGGGCTATCTTCAGACCAAGCGCGGTGGCTGTAACCGGCGGCGTGGACGCTTTTGAGTACGATGCGTTCGATGGCATGTGCCAGGGTGCCATCGACTTGTCCGGCTTCGGCTTCGAACTCCCATTCCTCAAGATGGGCATCGAGCAGTGGGCGCAGGGCTTCCAGCCGCAGCCAGTACATGCTGCCAGCGGCGAATAGTTCGTTTTCGGTATCGGCGCTGGCAAGCCCGAGGCGGCGACACAGGTAATCGACATTGGTCGCGTTCGCGCCCCAGTAATAGTGCATCGGCTGCAGGTGGTGAGCCGGGGCGACCAGACCGAGCTTGGGATCGGCTTCGAAGGCAGCCAGGATGGCGGCGCTGTTTTCGCCCAGCAGCGTATCGGTGAGTTCGCGTCGCCAGGCATCGCCATCGCCGCGATGGGTGGAGCGTTTGGTATGCAGTTTCAGCAGCACGTCCTCGCCTTCGTCCAGCAACTGGTTGGCAAGGTGCAGGAAGGGCAGGATGTCGCGGCCACGGTTTTCGGCCGTATGGACTTCGGCTTGCATGCCAAGCCCTGCCAGAACATGCCGGACGGCTTGGGATTTTTCCGGCACGGTTGTGATGACAAGCCGTGGCTGTTGGCCGCTTTGCTGCACGGCGTGCAGTATTTCTTCCAGCACTTCCGGGTAGTAGGCATGAATCAGCACACAGGGGCGGGCAGGCTTGGGCGGCGGTGGGTGCAGCGCCTCAGCGGTGGCGGCGAGCCAGGCGTGTCCCAGGCGGCTGTCTGGCTCCAGTAGCGCGCCTTCACCCCACTCATTCCAGGCATTGATGAACAGCAGTGGCGGCTCTGGCGAATTATTTGTCGATAGCGCGATGGCGGCGCGCAGCCAGTCGCGGTAGCGGCGCGGGGCGGCATGCAGCCAGGTGCGGCCGCGCCCCGGACGGCGTGGCTCGTTGTCCCAGCCACAGTTCACCGCGCGATGCAGCGGATAGGGGCTGGCCGCTTTGCCAAGGTAATGCGCTGGCAGATCACGCCAGTCCAGCAGTGTGCCCTGGTAGGCCGGGTTCAGTGCATGATGCGCAGTAGTCAAATCGGTGGCCGGTGCCAGATTGGGCGGAAACTCCACTGCCGCATCAAAGCCGATATCACGCGGGTCGGGGCGTTCAAAGGATTGGGTATAGGCCAGATAAATTTCGCCAATGCCGTTATCGCGACACCAGCGTCGCCAGCGCTCGGCCGTGGCGCGCGCATCGGGCAGCTTGCCGGGACGATAGACCAACAATATGGGCTTGCCATCGACGCGCAGATAGCGGGTATCACGCAGATAGTCGGCCACATGGGCGATAAAGGCCAGGTCATCCTCGGCATCATGCGCCTGGGCAATCAGCACATTCTCGGCGCTGCCATCCCAGGTGCGTGTCCATGGTTCGTTGGCCCAGCACAGGCATAGCGGAAAATCGATGTCCGGGTTGTGCAGCCAGTGACGCAGCGGGGTTTCCAGCACGGTGCGGCCATGAAACCAGTAGAAATAACTGCAAAACGCGCTGATGCCATAGCGTTTGGCAAGTGCTGCCTGCTGGCGCAGCACATCGGGCAGGCGCAGGTCGTAAAAGCCCAGGGCGCCGGGCAGGCGCGGCTGGGCATGGCCTTCAAACTGCGGCAGGGCGCGGCTGACGGCGCGCCACTCGGTATAGCCCTCGCCCCAGGCGGCATCGTTTTCGGCCAGCGGGTGATATTGCGGCAGGTAAAACGCGACCAGTCGCGCCGGCAGTGTGGCGGGCAGTGTGGGCGGGCTGTCCTCCCGGTAACCCAGTGCCCGGCCGGAGGCCGCTTGCAGGGCGCGGCGGTGGTGCGGCGCAGTGCCGATAACCAGCGGCTTGCTGGCTGGGCGGATTTTGGGGAAGTGCTGCAAAAACCATTGCCGCAGGGCATCGCGGCGTGGCTCGGACAGCGGCAGCAGGCGAAATGCGGTGCGCAGCAGGCGAAATGCCGCATCAGCGCCAGCAGTTTTCGCCTGCGTACTGCTCATCACATGTTCTGGTAGTTCGGGCCGCTGCCGCCTTCGGGCGTGACCCAATCAATGATTTGGTACGGGTCCTTGATGTCGCAGGTCTTGCAGTGCACGCAGTTGGCGGCATTGATTTGCAGGCGTTTGCCATGCGGCTGGCTGGCGTCCTCGACCATCTCGTAAACGGCCGCCGGGCAGAAGCGGGTGCAGGGATTGCCGTATTCCTCCACGCAGCGGGTGGCGCAGATATTGGTATCGGCCACCTTCAGATGCACCGGCTGGTCTTCATCATGCGAGGTGGCGGCAAAGAACACCCCTTGCAGACGGTCACGCGGCGCCAGTGTGCGCGGCAGATAATCGCGCTCGGGCTGGGCACTGCCAAGGCGCTCGGTGGCGCTGTAATCGGCTTTTTGCTGCAAGGTCCACGGCGAGGCGCCGCCGGTGGCGGTTTCCCAGGCGGCATTGAGCATGCCAAACCACAGGCCTTTCTTGAAGCCGGGTTTGATATTGCGCACTTTTTTCAGCTCGCTCATCACCGCCGAGTCGCGCAGGCGGGCATCAAAGCCCTCACTGGAAAGCGCCTGGGCGGCCAGATGCTCGGCAGCCAGCATGCCGCTGCGAATCGCCTGATGGGTGCCCTTGATCTTGGGCACATTGAGAAGACCTGCAGTATCGCCAATCAGCAGGGCGCCGGGCATTTCCACCTTCGGCAACGATTGGTAGCCGCCAGTGACGATGGCGCGGGCGCCGGCGGAAACGATACTGCCGCCTTCGAGCAAGGGGGCAATCATCGGGTGTGCTTTCCACTGCTGGAAGGCTTCCCAGGGCTGGTAATTCGGGTCACGGTAATCCAGCCCGCTGACATAGCCCAGCGCCACGCGGCCGCCTTCGAGGTGGTACAGGAAGCTGCCGCCATAGGTGTGGTTGTCCGCCGGCCAGCCCAGGGTATGCACGATTTTGCCGGGGCTGACGCGCGCGGCATCGACCTGCCACAGCTCCTTGATGCCGATGGAATAGCTCTGCGGGTCGCTGTTCTTGTCCAGTGCAAAACGCTTGACAAGCCGCTTGGTGAGATGCCCGCGTGCCCCTTCGGCCAGCACCGTGACCTTGGCGTGGATGTCGAGGCCGGGGGTGTAACTATCCTTGGGCGTACCATCCTTGGCTACGCCCATGTCGCCAATACGCACGCCAATGACGCGGCCGCTGTCATCGTGCAGGGTTTCGGCAGCGGCAAAGCCGGGGAAAATTTCCACACCCAGAGCCTCGGCCTGTGGCGCTAGCCAGGCGCACAGGCCGCCGAGCGAAACGATGAAATTGCCGTGGTTGTTCATGCCCGGCGGCAGCGGCAGCTTGCGCTGGCCAGCTTTCGACAGCAACCAGAATTCGTCCTCGTGGGCAGGTACGCATACCGGCGGCGGGTTGTCGCGCCAGCCGGGCAGGAGCGCATCCAGCGGCTCGGGCTCAATCACTGCGCCGGAGAGGATGTGCGCGCCCACGGTGCTGCCTTTTTCGATGATGCACACCGAAAGCTCCGGGTTCAGCTGCTTCAGGCGAATGGCAAAGGCAAGCCCGGCAGGGCCGGCGCCGACGGTGACGACGTCATATTCCATCACGTCGCGTTCGATTTCTGGCTGGATGTGTTCCATCGTGGCTCCTTCGATACAGGCGCGAATTGTCCGGTTTTGGTGGCTGCTGGGCAAATCAGGGTTGGCGATGCAGGGTTTGCAGCGACCAGCCGGAAATCTCAAGGCTCACTTTGGAAAGCGCCTGCTCGAAGGCATCCGAGACATCATGGGCACTCATGCCGTTTGCCAGGATGCTGGCCTGAAACACCCGGTGGGCAACGATTTGGTTGCGGTCGGTACGGATCAGCTGTGCCGAGACTTCCAGCACGGTGTTGGGCTTGCCGCCGCCGCTGTAATCGGCATCAAAGCGGTGCAGCTCCAGTGCCAGCTCGTATTGGCCGATGATGCCGCCACCGCGCCGCGCCACGCCGTCAAGCTTGCCGCTGTGCGCCAAGGTGCGTACCAGGGCGGTTTGCAGCATTTCCGGGGCAGGCTGCACCCAGCTTGCGCCCTGATACACCTGCAGCTCGCCCGGCTGCGGGCGCACCACGATGCGATTGCCATCGAGTATGCGGCTGGCGAGCGGGCGCTGTACCACCAGCTGGGTTGCCACTTGCGGCCAGGCCGGATCCGATTGCACCACAGGCTGCGGATCATGGATGCTGATTTGGGTTTTCTTGGGGACGACGCCACAGCCAGTCAGCGCCGCCAGCAATAGCAGCGGCAGTGCGCGTGCAGGGATTGAGATGCTCATTTCGGGGTGAACTCCTTGGGTTGCTCACGACCCAGCAGATAGCCTGCCGGGTTGCTGTCCAGCCGGTCGGTGATTTGCCGCAAATCGCGCATCAACATGCGCAGCTCACCCAGGGTGGGGCCAAGCTGTTGCAGGCCGTCGCGGGTGAACTGGTTGATCGGCGCGCGGTTTTCCGAGACCAGCGCATTGGCGTTGTTGCCGGCAGCCTCGAACGAAGCGATGGCAGCATCGAGTTTGTCCATGGTGGTAGGCAGCCGTGCCAGCACTTCGCGATCAACCTTCTGTACCGAGCCATTGACCTGCGCCAGCATGGTGCGCAGATCGTCACTGGCCAGCCGTGCATTGCTGATGAGCTTCTCGATGTCACCACGCTGATCGCTGATGCTGGCAGTGGTGGCGCGCAGGTTCTCCAGCGTTTCGGAGATGCGCGCGATGTTGTCTTCACTAAGCGCCTTGTCCAGTCGCGCCACCAGCATATTGGCGGTATCGGCGATGTTTTGCAGGGCAGAAGGTTCGGTCAGAATCACCGGGATTTCATTGCGCTTGTCGGCCACCAGCCGTGGCGCGCTGGGGCTGCCGCCAGTGAGCTGGATGAACGGGCTGCCGGCAATGCCGGACTGCGACATCTTGGCGCGGGTATCGACCTTCACCGGCGCCTCGTCCTTGAGCTTGAGCTGTGCCACCACCCGGCGCGGGTCGTTGGGGTCAAGTTTGAGCTGCTCGACCGTGCCGACCGAGATGCCGTTGTATTGCACGCTGCTGCCTTCGCTCAGGCCAGTCACCGGTTCATTGAATATCACCTGATAGCGGTCCCAGGTGGCGTCGGATGAATATTTGGCCGCCCACAGGATGAAGCCGAACAAAAAGGCCATGACCAAAATGGTGAAGCTGCCTATCAGGACGTAATTGGCGCGGGTTTCCATAATCAATCTCGGTGTGAGCGCTGTGCAGTGGCTTGTGCGGCGCGGGCGCGTGGGCCGTGAAAATATTCCTGTACCCAGGGGTGGTCGAATTGCTCCACCTCGGCCAGCGGTGCATTGATGATCACGCGCTTTTCAGCCAGCACGGCAATGCGGTCACAGATGGCATACAGCGTGTCGAGGTCGTGGGTAATCAGAAATACCGTCAGCCCAAGTGCACGGGAGAGGGTAAATAGCAGGTTGTCAAAGGCTGCCGCGCCGATGGGATCAAGCCCGGCGGTGGGCTCGTCCAGAAACAGCAGCGGCGGGTCCAGCGCCAGTGCGCGGGCAAGTCCGGCACGCTTGCGCATGCCGCCAGAAAGCTGTGAAGGCAGTTTGTCGATGGCATCGGCAGGCAGACCTGCGAGTTTGGTTTTCAAAAGCGCCAGCTCACGGCGCAGTTCATTACTCAGTTGCGGGTAGTGTTCGCGAATCGGGACTTCGATGTTTTCACCGACACTGAGCGATGAAAACAGCGCGCCATCCTGAAACAGCACGCCGGTATTGCGCTTGACCTGCTGGCGGTCGTGGCCGTTGGGCGAGAGTGCATCAATGCCCATGACTTCCACGTGGCCGGCATTGGGACGACGCAGGCCAATGATTGAGCGCATCAGCACCGACTTGCCGGTGCCCGAGCCGCCGACTACGCCGAGAATTTCGCCGCGGCGAACATCCAGATCCAGGCCATCATGTACGGTTTGTGTGCCAAAACGGTTGACAAGGCCGCGCACCTGAATGATGGGCGCATCATGGTTGATATGGGAGTCCTGATTCATCGCCATCCTTTACCAGCCCATGTGCATGAACCACAGCGCAAAGAAAGCATCGAAAATGATGACCAGTGAAATGGTCTGCACCACGCTGGAAGTGGTGCGTTCACCCACCGACTGCGCGGTGCCAGTGACTTGCAGGCCTTCCAGACAGCCAATCAGGGCGATCACCAATGCAAAAACCGGTGCCTTGGACATGCCCACCCAGAAATCGACGATGTCGATGCCCTCATAAATCTTGGTGATATAGGCCACCGGCGGGATATCCAGGCTGACCGCGCCCACGGTCAGGCCGCCCAGCAGCCCGGCAATCATTGCCAGGAAGGTGAGCAAGGGCAACATCAGCAGCAGCGCCAGAACCCGCGGAATCACCAGCAGGTCAATTGGGTCCAGACCCAAGGTACGGATGGCATCGACTTCTTCACGGCTGACCATCGCGCCAATTTGTGCGGTGAATGCACTGGCGGTACGTCCGGCCAGCAAGATGGCCGTCAAAAGTACGCCAAACTCGCGCAGGAAGGCGATATTCACCAGATCCACCACCAAAATGGTGGCGCCAAAATCTTGCAGGATATTGGCGCCCAGAAATGCCAGTACCGCACCCACCAGATAAGTCAGTAGCAGCACCAGCGGCACCGCATCCAGCCCGACCTGCTCCATGTGATGCACGATGCTGGTGATGCGCAGGCGACGTGGCTGGTGCACAAGGCGTAGCAGCTTGACCATCACTTCGCCAAAGAACGCTATGAGGGCAATGATTTCGCGGTAATTATCGACGACCGCAAAGCCAAGCCGGCCAATTGCCGCCTTGAAGCCCAGGTCGCGCTTCGGGTTGGGGCGCTCGTGGGCGACTTCGGCAATCGCTTCAATCAGCGGTTCATGCTCATGACGGAACTGGAACTGCTCGCGCTGCAGGTGACGCTGGCTGGCAAAACGCTGTAGCTGCAAAACCCCCAGCGAGTCCAGTGCGCTGATAGCGCGCGCATCAATCGTTTTGACCTCGCCCTGCACCTGCGCCAGGACTTTTTCAAGCGTGCTGGCGCGTGCCAGCGTCCAGCTGCCATGCAGGCGGAGCTGTCCGGTGGCAAGATCCAGTTCGGCGGTCGGGGCGGTAGGTTGGGTCATGCAGGCAAAATCCGTGAGCCGCGCATCTTAGAGATTGTTCGGGATGGGCGTGTGAAATGGTCATGATAATGACGCTTGCGGTCAGGATTATCCATGTCATGCTTTTGTCATGCCACAACTGCCACTTGCCAAAATTTCTGCCCGTAACCGGATTGATTTCGTTGCCGAGCTTGCCGCACGCCTGCATGCCTATGGCACTACCGCACAGCGTCTTGAAGGCGCGCTGCTTGGGGTTTCGACGCGGCTCAACCTGGAATGCCAGCCTTGGGTCAATCCGACCGGAATGATTCTGACTTTCCGCGACCTGGGCGATGCCGATGCCAATGATGTGACCCGGGTGATTCGCCTGCCGCCGGGTGAGGTCGATTTGGCCAGACTCAGCATGACCGATCGCATAGCCGAGGATGTGCTGGCCGGAAAGATTGACTTGGCCGCAGGTCAGGCCGCCTTGAAAAAACTCGACGAGCCGCCGCGCCTGCATTGGCAGTTGATGCAGATTTTGTCATTCGTGCTGGTGGCCGGGGGTGTGTCCATGCTGCTGCGCCTGCCCTGGCTGGATATTGCCGTTGCCAGTATTGCCGGGCTATTGATCGGTCTTTTGGATTATGCCGTCAGCCGCCTGCCGTTATTGCGTGAATCGGTGGAAGCCCTGGCGGGAATGCTGGCGGCGACCCTGGCTGTTTTGGTGGCAGGTTTTGTCGCACCACTCAATCTCAATACCGTGATTATTGCCGCGGTCATCGTCATGCTGCCGGGGATGGCGCTGACCAATGCCATCAGCGAGCTGACCAATCAACACCTGGGGGCTGGGGTGGCGCGTTTTGCCGGTGCGCTCAGCACTATTTTGAAGTTGACCATCGGCACCATGATTGCGCTGACATTGGCCAATATGCTCGGCATCAAGCCGCAGGTGGTATATGCGCGTCCGCAGCCTGGCTGGGTAGAAGCAGTCGGGCTTTTGCTTTCCTGTTTTGCTTTCGCCGTGGCCTTTCGTGCCGGAGGACGCGATTATCTGCTGGTCATGGCGTCCGCAGCTGCCGGATATTTGATCGCCCGTTATGCCGGGACGACGCTTGGCAATGTGGCCGGGGTATTCTTGAGTGCGCTGACGTTGACCATGCTGGGCAATCTGTATGCGCGGCTATGCAACCGGCCCGGTGCCCTGGTTCGCGTCCCCGGCATCATTCTGCTGGTACCGGGCAGTGTCAGTTTTCGGGGGCTGATAGATTTGATGCAGCAGCAAAATATCAGCGCCGGACAGGCAGCACTGATGGCGGTACTCAATATCCTGCTGGCGCTGATTGCCGGCTTGATGTTCGGCAATCTGTTGGCACCGCCGCGCAGCAATCTGTAAGCCAGATAAAAATCAAAGCGCCGCTTGTGCGGCGCTTTGGTGAGGGCTGAAACGGATTAATGACGGCATTAATTGCTGGAAGTTGCAGGCGTAGCTGCCTGCGGTGCAATCAGGAAGTCGGTCAGCTGGCGGCCTTGCTCGATATAAGCGGCCAGCCAGCGTGGCTGTTTGCCACGACCTGTCCAAGTGTTCTCGGCATTGGCCGGGTCGCGGTATTTGGCCTCCACCTTGGTGCCTTTGCGTGGCCCCTTGCTCTTGCTGACTGCTTTGCGCGGCGCGCTTGTGGCGGCTGCACCCGGCGTGCCAAAGAGCTCTTCAAAGCTATAGCCAGAAGCGCGCACGATTTTGTTGATTTGGGTGCGCACCTGATTGATGGGCTTGCGCTTGGCCAGCACGCGCTTGCGTTTTTGCGCCTGGCTAATCAAATCGGCAAGTTCTTTGCTGTTCAGTTTGGTAATGTCCACGTTTACTCCACGGGCTTGATTATTTATCGACTGCTGGCATATTCGCCATCCGCATTCGATATTAAAGCTTCCATTATCGGGATGCAATTTATAAGCGGTGTTTGGGCAGGCTCAAGATGTTGGGGCGGTCAGGCGGGCAAGCAGGGCGGCATGGTCGAGATTTTCGGCTTCAGCCGCAGTGCGATGACGATATTCGAAACTGCCTGCAGCCAGACCACGCTCTGAAACCACCACGCGGTGAGGAATGCCGATGAGCTCAATATCGGCAAACATTGCACCCGGGCGCAGGCCGCGATCGTCGAGCACGCTATCGATTCCGGCTTTATTCAGCTCATCGCAGAGTTTTTCCGCGGCGGCCAGTACCTCCGGGTTGTTTTTCGGATTGATCAGGCATACCGCGACCTGCCAGGGCGCCATTGCTTCTGGCCAGCAAATCCCGGTTTCATCATGATTTTGCTCGATGGCGGCGGCGACAATGCGGGAAACGCCAATGCCATAGCAGCCCATCAGCGGATTCACCGGCTTGCCCTGGGCATCGAGCACCGTGCAATTCATTGCTTCGGAATATTTATTGCCCAGCGCAAAGACATGACCGACTTCAATGCCACGGGCGATGCCGAGTGCGCCCCGACCATCAGGCGAAGGATCGCCCGCCACCACATTGCGAATATCGGCCACTTCCGGCTCCGGCAGGTCGCGTCCCCAGTTCACGCCGGCAATATGAAAACCATCGCGATTGGCGCCAACCACAAAATCGGCCATGGCGGCCACGGCGCGGTCAGCAATCACGCGAATGGGGCGGGCGCTATCGAGGGGGCCGAGGAAGCCGGGCGATGCGCCCAGATGGGTACGGATTTCCTCCTCACTGGCCAGTCGATAATCGCCAAGACCCGGCAGTTTGGCCAGTTTGATTTCATTGGCGGAATGGTCGCCACGCACCAGTGCCAGCACAAATTGCGGCGCGCCCTGATTATCTTCACCCATCAAGGCGATGGACTTTACCGTGCGCGAAAGCGGGATTTGCAGCAGCACGGCCACTTCTTCGCAGGTTTTTTGCGTGGGCGTGGCGATATCGCGCAGTGTTTGGCTTGCAGCCGGGCGCGCGCCGGGGGCAAGTGCCTCGGCCAGCTCAACATTGGCGGCATAATCCGATGTGTCGGAAAACGCGATGGCGTCCTCACCCGAGTCTGCCAGGACATGAAACTCGTGCGAGGCCGAGCCGCCAATGGCGCCAGTATCGGCAAATACGGCACGGAATTTCAGCCCCAGGCGGGTGAAAATCCGGCTGTAGGTGTCATACATATTGCGATATTCGGCCTGCAATGAGGTCTCGTCCAGATGGAAGGAATAGGCATCCTTCATGAGAAATTCGCGGGCACGCATCACGCCAAAACGCGGGCGGATTTCGTCACGGAACTTGGTCTGGATTTGATAGAAATTAACCGGCAACTGTTTGTAACTGGCAAGTTCCTGCCGGGCAAAATCCGTCACCACTTCTTCAGCGGTGGGAGCGTAGCAATAATCAGCCTCTTTGCGGTCACGGATTTTCAAAAGCTGACCGCCAAACTTTTCCCAGCGGCCGGTTTCCTGCCATAGCTCCTGCGGCTGGATGGTCGGCATCAGGATTTCGATGGCGCCGGCGCGGTTCATTTCTTCGCGCACCACGCGCTCGACCTTGCGCAATACCCGCAGCCCCAGTGGTGACCAGGTATAAAGTCCGGCAGCCAGCTTGCGAATCATGCCGGATTTGAGCATCAGCTTGTGGCTGATGATTTCGGCTTCGGCAGGGGTTTCTTTTTCGGTACGCAGATGGAAACGCGACAGGCGCATGGCAAGGCTCGGATTGGGGTGAGCCCTGCATTTTGCCATGCGCCTTGCCGCTTTGTTGCGCTGCTTATTTGCAGTTGGTTTCCAGGATGGTCTGCGCAAGCCGCATTTGTGCGGCACGCTCTTCATCATTGAGCGTGCGCGGATTGCCGTCGGCGCCTGCCATTTGCACACTGGGGCTGTCGCGCAGTACGGCAAGATTGGCGCGTGCTTGCTTGCATTGCTCGCTTTCAGGTTTGGCTTCGGCAGCGGGTGTGGCGGGGGCATCGGCAGGCGCCGCGACTTTCACGCCGCGAACGCTGTAATTGCCCGAGCTTGGCGGCGTGCTGGAATAGTGGGTACGCCCCTTGGCATCTTTCCATTGGTAAATCTGTTGAGCGGCAGCGGGCGAGAGTGCTGCGGCACTGCAAAGGCCAAGCATCATGAGAATGGATACGCGCGTGAGCATGGTGCAGCTCCTTGTGACTAGGATCACATTGCAACACCGTGACCAATGGCTTGCAAGTGATGGCAGCGGATATTGCCCGCGCAGCCCGCATCACCGCACAGCAAGGCGCTACACTTGCCTGTTATGGAAGAAAACAAAAACCCATCTCGTCCGCCGCGTGCGGTGTATTACCTGCTTCCCAATCTGTTCACCACGGGCGGGTTGTTTGCCGGCTTCTACGCCATCATCGCGGCAAGCCAGGAAAAGTTCACCTATGCCTGCGTGGCGATTTTCATCGCGGCGCTGCTGGATGGGCTGGATGGCCGGGTAGCCCGGCTTACCCATACCCAGAGTGAGTTTGGCGTGCAATACGATTCGCTGGCAGATCTGGTGAGCTTCGGCATGGCGCCGGCAATGCTGATGTACCACTGGGCCATGGAATACATGCACCTGGAGGGGGATGCCGCCGGACGGCTGGGGTGGCTCGCGGCCTTCTTGTACGCCGCCTGTGCGGCACTGCGGCTTGCCCGCTTCAATAGCCAGGTCGGGGTGGTGGACAAGCGCTGGTTCATTGGCCTGGCAAGCCCGGCCGCGGCGGCGGTGATGGCGAGTTTTGTCTGGACACTGCATGACTATGAGGTGGCAGGGCGTGGCCTGCGCTACGCGGCGTTGGCGGTCACGGTGGCGGTGGCACTGTTGATGGTGAGCAATATCCGCTACACCAGTTTCAAGGGTAGCCAGCGTGGCGAGCAGGGCGAGCGGGTGCCGTTTTTCTTCCTGCCGATTTTGCTGGGTGTGCTGATTGCGCTGGCGTTGTATCCGCCACAGACACTGTTGCTGGTGTTTACTGTTTATGCGCTTTCAGGGCCGCTGATGAAGGTGTTTGGCAAGCGCACAGCCGAGGCCGCATGAATTGGGACAGCCTGCAAACGGAAATTCTGGGTGAGCTTGGCTGCACGGCATGGCGCCAGGTGTGGCCGGCGGCGTCGCTGCCGCCTGATCCGTTTGTGGTGGCGCAGCTGGCGGCCGCTACTGGTGTCACGGCGGAAGCACTGCTGGCATCAGGGATTGTGCTGCCCGATGCCGAGCGCTTGCGTGATGCGGCGGTCAAACGTGCTTTGTGGCCACAACTGCGTCGTCTGCGTGCCCGGCAATGAGTAGCGCAGCGGCTGTGAATCTGCGGCGTATGCAGGAGTCTGACCTGGCAGAAGTCATGCAGGTGGAATTGCGCGCCTACCCATGGCCATGGTCGGTGGGCAATTTTCGTGACTGCCTGCGCTCGGGATACTCGATGTGGGTGCTGGAAACTGACCGGCGCATCATTGGCTATGCCGTGCTCAGCGTGCAAGCCGATGAAGCGCATTTGCTCAATATCTGTATTGATCCGGCTTGGCAGTCGCGCGGGTTGGGTCGGCGCTTGCTGCGCGATGTGCGCCATGCCGCGCAGGCGCAGGGCGCGCAACGGATTTTTCTGGAAGTGCGGCCTTCCAATACCCATGCGGTGCGGCTCTATCAGGATGAGGGTTTCAACGAAATTGGCCGTCGGCCACGTTATTACCCCGCTGCCAATCATGGCCGCGAAGATGGCCTGGTGATGGCGATGGAATTGCTGGACTAGTGCCTTACCAGCGCAGTGGACTGCGTGCCAGTTGCCGGGCAAGGGTAGTGAGCAACTGTTCGGCATCTTCGCGGCTTAGATAATCAATGCGCAGTGGTGCAAACGGGCTTGCGCCTGCGGTATCCAGCAGCAGGCTGCGCATGCCAAAGAGCCTGTCCACTGGCGAGGCAGACAGGCGCAGGTTTTGCAGTTTTGCCACTTCGGCAAAGCGCCATTGTTTCGACAGCCAGCCACGCCGGGTGGCGATGAGGGTGCTGTCCAGGCTCCAGCCCGCATGTCGGCTGGTTTGCCATGCGGAAAATGCACAGAGCGCAAGCCATGTCAATGGCAGCAGTGCCCAGAAACCCAGCAGCCATGCAGTCACGGCCGTTAGTGGCAGCAGCCACATGCAGCTGCCCAGCCAGCGGCGCAGCCCGGCGAGTCGGTGCAATTTTTGCCAGTTTGTGGGCGGCCATTGGGCAGCAGGCAGTAGATGGCTGATCAGCGCATCGCAGTGGGCGGGTGTGGCGATAGGCGCCAGTGCATGGCTGCCGCGGTCTTGCTGCTGTTGTGGTTGTAGACTGGCTGCGATTTCCACCGACAGTGCCCGGCGTTTGAAGCGCCGGTGCAGCCAGGTCTCTTGCAGTTGCCAAGCCTGGATGCGGCGCTTGGGGATGGAGCTGCGAATCCGGGTCAGAAGTCCTCGGCTGATGGTCAGGCGCCGGCCACTCTCGCCCAGTACAAAGCCGTGATATTGCAGCAGGGACAGCGCCACCGAAAGCAGTCGCAGCAAGACCAGCATGGCAAGCAGCAGGACTAGGCCAATCAGGCTGTAATCCAGCCAGTCAAGCGTCAATCGTTGGGCATCCAAGCCATTGAGTGTGGCGCGGGTGGTGCGCGCCAGTTGCCCGGCATAGTGCTCGATAAATTCATCCATGAATTGGCCGAGGGTGGCAAAGGCGGCGGCGACCACCACCATGCCACGATTGGAAATCAGGCCATGCCGGATGATTTCCGAGGTGGGCAGTGTCAGCAGGGGCGCGGCAGCGGCTTGTGCAATCGCGTCGGTGGGTGTGATGCTGCTGATGTGCTGGCCGCGCTCGCGCACCAAGTGCTCCAGTGCCAGTGCCTTGTCCATGCGCAACACGCGCATCTGCGCCTCTGGCTGACTGCCGCCAGCCGATTCCAGGCGTACCTCGGCCACGCCAAACAGCCGGTGCAACAGCGTCTGGTGCAGGGCGACGTTATGGATACGCGCATAGGCGATTTGCCGCAGTTTTCTTTCCAGCAGGCCGCTGCGGATTTCGATGTGCTCGGGCAGCAGTCGATAGCGATAGGTGAAGTATTGCCAGATTGAAACCAGCACCAAGGCCCCAATCCCCAAGAGTGGCCATAGCGCATGGCCGTCCCCGCGGCGGGCAATGAGCAGAACCAGCAGCGGGAGGATGAACTGTTTGAGGTGCTGCAAGGCGACAAACAGCCATGACCAAGGGTGCAGCCGGTGCTCGCGGGCGGGCAGGTCAGGGATGGGGGGCGGCTCAGTCATCATCGCTTTCGGGCTCAATGCCAGCGGCCAGTGCTTTGCGCAGCGCCTCGGCATCATTCAGGTCCAGGCAGGGCAGGCTGAGTGCATGGCCATGCGTGCCTGCGGTGTGTACGGTCAGTGTGGCAAGCCCGTAGCGGCGCTGCAGCGGGCCGCGGCTGATATCCAGATGCTGTATGCGGGTGGATGGTACATAGGTATGTCGCTGCCAGAGCTTGCCGCTTCTCACCGCAAAGCCGGTTTCACTCAGCTGCCAGCGGTAATAGCTGTGACGGCGCGCGCCCAGCCAAATGCCGAATACGACCCCGGCAAGCAGACCCGCCGCGGTCAGCAGACCCGCCCAGAGCCAGGGCCAGGCTTTGAATACAAGTGCGGTGGCCAGAGCCAGTGCAGCGCCCAAAATGGCACAGCCGATGGCATGGCTCAGGCAGAATAAGATCCGTCCGCGTGCGGGCAGCGGCTGCCAGGCGTCGGTGCTGGGTAGAGCGGGAGGGCTGGGCTGTGTCATATCAATAACAATCTGGCCAATAGGGGTTGCCGAACGCACTGCCTTCGGGCTGCTGCGACCAGCGCTTGTAAGTCCACTGATACTGTGCAGGGTTGCGACGCACCAGCGCCTCGATGCCGGCATTGAGTGCCGTGGCAGAAACCCGAGGATCTTTGGCGGCGATGTCATCTGCGGCGGCTTCGATATGCAGGGTGAAGCCGCGACCATCGGCATCACGCTCACACCAGGCGAACAGGACGATGGCGCTGCTGCGCTCGGCCAGGCGGCCAATCAGGGTCATGGTCGAGGCGGGAACCCCAAAAAATGGTGCCCAGACCCCTTCGCCCTGCTTGGGCTGTTGGTCGGGCAGGATGCCGACCACGCCACCGCTCTGCAGGCGTTTGAACAATTGCCGAATGCCGATGCCTTCGGCGCGGATTTGCTCCACCTGTCCGTCGTGCGCCTGTGCCTTGCGTACCCGTCGCAAAAACGCATCCACCCGCGCTGACTCCGGCGGCGCATACAGGATGGCGAGCGCTGTGCGCGAGGCCAGCCATTGGTTCAAAAGCTCCCAGTTGCCATGGTGGGGGGCGGCGACAATCACTCCGCGACCACTGCCGAGGGCTGCCTCAAATAGCTCAATGCCGGTGCCTTCGCGCAGCAATTGCAAGTTCTCCGCTGCCGGGCGTGTCCAGATGCGTAGGGTTTCAAACATCTGCCGACCGGTGCTTTGCAGTGCCGCTTTGTGCAAGGTGCGGCGCTCGGCCTCGGGCATATGTGGGAAGGCAAGCTCCAGACTGCGCCAGGCCACCCGGCTTTCACGGCGTTGGCCGTGCAACCAGAAGGCGGCAAGCCGGTCGCCGAGCCAGTGCAGGGCGGGCATGGGCAAAAGGCCGATCAGTTTGGCAAGCCAATAAAGCATGGGCAGGACATCAACAAAGGGGCTTGAGTGTAGAGAAAACGCAAGAGTAGCGGGCAAGTTTGGTTAATCTTGCGGCTTTTGTGGGCAAAACAACCATGTTGGCTTTGATTCAGCGCGTCTCCAGCGCCAAAGTGGAGGTCGAGGGCGAAACCGTTGGCCAGATTGGTGCAGGGCTTTTGGCATTGGTGTGCGCCGAAGCCACTGACGATAGCGACAAGGTAGTCAAAATGGCCGAGCGCTTGCTGGCTTACCGGGTGTTTGCCGACGAGGCCGGACGCATGAATCGTTCGTTGCGCGATAGCGGTGGGCAATTGCTGCTGGTCAGCCAGTTCACCCTGGCTGCCGATACCCGCAGCGGGCTGCGGCCAAGTTTCAGCGGCGCAGCCTCCCCGGCGTTGGCTGAACAGCTGTATGCGCAGCTGATAGCAGAATGTCGGCAAAGGCATGCGCCAGGGGTGGAAATGGGCCGGTTTGGCGCCCATATGCAGGTAAGCCTGGTCAATGACGGCCCGGTAACTTTCATGCTGCAAACCTGAACCCGGCAGCAGACGGATAAAGTAGTATAATTGGGGGTTCAGTTTCTTTCAGGTGAAACACATGGCCAGTGATCGTCAGGCCCAGTCGGAAATCAAGCAGCTCATCAGCAAGGGCCTGGAACAGGGCTATCTGACCTATGCCGAGGTCAACGACCACCTGCCTGATGATCTGGTCGATCCCGAGCAGATTGAAGACATCATCAGCATGATCAACGGCATGGGTATCGACGTGCATGAAGTCGCGCCTGATGCCGAAACCCTGCTGCTGGCCGGGCAGTCCGGCTCTGGCCGTGATGTGGACGAAACCGCAGCCGAAGAAGCGGCCGCGGCACTGTCAGCGCTGGATACCGAAACCGGACGCACGACCGACCCGGTGCGCATGTACATGCGCGAAATGGGCTCGGTCGAACTTTTGACCCGTGAAGGCGAAATCGCCATCGCCAAGCGCATTGAGGAGGGCATCAACCAGATGCTGGCCTCGCTGGCGCTGTTCCCGCCCTCGGTCAGCCTGGTGCTGGAAGACTATCAGCAGCATCTGGAGGGCAAAAAACGTCTGCCGGAAGTGGTGGTCGGCTTCAATGACTATGTCGAGGAAGCCAATGCCGCTGCCGCTGCTGAGGATGAGGAAGTCGAGGACGAGGTCGAGGCGCTGGATGAGGACGCCGACGAGGATGATGACGACGATGCGGGTGCGGCTGATGAGCCCGCGCCTTCCGGCCCCGACCCGGAGGAAGTCAAACTGCGCATGACCGAAATGGCAGCGCTGTGGAGCAAGTTTGAAAAGGCACATGCCAAGCATGGCCCGGCGCACAAGTCGGTGACCAAGTTGCGTCAGGAAATGGCCGACATCTTCGTCACCTTCAAGTTTCCGCTGCCGTACTTCGATGCGCTGGTACAACAGCTGCGTGATGTGCAGAACGAAATCAAAACCCGCGAGCGCCGCATCATGGAGCTGGCCACCCGCCAGGCCGGGATGCCGCGCAAGGACTTCCTGAAAGCTTGGGACAGCAACAATATCGACCTGGGCTGGGTGGATGAAATGCTCAAGCGCAAGCAGAAGTGGGGCTCGGCCCTGCGCGATGTGCGCGAGCCAATCATTGCCCAGCAAGAAATGATTCTGGAGCTGGAAGGCAAGCACTCCATGACCCTCGCCGACATGCGCGAGCTGGTCAAGAGCATGGCCTATGGCGAAGTGCAGGCACGCAAGGCCAAGAAGGAAATGGTCGAGGCCAATCTGCGTCTGGTCATCTCCATTGCCAAGAAGTACACCAACCGTGGCTTGCAGTTCCTTGACCTGATCCAGGAGGGCAATATCGGCCTGATGAAGGCGGTGGACAAGTTCGAGTTCCGCCGCGGCTTCAAGTTCTCCACCTATGCCACTTGGTGGATTCGTCAGGCCATTACCCGCTCGATTGCCGACCAGGCACGCACCATCCGTATCCCGGTGCACATGATCGAGACCATCAACAAGCTCAATCGCATCTCCCGGCAGATGTTGCAGACCTATGGTCGTGAGGCGACGCCAGAGGAGCTGGCGCGCGAGATGGACATGCCCGAGGACAAGATTCGCAAGGTGATGAAAATCGCCAAGGAACCGATTTCGATGGAAACCCCGATTGGCGATGATGAAGACTCGCATCTGGGGGACTTCATCGAAGACACCAATGTCATGTCGCCGGTGGATGCCACCACCGACATCAATCTGGTGGAAACCGTGCGCGAGGTTCTGGCTGGCCTCACCCCGCGCGAAGCCAAGGTACTGCGCATGCGCTTTGGCATCGACATGAATACCGACCACACGCTGGAAGAAGTCGGCAAGCAGTTCGACGTCACCCGCGAGCGCATTCGCCAGATCGAGGCCAAGGCGCTGCGCAAACTGCGTCACCCCTCGCGCAGTGAAACCCTGCGCAGCTTCCTTGACACCTGATTGCAGCTCAAGGGCCTATAGCTCAACGGTTAGAGCAGAGGACTCATAATCCTTTGGTTCCAGGTTCGAATCCTGGTGGGCCCACCAAATCAAGTGTGTTTGCAATGAAAGCCCGGCAGTCAATGCCGGGTTTTGTTTTTCCGTGCATCTCCCCGCAGCTGAAAAATCATGTCAGGCTATGAGCTTTGGTTAAATTGCGAGCGTTATGAACGTATCCATCCCTGAATGTATTGAGCGCGAAACTGGCGAGCAGCCACAGTGGGCAGTGATTTGGCTGCATGGCTTGGGGGCGGATGCCCATGATTTTGAGCCGATTGTGCCGGAGCTGATTCAGCCGGATTGGCCTGCCTTGCGTTTTGTGTTTCCCAATGCGCCGGTGCGTCCCATCACCATCAATGGTGGTGTGCCGATGCGTGGCTGGTATGACATCCGCGATATGGATTTGTCCAATCGTGCCGACGCCGAAGGCGTGGCCGAGTCGGTGGCGCAAATCGAACTTTTGATTGCGCGTGAAGTCCAGCGCGGCATTCCGGCCAACCGTATTTTCCTGGCCGGGTTCTCGCAGGGGGGGGCGATTACGCTGGCGGCTGGGATTGAGCGTGCCGAGCCGCTGGCCGGGTTGGTGGCCTTGTCCACCTATCTGCCGCTGGGCTCAGCCAGCATGGCGAAACTCACCGATGCAGCGCGCAAACAGCCGGTGTTCATGGCGCATGGCCTGCATGACCCAGTGGTGCCCTACACGGGCGGCAAGCGTAGCCGCGATATGCTGCGTGATGCCGGTTTTGAGGTGGATTGGCATGCCTATCCGATGATGCATCAGGTATCTGCCGAGGAAATCGCCGACCTTGGTGCTTGGTTCGCGCAGCGGTTTTCCATGCAGAATTAATCAGGCTGCAAACAGGGGGGGCTTATGAAAGTGCTGATTGTCGATGACGAGCCGCTGGCGCGCGCCAGATTGCGCACCATGCTGCAGCGTGAGGCGGATGTGGAGATAGTGGCGGAGGCCATTGATGGACACTCGGCGCTTCTGGCCTGTGATACGCATCATCCGGATTTGGTGATGTTGGATATCCATATGCCGGACATGAGCGGGCTGGAAGTGGCACGGCAATTGCAGCAACTGGCCGCGCCGCCCCTGATTGCCTTCTGCACCGCTTACGATGAACATGCGTTGGCGGCTTTTGACAATGCGGCACTGGACTATCTGGTCAAACCTTTCCGCAGCGAGCGGCTGGCTGAAACGCTGCGCCGGGCGCGGCAGCGGCTGGGCGTGGCGCAAATCACCCCAGCAGTGCATGTCAGAACCCAGCTATGCGCCCGCTTGGGCGGGCATATGCGGCTGATTCCGGTAGTGGATATCCGCTATCTGCAGGCCGAGGAAAAATACGTGGTGGTTCACCACAGCGGTGGTGAAGACTTGATTGAAGAAAGCCTGAAGTCACTGGAAGAAGAATTTGGCGAGCGCTTCTTGCGCATCCATCGCAACTGCCTGATTGCCCGCGACGCACTCAAGGAGCTGCAACGCGATAGCGATGGCAAAGCGCATGTCTGGCTGCACGGCGTGGACAAGCCGCTGGATGTCAGTCGCCGCTGCCTGCCGGAAGTGCGCGAGGCGATGCGCGACTGGGTGTGATTATTGCGCCGCAAAGGCGTTGCGCAGCCAGTCTAGTTGCGGGCTTTCAGGATTGCCGCAGGCAGTAATGACATCGAAGCGGCAGGGTAGCTGTGCCAGTGCCGGGTGGGCGGCAAGAAAATGTCCGGCAGCGCGAATCAGGCGCTGCTGTTTGCTGCGGGTGACGGAGGCGGCAGCGCCCCCGTAGCGGTCATTGGCGCGGTAGCGTACTTCGACAAACACCAAGGTATTGCCATCGCGCATCACCAAATCCAGTTCGCCATCACGCCAGCGCTGATTGCGGGCAACCAGGCGCAGGCCATGGGTTTCAAGCCAATGGCAGGCGGCGTGTTCTGCCGCCTGTCCGGTCTTGAGGTGCTCAGCGGTCACGATGGGGCAGGGCAACGCCGCCACGCAGTACCGACCAGTCCGGACTGCGGGTGATATTGCCAAAGCCGTCGAGTTTCAATACACCGGTTGCCCCGCCCAGGCCGCCTTCACGCGGATGGCTGAGGCGCTCGGGGTAGGCGGTAATCAGCCAGGCGTCATAACCGAAGGCGAACAGGCGCGCAGCGCCGCCGCGTGCGGTTGGGGTAAGGGCGCCAGGATTGCCCGGCAGGCCAGAGATGTTGCGGGTTTGCAGCGATTCGCCGGGGAAAACGATGCCATCCAGTGCGCTGGCGTCTTCGGTATTGCCCATGCCGCTGGTGATTTGTGACGCAGCAATGCGCGCTGCCCCTGCCAGTGCCGGTTGCTGGTTGAGCTGTGGCATCAGGCTGCGGGCTTGCTCGCCGCGGATGGCGAAATACACCGCATCTACCGGCGCATGGGCGGAGAGCGTGTCCAAGCGGGCGGGCGCGCTGCCCAGCCGCACGGTTTCGACGACCTGTCCGCCGCGCTGGTGCAGTCGCTCGGAAAAGGCATTGGCGGCGCGGCGCAGGGCGTCATCGCCAGGATTGAGAATCACCACTGCACGGCTGGCCTGGCGGGCAATCAGCCATTCGGCAGCGGCGATGCCTTCATCTTCAGGTGCCAGCGAGAAGGCGATATGGCTTTCGGGCGTTTCACGCTCGCCACGGTTGAGTGCCAAGACCGGCACTGGCAGTTGGCTTTGGGCAAACAGCGTGTCCACCTCGCCGCGCTGCAATGGCCCCACCACATAATCGGCGCCATCGGCCACGGCGCGCTGGTAGGCGGCCACCACTCCGGCGCTGGTGTCGTAAAAGCGCACCGGCGGACGGGTACGGCGCTCAGCGTAATAGGCGGCCATCAGGCCGTCACGTACCGGTTTGGCGGCATTGGCCATGGCGCCGGTCAGGGGCAGCAGTACGGCCAGCGCGTTGGGGGGGCGGTAGCCATCGGCCGCCGCTGGCGCACGGCCGCCAAGCTCGGGGCCGCGATTGAAGGGATGCGGCGGCGTCAGGCCACGGCGCAGCATGGCGCGACCGGCCAGGGCATACAGCGGGTCGTTGGCGGCCAGGGCGGTGGTGTGATGGGCAAGGCTGGCATCGTCCAGTGTGGCCAGCAAGGCTTCGATTTGCGCAGCATTGCCGCGTACATCACTCTGCGCCAGTTGATGCGCCTGGGTAAAGGCGCTGGGAGTGGGCGGCGCTTTGACCGTGGTTACGCCAGGGGTGCTGACACAGCCAGCCAGCCCCAGCAGGCCTGCCAACAAAAGCACACGGAAATGAGCATTGCGCATGTCTGGAAACTCTTGAGGATGTTTGCTTTACGATTCTACCCGCGCTTTAGTCGGAGAAACGCATGCCGCCTGTATCTGCTTCACCCGCCAGCCTGTATGTGGTGGCCACGCCCATCGGCAATATGGGCGATTTCAGCCCGCGCGCGGTAGAGACTTTGCGCGCAGTGGCAGCGATTTGTGCCGAGGATACACGCCATAGCCGCCCCCTGTTGCAACAGTTCGGCATCGATACGCCGCTGCTGGCGCTGCATGAGCATAACGAGGAGGCGCTGGCGGAAAAGTTGGTGGCGCGGCTCTTGGCCGGTGAATCGCTGGCCTTGATTTCCGACGCCGGCACGCCGCTGGTGAGTGACCCGGGCTTCCGGCTGGTGCAGGCGGCGCGCAAGGCCGGGGTGCGGGTCAGCCCGGTGCCGGGGGCATCGGCCCTGATTGCGGCGCTTTCGGTGGCGGGATTGCCGAGCGACCGCTTCGTGTTTGAAGGCTTTTTGCCAGCCAAGGCGGGTGCCAGACGCGAGCGTTTGCAGGCGCTGGCGGGCGAGCGCCGGACGATGATTTTTTACGAGTCCTCGCATCGCATTTGCGAATTCTTGCGCGATGCGGGTGAAGTATTCGGCGGCGAGCGCAAAGCAGCACTGGCGCGCGAGCTGACCAAACTTTTTGAGACAGTGCTGGATGGTCGCCTCGCCGAAATCACAGCGCAAGTGGAAGCCGATGCCAACCAGCAAAAAGGTGAGTTCGTGGTGTTGATTGAAGGGGCGGCTGACAGCGGCGAAGCGCAACAGGCCGAAGGCTTGCGCATCTATCGTGCGCTGCTGGCGCATCTGCCGCCTTCGACCGCTGCCAAGATTGCCGCAGAACTGAGCGGCGCACCACGCAAGGCGCTCTACGGGCAGCAGTAAGTCGCTACAATGCGCGCGGCGGAGTCGGCCAGACAGTCGCGGCACCTTTGCGGTGTCGAGGAAAGTCCGGGCTCCACAGGGTGCGATGCCAGGTAACGCCTGGGCGGCGTGAGCCGACGGAAAGTGCAACAGAAAGATACCGCCACGCCCTCGGGCGCGGTAAGGGTGAAATGGTGCGGTAAGAGCGCACCGCGAGTGGGGCAACCCACCGGCACGGCAAACCCCATCGGGAGCAAGACCAAATAGGGTGCCATGGCGTGACCCGCGTCGGCACCGGGTAGGTTGCTGGAGCCTGTCAGTGATGGCAGGCCAAGAAGAATGACTGTCCACGACAGAACCCGGCTTATCGGCCGGCTCCGCCACTTCACGGATTTTCTCGCAGTTCGGCCTTTATTCAGCTGGCAGGTCGCTGCTTGCCCGTATTCATGAAATGAACCGGGGAGCGCGTACAAAACGTGCGCCAAAGATGTGAACCAATGCACAACAATTGCTTGCGAGAAAACCTTTGAGTTAGTTCTGAAGTTCTCTGCAAGATATTGATGTGGCAAGGAAAACGGTTCAGCAAAGCCGGTTGACAAGGGGGGGGGTGAAACTTATTGTGGCAAATCGTGGGATAAGGTGGAATTTAGTGGTTTCCATTTGATCCCATCGTTCCCAAGACCGAGCCACTGTCCAGCCATGTTCCAAGGCGAAACCGCCATCACCCTTGATGAAAAAGGGCGACTGACTATCCCGACCTGCTTTCGTGAGCAGGTTGAGCAGGTCTGTGGCGGTCATTTGGTGGTGACTTACAACCCGTTCGAGTCCGGCTCGCTGTATATCTATCCGCAGCCGGTCTGGGAAGGCGTGCGCGACAAGGTCAATGCCCTGCCAAGCACCAAAAGCTCTGCGCGCCTGATGCAATTCAAGCTGGTGGGCTCGGCAAGCCTGCAAGTGCTCGATGGCAGCGCCCGTATCAGCATCAGCGCCAGCCAGCGTAAGGCAGTTCGCATCGAGCGTCGCGCCATCCTGATTGGCATGGGCAATAAATTCGAGTTGTGGAGTGAGGAAGCCCACGCCGCGCAGATTGCTCGGACACTGTCCGATGAGGACATGGATAGCGACTTGCTGGAAGGGCTGAGCTTGTGATGGGCATGGCGAGCAATCCCCCGTCTGCGCATGTGCCGGTGCTGTATCAGCCGGTACTGGAGGGCCTGGCAATCAAGGCCGATGGCGTCTATCTGGACGGCACGTTTGGCCGTGGCGGTCATGCGGCCGGCGTGTTGGCGCAGCTTGGCGATGCCGGCAAGTTGCTGGTGATGGACAAGGACGTGGCCGCCATCGAAACCGCCAAGACTCGTTTTGGCGCCGATGCCCGCGTGCAGATATATCACGGCAGTTTTGCCGAGCTGGGGCAATGGCAGGCGGTGCGTGATGGCCTGGATGGTGTGTTGCTGGATCTGGGCGTGTCCTCGCCGCAGCTGGATGTGGCCGAGCGTGGCTTTTCCTTCAGCAAAGATGGCCCTTTGGATATGCGCATGAATCAGGACGCCGGGCAGAGTGCTGCCCAATGGCTGGCGGCGGCCGATGAGCGTGAAATCGCCGATGTGCTGTGGCGCTATGGCGAGGAGCGCATGAGCCGCCGTATTGCTCGTGCCATCGTTGCGCGCCGGACACACAGGCCATTTTTGCGGACGCTGGATCTGGCCGAGGTCATTGCCGCCCATATGCCGCGCGGCAAGGACAGCAGCCATCCGGCCACGCGCAGCTTTCAGGCCATTCGCATCCATATCAACCGCGAATTGCAGGATCTGGAGGCCGGTCTTGCCGCTGCGCATGATGCCTTGCGCCCGGCAGGTCGGCTTGCGGTCATCAGCTTTCATTCGCTGGAAGACCGGATCGTCAAGCAGTTTATGGCGAGCAAGGCCAAAGCGCCGCCGGCCGATCGCCGCCTGCCGCAGTTGCAGACATTCACGCCCACACTGAAGCTGATTGGCTCGGCCATCAAGGCCGATGAAGAAGAAAATCGCGCCAATCCGCGTGCGCGCAGCGCCGTGCTGCGGGTGGCAGAAAAGATTGCGCAGGTGCAGCCATGATGCGCTTGTTGCTTTTGGTTCTGCTGCTGGCCTGTATCGCTACGGCGGTGATGCGTGTTGAGGCGCGTCACCGCCACCGTCAGGTGTTTTCTGAAATCGTCAAGGCCGAGAACGTGCGCGACCGGCTGGAGCTGGAGTTCAAGCAGTTGCAGCTTGAGCAGGCCACGTATGCCGAAAGCACGCTGATTGACAAGGCGGCGCGCGAGCGGCTGGGCATGGTGGCGCCCGAGGCGCATGAAATCGTGTTGGTGCGGCCATGAAGCCTAGTCGCCGCAAACGCACGCCAAAGGAAGTCATCAACGACTGGCTGTCGCTGGATGTGCGCCAGCGCGTGTTGCTGACCGGTGTCGGGCTGATTGTCCTGACCAGCGCCTTGGTGCTGCGTGCCGAATGGGTGCAGCTTGTCAATCAGGATTTTTACCAAAAAAAGGGCGATAGCCGCAGCCAGCGTGAAGTACCGATTCCGTCGATCCGCGGCATGATTACCGATCGCAATGGTGAGCCATTGGCGGTATCCAGCCCGGTGGCTTCCATTTGGATCAATCCGCGTGAGTTGTTTGCAGGTCTCAAGGGAGAAGGTGGCGCGTCAAGCCTTGGGCTTGAGCAGGGCATCAGCCGTCTTGCCGAGGCGCTGGGGTTGAACCCCGTCAAGCTCAGTGAAGAACTGCATGCCCGTAGCGATAAAACCTTTCACTGGGCAAAGCGTGGGCTCAGCCCGGCTGCAGGTGAGGCGGTCATTGCCCTGGGGCTTCCGGGGGTTTACAGCACCCGTGAATTTCGCCGTTTCTACCCGCAGGGCGAAGCCTTTGCGCACATCCTTGGCTTTACCAATATCGATGACAAGGGGCAGGAAGGCATTGAGCTGGCCTTCAATGATGTGCTGACGGGCAAGCCGGGACTCAAGCAAGTGGTGCGCGATAACCGTGGCCGCTATGTCGAGCATCTGGATTTGCTGCGTGCTGCCGAGCCGGGTCAGGATGTGGTGCTGAGCATCGACCGGCGCATCCAGTACCTGACCTATCGCGAGCTGAAGGCAATGCTTGAGAAAAGCGGCGCAGCCAGTGGCTCTGCGGTGGTGCTGGATGTGCGCAATGGCGAAGTGTTGGCGATGGCCAACCTGCCCTCGTACAACCCCAATAACATCGCCAGTGTCAGTCCCGAGGCGCGCCGCAACCGTGCGCTGACTGATCTGCTGGAGCCAGGCTCCACCATCAAGCCTCTCACGGTGGCAGCCGGGCTTGAGGCCGGGGTGATTTCGGTCAACTCCACGTTCAATGTCAGCCCAGGCTGGATTGCCAATGGGGGTTATCGCACTACCGATACCCGCAATTACGGCACGTTGACCACCACCGGATTGATTCAGAAAAGCTCGAACGTGGGCATGGCGCTGATTGCACGCAAGCTCAGCAATCAGCAGCTCTACGATTTTCTGCACAAGTTTGGTTATGGCCAGCGCACCGGCATCAACTTCCCGGGCGAAGCGGCTGGCCTGTTGCGCGAGCCTGCACGCTGGGATGGCACCAGCAAGCAAACCATGTCCTATGGTTATGCGTTGAATGTCACGCCCATGCAGATTGTGCATGCCTATGCCACGCTGGCCAATGACGGCGTGGCGGTGCGCCCGACCTTCATCAAAGGCGAGGTGAGCGAGCGTCGTCAGGTGCTGGATGCCGGAATCGCGCGCAATGTGGTGCAGATGATGCAAACCGTGACCGAGCCCGGTGGCACGGCCACCCAGGCGGCGATTCTGGGCTATCACGTGGCTGGCAAGACCGGCACGGCGCGCAAGTCGGGTGGCAAAAGCGGTTATTCACGCCGTTACGTGGCGTTTTTTGCCGGCCTTGTGCCGGTAGAAAACCCGCGCTACGCAATGGTGGTGTCGGTCGATGACCCCGACCCTGCCAAGGGCTATTACGGTGGTCTGGTTTCTGCGCCGGTGTTTCGCAGTGTGATGGAAGGCACGCTGCGGCTGATGGATGTGCCGCCAGACGATATTGAGAGTTGGATCGCTGCCCAGCAGAAGGCCAGTGGTTCCCCCGCAAGCGCCGCCATGACGCTGCCACAACCTTTGGAGCGCCCGTTATGAGCCGCCGCATGTTGCTTGCTGATTTGCTGCCGGATGTGCCGGGTATTCCCGCAGGTCTTGCCATCTCCGGATTGGTGATGGACAGCCGCGAGGTGCGCCCGGGCGATGCCTTTGTCGCTATCGCCGGATTTGGTGCGCATGGACTTGGCTTTGTGCAGCAGGCGCGCGAGCGTGGTGCGTTGGCAGTGCTGTTTGAGCCGCCGGCGCCTGCGGACTTGCCTGCGCCGGCCGATGCCATCGCCGTGCCCGGTCTGCGCGCGCGTCTGGGGCAGATGGGCAATACCTTTCACGGCGCACCATCGCATGCCATGAAGATGGTGGGTGTCACCGGCACCAGTGGCAAGACTTCCACCGTACAGATGTTGGCGCAGGCCTTTGAGCTGCTGGGCGAGCGCTGCGGCACCATCGGCACGCTGGGGACGGGCCTGTATGGGCAGGAAGTGGCGACCGGCTTCACCACGCCGCTGGTATTGCCGATGCACCAGATGCTGGCGAATTTGCGTGATGCCGGTGCGACGACGGTGACCATGGAGGTCAGCTCGCATGCGCTTGACCAGGGGCGTGTGGATGGCGTGCATTACGACATCGCGGTGTTCACCAATCTCACCCGCGACCATCTGGACTATCACGGCGACATGGAGGCCTATGGCGCGGCCAAGGCGCGGCTCTTCCAGCGTCCCGGCCTCAAAGTGGCGGTGGTCAATCAGGACGATGCATTTGGCCGTCGGCTGCTTTCGCAGCTGCCGGCCGGGGTGCGCGGCATCGGCATTTCCGCAGCCGGAGACGCCACGGCCGAGGTGGCGGCGGAAAATCTGCGCCTCGACGCCCGTGGCATTGGTTTTCAATTGCGCATCGGCAAGCAGCGCGCCGCCGTGCAATCGCCGCTGCTGGGGCGCTTCAATATCGACAACCTGCTCTCGGTTGCCGCCGTGCTGCATGCCCAGGGGCGCGATTTTGAAGAAATCCTGGCCGTGCTGCCGCAGCTTGCCCCCGTGCCTGGACGCATGAACCGGCTGGGTGGCGATGGCCGTTTGCCGCTGGTGGTGGTGGATTATTCGCACAAGCCCGACCCGCTGGAGCAGGCCCTGCAATCGCTGCGCGCGCATCTTGATGGCCGCCTGATTTGCGTATTTGGTTGCGGTGGCGACCGTGACCGTGGCAAGCGCCCGCAAATGGCGGCGATTGCCGAGCGGCTGTCAGAAAAGGTCTATGTCACCGATGACAATCCGCGTACCGAAAATGGCGATGCGATCGTGGCCGACATTCTGGCGGGTTTTGCCTCCATGCAGAACGTGGTGGCCGAGCGCGACCGTCGTCGCGCCATCACGGCCGCGATTGCCGAGGCCGGCGCCGATGACATCGTGCTGATTGCCGGCAAGGGCCATGAAACCTATCAGGAAATCAATGGCGTCAAGCACGACTTCGACGACCTGGCAGTAGCGCGCGCGGCGCTGGAGGGGCGGGCATGAAGCCGATGACGCTGGCACAAATTGCCGAACTCACCCAAGGCCATGTCGTGGGCGATGCCGCGCGGCAAGTGGATGTCATCGCCACCGACAGCCGCAAGCTGCCGCAGGGGCAAGTGCTGTTTGTGGCGCTCAAGGGTGAGCACTTTGATGGTCATGACCATGTGCAACAGGCCGCCGCTGCCGGTGCCTGCGCGGCGCTGGTGAGCCGCGAGCTGCCGTTGTCGCTGCCGCAGGTGGTGGTGCAAGACACGCAGGCGGCGCTGGCCGATATCGCCCGCGGCCTGCATCGGGCGCGTCGTCTCAAAGCCTTTGCCATCACCGGCAGCAATGGCAAAACCAGTGTCAAAACCCTGCTTGCGGCGATTTTGCAGCGTGCCGGTCGTACTCATGCCACACCGGGCAATTTGAATAACGAAATCGGCCTGCCACTGACCGTGATTGGCACGCCGGAGGACAGCCAGTACGCGGTGTACGAGATGGGCGCAGGGCAACCGGGTGACATCGCTTGGCTGACCGCGGTGGCCGCGCCCGATGTGGCGCTGGTCAACAATATCGCCCCGGCACATCTTGAGCGCATGGGCAGCCTGCTGGGCATTGCCGATACCAAGGCCGCCATCTATGACGACCTGCGCGAAGGCGGCACGGCGGTTATCAATGCCGATGATGCGTTTGCCGAATACTTTGCCGCGCGCGCGGGCAGCCACAAAGTGCTGCGTTTCGGCCTTGAAGCCAGCGCCGATGTCCGCGCGGACAATATCCGCAGTGATGCCGCGGGCAGCCAGTTCCGCTTGCTGTGCCCGCAGGGCGAGGCCGATATCCGGCTGGCGCTGGCAGGCCGCCACAATATCGCCAATGCGCTGGCGGCCGCCAGCATGGCGCTGGCAGCAGGCCTGTCGCTTGCGGATATCAAGGCTGGCATCGAGAGCGTTGTGCCGGTCGCCGGTCGGCTGGCTGCCGAGCGTCTGGCAAGCGGCGCCTGGCTTATTGATGACAGTTACAACGCCAATCCCGGCTCGCTGGGTGCGGCCATCGACACCCTGGCCGCCGCAGGCGGTGAAGCCTGGCTGGTACTCGGTGATATGCGCGAGTTGGGCGCGGATGCGGCCCGCCTGCATACCGAAGCCGGCGCACGGGCGCGCGCGGCCGGTATCCAGCGCCTGTATGCGCTGGGTGCGCTGAGCGCGGAGGCAGCCAGGGCGTTTGGCGAGGGCGCACAGGTGTTTGACAGCCACCAAGCGCTGGCTACGGCCTTGCAAAACGATATGCAGGCCGATGTACGGGTATTGGTCAAGGGCTCACGCGGTAGTGCGATGGATCGCGTGGTCACGTTGCTACAAGGAGAAAAGAGCGATGCTGCTTGAACTGAGCCGCTGGCTGGAACAGCTGCAAAGCCTGTTTGGGCTGTTCAACTACCTCACCTTCCGCGCCATTCTTTCGGCATTGACGGCCTTGCTGTTGTCGCTGTGGTGGGGGCCGGCAGTCATCCGCTATCTGGCCTCGCTCAAATCCGGTGGCCAGCCGATTCGCACGGATGGCCCGCAGTCGCATTTTTCCAAGGCCGGTACGCCGACCATGGGCGGGGCGCTGATTCTCATCACCATCCTCGCCTCGGTGCTGCTATGGGCGGATCTGCGCAATAAATATGTGTGGGTGGTGCTGGCGGTGATGGTTGGCTTCGGTGCCATCGGCTGGTGGGATGACTGGATCAAGATCGTCAAGCGCGACCCCAATGGCATGCGCTCGCGCACCAAGTACGCGCTGCAATCGTTGCTCGGGCTGGCCGCCGGGCTGTATTTGTACCTGTATGCCGACGTGCCGGCGGCGACCACGTTCTATGTGCCGCTGTTCAAGTCGGTGGCGCTGCCGCTGGCGGGAATCAGCTTCGTGGCGATTGCTTATTTCTGGATTGTCGGCTTCTCCAATGCGGTGAACCTGACCGACGGTCTGGACGGCCTTGCCATCATGCCGACGGTGATGGTCGCCTGTGCGCTGGGCGTGTTTGCCTACGCATCCGGCCATGCGGAATTTGCCCGTTATCTGCAAATCCCGGCCGTGCCGGGTGCTGGTGAGCTGCTCATCATCTGTGCGGCGATTGCCGGAGCCGGGCTAGGGTTTTTGTGGTTCAACACCTATCCGGCGATGGTGTTCATGGGCGATATCGGCGCGTTGGCGCTGGGCGCGGTGCTGGGCACGCTGGCGGTGATTGTCCGTCAGGAACTGGTGCTGGTGATCATGGGCGGGCTGTTCGTCATCGAAACCTTGTCGGTGATGATCCAGGTGGCGAGCTTCAAGCTCACCGGCAAGCGGGTATTCCGCATGGCGCCGATTCATCATCATTTCGAGCTCAAGGGCTGGCCGGAGCCGCGCGTGATCGTGCGTTTCTGGATCATCGCCGTGGTGTTGGTGCTCGTTGGCTTGGCTACGCTGAAGGTGCGCTGATGAACGGACGCTACGCCCCGCGTATCCATGCCGAGCGCCAGGCGATTCGCCTGGATGCGGTCAGCGGCCGCTTTGACGCGTGGCTGCTGCTGTGCGTGCTGGCACTGACTTCGGTAGGGCTGGTGATGGTGGCCTCCAGCTCCATCGCCATGGCCGAGGCGCGCGGGCTGGGGCCGCTGTATTACTTCTATCGCCATGTCCTGTCTGTGCTGATGGGCATGGGTGTGATGCTGGCGCTGATGTACCGCTGCGATATTCGCCAGCTGGAAAAATACAGCCGCTGGCTGTTGCTGCTGGCCTTTGTGCTGCTGCTGCTGGTTTGGGTGCCGGGAATCGGGCATTCGGCCAAGGGTGCACGACGCTGGCTCAATCTTGGCATCATCAATTTCCAGCCCGCAGAAGCGGTCAAGCTGATTTTCATCATCTGGATGGCCAGCTATCTGTCGCGTTTTTCCGATGAGGTCAAAGGCTCCTGGCTGTCGATGCTGAAGGGATTGGGCGCGGCAGCGCTGCTGTCGATTGTTTTGCTTGCCGTGCAAAAAGACTTCGGTACCACGGTACTGTTGCTGGCAACGGCAGCGCTGATGCTGGTGATTGGCGGGGTGCATCTGCCGCGCATGATCATGCCGGTGGCCATGCTGATACCGGTGCTGATCTGGTTCGTGGTGCGTGAAGCCTATCGAATGGATCGCCTGCGGCTGTGGCTCAACCCTTGGGAAGACCCGTTTGGCGATGGCTATCAGCTCACCAATGCGCTGATGGCTGTTGGCCGTGGCGAGCTTTGGGGCGTTGGTCTGGGTGGCTCGGTGCAAAAGCTCAACTACCTGCCCGAGGCCTATACCGACTTCATCCTGGCCGTGTTGGCCGAAGAATTCGGCTTTGTCGGCGTATGCGTGCTGATTGCGCTGTATGCGCTGCTGGTGAGCCGGATATTGTGGCTGGGGCTGCAATGCGTGCAAATGCGCCGCTATTTCCCCGGCTATCTGTGCTTTGGCATCGCCATGTGGATGGCCATGCAGACCTTCATTTCCATAGGCGTGAATATCGGCCTGTTGCCGACCAAGGGATTGACCCTGCCGCTGGTTTCTTTTGGCGGCTCCAGCATTTTGATGACCTTTGCCGCCATGGGCCTGCTGCTGCGAGTGTCTTGGGAGCTGGAGCGCGCCCGGCGCCAGGTGGCGCTGCGCCGGGAGATGACGCTGCAAGGCCGTGCTGCAGCACAAGTGCCGGAAGTCGCGGCAACGCCCGCGCCCACGCCGGCGCCACGCCCATCAGGTGATGAAGACTTGGCTCAAGAGCCGCAACGTCCTGCGCCAATGACGACCTTGTGGCAGCGCCTCAATGGCTGGCTATCTCAATCCGGGCCGCGCCATGAAGCGCCGCGCCAACGCATCGAGCCCTCGTTTGGCAATGGAGGCCAGCCATGAGTGACAGGCGTCCGGTGATGATTCTGGCCGGTGGCACTGGCGGGCATATTTTCCCCGGTATTGCCGTCGCCAAGGCGTTGCGCGCCCGTGGTGTGCCGGTGCGCTGGCTGGGTGCCGAAGGCGGGATGGAAACCCGGTTGGTGCCGGCGCACGACATCCCGATGGACACCATCCAGGTCAGCGGCGTGCGCGGCAAGGGCTTGGGTAAACTGCTGGGATTGCCTCTCAAGCTGCTTGCAGCGGTGAAGGCGGCGCGTGCGGTTTTGCAGGCGCATCGTCCGCGTGCGGTGGTGAGCTTTGGCGGCTATGCCGCAGGCCCGGGGGGGCTGGCCGCGCGCCTGCTTGGCATTCCGCTGCTGGTGCATGAACAAAACCGCGCCGCCGGGATGACCAACCGTGTGCTCTCGCGTCTGGCAAGCCGGGTGATGACCGGCTTCCCCGATACCTTTGCCGGTGAAGTGGTGGTCGGCAACCCGGTGCGTGAAGAAATTGCTGCCCTGCCAGCGCGTCAGCGCGTACCTACTGCGCCGTTCAAACTCTTGGTGATTGGCGGCAGTCAAGGCGCGCGCGCGCTCAATCAGGCCGTGCCGCAAGCTCTGGCGATGCTTGCTGATCGCGGCGAGGGTGAGGTCTGGCAGGTGCGGCATCAATGCGGTGAGGCGATGCTGGCAGAAACCCGCGCCGCCTATGCCAAGGCCGGGCTGGAGATTGAGCCCGAAGCCTTCATCGCCGATATGGCCGCCGCCTGGCAGGCGGCAGACCTGGTGATTTGCCGCGCCGGCGCCTTGACGCTGGCGGAAGTCTGCGCTGCCGGTGTGGCCGCCATCCTGGTGCCGTTCCCGCAGGCGGTGGATGACCACCAGACCCGCAATGCCGAGTATCTGGTGTCGCGCCAGGCGGCCTTGATGGTGAAACAGGGTGATGCGCTGGCGGCGCAGCTGGCACAGCACTTGGCGCATTTTGCCGGGCATCCCGAATTATTGCTTTCCACCGGGCAGGCAGCGCGCCAGCTCGCCCGTCCCGATGCCGCCGCACAGGTGGCTGAAGCCGTACTGGAGGCGGCCAAGTGATGATGAGCACTGTCAACCAACGCCGCCTGCAAGACCCCGGCGATCTGGCCAAGGTTTTTCGCCGCGTGCATTTTGTCGGTATCGGCGGGGTCGGCATGAGCGGCATTGCCGAAGTGCTGTGCACCCTGGGCTATGAGGTATCCGGCTCGGACCGCGCCGACAATGCCGCTACCCGTCGCCTGCAATCGCTGGGCGCACGCATCGACCGCGAACACAGCGCCGCCAATGTGCTGGGCGCCGACTGCGTAGTGGTGTCCTCGGCCATCAAGCCGGACAACGCCGAGCTGATGGAAGCGCGCGCGCAGCGCATCCCGATTGTGCCGCGCGCGGAAATGCTGGCCGAGCTGATGCGCCTGCGTCGCGGCATCGCCATCGCCGGCACCCATGGCAAAACCACCACCACCTCGCTGGTGGCCAGTGTGCTGCATGAGGGCGGCAAAGACCCGACCTTCGTGATTGGCGGGCAGTTGCTGGCGGCCGGTGCGAACGCAAAACTGGGAGGCGGGCAGTGGCTGGTGGCCGAGGCCGACGAGAGTGATGGCAGCTTTTTGCGCCTCAATCCGCTGATTGCCGTGGTCACCAATATTGATGCTGACCATCTGGAAAATTACGACAACGATTTTGCCAAGGTGCAGCAGGCGTTCAATGAATTCCTGCACCGGCTGCCGTTCTATGGCTTGGCGGTGCTGTGTGTGGATGATCCGGAAGTGGCCGAGCTGGCGGCCGCCACGCCGCGGCATGTGCTGACCTACGGCTTTGCCGAACAGGCCGAAGTGCGCGCCGAAAATGTGCGCCAGCAAGGCGCGCAGATGCAGTTTGAGCTGCATCTGCCCGATGGCTCGCAAACGTCGATGACGTTGGCCTTGCCCGGCCGCCACAATGTCCAGAATGCGCTGGCCGCCGCGGCGATTGGCTGGCAGCTGGGCATTGCACCAGCGCAGATTGCCGCCGCTTTTGAAAAGTTCAAGGGCATTGGCCGGCGCTTCAACCAGTTGGCGGAGCTCAGCCTGCCCGGCGGTGGCAGCGCCATGCTGGTGGATGACTACGGTCATCACCCGGTAGAGCTGGATGCGGTATTCAAGGCTGCCCGTGGTGGCTGGCCGGAGCGTCGTCTGGTGGTGGCGTTTCAGCCACACCGCTATAGCCGTACCCGTGACCAGTTTGATGAGTTCGCCGCAGTGCTCTCCAGCGTCGATGCGCTGTTGCTGACGGAAGTTTATCCGGCAGGCGAAGCCCCGATTGCCGGTGCCGATGGCAAGTCGCTGGCGCGCGCCATCCGCACCCGTGGCCGCATCGACCCGGTGGTGGTCGGCAGTGCTGCAGAACTCATCGACGTGCTGCCGGATGTGCTGCGCGATGGCGATTTGTTGTTGCTGATGGGCGCCGGAGACATCGGCGCGGTATCGCAGCAGTTGGCACAGCAGCCGGTACTGGCGGAAGCCAGAGGCCAGGATGAAGCGGGAGGTGGGGTATGAACATGCAGCGTTTGCCATCGTTGCGGACACACGATCCTGCCGATTTCGGGCAGGTGGCGGTGCTGCTGGGCGGCGAAAGCAGTGAGCGTGAAGTCTCGCTCAAATCCGGTGCGGCCGTGCTGGCGGCATTGCAGTCGCGCGGCGTGAATGCGTTTGCGGTCGATGGCATCAAGGCATTGCTGCCGGCCATTGCCGAAGGTCGGGTCGATCGTGTTTTCAATATCCTGCACGGCGGCGATGGTGAAAACGGCGTGGTGCAAGGTTTGCTGGCTGCGCTGGGCATTCCCTGTACCGGTACCGGCGTTTTGGGCGCGGCATTGACGCTGGACAAAATCCGCACCAAGCAGGTGTGGATTGCCGAAGGCTTGCCGACGCCGCGCTATCTGCGCATCGCACCCGGTGGCGATGTGCGTGCAGCAGCCACAACGCTGGGGCTGCCGGTATTTTTGAAGCCTTCGAGTGAAGGCTCCAGCGTCGGCGTGGCCAGGGTCATGAATGCGGCCGACCTTGATCATGCCTGTGAAGTCGCAGCCGAATATGGCGGCGAGATGCTGATGGAGCAGATGGTCGAGGGCGAGGAATTTTCGGTGCCGGTGCTCGGTGATTTGGCGCTGCCATCCATCCACATCGTGCCCGAAGGCCAGTGGTATGACTACAAGGCCAAGTACCAGTCCAATACCACCCGTTACATCACCCCGGGTCTGCAAGGCGAAGAAGAAGCTGTGCTGGGTCAGCTGGTTTTGCAGGCCTTTGCCAGCGCCGGCTGCACCGGCTATGGCCGGGTGGATGTGATGCGCGACAAGCAGCGCGGCTGGCAGCTGATTGAAATCAATACCGCGCCGGGCATGACCGCGACCTCGCTGGTGCCCAAGGCTGCGCGCGCCATCGGCATCGAGTTTGACGAGCTGTGCTGGCGGATTCTGGAGCAGACGCTATGAGCGCCCTGACCCGCATCCTGGGCATCGTACTTGCCATCGCCGTGATTGCGCTGCCGGTGGTGGCGGTGATGCAGGGCTGGCTGGGCGCCGAGCGCTTTGCGCTGACCCGGTTGCAGGTCACCAGTGAGTTCCGTCATGTGAATGCGGCGCAGTTGCAGCAGACGCTCAAGCCCTATGCGGCGCAGGGCTTTTTTGCCGTGCGCCTGAAAGAGGCGCAGCAGGCCGTGGAGCAGCTGCCGTGGGTGGAGCAGGCTGAAATCAGCAAACAATGGCCGGATGTATTGAAGGTGAAAATCGTTGAGCACCGGCCATTTGCGCTGTGGGACGAGGATTGGCTGCTGTCCGAGCGCGGCAATCTTTACCCGCGCGCGGTGATGGGCGATGCCCTGCCCGCAGGACTGCCGCAGCTCGGCGGCGATCGGCACCGGGTGCAGGAAGTCGTCACGCTCTACAACCTTTCACGGCAGCTGTTTGCCGCCGCAGGGCTGGATGTCACCGGCCTGCGGCTGGATGCCCGTGGCAGCTGGTCGATTCATTTTGACAGCGGCCTTGAAGTGATGGTCGGCCGCCATGATGCCGAGCTGCGCATCCGCCGTTTTGCGCAGCTGCTGCCACAGCTGATTGCGCCGCCGGGCAAGACCTTGCAGCGCGCCGATTTGCGTTATGCCAATGGTTTTGCGCTGCGCTGGGGGGCAATCCCCGAGGCGGCAGGCCAAGGCCATTCCCCCGTTTCCACTTTTGTTTCCCAAGGCGCTGCAGCATGAACCGCAAAGGCGATAAAACCCTCATCGTTGGCCTTGATATCGGCACCTCCAAAGTGACGGCGCTGGTGGGCGAATACAGCCCCGGTCTGCCGATTGAAGTGATCGGCGTGGGCAGCCATGAATCGCGCGGCCTGCGGCGCGGCGTGGTGGTGGATATCGACTCCACCGTGCAATCCATCCAGCGCGCGGTGGAAGAAGCCGAACTGATGGCTGGCTGCGAGATTCGCTCGGTCTATGCCTCGATCAGCGGCAATCATGTGCAATGCCGCAATTCTCAGGGCATGGAGCCGCTGCGCGATGGTGAAGTCACGCATAGCGACATGGAGCGCGCACTGGAGGCCGCCAAGGCGGTGGCCATACCTTCGGACCAGCGCATCCTGCATGCCATCGCCCGTGAATACGTGCTGGACAGCTCGCAGGAAGGCATCAAGAACCCGGTGGGCATGAGCGGCATCCGTCTGGAAGTGCATGCGCATCTGGTGACCTGCGCACAGTCGGCCGCCACCAATATCAGCAAATGCGTGCAGCGCTGCGGCTTGGCCGTGGATGATCTGATTCTTTCCGCACTGGCCTCCAGCGAAGCGGTATTGACTGACGATGAGCGCGAGCTGGGCGTGGTGCTGGTGGATATTGGCGCCGGTACCACCGATATCGCCGTATTCGTGCAGGGCGCGATTGCGCATACCGCCTCGCTGCCGATTGCCGGTGACCATGTCACCAGCGATATCGCCCATATGCTGCGCACGCCCACACCCGAGGCCGAGCAAATCAAGGTGCGCTACGCCTGCGCACTGGCACAGCTGGCCACGGCCGAAGAATCCATTCAGGTGCCCAGCGTCGGCGACCGTCCGCCGCGGCGCCTGCCGCGTCATGCCCTGGCGCAGGCGGTGCAGGGGCGTTACGAGGAAATTTTCGAAATGGTGCAGGCCGAGCTGCGCCGTTCCGGCTTCGAGGAGCTGGTACGCGCCGGCATGGTGCTGACCGGCGGCGGCGCGAAGATGGAAGGCGTGGTCGAGCTGGCCGAGGAAATGCTGCAAATGCCGGTACGCATCGGCATCCCGCAGCATGTGGCGGGTCTGGCTGAAGTGGTCGGCAATCCGGTGCATGCCAGCGGTGTCGGGCTGCTGCTGATGGGCAGCCGGATGGATGCGCCAAGAGCGCGTAGCCTGCTGCCTTCCGGGCGCGGCTTTGGCTTCATCAAGAAATTGAAGGATTGGTACAGCGGCCAGTTTTGAAATAGCTGGCCTTTGGCAACTGGGTAATGCAGGAAGCGGCAAAGAAGGAGGTGGATGGTGGTGAGAGTGGTATCGGTGGCTGAGAAGTCCCGGGAATTGGTGGCACAAGTCATGAAAGCAGCAACGCCTGCAGGGCAGATGGAAACCGCACAAGAAGTTCCAATGCCTTGCACAACAGAAAACAACGCACAGACAGAGAGGACTAAAGTTATGGCAAGTTTTGAACTGATGGAAAAAATGGCACCCAATGCCGTCATCAAGGTGATTGGCGTGGGCGGCGGCGGCGGCAATACTGTGGCGCACATGGTGGCAAGCCAGTTGCAAGGTGTGGAGCTGATTACCGCCAATACCGATGCGCAGGCACTGGGCAGCTCCGGCACCCAGCTGCAGCTGCAACTGGGCAGCAATGTCACCAAGGGGCTTGGCGCTGGCGCCAACCCGGAAGTCGGCCGTCAGGCAGCGCTGGAAGACCGTGAGCGCATCATGGATGCGCTGCAAGGCGCGGACATGGTGTTCATCACCGCAGGCATGGGCGGCGGTACCGGTACCGGTGCAGCGCCGGTGGTGGCGCAGCTCGCCAAGGAAATGGGCATCCTCACCGTGGCCGTGGTGACCAAGCCGTTCCCGTTTGAAGGCCGTCGCCGCATGCAGGTGGCGCTGAAGGGCATCGAGGAACTGGCGCAGCATGTGGACTCGCTGATCACCATCCCCAACGAAAAACTGCTGACCGTGCTGGGGCGCAATGCCACCATGGTGCAGGCCTTCCGCGAGGCCAATAACGTGCTGCATGGCGCAGTGCAGGGCATTGCCGACCTGATCGTGCGTCCGGGCGAAATGAACGTCGACTTTGCCGACGTCAAGACGGTGATGAACGAAATGGGGCTGGCGATGATGGGCACCGGCATTGCCCGGGGCGATGACCGCGCCCAGGCCGCCGTGGAAATGGCCATCCAGAACCCGCTGCTGGATGATGTCAATCTGCATGGCGCCAATGGCATCCTGGTCAACATCACTGCAGGCTCGGATATCACCATGGCCGAGTTTGAAGAAATCGGCCGCGCGGTGGACGAGTTTGCCGCAGAAGACGCCACGGTCATCATCGGTACCTCGCTCGACCCGGAAATGAAGGATGAAATCAAGGTCACCGTGGTGGCGACCGGCCTCAACCGGGCTGCCCAGCAGCGCACTTCGGTGCGCAATGATTTCGGTGGCGGTTTCGAGCCGGTACGCCGTGCAAAGCCACAAATGGAAATCGTGCCGGATGTGACTACGGTCAAGCGCGATGGCACCACCGGCCTGCCGATTGACGAAGTATCTGCAACCAGCTTCAACCCGGCACAGGGTCTGGCTTCCGGGCTGCGTCGCGGTGCGGCACAGACTGTTGCTACCCCGGCAGCAGAGGCTGCGCCCAAGGCGGCGGATTTTGGCGGGGCGGATTATCTCGACATCCCGGCCTTCCTGCGTCGCCAGGCTGACTGATGTGCAGGCCAGCGCCCGTGCACCTGCGGTGTACGGGCGCCATGGCAGATTACGTTTTAAGGACGAGAAAAATGGGACTAAGACGCCTGCTGCTGGACTTGTTGGGAGTACGGCCAGAACGCCTGCAAGTGGCGGCTCTGTGCCTGCGTGCTCATGAAGATCGCCGTGAAGTGCTGCTGATTACCAGCAAGCGCCAGGGGCGCTGGATTCTGCCCAAAGGCTGGCCGATGGCCGGTAGTGACCTGCCCGGCTCGGCACAGCAGGAGGCCTGGGAAGAGGCCGGCGCGCGTGGCCGGGTGCGCCCGCAACCCCTTGGACGCTATCACTATGACAGCGTGCTGGTCGAAGATTTTGCCCAGCCGGTGGAAGTAGTGGTGTTCCAGATGGATGAAGTTGAACTGGCCGATGATTATCCCGAGGTCGGCCAGCGCGAGCGCCGCTGGTGGCCGCTGCAACAGGCGGCTGCCCAAGTGGACGAGCCGGAACTTGCGCAAATTCTGCGCAGCCTGGACAAACCGGCGCAATAAATGCGCGGCGCTTGCCGAAAATCAAGCGCGAACTGCCGAAGTAATGACAAAATTGGCTTATGTCATCGCCTAACGACCCCAACGCCCATACCCCCACCCGCTGGAGAACGCTCGACAAGGATTTGGGGCGCATCGGCCTGCTGGAGCGTGCCACCACCTTTGTTGCCAGGCCGCTGATTGCACCGGGCATCGCCATCGCCTTCGTGGTGCTGGTGGCAGCCGCCTCGTTGGCCTTCATCGGCGTGCAGCCCGGCACCTTCGTGGTGGTCGCCGCGACCGTGATTGGCGCCTATATGGCGCTCAATATCGGTGCCAATGATGTGGCCAACAACATGGGGCCAGCGGTGGGTGCCAATGCACTGACGCTGGGCAGTGCGCTCATCATTGCCGCGATTTTTGAAACCGCAGGCGCGCTGATTGCCGGTGGCGATGTGGTCAATACCATCGCCTCGGGCATCATCGCCCCGGATGCGGTCAGCGATGGACGCACCTTTGTGCTGGCGATGCTGGCCGCGCTGCTGGCTGCTGCCTTGTGGCTGAATCTGGCGACCGTGATTGGCGCGCCGGTGTCCACTACTCATTCGATAGTCGGCGGCGTGGTTGGTGCCGGCATCGTGGCGGCGGGCATGGCTTCGGTGAAGTGGCCGGTATTGGGCAAAATCGCGGCAAGCTGGGTGATTTCGCCGCTCTTGGGGGGGCTGATTGCCGCGGTGTTTCTGGCCTTCATCAAGGCGCGAATCCTGTACCGGCAAGACAAGATTGCCGCCGCCCGGCGCTGGGTGCCGGTATTGATTGGCCTCATGGCAGGCGCTTTTGGGGCTTATCTGGCATTGAAGGGCTTGTCCAAGGTGGTCAAGATTGGCCTGCAGACCTCGCTGTTGATTGGCCTGGTCACAGGGGTTTTGGTCTGGCTGGCATCGGTGCCGATGGTCAGGCGCCAATCACAGGGCCTGGAAAACCGCAAGAAATCCATCCGCAAACTGTTCGGCATCCCGCTGGTGTGTTCGGCGGCATTGCTCTCCTTTGCGCATGGCGCCAATGATGTGGCCAATGCGGTCGGCCCCTTGGCAGCGATTGTGCACGCCGTCCAGGCCGGCAATGTGCAAGGCCAGGTGGGTATCCCGCTGTGGGTGATGGCCATTGGCGCACTCGGCATCAGCTTTGGTCTGCTGCTGTTTGGCCCGCGGCTGATTCGTCTGGTGGGCAGCCAAATCACCAAACTCAACCCGATGCGCGCCTATTGCGTATCGCTCTCGGCAGCGGTAACGGTGATTCTGGCCTCTTGGCTGGGATTGCCGGTCAGCTCCACGCATATCGCCGTAGGCGCGATTTTTGGCGTGGGCTTTTTCCGCGAATGGCATGCCGAACGCCGCGCCCGTCAGCTTGGCATCCGCAAGGGCAAACCGCTGGCGCCTGAAGAGCGCGCCCGCCGCAAGCTGGTGCGGCGCTCGCACTTTGTCACCGTGGCCGCTGCTTGGGTGATTACCGTGCCGGTATCGGCGCTGCTTTCGGGCGCACTGTTTTGGGTGCTGAGCCATACCATGCACTGAGCGCGGCAAACTTTGGGATTGATGAAGCGGGCCAGGCGCCCGCTTTTTTGTTGGCGCGGATATGACTTTGCCATATACTCCCCCCCAGTATTGGAGGTGGTATGCCGCACAGTCCCGCTGAGAAAAAACGCGCCATCACCCGGCTGCGCCGCATTCGCGGCCAGGCCGAGAGCTTGGAGCGCGCCATTGCCGCAGGCAGCAGTTGCAGCGAGGTATTGCAGCAATTGGCGGCGATGCGCGGCGGCATCAACGGGCTGATGGCCGAGGTACTGCAAGGCCATCTGCGCGAAACCTTCGGCCATGTCGGCTGCGAGGACAGCACCGATCCCGAACATCTGCACATGCATCAGGCCATCGACGAAGTGGTGGCGCTGGTGCGTTCCTATCTGAAGTGACCACCCGGAGCCGTGTCATGAACCTTCCCGCCGATACCGCTGGCAAAACCCTCAAATCCCGTGCTGCCGTGGCCTTTGCCGCGGGACAGCCGCTGCAGGTTGTTGAAATCGACGTCGCCCCGCCCAAGGCGGGCGAAGTGCGCATCCGCATCACCCATACCGGCGTCTGCCATACCGATGCTTTCACCCTCTCCGGCGATGACCCCGAAGGCCTGTTCCCGGCCGTGCTGGGGCATGAAGGCGCAGGCATCGTGGTCGATGTCGGCGAAGGCGTGACCAGCGTCAAGCCCGGCGATCACGTCATCCCGCTGTACACCGCCGAATGCGGCCAATGCCTGTTCTGCCAAAGCGGCAAGACCAATCTGTGCGTGGCGGTGCGTGCCACCCAGGGCAAGGGCGTGATGCCTGATGGCACGACGCGCTTTAGCTATAACAGCGAGCCGATTTATCACTACATGGGCTGCTCCACCTTCAGCGAATACACCGTGGTGGCGGAAGTCTCGGTGGCCAAGGTCAATCCGCAGGCGAACCCGGAACAGGTCTGCCTGCTCGGCTGCGGCGTAACCACCGGCATCGGCGCGGTGCACAACACCGCCAAGGTGCAGCCGGGGGACTCGGTGGCCGTGTTTGGCCTCGGCGGCATCGGCCTTGCGGTAATTCAGGGCGCGCGCCAGGCCAAGGCCGGGCGCATCATCGCGATCGACACCAATCCGGCTAAGTTCGAGCTCGCCAAGCAGTTCGGCGCCACCGACTGCATCAACCCCAAAGAGCATGACAAGCCGATTCAACAAGTCGTTGTGGAGATGACCGGCTGGGGTGTAGATCACAGCTTCGAGTGCATCGGCAACGTCAATGTGATGCGCGCCGCGCTCGAATGCGCCCACCGCGGCTGGGGGCAGTCGGTCATCATTGGCGTGGCCGGTGCTGGTCAGGAAATCTCCACCCGCCCGTTCCAACTCGTTACTGGCCGTCGCTGGCTCGGCACCGCCTTCGGCGGCGTCAAGGGCCGCAGCCAGCTGCCGGGCATGGTCGAGGACGCGATGCGTGGCGATATCGAACTGGCTCCGTTCGTCACCCACACCATGCCGCTGGATGACATCAATCAAGCCTTCGATTTGATGCATGAAGGCAAGTCGATCCGCTCGGTAGTGCGTTACTGAAACTCATGCGCGCGTTGGAACTGAAAATACCGCCACTGCTGCTGGTGGCGATACTGGCCGCAGCGATGTATGCCATTACGCGCCTCACGCCGCAGTGGGTACTGCCATTGTCGTTGCCGATGAAAGCCTCACTGGCTGCGGTTTGGGTTGCAACTGGCGTGGTCATCGCCATGCTGGGCGTGCGGGCTTTTCGCCGTCATCGCACCAGCGTCAACCCGGTGCAGCCGGATACGGCCAGCCAAATCGTCAGTACCGGCATCTTTGCCCATAGCCGCAACCCGATGTATCTGGGTATGGTGTTTTGCCTGACCGGCTGGGCACTGTGGCTGGCGCATCCGCTAGCGCTCTCCGGCGTAGTCTTGTTCATCGCCTGCCTGCACTGGCTCCAGATCAAACCGGAGGAGCGCATCCTGCTGCACAAGTTCGGCGAACCGTATGCCCAGTACCTGCGCCGGGTACGGCGCTGGTGTTGAAAGTTGGGCGCGATGTCCTGTTTCTATGGGTAATTTGTAGATTAGGATTCGTGCTTACTTATTTATCTGGGGATAAGCCATGGCCAAATTTCTCAACACAAGTGCAACCAATTATTTTCTTGAAGAACTCATCAAGGATGCACGTGAGCGCGTGATTTTGATTAGTCCGTTTCTGAAGCTCAATGACCGTATAAAAGAGCTTTTGGCGGATAAGAATCGCCTCAAAATTGATGTGCGGATTGTGTATGGAAAGAGCGAATTGCAGCCGGAGGAGATCGCCTGGCTCAATGCGCTGACCTATGTGCGTACCAGCTTCTGCAAGAACCTGCACGCCAAGTGCTACATCAATGAAGAAAACTGCATCGTGACCAGTCTCAATCTGTACGAATTCAGTCAGGTCAACAACAATGAGATGGGTGTCCTGTTCCGCAGGTCGGAAGACCATGAGTTGTATCGTGATGCCTATGAGGAAGCACAGCGCATTATTCGGATCAGCGAGGAGGTGCGGATTTCGATGGAGCGTGTTCCGGCGAGTGATGCCAGTACCGATACGGATGGTAGTGATGAGGAAGACGGCACTGGAGGCAGCAAATTGACCTCATCGAAGCTGGCAGCCAAACACGGCATGAAAACGGCGCAATTGCTTGAAAAGCTGATGGCAGCAGGGTTGCTGGAAGATCGTGATGGCAAACCCTATCTCACTGGAAAAGGCAAAGAAGCCGGTGGTGAGTTTCGGATCAGCAAGAAATTTGGTGGCTACTTCCTATGGCCAGAAGAAATGGTGGTTGAGTGATATCAGGGGGTTGGAGGAACTATGAAAAAAATCGAATCCCACGCCAGTTTCGGCGGCTTTCAGGAAGTCTGGCAGCACGATGCCAGCAGTACCGGCACGGCGATGAAGTTTGGCATTTATCTGCCGCCGCAGGCGTTGGACGCAGAGCGTTGCCCGGTGCTGTACTGGCTCTCGGGCCTGACCTGCACGGAGCAGAACTTCATCACCAAGGCCGGGGCACAGCAGTGGGCGGCGCAGCATGGGCTTGTGATTGTGGCGCCGGATACTTCGCCGCGCGGCGAGGGTGTGGCCGATGATGCAGGCTACGATCTGGGGCAGGGGGCGGGTTTTTATCTCAATGCCACCCGCGCGCCGTGGGACAAACATTTCCGCATGTATGACTACATTGTCGATGAGTTGCCTGGGGTGATTGAGCAGCATTTTCCAGTCAACCAGGCGCGCGCCATCAGCGGGCATTCCATGGGGGGGCATGGCGCACTCAGCATCGCGCTGAAAAATCCTGGCCGCTATCGCAGCGTGTCGGCATTTTCACCGATCGTCGCCCCCAGCCAGGTGCCGTGGGGGCAGAAAGCCTTCAGCGCTTATCTGGGAGATGACGAGGCTGCATGGCGGCAGTACGACACCGTGGCGCTGCTGCAGGGCGAGCTGGCCGAGCGCTTGCCGCTGCTGGTCGATCAGGGCGATGCCGATGAATTTCTGGCCGGGCAGCTCAAGCCCGAGCTGCTCAAAGCCGCCTGCGAAAAAACCGGCCACCCGCTGACGCTGCGCCTGCAACCAGGTTACGACCACAGCTATTACTTCATTGCCAGTTTCATTGGCGAACATATCGCCCACCATGCCAAGGCCTTGAAGGCGGTCTGAGTTGAGGGCATGAAACGACTGGGGCAGCCTGTGCTGCCCGTCGAGGTCTTGGTGCGGCTATCAGCGGTGCCGGTTGATTTCGTCGCGCAGGTTGCGTGCAGCTTGCGCAGCGGCTTCGCGGAAGTCTTCGCCCATCGAGGCATACAGGATGCCGCGCGAGGAGTTGATGATGAGGCCGGTGCCATCGGCAGTCTTGCCGTTTTTCACCACGGCCGCCACATCGCCCCCTTGCGCGCCGACGCCGGGAATCAGGAGCGGCATATCGCCGACAATGTTGCGGATGCGGCCAAGTTCCTCGGGGAAGGTTGCGCCCACCACCAGTGCGCAATTGCCGTTGTCATTCCATTTTTGTGCAATCGTGCGCGCCACATGCTGATACAGCGGCTCGCCATCGACCAGCAGCTCCTGAAAATCGCGCGCGCCGGGATTGGAGGTGTGGCACAGAAACACACAGCCGCGACCATCACGCTTCAGGAACGGCTCGGCGCTGTCGTAGCCCATATAGGGGTTGAGCGTGACTGCATCGGCACCAAATCGGTCGAAGGCCTCCACTGCATACTGGGCAGCGGTACTGCCGATATCGCCACGCTTGCTGTCGAGAATCACCGGGATGTCCGGGTGTGTGGCGTTGATATGCGCAATCAGCCGCTGCAAGGCGGACTCGCCGCCGTTGTGCGCGGCGAAATAGGCGATCTGCGGCTTGAACGCACAGGCGTATTCCGCCGTGGCATCGGCAATGTCGCGGCAGAACGAGAACAACGCATCCTCATCCCCGGCGTAATGCTCCGGAAAGCGTGCCGGGTCGGGGTCAAGTCCCACGCACAGCAGGGAATTGGCGGATTGCCAGCGTTGGCGCAAGCGGTCGATGAAGGTCATGGTTATTCTCTGGTTGTGCAATTCAGCCCATTTTTTCGGCATGGGCATGTTCGCGGGTGGCAAGGAATTGCACCGCCGGGGCGCGCTCCTCGGCCAGTTGCAGATTGACCCGGCTAGGGGCGAGATAGACCAGCTCGCCAGCGGCGTCCACGGCCAGATTGACGGCGTTCTTCTCGCGGAATTCTTCCAGCTTCTTGGCATCCTCGCACTTCACCCAGCGGGCGGTGGCGATTTGTACCGGCTCGAAACTGGCGTCCACACCATATTCGTCTTTCAGGCGGTAGGCTGCCACATCGAACTGCAGCACGCCAACTGCGCCCAGAATCAGGTCATTGCTCATCAGCGGGCGGAAGAACTGGGTGGCGCCTTCTTCGGAGAGCTGCGCCAGGCCTTTTTGCAATTGCTTGAGTTTCAGCGGGTCGCGCAGACGGGCGCGGCGGAACAGTTCCGGGGCGAAGTTGGGGATGCCGGTAAAGGCCAGCATTTCGCCTTCGGTAAAGGTATCGCCAATGGCAATCGTGCCGTGGTTGTGGATGCCGATGACATCGCCCGGATAAGCCTCGGCGGCGATTTCGCGGTCGGACGCCATGAAGGTCAGCGCATTGGCGAGCTTGACCTCCTTGCCAGTGCGCGGCTGGAAAGCCTTCATGCCGGCGCTGAACTTGCCCGAGCACACGCGCATGAAAGCCACGCGGTCACGGTGCTGCGGGTCCATATTGGCCTGAATCTTGAACACAAAGCCGGTCAGCTTTTCCTCGCCAGCCTCGACCGTACGGCTGGTGGTGGCGCGTGCCTGCGGGGGCGGCGCGTGCTCGACAAAGAAGTCCAGCAGCGGCTCAACGCCAAAATTGTTCACCGCTGAGCCAAAGAACACCGGCGCCTGCTCGCCTGCCAGATATTTTTCCCGGTCAAACGGGTGCGAAGCGCCTTCCACCAACTCCAGCTCCTCGCGCAGCTCGGCCAGCATGTCGGCGCCAATGGCATCCAGCACGCGCGGGTCGTCCAGCGACGGATAGATGGTGGAGTCCTGCCGGGTATGGTTCTTGCCGGCCTCGTACAGATGCACCTCGCCGCTAATCAAATGCACCACGCCGCGCAGGCGCTTGCCCATGCCGATCGGCCAGGTCACCGGTGCGCACTGGATCTTGAGGATGCTTTCCACTTCGTCCAGCAGCTCGATCGGGTTCTTGCCCTCGCGGTCGAGCTTGTTGATGAAGCTCATGATGGGGGTGTCGCGCAGGCGGCAGACTTCCATCAGCTTGATGGTGCGCTCCTCGACGCCCTTGGCGACGTCAATCACCATCAGCGCCGAATCCACCGCCGAAAGCACGCGATAAGTGTCCTCGCCGAAGTCGGCGTGGCCGGGGGTGTCGAGCAGGTTGACGATGCGACCCTGATAGGGGAACTGCATCACCGAGCTGGTGACCGAGATGCCGCGCTCCTTTTCCAGCGCCATCCAGTCAGAGGTGGCATGGCGCGCCGCCTTGCGGCCTTTGACCGAGCCGGCCATCTGGATCGCGCCGCCGAACAGCAGCAGCTTTTCGGTCAGCGTGGTCTTGCCCGCGTCGGGGTGGGAGATGATGGCGAAAGTGCGCCGTTTTGCGGCTTCTTGCTGGATTTCGGACATGCTTCTGGCGGCATGTGCGCCGCCCGTTGGAAACGAAAGCGCAAATTATACGGTGCGTGTGCAGGACAGGCAGCGCTGTCCGGGGGGCTCAATCGCCAACACGCGGCAGGCGCAGCTCGCCCTTGGGGCTGTCCATGCGGAATGGCACCGATTGCAGCTGTTGGCCGTTGTTGACCTGTACCACAAAGTGCAGGTGCGGCGCGGTCGAGTAGCCGGAATTGCCGCTGCGGGCGATGATCTGGCCATGGCGGACACGTTGCCCGGCGCGCACTTGCAGGCTGCGCTGCTGCAAATGGGCATACACCGCCATACTGCCATCTTCGTGCAGGATGCGAACCAGATTGACGGCGTCGCGCTGCCCGCCATGGTCGCTGAAGCGGCCTTCGGCCTGCATCACCAGCCCATCCCGGGCAGCGATGACCGGCGTGCCGATGGGCGCGGAAAAATCGATGGCATCGAGATTTTCTGCATCGTGATGGCTGAACGCGCCACGTGGTAGCTGGCTGATGCGGATATCGTCCAGCTGCAACGGATAGGAGTACAAATAGTCTGCCTGGTGCTTGGCCGCTGCGCCGGGTGTGGCAGTGAGCCGTAAATCCAGCCGGGCAGTTTGCGCCACTTCGGCAAGCAGATATCGCCCCGGCGTGTCGAGGATGCGCTGTACGGGGAGTCCGGGCAGTGGCTGGAGGCTTTCGATGCGCACTTGCACCGGGCCATGCAGGTCGTTTTTCACCCAGATGCGGTGCAGGTCATGACGGTTTTCGATATCAAGCCGTACCGCCGCGGCAGGCGGCGGTATTGGCGCGCGCCTGTCAGGCGCGGGTCTGGGCGGCCAGGACAGCCATTGCGCTGTTGTACTGGCGGGTATGCAGGCAAGCAGCAGGCAAGTCAGAGCGAGGGCGGGGCGCAGAAGCATGGGCGGCAGTATCGCCGGACTATGTGCGTCAATCAAAAATCTTTTCATGCGTATAAAGCGATTGACTTTTCGCAGCATGACTGGCAAGCTGCGCGCCATCCATCGAGATCGGCGGAGGGACAGGCCCTTTGAAGCCGAGGCAACCCGGGATATTCCCGAAGGTGCCAATTCCTGCGGTGATGCCTTCACCGCGCAGATGGTTGAGCTGTGTGCTGTGCAGCCCGACGTTTGCAACCGCAGGACTCGATCGCCCAGGAGTCCTTCATGAGTTTGCTTGCCACTTTTCACAATGCCGAATCTGTCCAGCCCCCGTGCCAGTTTGCTGCGGAATGGCAGCCCGCGCCGCATAGTCGACGTGGTGAGCTGCATTGCCCCATAGACGGGCGGGACGTGAGGATTGTCTGGGAGCTGGCAGGTCGCACCGACGCGCCGCTGCTGATTGTGGCCGGCGGCATCAATGAGGACTCTCATGTGTGCAGCAATGATCTGGATGTGGCAGCGGGTTGGTGGCAGGCGCATGCGGCGCTGCTTGGCCGTTACCGGGTGCTGGCCATCGACTGGCTGGAAAACGGCAGTACCGCCGCCCAAGCCGATGCCATCGCGGCAGTTTGCAAGGCGTTGGGACTACCGCCTGCGCGCGCTTTCATCGGTGCGTCTTACGGGGCACTGGTGGGCTTGCAGTTTGCTGCGCGCCATGTCCGTCTGGCCGAGCGGGTTATCGCCATCAGCGGTGCGCACTCGCTATGTGCGCAGCAATGGGGCAAGGTCGGTATCGGCATTGCCGATCATGCACTCTGCCCGGAAACCATCGCCGTGCCGCTGTCGGTCATCGCCGTGGAAGGTGATACCTTGGCGCCTGCAAAGACGCTGGCGGAACTGGCGGTGCGTGCGCCCAATGCGTGGCTGCAAAAAATCGCTTCCGCACACGGCCATGCGGCCTATTTGAAAGAAACCACGGCGATTGCCGCCGCCATCAATACTGCTTTGGATGATTGAAATGACCCAGCCCCAGCTTCCCACGCGCGCGGTGCGTGCCGGTATCGATACTGACACTTCTTATGGCGCGGTCACGCCGCCCTTGGTGCTGTCCTCCAACTTCAGCTTTGCCGGTCTCAATCAGAAGCGGCGCTATGACTACACCCGCAGCGGCAATCCTACCCGTGATCTGCTGGGCAATGCCCTGGCCGAACTTGAGGGAGGTGCAGGCGGGGTGATTACCGCCACCGGCATGGGGGCTATCCATCTGGCGCTTGCTGCACTGCTTTCCCCCGGCGACATACTGGTGGTGCCGCATGATTGCTATGGCGGCAGTTGGCGGCTGTTCAATGCGCTGGCCAACAAGGGGGCGTTTGAATTGCTCACGGTCAATTTCAACGATGAAGCGGCACGTCAGGCTGCTTTTGCCCGCAAGCCAAAGCTGGTGTGGATTGAAACCCCGTCCAATCCGCTGCTGCGCATCACTTGTCTTGAAACGGTGATTGCCCAGGCGCGTGCTGCCGGTGCCCTGAGCGTGGCCGACAACACCTTCCTCTCGCCGCTGTGGCAGCGGCCGCTCGACTTCGGTGCCGATGCGGTGCTGCACTCCACCACCAAATACATCAATGGCCATAGCGATGTGGTCGGCGGTGCGCTGATTGCCCGCGAAGCCGCACTGCACGAGCAGTTCAGCTGGTGGGGGAATGCTCTGGGGCTGACCGGGGCACCGTTTGACAGTTTTCTGACCCTGCGTGGGCTGCGCACGTTGGCTGCACGCTTGCGCGTACATGAGGAAAACACCGTGGCATTGGTGCAATTGCTGCAAAGCCATCCGGCGGTGAAAGCGCTGCACTGGCCGGGACTTGCCAGTCATCCGGGGCATGCGGTTGCCGCACGCCAGCAGCAAAGCTTTGGCGCGATGCTGTCTTTCGAGCTGGCGGACGAGGCGGCTGTGCGCACCTTGGTCGATACACTGGAATACTTCACCCTGGCCGAATCCTTGGGCGGCGTGGAGAGCCTGATTGCCCATCCGGCCACCATGACGCATGCAGCGATGAGCGCCGAGGCGCGTGCGGCTGCCGGGATTGGTGATGGCCTGGTGCGTATTTCGGTGGGTATTGAGGCCAGCGAGGATCTGCTGGCCGACATGCGCAGGGCGCTGGACAAGGTGGTCGCATGAAGCGCTTGATTCTGCTCGGTACCGGCACGGTCGGCAGCGCCTTGGTGCACCGTCATGCGCGACTTGTGAAGGCGGGCGTGCGGCTGCCGCCGATTGCCGCGATTGCCAATTCGCGCGGCTTGCTGCCGGTGGCGGGCGATGCCGCTGCGGTGCTGGAAGCACTGCGGCAAGCGCTGCCCGCAAGCAGCAACTGGCTGGCAGAACACGACTTTTCTGCAGGCGATGTGGTGGTGGATGCCAGCAGCAGTGACGAGGTCGCCGCGCGCCATGCCCGGTGGCTTGAAGCCGGCGCGGTTGTCGTCACCGCCTGCAAACTGGGTCAGGGCGCAGCACTTGCCCGCTGGCAGGCGATTGATGCTGCACGCAAGCTGCCCGGTCGCCACTACGGTGACAGCGCCACGGTCGGTGCGGGGCTGCCCCTGATTCGGGAAATCCGCCGGCTTCGTCAAGGCGGCGATGCCATCCACGCCATCGCCGGGGTGTTGTCTGGCTCGCTGGCCTGGCTGTTCAATCAGTTTGACGGCAGCCAGCCGTTTTCGTCATTGGTGCGCCTTGCTCGTGAGGCGGGCTATACCGAGCCCGACCCGCGCGATGACCTCTCCGGTGAAGATGTGCGCCGCAAGCTGCTGATTCTCTGCCGTAGCGCCGGTATCGCTCTGGAAGCAGAAGCGGTCAAGGTGCAGTCGCTGGTGCCACCGGCACTGGCGACATTGCCACTGGCACAGTTGGATGCGGCCTTGCCGCAAATGGATGCCGCACTGGCGGAACAATCCAAGGCCAGCCACGCGCGCGGCGAGGTGCTGAAATTCATCGCCCGCTTTGAAAACGGCATCGCCAGTGTCGGGCTGGAATCACTGCCTGCCAGCCATCCATTGGCACAGGGCGCAGGCACCGACAACCGCGTTGCCATCTGGACCGACCGCTATCACCCCCAGCCGCTGGTCATCCAGGGCGCCGGCGCCGGAGCAGAAGTCACCGCCGCCGCGCTTCTGGATGATGTGTTGCAAGCCATTGGCGGCTAGTTGGGGTGCTGCCGAAGTCTCATGGTCGCAGCATTTGCGACGCTCAGCCGTTAATCTCTGCCTGTTCCGAAGGAGAGATTCATGGCCAAAGCCAGCAAAACCCGAACGGCTTATGTCTGCAATGAATGTGGGGCGGACTATTCCAAGTGGCAGGGGCAGTGTGCGGCCTGCGGTGCTTGGGACAGTTTGTCGGAAATTCGTCTTGAGACGACATCGGGTGCGGCGACGAGTATTGCCGCATCGCGCCGCAGTGGCTGGGCGGGCAAGGTGGATGGCGCCAAAATCACTGCGCTTAAAGATGTGGCGCAAAGCCAAACCGTGCGCGTGTCCACCGGCATTGGCGAATTTGACCGGGTGCTGGGCGGCGGGCTGGTAGAAGGCGCGGTCGTACTGATTGGCGGTGACCCCGGCATCGGCAAATCCACTCTGCTGACCCAGGCGCTGGCTTCGATGGCGGGCAGCCTGCCGGGGCTGTATGTCACCGGCGAAGAATCACTGGCGCAGGTGGCCGGGCGCGCCTCGCGGCTGGGCTTGCCGCTGGATGGCCTGCAGGCGCTGGCCGAAACCTGCGTGGAGCGCATTCTGGCCGAGGCGATTGTCGCCAGGCCGCGGTTCATCATTGCCGACTCCATCCAGACCCTGTGGACGGAAACCTTGAGCGCTGCGCCGGGCTCGGTGAGCCAGGTACGCGAGAGTGCTGCGCGGCTGGTGCGTTATGCCAAGGAAACCGGCACGGCAGTGTTTTTGGTTGGTCATGTCACCAAGGAAGGCGGCATCGCAGGGCCGCGGGTGCTGGAGCATATGGTCGATGCGGTGCTGTATTTCGAAGGCGATTCCGGCAGCCGCTTCCGGGTACTGCGCGCTTTCAAGAACCGCTTTGGCGCGGTCAATGAACTGGGCGTGTTCGCCATGAGCGACAAGGGATTGCGCGAAGTGCCCAACCCGTCGGCGATTTTTCTCTCTGGCGGTAGTACCCACCAGCCCGGCAGTTGCGTGATGGTGACCCGTGAAGGTACCCGGCCATTATTGGTGGAAGTGCAGGCGCTGGTCGATGCTTCGCCATTGTCCAACCCGCGTCGGGTGGCGGTGGGCTTGGAAGGCAATCGCCTTGCCATGCTGCTGGCGGTGCTGCACCGCCACGGCGGGGTGATGGTCGGTGACCAAGACGTGTTCGTGAACGTAGTCGGTGGCATCCGCGTGCAGGAGACCGCCGCCGACCTGCCGGTGCTGCTGGCAGTACTCTCCAGTCTGCGCGATATGCCTTTGGCCGAAAAAACCATCGCCTTTGGCGAAGTGGGGCTGTCCGGTGAAATCCGCCCGGTGCCCAATGGCGAGGAGCGCCTGAAAGAAGCCGCCACCCATGGCTTCAAGCGCGCCATCGTCAGTCATGCCAATGCGCCCAAGTCAGGTCGCATCAAGAGCATGGAAGTTATCGCGGTTGCCCGGCTGGCCGAGGCGCTGGAGCAGGTGTGACAGCCCGCGTGCGCCATGTTTTATGGCAAGCGCTGCCCATCGTGCTGCACCCTTTTGGGGTGCTGTCTGGACTTTGGCTGCTGGCGCTATGGCGGCACCGCCCGGATGCGATTTGGCAACAGGCATGGCCGATGCTGCTGGCTATCGCCGTATGCGCGGCCTATGTGCTATGGCGCTGGCGGCGCGGTGACTGGGGCACGATAGATGCCTCGGGCAAACACGAGCGCACCAGCCTGTATGTCGTACTTTTGCCGGTCATTCTGGCTTTGGCGCTGTGGCAGGGGGGCTGGGCAAGCGTTACCGGCCGCGCCTTGCTGTATTTCGCACTGGCGCTGATGCTGGCCTGGCTGGGCAACCGCCGGCTGAAAACCTCGCTGCATCTTCTGGGGCTGGGCTTTGCCGTTCCGATTGCCTGGCAGCTCTGGCCGCGGGTGGGGGGATTGCTGGCAGCCTGTTTGCCATTGCTTGCGGCTTCGAGTTTGGCGCTGGGTCGCCATACCCTCTCGGAAGTGCTGGCCGGCAGCATCCTTGGACTTGCTGCCGGGGTATTGGCGATATTTGACTAATGGCAATCCTGATCTGTCTGGCACTGTGCAAACAGCCAGCGGATACCATCGAGCAGGGCATGGAAGGCCACGGTGCCGTGGGTTTGGCCGGGATAGAGCTGGTATGTGACCGGCAGTGGCTGTCCAGCCTCAGCTTGTAGGCGTTGCGCAGCTTTCCGGGAGGCATCCACCATGCGTCTGGCTTGCATCATTGCCTCGCGATCAGGATTGGCAGGTAAGTGCGGCGCCAGTTTTTGTTCGTATTCGCCAGCGCTGATGCGCACTGCCGGGCGGGTCGGACTGGCGGCAAGGCGCTGGGCAAACTGTGGAAAATCCTGCAAGACCCGTTGTTGGTTCCACCAGATGGAAGGGCTGGAAATCAGGTAGTAACGGAAGTTCTGCGGAGCTGTCAGCAGCTGGTGCAGGCTGAACAGTCCGCCATAGGAGTGACCAAACAAGGCCTGTTGGTGTGGGTTGACTGGAAACTCGGCAGCGATGGCTGGGCGCAAGTTGTCGGTGAGAAAACGGGAAAATGCTCCGGCTCCACCGAAACGCTGGCTGAGGCGGTCGCCGCTTTGTGCGTAGCTGGCCGAAGCCGGGGTGAAATCTTCGGCACGGGCGGACAAATCCAGCAGCTTTCCGTTGTCATAGCCAATTCCGACCAGTAGAAGCGGTGTGGCTTGGTGCTCGCCGGCACGCATGTACATGCCTTGTGCCAGCAGCGCAGCCAACGGAAACAGACCATCGCCATCCAGCACATACAGCACCGGATAGCCATTAGCTGGAGGCGCTCCTACCTTGGCAATCTGAATGCGATAGTCGCGTCCGGTTTCCTGCGAATGGATGATGCGCTGTTGTGCGCCAACAAGATGTGCCGGTGCCCAGTGGTTGTTGCTTTGTGCGTGGATGTTCCCCGGTGCCAGTAGACTCAGTGCCAGCAGCAGGACGGCAAGGCCGGATGCAGCTTTCATGGACAATCTCTCCTTTCAGTCCTGCTGCCTATGGCATCTTCACAGGCAGCAGATTCACTGGGTTCACCAGCCGATGCGCAGGCTGGTGTTGATGGTGCGACCAGTACCGTAATGGCAGGACGCTGGCGAGGTGCAGGTGGAAACATAGGTTTTGTTGGCCAGATTGCTGATGTTGACTGAAATCTGGCTGGAAAACGGCCCACGCTGCCCCAGGTCGTAGCGGATGGCTGCATCCCACAGCAGGAAGGAAGGAATCACGAAAGTATTGCTGTTTTCGCCATAGGCCTTGCCGTTGTATCGAGCCCCACTGGCAAGGCTGAGGCCATGCAGGGCACCGGATTGGAAGGTGTAATCCAGCCACAGGGCGGCGCTCCAGTCGGCCACCTTCGGCAAGTGATTGCCGATATGTGCCGGATTGCCGCGCAACAGTTTGGAGCGCATCCGGGTAGCGGCACCGATGATGCTGAGCCCTTCCATTGGCGTGGCTCGGGCTTCGAATTCCAGTCCGCGCACCTGACCCTCCCCGCCTTGTACCTTGCACTGCTCATTGCCTGCCAAGCCGCAGGTCTTGTGGGTCGGGTCGGGGTCATCCACCAGGATATTGCGCTGACGCAGCTCATAGGCCGAGACGGTGAACAGACCATCGAAACTTTCGGGCTGGAATTTCAGGCCGACTTCATGCTGGCTGCCGCTCACTGGTTTGAATGCTTCACCGGTATGGCTCCAGCTGGCATCACGGTTGGCGGGCTGGAACGATTCGGAGTAGCTGTAGTAAGGGGTCAGGCCATTGGCAGCAACATACATCAGTCCGGCCCGGGCGCTGAATGCATCGCTCTTGACCTTGTTGACAGCCTGGTTGCGCACCATGCTGGTGCCGACCAAGGTACGGGTCAGGCTGGAGACATCATCGCGCGTCCAGTCATGGCGGCCGCCCAGTGAGAAGCGCCAGTTGCCAAGGCTTATCTGATCCTGCACATAGACGCCGGTCTGCCGGTTGATGCCGCGCGCAGGGGATTCCATCAGAGGCTTGAGTGGGGTGTGACCATAGCCGGTGTAAATCGGTTTGAAAATATCGATGGGAGCCGGATTCGGCAGGTGCAGGCGTGAGCCATTCCAGTCGGCTTTCTGCCAATCTACCCCCAGCAACAGAGTATGGTTCAGCGCGCCAGTGGTGAACTTGCCGGTCAGGCGGGTATCGATGGTCTGGCCGTCGGATTCGCCTGGTGCCATGATGGCGCGGCGGTTCTGGGTACGCCCATCCGGGCGTAGCGCGCCCAGAGTGATGACGCCACGGTACAGGCTGTCTACATGAGTATGGCGAGCGCTCTGAGCCAAGCTCCAGTGGTCATTGAAATCGTGCTCGAACAGCCAGCCCGCAGTCCATACGGTGCGGTTGTAAGTATTCCAGCCCGGCTCACCGATGAAGGTGCGGTTCTTCATCCTGCCATGCACGGTCGGTACCAGCGTGCCGGCCATCGGTAGGAACTGATAGGTGGAATCGCCATGATCCTTTTGGTAAAGGCCGAGCAGGGTCAGGCGCGTGCTATCGGCAATTTTCAGGGTATAGCTGGGCGCAATGAAGCCGTGTTCGGTATCGGTATGCTGGATTTGCATCTGTCCCTTGCGGTACAACCCGACCAGCCGGAACAGGTGGCGTTGGTCTGCATTGCCGCCACCGAGGTCAAAAGCCGCGTTGTACTGTCCATGCCCATCCAGCCCTAGACGCAGTACTTGGGTGTGGTTGGGTACCGGGGTCTTGCTGACCTGATTGACCATGCCGCCGGGTGCCATCTGCCCGTACATCACCGCCGAGGGGCCTTTGAGTACTTCGATCCGTTCCAGATTCCAGCTGTCGAACATGACGCGATTGAATTGGCTACCTTGCGGTGCACGCATTCCGTCCAGGGTGACGTTATCGCCCCAGCTGCCAGCGTCGAAGCCGCGGATGTTGAAATCGTCCACACGGTTGTCGATGCCAGTGCTCTCGTGACCGATACCGGCGATATAGCGCATGATTTCGTTAAGGTTTTGCGCGCCGCGTGCATCCATTTCCTCACGCGCAATCACCGAAACCGACTGTGCAGTTTCGGCAATGGGTGTATCGGTCTTGGTGGCTCCCTGGGCATGGGTCACGGTGCGGTAGGCAGTGACCTTGACCCGGTCGAGTATTTGCGCCTGATTATTGTCAACAACATTGGCGGCGGCTACGCCGGGCAGCAGGGCGCAGCTGATGGCCAGGGCGAGTGGGGTTCGCAAGATTGCGCGTCTGGCAGAAATGATTGCCATGAAAAGTCTCCAGAAAGCATGGATCCAATAAAGATAATGATTATTATTCTTATCACCAGCCTGTCTGACAACCAGTGAGACACAGGCAATTGCTTGTCTGGCGTGAGAGCCGGTAAGGTCTGGTACTTTGTGCAAGCAGGTTTGCGAAGGGGCTTTGGTTGTACGAGTCAGCGGCCACGACAAACACGGGCTTGAATCAGCCGCGCCTCAACACAAACTCATAAACAAACTGGCTGCCAAAGAACGATAGCGCCAGGAGCAGCATCGCTATCAAGGTCAGGCGTGCGGCCTTGATGCCGCGCCAGCCGTAGCGCCAGCGGCCAAACAGCAGGATGCCGAAGATGACCCAGGACAGCAGTGACAGCACGGTCTTGTGCGCCAGCTGCTGCGAGAGCAGGTCATGCACAAACAAAGCACCGGTCAACAAAGTGGCGCTAAGCAGGAAGAAGCCCAGCCAGATGCCGTGGAACATCAGCCGCTCCAGCTCGGTCAGCGGCGGCAGGATGCGCGGCCAGCGGTGTGAGCCGCGCTTGCGCAGGGTGCGCTCCTGCATCCACAGCAAAATGGCCAGTAAGGCTGCGACCGCCAGCACGGCATAGGCCGAAAGTGCAATCCAGGCATGCAGCTGCAACTGCCAGCCAAGTGCGACCGGCGGCGCATGGCCGCCCAGCCGGTACAGCAGATTGGACATCGCCGCTAGCGGAAACACGATAAGGCCAAGCGAGCTCATGCGTCCGCCCAATGCAAGTCCGGTAGCCAGCGCCGACATGCCGAGCGTTGCCAGCGACAGCGTGGCGAAGAAATGCAGCTCCGGCGCTTGCACCTGCCGCCAGGCTTCGACGTGCATTTCGCCATGAAACACCATTGCCAGAATGGCCAGCGGCAGCCAGCTGCGGTTGTTTTCCTTTTCCGGCTGGCGCAGTGAGGCCGCCAACATCAGGGCGGCGGAAAGATACAGGACGGTAGCGGCGAGTACGAGAATCATTTGCGCTTAGTTTCGCATGCCAGCGCCAGCAAATCAGATGGCTGGCCTGTAAAAAATGAAAAAGCGGCGTGAAGTGTACTGCCGAAGTGGTCTGGACGTTGGGCACCGGTGGCAGCGACAAGACCTGGCCTATAATCGCCCTCTTATATTCAACGCAGCCTCTTCCCATGTTTGAATCCCTGACTGAACGCCTGTCCGGCACCATCAACCGCCTGCGTGGCCGCGGCCGTTTGACCGAGTCCAATATCACCGAGGCGATGCGCGAGGTGCGTATCGCGCTTCTGGAGGCCGATGTGGCATTGCCGGTGGTGCAGGCGCTGATTCAGCGCATCAAGGTGCGCGCATTGGGTCAGGAAGTGATGAAGTCCCTCAGCCCCGGTCAGCAGCTCATCAAGGTGGTGCGTGATGAACTGACCAATGTGATGGGCGCACAGGCCAATGAGCTGAACCTCAATGTGCCGGCACCGGCCATCATCCTGATGGCGGGTCTGCAAGGCGCGGGCAAAACCACCACGGTTGGCAAGCTCGCCAAGCATCTTCGCGAGAAGCGCAAGAAGAAAGTGATGGTGGTTTCGGCGGACGTCTATCGCCCGGCGGCCATCGAGCAGCTCAAAACCCTGGCCGCACAGACCGGCGCGGAGTTTTTCCCGTCCAGCGAGCAACAAAAGCCCGAAGACATCGTGCGTGCGGCGATGGATGCGGCGCGCAAGTCGTTTGTCGATGTGCTGCTGGTGGATACCGCAGGCCGTCTGGCCATCGATGAAGCCATGATGGCGGAAATCAAGGCGCTGCATGCGGTGGCCAATCCGACCGAAACGCTGTTCGTGGTTGATGCCATGACCGGTCAGGATGCGGCCAACACCGCCAAGGCCTTCAGCGAAGCGCTGCCCTTGACCGGGGTGGTGCTGACCAAGACCGATGGCGATGCCCGTGGCGGTGCAGCGCTGTCGGTGCGCTACATCACCGGCAAGCCCATCAAGTTCATCGGCGTGGGCGAAAAACCGGACGGGTTGGATGTTTTTCACCCTGACCGTATCGCCAGCCGCATCCTCGACATGGGCGATGTGCTGTCGCTGGTGGAGCAGGTTGAGGCCAATGTCGACAAGGACAAGGCGCAAAAACTGGCGGAAAAAGTCGCCAAGGGCAAACGCTTTGACCTGGCCGACATGCGCGACCAGCTGGAACAGATGCAGAACATGGGCGGCCTGCATGGCCTGATGGACAAGCTGCCGGGCATGGGGCAGATTCCCGAAGAAGTGAAGAATCAGGTCACCGGCAAGGAAATCCCGCGGATGATCGCCATCATCAATTCCATGACCCTGAAAGAACGTCGCAACCCGGAAATATTGAATGGCTCGCGCCGCGCCCGCATCGCCCGTGGCGCCGGCATGCAGCCGCAGGATGTCAACCGGCTGATGAAGCAGTATCAACAAATGGAAAAGATGATGGGTAAACTCGGCCGTGGCGGTATGAAAGGCATGCTGCGCGGCCTCAAAGGCATGAAGGGCATGATGGGCGGCGGCATGCCCTTCATGCGCTAAGTGGCAAGTTGCGCAACAAGCCTGTATTGCTTTGCAAAAAATGAATTGAGGAAAGCTCGAATGAAAAAAGCTTGGGTAGTGGCGGCGATGGTACTGGCACTGGCTGCCTGCGGTGATGACCGCTCACTGTCGCAGAAGGCAGGCAGTGTCCTCAGTGGCAGTGCGACTGATTTTGTTGCGGGTCTTGGTGAAGGCGTGGACAAGAAAATGACGCTGGAGCTGCTGCTTGATCCGGCATTCGAGGCCAATGGGCTGACGGTTACGCTTGGCAAAAGCCGCGGTGTGGGTTCTAAGGATGCCTCGGTTTACATCGTGTCTGCAAAGCCCTTCAAGGGCGCCATCATGGCGCGCGCGCTGGATGAATCAGGCACGGAAATTGGTCGCTCGCGGGTGGAAGTGGAATTTGCTGAAGACGACGCCAAGTACGTGAACTTCAATTTCAACGAAGAAATGGATAGCCAGCTGGTGCGTTCTTACGCACTTTCACTGCGCTAATCGGCAAGAGCGTTGATGCCTGGCAGAGAGCCGATAGGCCGGCAATCTGCCAGGTTGCGCAATAAAAAAACGGGCGAAATACGTGCCGGCTTTTGCTGCGCGGGATTTTTCTGCTAAAATCGCCCGCTTACCCTGCCATCCCGGCAGCTGGGCTACACAAGAGAAACCAATATGGTCAAGATTCGCCTTACCCGTGGCGGCGCCAAGAAGCGCCCGTTCTATCACATCGTTGTCACCGACAGCCGCAGCGCCCGTGATGGCCGCAATATCGAGCGCGTGGGTTACTTCAACCCGGTCGCCTCCGGTAACGAAAAGCGCGTGGAAATGAACGTCGAGCGCGTCAACCACTGGATTGGTCATGGTGCGCAGATGACCGACAAGGTCGGCGCCCTGTTCAAGGAAGTCAAGAAAGCTCAGGCTGCTGCTGCCTGATGCCTGCGCGGCCTTGCTGAAGACCGGCATGAGTGCCGCAAGCAACACCTCCAAACGCATCCTGATTGGTAAAATCATGGGTGCGTTTGGCGTTCGTGGGGAGCTGAAAATCCTCTCCCATACCGCACCAGAGACTGCCCTGCTGCGGTACCAGCCGTGGACACTGCGCGATGCGCGCGGTCGGGAATGGCAGGTCACGGGCGCCAAGGGACGTGCGGGAAGCAAAGGCGTGGTGGCCAGTATTCCCGATATCCAAGACCGCGATGCTGCCGAGGCGCTGCGCGGTGTGGAAATCCATGTGCCGCGCTCGGCATTGCCCGCGCCCAAGCCCGGCGAATATTACTGGGTGGATTTGCAGGGGCTGCAAGTGGAAACGGTCGAGGGCGTGCCGCTTGGGCATATCGACCATGTGTTTTCCACCGGCGCCAATGATGTCATTTGTGTGCGCGGTGAGCGCGAGCGGCTGATTCCCTTTATCCAGCCCAATGTGGTGCGCCAGGTGAACTTTGAGGCGGGCCTGATGGTGGTGGACTGGGATCCGGAATTCTGAGCCGCAAGGGTCAGGGGGGGCAGAAGCGAAGGCCGAGAGTACGGAGTGGGAGAGCAGGAACGCTTGGCAGGCCGCGGCACTGTCGATGCTTGTCCCGAGTCCCGAGTCCCGAGTCCCGAGTCCCGAGTCCCGAGTCCCGAGTCCCGAGTCCCGAGTCCCGAGTCCCGAGTCCCGAGTCCCGAGTCCCGACCTCTGTCCCCCTGTTTTCCCATGCGCATTGATGTCATCACCCTGTTTCCCGATTTCATCCGCCAGGCGGTGGCTTTTGGCGTGCTCGGCCGTGCCTGCGAGCGCGGCTTGTTGCAGGTAGCAGCCTGGAACCCGCGTGACTATGCCGAGGGCAATTACCGGCGTGTGGACGAGCGCCCATTTGGTGGCGGTCCGGGCATGGTGATGATGATTGAGCCGCTTTCCCGTGCATTGGCGGCTGCGCAACAAGCGGGCGAGGGCAGGGCGCATGTCATTCACTTAAGTCCGCAGGGCAAACCTTTGCGACAGGCACGGGTGCATGAGCTGGCGGCCTTGCCGCGCATTGCCCTCATTGCCAGCCGCTACGAGGGCGTGGACGAGCGCTTTATCCGGCAAGAAGTGGATGAAGAAATTTCGCTGGGCGACTACGTGCTTTCCGGCGGCGAGCTGGGGGCGGCGGTGCTGATTGATGCCATCGCCCGCCTGCAGGAAGGCGCGCTGGGGGATGCTGAATCTGCCCGTCAGGACAGCTTTGAAAACGGCTTGCTGGATTGTCCGCATTACACCCGCCCGCTGCAGCATGCCTATGGTGAAGTGCCACCGGTACTGCTTTCTGGCAATCATGCCGAGATTGCCCGCTGGCGCTACCGGCAGTCGCTGTTGCGCACTGCCCAGCGTCGCCCGGAATTGCTTGCCGGGCTGGATATTCCGGCCAAAGACCGCGCCTGGCTCGAGGGGCAGGACATCTAGACCTGACTTGCCTTAGGGCATGAAACCTTGCTAGAATCGCGCGCTTTCCCAAGCCCGGACGCAGGTCCACGTGCACTTGCGCCGATAAACCACAAATACACAGGCCCATATCATGAGCAAGCCCTCTCTCGCCAATCTCGTCAACGAATTTGAATCGGCGCAAGCCGGTCGCCAACTGCCCGCCTTCGGCCCCGGTGATACCGTTGTGGTCAATGTCAAGGTGAAAGAAGGCAACCGTGAGCGCGTCCAGGCCTATGAAGGCGTGGTCATCGCCAAGAAGAACGCCGGTCTCAACTCCTCCTTCACCGTGCGCAAGATTTCTCATGGCTACGGCGTGGAACGCGTGTTCCAGAGCCACAGCGCCGCGATTGATTCGGTGGTGGTCAAGCGCCGTGGTGCCGTGCGCGCCGGCAAGCTGTACTACCTGCGCGGTCTGGAAGGCAAGGCCGCTCGTATCCGCGAAGATCTGGCCGCCGTTGCCAAGGCCAAGGCCGAAGCCAAGGCCGCTGCTGCTGCCGCTGCCGAATAATCCCGGCAAGTTTTGCAACACAATGGCCGCCCAGTGCGGCCATTGTTGTTTTTAGCCGTTGGAGGCTGACATGAAACCACTTGCCGAGCCATTGGCATCATTGCGATTGGATATCTGGCTATGGGCGGCGCGCTTTTTCAAGACCCGGGCGCTGGCCAAGCAGGCCATTGAAGCCGGACGGGTGGAGGTGGACGGCCAGCGCGCCAAACCGGCGCGGGCATTGCGCGGTGGCGAAACGCTTACCGTGGTGCGCGGCGTGGAGCGCTTTGAACTGGAAGTGCGCGCTCTGGATGACCGCCGTGGCCCGGCCAGTCATGCGCAAACCCTGTATCTGGAATCGGAAAGCTCCATCAATGCTCGGGCGGCTGCACGCGCCGAACAGGCCGCCGCCCGGGCAGGCTACCAGCCCCCACAAACCCGTCCGGACAAACGCGCCCGCCGCCTGATTCGCGCATTGGGCGATATTGATGCGCTGTAAATTTTGGGTGTAGACCCAATTCAATAAGCAAGCCCTCCGGGAGAGGGCTGCTGTAAACATTGGCTTTGATTAACCCAGCCGCTGCCGTTGGGCGCTGAGGGCTTCATGTTGCGCGCCCCAGTCGGCGAGTCGCTGGCGTTCCTGCGCGACCACGGCTTCCGGGGCGTTGGCAACGAAGGTTTCACTGCTGAGTTTGTTTTTGGATTTTTCAAGCTCGGCCGCGACGCGCTTGATTTCCTTGTCCAGCCGGGCGCGTTCGGCATCCAGATCGACCAGGCCAGCCAGGGGCACGAACAGGTCGATATCGCCCACGCGCGCGGCGGCGGCGGCAGGTGGTTCGCCGTCCAGCATTTCGATATTTTCAAGCCGCGCCAAGAAGCGCAGTGCGGCATCGAAGCGTTGCAGGCGGCTGGCATCGCCACCGCGTACCAGCAGTGTGACCTGCTTGCCGGGGGAGACGCCTAGTTCGCTGCGGATGCGGCGCAGTGCCGATACCATGGCTTTGAGCCATTCGATATCGGCATCGGCCTGGGCAAAGTCCGCCACATTCATGGCTTCCGGTGTGGGGTAGGCGGCCAGCATCAGGCTGCTGTCGGTGATGCCAAGGCGCGGTGCGACTTCCTGCCAGAGGGTTTCGGTGACGAACGGAATCAGCGGGTGCAAAAGCCGCAGCGACTGCTCCAGTACATACAGCAGCGTGTGGCGGGTGGAATTGGCTGCGGCCGCATCGCTGCCGTTCAAGGCCGGCTTGGCCAGCTCCACGAACCAGTCGCAGAGTTGGTTCCAGGTGAATTCGTACAGGGCTTGCGAGAGCAGGTCGAAGCGATAGCTGGCAAAGTGCTCGGCGGCTTCGGCGGTGGTTTTGGCCAGCTGGGCAAGAATCCACTTTTCCGCATCGCTTACCGGCTGCGGCAGGCCACTGGCGCTGAACCCTTCGGTATTCATCAACACAAAGCGGGTGGCATTCCAGAGTTTGTTGCAGAAGTTCTTGTAGCCCTCGGCACGCGCCATATCAAACTTGATGTCGCGTCCCGGCCCAGCCAGCGCCGCCATGGTGAAGCGCAGCGCATCGGCGCCGTGGGCGGCGATACCTTCGGGGAACTCCTTGCGGGTGTCCTTTTCGATTTTCGCTGCCATCTTCGGCTGCATCAGCCCGGCGGTGCGCTTGGCGACCAGATCATCGGCGCTGATGCCGTCGATGATGTCCAGCGGGTCGAGCACATTGCCCTTGGATTTGGACATCTTCTGGCCGTTGCGGTCACGCACCAGGCCGGTGATATACACATCGTGGAACGGCACCTGGCCGGTGAAGTGGTCGGTGAGCATGATCATGCGCGCGACCCAGAAGAAGATGATGTCAAAGCCGGTGACCAGTACATTGCTGGGCACATGCCGGTCGAAGCCGCGCTCGTCCATCAGCGATTGATTCGGCCAACCCTGGGTGGAGAACGGCCACAGCGCCGAGGAGAACCAGGTTTCCAGAACGTCCGGGTCCTGACGCAGCGGCGCATCGCCCAGTGCGTATTTTTCGCGCACTTCCTGCTCGCTGCGGCCCACATAAATCTCGCCGTCTTCGGCAAACCACGCCGGGATGCGATGCCCCCACCACAGCTGGCGCGAAATCGTCCAGTCCTGGATGTTTTCCATCCAGTGCCGGTAGGTGTTGATCCAGTTTTCCGGCACAAACTTCACCTTGCCGGTTTCGGCCAGCGCCAGGCCGCGCTTGCCCAGGCCGTCCATCTTCACGAACCATTGGTCGGTGAGGAAGGGCTCAATCACTTGGCCGCTGCGGTCGCCGCGCGGCACTTGCAGTTTGTGCGGCTGGGTGTCCACCAAGAGCCCCTGTGCCTCCAGATCGGCCAGTACCGCCTTGCGCGCGGCAAAGCGCTCAAGGCCGCGATAGGCCGCCGGGATGAGGTCGCTGGCAAGCAGATGCGCCGCATCGGTAAAGATATTGATAAGCGGCAGGCCATGGCGCTGCCCCACGGCATAGTCATTGAAGTCATGCGCCGGCGTGACTTTGACAACGCCAGTGCCGAACTCGCGATCCACATAATCATCGGCAATCACCGGGATTTCGCGCCCGGTCAGCGGCAGGCGCACGCGCTTGCCAATCAGTGCGGTATAGCGCTCGTCCTCCGGGTGCACCATCACCGCGCTGTCGCCCAGCAGGGTTTCCGGGCGGGTGGTGGCCACTACCAGATGGTCGGGGCTGCCCGCTTGCGGGTCGATGATGTCGTAGCGAATCGACCACAGATGGCCGTTTTCTTCTTCGCTGACCACTTCCAGGTCGGAAATGGCGGTTTTCAATACCGGGTCCCAGTTCACCAGCCGCTGGCCGCGATAAATCAGCCCTTCTTCATGCAGGCGTACAAAGGCTTCAACCACCGCTTCGGCGGCCATAGGGTCCATGGTGAACACACTGCGCGACCAGTCGCCGGAAGCGCCCAGGCGACGCATTTGCCGCTCGATGTTGCTGCCCGAATGGGCTTTCCATTCCCACACCTTGTCAATGAACGCCTCGCGCCCCAGCGAATCGCGGGTTTCGCCCTTGCCTTCTGCGGCAAGATTGCGGCTGACCACCATTTCCGTGGCGATGCCAGCATGGTCGGTACCCATCTGCCACAGCGTGCGGAAGCCGCGCATGCGGTGATAGCGCACCAGCGCGTCCATCAGCGTGTGCTGGAAAGCATGCCCCATATGCAGGGTGCCGGTCACGTTCGGTGGCGGCAGCAGGAGGGTATAGGCCGGGCCATCGCCCTGCGGGGCAAACAGGCCGGCTGCCTCCCATTTTTCGTACAGCGCGGTTTCGATGGCGGCGGGCAGATAGCTTTGGGCAAGAGACATGGTGGTTAAACGGGCGGTATGGCGGTTGGGGGCTGAAGGGGGCGAACTGTTGGGCTGGACAGAACCGGCAAGCGGGCAGGGCGTATGGCTTACATATCGTGCTTGTGCACGCTAAGGCCACGTGCCTGATATTGTCGCCAGCGCTCGCGCAACGGGGCGCGGGCGGCGGGGTCGGCGGGGACGACTTCCAAGACGCGCTCGAAGTCGCCTTCCACCGGCGCCGGGCGCAGGTTGATGATGAGCGGGCGCATTGGCGTGTCGATGTCCGGCGGCACAATCAGTACTGGGGTTTCGTCGTCTTCTTCGTTGCCGGCGATTTGGTGCGCGATATAGGCTTCCGGGTCGAATGACCAGAGCAGGTCGTCGAGCGTTTCGGCCTCGGCCATGTCACGTACCAGAATCAGGCTGGCAAAGCCTGCATCGCACGCTTTGCGTGCCAGCTCGCACACCAGGCGCAGCGGCTCGGCGCGGAAGCGGGGCTTGTCGATGAGATAAAAGTCGGCGCGCATCGGGGGCAGGAGGCCGGTTGCCCGGCCTCCGCATGACTCAGGCGGCCTTTTCCAGCAGCCACTGCGACAGCAGGCCGACCGGACGGCCGGTGGCCATGCCCATCTTGCCCTCGGCGCTGGCGCTGCCGGCGATGTCCAGATGTGCCCAGCGCACGCCTTCGGTGAAGCGCGAGAGGAAGCAGCCGGCGGTAATCGCGCCGCCCCAGCGGCCGCCGATGTTGTAGATGTCGGCAAACTGTGAGTCCAGCATGGACTGGTATTCGTCCCACAGCGGCAGCTGCCAGGCGCGGTCGAACACGGTTTCACCGGCAGCCAGCAGCTCCTGGGCAAGGTCATCGTGCTTGGTCATCAGGCCAGTGGCAAAGGTGCCCAGCGCGATCATGCAGGCGCCGGTCAGGGTGGCGACATCCAGCAGCGCTTCGGGGTTGAACTTTTGCGCATAGGTCAGTGCATCGCACAGAATCAGGCGGCCTTCGGCATCGGTATTGCCGACTTCGATGGTCTTGCCGGACATGCTGGTGATGACATCGGAGGGGCGATAGCTATTGCCATCGGGCATGTTTTCAACGGCGGCCAAGATGCACACCAGGTTGACCTTCAGCCCCATGCGCACGGCGGAGACAAAGGTGCCAAACACCGTGGCCGCGCCGCACATGTCGTATTTCATTTCCTCGATGCCGCCCTGCACCTTCAGGTTGATGCCGCCGGTATCGAAGGTGATGCCCTTGCCGACCAGCACATAGGGCTTGGCATCGCCGCCATTGTTCCACTTCAGCACCACCAGCTTGGGGCGGTTGGCCGAGCCGCGCGCCACGGCCAGCAGCGAGCCCATGCCGAGCTTTTCCATTTCCGCATCGCCCAGCACTTCGCATTCGGCCTTGTCGAAGTCTTTGACAAAACGCTGGCCTTCATCGGCCAGATATTGCGGGTTGCAGATGTTCGGCGGCAGGTTGCCCAGCTCGCGGGCAAAGGCCACGCCTTGGGCAATCGCCTGACCCTGTGCCAGTGCGGTTTCGTCGTTGCCGCTGATGGTGAGCGACTCCAGGCCTTTTTCTTCGCGCTTTTTGTTGCTCTCGCCCAGCGTCGCGGTATAGCGGTACATGGCATGGTCAGCCGCGATGGCGGCCTGTCGGATATTCCAAGCCGCATCGCGGTCTTTGACTTCCAGCTCGGCCAGGGTCAGCAGCGCCGACTTCACCGCGCCAGTCTTGAGCGCGCGGACAGCCTCGCCCACGGCTTTGAGGTACTGCGCAGCGCCGAACTTGGCCGCATCGCCCAAACCCACCACCAGGACACGCGGCGCACTCACGCCGGGCAGATCAAACAGCAGCGCGGTCTTGCCGGCCTTGCCGGAAATATCGCCACGCGCAACCAGACTGGCGAGCTTGCCATTGCTGGCCTCATCCAGCGCCTTGGCAGCAGGCGAGAGCGTGTTGTCGGCAAAGACCCCCACCACGACGCAGTCGGTGGTAGCAGTGGCGGGCGAGATGTTGTTCAGGGCAAATTCGAGAGCCATCAGCAGATTCCAGTATGGGTTCCGTACAATGCGCGAGTGTCAGGACGCGCCGCGTTCTGGCATCGCAAGAGCCGCATAGTCTAATTCAAGCCGCCACGACCCACGAATGCAGAAACTCGACCGCTATCTGATAGGTGAATTCGTCCAAGCCATTTTTGCCACCTTGATGGTGCTGCTCATCGTGATGGTTGGCGGTGCATTCATTGACGTGATGGGTGATGTGGCTCGCGGCCGTCTGCCGGCCAATATGAGTGTCGCGCAGCTGGGATTGGTACTGCTGACCTGGGTGCCGGTCATCATGCCGCTGGCCTTGATGCTGGGCTTGCTGATGGCGACCTCGCGACTGTACCGGGATGCGGAAATGCCGGTGCTGACGGCCATTGGCGTGGGCCCTGGGCGGCTTTTGAAACCGCTGATGCTGGTCACTCTGCCACTGGTGGCCTTCATCGCCCTGTGTTCGCTATGGCTGGGGCCGTGGGCAGCGCGCAAATCGCAGGCGATGCTGGAAGAAGCCAGCCGCAATATGCTCATCAGCGGGCTGGAGGCTGGACGCTTTACCGAGCTGCCCGGTGGCGGCGGGGTGATTTATGTCGGCGAAATCGAGCAGGCCGGCAACAAATTCAAGCGCATCTTCATTTATCGCCAGAAGGGCGACCGGCTGGATGTCACCACCGCAGCCGATGGTGCGCTGCTGCGCGATGGCGAGCAGCGTTATCTGTCGCTGGACAAAGGCTTTGAAGTGGAAGGGCCGATGCATGGCGATACGCTGGACTACCGGCTGCTGGGCTTTGCCCGCAATGATGTACGCCTGCCGGACAAGGAAACCGAGCGCAGGAAAAGCCACGAAATCCGCCGTCGCACCACCGGTGAGTTGCTGGCTGATAGCTCGCCCGAAGCGCGTGCCCAGCTGCATTGGCGTATCGCGCCGCCGCTGATTGCCCTGGCGCTGGCGCTGCTGGCGGTGCCGCTCTCACGCAGCCCGCCAAGACAGGCTCGCTATGGGCGCATGGCGCTGGGCTTCATGGGCTATCTGGTCGCCATTCAATTGATGATTCTTGGTACTGACCTGATTGCCAAGAGCAAGCTGCCAGTGGCGCTGGGGCTATGGTGGCTGACCCTGCCGGCTCTGCTGCTGGGCATCTGGCTATACCGACGAGATGGCCGTTTGGCACGGCGGAGATTGGCACGATGAAACCCTTTCCGATGATTCATGACCGCTATATCGGCCGCACCGTGCTGCTGTTTGTGCTGGCAGTATGGTTTGTGCTCATCATGCTGGACTTCATCCTCGGCGGTGGCGGGCTGATGGCGCAGCTCGATGACATTGGCAAGGGCAGCTACCGGTTTGCCGATGCGTTCTTGTATTCCAGCTATACCCTGCCGCGCCGTGCCTATACTTTGTTCCCGACCGCGGCGGTGATTGGCGCGCTGCTGGGGTTGGGGCAGCTGGCAGCCAGCTCGGAGCTGACCGCACTGCGTGCGCTGGGGCTCTCGCGCAAGCGCCTGAGCCTGTCGGTGGCACTGACCATCAGCGTGCTCACCGGGCTGATGGTGCTCTCTGGCGAAACCCTGGGGCCCTGGGCGGAGAAACGCGCCAATGCGCTGAAGGCTGCCGCCACTTCTCCCAATATGATCGTGGCGCAGTATTCCGGCTTGTGGGCGCGCGAAGGCAATGTGTTCCTGAACGCCGAATCCGGTCATGAACGCACCAATGGCACCGATGCCTGGCTGGAGCTCAAAGACCTGCGCATGTACCAGCTGGATGAGAACGGGCGCCTGCTGTCCATCGCCCATGCCGCTGTTGCCGAGCATCGTCCCGGTGGCTGGCTGTTGAAGGATGTCACCCGTACCCGCTTTGCCGAGCGCGCCGTTGAGCGCGAGCATGTGGCGCAGGAGCATTGGCAGTCGCAGCTGGATGCTTCGGCGCTTTCGGCCAGTGTGGCGCGCCCCAGATTTCTGGATTCGGCCAGCCTCAGGGCCAGCATCGACTATCGCAAGCGCAACCAGCTTGATTCCGGTGAGTTTGAAGCCTTCTACTGGGGACGCTGGTTTTATCCGCTGAACGTGCTGGCGCTGTGCCTTGCCGCGATTCCGTTTGCCTTCGGCAGCCTGCGCAGTGGCGGGTTGGGCAAGCGCCTGTTCATCGGCGTGGTGTTTTCGCTGGGCTTCTGGCTGCTGCAGGAAATGTCCGCGCGCATGGCCGGGGCATACAAGTTCGACTACCGGCTGGCGTATCTGATGCCGCTGCTCCTGATGCTGGCCACTTCCTGGCTGCTGTTTCGCAGGCGCAGTGGTTAGCCTTTCAAGACATCGCGCTCAAAGTCACGAATCATGCGCGTGCCGCTGAGGCGGTCATGCCAGGTCAGCTGCTCGCGGTCAAACCAGGCCCACCAAAAACCAAGCCCGGCGCACAGCAGCGAAAAAATGCCGCAGAAATAGCGCAGCCACAGCTTGCCCAAGGGCGCGGTTTTGCCCTCGGGCGTCACTACATACAGCCGGAACGGCTTCATGCCGATGGTCTGCTCACCACGCCGCCAACTGGCGGTGGCGTATAGCCCGGTGATGGCAATCAGCGCGGCAAGCTCAAGAAACCCGGCCAGGGTATTGCTCTGGATGGCTTCACCGCCGTTCAGCGCCAGCGCGGCCACTACCACCACGAACCAGATGCCGAGAATCGGGAAAAAGTCATACAACAGCGCGAGCAGACGCCAGCCAATCAACGGGCGGTCATGGACAGGGACAGTGGGCGTGTGTTTCATGCAGGCAGTTTAGCTTTTGCGGCGACTGGAATTAAATTGACTTGATGAGTACAGCCACCCCCGCCAGCCGTCGCCAATTGGCGCAGCAATTGCCCGCACTTGCCGAGGCCGATGCGCGCCTGATAGCCCAGTTTCTCGATGCCATCTGGGCAGAACAAGGCCTGGCAAGCGCCACGCTGGATAGCTATCGCCGTGATTTGGCCGGGTTTGCCAGATGGCGCAATGGCACGCAAGGTAGCCTGCAAAATGCCAGTGGCGAGGAGGTGTTTGCCTATCTGCGCTGGCGTGCCGAACATGGCTATGGTCGGCGCAGCGATGCGCGATTGCATTCGGCGCTGCGCTCGCTATTTGTCTGGATGGTGCAGCGTGGCCTGCGCAAGGACGACCCGGTGGCTTTGCTTGCGCCTCCAAAACAGCCGCGCAGCCTGCCCAAGGCGTTGGCCGAGAGCCAGATTGAGGGACTGTTGGCAGCGCCGGATGTGGGCAGCTCAGAAGGCTTGCGCGACCGTGCCATGCTGGAGCTGATGTATGCCGCCGGGCTGCGCGTGAGTGAGCTGGCCAATTTGCCGGCTACTGGCATCAATCTGCGTCAGGGCGTGCTCCGGGTCAGTGGCAAGGGCGGCAAGGAGCGGCTGGTGCCGGTGGGCGAAGAAGCCATGTACTGGCTGCAACGCTATCTGCAAGAGGCGCGCCCGGCCTTGCTGGGCAAGCAATCGGTGGAAAGCCTGTTTGTCGATGACAAGGGCAGGCCACTGACCCGCCAGCAATGCTGGCAGCAGGTCAAGACACAGGCACAGCTTGCCGGAATTGCACCTGAAAAAATCAGCCCGCATGTGCTGCGCCACAGTTTTGCCACCCATCTTCTCAACCACGGTGCCGACCTGCGCACACTGCAATTGCTGCTGGGGCACAGCACACTCTCCACCACCCAGATTTACACCTTGGTTGCCAAAGAAAAACTCAAGCGTCTGCATGCCCTGCATCATCCACGTGCCTGAATCCTGCACAAAGGGCTGATGGTTTTTGAGCAGGCGCCGACAGTGCCCGCTTTGCGCAGCGTGCGACAATGCGCGCCACTTTGGTTTTGAAACATTTCCATGCGTCAAGGACATTTCATGAAAAAAGCCCTGATTACCGCTGTGCTTGGCAGCATCAGTATCTTGGCCTGTGCCCAGGACAAGGGGCAGAGTGCTGCAGCCACCCCGGAAACCCAAGCCGCCATCGCGGCGGCGCAGGCGGCCAATGCCATCAAGCCCGCAGCAGGCAGTGCCGGTGAACGTGCAGTACAGGCCATCCACAGTCTCAACCCGAACATCAAGGTCGATGATGTGACCGATGCGCCGTTGCCGGGCTTTCAGCAGGCCATCGTTGGCGGGCAAACGCTGTTCATCTCCAATGACGGTCGTTATTTGTTGCAGGGCAGCTTGTTCGACATGCAGGCCAAGCGGGATTTGAGTGGCGATGCACTGGCGAAAATGCGTCAACGCCTGCTGGCGCGGGTGCCGGCCAGTGAGCGCATCGTGTTTCCAGCCGCCAATCCCAAGCATGTCGTGACCGTGTTTACCGATGTCGAATGCGGCTATTGCCGCCGCCTGCACAACGCCATCGATGAATACAACAAGCTGGGTATCAGTATTGAATATCTGGCCTTCCCGCGGATGGGACCTTCCAGCCCGGATTTCGCCATCATGGAGGCGGTGTGGTGCTCCAATAACCGCAACAAGGCGCTGACCGATGCCAAGAATGGCAGGAACCCGCAGGCGGTGCGCTGCACCAATCCGGTGATGTCGCATTGGACGCTGGGTCAGCAGATTGGTCTGCAAGGCACGCCGATGATTATCGGTGCCAATGGGCAGAATACCCCGGGCTACATGCCGCCGGAGCAGCTGCTGCAATGGCTGGAAGCGACGCAGAAATAATGCAGTGGGACAGCGACAGACCGGGGTTTCCCGGCCTGTTTCTTTGGGCGGGCTTTGCAGGCTGCGGCAGGCTACAATAGCCGCCCCGTAAACCTTTGGTTTTGCAAGCATGATTGTGCTCGAAGGGCAAAGCGCCCTGTCGCCGTTCCGTCGTGAACGCCTTGAAGCTCGCCTCCGCAGCGTCCATCCCGTCATTCAAGTTGCCGGTACCTGGTTCACCTACTGGGTGGAGCCAGAAGCAGGACAAGTCGTTGATACCGCCAAACTTGGGCGCATCCTGCAGGCCGATGTCAGCCGTGCGCCGCAGGTTGAAGGCACGGTGTCGAAATTCATCTCGCCGCGGCTTGGCACCATTTCGCCCTGGGCCAGCAAGGCTGGTGAATTGCTGCGCGGCGCCGGGCTTGCCATCAAGCGTGTGGAGCGCGGCATGCGTCTGGATTTGGCGGCCTGGCCGGAGGATGACGAAAGCCAAAAAGCGCTGGCGCGGCTTTTGCATGACGCAATGACGCAATCGCTGCTGGATGATGCCGATGCGGCCAGCGACCTTTTCCAGAGCCCCGAGCGCGGTCAGTTGCAGGTGATTGCGCTGGCTGATTTGCGCGCGGCCAACCAGCGTCTGGGACTGGCGCTGGCCGAGGACGAAATCGAATATCTGGAAGCGCGCTATCAGGCGCTGGGGCGCGATCCGCATGATGTCGAGCTGATGATGTTCGCGCAGGCCAATTCCGAGCACTGCCGCCACAAAATCTTCAATGCCGACTGGACGATTGATGGCGCAGAGCAGGAGCGCTCGCTGTTTCGCATGATCAAGAACACCCATGCGAAAACGCCGCAGCATACGCTCTCGGCCTATAGCGATAATGCCGCCGTGGTGGCGGGCTATCCCAGCCGCCGTCTGCGTGCGCAAGGCCAGGCGCGGCAGTATGTATTGCAGCCCGAGGCCGAGTCGGCCTTTGCCATCAAGGTGGAAACCCATAACCACCCGACTGCCATTTCGCCTTTCCCCGGCGCTTCCACGGGCGCGGGCGGCGAAATCCGCGATGAGGGTGCGACCGGGCGTGGCGGCAAGCCCAAGGCCGGTCTGGCTGGTTTTTCGGTGTCGCATCTGCGCATCCCCGGTCTGCCCCAGCCCTGGGAAGCCCCGCGCGCACTCAACCCGCGCATGGCCAGCGCCTTTGAAATCATGCAGGAAGGCCCCATTGGTGCGGCTGCCTTCAATAACGAGTTTGGCCGACCCAATCTCACCGGCTATTTCCGCAGTTTTGAGCAGCCCGAAGGCGAGGGGCTGGTGCGCGCCTATGACAAGCCCATCATGCTGGCCGGTGGCTTGGGCGCGATTGACCGCGCGCTGGTGGAAAAGCAGCGGCTTGCACCCGGTGATGCAGTGATTGTGCTGGGTGGCCCGGCGATGTTGATTGGCCTGGGCGGTGGTGCGGCCAGCTCGGTGGCCTCGGGCGAAACCGCCGAGGAACTGGACTTTGCCAGCGTGCAGCGCGATAACCCGGAAATGGAGCGCCGCTGTCAGGAAGTCATCGATGCCTGCGTGGCATTGGGTGCTGACAACCCGATTCGCTCGATTCACGATGTTGGCGCCGGTGGCCTGTCCAATGCCATCCCCGAGCTTTTGCACGACTCGGGCGTTGGCGGCATCATCGACCTCAATGCCGTGCCCAGCGATGACCCCTCGCTCTCGCCGATGCAGCTATGGTGCAACGAGTCGCAAGAGCGCTATGTGCTGGGGATTGGAGCCGAACATATCGAAGCCTTTGCCGCCCTCTGCCAGCGCGAGCGCTGCCCGTTCGCGGTGGTCGGCTATGCCACCGAAGCCGAGCATCTGGTGGTGGGTTACGGTGCGGTGCCGGGGCATGTGCCTGCCGATGCCGCCATCAACCTGCCGATGGACGTGCTGTTTGGCAAGCCGCCCAAGATGCACCGCGATACCCGCCACCCGGCTGCCAGCCGCTGGCCGGAGCTCGATACCGAAGCCATCGAACTGCACGAGGCCGCCCTGCGCGTGCTGGCGCATCCGAGTGTCGCCGCCAAGTCCTTCCTGATCACCATCGGTGACCGCAGCGTTGGCGGCCTGACTGCGCGTGACCAGATGGTTGGTCCCTGGCAAATGCCGGTGGCCGATTGCGCCATCACTCTGGCCGGTTATGAGGGCTTTGCTGGTGAGGCGATGGCCATTGGCGAGCGCACCCCGCTGGCGCTGATTGATGCCGCTGCCGCTGCGCGCATGGCGGTGGGCGAGGCGATTACCAATCTGTGCGCCGCACCGCTGGAGTCACTGGAGCGCATCAAGCTCTCCGCCAACTGGATGGCGGCCGCAGGCCATGAAGGCGAAGACGCCAAGCTGTTTGATGCGGTCAAGGCGGTGGGCATGGAACTGTGCCCGGCGCTGGATTTGTCCATCCCGGTGGGCAAGGATTCGCTGTCGATGCAGGGGCAATGGCAGCATGAAGGGCAGGCGCAAAAGAGCGTCTCGCCGGTCTCGCTGATTGTCACCGCCTTTGCGCCGGTGGCCGATGTGCGCCAGCAGCTCACCCCGCTGCTCTCGCGTGAGGAGGACACCGAACTGTGGCTGATTGGCCTGGGGGCTGGCCGCCGCCGCATGGGTGGCTCGATTCTGGCGCAGTGCTATCAGGCCTTTGCCGGTGAAGTGCCGGATGTGGAAGAAGCTGAGCGTCTGCGTGGCCTGTTCGAGCTGATTCGTGATGCGCGCGAAGCAGGCCTGTTGCTGGCCTATCACGACCGCGCCGATGGCGGCGTATTCGCAACGCTGGCGGAAATGGCATTCGCCTCGCATCTGGGGATGGACATCATTCTGGATGACTGGGCGGACAAGCCTGCCGACAACGTGCTCGAAGCGCTGTTCAATGAAGAACTGGGCGCGGTGGTGCAAATCCGCAGCGAAGACCGTGCCGAGTTTGCCGACCTGGTGGCGCGCCACGGGCTGGTGGAATGCGCGCAGCGGGTTGCCCGCCCGCATACCGCCGACGATATCCGCGTGCTGCGCGATGGTCAGGTGCAGACCCAATGGCGCTGGCAGGAATTGTTCGATGCCTGGTGGCAGGTCACGCACGCCATGCAGCGGCTGCGCGATAACCCCGAAAGCGCCGATGAGGAGCGGCAAAGCGTCCGCGACTTCAATGCCCGTGGTCTCAATCCCAAACTCGGCTTTGATGCCCGGGAAGACATCGCCGCGCCATTTATCGCTACCGGCGCCAGGCCGAAAGTCGCCATCTTGCGCGAGCAGGGCGTCAACGGCCATGTAGAGATGGCCGCCGCCTTCATGCGCGCCGGTTTTGATGCTTATGACGTACACATGAGCGACCTGATTGCAGGTCGCAGCCAGTTGCAGGATTTTGTCGGCTTCGCTGCCTGCGGCGGTTTCAGCTATGGCGATGTGCTGGGCGCCGGGCGTGGCTGGGCGACTTCGATTCTGGAGCGTCCGGTGCTGCGCGAGCAGTTTGCTGCATTCTTTGCGCGCAGCGACACCTTCAGCCTCGGGGTCTGCAATGGCTGCCAGATGATGGCGCAGCTCAAGGCCATCATCCCCGGCGCCGAGCACTGGCCGGAGCTTCTGCGCAATGCGTCCGAACAGTACGAAGGCCGTCTGGTACAGGTGGAGCTGGCCGATTCGCCCTCCATCCTGCTGCGCGGCATGGGCGGCTCGCGCCTGCCGGTGATCGTGGCGCATGGCGAAGGCCGCATGCAGTTTGCCAGCAGCGTGGATCAGGCCGCCGTGCCGGTGGCAGCGCGTTATGTCGATGGCGATGGCCGTGTGGCTGAGACTTATCCGGCCAATCCGAATGGCTCGCCCGAAGGCATTGCCGGTGTCAGCAGCAGTGATGGCCGCGCCACCATCCTGATGCCGCATCCCGAGCGCACTTTGGGGACGGTCAATTTCAGCTGGTATCCGCAGGAATGGGGTGATGTCTCGCCGTGGGCGAGGATGTTCCAGAACGCCCGCGTCTGGGTTGGCTAAGAGGTGCACGGCCTGCCGTATCCACGGCAGGCCGTAATCGTTAAGCTGGGGACATGAACCCGCAAGACTTGCCTGTTGTGCTGCTGCCAATTGGCAGTGATGATGCCGCGCTGGATGCCTGTCTGGCGGCACTTGAGTGTTCGACGCCTGCGGGCACGCGGGTATGGTTGCTGGACGATGCCCAGGCCGGGCCGCGTGGCGTGGAAATCATCCAGCGCTGGCTGCGCATCACCGGCCTGCAGGCCGAATACACCCGCCGCCAGCAGCCAGTGGGCGAAGCAGCGCATCTGGCCGAGGGGGTGCGCGCCTGTGGTGATTTGGACATCGTGGTGCTGGCGCCGGATGTGCGCCCCACGCCGGGCTGGCTGACGCAATTGGCCGCCTGTCTGCGCCGCGACCCTACCATCGCGACCGCCACCCCGTGGAGCAATGCCGGTGAACATGCAGGCTGGCCGCAGTTGGGTGGGGTGCAGCCTGCGCCTTCTGATCTTGCCCGTATTGCTGCCGCTGCTGCGCAGATGCCGCCACTGCATCAGGAATTGCCCAATGCCGGAACGCATGCGGTGCTGCTGCGTGGTACGCCGCGCAAGCGCAGCGGCGCACTTGATGGGGAGAGCTTCACCAGTTGGGCAGCGGCGCTGACCGACTATTCGCTGCGCCTGGCAGCCATGGGCTGGCGCAATGTATTGTGCGAAACCGCCTTTGTCGCCCGCGATCATGAGTCTTGGCATGGCGAAGGCGACCAAGCACTGATGGCCGTGCGCTGGCCCGATTACCGGCCAAGACTCTACAGGTTCCTGACCCAAGACCCGCTGCGCGCCAGCCGCGAGCAATTGCAGGCGCTGTATGCGCAGGCAGCAGAGGCCTCGCCACAGGACGATTTGTTTGCATGAGCACAGACGCTATCGCCGTGGTGGTGGTGAGCTACCAGAGCGCCTCGACCATTGAAGACTGTCTGCGGCGATTGCTGCGCGCCAAAGATGTTGCCCAAATCCGGGTCATCGACAATGGCTCGTGCGATGGCACGCTCGAGCTTGTGCAGCGGCTGGCGCTGGCCGATACCCGCTTGCGCTTTATCGCCAACCCCGATAACCCCGGTTTTGCCGTAGCCTGCAACCAGGGGGCGGCAGCAAGCAGCGCGCCCTGGCTGGCTTTTGTCAACCCGGATTTGCTGGTCGAGCCGGACACCCTGCTGCGGCTGCGGGATGCGGCTCGGCAACTGGGCACGGCCCTGGTGGGCGCTGATCTGCATGATGAGTCGGGCGTACACGATGCAGCTGCCCGTCGCCGCGACCCGGATTTTGTCGCCATGTTGCGCAGGCCTGCGGCAAGACAGCTTGCCATCGCCCGCGATGCGGCGCAGCCGGTACAGCCCGTGCCCGCAATTTCCGGCGCGCTGCTGCTGCTGCCGCGCAGCCTGTTTGCACAAGTCGGCGGCTTTGACGAAGGCTACCGCCTGCATGCCGAGGATTTGGATTTATGCCGCCGGGTGCGGGCTGCCGGTGCCACGGTCGCCTGCGTCAATGCGGTGGATGTGCTGCACCTGCGCGGCGTGTCCTCGCGCAGCAACCCGTTGTTTGTGGAATGGCACAAGCATCGCGGCCTGTGGCGTTATTTCTGCAAGTTTGATGCGCCGCGTCATGGTCTGTGGGCGCGCGCGGCAGTGTTTGCCCTGATTGGCACACGCTTTGTACTGACGGCGTTGGGCAAAAGCATCAAGCCCTGAAGCGAGCTGCAACTGAATGTCAGGGGCAGATTTCGTGGGCTGCGTACTCGTCGCTTTCGGACAGGCATGCTAACCTCGCAGGCATGACTCGACGCACGCATACTCTGACACTTCCCTTGGCACTGGCCGCTTGCGCCATCCATGTGCCACCGGCTACAGCCACGACGGCAACCGATAAGCCCCAAACCTCTGCAACCATTGTTGTGCAGGATTTTCCCAAGGCCGTGCGCCCAAACACGGACTTGCCGCAGCAGCCGCCCAAGCGCCCGGTTGCGCCGGATAATGTGGTCAACCCGGCCATCCCGCGCGCCGAGCGCGAGGCCAATTTCATCCAGTACACCGCCGAAACCTACGGGGTTGACCCGCTGTATATCCGTGCCATCTTGTCGCAGGCCAAGCCGCAGCCACGGATTGTCGCGGCCATCTCGCGCCCGGCAGAGGCGGTGCGCCAGTGGAAGGATTACCGCCCGATTTTCATCAACGATGCGCGCATCAATGGCGGTATCGCCTTCTATCGTGAAAACCGCGCCGCGCTGGAAAAAGTAGCCGCCGAAACCGGCGTGCCGGCTGAATATATCGTCGCCATCATCGGCGTGGAAACCCAGTATGGCCGCAATATGGGCAGCTATCGGGTGCTGGACGCGCTCTATACCTTGGCTTTCGACTACCCGCGTCGCGCGCCGTTTTTCGCCGGTGAACTAGCGCAATTGTTCGCGCTGCAAAAAGCTGAGCCGCACCTGGATATCACCGCCATCAAGGGCAGCTATGCCGGGGCGATGGGCATGGGGCAGTTCATGCCGTCCAGCTACCGCCTTTGGGCCAAAGACGGTAATGCCGATGGCCAACGCAACATCCTGACCGAAAAATCCGATGTATTTGCTTCCATCGCCAATTATTTCGTGGTGCATGGCTGGCTGCGCAGTGGCCCGGTGGCGGCGCGGGCTGACAAGAATCCGGACATGCCGGAGTGGCAGCCGGAGAGCATCGAGCCTGTTTTCACGATGGGCGAACTAAGAGAGCGCGGCTATCGTCCTGCGCCCGGCGAGCCATGGCATCATAACGGTTCATGGCATCATGAGGGTGCCACGGTGCTGAACTTCGAGGGCAGCCAGGGGCGCGAACACTGGCTTGTGTACAGCAATTTCTATGTCATCAGCCGCTACAACCACTCGCCGATGTACACCATGGCGGTGCATCAGCTGGCGCAGGCCATTCGCGCCGGAGTTTCTGACTGATGAATGGCGTGCGGCTTCCCGTATTGGTCGGATTTGCGCTGTTGCTGGCTGCTTGTGGCAGCAGCCCGAAGAAACCGGCAGCCCCGGCGCCGGTCGGCGGCAAAGGCAGTGAGACTACGGCTACGGGAGCAGCGGGCACTGCCAGTGCGCCCCAGCGCCGGGTTTCTCCTTATGCCCCGGCACAGGAAGACCCGGCCAAGCGCGGCAATTATGTGGCCGGTGGCTTGTATGCGCCGGGTGTGAAAGACACCGTGCCGGACTATATCCCCGATGTGGAGGCCATCCCCGAGCCGGAAGTCGTGCATGTGCCGCGATCGGCGGTAGGCAACCGTTCGCCCTATACCGTGCTGGGCAAGCGCTATACGGTAATGGACGACCATCGCGGTTATGTGGAACAAGGCCGCGCTTCGTATTACGGCAACAAGTTTCATGGCCGTCGCACCTCCAATCAGGAGGTGTATGACATGTATGCCTTCACTGCGGCGCATCGCAACCTGCCGCTGCCAAGTTTTGCCCGCGTGACCAATCTGGACAATGGCAAGTCGGTCATCGTGCGCGTCAACGATCGTGGCCCGTTTCATGAAAACCGCCTGATTGACCTCAGCTACGCGGCTGCCGTGAAACTGGGCTTTCGCGAAGCCGGTACGGCCAGGGTGGAAGTGCGTGCGCTGCTGCCTGAAGACATGAATGCCAGCGCAGAAGCCGCGCAAGCCCCGGGCGCCGCCGCGGCCGTGGTGGTGGCGCCTGCCACCAGTACGCGCCATGGCAGCCGTTTTGACATGCAGCAAAATGGCAAGTCCATGACCGCCGATGAGTTTGATGGCTGGATGCGCGCGCGGCAGATTCGCATTGCCACCGGTGTTCCCGGCAAGCCCGACCCGGTGATGAATCGTACAGCGCAGCAGGCTGAGTCTGCGCCCACCGTTGTGACGCAGATGCCACAGGCGGTTGCCGCTGCCAGCCCTGCTGCAAACAGCGGCATCGAATTGCAGGTCGCCAGCTTTGCCAGCATGGATAATGCCGAGCGCGCGCTACAGCGGCTGCATGGCGCCGGTGTGGCAGAAGCCCGGCTGATGGATGCTGCGGTCAATGGCCGGCGCATATGGCGGCTGCGCGTAGGCCCCTTGCCGGAGAACGCTGTAGCTGCGCGCGTGGCACAGATTGCCGGTCTTGGCTTTGGTCAGCCCACCCGCATCCGCCAATAACAGCACACGGTTTATCCCATTTGCATGCCGCCAAAGGCGGTAATACCACTGAAAAAATGAAACTCAAATCCTTGCCTGTTCTTGCTTTGACCCCCGCCGCATTGGTGGTTTTCATCGGCCTTGCCATGGCCAATGCACAAACGGCCAATACCGCCCAGCCTGCGACTGCATCGGCATCGTCCACTGTCGCAGCCGCAACGCAGCAAACATCTGAAATCGCCATCCCGGCTGCTCCTGCGCCACGGGTATCGAAGGCCTGGTTGATCATGGACGCGGCCAGCGGCGAAGTGCTGGCAGGTGAAAATGTCGATGAGCAATTGCCACCGGCCAGCATCACCAAGGTGATGACCAGCTATGTGATTGCGGCGGAAATGGCCAAGGGCAATCTCAAGGCCGATGACCAGGTGATGATGAGCGAGAACGCCTGGCGCAAGGGCGGCGCAGCCACCGACGGCAGCTATAGCGGCTTTGAAGTCAACAAAACTGCGCCATTGCTTGAGATGGAAAAAGGCATGGTGGTGCAATCGGGCAATGATGCGGCCATCGCACTGGCCGAGCATGTGGCCGGCAGCGAAGAGGCTTTTGCCAGCCTGATGAACAGCTATGCCAAGCAGCTCGGGCTTGCCAATACGCATTTTGTCAACGCCACCGGCCTGCCTGATGAGGCGCATGTTTCCAGCGCCCGTGATTTGGCGCTGCTGGGGCGGGCGCTGGTGCGCGACTACCCGGAGGCCTATAGCTATAACAGCCTCAAAGAGTTCACCGTCGGCCCCATTACCCAGCCCAACCGCAATCTGCTGCTGTGGCGGGATGGTTCAGTGGATGGCATCAAGACCGGACATACCGCAGCGGCAGGCTACTGCCTGATGGCTTCGGCCAAACGGGGCGACCAGCGCTTCATCACGGTGATTCTTGGCGGCAGCAGCGAGGAGCAGCGCGCTACCGACTCGCAGGCGCTGCTGAACTGGGGGTTCCGCTTCTATGAAAGCCATCGCCTGTTCGAGGTCAACCAGCCCATCGCCGTACAGCGGTTGTGGAAAGGCAAGGTAAATGAGGTCAATCTGGGCGTTGCGCAGCCGCTGGTCATCAGCCTGCCACGTGGCAGTGCTCCTAGCCTGAAATCCACCATGGATGTCCCCACCACCCTGATTGCGCCGGTGGAAAAGGGGCAGGCCATCGGTACGGTGCGGGTCACCCTGGGCGGGAAGGAAATTGCCAGCGCCCCGCTGGTTGCCCTGGAAGCGGTGGAGCCAGGCGGCTTCTTCAAGCGCCTCTGGCATGAAATCCGCATGTGGTGGGCCGCGCTGTAATCATCAGCGCTGTTGATTTTGGCAAGACGCCTGTCCGCAAATATTGCGGGCAGGCGTCTTTGCACTTGGGTTTGCCCGATGCTGTCCCCATAATGACGCGCATGGAAATCAAATCAGACAATCCCGAACACGGCTTCCAGTTTCCCGGTGTTTTTGAAATCTCGGTGATGGGGCCGGCAGATGCAGGTCTTGAAACCGCCGTGCCCGCCTTGCTTGCCGATGCGGGCATCGATGTGCTGGATGAGAGCCTTGTGACCCGTGAGTCCTCTGGCGGCAAGTTCATCCAGGTCAAGCTGAGCTTCAAGGCGGACAGTCGCGAGCAGTATCAGGCTGCACATGAAGTTTTGCGCCAACACCCGGGTGTGAAGTGGACCATCTGAGCCAAGCGAGTGAGCGCCCCATCGCCCGGGTGCGTGAGCTGGGGCGGCAGGCGTATGAGCCGGTCTGGCATGCGATGCAGCGCTTTACCGATGCACGCGATGAAAACAGTACCGATGAAATCTGGGTAGTGGAGCACGACCCGGTATTTACTCTGGGGCAGGCGGGCAAACCCGAGCATGTGCTGATGCCCGGGGACATTCCGGTACTGCATGTGGACAGGGGTGGGCAGGTCACCTATCACGGCCCGGGGCAGATTGTGGTGTATCCGCTACTGGATTTGCGCAGACTGAAAATCGGTGTGCGTGAGTATGTCTGCAAAATCGAGCAGGCCATCATTGATACCTTGCTGGAATGGAACATCATCGCCCAGCGCCGTGAGGGTGCACCTGGCGTGTATGTCGGAGAAGCCAAGATTGCCGCGCTGGGCATCCGGGTGCGGCGCGGTTGCAGCTTTCACGGTCTGGCATTCAATATCAATATGGATTTGTCGCCGTTCCAGCGCATCAATCCCTGCGGTTATGCGGGCATGCAGGTCATCAATATGGCGGATGTCGGTGGCGCAGGGGGCATGGAACCTGTCAAACCAGTGCTGTTGGCCGAGCTTGCCAGGCAATTTGGATTGCGCCTGGAGCGAGCCCAGGACTGAAAGCAGGCACAATTGCAATGCGCAAAACAAAAACCCCATGTTTGACATGGGGTTTTTGTTTCTGAGTGATGCGGATGGCTTAGCGATCCAGTCCGGTCAGGGTGGAGTCGACCCAGCCGGTATTGCCCAGCTCGTCTTCGACTTCCCACATTTGCCCGTTCTTCACGCCGGTCGGGAACAGCTGCATGCCCACGCTCAACGAGCGCACCGTGCCGCCACGGCGGTTGGCATTTTTGTACATGGTGGCCGGGCGCTGCACGACCAGCGCCTGATGGGCATTGCTGGCTGCAGGATTGTCGGAAAGACCGCCCAGTTCCTCCACCAGCTTGGTATAGGCCTCGAGGTAGGCCAGTGCAACTACCTGACCAATTTCGGTATTGGCATAGCTCGATACGCCCGCTGCGCCACCGAACAGGCTGGAGAAGCTGATACCTCCGCCACCTGCACCAAAGCCGATATCGGTTTTCTTGGCATGGCCTTCGCTCATGGCGACTTGCTCGGAGGAGCGCAGGTCGGTCACGGTCAGCATCACGTCGGCAGTCTTGCGACGCAGGTTGAGGTTGCCTGCCAAAGCGCCCACAGCGCTACCGCCGCGTCCGCCGAGGAGGCCACTGACGATGCCACCGATATTGGTGCCGCCGGCATTGGAGTTGCGGCTGATCATGTCCGGGGTGATGGCGTAGTCGGCAGCACGCATCTGGCCGCGACCGATATTGGAGCGGTTGCGCAGTTGGCCGTCGGCAGCCAGACCACGTTCGGCCATGGCCGCATTCAGGCCACGACCGCGGTCAACTAGGGTAAAGCAGCGCGAACGGGTCACGTACAGCTTGATGAGCGCTTCGGGGGAGGCCAGCTCCCATTCGCGCCACCAAGCGTATTCGGGATCCAGTACAGTGATGCTGCCCAGATTGCGCGAGCAGGTCGGGATTTCCTGCATCTTTTGCGCACGCATTTGCTGCGCGCTGCGGCGCTGTGCTTCGGCAGTCTGCGGCTGAGCTGCAAAGCCGAGGGTAAGTGCGCCGGCAATTCCAAGTGCCAGTAGGCGAGTGGTGTGATTCATTGTGGGAAATCCCCTTTCCGTAAGTTGAGAGGTAAGAGCCGGCAGATGTCGATCTGCCCGGCGGTGGATTCTAGCGCAAGCGCTCGGCAGGGGTGTTCAGCTTGGGGCTTGCCGGTTTGTTGTGTTTGGCTGGATGGTGCATGGTGGGGCGTGTGCTAATCGGCGATAATCACGCCATGAACGTATCCCGCAGCATTCCCCTTTCCGTGGTCGATGAGGCCAGCTCGCTCACTCCCGGTGCCAAGCAGTTGGCTGCGGACAAGATCGGCAAAAGCCCGGTCAAATTCGAGGAAGCGCCGGTGCTGCGCAAACCCAGTTGGATTCGGGTGCGCATTCCGGCGGGCAATGCCGTACAACAGCTGAAGTCACGATTGCGCGAAAATCGCCTGGTCACGGTCTGCGAGGATGCCAGCTGCCCGAACATCCACGAATGCTTCAACCACGGCACCGCCACCTTCATGATCATGGGCGATGTCTGCACCCGCCGTTGCAGCTTTTGCGACGTGGCGCATGGCCGTCCCAAGCCGCTGGATTTGGACGAGCCGCGCCGGCTGGCCGAGACCATTGCCGATATGCGCCTGAAGTATGTGGTCATCACCAGTGTTGACCGCGATGACTTGCGTGATGGCGGCGCGCAGCATTTTGTCGATTGCATCCGTGAAACCCGCGCCCGCGTGCCAGGCATCAAGGTGGAAATCCTGACCCCGGACTTCCGTGGCAAGGGGCGCATGGAGCGGGCACTGGAAATCCTGGCCGCCGCGCCGCCGGATGTGTTCAACCACAATATCGAGACGGTGCCGGATTTGTACCGTAATGTGCGCCCCGGGGCGGATTACCAGTGGTCGTTGACCTTGCTGAAAAAGTTCAAGGCGCAACACCCGGAAGTCTCTACCAAGTCCGGCATCATGCTTGGTCTTGGCGAAACCATGGCGCAAGTCGAGGCTACCTTGCGCGATTTGCGCGCGCATGATGTGGATATGGTGACCATCGGCCAATATCTGCAGCCTTCGCCCGCGCATCATCCGCTGCTGCGTTACTGGACGCCGGAAGAATTCAAGCAGCTGGAAGACTACGGCTATCAGCTGGGCTTTGGGCATGTCGCCTCCGGGCCGATGGTGCGCTCTAGCTATCACGCCGACCGCTCCGCCAAAGAGGCCGGTGTGGCCTGAATCACCCTGTCGCCTGCAGGCGTATCAATCCTCGGCCAGCAGCGCTTGGTAGCCTGCGTGGCCGAGTTTTTCCATGGTGGCGATATTGCGCGCGATGATGCCCTCGGGACTGGGGTAGGCGGTCACGGCGCGGTCGATGCTGGCCTCGCGCAGCAGGTGCAGCATCGGGTAGGGCGCGCGATTGGTGTTGTTGGCCGCATCATCCGGGTGGCTGTCTGCAAACTGGTAATCCGGGTGGAAGCTGGCGATTTGTATTTCGCCTTCCAAATCCAGCTCGCGAATCAGCGCATCGGCTTCATCCAGAAAATCGTTGTAGTCGAAAAAATCCTGCAACACCCGCGGATGTACCAACAAGGTGGTGTCGGTTTGCTCCGCGGGCGTGGCCGCAAGTTGCAAAAGTTCGGCGCGCAGCACCTCTTTCAGGCGCTCGGTATTGTCGGCATCGCAGATATGGATGCGCACCTGTCCGCGCACATACACCGCCTTGGCAAACGGGCAGAGGTTAAGGCCGATGACTGCGCGTTGCAGCCAGCGGCGGGTGGCCGCTTCGATGCGTGCGTGGTCGGTGTGCATCAGTCGCGGAAGTTCTCAAATTGCAAGGGCTGGTCAAATTCCTTGCCGCGCAACACGGCGATGGCCTGTTGCAGATCGTCGCGCTTCTTGCCAGTGACACGCAGCTTTTCGCCGTTGATTTGGCTTTCCACTTTCAGCTTGCTGGCCTTGAGCTCGGCCTGAATCTTTTTGGCAAACTCGCGCTCGATGCCCTGCTTGATAGTGATGCTCTGCCGTGCACCGGCGACATTGGTGTCGATGGTGCCTGCCTCGGTGGCGCGCGGGTCGATTTTGCGGGCAATCAGTCGGGCATTGAGGATGTCCTGCATCTGCTGCAGTTGGAATTCACTGGGGGCATGCAGGGTAATCCGCTTGTCTTCCAGCGCAAATCCGGCATCCACGCCCTTGAAGTCAAAACGGTTGCCAAGCTCGCGGTTGGCCTGGTCAACGGCATTGGTCAGCTCGTGGGTATCCACTTCGGAAACGATATCGAAAGAAGGCATGTGCTATTGGGTTCATTTGGGGGGTAAACCCAAAGGATAGCCTGTTGATTGTGCAGAAGACTGCCCGGGCGCTATGGCATCATGCCCAAAACGGTTTTGCCCCATGCCCCACGCTTCCCGAATACATGCCTCGCGCGCCGTATGGCTGATGCTGGCCGCCCTGTTGGCCTTCGCGGTGATGGATGCGGCGATGAAACAGCTTTCATCGCATTATCCGCCGCTGCAAGTCAGCGCCTTGCGCGGTTTTTCATCCCTGCCACTGGTGCTGCTGTGGGCGGTGAGCCGTTATGGCTGGGCAAGCCTGAAGCCGGTCAATACAGGGCTGCACCTGCTGCGCGCCGGGTTTGGCATTCTGATGCTGGGCGGCTTTGTGTATGGATTGTCGCAGCTGCCACTGTCCACGGCCTATGCCATTTTCTTTGTTGCGCCGCTGATGGTGACGGTGCTGGCGGTGTGGGTACTGGGTGAGCGGGTTGGGCCACGGCGCTGGAGTGCGATCGCCATCGGCTTCGTCGGCGTGCTGGTGATTTTGCGGCCGGGCGTGGGCGAATTTTCCTGGGCTGCGCTGGCGGTGGTGGTGGCTGCACTGGCGTATGCGGCCAATGTCATCAGCGTGCAGCTGCTGAGCCGTACCGATAGCACGCCGGCGATGGTGGTGTGGTTCTTGCTGCTGCTGGGACTGGCATCGGCAGGTTTGGCTCTGCCTGGCTGGGTAGCCATTGATTCCATGCAAGATGTTGGCGTGATGGCTCTGATGGGGCTGTTCGGCGCACTGGGACAGGTGGCGGTGACCGAGGCTTTCCGCCTCGGCGAAGCCTCCAAAATCGCGCCATTGGAATACTCTGCGCTGCTGTGGACGGTACTGATTGACCTGATGGTGTGGGGCACGTTGCCCGATGCCATCACCTGGGTGGGGGCGGGCATCATCGTCGCCAGTGGTCTGTATTTGTTGCGCCGCGAGCCCAGGGTCAAGGCGATACCGGAGCGCCCCTGATGCCAGTACTGATATTGGTGGCCGTGTTGTGCCTGGCGCTGCCGTTCTTGCTGGCGTTGCTGCCGTTTTCGCTGTGGCAGCGTTATCGGCTGGGCAAGAAGCAGCGCCGGGTATGGCCTTGGCTCAATACATTGAATATGGGCTTGCTGCTGGCTTCATCACTTTGTTTGCTGGGCTGGGCGTCACTGGGTTGGGTGGCGGATGCCATGCCGATGGCCGCGGCAGGCTGGCTGCTGGGGCTGGTGCTGGGGGGTGTGAACCTCGCCAGCAGCCAGCAGCAAATACAGGACGGGCAGTACCGGATTACCCCCAATGGCTGGATTGTGCTGGGGCTGACCCTGCTGGTGGCCGCGCGGCTGGCCTTGGTGTTCTGGCAACTGGCCGAGCATGGCCTGGCTTGGCGCAGCGATGGGCATGAGGCGGCCTGGTATCTGCGTCCGGCCAGCCTGTTTGCGGTAGCCGCGTTGTTGCTGGGACATGGGCTGGCCTGGTGCTGGGGGCTGCACAGGCGGCTTCGGCAATGGCGCTCGCTGTCCATTGGCAATAAAAAAACCTGAATTTCATCGCCTCGGGTGTGGCCTGCGCTCCGTTCTGCCGCCACAATAGTCGCCTGTTGAACATTGCACCGGAGTGGTTATGGCTGAACTGAAGGAAGCGCGCGTCCCGGATATCGGCGGGCATGAGAATGTCCCGGTCATCGAAGTATTGGTGAAGCCTGGCGATAGCGTCAGCCAGGACCAAGGGCTGATTACGCTGGAGTCGGACAAGGCCACCATGGAAGTGCCTGCGCCCTTTGCCGGTGTCATCAAGGAACTCAAGGTCAACTTGGGGGATACGCTTTCTGAAGGCAGTCTGGTCGCCATCATCGAAGTGGCCGGGGCAGACAAAGGGGCGGAAGCTGCGCCTGCAGCAAAGGCGGAGGCAGCGGCACCTGTGGCGACGCCTGCACCGACCCCGGCACCGAGCGCTGCGCCAGCACCTGCCGCTCCGGCTGTTGATTCTGCCGGCAGTGGTCAGCCGCCGCTGCGCTTTGAAGCCGATGCGGTATTGCCGGACAAGGTGCCCTACGCCAGCCCGGCGGTACGCCTGTTTGCCCGCGAGCTGGGCGTTGATTTGACCCAAGTTGCCGGCAGCGCCGACAAGGGGCGCATCACCCGCGAAGATGTGCAGAAATTCGTCAAGGCCGCACTGGCCGGCGGCGCTGGCGGCAGTGTCGCCGCGGTAGGCGGCGCAGGGCTCAATCTGCTGCCGTGGCCGAAGGTGGATTTCGCCAAGTTCGGCGAGGTCGAGGTCAAGCCGCTCTCGCGCATCAAGAAAATTTCCGGCGCCAATCTGGCGCGCAACTGGGCGATGATTCCGCATGTCACCCAGTTCGACAGTGCCGATATCACCGAGCTGGAAGCCTTGCGCGTGCAGCTCAACCGTGAAAACGAAAAGGCCGGCATCAAGCTCACCATGTTGGCCTTCCTGATGAAAGCCGTGGTTGCAGTGCTGAAGCAATATCCGGAGTTCAACGCCTCGCTGGATGAAACGGGTGAAAACCTGACGCTCAAGAAATACTTCCATATCGGCTTTGCCGCCGATACGCCCAATGGTCTGGTGGTGCCGGTGGTGCGCGATTGCGACCAGAAGGGCGTGATTGAAATCGCCCAGGAAACTTCCGCGCTGGCCAAGAAAGCCCGCGAAGGCAAGCTCGGGCCTGCCGACATGCAGGGGGGCTGCTTCTCCATCAGCTCGCTGGGCGGGATTGGCGGCACCGCCTTCACGCCGATTGTCAATGCGCCGGAAGTGGCGATTCTCGGGGTTTCCAAATCGGCGATGCAGCCGGTCTGGAACGGCAAGGAATTCGCCCCGCGCCTGATGCTGCCGCTATCGCTCAGCTATGACCACCGCGTGATTGATGGCGCTGCCGCTGCCCGCTTTACGGCCAGCCTGGCCGCGCTATTGGCCGACATGCGCCGGGTGCTGCTGTAAGTGGCGGCCTGGGCAGACGGCAGTGGCGTGGCGCGGGGCTCAAGTATTGCCCTGGAGCGGGTGACGGGCGGCTTGCAGGCATTCTTGGAGTTCAAGCTGCTGACCATTGGCGGCAATGTGCTGACTGTTGGCGGCATCATCGGCTCGGTACTGGTGGTGCTGGTGATGATGACCATTTCCCGGCTTGCCGGGATGGGCATCCGCCGCTTTGGTCGGCGCAATCCCAAGGTCAATGCCGCCTCGCTATACACAGTCTCGCGTATCGTCCATTACGTGCTGCTGGCGTTGGGGATTATCTGGGCGCTGGATGCGCTGGGAATTCCGGTCAGCAAATTCACCGTGTTCGCCGGTGCCCTGGGTGTGGGTCTTGGCTTTGGTCTGCAGCAAATCTTCAACAACTTCGTGTCCGGTCTGATTCTGCTGTTCGACCGCTCGCTGAAGGTGGGCGATTTCGTCCAGATTGACAACGATGTGCGCGGCGTGGTCAAGGCCATCAACATCCGCTCCACGCGCATCACCACCAATGACAATATCGACATTCTGGTGCCGAATTCCGAGTTCGTCAGCGGCCGGGTGACCAACTGGACTTACCAGTCGCTCAATCGTCGCATCCGCGTGCCATTTGGTGTGGCCTACGGGGTGGACAAGGAGCTGGTGAAGAAGGCCGCCTTGGAAGCTGCTGCACAAGTGCCGTTCACGCTCAGCATGGAAGGGCCGAAGGCACCGCAGGTATGGCTGGTGAACTTTGGCGACAGCAGCGTGGACTTCATTCTTGCCGTATGGCTGACCGATGAGGGCGCGCGGCGCAATCTGGGCGTGCGCGCAGCCTACCTTTGGGAGCTCGATACCGCCTTGAAGAAATACGGTATCGAAATTCCCTTCCCGCAGCGCGATCTCAATATCCGCAGCCTGTTTGGCCTTGAAGGCGAGGACGCCTTGAAAGTATTGCGGGGGGCGGGCGAGCCGCTGCATCCGCGCCGGCCGCACAGACATGAATTAAGCGATGAGGAGCGCGCGCAACTTTCGCGTAATGATGCGCGGATGGATGCGGAACTTGGGCTGGTCGAAAGCGATGCGGAAAGCCCCGAGAACCTGGATCAATATACGGAGAAATAACGATGGCCAAGATTGCAGTGAACGTGCCCGATATTGGCGGTCATGCCGATGTGCCGGTGATAGAAATACTTGTCAAGCCCGGTGATGTGGTGGCCAAGGATCAGGGGCTGATCACGCTCGAATCGGACAAGGCCACCATGGAAGTGCCATCGAGCGTGGCCGGTACCGTGGTGGAAGTGAAGGTGAAGCTTGGCGATACGCTCTCCGAAGGCAGTGTGGTGGCGGTGATTGATGCCGAAGCTGGCGCCCAAGGCGCGACTGCCCAAGTCGCCAAGCCCGCCCCTGCCGCTGCTCCGCAGGCTGCCGCAACTCCGGCGCCGCAAGCGGCCGCGGCCAGCGGCCAACAGGCCGATATCGAATGCCAGATGGTGGTGATTGGTGCAGGCCCCGGCGGCTACACGGCGGCCTTCCGCGCCGCCGACCTCGGGTTGGATACAGTGCTGGTGGAGCGCTATCCGACCCTGGGTGGGGTGTGCCTGAATGTCGGCTGCATCCCTTCCAAAGCCCTGCTGCACGCGGCAGAAGTCATTGATGCTGCTGCCCATGCCAGTGATTTTGGCGTGCATTTCGCCAAGCCGAAAATTGACATCGACGGCCTGCGCGCCTACAAGGAAAAAGTCGTCGGCCAGCTCACCAAGGGGTTGGCGGGCATGGCCAAACAGCGCAAGGTGCGCACCGTGGAAGGTACGGCGAAGTTCCTCTCGCCCAACGAGCTTGCCATCGAAAACGGCGGCAAGACGCAAATCCTCAAATTCCAGCAGTGCATCATCGCCGCAGGTTCGCAGGCGGTGAAGCTGCCGGGCTTCCCCTGGGACGATGAGCGGGTGATGGACTCCACCGATGCGCTGGCGCTGGCGGACGTGCCGGGCAAATTGCTGGTGGTCGGCGGCGGCATCATTGGCCTTGAAATGGCCACGGTCTATCGCGGCCTTGGCAGTGAAGTCACCGTGGTTGAACTGGGGCCGCAATTGGTGCCGGGCGCCGATGCCGATTTGGTCAAACCGCTGGCAGCACGCCTCAAGGCACAGGGTGTGGCCGTGCATCTGGGCACCAAGGTCGTCGAGGCCAAGGCAGGCAAGAAAGGCATCGAATGCATGTTTGAAGGCGCAAGCCAGCCGCAGACCACCCTGTATGACCGCGTGCTGGTGGCGGTGGGGCGCAGTGCCAATGGCGGCAAGCTCGATGCCGACAAGGCCGGTGTCCAGGTGAGCGAGCGCGGCCTGATTGCTGTGGATGCGCAGATGCGCACCAATGTACCGCATATCTTTGCCATCGGTGATTTGGTCGGGCAGCCGATGCTGGCGCACAAGGCCACCCACGAAGGCAAGCTGGCAGCAGAAGTGGCCGCGGGCGAGAAGAAAGAATGGGTAGCGCGGGTGATTCCGGGCGTGGCCTATACCGACCCGGAAATCGCCTGGGTCGGCGTCACCGAGGCCGAGGCGAAAGAAAGAGGCCTCAAGGTGGGCGTGGGCAAGTTCCCCTGGGCAGCCAGCGGTCGCGCCATTGGCCTTGGCCGCACCGAAGGCTTCACCAAGCTGATTTTCGATGAAGCCACTCATCGGGTGATTGGTGGCGGCATCGTCGGCCCGCATGCGGGCGAGCTGATTTCCGAAGTCGCCCTTGCCATCGAAATGGGCTGCGAAGCGGCGGATATCGGCCATACCATCCACCCGCATCCGACCCTCGGCGAGTCGGTCGGCATGGCTTCGGAAGTGTACGAAGGCACCATTACCGACCTGTACATCCCCAAGAAGAAATAAGCCGCAAGGTTTCAGAAACCGCCCCGGCTGCTGGGGCGGCGGAGCTGTTCAATGAGCGAATACGACAAAAGCACCACCCACTTTGGCTTCCGCGACGTGCCGGTGGGCGAGAAGCAAAAACTGGTGGCCGAGGTGTTTTCCTCGGTGGCGGGCAATTACGACCTGATGAATGATTTGATGTCGCTTGGCATCCATCGGCTCTGGAAGCGCTATTTCGTTGCCACCTGTCAGGTGCGCCCCGGTGACCGGGTGCTGGATTTGGCCGGCGGTACCGGCGATATCGCCACCCTTCTGAAGCCGCGCGTGGGCGATGCCGGCAGCCTGATACTGGGCGATATCAATGCCTCGATGCTGAAAGTCGGGCGCGAGCGCATGACCAATCGCGGTCAGGTGCGTGGCTTTGAATACGTGCAATGCAATGCCGAGAAACTGCCGTTTCCCGATGCCAGCTTTGACCTGGTGACCATCGCTTTTGGGCTGCGCAATGTCACCGACAAGGACGCTGCACTACGGGAAATGCAGCGCGTGCTGAAAGTCGGCGGCCAGGCGCGGGTGCTGGAGTTTTCCGAAGTCACCGCCGAATGGTTCCGGCCGATTTACGACTTCCACTCCTTCAAGGTGCTGCCGCGCCTTGGCAAACTCTTTGCCAATGATGCCGATAGCTATCAGTATCTGGCCGAGTCCATCCGCAAACACCCGCCGCAGGAAGCGCTCAAAGCCATGATGCAGGCGGCAGGCTTTGCCCGCGTCGGCTACCGCAACCTCTCCGCCGGCATCGTCGCCATCCATACGGGCTACAAGGTTTGATGCGCTGGTAATGGTGTTTTGAGGCGCCAAGCGCAAGCACGGCTGCGCCTGACATGGGACAATAGCGCCCCCGAATTGCGGGTCAATCCCAAACTCTTTGTCATGACGCAGCCCAGCCGCCAAGCTCTTGCCAACGCCATCCGTTTTCTTGCCATTGATGCGGTCAATGCCGCCAACTCCGGTCATCCCGGCATGCCGATGGGCATGGCTGATATTGCCGAAGTGCTCTGGCGCGACCATTTGCGCCACAATCCGGGCAACCCCGGCTGGCTGAACCGCGACCGCTTCGTGCTTTCCAATGGTCATGGCTCAATGCTGCAATATGCGCTGCTGCATCTGGCAGGCTATGACTTGCCGCTGCAAGAGCTGAAAAATTTCCGCCAGTTCGGCTCCAAGACTCCGGGGCATCCGGAAAATTTCATCACCCCGGGCGTTGAAACCACCACCGGCCCGTTGGGGCAGGGCTTTGCCAATGCCGTGGGGCTGGCGCTGGCCGAAAAGCTCCTGGCGCGCGAGTTCAACCGTGAAGGCCATGAAATCGTTGACCACCGCACCTGGGTGTTCCTGGGGGATGGCTGCCTGATGGAAGGCATCAGCCATGAGGCGGCCTCGCTGGCTGGCACTTGGAAGCTGGGCAAGCTGGTGGCGTTCTGGGATGACAACCGCATCAGCATTGATGGCAATGTGCAGGGCTGGTTTACCGACGATACCCCGGCGCGCTTTGAGTCCTATGGCTGGCAGGTGATTCGCAATGTCAACGGCCATGACCCGGTGGAAATCGAAACCGCCATCCAGACTGCGAAAAAATCCAGCGACAAGCCGGTGCTGATTTGCTGCCGCACGGTGATTGGCTATGGCTCGCCCAACAAGGAGGGCAAAGAATCGGTTCACGGTGCGCCGCTGGGTGCGGATGAAAGCCGCCTGACCCGTGAGGCGCTGCAATGGCCGTATGGCGAGTTTGAAATTCCGCAGGACATTCGCGCTGCCTGGGATGCCCGCGCGGCCGGGCAGCAGGCCGAAGCCGATTGGCAGGCACGTTTTGACGCCTATCAGGCAGCGTATCCTGAGCTGGCGGCCGAGTTCCTGCGCCGGATGCATGGCGAAATCGCTGCCGGAGAATGGGGAACCAAGGCCATGGCGTATATGCAGCGATTGCAGGCCGAAGGCCCGGTAGTCGCCAGTCGCAAGGCCTCGCAGATGGCGATTGAAGCCTTTGCGCCGCTGCTGCCCGAACTCATCGGCGGCTCGGCGGATCTTGCCCATTCCAACCTCACCCTGTGGAGCGGCAGCCGCGATGCCAATGGCGCTGAAGGCGGCGGCAATTATGTGTATTACGGCGTGCGCGAATTCGGCATGAGCGCAATCAGCAATGGGTTGGCGCTGCATGGCGGCTTCATCCCCTATGACGCCACCTTCCTGGTGTTCAGCGACTATGCCCGCAATGCCATCCGCATGAGCGCGCTGATGGGGCTGCGGGTGATTCACGTCTATACCCACGACTCGATTGGTCTTGGGGAAGACGGCCCGACTCATCAACCTGTCGAGCATGTCGCCAGCCTGCGCTATATCCCCAATAACGATGTCTGGCGTCCCTGCGATGCGGTGGAATCGGCGGCTGCTTGGTTCAGCGCCATCGAGCGCCAGGATGGGCCTTCGTGTCTGGTGTTCAGCCGCCAGAACCTGCCGCATCAGCCGCGTGATGAAGCGCAGTTCGCCAATATCTTCCGCGGTGGCTATGTGCTGAAAGACAGCGTCGGCACGCCGGAGTTGATCCTGATTGCCACCGGCTCGGAGGTGGCGCTGGCCATGCAGGCGGCAGAAAAACTGGGCGATGGCGTGCGCGTGGTATCGATGCCCTGCGTGGAAGTGTTCGAGCGCCAGAGCGCCGAATACCGTGAAGAAGTGCTGCCCGCAGCCTGCACCCGGCGTATCGCCATCGAGGCCGGTACTGCCGACTACTGGCACAAGTACGTCGGCCTGCAAGGCCGGGTGATTGGCATGCGTGAGTTTGGCGCTTCCGCGCCGGCGGGCGAATTGTTCAAGCATTACGGCTTTACCGTGGAAGGCGTGCTGGACACAGCCAGCACGCTTTGAGCCTGACTCAATCCCGCCTGAAACGAGCCGCCGCGTGCGGCTCGTTTCGTTTGGGCGGGCTTGATATGGGGTTTGGGCAAGGCCAAGCGCAACGGGAGCTATCTATCGCACAGGTGATGAGTTGCCGAACGGCGATGCCTGCTGTCTACCCGTCAACCGTCTGTTCTGAAGATGTTGCTTGTAGTGCAATCCATCAGGCTTTGAATAGATTTTTAAGTCTTGCCTGTGCCGATAAGGCGTGCCAGTTGCGAGCCTGCCAGCATGGCGATGATGAAGTACAGGATATGGAGGCTGCTGAAGCTGCTGGTATTGCCGCCGAGGAGCTGTAGCGCGTCCTGCAAGACAAAGGCCAGATTGCCGATCGCAGGCCCCGGGCAATAGCCCGCAAAGCCCCAGCCGATGCCGAACAAGGCGCTGCCAATGATGAGCGGCTTGCTGATTTGGCTGCGGGCGGGTGCGGGCATGACATCGCCATTCAAGGCGCGTTGGCGGCGGCGCAGCAACCAAAAGCCGGGGGTGGTGATGGCGAGCGCGCCAGCCATCACCAAGGCCAGTGATGGATCCCAATGACCGGCCAGGTCGAGGAAATTCTGCACTTTATAGGGATTGGCCATGCCGGAAATGGCAAGACCAAGGCCAAACAGCAGGCCAGCGATGAGGGCGATGAGCTGTGTCATGACCAGCCTCCTTGCAGGACATGGCGCAGTAGATACACGCTGATAAAGCCTGCGCCCATAAAGACAAGCACGGCGATGAGTGAGCGTGGGGACAGCCGCGCCAGCCCGCAGATGCCATGGCCGCTGGTGCAACCATTGCCAAGGCGGGTGCCAAAGCCGACCAGTAGGCCGGCCAGAATCAGCAAGGGCCAATTGGCCGGAGAGGGCTGATATTGCACCTGACCCAGCAATGCGGGCAGCGCCACACCGATGATAAGTCCAAGCAAGAACAGCACTCGCCAGCCGCGACCTTCACGGTTTTCCAGTGCGTTGTTGAGGATGCCGCTGATGCCGGCGATGCGTCCGATGCCGGCCAGCAATAGCAGTGCGGCCAGTCCAATCAATGCGCCACCGAGCAGTGCAGACCAGGGCGTGAAAGAAGTCACCATGATTTCACCTTGATAGAGAGTTACAGGGTATCCAGGGGGATTTTCAGATAGCGCACGCCATTGGCTTCTGCCTCGGGCAGGGCGCCGGCGCGGATGTTGACCTGTACCGAGGGCAGGATCAGTTGCGGCATCGCCAGGGTGGCGTCACGGGCGGTACGCATGCCGACGAATTCCGCCTCGCTGATCCCGGCGCGAACATGGATATTGCCGTGCTTCTGTGCGCCGATGCTGGTTTCACACAGATACTCGCGTCCGCCAGGGGCATAGTCATGACAGACAAATACCCGGGTGGCATCGGGCAGGGCATAGAGCCGCTGGATGGAGCGATACAGGGTGGCCGCATCGCCGCCGGGAAAATCGCAGCGCGCAGTGCCGCCATCGGGCATGAACAGCGAGTCGCCGACAAACAGCGCATCGCCAATCAGGAAGGCATTGCTGTCATTGGTATGTCCCGGTACCGGGATGACTTCGGCCTGTAGCGCACCGATGGCAAAGCGCTCGCCTGCGGCAAACAAATGGTCAAACTGCGAGCCATCCACCGGGAAATGCTCACCCAGATTGAATATCGGCCGAAAGGTTTTCTGTACTCGCCTGATGCCTTCGCCTATGGCGATTTTGGCCTGCGGAAAATGCCGGGTTTTCAGCCAATGGGCGGCAGAAAGGTGGTCGGCATGGGCATGGGTTTCCAGTAGCCACTGCACCTGTAGCTGATGCTGGGCGATATGCGCCAGCAATTTCTCTGCGCTTGTGCTGGCGGTGCGGCCGGATTTGAAATCAAAGTCCAGCACGCTGTCGATGATGGCGGCCTGCCCGCTGGCAGGGTCGCTGACGATATAGCTCCAAGTATTGCTATCGTCATGAAAAAACGGGTGTACTTGGGGATGCATCAGGATCAGTCGGAAGATTGGGGGCTGCAATAAATGCCATGCAAGGTGTCAAGAACCTGCCGGGCCGGGCCATCGACCAGTGCGTAGTAGATGGTCTGCGCCTGGCGCCGGGTGGTGACCAGGCCTTCGCTGCGCAGCACGGCCAGGTGCTGGGAAAGCGCAGACTGGCTCAAGTCAATGCCGCGATTGAGCTGTCCCACGGACTGCTCGCCCTCCACCAGTTTGCAAAGCAGCATCAGGCGGTTTTCATTGGCCAGCGCTTTCAGAAGCGCCGTGGCCTCGCCCACATGCGCCTGTATCGGTGCTTCACCCGCTGTCGTCATGGCAGGACAGTCGGTAGCTTGGCCCAAGTCCAGCCCTCGAAGCCGCCGCTTATCGAATGCACATCGGTAAAACCAAGCTGTTGCAGGCTGTCGGCGGCAAGGGCAGCGCGTCCGCCAGTGCGGCAATACAGCACGATTTTGGCATCGCGCCGGGCGGCAGGATGGGCATCGATCTGGAACTCCAACACGCCGCGCGGGATATTGACGGCGCCTTGAAGATGACCGGCAGCAAATTCGGCCGGCTCGCGCACATCAATCAGCAGTGCGGCTGTCTTGTCACCGTGAAAATCGGCAGGCGAGATTTCACGAATACGCAGTTTGGCTTGGGCGACCAGCTCGGCAGCAGTCATGGACATGGGATTTCCTCGTTGGCATGTAGGGCAGATGATACACTTAATTAAGATTTTTCTTATACAAGGTGTTGCGATGAAATCATGGGCAGGATGGCTGCTGCTGCCGGTACTGGCGGGTTGTCAGGTGGAGAAAACGACTACTGCAGAGGCAATGCAAAATGTGGAACCCTCGCCAGAGCAAGTTGATGAAGCGGCCAGGCAGCGTGCGCAACAGGCGGCCAGGGCGTTCTCCGAGCGGTTGCAGAGTGCACTGAAACAAAAAATGGGTGCCGAAGGCCCGGTTGCGGCGATTGATTTTTGCAAGACACAGGCGCCGGTCATCGCGGCGGCCGTGGCGGATGAGCATGGGGTGGCAATTGGCCGTATCCCGGTCGCGGGCAAGGTGCGCAATCGGGCCAATGCCATTGAAGGTTGGCAGGCCGAGGTGCTGGCCGACTTTCAAGCGCGTGCGGCATCCACACCGGTGTCTGAGCTGGTCTATAGCAGTGCCGAGCAACTGTCCGAAGGCATTGCCCTGCGCATGATGAAAGCCATCGAAGTTCAGCCGGCCTGTCTTGCCTGTCACGGAAAACAACTGGCCGAGCCAGTTCGAGACGCCTTGGCGAGAAATTACCCTGAAGATAGCGCTACAGGTTTTGAAGCAGGTGATTTGCGTGGTGCACTATGGGTAGAAGTCCCCTTTGAGTCTGTCATTCCCAACTGAGGAGAAATGTGTGAAAAATTCAATCCGGTTTGGCCTGTCGGCCTTGGCCTTGTTGACGCTGGCAGCCTGTGCTGAGCCTCCCAAGCGTGAGCAGGCGGCTACGCCTGTCGTTATTCATCAAGGGCAGAGCGTCATGAATGTGAGCATTCCGGTATTCAACCCGCGCCAGGGCGTTTACAGCGCAGGCCAGCCAGCCCAGCAAGACTGGCAGGTATTTGCCGCCAGCGGCATCACCACCGTGGTGAATATGCGCGGCCCCGATGAGCTGGCCGGGCGTGATGAGCGGGCGGAAGTCACCGCTGCCGGGATGAAGTATCTGGAGCTGCCGATTGCAGATGGCAGCGCCATCAATGCCGACAATGCCGCGCGCCTGCAGCAGCTGTTGCAAGATGCCGATGGCCCGGTGCTGCTGCACTGCGGTAGCGCCAATCGCGCGGGTGGCCTGTTGGCGCTGATGGCGGCATTGAACGAGGGTCAGGCGCATGCCGCTGCACTTGAGTTTGGTCGCAAGGCCGGGATGAAGAGCACGGAAGCGGCAGTGCAGGCCGCGCTGGCAACGCATTGCAATCAGGCCGAGCAACGCTGCTGAGCTTTGCGGCAATGAAAAAGGCCATGCCGTCGTGGCATGGCCTTTTCGTGATGGATGGCAGTTCGATTAGAACTTCAGCACGTAGGAAGCGCCATACACCAGCGGGTCGATGTTGACGGTACCCACATTGGCACCACCGACGCGAACCTTGCTGTCGATGTCAATCCAACGGACATCGACGCGGAAGGCACCGCGCTCATGCAGTGCAAAGTCGATGCCAGCGTGGGCAGCCGCACCCCAAGAGTTCTTCAGGTCCAGCTTGGCGCCATTGTCCAGGCCTTCACCATAGAAATAGGTGTAGTTGACGCCGGCGCCGAGGAACGGCTTGACCTTGGCATCGGTGGCACCGAAGTGGTACTGCAGGCTCAGGGTCGGCGGCAGGTGCTTGGTGCTGCCAGCACGCACGCCAGCCAAGCTGATTTCGTGGCTGAACGGCAGGGCGGCAATGATTTCCACGCCCAGGTTGTCGGCGACGAAGTATTCACCGGTAATGGTCGGGCGCAGGCTGTTGCCGACATCCACGGCGACACTGTTGTTGATCAGCTTGCCATTGTTGGACTTCGGGGCAACCTGGTGGACACCGAAGCCCACGGTGAAATCACCCTTGGACTGGGCGAAGGCCGGGGCAGCCATGAAGAGAGCAGCAGCGGCTGCCAGCGGTGCAATTTTGCGAATCATCATGTTTCTCCTGATGAATGGTGGAAAAGTGAATGGGGACATGCTGCCGAAAGTTTCGCAGCTCGGTTTGATGAAAATCAAAAATCCGTTAAATCATGGTGGCAGTTAGCTGAATGGCGGGGAAACAAGTGTGAATTTGCTAAACTCTCATGTCTTTCCCAGCCCTCTAACCAGGAGTAATTCAATGGCTATCAAGGTCGGTATCAACGGGTTTGGCCGTATTGGTCGCAATGTGCTGCGCTCGGCATTCCAGAACTTTGCCGGTGAAATCGAAATCGTCGGAATCAATGACCTGCTGGAGCCGGAATATCTGGCTTACATGCTGAAGTACGACAGCGTGCATGGCCGTTTTGACCGCGAACTGAAGGTCGAGGGCAATACCCTCATCATCGACGGCCAGAAGATTCGCCTGACCCAGGAAAAAGACCCGGCCAATCTGAAGTGGGACGAAGTCGGCGCTGATGTGGTCATCGAGTCCACCGGCATTTTCCTCACCAAGGAGGGCGCGCAAAAGCATATCGACGCCGGCGCCAAGAAGGTCATCATGTCGGCACCGTCCAAGGACGATACGCCGATGTTCGTGTATGGCGTCAATCACCAGACCTATGCCGGTCAGGCCATCATCTCCAATGCTTCCTGCACCACCAACTGCCTGGCGCCGATCGCCAAGGTGCTCAATGACAAGTGGGGCATCAAACGCGGTCTGATGACCACCGTGCACGCCGCCACTGCCACGCAAAAGACTGTGGACGGGCCTTCCAGCAAGGACTGGCGCGGTGGGCGCGGCATTCTGGAAAACATCATTCCCTCCAGCACCGGTGCTGCCAAGGCGGTGGGCGTGGTGCTGCCCGAACTCAAGGGCAAGCTCACCGGCATGGCCTTCCGCGTGCCGACCAGCAATGTCTCGGTGGTGGACTTGACCGTGGAACTGGACAAGCCGGCCAGCTATGACGAAATCAAGGCAGAAATGCGTGTGCAGAGCCAGGGCGCGCTCAAGGGCGTGCTCGGCTATACCGAAGACAGCGTGGTTGCTACCGATTTCCGTGGCGATGCGCGCACCTCCATTTTTGATGCCGGTGCCGGTATCCAGCTCGATGACACCTTCGTCAAGCTGGTGAGCTGGTACGACAACGAATGGGGCTACAGCAACAAATGCCTGGAAATGGCAAAAGTCGTGGCTGCCAAGTAAGCGGCGCATGGATAGAGAAGCCCCGCATCGCGGGGCTTTCTCTTGTCTGTGCCCCATGTGGCGCGCTAGTGTGCGGCTGTAAATAAATCAGGGGTGAGTGATGGAGGCATGGCTGATTTTCCTGGTGCTGGCCATATTCAGTATGCCGGTGCTGTTGATCGTCACGCTGGTCTGGATCAGTGGCTTGAGACGCAGGTTGATTGATGTGGAGCAGCAGCTTGCCGAGCTTCAGGCGCATTGGCCGCCGGGCGAGGTATCGCCAGAGGCTGTGACAGAACCGCTGCCACAGGCTGAAGGCTCGCCGATACCGGCTGATGTCTGGGTGGATGCGATAACCGAAACAGATGATGCGCCGCCTGCGGTTTTTGCCCGTGAAACTGCGGCCATTGGGGCGACGGTCGTGCCTCCGCCTCTTGAGGTTGTCCCGGCCGTACCGGCAGCCACACCGATACCTGCACCGCCACCGCTACGTCCTGCCCCACAGGCTGCCGCACCTGTCCCGGGCGTGGCAGAAAAGTTATTGGGCGGCATCAAGGATTGGTTCACCCGCGGCAATTTGCCGGTCAAGGTCGGCATGCTGGTGATGCTGGCCGGGGTGGTGGCTTTGCTGCGCTATGCCGGCCAGCAGGGTTGGGTGCAATTGTCCATCGAACTGCGTCTTGCCGGGGTAGCCGCAGCGGCGAGCGCTGCTGTGGTGTTTGGTTGGTTGCAGCGTGTTCGCAGGCCGCAGTTTGCGCTGGCTTTGCAAGGAGGAGCGATTGGCGCCCTGCTGCTGACCATTTTTGCTGCCAGCAAGATGTATGCGGTGTTGCCGCTGGGTATGGCGTTTGCATTCAGTGTGGCGCTGATTGCCGCCGCCGGGGTTTTGGCGGTTTTGCAGGACTCGCGCACGCTGGCGATTCTGGCAACGCTGGCAGGCTTCTGCGCGCCGCTCTGGCTGTCTTCGGGGAGCGGCAATCATGTGGCCTTGTTTACCTATTACGCCCTCCTCAATCTGGCGATTTTTGGCGTGGTCTGGCTAAAGCCCTGGCGGGTATTGATGCTGCTGGGCTTCGTATTTACCTGGGGCATCGGCGTGCTTTGGGGTGTGCTGGCCTATAAGCCACAGTTCTATGCCAGTGCGCAGTTGTTCCTGGCACTGTTCTTTGTGCTGTACCTGCTGATGCCATTGCTGCATGCCCGCAAGCAAGTGCCGGGTCGGGGTGAGCTCATCAATGCTGCTTTGCTGTTTGCCACACCACTGATCGCGTTCGCATTGCAGGCGGGGCTGATGTCCGGTAATCGGATGCAGCTGGCTTTTGTGGCTGTCGCCGTGGCAGCGATTTATACCGTGCTGGGTGCCTGGCTGCGTAGCCGAGTGCGTTACCGGGTGCTGTTCGATGCCTATGTATTGATGGCGGTGGGATTCGTCACATTGGCCATCCCCTTGGCGTTCTCGGCCAAGGTTACCGGAGCCTTGTTGGCGGTAGAAGGTGCATTGCTGGTCTGGTTTGGCCTGCGGCATCAGCGTGCATTGCCGCTATGGTCAGGGATTGGATTGCAGCTTGTGGCAGGTTTTGCACATCTGCTCGCGCGTGCGCGCTATGAGCGCGCATGGTTTGTTGCCGAGGTTGCCGAACAACGGCTGCCTGTACTTGTGCCCGTATTGAATGGTTTGGCAATCAGTGCCTTGCTGCTGGCCTTGATGGGCTTTGCCAGTACCTGGCTGCTGTGGCGGCATCGCAGGCAGCGGCTTGCGAGTGCAATGTATGCTTGGGGACTACTGTGCTGGGTTGGGCTTTGGCTGGACGAAATCTTCCGCTTTGCGCCTTCGTATCAATGGCCGGAATGGATACTGATGCTGGCTGCCGTAACCGGTTGGCTGGCTGCTGAAGCATTGCGCAAGACAAACGGACAGATGTTGATATTGGCCTTGACCAGCCTGTTGGCAATGGGTGTTGGCCTGCTTTGGGCATGGCTGGAGTCCCCGGGTGGGATATGGGGGGACGCCTTTGCGCTTGGCGCCTGGGCGATATTTGCGGCACTGGGCTGGCGCAGTCTGGTTTGCCTGCGCAGCCATGCCGGGGTGCTTGCGCTGTGGACGCAAGGTATCTGGTGGCTGATCTGGCCGCTGGCCTTGTCGGTGCTGGCAGATAGTTTTGGCAAACCGATCTGGCTGGGCTCAAGCTGGTGGCTGGCGCTGCTCTGCCTGCCATGGGCTGCGGCGCTATGGCTTAACTTGCGGCGGCCGAAATTTATGCAGATGCCTTTGGGTGAACGCTTTGCGCCTGCGCTACCGTGGTTGGCCTGGGGGTACGGGTTGTGGCTTGCGGTCATGGTCTTTGGCAGCCTGTGGAAACCCGGCGATGTCGCACCGCTGCCGTGGTTGCCGATATTCAATCCGCTGGAGCTGATGCAATTGCTGATACTGGCACTGTTGCTGGACTGGCAACGGCGTACTGCATGGAGCAAGGCGCTGGGACAGTATCGTTGGGGACTGTTGGCCGCACTGGCATTGCTTTGGGTGAGCCAGATGGTCTTGCGCAGTACCTATCACTGGGGGGGCTTGCCATGGGGCATGCAGATGTTCCGCTTCTCGCTGGCGCAAACCAGCCTGACCGTGCTCTGGAGCGTGATGGGCATGGCGGCCTGGGTGGCTGGCTCGCGCCGCGGCCATCGCGGCCTATGGCTGATGGGCGCCCTGTTGATGGGGCTGGTGTTGCTCAAATTGTTGTTGGTTGACCGCCAGCATCTGGGCAACCTGCTCGGTATCGGCTCGTTTATCGCCTATGGCCTGCTGTGTACGGTGGTGGGATATTTCGCGCCCGCGCCGCCCCGCGAACCCAAGGAGGCTACCGCATGAAACGCAACAAAACACTTTGGCTGCTGCCATGGCTGCTGCTGCTGACTGGTGCGGCTGGCTGGCTGCGGCAATGGCCAATTACAAGCAATGATGGCGAGGCCAAAGCCTATCGCATTGAGCTGGGCGAGGCGGTATATCGCCATGCCGAGGACATTGCACTGCGAGATGTGGATGTAATCGATGCCGAAGGTCGGCCGGTGCCGGCGATGTTGTTTGCCGCCGATGCGCCGACAGCGCAGGCGCCAGTGCAGCAGCCACTGCGCTGGTTTGCATTGCCCAAAACGCCCGCGGCCACGCTGGACATGATCAGTGAACGCGATGAAAACGGTCAGCTATTGCGTGTCCAAACCCGGGAGATCAGGACGATGGGCGAGGATGGCGATAGCTGGCTGGTGGATATGAGTCCCCTGCCGGTCAAGGCCGACGCCTTGCAGTTGCAGTTCGCACCGCAGGCACAGTTCAGCGCCAGCATGCGGGTAGAAGGCAGTGACGACCTCAAGAACTGGTGGATACTGCATGAGAAAAGCGCGATATTGCAGCTTCAGCAAGGGGATGCGCGCATGCTGCAAACCCGGATTGCACTGGTGGGGCAGGCACGTTATCTGCGTTTGACCTTGCAGGGCGCCAAAGCGCCTTTGCAGGCAGTCATCGCAGAACTGCCTGCGGCGCATATCGAGCCCGAGCGCGCATGGCAGCGCTATCAGGGCAGGCCAGACCAGGATCGGCTCAGTTTCGAGTTCGAGGTGGATGGGCGCCAGCCATTTGACCGGGTGGATGTGATCTTGCCAGGCAGCACAGTGGCGCGCTTCTATCTTGAAAGCCGGGATGACCCGCAGCAGCCTTGGCAGCACCGTGCCGGGCCATGGATGCAATATCAGCTGGGTGAGGCGGCGCGCTCAAGCGCTGAGCAGTTGGCGCCGGTGCGACAGCGTTACTGGCGACTGAGAACCGACAGGCCGCTGCATGATGTACCGCAGCTGCAATTGGGCTGGCGGCCTGAAGTGCTGATATTCGTTGCCGCAGGCAAACCGCCGTATCGGTTGGTGGCAGGCAGTGCCACGCAGAGGCGTCAGGATGCGCCAATTGCGGATGTGCTGGCGCAGATGCGCAACAGTTACGGTGCCAAGTGGCGGCCTGCGATGGCCGAAGTCAGCGGTGAGGGCGAGATTGCCGACAGCAATGCCCTGAGCGTGCCACGGGATAATAAGCGGTTGTTGCTGTGGGCCGTGCTGATCGTGGCAGTATTGCTGATTGGCGGCTTCGCGGTTTCCTTGTTGAAAGTGCAAAGAGCAGATGAGCATGCGTGAGCGTGACAATCCCGCAGGTCTGGTGCGCGATGACATCGTGCGTTTGGTCGATGTGTTTTATGACCGCGTGCAGGCCGATGCGGTCATCGGGCCAATCTTCAATGATGCCGTGCATGACTGGCCGGCACACAAGGCGATGCTGGTACGGTTCTGGTCGTCAGTGGCATTGGGGACACGCGAATATCGCGGCAACCCGATGGCGGTTCATCGCGCATGGCCGATTATTGATGCGCACTTTGGTCATTGGCTGGCACTTTGGCAGCAGACCGCACAACAGGAGCTGGGCGAGGCCAAGGCCGATGTGCTGTATCAGCATGCCCGGCGCATTGCCCAAAGCCTGCGTTATGGGTTGGGACTTGACCGTACCCGACCCTTGCCGGTGTTGCTGGGTTGATTCTGGCTTGCGGCCTCAATGGCTGCGGGTATAGCGGCCATGCTCCACCCGGATATGGCCTTCGAGCTCCAGCGTCAGCAAAAGTGGTGCAAGTTCGGCAAGCGGCTGTGCGCTGCGTTCAACCAGCGTGTCCAGCGTCACTGGATCATGGCCAATCGCCTGCAAGAGGCTTTGCTGCTGGGCGGACAATCCGGTGCCGGGCGTTGGGTTGGTCTCCTTTTCGTCAGCCAGCCGGGCTCGCAGCACCTGCCCCAGATGCTGCAATATGGGCGAAACGGCACTGCTGATGTCTTCCGGGCAGGTGACCAGCGTGGCGCCATTGCGCAGCAAATGGTGACAGCCGCGTGCCATCGGGTTATGAATCGAGCCAGGCAGGGCAAATACTTCGCGGCCTGCCTCTGCGGCCAGGCGTGCGGTAATCAGCGCGCCCGAGCGTTCGGCCGCCTCCACCACCAAGGTGCCTGCCGAAAGTGCGGCCACGATGCGGTTGCGTGCCGGGAAATTGTGCTGTAGCGGCGGCGTGCCGGGCGGGTATTCGCTGATAACCGCACCGCGTTCGGAAATGACCTGCATCAATGCGCCATGGCTGCGCGGGTAGGCGGTATCGATGCCGCAGCCGAGCACGGCCAATGTCACGCCGTCATGGCAGGACAGTGCGCCCTCGTGCGCAGCACGGTCAATGCCTGCGGCCAGACCGCTGATGATGGCAAAACCCTGCAAGGCCAGTTGCCGGGCAAAGGCATGGGCATTGTCGCGGCCACCGGCGCTGGCGTGACGGCTACCGACGATGGCGATTTGTGGTTGCCACAAATAACCTGGCTCACCTGCAATGAACAAGGCCAGTGGCGGGTCGGGCGCCTGGGCCAACAGGGGTGGATAGTCGGGATCGCCCAAGGTGAGCAGATGATGGTCTGGCGCCTTAAGCCAAGCCAGGCTGCGTGCAAGCAGGGCTTGGGTTGTTTTGTCCGGGTTGCGTAGCCGGGCGATTTGTGCGGCGCTCAAACCTGCTTCTTGCAAGACATGGGTGCCGGCATGCACAGCCTTGTCGGCATCGCCTGCAAAGCGCTCTAGCAAAAGCCGCCGGGGCGCGCTGGCACCTTGGGCAAAAATCAGTCGCAGCAAGGCAGTGGTGGCGTTATCACAGGACATGCTGTGAGTTTTATGCACAAACAGAAACGGCACCCTTGGGTGCCGTCCTGCAAGCATTTCGGAAACTTCCGCAAAATCAGTAGGGTGAATCCGGGTGCTTGAGTTCGTAGCCGGTGTGAGCCGGTTTGACGCTGTCCATCACCAGACCATAGCTGATTTTGTCGAAGGTGCGGAATACCATCACATGGCCTGCAAATTCATCAGGCAGGCGCACCTTGCCGCCATTGCCGACCAGCTCGCTGTCGCGGCGCGGCACTTGTACGCGATCGACCACATTGCTGCCTACACGCCAGATCGAGAACACCGTGCCGTTGTCCACGCCATCGCGTGCGCCCACCGAGAGTGCGACCACATCGCGGGAGCCAGCGATATTGCTGCGATCGGCCACGGCCAGAATTTGTGCCTTGCGGTAAGGGAATTGGTTCTTGGGCGGGTGCGGGAAGAACTGCAGGTCATACGGAATCGATTCGACCGGCACCAGCTTGTCGCCTACGCGAACCTCATAGTTCTGCTCGTCCAGCTTCAGCGTGGCCGCTTCAATGCCGCCGACTTCGCCCAGGGTAATAACACCCGCATTGACACGCCGCATTTCATACCCCAGCTTTTCCATGCCGCCGCGCGCGAGCATGATTTCATTCCAAGTGCGATCATCGGCCGGATAGTCGGTGCGGCGGCCGGTATGATCAAGCCGGTCACGATTGGTCAGGGCGCCGTTATTGCCGCGGCGCATGCCCATGGTGTAGAGCTGTACCGGGCGCATCACTGCAAAGCGCTGCCCGGGCTGCGCATTGGCACCCAAACCGCGAACATAGACCGACTGCCCGCGGGTGGCGAGTGTCCGGTCTTCTTCCAAGCCAACGACATACGGCAAATCGTCGATTTGCTCGTAGATACGCATGTCTTTGAGGAAGGCTTCGACCTGCTCCAGCGGTACGCCGGTAATCGGCGCTTCATTGCGCGGGCCGGGCTGTAGCTGGGCGCGGTTGAGATAGGCAAGGCTCAGTACATCGCCCGGATAAATCAGATGCGGGTTTTTGACCTGCGGGTTGGCCTGCCAGATTTCCGGCCACAGCCAGGGTTTTTGCAAAAAGCGCCCGGCGATATCCCAAAGGGTGTCACCTTTCTGGACGACATAGGTATCCGGGTGATTTGCACGAAATTCCTGCGCAAAGGCAAGACCTGCAACAGCGGTAAGCGCCGCGGTGATGAAGGCGGTATGCAATTTGCGTGCGGCATCGGTGAGCTTGACGGCCATTGTGATGTATCCAGAGTTTCCCCAGTTGAAGCGCATTTAGACCACATTTGGCGGTATTTCACAAGTATCACGTTAGAATTGCGTTCAATCCCGATGACTTTTTTGAGTGCTGCCCGCAAGGTGTGGCGCGAGGTTTGAAATATGGCTTTGCTTCCCATTCTAGAGTTCCCCGATCCCCGTTTACGCACCCGTGCCGTTCCGGTGGAGGCCGCCGAAGTCGTCGGCGAAAAGTTCCAGGCTCTGCTCGATGACATGTTTGAAACCATGTATGCCGCGCCCGGTATCGGTCTTGCTGCAAGCCAGGTGGATGTGCATCAACGCTTCATGGTGATTGATGTCAGCGAAGCGCATGATGCGCCGCTGGTATTCATCAACCCGGAAATCATCGCCCGCGATGGCGAGCAGGTGTATCAGGAGGGCTGCCTGTCGGTGCCGGGCATCTTTGCCGATGTCACCCGCGCCAACCAGATTCGTGTGCGTGCGCTGGGGCGCGATGGGCAGCCCTTCGAGATGGAGGCCGATGGCCTGTTGGCCGTGTGTATCCAGCACGAGATGGATCATCTGGAAGGCAAGCTGTTTGTCGATTACCTCTCGCCGCTCAAGCGTGAGATGGTCAAGAAAAAGCTCGCCAAGCTCAAGAAAGCCGCATAAAGCCACGCATGAAAATCGTTTTTGCGGGTACACCCGAGTTTGCCGTCCCCTGTTTTCATGCCGCGCGTGAAAAAGCCGAGGTTTTGGCGGTGTTCACCCAGCCCGACCGCCCCGCCGGACGTGGTCGCGGCGTGCAGATGTCGCCAGTCAAGCAGGCCGCGCTGGCGGCGGGTGTGCCGGTGCATCAGCCAGCAACATTGCGCAGCCCAGAAGCCCAGGCCTTGCTGCGCGAGTTGGCGCCGGATTTGATGGTGGTGGTGGCCTATGGCTTGATTCTGCCGCAGGCAGTGCTGGATATTCCGGTGCATGGTTGCTGGAATGTACACGCCTCGCTGCTGCCGCGCTGGCGCGGCGCCGCCCCCATCCAGCGGGCGATTGAGGCAGGCGACAAGCAAACCGGCGTCTGCCTGATGCGCATGCAGAAAGGGCTGGATACCGGGCCTGTCATGCTGCAACTGGATACCGCCATCAGCGATACCGATACCGGCGGCAGTCTGCATGACCGGCTGGCGATGCTTGGCGCACAAGTGCTGCGTGATGGCCTGGGGCTGCTGCGGGTGGGCTTGCTGCCCAGTGCCCGGGTGCAGGACGAAGACGGCGTGAGTTATGCCCATAAGCTGGACAAGGCCGAGGCGCGACTGGATTGGCAGCAGCCAGCCGAGCAGTTGGCACGCAAAGTGCGCGCTTTCAACCCCTGGCCGGTGGCCGAGGCCATGCTGGAGGGCGAGCGTACCCGTATTCATGAGGCGCAGGCCGTGGCAAGCGATGGCAGCCATGCGCCTGGCAGCATCATGCGTGCCACACGCGATGGCATCGATGTGGCGACCGGCGAGGGCGCATTGCGCATCCTGCGCCTGCAACGCGAAGGCGGCAGGCCCATTACCGCCGCCGACTGGTTGAATGCCCGCAAGGCTCAACATGCCCGTTGAAGCTGATAACGGTGTTGCAAGCCGCGCCGCCGCCGCCCGCATTCTGGATGCGGTGCTGCATCAGGGGCGCTCGCTGAAAGCCGAATTGGCCAGCCAGCTGCCGACGCTTGCCGATCCGCGTGACCGCGCACTGGTGGAGGCCGCAGTGCTGGCGGCCTTGCGTGAGCATGGCCGTTATGCCGATGCCCTGAACGGCTGGATGACCCGCCCGCCCGGCAAGCGCGATGGCCTGTTGCGCGCACTTTTGTATATCGGCTTTGCACAGCTGGATGTGATGAAGTTGCCTGCACATGCGGCAGTGGCAGCGACCGTGGATGCCGCGCGGCGTTTGAAATACGCCCATCAGGCAGGCCTTGTGAATGCCATTTTGCGCCGCGCCCTGCGCGAGCCTCTGCCTGCAAAACGCGCTGATGCGGCCTGGCCGCGCTGGTTGGCAGGGCGTGTTCGCAGGGATTGGCCGCAACAGGCCGAAGCGATATTTGCTGCCAGTGCCGTGCCGCCGCCGATGTGGCTGCGCATCAACCGGCAAAAAATCAGCCGCCAGGCCTATGCCGAGAAGCTGCATATGGCAGGCATTGAACACCATCCGATGGATGCGTTGGCCGATGCCGTTTATCTGCCCCAGCCCCTGCCGGTGGGAACATTGCCGGGGTTTGCCGAGGGTGAAGTCTCGGTGCAGGATGGCAGCGCCCAGCGGCTGCTCGATGCGTTGCAGCCGGATGCGAATCCCCGGGTGCTGGATGCCTGCGCTGCGCCCGGCGGCAAGGCAGCGCACCTGGCCGAACGCTACCCGGCGGCACGGCTCCTGGCGCTGGATGTGGATGCGAGCCGCGTGCGCCGCATGGCAGAAACCTTTGCGCGCACCGGGCTGGCTATAGAGACGCGCACCGCAGATGCCACCGCACCGGCAAGTTGGTGGGATGGCGAGCCTTTTGGCGTCATCATCATTGATGCGCCATGCAGTGCGACCGGTGTGGTGCGTCGCCAGCCGGACATCTTGTTGCACCGCCGCGAGGACGATATCCCGCGTCTGGTTGCCTTGCAAGCGCAGTTGCTGGACGCGCTTTGGCCGCTGCTCGCACCCGGTGGCGTGCTGTTGTATGCCACCTGTTCGATTTTGTCTGCCGAAAACGCCGGGCAAATCGCCGCGTTTCTGGCGCGTACCGCCGATGCCCGGCTGCTGCCGCTGGATGCACGCTTTGGCCACGATACCGGCTACGGTCATCAGCGCCTGCCGGGAGAAGACGATATGGACGGGTTTTTCTATGCCCGCCTTGAGAAATTCCAGCCATGAAAAAAGACGTGGCACTCGATGCCCTGTTACTGCCCTGGCAGCAGCGGCTTGTAAGCTTTGCCCAGGGCAATACCCTGTTCTTGCGTGCCCGTGAAGGCGCTGCCTTGCAGGCGATACGGGCGCTAGGGCCGTTATGCGTGCAGCCTTTCAAGCCTTGGGCTGATGCTCTTGGCCGCGCTGGATTTGAGGTGCGGCCACAAATGCCGCAGGCGCAGGATTTTGCCCAGGTGCTGGTATTGCCACCGCGGCAGCGAGAGGAGGCGCGCAGCCTGCTGGCATCAGCCTTTGATGCTTGTACAGCGGGCGGTCTGGTGCTGGTCAGCGTCGCCAATGATGAGGGCGCCAAGGCCATCGAAGGCGACTTCAAAAAGCTTGCAGGCGGCCTCGACGGCCAGTTGGGCAAATATCACTGCCGGGTGTTCTGGGCGCGTTGTGATGAGGCGCGGCTGGATGCCGAGCTGCTGCAGGCCTGGCGTCAGGCCGATGCGCCGCGGCCGATTCAAGACGGCTTTCAGAGTCGCCCGGGGGTGTTCGCCTGGAACCGGGTGGATGCCGGTTCCGCACTGCTGGCCGAGCATCTGCCGCAAGGCATCAGTGGGCGTGCTGCGGATCTGGGCGCTGGCTGGGGGTTTCTCGCCGATGCCGTGCTTGGCAAGAATCCCGGCCTGCGCGCGCTGGATGTATTCGAGGCTGATGCCCGTGCGCTGGCGCTGGCCGAGCACAATCTTCGCCGCCATCAGCACAATACTGAAATCGTCTATCACTGGCATGACGTGACGGCGGGGCTGCCTGCCGGTGCGCAATACGAGTTGGTGGTCAGCAATCCGCCGTTTCACGATACCGGCAAGGCGTCGCAGCCGGGGATCGGCCAGGCGTTCATCCGTGCCGCTGCCGAACGTCTGGCCGCACACGGCGCTTTCTGGCTGGTCGCCAATGCGCATTTGCCGTACGAGGCCTTGCTGTCCGAGTGCTTTGCCAGCTTGCGGGTGGTGGCTGCCGCACAGGGTTACAAGGTGATTGAATGCCGTCAGGTGCGCCGGTGAGCGGCAAGGTCAAACTGCTGCGTTATCTGGCCAATCTGGGCTATGGCAGCCGCCGCGAAGTACTGGGGCTGTTGGCTGATGGTCGCGTCACTGATGCGCAGGGCGAGCGCCTGTATGGTGATGATGTGCGTGCGCATGATGACATCCGCATCGACGGGCAAGCGCTGGACCCGGCGCCCGGCCTGATGCTGATGCTGCACAAACCCTGCGGCTATACCTGCTCCAGCAAGGATCAGGGGCGACTGGTGTATGACTTGCTGCCCAAGCGATTCCGGCTGCGCAGCCCGCTGCTCTCGCCAGTCGGCCGGCTGGATCGGGATACCAGTGGCCTTTTGCTGTTTACCGATGATGGGCAGCTGCTGCACCGGATTATTTCGCCCAAATCGCATTTGCCAAAAATCTATCTGGCCGAACTTGCCCGCGACCTGCGTGGCGATGAGGCCGGAATTTTTGCCAGTGGCAGGCTGATGCTGGAGCGCGAAACCACACCGCTGATGCCTGCTGCGCTGGAAGTATTGAGCCCGCGGCAGGCGCGGCTGACCCTGCACGAAGGCCGCTACCATCAGGTGCGGCGCATGTTTGCGGCTGTCGGCAATCATGTCCAGGCGCTGCATCGTGAGCGTGTGGGCGGCCTGGATTTGGGTGGACTGCCGCAAGGCCAGTGGCGTTTGTTGCAGCCTGATGATTTGCAACAGCTGTTTTCCCCGACCGTTCATCCCTTTGCCATGCCGTCCGGTTAAGCTTTGCCGCCAACAGGCTTGGCGCTGCCTGCAACTTGTTGCACTGTTGCGCTGTCCAAGATTTTCCGGCAATGGCAGCCGGATCACGATTTCACAAGCGAGTTGATTGATGAATCTGCGTCATTCCATGCTGGCACTGGCCTTGGCCGCCCCGATTTCCCTGTTGGCGATGGCCGACAGTCCCGTATCACGCGCGAGAGCCGAGCATGCCACCGCCCTGCCGGCTGCTTTTGTGACCAGCGCTGAGCAGCGCGATACTTCGGCGCTGGTGCATGGCTTGCTTTCCGACAGCCGTTATGCCTACCGGCCAAGACCCTTGAACGACGAGCTGGGGGCTGAGGCCTGGAAGCGCTATCTGGAGTCACTCGACCCGCTGCGCATGTATTTGACCGCTGCCGATGTGCAGAGCTTTGGTGATGGCCCCGCGCTGATGGTCAAAGCGGTGAAAAGTGGCGATTACAACCCGCTTTACCGGGTGTTCGAGCGCTACCGGCAGCGCGTTGCCGAGCGTTCCGAATACGCCCGTAGCCTGCTCAATCAGGATATCTTCGATTTCACTGGCAATGACAGTTACGACTACGACCGCAAGGACATCCCCTGGGCGGACGAGGCTGCGCTCCGGCAGCAGTGGCAGCAGTCGGTGCGCTATGACTGGCTGCGCTTGGAGCTTGCCGGGCGCAAACCGGACGAAATCCGCAAGACGCTGGACAAGCGCTATCAGAACCAGGGCAAGAACCTCAATGAGTTGAAGGCCGAAGACGTATTCCAGATGGCGCTCAATGCCTATACCGGCTCCATCGACCCGCATACCAGCTATTTCAACCCGCGCTCGGCGGAGCGTTTCACCGAGCAGATGTCGCTGTCGCTGGAGGGCATCGGCGCGCAGCTGCAAAAGCGTGATGAGATGGTCACCATCATGGAGGTGATTGCCGGCGGGCCTGCCGACCGCGATCAACGTCTCAAGGCCGGTGACCGGATTATCGCCGTGGGGCAGGGCAGTGAAGGCGCGATGGAAGATGTGGTCGGCTGGCGCCTGGATGATGTGGTATCCAAAATCAAAGGCCCCAAAGGCACCGTGGTGCGGCTGGATGTCCTGCCGGCGGGCGCTGCGCCTGATGGCACCCCCAACCGCATCCAGATTACCCGTGACAAAGTGGTGCTGGCCGATGCCAAGGCCAAGCGTGAAATCATCCAGTTGCCGGCAACAGAGGGCGCGGCTGCGCAGCGTATTGGTGTCATCAAGCTCAGCTCCTTTTATCAGGACTTCTCTGGCCGTCGCGCACGCAATGAAGATGCCACTTCGGCTTCGAGTGATGTGGCGCGCATCCTGGCCGAGTTCCGCCAGGAAAAAGTCGATGGCGTGCTGCTGGACTTGCGCAACAACGGTGGCGGCTCGCTGGATGAAGCCGTGACCATGACCGGCCTGTTCATCGATACCGGCCCGGTGGTGCAGGAGCGGCAAAGCGGAGGTCGCATCAACACCCGTCATGATCGCAAGGCCGGTGTCGATTGGGATGGCCCGCTGGCGGTGCTGGTCAACCGTGCCTCGGCCTCGGCTGCGGAAATTGTGGCCGGCGCCATTCAGGACTACGGGCGTGGCATCGTGATTGGCGAAACCAGCTTTGGCAAAGGTACCGTGCAGGCGATGGTCAGCCTGGACCGCATCGTGCCGGCGCGCGCCGACAAGGCGCGCTATGGCGATGTCAAGCTGACCGTGGCGCAATTCTTCCTGCCTTCCGGGCGCAGTACCCAGAACCAGGGCGTAACCCCAGACATCTTGTTCCCGGCAACGCTTGACCCGGAAGAATTTGGCGAAAGCACTTATGACAATGCCCTGCCGTTCTCCACCGTTGCACCAGTGACGCATATCACCTACGGGCAGTTTGCCGGGCTGCTGCCGCAGCTAAGTCAATTGCATGAAGCGCGCGCTGCCCAGGATGTGGAGTATCAATGGCAGTTGCAGGATGCCGAGGAATATCGCCAGCAGCGCGAAAAGAAATCGGTCAGCCTGAACCTCGCCGAGCGCCGTGCAGAGCGTGAAAAGGAAGACGCCAAGCGCAAATTCCGCCAGAGCGAGCGCGAACGTCTGGGACTTGCCCCGGATCCGCTGGCTGACGAGCGATTGGATGATGGCCTGCAGCGCATCGAACGCGATGTCGCCAAGGAGGCCGAGCGCGACAAACTGGCCGATAAAGTGCCCGACCCGTTCCTGCGAGAAGCGGCCGCCATCCTTGGCGATGCTGCACGCCTTCTGGACAACGACCGGACACTGGCCGCGAAAGTGTTGCCGCAATCCACTGCCCCGGGGCGCTGGACAGAGTCATCGCCATAAATCTGGAAGCCCCTGAACACCCCAATACAGTGGATGCTCAACAAGAGTCTTTGAGCAAGCGCCAATATCCTTTCAACTGCGGCCACCTGAATCTCGGCGGGTAGCGTCAGGCGGGTGACTTGAGATTGTCTGGTGAACGGCCTAACCTCCTCCCTGAACGGGTGGTTAATGGGGTGAGAAATGGCAATCCAGGTTTTTTTGATTGACGATCATGTACTGGTGCGCACCGGTATGAGCCTGATTCTGAAACAGGAAGTCGATATTCAGGTGGTTGGTGAGGCAGCTTCGGGCGAGGAGGCTTTGCCGATGATTCGGCAGTTGAAGCCGGATGTCGTGCTGTGTGACCTGCATCTGCCCGGCATCAGTGGGCTTGAAATCACCGAGCGGCTCAGCAAGGGCAGCGTCGATTGCAAGGTCATCATTGTTTCGGTGCTGGAAGATGGCCCCCTGCCGAAGCGGTTGCTGGATGCCGGCGCCAAGGGATATCTGGGCAAGGCAGGTGATGCGGCAGAGCTGGTGCGTGCCGTGCGCGAGGTGGCCAAGGGGCGGCGTTATCTGGGCAACAATATTGCCCAGAACATGGCGCTTTCCGGTTTTGATGGAGAAAGCTCGCCATTCGACAAACTTTCACCGCGTGAGCTTGAAGTGGCGATGCTGCTGGTACAGGGGGTCAAGCAGGACCTGATTGCCAAGAAACTGAGTTTGAGTGCCAAAACGGTCAGCACCCACAAATCCCGTCTGTTTGAAAAATTGTCGGTGGAAGACAATATCGCGTTGGCACGGCTGGCCAGTCAATATGGCTTGAGCGATGACTCGCACACGCTTTGAATCGTGTGTGAAATGTTTACCCGAATGGCGATGTCGCCAGCATTTTTTCAGCGGCAAGTGCAAAGGTTTGGCGTGCCGCTGGATTGGCAGGGGTGGCATGCAGGGTGATAACGGCTTGTTGCAGGGCGCGGGCGCCGACGAAGGCGCAGCTGGCTTTCATGCGGTGCAGCTCGGCCAATGCCGTGTCGCTATCGCCTGCATCCAGTGCCGTCATGATTTTCCGATATTGCTGCGGCAGCTCTTTGTAAAACAGGTTGCGCAAGGCTTCGAGTGCTTGACGGTTGCCATTGAGCGCACGCAGGGCACTGGTATCGTCCCAATCATCAGGCGCGGTTGCGCGGCTTTGGGGCTCAATATTCAGCAATCGGTTCAGGGCGTTGCGCCAAGCATCGGCTGGCAGTGGTTTGACGATAACGGCATTGAACCCGGCGGCGTTGAACTCGGCCAGCTCCTCCGCGGCCTGCGATGCGGTATGCAGCAGGGCAGGTGTTGCGCTGCCGTGTACTTTGCGCAGCCGTGCCAATAGCTCGATGCCACTGCCGTCGGGCAGGTGGGCGTCAATCAGCCAGGCATCAAAACGGTGGCAGTTGGCAAGCTGGCAGGCCTGCTCGGCAGTGGCGGCGCAGGAGACTTCGGCAGGCAGGCTGCGTGCAGCTTCGGACAAGAATGCCTGGCTTACGGGGTCATCCTCGACCAGCAGCAGGTGTGGGTTCATCGCGTTGGAGGGCATTTTTCGTATCCTTGCCAAATGCTTGCTCGCATCTTACTCCTGATTTTGTTTGGCCTGTCGCTGGCCGGGACGGCCAGTGCGCGGGTGTTAAGCATGAAAGCAGCAAGGGTCAGCACCGAAGTGGCTCAGCTTGAGGGATTGACGTTGCGGCTGGAGTGGTCCGAGGGCGATGCCGAGGGGCAGTTGCAATTGCATGCCAGACAACTGGATGCTGGAAGTCTGGGCTACAAGTTCCAGAATCTGCACTGGCGCTGTCCATTGCGACGGACAGCCAACAATGGCTGGCATTGCAGTGGGCAGTTGCGTGCCGGTGAGCTGCCACCGCTACAGCTGGCACTGCATCTGGATGATGAAAAAACATGGGGGCAGCTTGGCCGTGGTCGGCAGCAGGCCAGTTTTTCCATGCACGCGGCAACGCCGGATTTGGCGCGGATTGATTTGCAACAACTGCCGCTGAAGTGGCTGGAAACTTGGCTTGCAGCGATGCTGGATGGGGCGCAGGTGGAAAGTGGCGCAATCGATGGCGAGGTGGCGCTGCTGATGGGGGGCGCGGCGTTGCAGGCCAAAGCGGATTTGCAGCTTGGAAACATCGGCCTGCAAAGTGCTGATGGCAGTCTTGTGGTGGCCGGGCTGGATGGGCGCTTGCGGTTTGATTATCGCCACAAACGCGCTGCGCAAATGGATGTGCAGGCCGATTTTTCCGGGGAATTACTTTATGGCGCGCATTATCTGGCGTTGACCCAAAAGCCGGTGCATCTGGAGCTGCAAATGCAGCAGGATGCAGCGGGTATTTGGCAATTGACGCAGTTGTTTTGGAAAGATGCCAATCTGCTTGAAGCCGAGGGCAGTATTGCGTTGGGCGCTGGAGGCGAGCTTGAGCGCATCCAGTTGCACGCCCAGAGTGCGGATGTTTCCGGCCTGCCAGCGCGTTATTTGAGTGGCGTGCTGGGGCAGCTGGGGCTTGCCGATTTGCAGATGCAGGGGGCATTGCAGACTCGGCTGGACTGGGCGGCAGGTCATCTGCAAGGCTTTTATGCCCGGCTTGATGCCGTGGATGTCAAAGATCCGCAGCAGCGCTTTGGTTTTGAGCGCCTGGCAGGCGATATTGCGCTTTCTGCTGATGAAAATGTCGATTCGACACTGGGCTGGCAGCGTGCCGAAGTGCTGGGGCTGGTATTTGACCCGGCAAAGCTTGATTTTCGCAGCCACCAGGGCGTGCTGGGCTTGCGGCAAAGCGCCGAGTTGCCGATTTTCGATGGTCGCATGCAGTTGCATGACTTGCGTCTGCAACCGGCAGGTCGCGAAGGCGCGATGCAGATGGCATTTGGCCTTGACCTTGAGCAAATCGATATCGGCAAGATGTCCAAGAGCCTTGGCTTGCCGGAGTTCCGTGGCGAATTGAACGGTGAAATCCCGCGCGTGGTGTATGCCAATGACCGCATTGATTTTGATGGTGGGCTTGCCATTGGCCTTTTTGAAGGTGCCGTGCAAATCACCGCACTGTCCATGGAGCGCCCGTTTGGCACCGCGCCCACCTTGAGCGCCGATATTGATTTCAACGACCTTGACCTTCTGCGCCTGACCGAAGTTTTCGGCTTTGGCAGCATCAGCGGGCGGCTGGATGGGCATCTGCACGGCCTGCGTCTGGTGGACTGGCAGCCGGTGCGTTTTGATGCGCGACTGGTGACCGAGCGCAAGCCCGGCGTGCGCCAGCGCATCAGCCAGCGTGCCGTACAGAACATTTCCAGCGTCGGTGATGCCACTTTCATGACCAGCCTGCAGAACCGCCTGATTGGCCTGTTCGATGATTTTGGCTATGCGCGTATCGGTATTGCCTGCCGGCTGGAAAACGAAGTCTGCCAGATGGCAGGGCTGGACGAGGCAGCTACGGCGGATTCAGCCAAGTCCGGGTTTACTATCGTCAAGGGCAGTGGTCTGCCACGCCTTGAAGTTATCGGGCACAATCGCCGCGTGGACTGGCCGACCCTGCTGGAGCGTTTGCAGGCGGCAGGCAGCGGCGAGATTGAACCTGTCATTGAATAGAGGAGAGTTTCATGGCAATCAAAAACTGGCTTCCGCTTCCGGCAGCCCTGGCGCTGACCGCATGTGTCACCATCAATGTCTACTTTCCGGCGGCCGAAGCGCGCGAGGCGGCGCGTGAGTTCGTGGACAAGGTGATTGGCGAGGAGGTCACGCCATCACAAGAAACATCGCCGCAAAAACCCGAAGCCGGCGGCGGCCTGTCGGCGCTGCTACGCCGCATCGACCCGTGGTCGCTGTTGGGGATTGGCTCGGCCTATGCACAGTCTGCGCCGGATATCAGCATCAATACCCCGGCCATTCGCGCCATCCAGAACCAGATGCAGAGCCGTTTTGAAAGCACGCTGCGCGCCGGTTTTGATTCCGGGGCGCTTGGCTTTACCCAGGATGGCATGGTCACGGTGCGCGATGCCGGCAAACTGGAGCTCAAAGACCGGGTGGCGATGAATGCCGCCGTGGCCGATGACAACCGCGACCGCAAGGCGCTGTACCGCGAAGTCGCCGTGGCCAATGGGCACCCGGAATGGGAAGGGCAGATCCGTGAGGTGTTCGCCCGGCAATGGATTGAGCGTGCTCGCGCCGGTTGGTGGTATCAAAGCGCCGCAGGCTGGAAGCAAAAGTAAAGCAAAGAAGCCCCTTGCGTACGACAGCCTATTTCCGCGATAACGTCTTGGCCAAGCGCACCTATTTGACGCTTGCCATGTGCAATGCGGTCATCATGAACCCGGTCAAAAAGGTGCAGCAGGACGATGGGCGCATCAGATATTGGGGCTTTGAGCCCTCTCTTGGCAAATGGCTCCGTGTGGTCACGCTTGAAGACGGGCTAACCATCCACAATGCCTTCCCAGACAGGAATTTCACCCCATGAAACTGAGCTACGACAAAGAAACCGACTCGCTCTATATCCACCTCTCAAGTCGTGAAGCTGTGGAAGCACAAGAAGTTGCACAAGGTGTGGTACTTGATTTCGCCGAAGATGGCAGCCTTGTGGGTATTGATGTGCAACACGCCAGCCAGGTGGCCGATATATCCCGTTTTTTGGTGGAGCATCTCCCGCTTGCTGCCTGATTGATGCGTAGAGAAATGCGACAATGCCGCCCCTTCTTTGCCAGCCTGTAGCCAGCAACCGTGGCCCGTATCGACCAAACTCCGTTCCAAGTCCGCATTCTCGACCTTAGCCACGATGGCCGTGGCGTTGCCCGCCGTGAAGATGGCCCACATGCAGGCAAGACCCTGTTTGTCAGTGGCGCCTTGCCGGGCGAAGTGGTGAGCGTGCAGCAAACCGCACGCTCGCGCAGTTTTGATGAAGCCAAAACCCTGGAAGTGCTGGAGGCCTCGCCCGACCGGGTGACGCCGCGCTGCCCGCATTTTGGCGTGTGCGCCGGCTGCACCTTGCAACATCTGGCCGAAGACAAGCAAATCCATGCCAAGCAACGGGTATTGCTGGAAAACTTCGAGCGCATCGGTCATGTCAGTCCGCAACAAGTCTTGCCATCCTTGACCGATGCCGCCTGGGGATATCGCCGCAAGGGGCGCTTTTCGGTGCGCCGGGTGGAAAAGAAAGACAAGACCCTGGTGGGCTTCCGTGAGCAAGACCCGCGCTTTGTCGCCGATTTGCGCGAGTGTCACACGGTGGTGCCGGAAATCGGCTTCAAGATTGCCGAGCTCTCGCGTCTGGTGGACTCGATGGAGGCGCGCCGGGTAATGCCGCAAATCGAATTCATCGCCGGCGATGAGGCGCGTGCGCTGGTGTTTCGCCACTTGGAGCCCTTGAGCGAGGGCGATTTGCAAAAACTGCGTGATTTTTCCGCCGAGCACGGCTTTGCCATTTATTTGCAGCCCAAGGGCATTGATTCGGTGCATCCGCTGGATGATGCGCCGCCGCCCAAGCTGGCGTTCCGGCTGGAAGCGTGGGATGTGGAACTGGCGTTCCGGCCGCTGGACTTTATCCAGGTCAATCGCGGCCTCAATGAAAAAATGATTGCCCATGCGCTGGGATTGTTGGATGTGCAGCCTGGCGAGCGTGTGCTGGATCTGTTCTGCGGGCTGGGCAATTTCACCCTGCCGCTGGCGCGCTGTGCGGCGGAAGTGGTGGGCGTGGAAGGCGATGCCGGGCTGGTGGCGCGGGCGCGCGAAAACGCCGAGCGCAACGGTCTTGATAATGCATATTTCCATATGGCCGACCTCACCACCGACCTGCGCCATGAGCCGTGGTTTGGCAAGGGCTTTGACAAGCTGCTGCTTGATCCTGCGCGTGCCGGCGCGCTGGAGGTGCTGAAACAGCTGCCGCTCGATGGCATCCGCCGCATTGTGTATGTCAGCTGCCATCCCGGCTCGCTGGCGCGCGATGCCGGTTTTCTGGTCAATGAGCGTGGCTGGACGCTGCGCAAGGCCGGGGTGATGGACATGTTCCCGCATACCGCGCATGTCGAATCCATCGCGGTATTCGAGCGAGACTGACACATGGGTATCGAAATCGAGCGCAAGTTTCTGGTGGTCTCCGATGCCTGGCGCGGGCAGGTGTGGAAAACCCTGGACATGGCGCAGGGTTATCTCAATGACAGCCAGGCCGTGACCAGCGGCGCGCAGCACAGCTCGGTGCGCATCCGCCTGGAAGGCGATGAGGCCCGGCTCAATATCAAGTCGCGGCAAATCGGTGCTGTGCGGCAGGAGTTTGATTACCCGCTTCCGGTGGCGGATGCCGAGGCGTTGCTGGCCTTGTGCGTGGGGCCGGTGCTGAAAAAACGCCGCCATTTTGTGCGCCATCAAGGGCATGAGTGGGAAATCGACGAATTTTTCGGTGACAACGCCGGGCTTATCGTCGCCGAAGTGGAATTGAGCGCCGAGGATGAAGCCTTCGCCCTGCCCGAATGGTTGGGGGTGGAAGTCACCCATTTGCTGCGTTACTACAATCTCAACCTCACCACTCGCCCGTTTTCGGTCTGGAGCCAGGCCGAGCGCGCGGCAGAGGATGCCAACGGAGAATCTGCATGCTCATCATTGGCCTAGCTGGCACGGAACTATCCGCGCGTGAGCGCGACTGGTTGCAGCACGATGCCTGCGCCGGGGTGATTTTGTTTGCCCGCAATTTCGCCTCCCGCAATCAGGTCGCGGAGCTGAGCCAGTCCATCCGCGAGGCGGCGCGCTTTCCGCAATTGATTTGCGTGGATCAGGAAGGCGGCCGCGTACAGCGCTTCCGGGAAGGCTTCAGCAAGCTGCCCGCACTGGAAGGCTTTGCCAGCCTGTATCAGCGTGATCGGGAAGGCGCATTGGCACTGGCGCGCGAGCATGCCTGGCTGATGGCCAGCGAAGTGCGCGCCAGCGGCGTGGATTTGAGCTTTGCGCCGGTGGTGGATCTGGGGCGCGGCAATCGCGCCATCGGCAGCCGCGCATTCGCCGCCGAGCCGGAAATCGTTGCCGAGTTCACCCGCGCCTATATCGAAGGCATGCACGAGGCCGATATGGCTGCCACGCTCAAGCATTTTCCGGGCCATGGCTCGGTGATGGAAGACACGCATTTTGATGAGGCCATCGACAACCGCAGTCTGGAAGAAATCCGCGCGCTGGACTTGCTGCCGTTTGCAGCGGGGATTGATGCCGGCGCCGATGCGGTGATGATGGCGCATGTGGTCTATCCGCAGGTTGCACCTGAGCCGGCCGGTTATTCGCCGCGCTGGATTGGCGAGATTTTGCGTCAGCAAATGGGCTTTGCAGGCGCGGTGTTTTCCGATGACATCGGCATGGCTGCAGGCTTTTCCGCAGGTGGCGTCAAGGCGCGTATTGATGCGCATCTGGATGCCGGCTGTGATGCGGTACTGGTTTGCGACCCAGCGCTGGTGCCCGAAGGCCTGGCTGCGGTGGAGGGCCGCGAGTTCAATACCCTGGCGCTGGTCGGGCTGATGGGGCGTGGGCCGATGGGCTGGAGCCAGTTGCTTGCCGATAGCCGCTACCACAGCGCCCAGCAGCGCCTTGACGATGCACTGGGCGCGATCACCCCCACAGCCGGTCAATCCGGCGCCTATGACAATGGGAGCCTGGCATGAGTGCCGACCTGAAAGCTGCGCTGCAAAGCGCCGAAGTGCTGTATACGCACCCCGAAATTCAACACATCATCCAGCAGATGGCGGGCAGGATTCATGCCGATTATCAGCACGATGTGCAGCCGCCGCTGTTTCTGACCGTAATGAATGGCGCACTGCCGTTTGCGGCGGAGCTGGCGCTGGCATTGGGCGAGCGCGGGCTGGATTTGCAGATGGACTATCTGCATGCCACCCGCTACCGCGGCGACACCCGTGGCAAGGCACTGCACTGGCTGCGCCAGCCGGAGGTATCGCTGACCGGGCGGCGTGTGTTGTTGGTGGATGACATTCTCGACGAAGGCCAGACGCTCTTGGAAGTCAAACACTGGTGCGCGGCGCAGGGCGCGACCGAGGTGCGCATCGCAGTGCTGGCGGTGAAACGCCATGACCGCTGCGTGCCGGGCATCTGCGCCGATTATGCCGGCCTGGAAGTCCCCGACCGCTATGTATTTGGCTACGGCATGGACTATCACGAACAAGGCCGCAACCTGCCGGCCATTTACGCCCTGAAGGATTGAGCAACACCATGAATCTGGCAGCCGTTGATTTGGCACTGATTGGCGGTACCGGCGTGTACCGTCTGGCCGCGCTTGAAAATGTCGAAACTCACCAGCCGCAAACCGCCTATGGCGAGCCTTCCGGGCCTGTGCGCATCGGCCAATGGGCGGGCAAGCGGGTGGCGTTTCTGGCGCGTCATGGCGAGGGGCATTCCATCCCGCCGCACAAAATCAATTACCGCGCCAATCTGGCCGCGCTGAAGGCGCTGGGCACCAGCCGGGTGTTGGCGCTCAATACCGTGGGCGGCATTAGCGAGCGCTGTGGCCCGCGTGCGCTGGTATTGGCCGACCAAATCATCGACTACACCTGGGGGCGGGTTTCCACCCTGTGTGAGGAGCCGGGCAGCGAAGTGCTGCATGTGGATTTTGGCGAGCCTTATAGCGCCGGGCTGCGTCGTGCCTTGCTGGCCGCTGGGGTAGCCGCCGGGGTCGAGTTGGTCGGGACAGGCTGCTATGGCGCCACCCAGGGGCCGCGACTGGAAACCCGTGCGGAAATCGCCCGGATGCGCCGCGATGGCTGTGACCTGGTCGGCATGACCGGCATGCCCGAAGCCGGTCTTGCGCGCGAGTTGGGACTGGAATACGCAAGCCTCGGGATTGTTGCCAACTGGGCAGCCGGTGCCGGCCCCGACCCGGATGAAGTCATCACCATGGAAGAAGTGCTGGCCAATGTCGATGCCGCCATGCAGCAAGTGCCGCGTCTTATCCAGGCCTTGCTGCAGGCGCTGTAAGCCCGGAAATGGGCGCACTCGCTGCGCCTTGCAAAATGGCCTTGGAGGCCGGTGTTTAACGGCTTGGCCGAAATTCGGCTAGAATATTCGCCCAAATTTTGGCTGTCATCTTGCGGGGCGCAGGCCTTGCCGGAGGCCGGCTTTATTCCCCCACCCAGCGGGGCTTGCCCGCATCTTGAAAACCGGAGAATCCCATGGCGCTTGAGCGCACCCTGTCCATCATCAAACCCGATGCCGTTGCCAAGAACGTGATTGGCGAAATCTATAGCCGCTTTGAAAAGAACGGCCTGAAAATTGCTGCGGCCAAGTTCACCCAGCTCTCCCGCGCCGAAGCCGAAGGCTTCTACGCCGTACACCGTGAGCGCCCGTTCTTTGGCGCGCTGGTGGATTTCATGGTGTCAGGTCCTGTGATGATTCAGGTGCTCGAAGGCGAAGGCGCGGTGCTGAAGAACCGTGAGCTGATGGGCGCAACCAATCCCAAGGAAGCGGCAGCAGGCACCATCCGTGCCGATTTTGCCGAATCCATCGACGCCAATGCCGTGCACGGCTCGGACTCGCTGGAGAATGCCGCGATTGAAATCGCCTATTTCTTCCCGGCCACCGAAGTCCACGCACGCGGCTAAGCCAAGAGCGTGTGAGATGAACCAGAGTCTGCCGCCGCAACAACCATCACAGGGCGCTGCCAAGGCGCCGCTGGCGGCGGCTGCCTCGGCCAAGCAAAACCTGCTCGACCTGGATCGGGCAGGGCTTGAGAAATTCTTTGTGGAAACGCTGGATGAAAAGCGTTTCCGCGCCCAGCAGGTGATGAAGTGGATTCATCACCGCCATGTCACCTCGTTCGAGGAAATGACCGATCTGGGCAAGGCGCTGCGCGCCAAGCTCGAAGACGCCGCCGAAATCGTGGTGCCCAATACCCTGTTCGACAAGGGTTCGGAAGATGGCACGCATAAGTGGCTGCTGGGCATGGATGGCGGCAATGCCATCGAAACCGTTTATATTCCCGACAAGGGGCGCGGCACCCTGTGTGTGTCCTCGCAGGTCGGCTGCGGGCTCAATTGCAGCTTCTGCTCGACCGCGACCCAGGGCTTCAACCGCAATCTGTCCACGGCTGAAATCATCGGCCAGGTGTGGGTGGCTGGCAAGCATCTTGGCAATGTGCCGCACCAGCAGCGCCGTCTGACCAATGTGGTGATGATGGGCATGGGCGAGCCGCTGATGAATTTCGACAACGTGGTGCGCGCGATGAGCGTGATGCGCGATGATCTGGGCTATGGCCTTGCCAACAAGCGCGTCACCCTGTCCACCGCCGGCATGGTGCCGATGATCGACCGGCTGGCGGCCGAAAGCGATGTATCGCTGGCGGTATCGCTGCATGCGCCGTTCGATGAGCTGCGCAACGAGCTGGTGCCGCTCAATCGCAAATACGATATCGCCACGCTGATGGATGCCTGCGTGCGCTATGCACTGCGCAAGAAGGGCGAGTCGGTCACTTTTGAATACACGCTGATGCGCGGGGTCAATGACCAGCCTGAACATGCCCGCGCGCTGGCGAAGCTGATGCGCGATTTTGACCGCCGGGTGCAGATGAAGGATGCCGCCAAGGTCAATCTGATTCCGTTCAATCCGTTCCCCGGTGCCCGCTATCAGCGTTCAGGCGAGGTGGAAATCCGTGCCTTCCAGAAGGTGCTGAACAATGCCGGGCTGGTGGCGCCGCTGCGCCGTACCCGTGGTGATGATATCGATGCCGCCTGCGGTCAGCTCAAGGGGCAGGTGCTCGATCGCACTCGCCGTCAGGCCGAACATGCCAAGCGGCTTGCCGCTGCCGAGGGGCGCCATGCGGCTTGACCGACGCCTTGCCGGATTTCTGCTGTTGTTGCCGCTGCTGGGCGGATGCAGCAAGCTCACTTTCATCCGTCAGGATGTCATCGGCAAGGGCAAGGTGGAACAGGCCAGAAGGCCGGTGGTGGCGCGCGACAGCCAGCAGGACAAGGCGCGCATGCTGGCACATGATTTGGTCGTGCGCGCATCCTCTGCCTTGCAGGGCAATGATTTGGATCTGGCCGAGCGTCTGAGCCGCGATGCCCTCAAGGCTGATTCGGCGTCCGCGGACGCGCATACGCTGATGGGCGCAATTGCCGCGCGTCGTGGCCGCGAGGCCGAGTCCGGCGACTGGCTGTTCAAGGCGATGCAGGTTTCAGGCGGCGGCGCTGCCGAGGCCAATAATTATGGTGCCTGGCTATGCGGCCAGCAGCGTTTTGAGGAATCACTGCGCTATCTGGACTATGCCCTCGAGCGTCTGGGTGATGCGCAAAGCCGTGCCGACACGCTTGCCAATGCCGGCGTCTGTGCCTTGCGCGCAGGCAATGCCGAGCGCGCTGTTAACTATTTGCGCCAGTCGCTGCAACTGGATGCAGAAAACCGGCTGGCGCTGGAGACGCTTGCCACACATGCGCTGGCACAGGGGCAGCTGCTGGAGGCGCGGGCCTTTATTGAACGCCGCCTGGCGCTGCAACCCATTACTGCCGCACTTTTGCAAAGTGCCGAACAAATCGAGCTCAGAATGGGCGATACTCGTGCTGCGGCACGTTATCGCGCGCGTTTGCAGCGCGATTTCCCTTCCAACTCCTCTACCGGGAATTGATTCCGATGAGCCATGCCAATCCGGACAGTCACATCGCCCAGGGGCAGACGCTGCAACAGGCGCGGCTACGAGTGGGACTGTCGCTGGAGGACGTCAGTGCCCGCCTGCATATGCCGGTACGGGTGCTGAGCGCGCTGGAGGCCGGCGATTGGCAGGCATTGGGGGCGCCAGTATTCGTGCGCGGCCAATTGCGCAGCTATGCCAAGCTGCTGGGGCTGGAGGTGGACGCTTTACTGGCTGAAGCCGAACTGCTTGCCCCCGCTGAGCCGGTGCAGCTGGTCAGCCGCAGCCATGTCTCCTCTTGGGAGCGCTTCATCAACCAGCTCGGCATGAAAACCGTGTATGTGGTGATGACGCTGGGTCTAGTTATCCCCACTTGGATGGCGCTGAACCGCCCGCCCGTACCTGAAAGCGAGCTGGCGGCTGCGCAGCAGCCAGCACCCGAGGGCGGACATGGCGGCAATATGCGCAACCCGGTCACCGCCTCGATGACGCCGTTGCCCAAGCCGGTGGTTCCGGCCGCAACGTTGCTGAGCTTTGAATTTGATGCAGAAAGCTGGGTGCAGTTCCACGATGCCGAAGGCGAGCTGCTGGAAAAAGGCCTGATGAAGGCCGGCGATAGCCGCCAGTTCAACAGCGGTGAGCTGGGGCGTGTGGTGCTGGGCAATGCCTCGCAGGTGCGCGTCATGCGCGCCGGGGCGCCGGTGGATATCAGCCCCTGGCTGCGCTCGAATGTAGCGCGCTTTACGGTATCCTCTGACGGCAGTTTTGCCGAGGGCGAATAAGCCTCTGGCAAAATTTCTTCGATTTTGATTTCCCGCCCCGATAGTCCGGGGCTCTGACTTTCGCAACCGGATTCCCTATGGATGAACTTTTGAACGAACACGAGCAGGGCGAGCGCGTCCGCTCGTGGCTGCAACGCAATGCGGCCAGCCTGATGGGCGGTGTGGCCGTGGGGCTGGCACTGATTTGGGGCTGGCACTGGTGGCAGGACAAGCGCAGTGCCGACCAGGCAGCCGAGGCGATGGCCTATGACCGCTTCCAGCAGCAGTTGGATGGCGGCGTGGATGCGCTGAGCAAGGCTTATGCTGACTTGCCCAAGGGGACGCCCTATCAGGTCATGGGTGGGCTTGATCTTGCCAAGGCGCAGGTCGAGGCCGGAAAGTTGGATGAAGCGATTGCCACCCTGCGCGCAATCGAGGTCAGCCAGCCGGCTCTGAAGTCGGTGGTGGACAATCGTACTGCACGCTTGTTGGTGGATACCGGCAAGCATGAGGAGGCGCTGAAGCTGCTGGCACAAAGTGCTGATGCCCAGGCGCTGGAAATCATCGGTGATGCCCAGCTTGCTCTCGGCAAGACCGATGCGGCTCGCGAGGCCTACCAGAAAGCCCTGCGCAGCCTGGAAGAAGGTTCACCTGCGCGTCAACTTGTGGAAATCAAACTGGCGCATGTCGGCGTGGATGCGGCGGCGGCCGCCCAACCCCAGGCCGAAGCGCAAACGGCGGCCACAGCGGGTTGATTTGCCGCGCAAGCCCTCCAGTCAAACGTTTTCTCAAGGAATACTCATGCAACTTAACTCCCGCTTGACTCGTGTCAGTGCCATCGCCGTCTGCGCCGTTGCGCTCGCCGGTTGCAGCACCATGAAGGGTTGGTTCAGCAGCAAGGAAAAAAAGTCGGAAAAACCTGCCGAGCTGGTGGACTTCACTGCAAGCGTCAATCCGCAAAAAATCTGGTCGGTGAATCTGGGCAAGGGTGATGCGGCCAGCGGTGCGCGCCAGCGCCCGGTGGTTGACGGTGGCCGGGTCTATGCGGCAGCGGCCGGTGCAGGCGTGCGCGCGCTAAACCTGGACAACGGCCAGACCCTGTGGAGTTGGAGTGGCGAGAAAAAATCGCGCTGGAGCGGCGGCCCCGGTGTCGGCGATGGTCTGGTGGTAGTTGGCAGCCTGGATGGTGAAGTCATCGCGCTGGATGCAATGAATGGCACTGAGCGCTGGCGCAGCAAAGTGAATAATGAAGTCATCGCAGCGCCTGCCATTCAGGGCGGCCTGGTGATGGTGCGCAGCAATGATGGCCGGGTAACCGCCTTCGATGCCATGAGTGGCGCAGAACGCTGGCGCTGGCAGGCGGACATGCCGGCACTGACCGTGCGCGGCAACGCCGGGCTGACGTTGGGACCGGGCTATCTGTTTGTCGGCAATGACAATGGCAAGCTGGTGGCGCTGTCGGTCAATGAAGGCGCCGAGCTGTGGGATGTCACCGTGGCGCAGCCCGAAGGCCGCAGCGAGCTTGAGCGCATGAACGATGTCGATGGCCAGCCGGTCATTGACGATACCCTGCTGTATGTCTCCAGCTTCAAGCCGCGCACCCTGGCGATTGAAGCGCCGACCGGCCGCGTACTGTGGATGCAGGAAAACGGCGGTACTGGCGGTGTCGGGCTGGGCGCCTATCGCCTGGCGGTGACTGATGCCAAGGACGTGGTATGGGCGCTGGACCGCAGCAATGGCGCGGCAATGTGGCAACAGGATGCGTTTGCCCGCCGCAAGCTGAGCGCGCCTGCGGTGCAGGGCGATTATGTGGTGGTTGGCGACTATGACGGCTATCTGCACTGGCTGCGCATGGATGATGGCCAGCTTGCTGCCCGCAGTCGCGCATCGCGCAAGGCGATTACCGCCCAGCCGGTGGTGGACGATGGCATGCTGCTGGTGCAGGACAGCGAAGGCACGCTGACCGCTTACCGTCTGGAGCCGTAACCGATGTTGCCGACCGTTGCGCTGGTGGGACGGCCCAATGTCGGCAAGTCCACGCTGTTCAATGCTTTTACCCGCAGCCGTGATGCGCTGGTGCACGATCAGCCGGGGGTGACCCGTGACCGTCATTACGGCGTCTGCCGCCTGCGCGAGAGTCGGCCGTTCGTGCTGGTCGATACCGGCGGTATTGCTGGCGATGAAACCGGTCTTGCCGGTGCCACGGCCAAGCAGGCGCGCGCCGGGGCGGAAGAAGCCGACCTGATTTTGTTCGTGGTTGATGGCCGCGAAGGCCCGTCGGCGCTGGATGATGAAATCCTGCGCTGGCTGCGCAAGTCCGGCCGACCAATGCTGCTGGTGGTGAACAAAGTCGATGGCATCGACACCCGTCAGGCCTTGTCGGAGTTTGCCCATTACGGTTTTGACGCGATTATCCCGACGGCGGCCTCGCACCGCTCGGGCATTGATGATCTGCTCGATGAAATCTATCCGCGCTTGCCTGAAGCCGGCCAGGGCGAAGTGCTGGATGAAGACCCCGAGCGCATCCGCATCGCCTTCATCGGCCGCCCGAATGTGGGCAAATCCACGCTGGTGAACCGCATTCTGGGCGAGGAGCGCATGATTGCCTCGGACGTGCCCGGCACCACGCGCGACTCCATCGCCGTGGACTTGGAACGCGATGGCCGCAAATACCGGCTGATTGATACCGCAGGCCTCAGGCGCAAATCGCGGGTCGATGAGGCAGTGGAAAAATTCTCCGCCGTCAAAACCCTGCAGGCGATCGAGCAATGCCAGGTGGCGGTATTGATGCTCGATGCCACCGAAGGCGTCACCGACCAAGATGCCACCGTGCTCAGCGCCATTTTGGAGGCCGGCCGCGCCCTGGTGGTCGCCATCAACAAATGGGATGGCCTCTCCGATTACCAGCGCCAGCAGGCCGAAGACCTGCTCTCGCGCAAGCTGGCCTTTGTCAACTGGGCCGAGGCGGTGCGTATTTCTGCCCTGCATGGCTCCGGGCTGCGCGAGCTGTTCCGCGCCGTGCATCGCGCCCATGCCTCGGCGATGCGCGAGTTTGGCACCAGCGAAGTCACCCGGGCGATGGAAATGGCTTACCAGAGCAACCCGCCGCCGACAGTGCGCGGGCATGTGGCGAAGATGCGCTTTGCCCATCCCGGCGGCAGCAATCCGCCGACCTTTATCGTGCACGGCAATCGCCTGTCCACGCTGGCCGATAGCTACAAGCGCTATCTGGAAAACTTCTTTCGCCGTCGCTTCAAACTTATCGGTACGCCGGTGCGCTTCGTGTTCAAGGAAGGCGATAACCCTTACAAGGACAAGAAAAACGAGCTGACCGAGCGGCAGATTGCCAAAAAGCGCCGCCTGATCCGGCACGTCAAGCGTCGCTGATGGAGGTCAAACGCCTGTCTGCCGATGCGGCGCATCAGCGTCGGCGAGCCGGTGCGCGGCTTGTGGATATTCGCAGTGAGGCCGAGCAGGCCAGCGGTATGGCCGAAGGCGCCGAGGCGCTGTCGCAGGATGCGCTTTTGGAAAACCCGGCATTACTGCCCGTACAGCAGGAAATCCTGCTGATTTGCCAGCGCGGCCTGCGCTCGCTGCAACTGGCGCAGCATTTGCAGGCGCAGGGCTTTGACCATATCGCCAGTGTCGAGGGGGGGACTGAAGCCTGGCAGGCAGCCGGTCTGCCGATGAGCCGCTCGGCGCTTGATGAGGATTTTCTGGCGCGTTATTCGCGCCAGTTCCGCCTGCCGCAGGTCGGCATTGCAGGACAAAAACGCCTGCAAAATGCCCGTATCACCGTGGTGGGGGCGGGCGGGCTTGGATCACCGGCGGCGTTTTATCTGGCCGCTGCCGGCATTGGCCATTTGCGGCTGGTGGATGCGGATGTGGTCGAGCGCAGCAATCTGCAACGGCAAATCCTGCATGTGGAGGCGGCGCTGGGTCAGCCCAAGGTGGACTCTGCACTTGAACGGCTTACCGCGCTCAACCCGAAAATTCATGTGGAAGCGGTCAACGCCCGCGTGGATGCGGGTAATGTGGAGCGCCTGATTACCGATGCCGATGTGGTGCTGGACGGCGCCGACAATTTCCCTACCCGTCATGTGTTGAATGATGCCTGCATCAAGCTTGCCAAGCCGCTGGTGTATGGCGCAGTGCAGCGCTTTGCCGGCCAGGTGAGCGTGTTTGATGCCGGTCGCAAGCCGGGTATTGCGCCCTGCTATCGCTGCCTGTTTCCCGAGGGACCCACGGATGCGCCCAACTGCGCCGAGGCCGGGGTGCTGGGCGTTTTGCCCGGCATTATCGGCCTGATTCAAGCCACCGAAGCCATCAAATTGATTCTGGACATTGGCGAGCCGCTGAGCGGGCGCCTGTTGCAGCTGGATGCGCTTGCCATGCGCTTTGGGCAAACCCGGCTGCGTCCTGATCCCCAATGCCCGGCGTGCAGCGCTGTGAGCTGAAAAATCATCATGGGTTTGCCATTTGCAAGCATCTTCCCTAGGGGCTGGCAAGACCTTAGCGACTTCGATGGGCTGATAGTTTTGGGGTGTGGGTATTGGGCTCGTTCTGGCGGTTTTGACCCGGAAGCCATTACCGTGATGCCGGGACGGGGTGTGGTTATGGCTTTTGATTTTTCGCCCTGTTCTGGCGCGCCGAGTACCGCAGCGACCAATGGAAGAAGGCAGGGTATGTTTGAGCAGCGCGTAGCGATGCGAGTTTGCCCTGCCGCCATTGGGCGCGAGGAACGCAGGGTACTTCGCACAGCGAAGCGCGTCAGCCAGGGCAGTTTCTTTGCCCACTTTCTTTTAAAAGAAAGTGGGTGCGCCGCCGGGCGCATATCCCGGCGGTGAAAATACAGCGATAGCCGAATCACTCCAAAGCAAGCCCTCCCGCCCCTGCCTCGCAATCACTTGCAAAGGAGTGCGAGGACAATGGCGATATGGCGGCTTTGGCAGGCTGGGTAGAGGTGCTTGAAAATCAGGGAGCAACCGCCTGCCCGTCATCAGTGATGCCGACTTCAGCATCTTGCAGGCATTTGTCAATCACGCCCGGTTCAATCAGCGCATAAGGCTCAAACTGCGGCAGGGTTCGCGCAATCTGGTTCTGGATGTCCATCAGCCCGTTGATTTGCTGGCATAGCCCGCGCGCCCGGGTTTTGATCTTTTCCGCCTGCGCGGTGAGTTCAGCCTCTATCTGCGCCTCGTTTTTGCCATTCAAAAAGCCGCTGGCAACCTGCATCAGTGCCGAGCCGCCAAGGTCGGCGCCGGCAATGGCGATATCCAGTCCGGCATCGGCAATCTGCTGGGCATGACGGTGATAGCGGGCGGTGAGTGCCTGCTGCTCGGGCGAGAGCGCGATGCGCTGCTGGTTGATGAGCACCTCGCCCTGGGCGGTGACTTCCAGCAAGGGCAGGCCGGAGATGTTGTTTTCGGCTGCCCAGACATCGACATTGTCCAGCTCTTTGACATTGAAACGGATGCCTTGGCCGCCGCCAATCATCAGCGAGCTGTTGGGCAGTGACTGGCGCATTTGTGCGGTTTTGTCCGCCACCATTTTGCCCAGCAGGGTTTCGGGCTGGGTTTGTGTCTGCGTTTGCGCCGTATCCTGGGCGGGCTGTTGTCCACCGCAGCCTGCCAGTAGCGTCAGGCCAAGCACGGCGGGAAGCAAAATTTTCACGGGTTTCATGGGGTTTCCTCCAAAGTGGGTTCAGGCTTCGCTGCGCCAGCGGCGCAGGCGGATGGCGATAAGCATCATGGCAATACCGGCAATGGCGCCCAACCACAATTCCGGGCTTGCCAGAAGATGCCAGCCGCCCCACGGGCCATCAATGCGCAGCAGCAGGCTCAGGTCGTCCTGTAGTGGACGCAGTAGGTCAAGGCCGTCTTGAGTGCGCAGGTAGTGCAGCATATGACCGCCCGGCCAGGCGCTGGCAAGTAGTCGCCAGACGATGTGATACCAGAAGCCGCCACTGGAATAGCCCAGCATCGAGAACATGCTGACGGCAATGCCCGCAAGCAGCGGCAGCAAAATCGCCCACAGAAACGGCACGTTGCGCGCCCAGGCCGAGCACAGCATCAGCCAGCCCACGGTGGGTAAGGCCCAGAGCATGTAAATCGGAATCCAGGCAAACAGTCCACCGGCAAGTTGCAGCGGCGAGAGATGCGCCCAGAACAGGGTGAGCGGATTGCCGCCATTGATCAGGATGAACAGGCTGATCAACAGGCCAAAGCCGAGCGCGGTGACGAGCGCAACCAGGCTGGCGCTCAGCGGCGCAACCAGCAGCGCGGTGACGAGCTTGCTGAGCACGGTCTGGGTATCGGAGAGCGGCAGCGATTTCCATAGCAGGATGCTGCGGTCGCGGCGCTCGTCATACAGGGCGCCCAGCAGGTAGAAAAACACCGCAAAACCGAAAATCACCAGCGGCCAGGTGCCAGCAAGCAGCAGGCTGACATTGATGGCATCGGCATAGGATTGCAAATGCTCGGGCGACGCCAGCGCGTTCTGGTCAAGTTTGGCCAGGTCAAGATTGTTGATTTTGACAGCGCCATCGAGTGGCTTGTTCTTGTTGAATAGCACCTGCCCGATGATCAGCATCAGCAGGGTGAGGATGAGGAAAATCCCCCCGGCAATCACCGGGCCTGTGAAGAAGCTGCCACGGTGCTCCCACCATTCGCGGCGGATGAGCCATAGCAGTTTGCGGCCAAAGCCGTAGGACGGGCCGGATGCGGTGATGGCATTCATGCGTAGGCTCCTTTCATGAGGGCGACAAACAAGTCGGCAAGGCCGGGGTTGCGGGTTTCGCCATAGCGCGCCAGCGTGGCGGCATCCACGCCGTCAAACAGCAGCACGCTCTTGCCAAACGCCAGAGCGCGTTCGCTGATGGGCGCCAGTGCGCGCAATGCCTCAAGCTGTTCGGCGCTGGCCAGCACTTCCACATAGCGCTGGCTCAAGGCGTCCATTTCGGCATCGAGCACGATTTTTCCATCCTGGATGAACAGCACGTCGGAGAGGATGTGCTCGATTTCCTCGACCTGATGGGTGGTGATGAGGATGGTCTTGTGCTCGTCGAAATAATCTTCCAGAAGGCGCTGGTAAAACTCCTTGCGGTAGAGGATGTCGAGGCCCAGGGTCGGCTCGTCCAGCACCAAGAGGCGCGCGTCGATGGCCATCACCAGCGCCAGATGCAGTTGCACAATCATGCCTTTGGACATGGCCTTGACGCGCATTCCCGGCTCAAGACGGGTGCCCTGGATGAAACGCTGGAATCTGGCGCGGTCAAAGCGCGGATGGATGCCCTCGAAAAAGTCGGCAGCGTCCTTGACCCGCAGCCAGCGCGGCAGGATGGCGACATCGGCGATGAACGAGACATCGTTCATCAGCGCATCGCGTTCGTGCTGGGGGTTGCGCCCCAGCACCGAAAGCTCGCCCTGGAACGGAATCAGGCCAAGAATGGCTTTGAGCGCCGTGGTCTTGCCCGCGCCATTGGGGCCGATGAGGCCGACGATACGGCCGGGACGGATGGCAAAATCGGCGCCATCAAGTGCCGCCTTGCCGCGATAGTGTTTGCGCAGCCCCTGCGCGTGAATGACATGGCTCATGGTTTGCCCCATTGTTTTTCCGGGTTGATGAGTTGTTGCAAGTCCAGCCCCAGTTGCTCGATGCGCGCCAATACCTGCGGCCATTCCTCGTCAAGAAAGCGGCGGCGCTCGCTGGCGAGCAGTTTTTGCGGTGCGCCCTCGATGATGAACATGCCAAGGCCGCGACGTTTTTCCACCAGTGCTTCATCGGCCAGTTCCTGAAAGGCGCGCGAGACGGTAATCGGGTTGAGCTGATATTCCGCCGCCACGGTGCGCACCGAGGGCAGGGCATCGCCGGGTTTGAGCTCACCGCCAATAATCCGTGCGACCACCAATTCTTTGAGTTGCCGGTAAATGGGAATCCCGTCCTGCCATTGATGCGTGCTCATGGCAGCAACCTTGGCGGCAGCAGGGAAAAGAAGGCCGCAGATTTTCCGGGCTTGAGCGGCGCTGTGGCAGTGCGCGACGACTCGGGCAGGCTGTGCAGAACGCCCGCTGCGGTAAGGGCGAGGGCGCTCAGCAGCAGCGTGAGGGCGGTGATGCGAGAGAGATAGCGGCGTGGCATGACAGACCCTCCGTTTGGTGTTGTATTGAACTATAACACTACTTCTGTAGTCGTCAAGCCGCGCAACCGCTGCTGAAGGCATTGCATGGAGACGGGATTTTGTGATTGCCGTTGACGCCCTGGAAGGCGAAAATGGCCGACTTGTTTGCTGGAGAGTCAACGAATGAAATCTGCAATCTGCGCGGCAACGCTTGCGATGGGATTGGCTGCCGGAGCGGCTGTAGCCGAGCCACCGCTTGCCAATGAACGTGAAAAAGTCGGCTATATGGTGGGTATGGATGTCGGCGCTGACCCTTCGTTGCAGGCTGCCTTGCCGGATGTGGACATGGCCGCTTTCGAGCAATCGCTGCGGCGTGTGCTGGGCGGTGAAGCCCCGCAGATGAAGCCTGAAGATGCGCAGCAAACATCGGCTGCATTGATGCAGCGGGTGCAGGCGCGTGCTGCCGGAGGGCTGGACAAGGCGCCTGAAGTATCGCGGCAGAAGGTGGGCGAGCTGCTTGGCATCAATGTGGCGCGTTCGTTGGCTGCCATTGGCGATGAACTGGATGTGGCCGCTCTGGTGCGCGGTGTGAAAGTGGCTGCCGAAAAAGGTCAGCCGCTGCTTTCGGATGAAGAACGCAGCAATATCCGCAATGCCCTGATTGCCCGCCAGCAGCAGCGTGCAGCGCAGGCAGGCGAAGAAAATCTCAAGAAGGGCGAGGCTTTTCTGGCGGAAAACGCCAAGGTCAGGGGCGTGGTAACCACCCGTTCCGGCCTGCAATATCAGGTGGAGCGCCCGGGCAATGGCGCGCGACCGTTGCCGACCCAGCAAGTGCGGGTGCACTACGAAGGGCGGCTCCTGGATGGCAAGGTGTTCGATAGCTCCTATCAGCGTGGTACGCCAGCCGAGTTCGCACTGAACCGGGTGATTCCCGGCTGGACTGAAGGTGTCGGCCTGATGGCGCCGGGCGCCAAGTACCGCTTCTGGATTCCTGCGGCGCTTGCCTACGGTGAGCGCGGCTCGCCGCCGAATATCGGCCCCAATGAAACCCTGGTGTTTGATGTTGAACTGCTGGATGTGCTCAATTGAGCGGCCATCTTGCGGCTTTTCCCCTTTCCTGCGGCTTGCCGCGTTTCAAGAATTTGGAGTTTTCATGAAATCACGTTCCCTCATCCTGCCCGCCGCCCTGGCCTCTGCGCTGCTGCTTGCCGCCTGTGACAAGGAAGCGGTCAAGCCCAAGGGCGAGAGCGCGGAAAAGAGCGAAACCGCAGACAGCGGCAGCACGCTGAACATCCCCGGCCTGAAAGATGAAAAGGCGCAGTCCAGCTATGTGGTCGGCATGACCCTCGGCAAACAAATGACCGAAATCAAGGACGAGCTGGATATTGATACCGTGGTGCGCGGCCTGAAAGACGAGCTGGCCGGTGGCGCCAAGAAAGTCACCGACGAGCAGGCGCAGGAAATCATGGCAGGCTTCATGGAGCGCATGCAGGCCAAGATGATGGCCGAGCAGATGGCCGCAGCGCGCAAGAACAGCGAAGAAGGCCAGAAGTTCATGGAAGAAAACGCCAAGAAAGAAGGCGTGAAAACCACCGCATCCGGCCTGCAATATCAGGTGCTGGAAGAAGGCAAGGGCGCCAAGCCAAGCGGCAATGATGCGGTCAAAGTCAAATACACCGGTACGCTGCTTGATGGCACGGTGTTTGACAGCACCGACAAAAATGGCGGTGAGCCGGCCATCCTGCCGCTTGACCGGGTGATTCCCGGCTGGGCCGAAGGCCTGCGCCTGATGCCGGTGGGCAGCAAGTACAAGCTATGGATTCCGGGCAACCTGGGCTATGGCGAACAAGTGCCGCCGGGCGCACCGTTCCCGCCGAATGCCACCTTGGTGTTCGAAGTGGAGCTGGTGGAAATCGTCAAGGCGCCGAAGTGATTTTTCCGCGCGGTTGAACTGCCACAACTGCCGCTTATGCGGCAGTTGTGGTTTTGGCCGTTTCAGCAAGAGGGCAGAGCGATGCGCATCACCATTTTCGGTACCGGCTATGTGGGCCTTGTCACCGGCACTTGCCTGGCCGAGGTCGGCCATCAAGTGACCTGCGTGGATGTGGACCGCGCCAAGATTGACGGGCTTGCCCAGGGCATCATCCCGATTTACGAGCCGGGACTGGAAGGCATGGTGCGTGCCAATCATGCGGCAGGTCGCCTGCAATTCACGCATGATGCGGCCAGTGCCGTGGATGCGGCTGATGTGCTGTTCATCGCCGTGGGCACGCCGCCGGATGAAGACGGCAGCGCCGACTTGCAGTATGTGCTGGCGGTGGCACGCAGTATTGGCCAGCATATGCAGCGCCCGGCGCTGGTGGTCAACAAATCCACCGTGCCGGTGGGCACTGCCGACCAAGTGCGTGCCACCATTGCTGCCGAGCTGGAAAAACGCGGCGTGAGCCTGCCGTTTGAGGTGGTGTCGAATCCGGAATTCTTGAAAGAGGGCGCGGCCATTCACGACTGCATGAAGCCCGACCGCATCATCATCGGCGCCGAAAGCAGCGAGGCCATCGACACCATGCGCCGCCTGTATGCGCCGTTCAACCGCAATCACGACCGTGTGGTGGTGATGGATGTGCGCTCGGCCGAGCTAAGCAAGTACGCCGCCAATGCCATGCTGGCCACCAAGATTTCGTTCATGAATGAAATCGCCAATATCGCCGAGCAGGTCGGCGCGGATGTGGAAATGGTGCGCAAGGGGATTGGCTCCGACCCGCGCATCGGCTGGCATTTCATTTATCCGGGGGCGGGCTACGGCGGCTCGTGTTTCCCCAAGGACGTGCAGGCGCTAGCGCGCATCGCGGCCCAACAAGGCGTGAAAAGCCGCATTCTGGATGCGGTGGAAGCGGTCAATGAGGCACAGAAAGGCCATTTGTTCCGGCTGATGCAGCGGCACTACGGCAGCATCGAGGCGCTGGCAGGGAAAACCGTGGCGGTCTGGGGGCTGGCATTCAAGCCCGATACCGACGATATGCGCGAGGCCTCCAGCCGCCGCCTGCTGGCCGATCTGTGGCAGGTCGGTGCCCGGGTGCAGGCCTATGACCCGGAAGCGGGCAAGGAAGCAGCGCGGATTTTTGGCCTGCGCGATGACTTGAAACTGTGCGAAAGCGCCGAAGATGCCCTGCAAGGCGCCGATGCCCTGGCGGTGGTGACCGAGTGGAAACAATTCCGCAGCCCGGATTTTGCGCGCCTCAAGGCCACGCTTGCCGATGCGGTGATTTTTGATGGCCGCAATCTGTATGAGCCCTCCGAAGTGGAAGCGCAGGGGCTTGCCTATTGGGGCATTGGCCGCGGCCGTTCTGTCAAAATAGCGCCATGAACGACGCCGACCGTATTGCCGAGCTGGAAACCCGCATCGCCTTTCAGGAACATGCGCTCAACCAATTGAGCGACGCCTTGGCCGATGCCCGCCATGAAATCGCCCGCCATGCGCGCCTGCTTGCACGGGTGGTGGAAGAATTGAAATCCTCGCGCGGTGCCGGTGTCAGCATCGATGCCGCCGACGAGCCACCGCCGCCGCATTATTGATTGAGTAGTCTCATGTCCTCATTACGCGACCAATTACTTGGCCTGGGCTTCAAGGCTGCGCCCAAGCCGCAGGACAAAGCCGCCGCCAAGGCGCAAAAGGCGGTCAAACCCGCCAAGCCCAAGCAGCCTGCGCACAGCCCGAAAAGCCGGGAAGAAATGGACTTGGCGCGTGCCTATGCGATGCGTGCGCAGCAAGAAAAAGAAGAGCGGCTGGAGGCCGAGCGGCAAAAGCAGGAACAAGCCCGGCTGCGCCGCGAAGCCCGCAACAAACTGGCCGCACTTCTGAGCGCCGATAAAGTGCTGAACTTGGCCGATGCCGATATCGCCCGGCATTTCGAGTACGGCGGCAAAATCAAGCGCGTCTATGTCAGCGCCGAGCAGCTCAAGGCGCTGAACGCCGGCGAGCTGGGCGTGGTGCAGCACAATGGTCGCTATCTGCTGGTCAGCGCTGCCACCCTGGCCGAGGCCGAAGCGGTATTTGCCGATGCCATCGCGCTCAAGGTGAACCCGGACGCCCCGGCCGAGGACGCCCCCTATAGCGACCCGAAATACCAGATTCCCGACGATTTGGTGTGGTGAAACCGGCGCTTATGCGGCCATAAGCGCGGCAAGATGCTGCTCAAAGCCGCCGCTTGCACAGCCGGCGTTGACATGTTCGAAGTAGTCATACCAGCCACTGGCCTTGATGCCTGCCAGCAGGACATCGCGCGCTTCAGTCGTAGCAAAGCGCCAGATGCCGACAAATTGATGGGGGCTGGCCTTATCAATGCCGGGCGCTGTCTCGGCCAGCGTCAATACTTCAATGCCAAGGCCGGACAGCTCGCTCATGGCGTTGCCGATGGCGCCCAGAAACTGCTGTCGCTGTGTGGCATCAAGGGCTTTCCAGGCCGCGTTGGGGGTATAGAGCTCAATCAGATAATGCATGGGGCTTCCTTCATTTACAGATTGCGCAGGGCGCGTTGGCAGATGCGCCGGGTAGCGGCGCTGTTTGAGGTTTGTTGCCACTCCCGGCACAGGTCTTTCACCCAGCCGGGCTGGTCTTTGGCCGCATCGTTCAACCAGTTGGCAACCGAGTCCTGCACATAGCGGGACGGGTCGGCATTGAGTGCTGCCAGTATCGGCAGCGCCTGTTGGGGCTGTTGCTTCAGGGCGCTGATATGTGCGCACCATACGCCACGCGGGCGCAGGGCTTCGCTGGCAAAGCGGCGCAAGCGCTCCGAGCTTTCTTGCGTCCACGGCAGGAGTGCGCTGATGGCAGTTTCAAGCTCACGCACCAGTTGAGGGCGCATGGCCAGCCATGCCCATTCGCGCACGCCAAAATGGGCATCGTCGGCCAGTGGGCGGATGGCAGCAAGCCGCGCCGGAATATCTAGGTCTTGCTGCGCACCGATCATGAAACAGGCCCAGCCGCGCACCGTATCCGAGCCATGCGCTGCGCATTGGCTGATGCCGTCGATGCCCAGCTCATCGAGCAAAACGGCGGCGATGGCCGTCATGCGTTTGACAATGCCTTGTTGGCAGGCCAAGGCGATGGTTTGCAGCGCCTTGGCAGGCAGGTTTGGGAAAACGCTTTGCGCCAGCAGGTGCTGGTCGAGTGCCAGTCCTTCGGTCAGGGTGGCGGTGGCGATTTCGCCGCGCGAGAGCGCCTGCAGGATATCGGCAGCAATGTCGCTGGTGCGGCGTGCGCCCTTGCGCGTGGCGGTGTGCTTCATGCGGCGGCCTCCAGATGGTGAGCAAGTTTGCCAAGCAATGCGCTGAGCTGTTTGCGCTCTGCGCCGGAGAGGCCGGACAACAGTCCGGCAATCCACAGGCTGTGCTGGGCAAAAACTTGTTTGGCAAGGCGCTTGCCCTTGCGTGTGAGCACGATGCGCAGCGCACGCCGGTCATGGGCATCGGCCTGACGCTCAATCAATGCCTCGCGCTCAAGACCATCCAGCAGCCCGGTGACGGTGGCACGGGTGATGCCTGCGCGCGCTGCCAGCAGATTCGGCGCTATCCCGTCGTTGGCGGCATCGAGCAAAAACAGCAGGACAAAGCGCCCCTCGGACAGGCCGTAAGGCGCCAGGCGTGCGGCGCAGTCGCGGTCGATATCGGCAGCCACCGACAGCAGCTCAAGGCAAAGCCTCATGTTCTGGACATCAGGCAGCTCGCGCCGCTGCGCCTCATCAAGCAGCGCTTGGTATTTTTGTGTCAGCTTCATATTAGCCATCATATTGTATGGCACCTAATTAATGCAAATGGCGTGCCGTTGGCTGTGCGACAGCAGGTTGGCAGGTGTTTTCCACATCGCCTGTGCACTTCCTTGTAGGCAAGTTTGTGGATAACTCGCCTAAGCCGCGCCGGGCAAGCGCTGTAGTGCTCTGGACAAAAAATCACCAGTCTGGGTGCGCTTTTCCACAGTGGTTGTGGATGGCATTGCCCACAAGTTTGTGGATAAGTTTCAGGAAGCTTTGTCCTGCCTGCGATTGCCGGGGCTGGTGATTTTTTCGCCATTCTATGCGCATGGTTTGTCCCATATTGACGCCCGGCTGCGAGCTGAAAAGCTAGGATGGGGTCGTGTTGATCCAACTGCTTTGGTGCTCATGAACAAAACTTTGCATTCCCCCCAAAGCCAGGTCGAGGCACCGATTCTGGTCAGCGCGCATCGCGGCACCGATGATCTTTTGAGCGCAGGTCTTGGGCTTGCGGGTTTGCGCAGCCAGCAGCCACCGGCGTTTGCCAACAGTCGCAAACCGACGCCTGCCGAGCTGCGGCGTCGCGCGATTTGGTCAAGCTGGCGTGGTATCGCCGACCTTTCGCCAAACGGTGGTTACGGGCGGCTGTATGGGGCGCTTGAGTCTGTGCCGGGGCGTGAGTATTCAAGCCTTGCCACACTGCCCGGTGCCCGCCACCCGCACCGGGTGCTGGCGCAAGTGCCCGATGACTTCGACCACGACAAACGCTGTTTGGTGGTGAGCGCTGCCTCCGGCTCGCGCGGGGTGTATGGCGCGATCGCTGTGGGGGCGGCTTGGGGACTGCCGCGAGGCTGCGCGGTGGTGCATACCGACAAGGGGGCGGGCAGTGATTATTTCGATCTGGATGCCGGACTGGGTATTGGTCTGGATGGGCGCTTGGTGACAGCCGGCGAGGCGCCGGTGTTTTTGCCCGCGCCTGCCAGTGGTCAGGGCGTGGCGTTCAAGCACGCACATTCGGGCGATCACACGGAAAGCGATTGGGGGCGCCATGTGCAGCAGGCCGCCGCATTTGGCTTGCATGCCCTGAACCTGGCTTTTCCCGAGGCCGCGCCGTTTACCTTCGACAATACCCGGGTGATTGCCACCGGCATTTCCAATGGTGGCGGCGCAGTGCTGCGCGCTGCTGAACTTGAGGGCGACTGGCTCGATGGCGTGGTGGCTGGCGCCCCCAATATCTATCTGCCCGTGTCCGGCGCACGCACGCTGTATGACTACGCCAGTGAAGCAGCCTTGCTGATACCCTGCGCCTTGCCAGCGCTGGGACTGCCCGCACCGGACAATGGCGAGGCGCTATGCAAACGGCTCGCTGCGCAAGGCGTGTTGCAAGGCCAGACACTGGCCGAACAGCAACGCTCGGCACTGGCCAGCTTGAAAGCTGCTGGCTGGGAGGAGGCTGCGCTGATTGCTGCCGCCAGCAGTACCGGCTTAGACATGTGGCGTGCCTTGCTGGTGACCTATGCCTCGGCCTATACCGGCAGCGGTCATGATGCACACCCGTGCGGCTATCGCTTTGTGCTGGGCGATGCAGCTGCGCGCGCAAGCTGGTGGAGCGATGCCAGTGGCATTCCGCCCGGTAGCGGCGTACAGATTGTGGACCCGGCAGCGCCGGAAGACTTGGGCATCACCGGCCTTGAATGCCTGCGTGCGCTGTGGACGGGCGATAGCGCCATCGCCCAACGGTTGCAACAAGGCGTGGCCGAGACACATGCGGCATTGCCGCGCCCCGGCTTGCCGGTGATGGTGGTGCATGGCAAGTCCGATGGGCTGATACCGCAGGCGTTCAGCGCCGTGCCCTATGTGCGGGCTGCCCGCAATGCCGGGTGTGAAGTGCGTCTGTGGCAGGTGGAAAACGCCCAGCATTTCGATGCGTTTCTGGCGCTGCCGCAGTTTGCCGCCCACTATGTGCCGCTGCTGCCATATGTGTATGCGGCACTTGATCGGCTCGATGCCTATCTGGATGGCAAGGCGGCCTTGCCTGCGGATGCCGAAATTGCCGCGCGCCCGCAAGGTGAGGGCAAGGACTTGAGTGCAGCGGACTTGGCGATGCCAGGATAAAGCCAAGCCTGTTTGCTTCGGGTTTTCGGCTCTGTTCGGGCGCGGCGGGTAGCGCAGCGCCCGAGGATGGCGATTTTCCATGCCGTTCCTCAAAGACGAACACCAGCGCAATTATGTATCGGCGGGGTACACGGGCTTGTATGCGTAGCGAACACCCCGTATCATGCACGGCTCACTGCACCCGGAGAGGTGGCAGAGTGGTTGAATGTACCTGACTCGAAATCAGGCAGGCGTTTATAGCGCCTCGGGGGTTCGAATCCCCCCCTCTCCGCCAGATTGATGATTTTGCTGTAGCTATGGCGGCTCCGTTGGCCCCTCGCGACGCTAGTTCGAAAACCCCGCCAGGGCCGGAAGGCAGCAACGGTATCGGATGATGCGGGCGCCGAGGATCGTCGGCGGAGCCGCCGCCTTTTGTGCCGCTGCATTTGTGACAGACCCAGGAGCCTTGCGATGTCCGAAATTTCCGTCCCCGTTTCCTTTGGCGAGCTGCTCGACAAAATCGCCATCCTTGAAATCAAGTCCGAGCGCATGAGCGATGCAGCCAAACTTGCCAATGTGCGTACCGAGCTTGCGGCGCTCAACAAAACTTGGGGCGCACATCCAGCATCGGCACAGGATATTGCCGAGCTGCGCGCAGCGCTCAAGGCGGTCAATGAGCGCCTTTGGGTGATTGAGGATGACATCCGCCTGAAAGAAAAAGCGCAGGCCTTTGATGATGAGTTCATCAAGCTCGCCCGTAGCGTTTACTTTGAAAACGATGAGCGCGCCCGCATCAAGAAGGAAATCAACCTGGCGCTGGGCTCGACTTATGTTGAAGAAAAGTCCTACCAGGATTACCGCGCCTGAATTACCGGCAAAGAGTCGCCGCTTGAGCTGGGCTTCCGAGCTTTGCATGGATGCCCCAGCTCATCGCTGCTCCACAACCCAGCGGCACTCCGCTCCAGCACAGCAATGACAACCATACGGCAGTCAGGACTGCTCGGCGCCATCATCCTGGGCAGTTCGCGGGTGTGAGAATATTGGCAACAAAAAAGCCCCTGTAAACAGGGGCTTTTGGTATTTGGCGGAGAGAGGGGGATTCGAACCCCCGAAGCGCGGTTTAGACGCTTACACACTTTCCAGGCGTGCTCCTTCAACCACTCGGACACCTCTCCGGATTCGCGCAAATCTGATGCGGCCGCACATTCTAACCGCAGTATCGCCACAAGGCAAAGTCTTGTATCCGGCCAATTACATATTGGCTGGTGCTCGTCCTTGAGGAACGGCATGGGAGATTGTCATCCGAGTGCATAGTGAGGGTTTGGATTGGTTGAACCAGACGAGGTAATTGAGCAGATTGCTCTTGCGGTGAAGGCTTTGATGTTCTGGAACAACAAGTCTTTGTGGAACTTCGATGAATGCCTCCCGGAGGGTAAGGTTGAATTGCTCGTGGGGCACTTCGCTATCGGACTTGCTGATACGCCACAGTACGGCGATGATGCGCCCTCCATCTCTGATGTCATCACCATGATTGAATTCGGTCATCTCAGCCACTGCGGCCTGCGTCGCGCGCTCAATGAGGATACCTATTACGGTGATGCGGCACTTGGCCTGTGGTTGGTGGCCGATGGTATGGGCGGGCATGATTATGGTGAGGTCGCCAGCGCCATCGCGCGTGAGGTGATTGTCAATGAAACCCGCGCAGGCACTTCGCTGACCCAGGCCATTGCCGTGGCCGGTGAGGAAATCATGCGTAATTCGCGTCGCCGTGGCGAGCAACTTCCGATGGGAACCACAGTGGTGGCAGCACGCATCGTCGATAATCAGTTCGAGCTTGCCTGGGTAGGGGATAGTCGTGCCTATCTATGGCATCAGGGAAAACTTGCCCAGCTTTCGCATGACCATAGCTATGTGCAGGATTTGATTTCACAAGGCACGCTAACCAGCGAAGAAGCCCGTCATCATCCGCAACGCAAAATGGTGACTCAGGCGCTGGGCGTCACGGCGCCGGGGCAGCTGGATGTGGCGCATATCAGCGGCCAGTTCAAGCCCGGCATGCAGCTGCTGCTGTGTAGCGATGGCCTGACCGAAGACGTGGATGATGCCGTGATTGCAGAAATCCTTGCTCGCCCTGGCATCAGTGCCCAAGAGTGTACCGATACCCTGGTGGCCGCTGCACTCGATGGTGGCGGTAGCGACAATATCACCGTGCTGGTTTTGCGCTGTCATTAAGTGGGGTTTGAATAAGGCTGGGGCATCGATGGATGGGGGCGGCTAAAATGTTGCCTATCTTTCATCCCAGCCCAATGCCAGACCTGATGAACGCTGCCTTTCGCAAACCTTTGCCCGAGACCTCGCTTGATTTCTTTGATGCGCGCGCTGCGGTGGATGCCATCAAGCCGGGGGCTTGGGCGCGTCTGCCCTATACCGCGCGCGTGCATGCCGAGAATCTGGTGCGGCGTGCCGATCCTGCGCGCCTGAATGATTACTTGGGGCAGTTGATTGAGCGCCGCCGTGACCTGGATTTTCCGTGGTTTCCGGTGCGGGTGGTCTGCCATGACATTCTGGGGCAGACGGCATTTGTGGATTTGGCCGGCTTGCGCGATGCCATTGCCGAGGCCGGTGGCGACCCGGCACAAATCAATCCGGTGGTGCCCACGCAATTGATTGTGGATCACTCGCTGGCGGTGGAAGCGCCGGGCTATGACCCGGATGCCTTTGCCAAGAATCGTGCGATTGAAGACCGCCGCAATGCCGACCGTTTTCACTTCATCGACTGGTGCAAGCGCGCTTTTCGTAATGTCGAAGTGATTCCGCCGGGCAACGGCATCATGCACCAGATCAATCTGGAGAAGATGTCGCCGGTGGTGTATGTGCAGGACGGCGTAGCCTTCCCCGACACTTGCGTCGGCACCGACAGCCACACCCCGCATGTCGATGCGCTGGGGGTGATTGCCATTGGCGTCGGCGGCCTTGAGGCTGAAAACGTGATGCTGGGGCGCGCCTCGTGGATGCGCCTGCCGGATATTGTCGGCGTGGAGTTGACCGGCAAGCCGGCAGCGGGCATCACCGCCACCGATATCGTGCTGGCACTGACCGAGTTCCTGCGCGCCGAGCGCGTGGTCGGGGCGTATCTGGAATTCTTTGGCGAAGGCGCGGCGCATCTGACCATTGGCGATCGCGCCACCATCGCCAATATGACCCCGGAATACGGTGCCACTGCGGCGCTGTTCTATATCGATGCGCAAACCCTGGACTATCTGCGTCTGACTGGGCGCGAAGAAAGCCAGGTCAAGCTGGTGGAAACCTATGCTAAGTCCGCCGGACTATGGGCGGATGATTTGGCGACTGCCGAATACGAGCGTGTATTGCGCTTTGACCTGGGCAGCGTCACCCGCACGCTGGCCGGCCCCTCCAACCCGCATCGCCGCTTGCCGCTTGCCGCGCTGGCCGAGCGCGGTATTGCCGATGCCGAGAAGCTCGCCGCCGCGCGCGCCGAAGAAGCGGCCGGGCAATTGCCTGATGGCGCGGTCATCATCGCCGCCATTACCAGCTGCACCAATACCTCCAACCCGCGCAACGTGATTGCCGCAGGGCTTTTGGCGCGCAATGCGGTGAACAAGGGACTCACGCGCAAGCCTTGGGTCAAGACCTCGCTGGCGCCCGGCTCCAAGGCCGTCGAGCTGTACCTGCAAGAAGCCGGCCTGTTGCCAGCGTTGGAGCAACTCGGCTTTGGCGTTGTCGCCTTTGCCTGTACCACCTGCAATGGCATGAGCGGCGCGCTCGATCCGGCTATTCAAAACGAAATCATCGCGCGCGACCTGTACGCCACGGCCGTGCTCAGCGGCAACCGTAATTTCGATGGCCGCATCCACCCCTATGCCAAGCAGGCCTTCCTGGCCAGCCCGCCGTTGGTGATCGCCTATGCCATCGCCGGGACGATGCGTTTTGATATCGAAAAAGACGTGCTCGGCGTGGATGCTGAGGGCAATGAGGTGCGGCTGAAGGATATTTGGCCAAGCGATGCGGAAATCGACGCGGTGGTCAAGGCCAGCGTCAAGCCCGAGCAATTCCGTGCCGTATACGAGCCGATGTTCAAACTGCATCTGGACAGCGGCGAGCGTGCCAACCCGCTGTACGAGTGGCGGCCGCAAAGCACCTATATCCGCCGCCCGCCGTATTGGGAGGGCGCATTGGCGGGTGCGCGCACACTCAAGGGGATGCGCGTGCTGGCGGTGCTGGGCGACAACATCACCACCGACCATCTCTCGCCCAGCAACGCGATTTTGCCCAGCAGCGCCGCAGGTGAATACCTTGCCAAAATGGGGCTGCCGGAGGAGGACTTCAATTCCTACGCCACCCATCGCGGCGACCATCTCACCGCGCAGCGCGCCACCTTCGCCAACCCCAAACTCATCAACGAAATGGCCGTGGTCGATGGCGAAGTCAAACAAGGCTCGCTGACCCGACTGGAGCCGGACGGCACCGTGATGCGCATGTGGGAAGCCATCGAAACCCATATGCAGCGCGGCCAGAACCTGATCATCATCGCTGGTGCCGACTACGGCCAGGGCAGCTCGCGTGACTGGGCGGCCAAGGGCGTGCGCCTGGCTGGCGTCGAAGCCATCGTTGCCGAAGGTTTCGAACGCATTCACCGCACCAACCTGATCGGCATGGGCGTGTTGCCGCTGGAGTTTCTGCCCGGCGAAAGCCGCAAGACCTATGGTATTGACGGCACGGAAACCTTCGATGTCACCGGCGAGCGCAAACCCGGCGTGGAACTCACCCTCATCATCCACCGCCGCGATGGCTCAAGTATGGAGGTGCCGGTGAAGTGCCGTCTGGATTCGGACGAAGAAGTCTCGATCTACGAGGCCGGCGGCGTGCTGCAACGCTTCGCCCAGGATTTTTTGTCAGGCGAGGCGGGCTGACAGCTACATGCGAGACTTGCTCTCGATTTATGCCAAATTATGATTAATTTCATAATTATGACTGATGGTGAGGCTCGTGATGGGTAGTCAGGACAGTATCCGCTATTTCCCGAGGAAGGATTTGGTCGAGACGATTCATGGTCTGCTGACCTCGGGTCTTACCCATGCGCTGACAATGTTTGCAGGAAGGCGCATGGGGAAAACCCTCTTTGTTAAACAGGAACTGCTACCCGCAGCAGAAACATGGCGCTGGCGTGCTTATTACATCGACTTATGGGTGCGGCGTGATAACCCTGAGCTTGGGTTGGTCGAAGAACTTGAGGGTTTTGTAGAACGGAAGCAAACACTGAAAAAGCCAGATAAGCTGCTGGCAAAAGCCGGTTATGGTAGTACCGGCATTCAAGCTGAATGGAGCGGTGCATCTAACCCTGAGATTGACCTCCAAGGTCGCTTGAAGCGAGCGATGCGAGCTCTGGTTGGACAGGGAGATGAATCAGTATTGTTGGTTGTGGATGAGTTTCAGACGTTGGCGGCAGGAAAACACGAGGACTTTGTTTCCACTTTCCGCGCGACGATGCAGGAACTACAGCCGCAGCTAAAACTGTTTTTTACCGGCTCATCGCGCGATGCTTTGAACAGTATGTTCCGAAAACGCAAAGCACCTTTGTTTGAGTCAGCGATGTCGTTGCTGCTGCCGGAGCTTGGAGACGACTTTGTCGAGGACCGTGCAGCAATATTCGAGGAGATTACCGGCAAGCAGATGGATGCAGCCGAGCTTGGCAAGGTCTTTCACAAGATTGCCCATGTTCCGATGTACTTGAATCAGATAGTGCTGCACACCATGCTCAGTTTGACGGCTGATCCCTGGGAGGGTTTCCGGCGCTGGCAGCGGGAGCTTGGAGATCAGGGGTCGTACGAGGAGCAGTGGTTGAAGCTCAAGCCGGTGGACAGGGCTATCGTGGAACACCTGGCCAGCAGGCAGCCGGCAAGCCTTTTCAGCGCCGAGTTCAGCGCAAAGGTGACAAAACGGCTTGGAGAGGAAAAGCCCTACACCCCGCAGCGGATTCAAACGGCCGTCAACCGGATGGTGAAAAACATGGTGCTTGCCCCGAAGGGAGAGGCGGGTGAATATGAAATCGAAGACCGTGCCCTGGAAATCTATGTTGCTGCGCGCACGGCAAGACCTTCTGATCGGTAAGGTGGCTTGATGGGGTTTTCGCATTGAAAGACACAGGCCAACCCATGCAGCAGAGCGAGCCGAGTCCGGCAGATGTTGCGGTATTGATAGCGCTGGAAGAGGCCATGTGGCGGGCGGAAACCCGGTTCGATCCGAAGTTCATGCAGCAGCATTTGGCTGCCGACTTCATCGAGCTGGGCCGATCCGGGCGGCGCTATAGCCGGGCCCAGTGCCTGGCCGCGCCTCCGCAGACCATCGGTTGCCGTTTGCCACTGTCCAATCTTGAGCTGCGTCTTTTGGATGCCGATACCGCACAGCTGCTGTACGACAGCATCGTGACGCGAGAAACCGGAGAGCTGGAATACACGCATCGCTCCTCCCTGTGGACACGTACAGCGAATGGCTGGGTCATGCGCTTTCATCAGGGCACGCCGTTCGTGCCTGATGAGCTCAATGCATAACCGGGATGCGACAACCATAGAAGAATGGTTTGCCGACACCACGCCTGACAAGTTGGCGGCAAGGCTTCCGGCAGTTTCAGCCTGACGCCCGATGGATGGGCTTGCCGAATTTGGATGTGCAGACTTTTCTGCCGGGTAAGGCGAGTTGCCGTCTGATGGTGTTCACACAGCGCTCCCTGCCTCTGTGCAGAGGCAGGGAGCGGTGGTTATCAAGCAAGCGGGTTTTTAGAAGCTGTAGCGCGCACCGATGCTGAGATAACGACCCAGTGCGTTGTACTGGCTGATGTCATAGGGCAGGGTATTGCCTGCCGGGTCAAATGGCGGGTCGCGGTCAAACAGGTTCTGCACATTGGCATACAGCGTCAGCTTGGGATGCGCCTGCCAGCCCAGATAGGCATCCCATTGCGAATAGCTGGCTACCCTGTTCTTCAGGCCGGGATTGCTGCGCGCATTGACTGCCTGCTGTTGGTAGCCATCCACATATTGCCAGGCAAGTTGTCCGTTCCATGCACCGCGCTGGTAGGCCAGTGTGGTCAGGCCGCGCCATTGCGGCAGTGAGCCCAGCCGGTTGTTGCCTGCCCCTTGGACTTCTGCGCCGCCCAGTGTTTGCGGTTGCTTGAAGCTGAACAGGCGGCTGTATACACCGTTGAGCTGGAACTGTCCGCCCCATGCTTGCCAGTCTTGATGCAGCTCGATATCCACGCCGCTGGTGGTGCGCTGTCCCTGGTTGGTATAGCGGTTTTCCACCAGTTGCAGGCGGCCTTGTGCGTCACGCGTCACCCGTCCCGGGTAGAGCTGCGGGTTGGCAACGATTTGTGTCAGGCTGTCGGCCTGGATCAGATTGCGCTGCCGGATGCGGTAGAAGTCCAGACCAATACTGGTATTGCTGCCGGGAGCCCAGAGCACGGCCAGATTGAGGTTGCTGGAGCGCTCGGGCTGCAAGTCGGGATTGCCGGTGCGCAGTATCGTTACCCCGTGTGAGCCGCCGGGCTGCAAGGGGTCGAACGGGTCGATGACCGGGCTATAGGAAATGGTGGTGCTGCGGGTGATTTCCGGTAGCGAAGGCGCGCGGAAGCCGCGTGAGGCATTGAAGCGCACGAGCCACTCTGGAGCCAGTTGCCAGCGGATGCCGATTTTGGGCGAAACGGCCGTGCCGAAATCGCTGTACCGGTCGCCACGCGCGGCCAGTTGCAGCTCCAGCGATTCAAATGGCTTCAGGCTGGCTTCGGCAAACAGTGCGCTGACCTGGCGATGGCCGTCAATCAGGTTGATGGCCGGACGCAGCTCGGTGCCGGAAAGCACGGCTGCGCTGGTGCGCGAATCCTGTCCTTCGCGCCGCCACTCGGCACCGGCGGCAATGCCTACATCACCGGCGCGCCATTGCCAGGGAAACCCGGAAACACGCGCCTGTACCTGCGCCACCCGGGCAGTACCGGGACGGCGCGTGGCAAGACGCAGCGCGTCACGGGCAGCCGGGGTGCTGGCCGGGTTCAGGAAGTCATAGCTGCCATCTTGCAGCACCTGTTGCAGGGTATAGCGGTTGATGAAGTTGTCCGCAAACTCGCGCTGCTGGTTTTGCGAGAAGTTGGCGGCTACTTCCCAGTCCCAAACCTCGCCCGCGCCGCGCAGTCCGGCAAGCAGGCGGGTGAAGTCCGAATGCGTCCATTTCTTGCGTCCGCCGACATCAAAGAAGGTGTATTCAAACGGCGCATCGACACCGTGGGGGTTGTTCGGGTGTCCGGCAGGCAGTGTCACCGGCACCAGCGCCAAGCCGCCGGTAGTGGCGTCATAGGCACGCAGCCCGGCGCCAACAGTCAGTGGCGGGGCGAAATGCTGGGAGTTTTGGCCGTGGCTATAGAGCAGTTGCGCGAAACCTTCCACGCTGTCATTGAGCTTGAAGTCCCCGGAGAGCGAAAGCTGGATGCGGCGCGTTTCCGGCAACAGGGTGCGCCAATTTTGCGTGTTGAAGGCGCAAGCCTGGCCGGGCAGGTTGCTGCCGAAATCGGCATACGGGCGCAGCTCACTACCTGCGGGGCAGTTGGCAAAGGGCTGCGGCTTGCCGGGATTGAGCAGCCAGTTGCCGCCAGCAGTGGACCAGCCTGACAGCCGTCCGCCGGGCAGATGGCGATAGTCGCCGCTACGGGTCAGGTGGCGCTCATCGGCATCGAGCTGGCTGCGTTTGAGGATATCCAGACCAAAGCGCAGCGAATAGCCGTCTTCGGCCAGATTGCCGTAACCACCAGTCAAGGCCAGCTTGCCCTGCCGGGTTCCACCGCGGGTGGCTGCGCCCAGGGACAAGTCGGCCTCGATGCCTTCGATATCCTTGCGCAGGATGATGTTCACGACCCCGGCAATGGCATCGGAGCCATACAGTGCCGATGCGCCGTCTTTCAAGGCTTCGATGCGCTCCACTGCCGCCAACGGCAGGGCGTTGAGGTCAACAAAATTGTCCTGGGTGTTTTGGGCAAAGCCGTATGGCGCGACGCGGTAGCCATCAACCAGAATCAGCGTGTTTTTCTGCGCCAGCCCGCGTAGCGACAGTCCGGCCGAGCCCGAGGCGAAACTGATGGTGAATTGCTCGTTATAGCTGTTGCCGGTATTGAGCGTGGTACTGCGCAACAGGTCGGCCACGGTGACTTTGCCGCTGGCTGCAATTTCTTCACGGCTGATGCTCTGGATGGGATTGACGCCGGTGATGTCGGTGCGACGCAAATGGCTGCCGGTGACATGGATGCGGTCAATCGTAGTTTGTTCGGAAGACTCCCGGGCTGCGGCAGGTAGCGTCAGGGCAAGAAGCACGGCTGCGGCCAGTGGTTTTTTCAGCGGCGGGGAAAAGAAAGTGGCAAGAGACATGGAAGGACTCACGTATTCAAAAGAGTGGGGGAGGGGGTGCTGTCAGCCTGATAGCTGAATAGGGCGCGCATCTTGCAGCATCTTTTACAAAAAGTAAATCGCTTTATGCGTATGAAGAGATATATTTTGGCGAGGGGGCTGCCGAGCCACCCGGCACGGCGTTCGCGCTGCGGCGATAATGGCGCTCTGCCTTCAGGAGAGTGTCATGCGTTCACATCAACAGCGCCGCATCCCCGCCACCTATATGCGCGGCGGTACCAGCAAGGGGGTGTTTTTCCGTCTTGAGGATTTGCTGCCCGAGGCGCAGCAGCCGGGTGCGGCGCGCGATGCCCTGCTGATGCGGGTGATTGGGTCGCCTGACCCCTATGCCCAGCATATCGACGGCATGGGCGGAGCCACCTCCAGCACCAGCAAATGCGTGATTGTTTCGCCATCAAGCCGCCCTGGTCATGATGTCGATTACCTCTACGGTCAGGTGGCGATTGGCGAGGCGTTTGTCGATTGGAGTGGCAATTGCGGCAACCTCTCCAGCGCGGTCGGGCCGTTCGCCATTGCCAACGGCATGGTTCCCGCCGAGCGGCTGCACGACGGCATGGTGGAGGTGCGCATCTGGCAGGCCAATATCGGCAAGACCATCCTCGCGCATGTGCCGGTCAAGGACGGGCAGGTATTGGAGCTGGGGGATTTCATGCTCGATGGCGTGGCTTTTGCGGCGGCGGAAATCGTGCTGGAGTTCATCGACCCGTCCGATGATGGCGAAGACGGCGGCGCGATGTTTCCGACCGGCAATGTCGTCGATACGCTGGAGGTTCCCGGTGTCGGCAGTTTGGAGGCCACGATGATTGCGGCCGGTATCCCGACAGTGTTCATTGATGCGGCGGCGATTGGCCTGAGCGGTAGCGAGCTGCAAAAGGACATCAATGCCGATGCCGCACGGCTTGCGCAGTTCGAGGCGATTCGTGTTGCCGGCGCCTTGCGCATGGGTCTGATTCAAAGTCCTGAAGAAGCAGCCAAGCGCCAGCACACACCCAAAGTCGCCTTCGTCGCGCCGCCTGCCGATTACACCGCTTCCAGCGGCAAGACCATCCGCGCTGCCGACATTGATTTGCGGGTGCGGGCGCTGTCGATGGGCAAGCTGCATCACGCCATGATGGGCACGGCATCGGTCGCCATCGCCACCGCTGCCGCGGTGCCGGGGACGCTGGTGAATCGTGCCGCAGGGGGCGGTATGCCCGAAACCGTATGCTTTGGGCACCCTTCCGGCACCTTGCGCGTCGGTGCAGCAGTGGAAAACATTGATGGTCAGTGGACAGTGAAAAAAGCCGTGATGAGCCGCAGTGCGCGCGTCCTGATGCGCGGCGAAGTGCATGTGCCGCCGGCTTGAGACCCGGCCAACAGCGCCATGCGCTTGGCGTGGATGCGTTTTACTCGCGCCAGAGGCATGAAATACACGGTATCCACAAAAACAATGCCATGCTTTCGGCGCACGACCTTGAGGGTATCGGCTTCAGAAAGGTCGTGCTTCCCCTTGTATATAGAGATGAGTCATGATGCCAATTGCCCGCTTGCAGCGCCTGTGGAAGGGACTGTCTGAACAACTGTGGTTCAAACCCGCCTGGTGGGGGGTGCTGGCAACGGCAGTCGCGCTGATGGGGTCGATTGCCAACCGCTTCATTGCAGAAGACCTGGTGCCCGATATCGGCAGGGACACGCTACAGGGACTGTTGACGATTATTGCCTCGAGCATGCTGGCGGTCAGCACATTTTCGTTGTCGATTCTGGTCCAAGCGTTCTCCTCAGCGGCCAGCAGCGCATCACCGCGCGCCTTGCGGGTCATCATGGCGGACGACAATGCGCAGACTGCGATTGCCGCGTTCATCTCCGCCTTCATTTATTCGGTGATTGCCTTGATGGCATTGGGCGTGGGCTATTACGGGTCGGCCGGGCGCTTTGTGCTGCTGCTGTTTACGGTGGTGGTAATGATCAACGTCATCATCATGCTGATTCGCTGGATTAATACCCTCTCGCGGCTGGGACGGATGGGCTACACCATTGGCCGCGTGGAGCATGTTGCAGCCGAGGCGATGCTGGCCTATCAGGCGCAGCCGCTGCTGGGGGGGCAGGCGCTGCCAGAAGGCGGGCAAACGGCCGGTGTGCAGGTGCGTGCCGCTTGCAGTGGCCATGTCCAGCATATCGATATGGAGGGCTTGCAGCAGCTGGCCGAGGCGGGGCAGGCCGATATTCATGTCTTGGTAAGACCCGGCAGCTTTGTCTGTATCGGCCAGCCAATCGCCAAATGGGTGGCAGGCCATGGCGATGCGGAGCATCGCGGACACGCCCCGGAAATGGATGCAGACCGGCAGGAGAAACTGCGAGCGCTTATCGAGGTCGCAGCCGACCGGGACTTCAACCAAGACCCGCGTTTTGGCGTTGTAGTACTGGGCGAGATTGGTCAGCGGGCATTGTCCGCAGCCGTCAACGATGGTGGCACAGCTATTGCCGTGGCCGGTGCCCTGGCGCGCGTATTGGCAGACTGTGGCAGTGCCTCCGAAGCGGTCGAGCCGGCTGAAATCCGTTATCCGCGCGTGTTCGTGCCGTCTCTGGACGAGGCAGATTTCATTCGTGACAGCTTCATCCCGCTGCAACGGGATGCCGGCGGCATGTTCGAAGTGCAGATGTTCTTCATCAAAGTATTGAATGGCATTGCCGATGCTCACCCGGACAGCGCCATGGCCGATGAGGCACGGCGCGTGGCCTGGGCCGGTTGGCTGCAAGCCAAGGACAAACTCTCGTTGAGCACGGAACAAGCCCAGCTTGAGCAGGCGGCGCGCGAAGTGGCAGGCCGCTGGAGCGAGTGCATGGATACGCGCACTTGCTAAGTTCAGGCACTCATGCCTTGGAATCCGGGTTTGTGATGGGGATTCAGGTCTTGAGGCCTGAATCCGGCTACTGCATGAAATACAGCACGATGCCGAGTACGATGAGCGCGGCCAGTGAGGCAAGGAAAATCTTGACCCAGCTATAAGGCCGTTCGCCGGCAATCTGGCCGGTATAGCCATTGGCGAGAATCTGGAAAGTCTTGCGCCCATAGGTATAGCTGACTAGCCAGACCGGCACCAGGATGTGCTTGAACGTGCGCCCTTGGTAGTCGGCATGAACTTGCAGATTGCGATAGGTATCGCCGGGTACTTGGCTGGCGCACATCGTGTGCAGCTTGCTGTCCATCTGCCTGCGGCCAAGTGCGGCGGCATCGGCCAGCCCTATCTGATAGCGCTCCACCGTCCAGCCGCGGACGTACTCCGGGGAGTAGGGCTTGAGATCAGTCCGGGTGGGAAAGGGTTCCACGGCACGCAATAGCTGTTGATGCACGCCGCTGCTGCCCGGTACCAGCTCATCGTCAAAGAAATGCCTGAGCCGCCCGGAAGCCGGTACCCAGCGCACTTTTTGCACTTGCCGGGTTTGGCTATGGCCGCTGCTGTCGCGGTAGGACTCGGTCACGTAGTAGTAATGCCCGGCTTCGGCACGCCAGTGGGCATCGACATGTGCATCGAATGTCCAATAGGGTAGATAGATGCCGTGCAGGGTGTCGGTCAGTGCGGCAGTCTTGAGGCGATTGGGGGCAAACCATCGCGCCCCATACCACTGCCGGACAAGGTCGCGGATTTGCCCATCGCTGATTTTGAAAGGCAGGATGCTTTGCGGCGTAATGGCATCGTCCTGGTCTTGGTGAGCCACGATGGCGGGCGAGCCACAAAAGTCGCAGCGCTGCGCTACCCGGCCATCCACAAACACCGAAACCGCATGACAGCTTTGGCATTTCACTTCTTTGCGTTCAGCACCCCAGTTTTTCCGGGTGATGGCGGGGTCGCGCAGTGCCCGCTCCAGGTCAAGTTCGGCAATGGCATCGCCCGTTTGGGCATGCGCGCCTTGCCATGGAGCCGTCGTGCCGCAATAAGGACAGACCAGAGCCTGCTTGCGGGCACTCCATTCCAGATTGGCGCCGCACTCGGCGCAGGGGTGCTTGCCGATGGCAGTGCTGTGCTGCACGCTCTCGGGCAGTGGCGGTGGGGTGACCATGTGTCCGCCTGAAAATCAACCGTTCAGGAACGCTTCCAGTGCACTGCGGGAGATGCGCCAGGCGCTGCCGAGTTTGCGTGCCTTGAGCTCGCCCGATTCGATGGCGGCCATGACATCTTCGACGGCGACGCCCAAAGTCTGCGCTACCTGCTCCGGGGTCAGTACATCAATGCCGGCGGCAGGCGCAGAAGTGGCTACCGGAGCTGTAGCGGTTAGCGGCAGCGGCGGCGGGACGGCTTGCGGGGTTTGTGGCTGCATGCCTTTCATCATTTCCTGGGCAAGGCCAAAGCCGACGGCCATTTGCGTAGGCACGGCCGCTGCGGCTGCGCCCTCGCCACCCTGACCCATGGTGGCGCCCATCTGGTATTTGACGTATTCGTTGAGGTTGCCAATCACCCCCATGCTGGCGCGTGCGTCGATGGCTTTTTCCACTTCCGGTGGCAGCGAGACGTTCTCCACAATGAAGCTGGAAATCTCAAGCCCGTATTTTTCAATCATCGCCGGATTGATGATGGGCAAGAGCGCCTCGCCCAGCTCTCCATAACGCTGGGCAATGTCCAGTGCCGGCACATGTGCACGGGCAAGCGCTTCGGTGAAGATGCTGACGATGCGCGAGCGCATGGTGTCGGCAAATTCGTCCAGGCGGAAGTTCTGGTCGGTGCCGGCGACTTCCTTCAGGAACCTGGCCACATCCACCACACGGAAGTCATAGGTGCCAAAAGCGCGCAGGCGCACCACGCCAAAGTCCTGGTCACGCATCATTACCGGGTTGGCCGTTCCCCAGCGATTGCCGGTGAACAGGCGGGTATTGACGTAATAGACATCGCATTTGAACGGCGATTGAAAGCCGTATTTCCAGCCAAGAATGGTGGACAGAACCGGGATGTTTTCCGTGGTCAGCGTGTGCTTGCCCGGCCCGAACAAATCGGCAAACTGCCCGGCTGCCACGAACTGCACCGCTTGCGATTCGCGCACAATCAGCTGCGCGCCGTTCTTGATTTCCTTGTCTTCATCCGGCCAGCGATAGGCAAGCGTATCGCGCGAGTCATCAGTCCATTCGATGATCTCAATCAGTTGCTTGCGGACAAAATTCATGATGTTCATGGGCGCGTCTCTTGGAAGTGCGCAGCGATATTAGCAGCGTTGCAGTGGCTTGTTGGTTCTGGCTTCGGCAGGGCTTCTCACCCCGCACAGCACCATGCTGTGTTCCAGCTCGCGCAATAGAAGATGCAGCACATGCGCCACGCCCGATGCGCCGCCCACGGCCAGGCCATGCAATATCGGCCGGCCAATCAGTACCGCATCGGCGCCCAGTGCCAGTGCTTTCAAGATGTCGCTACCACGACGGATGCCGCCGTCCATCAGTACCGGCATGCGCCCGGCCACTTCCTGCACAATGGCGGGCAATGCCTCGATGCTGGCAGGAACAGCATCCAGCGCGCGCCCGCCGTGGTTGGAAACGATGATCCCGGCCACGCCTGCAGCCAGCGCCGGAGCAATATCCAGCGGGTTCAGGATGCCCTTCACCCATACGGGCATTTTGGTTTGAGATGCCAGCCAGGCGACATCTTCCCAGCCTGGCAGTTGCGCCATGCGTGGGCTTTTGAGGAGCGACTCCCCGGCGGCCAGGGTGATTTCCGGCGGCGCCGGATAGGTGGCGAGATTGACTGCCGCTGCATGTGCGACTGGCACAAAGCCCTGGCGTGTGTCCTCGTTGCGCAGCCCTTGCAGGGGCGCATCCACGGTGATGACGATGGCGGAAAATCCGCTGTCTTCTGCGCGGCGCAACAAATCCTGCAATGCCTTGCGCGGGTAATGCAGATACAACTGCAGCCAGCGCTCGCCCTGAGGCACACGCATGTGGATGTCTTCAATCAGGGTGCTGGCCTGGCAACTGACGATGTATGGTGTTTGCATGGCCGCCGCTGCCAGTGCGGTGGCGGTTTCGGCCTGCGGGTGTGCCAGGGCGTGTTGTGCGGTGGGGGCAATCAATAGCGGATGCGGATAGCTCTGGTTAAGCATCTCGATGCGGGTATGCGCATCCTGCATATCGCGCAGCATTCGCGGCATCAGGGTAAGCCTGTCGAGTGCCTCCCGGTTGCGTCGGGCGACAAGGCCGTCGGCGCTACCCGCGTTCAGATAGGCCCAGCGCTCGGGCGCCAGTAGCGCGGCCGCAGCCTGCTGGTAATCGGCAAGGCAGCCCAGGCGTGCGATGTCGATGCTTTCAGACATCGCCAAAGCGCCGCAGCAGATTGTGATAGCTGCCACTTAGGCGGGTGACTTCGGCCAGATTCTCCTCGCGCAGTGCAAGCTGCTGGATGCACTGGTCAAGCTCGAACAAGATGCCGCGCAGGCTATCGTCCTGAATCATGCTCTGGCTCCAGAAGAACGAGGCCAGCCGCTCGCCGCGCGTCACCGGCGTGACCTTGTGCAGGCTGTTGCCGGGATAGACCACGGCATGACCTGCGGGCAGTTTCACCTGTTGCGTGCCATAGCTGTCCTGGATGATGAGCTCGCCGCCGTCGTAATCGTCCGGGTCGTTCAAGAACACCGTGGTGGAAATGTCGGCGCGGATACGTTGCCCGCTTACCGGGTCGATACGCAGCGCATTGTCGATATGAAAACCGTATTCGCCACCGCCCATGTAGCGGTTGAACATCGGCGAGAGGGTTTTCAGGGGCAATGCAAAGGAGATGAACAGCGGGTGCTGCGCCAGTGCATCCAGTATTGGCTGTCCCAGGGTTTGCGCAAGCGCGCTGCCCGGCGCCAGTTGCTGATTGGTTTTTTGCCCGCGGGCAATGTACCCGGCAGTTGCACGGCCATTCTGCCAGGCGGCATCCGCCAGTGCTGTGCGGATGTGGGCAAGGCTTGCCGAATCAAGCAAATCGGGAATCACCAGCATCATGATGTTGCGCCCTCATCAAAAACAAAGCCGACAGCCCGGTGCTGGGCTGTCGGCGAGTGTAGCCAGTATCCGGCTCGGTCAGAACCGGTAGCTGGCGCTCAGTGTGTAAGCGCGTCCCGGCGCGATATTGGCAAACAGGCCCACATGCGAGGCATCGTACAGCGGCTTGTTGCCAAGATTGTTGGCATTGAATTGCAGCGAGAAGTCCTTGTTGAACGCATAGCGTGCCATCGCGTCATAGCGCACATGGCTGGGCAGAACAAGGGTATTGGCATCGTTGGCAAAGCGGCTGCCCATATAGGTGGCACCGCCCCCCAGCGTCAGGCCGGGCAGCACCTCAAACGTCGTCCACACCGTGCCACTTTGCTTGGCGATGAACTTCATTTGCTTACCATCGAATACATTCCTGCCGCTGCGGTAGCGGATGACTTCCGGATCCATCCAGGTATAGCCAGCCCAGATATGCCAGCGATCGGTAATTGCGCCGGTAGCCGACAGCTCCACGCCGCGCACACGGTTGTTGCCGCTGAGCGTGACTTCGCCAGTCAGCGGATCAGTGGAGCGGGCATCGGTTTTCTTGGTTTCAAACACCGATGCGGCCAGCGAGAGTTTGCCGTCATTGAAATCCCACTTGCTGCCCAGCTCCATGCTGCGGCTCTTTTCCGGGGCGACATCGCGTATTTGCGCGGCGCCCGCTACACCGTCGGCACCGCCGCCTTGCCCCAGGTTTTCACCGGCGGGGTTGGAGGAGGTGGAGTAATTGGCGTAGAGGCTGGCATTGGGCAGCGGCTTGTAAACCAGACCGGCCTGGTAGTTCCAGAACGCATCCTTGCGACCGGCATTGAAATTGGTCACTTCAAAGCGGTCGCGGCGTGCGCCGAGATTGACAATGAATTGCTCGCCAATCTTCATGGTGTCGATGAGATAGAACGCGCGGGTTTTGATTTCACCCGAGGCGCTGCGCTCGCCGTAGGTCAGTGTGTAGTTATAGCTGCGGTAGGGATTGGGGTTGTAGAGAGAGTCCAGATCGGTGCGCGGGGCGCCGGAAATTCTGCGGGTGAAGATTTGCTCGCGACCGGCCTCAAAGCCCAGGCTGTAATCATGCTGGATTGGGCCGGTGGCGAAATGACCTTGCAAATCGGTTTGGTGAATGACGGATTTGCTTTCACGCCACCAAGCGCGCGATGCACGCTGGAATTGGACATTGGGCGACTCGTCCGAGCAAGGCGCACCTGAAGTTGCCGTGCAGTGGCTGAAGCTCGGCCGCGAAACCAGATAGTGATTGAGCGTAGTGCTGCCACGGCTGATATGACGCAGTTGCAGGGCGTCGTTGAACTCATGCTCAAACAGCAACGTGGTGGACTCGTTATTGTTTTCGCGGAAGTCGGTATGCGCGCGGCCGTAGAAGTTTTCACGGCGCACATCTGGCGGGGTTTGGCGTGCCGGGTTGGCCGCATTGCTGAACGGAATGCCCTGGTCGGGCATATCGTGGTTGCGCACCAGTGCATGAGAAATTGTCAGGCGTGTGGGCAGACCAAGGCCGAAAGTTAGCGAGGGCGCAAACCCGAAGCGATCCACGGTCAAGGCATCGCGTCCTGCCACGCCTCCGCCCATGCGCATGGCATTGATGCGCAGCGCGATGGCATCGGCGACATGCAGATTGGTGTCCACAGTAGCGCGCCACTGGCCGGCAGTGCCATAGCTGCCGGTGACTTCGGTAAAGGTGCCCGCACGCGGGCGCTTGCTTTGCATATGGATGCTGCCGCCAGTGCCGCCGCGGCCGGTAAAGGCCGAGCTTGCCCCCTTGATGACTTCCACCGCTTCAAGATTGAAGATTTCATGCGAGCTGCGGGCGTAGTCACGCACGCCGTCCATGAAAATGTCGGTACTGGCTTCATAGCCGCGCACGAACGGGCGATCGCCATTGGGCGTGCCGCCTTCACCAGCGCCCAGAGTGATGCCGGGTGTGGTGCGCAAGACATCCTGCAACGAGGTCGCGCCACGCTCACGCATCAGCGCCTCGGTCATCAGCGTCATGGTGCGCGGGGTATCCACCGGTGGCGTGCTGATCTTGGGATTGTCGCTGATGCGCGAGCCCAGCACTTCCACACGGTCGATATCGTCAGACTTTTTCTTGTCAGCCGACTGGGCCAGCGCAGTGCCGGCAGCCAGTGTGGCAGCGCTGCCCAGGGCGATGCCGGCCAGCACTTTCTTGTTGAAACTGGCCTGGAAGAATTCAGGCGCAAGCAGCGGAAGAGGGTTCTTTTGATGTTTGGACATGACAGTCTTTGGATGCAGTGGGGGAATCCACGGGCGTACAAATACGCAGCCGATACGGCTGGCTTGACGGGTGCTGCAGAAGTTTGGACGACCCGGGCGCGGCGAGCTTACAGGTAGCGATTGCTAAAGGCAATCATTCTCATTTGATTTCCTCATGAGTCTGCAAGAAGGCAACGGTTGTCAGCAAACATCAGGTCAATGCCGCCTTGAACTTGCTTGGGATGGCCTTCATTGCGGCAGAACAATTTCGGCCACATATTCACCATTTTCAATGAAGGTCAGCAGCCTGCCCTGTCCCTGACTGATGGCCTCAATCCGTGCCCGGGTTGCGGCGATTCCTACACTGTGACCTGTGGACTCCGGACGGTTGGGGCGTTGCGGCATGGGGTTGCTGACCTGAAGGCGGAGTCTTCTGGCATTCATCAGTACACGGATTGCAAGTTGTCCGCCATGCGGCATTTTTTCAATCCCGTGACGCACTGCGTTTTCGGTCAATGTTTGCAGGCTCAATGACGGAATTGGCGTTTCGGGCAACAGCCTCGGCAAATGCCATTGCACTTGCATGCGCTCGCCCAAGCGTAGCTTTTCAATTGCAAGATAGCGCCGTGTCAACTCCAGCTCGCGTGACAATGGATGCAGTTCATTGCTTGCAAGTGCTGCCCTGAATAGGTCAGACAAATCCAGCAATACCCGCTCTGCCTGATCGGGCTCAATATGGATCAGGCTCACGGCGGCATTGAGGCTATTGAACAGAAAATGTGGATCTACGCGTGCGCGCAATACATCCAACTCGGCCTGCTTGGCGCGCAAGGCCAACTGCTTGGATTCCCAGTGGCGATGAAAGGCCAACGCTCCCAGTACGCCCAACACCAAAATCAATGCCGGTATTTGCAGTGCGCTATACCAGACTCTGGTATAGCCATGAAACAGCGCTTCTGGAAATAGCCATCCGCTGATGCTTGACATCAATGCTGCAGAAAGTGTCAGCAGCAATACCAGTGTGCCCAGCAAACGCGTAGTCGATATGCGCACAAGCCAGCGAGCCAGCAAGCGCGTAAGGGCAATTGTCGAGAGCGTAATCCATTGCAACAGCAGCGACATCAGCCCCAGATAGACCAAAGGGTCGAGCATCAGCCCCGGTGTCAGCGAAAGGATGATGGCAACCATCTCTGCCAGCAGCATGGACAGCAAAATGGACTTTGGCTTCCACAGCAAGAACAACGGGCTATCTGGCGGAGGGATGTTCACGGGGCGCATGGCGAAAGAATAGCGCCGGTAAGGCTGCTTGAGTGTCCGCTGGTCGGCCCCATGCGCTATTTGACCAAGCTGTCGATTAGGCTTTAGGCAGCTCAAAAAGGGGGACTTATGTCCAGCAAGCGAAACAAATTCAAGTGCCGGCAGCGTGGCTTCAGTCTGTTGGAGCTTATGGTGACTGTGGCTGTTCTGGCGATTGTTACCGGAGTGGCTGCGCCCAGCTTCCGCAGCATGCAGATGCGCAGTCGCTTGACTGCGGCCGCCAACGAGCTCAATGCCGTATTGCAGACTGCCAGAATGGAAGCAGTCAAGAGCAATGGCCGGGTAGAGCTGTGCCCCAGTAGCAATGGCAGCAGCTGCGATGGAAATGACTGGAAGCGTCTCATCGTCGTGGCAAAAAAAGGCAATGTCGAGACCGTACTCCAAGAGGTCAGCCTGAATGGAAAAGGCATTGAAATCAGCGCCAGCAGCAATATCGGCAATGGCAACAAAATCTGGTATCAGGCCGATGGGCTGGTACGTGTGGGCGGTAATGCGGGGTCTGCGCATCATCAGGGCGTGCTTTCGGTATGCATCAAGGAGCTATCCGGTGAAAACGCCCGTTATGTGCAAATGCATATGGGACGTATCAGTACGGCACGCAGAGCCAGCGGAAACTGTGGTGCTCCGACAAATTTTTGAGGGATGAGAATATTTGGGAGGTGAAAATGAAAAGTCTTTCCTTGAAAAAACACAGCCAGGCAGGCGTTGGCCTTATTGAGGTCATGATTGCCGTACTCGTGTTGGCAATTGGTTTGCTTGGGGTGGCTGCCCTCCAGGCCATTACCCTGAAAAATAGCAACAGCTCGGCAGAGCGCTCGCAGGCTGTCATGCAGGCCTATACCGCCCTTGACATGTTGCGTGCCAACCGTGATGCGGCCAAGGCGGGTGCTTTCAATAGCGGCTGGAGTGCGGGGAGTGTCGCAGGCGCCCCGGATCTCAACACAGTTGCCGGCTGGAAGGACAATTTGCAACACACCGTGGGGCCGGGCAGTGAAGGGCAAATTCAGTGTGATGCCCAAGGTGAATGTACAGTCGGTATCCGCTGGAGCGAAGCTCGTGCAACCGGTGGCACAGCGACACAAACCTTTGAAGTCAGTAGCAGGTTGTAATCATGAGAGTCGCTATGAAAAATTTTCCATATATACGCCAACGGGGCTTTACCTTAGTGGAACTGATGATAGCCCTGCTGATCGGTCTGATTGTGGTCGGTGCTGCGGGCAGCATGTTTCTTGCCAATAACCGCGTTTATGGTGCGACCGAGTCTGTTGGACGCATCCAGGAAAATGCCCGCACGGCTTTCGAGCTTATGGCACGTGATATCCGCGAGGCAGGCAGCACCCCTTGCGGGCAAAGCCGGCATATCAGCAGCGTACTGCCTGCGGTCAGCAAAATCCGCCTGGGGATTGAGCAAGTCGGGGCAGTCACGGCGCCTGCGTTGGATATCTACCATGCCAATGACAGCACGGTGGAAGTGGTTCAGCACATCCAGCCGAATGGCAACTTGGGGGTGGCTTCAACAGCGGGCATCAGTGCAGGAAGTGCCTTGGTGGCCTGTAATGCCGATGGTGGCATCCTGTTTGGGGTAGATAGTGTCGGGGCAGGTGAAATTACGCCCGCGGCGGCACTGGGTAATGCTAGGGGCGCTGGCGTATGCCTGTTCAAGCCCGATAGCGCCAACTGGGGAAGCGAGTGCGCCATCAAGGGCAATTCCAATAGCTATGTGGCAAAGCCCGTGGTGCATCGCTGGCAAGTCCGGCAAAACGGACGCGGCAGCCGTTCGCTGTACATGGACAGACGCTATCTCTCCGCAACAGGCAACTGGTCCGTGGATCAGCAATCCATTGAGGTGGCTGAAGGTATTGAAGATATGCAGCTCAAATTCCGCCGCAAAAACGACACCGCCTTTCAAAACAATGTGGCTGGTTGGACAGAGGCGGACTGGCAAGACGTGGTGGCGGTGGAAGTCGCCCTGCAAATTCGCGTGACCGAAGGTGCGCAGACAGGCGAGAGCATCCGGGGGACGGATGGGCAAATCCTGACCCGCAGCCTGTTGACGACCACGACCTTGCGTAACCGTGAAGGAGTCCTCTGATGCGCCTACTCAATTCTCATCCAGACTGTCCCCGTGAGCAGCCCCTGCGTGCTATCGCATATGGGCATGACAAAAAGATTGGGGGGGGCGGCCGGTGTGCCGCCAACCGGCAGGAAGGTGCCGCACTGGTGGTGGTGCTGATGCTGCTCTTGGTGGTGACTGTACTGGGGCTGGCCAGCATGCGTGGCACGCTGTTGCAGGAGCGCATGGCTGGCGCAGCCTATGCCCGCAGCATTGCCTTCAATGCGGCAGAAACCGCCCTGCGCCAGGGTGAGGCCGCGGCCGCCGTCAAGCCGGTTCTACCCTCGACGGGCTGTCACCTGGGTTTGTGCGCACGGCCACTGCCCGGCAACACGCCGGTCTGGGAAAGCGCCACAGTCTGGACTGGCAACCAGTCGGCAGAGGTCAGCCTGGGCAATGAATATCACGGCGTCAGTGCCCGTTATATTGTAGAACTTGTCGGCTATGAAAGCGGGACGTGTGATGTCCAGCTCGGGGTTGAGAGCCCCTGTCCCCCCGGTGCGCATATGTATCGCGTGACCGCCCGCGCCACCTCCCCGAACGGGGCAGAGGTGCTCTTGCAATCCAATTATAAAGTGCAGTGAGGTGCATCATGAAAACCTTGAATAACCGCTCAACGCTCAAGAAAACGCGACTCGCCCTGCACACACGTCAATATTCGGTGCTGCTCGGGCTCGCCGTGGCCGGGCTTTCTTCCGCAGTCAATGCGGCCACCAGCTTTCCGGACTATCCGTTACAAACTCATGCCGGTACCGTTCCGCCGAATATCATGTTTATTCTGGATAACTCCGGTTCCATGAATGACTTGGCAATGCCGGATGGCTTGCATTATGGTGGTGATTTTAATCATAACGGAAGACGATATTCGGCTTATCGTGATGATGAAAGGGTTTATCTTTCCGGAAGAAACCTGATTGCCTATGACCCGATGAAGAAATATGAGCCGTGGCGGAATTATGATGGTACCCGCAAGACCCTGGGGCTTACCCCAAACGCGGTGCTGGGCAACCCCAATCACTCACAAGAAGGGATTCATGGTCAGGAATGGGTTGTTGATTTGACTTTCCAGGATAGATCTCATCAAGACAATTCAAGAAGGAAAAATAGGAAATATACGACGGACTTTCTGGTTATGCGCAACCAGGGGTTGGATCCTCTCCGTTATGGCAGCTATTACCGCTATCGTTATGACTTCGGGCGTAATACTTGGCGACGTGCCGAGTGGATTGGGGGTGCCAATGATGGTGGCTGGCAATTGCAATGGATTGACAGCGACATACTTTGGGGTGAAGAAAATGGTGCCTACAATTCCACGGTATGGGGGAACTGGGTAGATGTTGCAACGCCGCTTGGTGTGGGTGGCGCAGTGCCTGATCATGGCCAGGATCAGTTAACCAACTATGCTATTTGGTACTCTTATCACCGCGTCCGCATGAGTGTGGCCAAGGCGGGGGCAAGTGAGGCCTTTTACCGCCTGGGTGAAGATTATCGTGTGGGTTTTGACCTAATTGCCCATAGCGGTACGCCGCGATGGTATTGGCCGAACATAACTTCGGTGGTAGATGACTATGCTGGGTCGGTGATGGTGCCAATTCCGGTGTCTCGGGATAATGGTTTGTTTCGTGCTGAAAATAAACAAAACTGGTTCAGATACTTGCATAAGGCGCCAGCCTGGCAATGGACGCCTCTGCGCCAAGCACTTTATCGCACCGGGAATTACTACCGTACGGATAATTCCGTCTGGACGACCAATGGCAGTGGTTCTGAATATAGCTGCCGTCGTAGCTATGCGATTTTGACTACCGATGGGTATTGGAATGGTCCGGGAGGTTCTTCGAACTTTGAGCCTGCGTATGCAGTGGGTAATGCAGATGGCACAAATTCTGCGAATTATGTCGCATCCCGTCCATTCATGGATGCGCAGTCCGATACATTGGCGGATATCGCCATGCACTTTTGGAAAACAGATCTTCGTCCAGACTTGGCTAATGAAGTAGGTGCGAGCATCAAAAATCCGGCTACCTGGCAACATATGGTGACATTTGGTGTGTCTATCGGTTTGCAAGGAAATATGGCACCGAATGAGACGACATTGGCAGAGTTACGTGGCGGGACGCGACAATGGACCAATCCAATTACCAATGGCGCTGGTCCTCGAATTGACGATCTTTGGCATGCTTCAGTTAATAGTCGTGGCGAATTTGTAGTGGCTTCCGATGCCGAATCTTTTGCAAATGCGTTGAAAAATGCACTGGAAGCCATTGCCGCTGAAAATGCTTCCGGGGGGGGGCTGGGTAGTGATGGGGCGAAAATCCAGAGTGGCGGCAGAATCTATCAGGGTGGTTATGAGTCAGGTACCTGGTTGGGGGATGTTCGAGCGTTTGCACTGAATGCCGATGGTACGACCAGTGGCGGGCATACCTGGTCGTTTGCCGATAACTCAATCAACCCCTCGATGGCCTTTGCAAACCGGCCCATCTTTACTTCCAAGGGTGGCGGGGCAAGCGGTAATGGCACTGCGGGACTTTTGAGTCTTGGATTTTTGGAGGCATCAGTTGTCCAGCTTTTGGCACGTACGACTGGCACTGCACAAGTGACGGCTGCGGATAATCTGGCCTATATTCGTGGCGACCAGAGCAAGGAGAAAAACAAGGGCGGCTCATTGCGTGACCGCGCAAAGTTGGTGGGGGATATTGTCAACTCGACGCCTGTGCACATGAATGGTGCGCTTTATGTCGGTGCCAATGACGGCATGTTGCATGCTATGAGCGCGGTGGATGGCAAGCCTTTGTTCTCTTACATGCCCAAAGGCATCAATTTTGCCGCGCTGTCGGACTTAAGTGACCCACACTATATTCATCGCTTTTTCGTGGATGGTGAAATTTATGTTTCCGATACCACGGCAGGCAATGGCAAGAATATCCTGGTATCCCCGCTGGGACGCGGCGGCAAAGGAATGTTTGCGCTGGATGTCACCCAGCCGGGCGCATTCAATGTCAGTAATGTACTCTGGGATCGTACTGGTAACGGGGATGCCGATATTGGCTATATCCTCAGCAAGCCCTTGGTGTTGAAGAGCAATTATGGCGGGCGTACCGTGGTGGTTGCTCCCAATGGTATTGAAAACGATAGTGGCCGTGCGGTGGTTCTGGTGTATGTGCTGGATGCGGCAGGCAAAGTTATAGGTGCGCCTTATAGAATCGGCCAAGTTGTCGGTACCGGCAACGGCATGATGTCGGTGGCCGCTGCCGATATTGACCAAAATGGCACGGTGGACTATGTCTATGGGGGGGACTTGCAGGGCAATGTCTGGAAAATCGACATGAACAGCAATACCCCGGCTACTTGGAAAGTAGCCAATAGTGTTGGTGCTACACCAACGCCGATGTTTGTTGCGACCGATGCCAATGGGCAGCGCCAGCCGATTACTGGCGGGCTTTCAGTGGCACGTGAGCCAGGTACCGGGCGGCTATTTGTCAGCTTTGGCACTGGGCGCTTCCTGAATGATGGCGACAAGGTGGCTACAGGCAATTCGGTAGTGCAGGGTCAGACCTTGTATTCGGTGATTGATGAGGGGGGGGCAAGCATTAACCGTAGTAGCCTGACGCAACGCAGCTTCCCCCAGCATGGCACGGTGGCTGGGCGTTGGGTGCGCAGCCTGGAAAATTATGCCGAATTGCCCAACAACTCCCGGGGCTGGTATCTGGATTTGGGGGTGCCTGATAGCCATGCCCGCGGTGAGCGTATCATCACCGCGCCGCGTGTAGTGGGGCGCCTGCAAGCGGTCACCACCTTGATTCCCAGGGCGGCCAGTGGCTGTAAGCCGGAAACCGATGGAGCGCTTTTCATGCTGGATGCTTTTACAGGTACTGCCCCCAGAGGTGGCGGCTTCTTTGATATGGATGGTGATGGCGCGCCGGACAGGGTGCCCGGTGCATCACAAGGTTCGGGTTATGTGGGCTCGGTGTCTACCGGGATTGGCCTCGGAGGTGCCAATATTCTGATGAAGGATGATGGCTCTCTTGTGGTGATGGGGGGGACTTATGCCGGTGGTCAGGTGATGTTCAACAGCTTGCCTGGTGGTGGTGGCTCCGAACGCATGAACTGGCGCGAATTAATAAGAAATAATTGATATTTTTAGCTTGCCGGAGGCTTATGCCTCCGGCGTATTGATATGGCTGGAATGATAAAGGTGATTTTATGCGGGCTTCGGGTTTTCAAAATGGCTTTACCCTGATTGAATTGATGATTGTGGTTGCCGTCATCGGCATATTGGCGGCCATTGCCTTGCCGGCTTATGACCGTTTTGTGGTGAAGAGTCGCCGTTCGGCAGGTGCGGCTTGCCTGATGGAAATGGCGCAATTTGCCGAGCGCTACCACACCACCAAAATGTCTTATGCAGGTTTGAATACGGCCGCCTTGCCTGCCACTGCCTGTCGCACCGACTTGAATGGCCACTATGCCTTCTCGTTTCAGGGCAGTCCTACGGCTACGGCTTATACTTTGCAGGCCGTGCCGCAAGGCGCTCAAGCCACGAAAGACACCAGTTGCGGTACGTTGCGCATCAACGAGAAAGGTCAGCGAAGCGCCAGTGGCGGGGGCGCTGCTTGTTTCTGATGCAAAACCATAAACCAAAGCAGCGTTTGGCCGCTTTGGTTTATGGAGGTTTGAAAAATCACAACCCGTAGCGGTCAATGACCGCCTGGTGGGGGGCGGGGTTGGCGCCGGCTTCTTCGGCTAATGCCAGCCAGCAGACGGGTTTTGGCCAGTGGGCGGTGGCTTGGCGCAGTTGGCGGTCGATTTCGGCCGCCGGGGTGCCTTGCGGGGGCGCCACGGTGAACAGGATGCCGGGGAGTGCTTCGCCGGTTTCCTGGTCGTGAAGCTGGTAGCCGTCGCGGCGGTGTACCCAGAGCTGTGTGTTTTGCGCCTGCAGGGTTTGGCGCAGTGCCTCAATGGCCTCATCGCCGGGGTCTGGGCCTTCGACGATGATGCTGCGGGCGCGGCCGCCGGGCTGGAGGGTATGCACGGCCATAAAGGTCGGCACAAAATATTGCTTCGCCTCATCGTCTTCCGGTGGCGGGAACAAGGGCTGGGCATCAAAAGCCACATGGTCGCCGCTGCGCTGGGGAAAGCGCGGCGGGGCGTTTTCCATGATGCGGGCATCAGTGGGGCCTGAGCGCATGGCGTAGTAATCAATGGGCTCGCCGTTTTCGATGCTGCGAATCAGCACCCAGCCCAGCTGCATCTGTGGTGCGCCATCGCCTTCGGGCAGTGCCATGTCCATTGCGGCGGCCATGCGGCGCACGCCCTGCCAGTCCTGGGCGGCGCTGGCGGCGGTGAGATAGTCCCAGTGCGCTGCGCCATCTTCGGGCAAGTCTTGGATAAGTTCGGCATAGGTGGCGGCAGCGTCGGCAAAGCGTTGCTGCTGCATCAGGCTGTGTGCCAGCAGGCGCTTGGCGCCGTGTGACATGGGGGGCTGCGCAAGCGCCAGCAGCTTGCGGCAATGTTGCTCGCAGCCTGTCCAGTCGCGGTTGTGTTTTGCCAATTGCGCGCGCATCCAGCAGGCGGTATCGGGCGCGCCGGATTGATAAAGCTCGGCAAGTGGTTCGACTTCTTCACTGCGGCCAGTGGCGAGCAGCAGATCGAGCAGGAAGTAGGCCGGTAGATATTCGCCATCGGTGTTCTGCCGGACATTGCGCCAGAGCAGGTCAATGGCTTCGGTAGGGGCGCCGATGGCGGCCAGCGCTTCGACGCTTTGCTTGAGCAGCGCCAAATCATCCGGGCGCTGGGCGAGTGCTGCCAGCAGCCATTCGACTTCTGCCTCCGGGTTGCGGGCGCTGTCCGCATCTTGCGCGTCCAGCCATTGCAGCAGGTTTTCCGGAGCGGTGGGCAGCGGCATCGCTGCCTGTGCCTCCATCCGCGCTTGCAGGGCATCGAGTTTGGCCGCGGCACCGGCATCCACGCGCAGTTTGCTGTGTGCCTGACGCGCCTGTGCCATTTGTCGTCTGGCCGTCCATAGCGCGCCACGTGTCAGTGCCAGTTCAATGCACTGCGCGGCCATGTCGAGCAGATGGCGATGTGCGCCATGGCGGGCGAGGGTGTCCAGCCCATGTTGCAGGTGGCTGCCGAGGCTCCAATTGTTCAGTTCCGGGCGGCGCTGCAACACCGGAAAGATGGCATTCAGCCAGCGGTGCAGGGTGCCGGGATGGATATCGCGCAGTGCAGGCAAGGCCTCCAGGGCTTCGTCGTCACGCCCCAGTGCGGCCAGGGCGCGGGCTTTCAGAATATCGCGCGGTTGCTTGATATTGGCCCATTCCGGGGCGCCATCGGCTTTGGCTTCTTCACTGGCGATATGCTCCAGCGCTTCCTGGTAGCGCCCCAGCGCCAGCAGCAGCTTGTTGCGAAACTCGGTGATGCCGGCATTGATTTCTTCGCCTGCGGCCTCGATGGCACGGGTTTGCTGTTCGAGATAGTCGTAAGCGGCTTGAGCCTGCCCGAGGTCGAGCAGCGCCTCGCTCTTTTCAATGGAGATGCACTGGAAGCAGCCCCATTTGGGGGTGATGCGGGCAAGCGTTTCGTCGCAGACTTCGATGCGCTCGGCTGCCCAGCCCGGGCCGTCGATATTGGCATAGCAGGCAGACAGGTCTTGGGTAATGCACACCGACTGCGGGCATTCATGGGTGTCGCTGCGGTGCGCGCGCTCAAACAGTGCCACGGCATCGGCCAGGGCACTTTCGCCCTCGCCTTTGTTGCCAAGCCGGTTACGCATTTCCCAGTGGCCGATGAACACTTCCAGCCAGGGATTTTCCAGCGTGTGTGCCAGCGCTTTGGCTTCCGGCAGCAGCGCTTCGGCGCGCTCGACCTGCAGGTCGCAGACTTCGCTGCTGAAATCGTCAATAAGCTGGGCACTGTGCGTCTGACCTGCATGGGCGAGGTCTTGCTGCAGCTTTTCCATCCAATGCCAGATATTCATGCCTGGGATTGCTCCTGGGGATTGTGGCGGGTGAGTTGCTGGATGCTGTCGGCCAGCTGGTGCAGGGCGGCGCTGAGCTTTTCGCGTGATTGCGCAGCATTGGCGTTGCCGGGGGTGTTGCTGGCAAGAATGGTTTTGAATGCGCGCAGCAGGGCGGCGGCGGTGGCGGCCTGGCTGGGCTGGTGGTCGATGGCGGCAAGCAGGGATTGCACCGCCGGGTTGTCCAGATTCAGATAAAGCCGCGCCGGGTGGCGGTCGTCGATTTGGGCGGTGAATTGCCGCGCAAGACGCAGTGCCGCCAGCGAGACTTGTTTGTCGTGATTGTCTTCTTCCAGCCGCTTTTTGAGCGCGCTGTCGCGGTCGGGTACCACCACCAGTGGCAGCTCCTGCGGGGCAAAATGTGCGGCGATGAGTTCTTCGCCATCGCCCAGATGCTGGTTCAGCCAGTCCTGTTTTTCGTTGGGCAAAGGCGCGGGGCGGAACAGTTGCCGGTTGCCGGCATCGGTGCCCAGCTCGGCCAAGCGCACGCCGCGCGCCTCGGCCCAGCGGCGCAGGAACGGCACCACTGCATAGCGATTGCCATGCGCCACCGGAATGCCGAGGGTATTGAACAGCATGCCTTCAAACCCGGCCTTGTTATCCAGCATCACATGCACTGCGCCGCGCGCCAGCAGTTCGCTGGCCGGCAAGTCGCCGTGCGAGGTGGGAATGCGCAGATTGTCCTTGAGCAGCTCGAACAGACGCTCGTCACACAGCGCTGCGCCCAGCAGGGCTTCGTTATGTCGCCACAGTACCCGTCGCCAGGCTTCGGGCTGGTTGCGGGCGACTTCGGCCAGGCCGGCAATCAGCGCCTCGGTCAGTGCATGGCGGGTGGCCTCGTAGGCATCGTCGCGCTGCAAATCCTCGCGGCTGGCGGTGGGGGTCAGACGCTGTGACTCGATGACGCCACCGATGAAACCTGCCCAGTGCGGCAGCAGGTCGCGGGCATCATCGTCGAGCAACATGCCGCGCAGGAATACCGACAGATTGCGGTTGTCGCTGGTGCCATAGGTGGCGCCGTCCTGCACCCACAAAATGCCGATGGCATCGCTTTGCCCGTCGGGTTTGACCGGCAGGGTGCATACCGGCTCGAAGTTGTGTTCGAAGCGTGCGGCAAAGGCGTGCTCCTGCTTGCGCTGCTGGAGTGGCAGCAAGGCCGGGGCATCGGCTGGTCTGCGCCATGGCGGCGGCTCGGGATTGATGGCTTCAGCTTCACCTGCGATATGAATCGGCTCGGAAAGCAGGGCGCAGTAATGGCCAAGAATCTCGTGCAGATGTACCGGTTGAGTCAGTGCGTGATATTCGTCTTTGAGCTCCAGCACGATTTCCGTGCCGACCGCACGCGCGGGCATCGCCGCTACGCTGTATTGCTCGGCAGTGCTGGAGACATAACGGCAGCCGCTGTCCGGGCTTTGCCATGAGGTGGTGCGCACGGTGACGCGCTTGGCGAGCACGAAGGCCGACAAAAAGCCCAGGCCAAACATGCCAATCAGCCCGCTTTCCTCATGGCCGCCCTCACGCAGGCGGCGGGTATAGCCCACGCCTACGGTGGCGAGGTATTGGTGGATTTCGTCTTCGGTCAGCCCAGCGCCGGTGTCGATGATGCGCAGCGTGTTGGCAGCGGCATCGGGCAGGATGTCGATGCGCGCCGGTGCTGTCCAGTCGGACGCTTCCAGCCTGCGGCGCAGAATCGAGTCATGCGCGTTCTGCACCAACTCGCGCAGCGCCACCATCGGCGTGGAATACAGATGCTTGCTGAGGACGGACATCAGTCCGCCCATGTCCACCCCGGCGCGATGAATCGACGCGGTGGCAGGAAAATCGGAATGGCTCACGGGCATTGGCGTAGAAAAAGGGCTTGCGATTATCGCTCAAGCGCCGGTGCCGTATCAGTTATGCTTATGCCCGATTTGACCCGCATCCTGACAAGCTCATGATTGAACTGGTAAAGGCCGGTGGCTGGCCGATGATTCCCCTGTTGTTGTTGACCCTGGTCGCCATCGCCATCATCGCCGAGCGCTTCTGGACATTGCGCCGCTCTGAAGTCTTGCCGCAGGGGCTGGGCGATGAAGTGCGCAACTGGGCCAAGCGTGGGCAGATGGAGCAGCCGCATATCGAGTCGCTGCGCGCCACATCGCCGCTGGGCGAGCTACTGGCCGCAGCACTGGATGCCCGCCACCAGCCGCGCGAAATCATCCGCGAGCGTGTGGAAGATACTGGCCGGCGCATCGTGCACCGCATGGAAAAATATTTGAACACCTTGGGCAGCATTGCCTCGGCCGGCCCTTTGCTGGGACTGTTTGGCACCGTGGTTGGCATGATCCAGATGTTCCTGGTGATTGGCGATCACGGCGTGGGGGATGTCAACCAGCTGGCAGGCGGCATCGGCAAGGCGCTGGTATGTGCGGCCACCGGCATGATTGTGGCGATTCCGGCACTGATGTTTCACCGTTATTTCAAGGGGCGCATCAACGGCTATATCGTCGAGATGGAGCACGAGGCCGCGCAATTGCTGGATGTGCTTGCCAGTGGCCGGAAGTCCTGAACCATGCGTATCCGTGACCGCAGCGCCGAGGATGCGCCGGAACTGAACCTGGTGCCGTTGATTGACGTGATTTTGGTGCTGATCATTTTCTTTGTGGTCACCACCACGTTTGACAGCCGTGCCGTGCTGCGTTTGCAACTGCCGCGCGCCGATGGCAGCCCGGCGCCTGCCCAGCTGCAGCCGCTGTCAGTGCTGGTCAATGCCGATGGCCGTTATTTCGTGGCCGATCGCGAAGTACTGCGCACCGATGTGGAGAGCTTAAAGCGCAGCATCAGCGAGGCGGCAGGCGATGACCGCGAGCGCCCGGTGTTACTGCGCGCCGATGCCCGTACCCCGCATCAGGCGGTGGTGACTGCTTACGAGGCGCTGGGGCAGCTGGGCTTCAAGCAAATCATGATTGCCACGGCGCCACAGGTGGCAGCCAAAAAATGATGGACAGCAGCACGGTGGCATCCAGAAAAACCTGGCGGCGCTTGCAGGGCTATGCCCGGCCTTATCGCGGGTTGTTGCTGGCCGCGGCGGCGGCCATGCTGCTCGAAGCGCTGGTGAGCGCGGCTGTGGTCAAATTGCAGCAGCCCATCATTGATGATTTGTTGGTGGCGCAGACCTTCAAATGGTGGTTGCCGGTGGCCATGGTGTTGCTGTTGCTGGCGCGTGGCCTGTTTGGTTTGGCCGGTGACTACACCATCGCCCGCAGTGGCCGCAATGTGGCGCGTGATTTGCGACTGCAATTGATGGACAAATACCTGCGCATACCGGGGCAGCATTTTGACAGCGAGCCGGTGCCGTCGATGCTGACGCGCCTTGGCAGCGATGCCGACCAGGTGGCGCGTGCGGCGGTGGATGCGCTGAAGGTGATGATTGGCAATGCCTTGCAGGTCGTGGCGCTTTTGGCGGTGATGATCTGGACCAGCTGGCGCGTGTCATTGGTATTGCTGATTCTGGCGCCGATCATGGCCTGGACCATGGGGCGCATTGGCAAGCGTTACCGGCGCCTCAACCATGCCATCCAGGAAGCCTCGGCAGCGGCATTGCAGAGTGCCGATCAGGCCCTGCATGCGCAGCAGGATGTCAAAACTTATGGCGGGCATGCGCTGGAAATGCAGCGTTATGGCGGCCAGACCCTGCGCAATGTGCGCCTGGAGATGAAGGTTGAGGTCACTCGCGGCATGCTCTCGCTGTTCGTGCAGTTCCTGGGGGCGGTGACCTTGGCTTCGATGCTGGTGGTGGCCGGCTTCGAGGCCAGTGCCGGGCGTCTTTCGGCTGGGGATTTCAGTGTGCTGCTGACCTCGATGGTGGCCTTGGTGCCGGCACTCCGCCAGCTGACCAATGTGCAGAATATGCTCAATCGCGGCATCACTTCTGCCGAGCGGGTGTTTGCCATTCTCGACAAGGCTGATGAGGCCGATGATGGGGGGCATGCTCTGCCGCGTGCCAAGGGGCTGATTGAGTTCCGCCATGTCAGTGCCCGCTATGACGGTCAGTCCACACCTGCCATCCGCGATTTGAGTTTTGTCGCCCGCCCCGGCACGGTGACTGCGATTGTCGGGCGCTCGGGCAGTGGCAAATCCACCTTGGTGAAGCTCTTGCCGCGCTTTTACGAGCCCGAGTCTGGAGCGATTCTGCTCGATGGCAGGCCGCTTCAGGATTACCGCTTGGCCGACCTGCGCCGCCAGATTGCCATGGTCAGCCAGCAGGTGATGCTGTTTGACGGCAGTATTGCCGAGAATGTGGCCTATGGCGAATTGCATGCGGCCAGCCGCGAAGCGATTGAAGCGGCGATTCGCGGCGCCAATGCCATGGAGTTTGTCGAGCGTCTGCCGCAGGGTATCGACAGTCCGGTGGGCGAGCGCGGCGGCAAACTCTCCGGCGGCCAGCGCCAGCGTCTTGCCATCGCCCGGGCAATGCTCAAAGATGCGCCGATTCTGGTGCTGGATGAAGCCACGGCCGCACTCGACAACGAATCCGAGCGCCTGGTGCAGGATGCGCTCAACCATTTGATGCCCGACCGCACCACCTTGGTGATTGCGCACCGGCTTTCCACCATTGAGCACGCCGATCAGGTGCTGGTGCTGGATGAGGGGCGGCTGGTGGAGCAGGGCAGCCATGCTGAACTCATCGCCCGCGATGGCCTGTACGCGCATCTGCACCGTCTGCAATTTCGTGAAAGCGCATGAGCCGGAAACTGCCCCACACGCCGCACTGGTGGTATGGCGATAGCAGGCCGCCGTGGTACACGCGCCCGGTGGCGATGTTGTATGGCAGCGCGGTCAAGCTGCGCCGCAAGCTCTATCAGAAAGGCTTTTTGAAGCGCCACAAGCCGGCGGTGCCGGTGATTGTGGTCGGCAATTTCACCGCTGGTGGCAGCGGCAAAACACCCCTGGTGATTGCCTTGGTTAACCGCCTGAAACAGGCGGGCTGGACGCCGGGGGTGGCCAGCCGCGGGCATGGCCGTGAAGACGCCGCGACTGCACGCTGGGTGGAGGCGGACAGTCATCCGCAAACCCATGGCGATGAGGCGGTGCTGATTGCCCGTCGTACCGCTGCCCGGGTGCGGGTGGACAATAACCGCGTAGCCGCAGTGACTGCATTGGCCGAGGCCGGTTGCGATGTGGTGGTTTGCGATGACGGTTTGCAGCATCTGGCCCTGCTGCCGGATATCCGCATCGAGGTGGTCGATGCCCGCCATCGCTATGGCAATGGCCGCCTGCTGCCTGCCGGGCCGTTGCGCGAGCCGCCCGGCGAGGTGGAGTTTCGTGTCATCAACCACGGCATCAGTGCCGCGCTGCCGGAGCCGGTGCTGGGAGAGTGGCCACAGCGCCTGGTCTTTGGTCATCCCTTTCCGCTGCATGGCGCGCGCGCGCGGCCATTTGCCGAATTCGCCGGGCAGCGCATTCATGCCGTAGCCGGTATCGGCAAGCCGGAGCGGTTTTTTGAGTTGCTGCGCGCACAGGGGCTTGGCGTGCTGCCGCATGCCTTCCCCGACCATCATGCCTATACGGCAGCAGACCTGGACTTCGACAGCCCCTTGCCGATTTTCATGACTGAAAAAGACGCGGTGAAATGCGCCCGCTTCGCTCCGGAAAACAGCTGGTGCGTGGCGATTGAGGCGCGCCTACCGGAAGCCTTCTGGCTGGCGGTGGAAGAAAAATTGGCGCAATTGCGGAAACCTTCCGATGACTGATTTTGTCGTAGCCATCCCTGCCCGTTACGCGGCCTCGCGCCTGCCCGGAAAACCATTGCGGCTGATTGGCGGTACGCCTTTGGTGGTGCATGTGGCGCGTCGTGCGCTGGCCGCCGGTGCGCGCGAGGTGTGGGTGGCAGCCGATGATGAACGCATCGCCGAGGCCGTACAGCTGCCCGGTGTGCAGGTGGTGATGACTTCGCAGGTACATGCTTCCGGCACCGACCGGTTGGCCGAGTGCGCTGCCATCGCCGGTTGGCGCGATGACACGCTGGTGGTGAATTTGCAGGGCGATGAGCCATTTGCCCCGGTCAGCGGCATCCGTGCCGTGGCCGCACTGCTGGCGGGGGGCGATGCGCCAATGGCGACGCTGGCCACCCCCATCAGTGCGCGCGAGCAAGTTTTCGACCCCAATGCGGTGAAAGTGGTGCGTGCGGATGATGGCGCGGCGCTGTATTTCAGCCGCGCGCCGCTGCCTTGGCATCGGGACAGCTTTGCGACATCAGGCAACGATTTGCCACAAGGCCCGCACTGGCTGCGGCATATTGGTATCTATGCCTATCGCGCAGGCTTTTTGCGGCAGTTTGCCGCCATGCCGCCGGGGCGGCTGGAGCAGATTGAATCGCTGGAACAACTGCGCGTGCTGGAAGCCGGGCACCGCATCCTGGTTGGCCTCACCCCGGAAGCCTTCCCGCCTGGCGTGGATACCCCCGAGGACTTGGCGCGCGCCCAAGCGCATTGGCAGGCGCAGTGCGCCTTGTCTGGTGCCGCCCAGTGATTGGCTTCACTTCCTAAACGCCCGTAACCGCCAGATGAAAACCCAAATTTGTCACTTCAGTATCGGCCAGTATTGGCTGACCGCCGTTTTTGCCGCCTTGCTGCCCTTGACCGCCGCTGCCAGCGAGCAGCGCAGCGGCAGTGGCATCGTCATGGTGGATATTCCCGCAGGCAGCTTCGTGATGGGCAGCTGTGTGCCGCCGCGGCGTTTGCCTGCCCGGATGCAGGCAGAAACTCCCGCTTGCAGCCCGGTTGATGGCGAGGCCTACCACACCGAAGGGCCACCGCATCAGGTCGAGGTGGCGGCATTCCAGCTGGCGAAAACGCCGGTGACCTTGAAGCAATTTGAGCGTTTTATCCGCGAAAAACGCCGCGATGACTTGCTGACCCCGTATTTTCGGCAATACAACAATCGTGGCGGTGATGCGCCGGTGATCATGGTGAGCTGGGGCGATGCCCAGGACTTCATCGCCTGGCTCAATGAAACCGATGGCCCGGGCTGGCGGCTGCCCAGCGAGGCGGAGTGGGAATATGCCTGCCGCGCCGGTCAGCGGCAGCGCTATTGCGGTAGCGATGATGCAGACGCGGTGGCCTGGCATGACGGCAACAGTGCCGGTGATCAGCAGCCGGTGCGGCGCAAGGCGGCCAATGCCTGGGGGCTGCACGACATGAGCGGCAATGTCTGGGAATGGACCCAGGATTGCTGGCATGAAAGCCATCACGGTGCGCCGTCAACTGCGACTGCATGGACGCAGGCCTGCAGCGCACCGGGCAAGGTGATTCGCGGCGGCTCCTGGGGTTCACCGGCAGGCTTTTCCCGTGCCAGCTCGCGGCGCCAGTTGGTACCTGATTCAATGGCCACTGAAGTCGGCTTCCGTCTGGCGCGCAGCCGCTGAAGGCTTGGCAAGTCAAACGGGTGGCATGGCTGCAAACCATACTGCCCGTGGCTGGCTTACACTGCGGGCATGAAAATTCTTGTGGTCTGTCTTGGCAATATCTGCCGCTCGCCGATGATGGAAGGCTGGCTTGCGGCGGAAATCGCCCGTGATGCCACCCTGGCCGGGCGTGTGGAAGTGGACTCGGCGGCGCTTGGCCGTTGGCATGAGGGGCATGCGCCGGATGCGCGTGCCATCAAAACCGCTGCACGGCATGGCGTGGATATCAGCCAGCAACGTGCGCGCTGTTTGCAACCGCAGGACTTTGCGCATTTCGACCTGATGCTGTTTGCCGATGCGGCGACCCTGCACGAAGGCCGCGCACGCGGACGTGGCCAAGGGGGCGCAGAAACCGCCTTGTATCTGCAATGGGCCGGTCTCGGTGCGCAGGACGTGCTCGACCCGTATTACGGCAGCGAGGCGGATTTCGAGCATGCCTGGCAGCAAGTGGTTGAGGGCGGGCGCGGGGTTCTTGCCCGCATCAGGCGCGGGCTTTGAGAGGCAAACGCCGGGATAATCCTGCCGTGTCCGATACGCCTGCTCCCTTCGATGGCAAAGCCTATGCCCGTGCGTTGACCGCCGCACCGGGGGTGTATCGCATGTATGCCGCCGATGACAGCCTGCTGTATGTGGGCAAGGCCGCCTCTTTAAAAAAACGGGTGGCAAGCTATTTCAGCAAGGCCTTGCCTGCACGCACGGCGCGTATGGTTGCGCAAATCGCGCGCATGGAAATCACCGTCACCCGCACTCCGGCCGAGGCGCTGCTGCTGGAAAACCAGCTGATCAAGGCGCACAAGCCGCGCTACAACGTGCTGCTGCGCGATGACAAGAGTTATCCGTATGTGCTGATTACCCGCGAAACCTGGCCGCGCATGGGCTGGAAGCGCGGTAGCCGCAGCGTGCCGGGGCGTTATTTCGGCCCCTATCCAAGTACCGCGGCGGTGCGTGAAACACTGAACCTGATGCAAAAGCTGTTCCAGCTGCGCAATTGCGAGGACAGCGTGTTCAAAAACCGCAGCCGCCCCTGCCTGCAGCACCAGATTGGCCGTTGCAGCGCGCCCTGTGTTGAACGCATCACCGAGGCCGATTATGCCGAGTCGGTGCGCCAGGCCAGCCTGTTTCTCGATGGCCGCAGTGATGAGTTGACCCAAGAGCTGACCGCGCGCATGGAAGCCGCCAGTGCCGAGCTGGCCTTTGAAAAAGCCGCGCGGCTGCGCGATTTGCTCGCCGCCATCCGTACCGTGCAGGCACGCCAGTTTGTCGATGGCAATGCCGTGGAACTGGATGTGCTGGGCTGCGCGCTGGAGGCCGGGCGCGCCTGCGTGGTGCTGTTGATGCTCCGTGATGGCCGCAATCTGGGCACACGCAATTACTTTCCCAAATTGAATGGGGCAGATAGCGCCGAAGAAGTGCTGGCGGCGTTTGTCTCGCAGTATTACGCCGAGCAACCGGCGCCGCGCGAAATCGTGCTGGATCGACCTATTGCCGACATCCCGCTGCTGGAAGATGCGCTGGGCAGTGCCGCCGGGCGCAAGGTGCAAATCAAGCATGCAGTGCGTGGCGAGCGCGCTGGCTATCTGGATTTGGTCAGGCGCAATGCGGCCATTGCCCTGGCTGGCGAGCTTTCCAGCCAGATGGCGCAGCATGCCCGGCTTGAGGATCTGCAACAGATGCTGGGTATGGATAGCGCACCCGGCCGCATCGAGTGTTTCGATATCAGCCACACCCAGGGGGAGGCGACCGTAGCTTCCTGTGTGGTGTTCGATGGCGAGGGCGCAGTGCGCAGCCAGTACCGCCGTTACAACATCAGCGGCATTGCGCCGGGCGATGACTACGCGGCGATGCACCAGGCGCTGGAGCGGCGTTTCCGCCGCGCAGTGGACGCAGACGGCGTGCTGCCCGATGTCTTGCTGATTGACGGCGGCGTGGGGCAGCTGCGGCAGGCGCGTGAAGTGCTGGCCGAGCTGGGCATCCGCCAAGTGCAGATGGTCGGCGTTGCCAAGGGGGTAGAGCGCAAGGCCGGTGCGGAAACGCTGATTCTGCCCGATGGCCGTGAAATCCGGCCCGGCGCCCATTCGCCCGGCCTGCAACTGATCCAGCAAGTGCGCGATGAGGCGCATCGCTTTGCCATTACCGGGCATCGTGGCCGCCGGCAAAAAGCGCGCAGCAGCAGCCGGCTGGAAGACATTCCCGGTATCGGGGCGCGCCGTCGTGCCGCCTTGCTGAAGCATTTTGGCGGCCTTGCCGGCTTGAAGGCCGCGGGCATGGATGAAATCAGCCGGGTCGAGGGCATCAGCCGCGCACTGGCCGAACGCATCTACACCGCCTTGCATGGTTTGGGTGACAATAGCGCGCAATGAAAGCAAAGCTGACGATTCCCACTTGGCTGACCCTCGCCCGCATCGTGATGATTCCGGTGCTGATTGCCGTGTTCTATCTGCCCTGGAAATGGACCAGCGTCGTCTCGATGCTGGTATTTGTGCTGGCTGCCCTGACCGACTGGCTCGATGGCTGGATTGCCCGCCGTTATCACCTGTATTCGGCGTTCGGCGCTTTTCTTGATCCGGTGGCCGACAAACTGATGGTCGCCACCGCACTGTTTCTCATCGTGCAGGCTCACCCCACACCATGGATGGCGTTTTGGGCCGCGGTGATTGTCGGCCGTGAAATCGCCGTATCCGCACTGCGCGAATGGATGGCCGAGCTGGGGCAGCGTGCCACGGTCAAGGTGCAGGCGCTGGGCAAGTTCAAAACCATCGTGCAGATGGTGGCGATTTCCTGCCTGCTGTACTCACCATCGAAAGTTTCACCCGACTGGCTGTGGATGGGGCGCGAAGTGTTCCTGATTGGCGACTGGCTGCTGGCAGGCGCGGCCTTGCTGACACTCTGGTCGGGTCTGCAATACCTGCGCGCCGCCTGGCCGGTGCTGCGTGCGGAAGAGCGCAAGAACACGCAGGAGTGAGCAAAAATTTTTCACCGGGGTATTGGCATTTTTTGAAAAATGCGTACAATGCGCGCTTCACCTCTGCGGGAATAGCTCAGTTGGTAGAGCGCAACCTTGCCAAGGTTGAGGTCGCGAGTTCGAGCCTCGTTTCCCGCTCCAAATTTTGACCCTGCCTGTTCCGGGCAGGGTTTTTTATTGCCTCACTTTCAGCCTTGCAATGAGGCTGAGCAATAGACCGTCTGGAAGTGATAGTCACCAAAGCCCCGGCCATGCTCCGGGGCAGTCAAGGTGGTCAGAATGGACGCCGCACATCCAGCGCAAATATCCGGATGTGCGGACAACAAGAAGCGCACGAGGCTTCAATATTCCTTTGCAAGCAAGCCCGCGTTCAAAAGCCAGAGAGTCAGACTGGCTCGAAACGGTTGGCATCGACGTTCTTGCGTACCTTGTCCGGGTGCCAAATGCGGCCGTTCATGGCCAGGTAGGCGCCCGGCGGCAGCGACTGCACGGCGCCGACGGCACAGCCGATATTGAATTCGGCATCGGAGCCGGCAAAGCGCGCCGGATTCAGCGCACCTGTCAGCACTATGGTTTTGTCGGGGATGGTGCTCAGCACTTTGGCCGTTTCCACCATCGAGTCGGTGCCATGAGTGACCAATACATGGCGCTCGCTTTGTGCAGCGATGGTGGCACGCATCAACTCGCGGTCGGCCTGGTCGATGAACAACGAATCCTTGCGCAGCAGGGGGATGACATGAAAGCGGAAAGCAACGCCAAGGTCAGTGAGAATCTTGCCGATTTGCGGCTCGCCGACCTGATAGTCGGACTTGGCATCGAAATACACTTTGTCGATGGTGCCGCCGGTGGTAATGATGAGCAGGTTTTCCATGGGTGAAATCAAGTGGCGATGACAGGAAGGACGGCATTGTAGGCGCTCTGCCACGTCCATAGCAGGCATAATATCGGCATGACTATCGCCTCGGCCGCCTTACTGCTTTTCATCATTCTCGACCCGCTCGGCAATGTGCCAGTGGTACTCAGCCTGTTGCGCTCGTTGCCCCCCAAGCGTCAGTTGATTGTCATCGCCCGCGAGCTTTTGATTGCGCTGGTGGTGCTGATGCTGTTCCTGTGGTTTGGCAAATATGCTCTGGATGCGATGCACTTGCGCCAGGAGTCGGTGTCGATTGCCGGGGGGATTGTGCTGTTTCTGATTGGCATCCGCATGATTTTCCCGCCGGCCGAGGGCATTATGGGCGACCAGCACGGTGGAGAGCCTTTCATTGTGCCGCTGGCGATTCCGATGATTGCCGGGCCTTCTGGCATGGCCGCGGTGATGTTGATGGGTACGCAATATCCCGACCGGATGTGGGAATGGAGTTTGGCGCTGATGGTTGCCTGGGGTGCGGCGGCAGCGATCCTGCTGATGTCCCCGTTGCTTTACAAATGGCTGGGACATCGGGTGCTGACTGCCGTTGAGCGACTGATGGGGATGTTGCTGGTGGCAATTTCCATCCAGATGTTGCTGGATGGTTTGAGCTCGTATTTCAATGCCGTGAAATGACAAGCTGCACTGGATGTGGGCAAAGCCATCCAGGCATGGTGTTGGCTGACGTCAGACTGTCACAAAGCTCGGTTATACTGTTAAACTAGCGTTAACCATTCGGCTCGGTATTGCTATCGGGCCATTTCCTGTTTCTCCTCCCCATGTTTGAGACAAATACGATGAACAGTACTCGTACTCTTCAGCGCTCCAAGCTCACGCTTGGTTTGATTGCGGCTCTGGCTGCCGCCCCCGTTTTTGCCCAGAGCACCTCTGCAGGTGTTGGTGGTCAGGTAGTCGGTGGCAATGGCCAGCCGGTCGCAGGTGTGGAAGTCACCATTACCCATATTGAATCGGGCAGCGTCAGTCGCGCCGTCACCGATGGCAATGGTCGCTATGTGGCACGCGGTTTGCGCGTGGGCGGGCCCTACACCATTTCGGTCAGCCATAACGGTCAGAGTGATACCGAAGAAAACGTCTATCTGGCGCTGGATACCACCAATAACGTGAATCTGGATATTGCGGCGGCAGCGGCTGGCAGCACGCTCGATACCATCACCGTGGTCGGTACGGCGATGGCCAATGTGTTCACCCCTGACAGCACTGGTGCGGCCACCATCATCGGTCGTCAGGAAATCGAGGCGCTGCCTTCGGTGCGTCGCTCGCTGGAAGACTATGTGCGGCTTGACCCGCGTATCGTGCAGGTGGACAAGGAGCGTGGCGGCATTTCCGCTTCCGGCCAGAACAACCGCTACAACAATATCCGTATCGACGGGGTGCCGACCAACGACAACTTCGGCCTCAACGATTCGGGTATGCCGGCATTGAACCAGCCGATCGTGATGGACTGGATTCAGGAATTCAACGTCAGCATCTCCAATTATGATGTGACCCAGGGCGATTTCGTCGGTGCCAATGTCAATGCCGTGACCAAGTCCGGTACCAACGACTTCCATGGTGCGGTGTATGGCACCTATCGTGATTCGGACATGATTGGCAAGAAGGTGGCAGGGCGTGAGCGTCCTTCGCCGTTCAAGCGTGAAACCAACTGGGGTGGCTATCTGGGTGGCCCGCTGGTAAAAGACCGCTTGTTCTTCTTTGCCGGTTATGAAAAATTCCGCCGCGATGCCGAGGCCGTTTCCACCGGCGTGGCCGGCTCCGGGGCGACCAATGAATTTCGTCTGACCCAAGCTGAGCTGGATGCCGTTACCGCCCGGGCTGCGGCGCTTGGTGCGTCAGCAGGTTCGATTGGCTCGTTTGCGCCAATCAACAATATCGCCAATACCGATAGCAAGGTAATCGTCAAGCTGGACTGGAACATCAATGATGACCACCGCGCCAGCCTGCGCTACAACAAGACCGATGGCAGTGTGCTGCGCCAGAACAACAGCAGCAACACGCTGCAAGCCAGCAGCAACCGCTTCCAGGACAACATCACCTTTGAAAACTGGGCGGCGATGCTTTACAGCAACTGGGGTGACAGCTTCTCCAGCGAGCTGAATGTTTCCTATAGCGAATATCGCTCGACCCCGACTTCGTTCTCCAGCACCCCGCAGGTCACCATCCGTGTGCCGGGTATCTCCCCCAGCGGCAATGAAGGCACCATCGCGTTTGGTCAGGAGCGCTCGCGTCAGGCCAACCGTCTGTCGGTGGATACCTGGACGGCATTTGCCGCTGCCAACTGGTATGTGGGTGATCATGAGCTGAAGTTTGGTGTCGATTACGAGTCTTCCGACATCTACAACCTGTTCCTGCAGGATGCGGTCGGCAGCTATGAATTCACCGGCAATGATGCCCTCGGCAACTTCCTTTCCGGCAAGGGTGCCCGCTACCGTTACCAGCGTGCCCGTACCGGCAATAATCATGATGCCGCCTCACGCTTCAAGGTGGGCAATCTTGGCCTGTTTGTACAGGACACTTGGACGGTCAATGAGCGTTTGACCCTGATCTACGGTCTGCGTGCCGACCAGACCCGGGTGAGCGGCACGCCAGCTTTCAATGCCGGTTTCCTGGCTGATTTTGGCATTGACAACCGCAATACCCCGGATGGCAAGTGGACTGTCGCACCGCGTGTGGGCTTCAACTACACCTTCGACACCGACGGGCTGACCACACAGTTCCGCGGCGGTATCGGCCTGTTCATGGGCTCTGCACCCGGCGTGTGGCTCTCCAACAGCTTCTCCAATGCGGGTGTGCTGGTGGATAGCTACGATATCCGCAATGCCGGTATGGGCGCCGGTTCGCTGGACCCCAACAATCCCTATGTACCGGCCAATGCCACGGCTGCACAGTACGTCAATGCCATGGCCAATGATTTCCGCCAGCCAACGGTATGGAAGGCCAACTTCGGTATCGACCAGCAGCTGCCCTGGTGGGGTCTGACCGGGGGTGTGGAATTCCTGGCCGCACGTACCGAGCGTGGCGTGAATTACGTCAATTATGCTCTGGGTGATGCCAACGGCACCCTACCTGATGGCCGTGCGCACTACTGGGCCGACCTCAACGGCAGCCGCTCGCGTATCCGTGCCAATTGCTTGCTGGTCGATCCGACGCAGGCTTTCAACTCGAGCCGCAACCCTTGCCGTTACACCAATGCCATCGTGCTGGAAAATACCCGCCGTGGCAGCAGCCAGAACGTGACTTTCTCGCTGGAGAAGCCGTGGGCTGACGGCTGGTTCGGCAAGTTGGCGTTCACCTGGGGACGTTCGACGGAAGTCAGCCCGGGTACCTCGTCGGTCGCGCTTTCCAACTGGCAGAACCGCAGTGTGCTGAACCAGAACGAGGATATGGCCAATCGCTCCAATTACGAGATTGACCGCCGCGTGACCTTGGCGCTCAGCAAGAAGTTCAACTTCTTTGGCGAGCGCGCGCCGACCCGTTTCTCGATGTTCTACGAAGGCCGCCACGGCCGTCCGTATAGCTACGTGTTCAAGAACGACGCCAACGGCGATGGCGTGCGTGGCAATGACTTGTTCTTCGTGCCCGGCAGTGCGGCGGATGTGAGCTTCACCGCCAATTCCAGTGCCGAAGATCAGGCCGTGTTCTGGAACTATCTTGCCAACGACAAATACCTGAAGGGGATGGCCGGTGTGCTGCCGCGCAATTACGGCCGCAGCCCATGGCGCAACGTCATTGATGTGCGCATCCAGCAGGATATTCCGCTGGGCATGTCCGGCTTGAAGGCGGAAGTGTTCCTCGACATCGAAAACTTCGGCAACCTGCTCAACAAGAAGTGGGGTCAGGTTGAGGAAGCAGGCTTCCCGTACACCATGGGTGTTGTTGACTACGCCGGTGTCAAGGATGGCAAGTACGTCTATGACGTCAGCAGTTTCCACAACGAAGCGACCGGTCGTTCCAGCACGCCGTACATGCCGTACCGCAATCTGGAGTCGCGCTGGATGGCTCAGGTGGGCTTCCGTCTGACCTTCTGATTGCCGCTTGCAGGCGCTGATGAAAACGGCCGGTTTTACCGGCCGTTTTCTTGTATGCGGCTCTCTTTATGCTGCAGGGAAATGGGCTTTGCCCTGCAATCGTTATTTGGGATGAATAATGATGCTTGGGTGAGCTTCGAGCAGGAGAGCTTTGAGGCGGACTCATTTTGACCGCCTCGTTGTCATGGCTATGGGGACGAGGCCAATGGCGCTTGTCTGCAATGCCAGCTGGCATTTACAGCATTTCTTCGCTCAGCAAGATATCGTTGCGCTCAATAATCAGTTCATCGCGCAGTTGTTCTTCCATCGCACGGCGGTGATTGCTGGCCGGCTCCGGGCTGCTCTGGGAGGCTGTGAACTGCTGTGCACTGGCATGGTCTTTCCAGGTCAGGGTGAGGCGAAAATCCCATTGCTCGCGCCCCTGTACCAGCTGTGGTTGTGCCATGCGGATGGAAATGAGTCGTCCTGCCTGGCGCTCGGCGTGCAGCAGGGGCAGCCGGGTTTTCTTGAACAGGGCGATGAACTGTTCATGGCGACCGGGTTTGAGCCAGTAGGTATGCTCGACCACAAATGGCGTCTGCGCCTGCTGTGCCGTTACCGGGGCAGCAAACAGGCAACAGGCGGCCAACAGCAGTGCGGTGGATGCAGCTCTCACGCGCTTGCCTGTGTATTGCCTGGCGCAAATTGCGGCCAGCGCTTGAGGATGGCTGTGCGGATGCCGGCAACATCCAGTCCGGCTTCGGCCAGCAGGTCTTCGCGGCTGGCATGGTGCTGGAACGCATCGGGCAGCCCCAGATGCAGTATCGGCAGGCTGATGCCCTCGGCGGCCAGCAGCTCGGCCACGCCCGAGCCTGCACCACCGGCAATGACATTGTCTTCCAGCGTGACAAAGCCCTGATGGCTTTGCGCCAGCTGCAAAATCAGGGTCTTGTCCAGCGGCTTGATGAAGCGCATGTCAACGACGGAAAGGCCAAGTTCTGCGGCGACTTGCTCGGCGGCGGGCAGTATTGCACCAAAAGCCAGTAACGCCAGCCCTTGCCCCTGGCGCTTGAGCTGTGCCTTGCCGATGGGCAGGGTTTCCAGGGTGTTGCCCGCAGCGATGCCAGTGCCGCCGCCACGCGGGTAGCGTACGGCAGCCGGGCCGGGGTGCTGGTAGCCGGTGGACAGCATCTTGCGGCACTCGGCCTCATCGCTGGGCGCCATGATGAGCATATTCGGCACGCAGCGCAGGAAGGACAGATCAAGATTGCCGGCGTGTGTGGCGCCATCGGGGCCGACGACGCCACCGCGGTCGATGGCAAACAATACGTCCAGATTTTGCAGGGCGACATCGTGAACCAGCTGGTCATAGGCGCGTTGCAGGAAGGTCGAATAAATCGCCACCACCGGCTTGGCGCCTTCGCAGGCCATGCCGGCTGCCAGTGTGACCGCGTGTTGCTCGGCAATCGCTACATCAAAATAGCGGCTCGGAAATGCTTTGGAGAAGCGCACAAGCCCGGAGCCCTCACGCATGGCCGGAGTGATGCCGAGCAGCTTGTCATCGGCGGCAGCCATATCGCAGAGCCAGTCGCCAAATACATCGGTATAGGTGATTTTTTTCACCGCGCCGGGCTTTTTCACCATGCCCTCGGCCGGGTCGAAGGGCGATACTGCGTGATAGCCGATTTGGTCAGCCTCGGCACGCTCATAGCCCTTGCCCTTGGTGGTGATGACATGCAGCAGCTGCGGGCCTTTCAGCCCTTTCAGGGTGTTCAGCGTGGCGAGCAGGGCATCCATGTCGTGGCCGTCGATGGGGCCGGTGTAATGGAAGCCCATTTCCTCGAACAAGGTGGAGGGCACGAACATGCCCTTCCAGTGCTCTTCCCAGCGCTTGACGAATTTCGCCGGGGCGGTGTCCTTGTCACCGAGCAGCTTCTTGCCGCCTTCGCGCAGGGCATTCAGCGTTTTGTTGCCGCTCATGCGGCCTAACATGCGGGTCAGGCCGCCGACCGCCTCGGAAATCGACATGCGGTTGTCGTTGAGAATCACCAGGATATTGGGTTCCTCGTCCATGCCACCGGCATGGTTGAGCGCCTCATAGGCCATGCCGGCGGTCATTGCGCCATCGCCGATGATGGCGATGACGTTGCGCTCGTTGCCGGCCTGAGCACTGGCGATGGCCATGCCCAAGGCAGCGGAGATGCTGGTGGAAGAATGTCCCACGCCAAAGGTGTCGTATTCGCTTTCTTCGCGCTTGGGGAACGGCGCCACGCCGTCTTTTTGTTTGACGGTATGGATGGCATCACGGCGGCCGGTCAAAATCTTGTGCGGATAGGCTTGATGGCCGACATCCCAGACCAGGCGGTCATGGGGGGTGTCATACAGATAATGCAGGGCGCAGGTCAGCTCCACCACGCCGAGATTGGCACCAAAATGTCCGCCGGATTTGCCTGCAGATTCAATCAGATAAGTGCGCAATTCATCGGCCACCGCTTGCAGTTCTTCCGCAGGAAAGCGGCGCAGGTCGGCGGGTGTATTGATTTGCGAAAGACGGGGGTAGCGCGAGGAATCAATCATCTGCGCATTTTACGGCGAGTTGGTGTCAATGGCCTGCTTGTCCAGCGATTTCGTTGCCGCAATTGGCGGCTTTCAGGGGGGCGCCAGTTAGCGAAGCCCCAATCTTTTCAGCAGACTCGGGCGGGGTGATGGTTCAGGGGACGGCTCTGCGCTTGGCAGGACGGCCTCTGCGCTGCCGATGGCAAGGCAGGCATTGAGGAAATCGGCGACTTCTGCCTCACTGGCCATGGCGCCACGGACAATTTCCGCGATAGTGGCGGGCGCTTTCATCAGTGCCGAGGCAATGCGCAAGTGCTTGGGGTATTCACGCTCGGTCTGCATCCACTTGCTGAGCCGGTAGCGGGCATTGGGATCGTGTGGCGGTAGCAACCTGCCGCCACCGCGCAACAGGGCAGCGAACCAGAGCAGGCGTGAGAGCGGCTGTTCATCGCCAGTGCTGCCAAGGTCGGTATTTTCAGGCAGTGGCACAAAGTCTTCTGGTTGCAGCGGGCTTTGGAACAAGGGGAGCAGCGGTTTCAAGGTGCGTGGGCCGTAATACTGTGCGCTATCCATATCCAGTACCAGTGGCGGAGTGGCTTCATGCTGCAGGCGAACCAGACCCTGCAGCTCACCACTGGCAAGCCAGCAGCCCAGCAGCTTTGCCCGAGTATTGCCTTCGACTACAAATGGCTCGGCTGGGCTTGCCGTCACTTGTGTTTGCGCAGCACTGGCATCTTGAGCGAACTTGGCAGCAGTGCTGCCTGATTTGGGCAGGATAGCCAGTTCATTCAGCAGCGCTTCCATGGCTGCCTCATCAAAATCACGCGCCAGCCGGAAGTGCGTATGGCAACGTGTGGCATGGGTGTAACCAATCACGGTGACACCGGCGTTATAGAGCTGCAGCCAGCTTAGCGGCCCATACAGACTGTCCATATCGACGACAACGAAATCGGCGTTGGCATCGGGACGAAGTTGCAGGTCAAGCTGCAGACGTTCTGCGGCAGCCCAAAAGGCCTCATGCAACATGGTTTGTGTCCTGGAATCCATTCCAGTAAAACCCAAGGTACTCATCAGAAACAGCTCTTTACAACAGGCGGCGGAGTATAAACAGTTGAGCTGAAATGCGAAGCTTTTTGGATAATTTTGAATAAAGCGTGATTTTCGTCACATTCGGGGGGGGGGGTAACCTGCTAGCCATGATTTTGCAAGAAAAATTAATCGGCGAATTTTAATTCTTATTGGATTTTATTATCCAAAATGCTCGGCAGGCAGGCGCATCAATATATCAGCGCCGCTGCCAAGGGCGGCGACATGACCATGGATGCGTGGCAGGATGCGGGCGTAATAGAAGCGCGCAGTTTCGCGTTTGCCTTGTTTGAAGGCATCGCTTTGCGAGGACTTTTCTACCGCGGCCAGCGCGCGCGCCCACCAGAAAGCAAGCAGGCTATAGCCGCAGATAAACAGATAGTCATGCGCGGTGCTGCCGATTTCTTCCGGGTTCTTGGCCGCCATCTGTGCGATTTGCTGCGATATTTGCTGCCAGTTGTCCAGTACGTGTTGCAGTTGCGGCAAAAACTCGGCAAGTGCCGGGTTATCGGCCTCTTTCTGGCAAAAGGCGTTGGCTTCCTGCAGCAGTGCCTGCAAGCCGGCGCCCTGCAATTGCAGCAGCTTGCGACCGACCAGGTCGAGCGCCTGGATCCCGGTGGTGCCCTCATACAGCGTGGTGATGCGTGCATCGCGCGCCAGCTGCTCCATGCCATGTTCGGCGATATAGCCGTGACCGCCAAAGCATTGCAGTGCCAGATAAGTGCATTCGTTGCCCCATTCGGTGAGGCAGGCTTTGACGATGGGGGTGAGAAAGCCCGCCAGGGCATCGGCACGTTGGCGCTCGGCATCATCGGCTGCGTGCTGGGCGATGTCCAGCATCAGGAAGGCGTGATAGGCCAGCATGCGACTGCCTTCAACCAGGGCTTTTTGCGTCAGCAACATGCGCCGCACATCCGGGTGGACGATGATGGGATCAGCGGCCTTGTCCGGTTGCACCGCCCCGGAAAGCGCGCGCATCTGCAAGCGCTCGCGGGCATAGCGCAGCGCGTTTTGCAGGGCGCGGTCGGCAAGCCCCAGCCCTTGCAGGCCAACGCCAAGGCGTGCGGAGTTCATCATGGTGAACATTGCCATCAGTCCCTTGTGTGGCTCACCGACCAGATAGCCTTCGGCCGCATCGAAATTCATCACGCAGGTGGCCGAGCCATGAATGCCCATTTTGTGCTCCAGCGCACCACAGGCCACATGGTTGCGCTCGCCCAGCTGTCCATATGCATCGACCTTGAACTTGGGCACGATGAACAGCGAAATGCCGCGGCTACCGGCGGGCGCATCGGGTAGCCGTGCCAGTACCAGATGAATGATGTTTTCCGCCATGTCATGCTCACCGGCGGTGATGAAAATCTTGGTGCCGCTGATGGCATAGCGACCATCGGACAAGGGCTCGGCACGGGTGCGCAAAAGCCCAAGATCACTGCCGGCCTGCGGCTCGGTCAGGCACATGGTGCCGGTCCATTGCCCGGAAACCAGCGGCTTCAGGAACACCTCTTGTTGCCAGGCATTGCCGTGATGCAGCAGGGCTTCGGTCGCGCCATGCGAGAGCAGCGGGAAATTGCCCCAGGCAAGATTGGCAGCATTGATCATTTCCTTGAGTGCCGCGCCCAGCAGCTGTGGCATGTCCTGGCCGCCAAATGCCGCAGGCGCGTTGAGTGCGGGCCAGCCGGCCTCGACAAACTGCGCGAACGCCGCTGCAAAGCCCTCGGGAGTGCGAACCTCGGCAGTTAGCGGGTCGAATGTGCAGCCGCGATCGCCCACGGCATTGAGCGGCGCCAATACTTCGCCGGTGAAACGCGCGGCTTCTTCCAGCACGGCATCGACCAGCTCACGGCTGGCATCGCTTTTGCCAATCTGCGCAAAGATGGGCTCGACGTTCAAGACCTCAAACAGGGTGAAGCGGATGTCATCCAGCGGGGCGCGGTATTGGCTCATTGGGGTTCTCCGTGTGGACAGGCAGGACTTCAGCGCAGTACGCCGGGCAGTCCAGGGGCGGGGCTAAGCGCGCTGTCGCGCTGGATTTGATAGCTGCGCGATTTGCCGCTTTCGGTGCTGGCCTTGACGGTACCTTTGAGTTGGTAGGCAAAGCCGCGGCCATTGGCAAGCGCATCGGCTGCCCGTAGCTTGGTGTTCAAGCCAGGGGTCAGGTTGATGTTGAGAATCTCGGCTGACTCGGCGGCAACGGTCAGCGCAGGGCGTGCCTGCAATTGACCAGCTGCCTCGTTTGCGATGCTGAGGGCAAGGTCGACCTCCTCAAAACGCATCGCCACATTACTGTAGTTTTGCAGCCGCAGCGCCAGCTGCCACTGGCCTTGCGCATCAATGCTGAGCTGCTGGATGCTGGCGGCAGGCTCGGAAATACGCTGCCCGCCAGTGCTGGCACAGCCTGCCAGCAGGGCGAGGAGCAAACTCATGACAAGGCTGATGCGTGGTAAGGCTTTCATCCGCGGCTCGCAACATCAAGGGTTGCCAAGCATAACGTGAACGGATGAATGGCAAGCGCATCAGTCGCGACGCCGCAGCGACTGCACCCTCAAAAAAGTGTGATCGCCGATGGTGGCCACTTGATAGGCATTGCGCCAGCTGGGACGAGCAATATTGTGTGCCAGAAAATGACTGGCACCCGGGACGATTTCCTGCCGCTCGCCTTGCGGCAGCGCCCAGTTGGCCTGGGCATCCAGCGCCACATTGACGGCCTGCGACCAGGCTTGGATATTGCTGAGTTTGGTTTGCGGAGAAACCAGCGTAGGGGCGAACTGCTTGCGGGCAGTCACCACCTCGCACAGGCTGTTCCCCCAAAGACCGCTGTCTTCGCGTCGCAGCGCGACTTCGGCAACGGCTTGCTGGCCGATCACCGGCTGATTGCGGGCTTCAAGATAAAGCGTGGCTGACAGGCATAGAGAATCGCTGGCCTGCGGCGGAAGGATTGAGGCGAACCACAGAATCCAATCCAGTTTCATCGTCGTACTCCTTGTTTCGTTGCGCCGCAGGCTGGCAATCCACAGGATTGCTGGCAGAGCGGCCTGGCGTTGTGGGGAGGGCGGCGGCGCTTGGCTGTTGGCGCTGCATCTACCCTGGGCGGGGGTCTCGAATGAAAAGACACAGCCGCCGGGCGCCACCCGAGCGAATCTGAATAGGGGTGGCGAGAGGTGGGCGGAAGGTAGAAGGGGAAAACAGAATGAAAGATGAATGCGGTTTTACATTTTGGGCATGTTTTTATGCTTGCAGCATGGCGATGGGCGCTGAGCGCGGTGGCTGATTCTGCCTTCGGTAGCGGGTTTCAGGCGATTTTGAGTAAATTCCAGGCACGCCGATACTGCGCTTTTGAATGCCTTGAAAAACTCAAACGCGACACTGAAGCATGCTGAACGCTCGTTCATTCAATGCCAAGATGCGCCAAAAGCAGCTTGTTTTTGATGGGAAAACTGCGTCTATTCAAGTCCAAGAGCCTGTTCAAGGCTCAAAAAATCGCAGGCGGCTGGCGGCAAGCAGTTTGTCCCAGGGGAATAGCGGGCCGGGGTCGCGTTTGCGTCGCACCTGTATTTCCGGGTTGTCGCTGGCCGGGACGTGCTCGGTATCGAGCATTTCATGGCCGCTGATATGGACAAGACTGGGGAGGCGCTGCTCAAGCTGCGCCACTAGCGCCAGCAGCGCCCTGATTTGCGCATCGGTATACGGCGTATCCATGTTTTGATGACGCGAGTCCAGCCAGTCGGGATAGCGGCCGATATTGCACAGCTCGATGCCGATGGAATGGGCATTGTGGCCGCGCACATGATGGGCGATGCGGTCTTCCGGCACCCATTGCTCTACCCGGCCATCACGGTCGATATAGAAATGCCCGCTATTGCCGGTTTGCGACTGCGGGTACAGGATGCGCTCACCATATTCGCGCGCCATGGCAAGGTCAGGCAGTTCCGTGCAATGCAGCACGAGCAGTCGGATGTCGGAAAGCGCACGAAGCCCCAAGTTTTCCACATAGGAAAGCGGGCGCTGGACGATGGAAAATTCGGGTGAAATCATGCGCGGATGCTAGCATTGTCGGCATGATGAATATCGGTCACTGCATTCTTTCCCACGGCTTTGAAAGCGGCCCGGATGCCACCAAGGTCACTGCACTGGCCGAAGCGGCCGAGGCGCTGGGCTGGACACATGAGCGCCCGGACTATACCGACCTGGATGCGCAGCGCGATGTCAGCCCGTTGGGCAATGTGCCAGCGCGCATTGAACGCCTGCATGCCTTGGCGCTGGATGCTGCCCAACGTGGGCCGGTGGTGCTGGCAGGCTCGAGCCTCGGCGCTTACATCTCCGGCTTGGTATCACTGCAAGTGCCGGTGGTCGGGCTGTTTTTGATGGCACCGCCGATTCGCATGGGACAGGCACAACCTTTGCAGGCGGCCGAGGTGCCGACCTCCATCATCCACGGCTGGCGCGATGAGCTGATTGCGGCTGATGAAGTGGTGATGTGGGCACAGGCGCGACGTGACCGCCTGTTGTTGGTGGATGATGCCCATCGCCTGACCGAGCATGTGGAAACCAGCAAGCTCGCCTTCGCCGCATTGCTGGCGGGCTTGTAATGACTTCGCGTTTTTTTGCCAGTTGCGGCAAGGGGCTGGAATATCTTCTGGCCGATGAATTGCAGGCGCTGGGTGCGGTGCAGGCCACGGCCACCCAGGCCGGGGTGAATGTCGAGGGCAACCTTGAGCTGGCGCAGCGCGCAGTGTTGTGGTCGCGTTTTGCCAGCCGCATTCTCTGGCCGCTGGCGGATTTTGCCTGCCAGAGCGAGGCCGAGCTGTATGCGCAGGCTCGCGCCATCGACTGGTGCGCGCATCTGGATGCAGACATGACACTCGCCGTGGATGCGCATGTCTCCGGCGCAGACATCACCCATGCCCGCTTTGCCGCACAGCGGCTGAAAGACGCGGTGGTGGACAGCCTGCGCGAAGCCGTTGGCCAGCGTCCTTCGGTGGATGCCATGCAGCCGGATTTGCGGCTGAATCTGGTGATACGCAAGGGCAGGGCGGTGATTTCCGTCGACCTCTCCGGCGGGCCGATGCACCGCCGCGGCTGGCGCAGCGAGCAGCATCAGGCACCGCTGAAAGAGAATGTCGCCGCAGCGGTACTGGCGCGCGGTGGCTGGCCGGCGCGCTATCAGGCAGGCGCTGCCTTGTTTGACCCGATGTGCGGCAGCGGCACCTTGTTGATTGAAGGCGCATTGATGGCGGCCGATGTTGCGCCCGGTCTGTTGCGCCACGGTCTTGCCCTGCCCAGCTACTGGAAAGGCTTTGACCGCGACTGCTGGCATCGGCTGCATACCGAGGCGCTCAACCGTGAGCGGCAGGGGCGGGAGAATTTGCGCCCGGTGTTTTTTGGCAACGACATCGACCCGCGCGCCATCGCCAGCGCACGCCGCAATGCCGAGGCCGCAGGCGTGACCGAATACCTGCATTGGGATACCCGGGACATCCAGGCCTGGCAGCCGCCATTAGCGCCTGATGCGGCGCTGCGGAAAAGCGCCCTGGTGGTCTGCAACCCGCCCTATGACGCGCGTCTTGCGGCCGATGCCGCCCTGTATCGGCAGCTGGGCGATGCGCTCAAGCGCGAGCTGCCCGAAGCCCGCGCCAGCCTGCTGTGCGGCAACGAGTCCTTGGCGCGCGCCACCGGCCTGCATGCGCGCAAACGCTACCGGTTGTTCAACGGCCCGATTGAATGCAGCCTGCTGGCAGTGGACGAAATCCTTCCCCAGCGCCTGCAACAGAGCGTCGAGCGGCCGCTGAGCGAAGGCGCGCAGATGCTGGCCAACCGGCTGGAGAAAAACCTGCGCAAGTTGAAGAACTGGCTCAAGCGCGAAGGCATCGACTGCTTCCGTATCTATGATGCCGACCTGCCCGAGTACGCCGCCGCCATCGACGTTTATCGTGCGGCCGACAGTGGCGAGACTTGCCTGCATGTGCAGGAATATGCAGCGCCGGCGGCCATTCCCGAGCCCATCACCCGCAAGCGTTTTGGCGAAATTCTGGCCGCTGCCCGCAAGGTCTTTGCCGTACCCAGAGAGCGCGTGGCCACCAAAACCCGCGCCACCGGCAAGGGCGGCAGCAAGTATGGCCGCATGGCCGATACCGAGCGCTTCATGGTGGTGCGCGAAGGCGCGGCGCGGCTGCGGGTCAACCTGTTTGACTACCTCGATACCGGGCTGTTTCTCGACCACCGGCCATTGCGCGCGCGCATGGCGAGCGAGGCGCGCGGCAAGCGTTTTCTCAACCTGTTTTGCTATACCGGCGTCGCTACGGTGCAGGCCGCGGTGGCAGGTGCGGCTTCGACCACCAGCGTGGATCTTTCCGGCACCTATTTGCAGTGGCTGCTGGACAACCTGAAAGAAAACGCCATTTCCGGCAGCCAGCACCGGCTGATTCAGGCCGATGCGCTGGCCTGGCTGGAAGCCGAGCAGGGGCAGTACGATCTGATTTTCTGCGACCCGCCGACGTTTTCAAACTCCAAACGCGCCGATGATTTTGATGTGCAGCGCGACCATGTGCGGCTGATCCGGGCGGCGCTGGCCTGTCTTGCCGAGGGCGGGGTTTTGTATTTTTCCAATAACTTCCGCCGCTTCAAGCTGGATGAGGCCGCGCTTGCAGGCGTTTGTCATATCGAGGACATCAGCGCCAGCACCATCCCGCCGGATTTTGCCCGCAACAGCCGCATCCACCGCGCCTGGCGGATAACCCGGCGCGAGCGGTGCTCAGAATGACAGGCGACTGATGAGGCTGAGTATCGGCGCCAGTGCTTCGGCAGACTCTGCCTGCACATTGAAATAGGCATCGCGACCATCGGCTAGCCGGATGGCGGTTTCGCGCGCTTCGATGCCGCTGCGGGTGGCGATTTCCGCGTGATACCAATAGGTATTGCTGCCATTGATGGTGGCACTTTCGGCGCGGCGGCTGCGGCTGCCCTTGAAAGGGTAGTTGCGTGCCAGACTCAAGCTGAATAGCTCATTACCACTGTCGTCCACGGCGCGGCAAAAGGTCAGGTCAGGCATTTGTTTTTCTTCCCAGCGGGCGGAGAATTCTGCGGCAAGCTGCGGACAGCTGCTTTGTTGTGCCTGCGATGCTGGTGTGGCGGCAAGCACTGCCAAGGTCAGCAAAGCCCTGAAAATATTCAACTTGTTCTCCCATGCCGGATGATTTGGGTATGGGGTTTATAGAAGGGTGTTCAGCGCTGTGTAAAGGGCATCGGGACAGGAAATTCCCGATATGTGATTGTTGTCACGGCTGAATGGGGGTTTAACGGCGTGATGCCAGGCGGTCGGCAAGCCGGGTGGGTTCGGGTAGGCGATAGCCGCGCAGGCAGTGAATCACCCATTCGGCTGCGGATGTCATCGACACCCGGTGGCCGGGGGAAACATACAGTGGCAGGCAGCCCACCTTGCTGCGCAGCGCCCAGCCGATTTGCTCGCCAAGCCCTGAGCCGTCATCGACGCGCAGCGGGGTATGTGCGCCGTGCATATCGTGCAATGGGCGATGTTGGCCAATGAGGATTTTCTTGGCGACGCCGATGCTGGCAAGTCCGCTGACCACACCGAAGTGTGCGGCAATGCCCAGGCGGCGCGGATGGGCAATGCCGTGGCCATCGATCAGGCACAAGTCGGGTGTTTGCGGCAGCGCCTCCAGTGCGGCCAGTAATGCGGGCAGCTCCCGGAATGACAGCAGCCCCGGGATATAGGGCATCACCGTGGGCAGCCGCGTAGTGGCTTGCGCAATCGGCTCAAGGCTTATGGCATCGAGCAATACTGCTGCGGCGCAGGTGGTGTTGCCGGCATCTTCAAAGCCGACATCAAACCCGGCGATGCTGCGCACGGGCGTGTTGAAGCCATCGCGCAGAACCACCTGCCTTGCCAGCGCTGCCTGCAATTTGCGGGCAGCATTGGTATCGCCGTTCCAGACGGGCAGGGCGCTACTGCTTGTCACGGCCATGTGCGCTTTCAGCCCTTGCGAGCGCGGGCAAAGGCATCGGCCAGGGCGCTGTTGGCCGGAGGTTGCGCCGGGCGTTGTGATGGACGCGGAGCGCTGTTGCGACGCTCGGGCTTGCGTGCCCCGGCTTCGCGTTTGGGAGCGTCGTGGCTGCTGCGCGCTTCACGCGCGGTCGGCGCCTCATCCAGCCTGCGGGTGAGGGCAATGCGTTTGCGCGCCACATCCACTTCCAGCACTTTCACTTTGACGATATCGCCGGCCTTGACTACTTCGCGCGGGTCTTTGACGAATTTGTCGGCCAGCATCGAGATATGAATCAGGCCATCCTGATGCACGCCGATGTCCACGAAAGCGCCAAAGGCGGCGACATTGCTGACTACGCCTTCGAGCACCATGCCCGGTTGCAGGTCGGCAATGGTTTCCACGCCCTCGGCAAAGCGCGCGGCGCGAAACTCCGGGCGTGGGTCGCGGCCGGGTTTTTCCAGCTCTTTGAGGATGTCGCGCACAGTGGGCAGGCCAAAGCGCGCATCGACATAATCCTCGGCGCGCAGTGCGCGGATGGCACGGGCATCGCCAATCAGGCTGCGGCTGTCGAGGCCCGTTTGACGCAGCATTTTTTCCACCACCGCATAGCTTTCCGGGTGTACGCCGGAGGCATCCAGCGGCTCTTCGCCATCGGCGATGCGCAAGAAGCCGGCGCATTGCTCGAAGGTTTTTTCACCCAGGCGCGGCACTTTCAGCAGCTCGCGGCGTGACTTGAAGGGGCCATGGGCATCGCGGTGGATGACGATGTTCTCGGCCACGCTGGGTGACAAACCGGCCACGCGGGCAAGCAGGGCGCTGCTGGCGGTATTGACGAATACGCCGACCGCGTTCACGCAGTCTTCCACCTTGGCATCCAGCGCGCGTGCCAGCCGCAGCTGGTCCACATCGTGCTGGTACTGGCCCACGCCAATGGCCTTGGGCTCGATTTTCACCAGCTCGGCCAGCGGGTCTTGCAGGCGGCGGGCAATGGAGACTGCGCCGCGCAGCGAAACATCCAGCTCGGGGAATTCACGTGCGGCCAGTTCCGAGGCCGAATACACCGATGCACCGGCCTCGCTGACCACCATCTTTTGCAGGCGCAAATCCGGGTATTGGCGCATCAAATCGGCAACCAGCTTGTCGGTTTCGCGGCTGGCAGTGCCGTTGCCGATGGCGATCAGCTCCACGCCATGGGTGCGGCAGAGTTTGCCCAGCGCCTCCAGCGATTGCGTCCACTGCCGTTTGGGCTCGTGCGGGTACAGCGTATCGGTGGCCAGCAGTTTGCCGGTAGCATCGACCACCGCCACCTTGCAGCCGGTGCGGATGCCCGGATCAATGCCCAGCACGGTCTTGGCACCGGCCGGGGCGGCCAGCAGCAGGTCTTTGAGATTGCTGCCGAACACTTCAATCGCTTCGGCCTCGGCTTTTTCGCGCGCCTCGTTGAACAGCTCCAGCATCAGATGCAGTTGCAGCTTGGCACGCCAGGCCAGACGGCAGGCATTGCCAAGCCAGGCATCGGCAGCGCGGCCTTGCTGGGCGATGCCGGCATGTAGTGCGATACGGGCTTCGGCATGGGCATTGCCCTGTTCCACATCCAGCCCTGGCTCAAGGTCAAGGTTCAGGAATTCCTCGCGGCGACCGCGGAATAGCGCCAGCAGCCGGTGCGAGGGAATCGTGGCGAGCTTTTCGGCATGGTCGAAATAGTCGCGGTATTTCTCCCCGGCGGCCTCTTTGCCCTCCACCACACGGGCGCGGATGATGCCCTCGGCCTGCAGCCACTGCCGCAGCTCGCCCAGCAGTGCGGCATCTTCACCCCAACGCTCCAGCAAAATTGCGCGTGCGCCTTCCAGCGCAGCACGGGCATCAGCCACGCCCTTCTCGGCATCGACAAACTGCGCGGCCAAGTCCTCCGGGACTTGTGTCGGGTCGGCCACGAGGCCATCGGCCAGCGGCTCAAGCCCAGCCTCGCGGGCAATTTGCGCGCGGGTGCGGCGCTTGGGTTTGTAGGGCAAATACAGGTCTTCCAGCCGCGCTTTGCTGTCGGCCGCCTCGATTTCGGCACGCAGCTCATCGCTCAATTTGCCTTGCTCGGCAATGCTCTCCAGAATCGCCGCACGGCGTGCTTCCATCTCACGCAGATAGACAAGGCGTGTTTCCAGTGTGCGCAACTGGGTGTCATCCAACCCCCCGGTGACTTCCTTGCGGTAGCGGGCGATGAACGGCACGGTGGCGCCCTCATCCAGCAAGGCCACGGCAGAGGCGACCTGAGCCGGCTGCGCGGCGATTTCCGTGGCGATGGTGGCAGCGATTTTTTGTGCGAGCTTGTCTTGCATGGAGCCGATATGAAAAACGCGGCGCAACTGCCGCCCGTCGATTTTCGCCTGTACGCGCCAGCTTGCACAGCTTGACAAGCGCAGTCGCTCGTCATGAGGGCGCTCGGACTTGAAGGCGGCTTGCTGCTTTATGAATGAACATGGGCTGCGGCTTCAATCTTGGAGTGGTTTTGGGGTTCGTTCATCCAGGCTGCATACATTGGTTGTCACTGGATTGGCCAGCGTTCGATACTCAAGGAGATGCCGCTGATGAAAGCTTCGATTTTTTATGCAGTGCTTGTCGCAGGGCTTTATGGCGCTGCGGCTACGGCCAGTGCCCAGGAAGCTGCGGGCTATTGGCGTGGTGATGGCGGCGGCAGTGCCAATTTTCTTTGTGAATCCCATGACGGGCGCTATCGTGAATGCCGGCGCGGTCAGGGGGTAGTGCAGGATGTGCACTTGGTGCGTCAGCTTTCGCGGACTGCCTGCATCGAGGGGCACAGCTGGGGCTTCAATCGTGGTGGTGTTTGGGTCAATCACGGCTGTCGCGCCGAATTCGAGGTTCGCTACCGTGGTCGGGACAACGACTGGAATAATGGCTGGAATCGCGACCGTGACTGGCGAGATGGCAACCGCTGGGGGAGTGGCAGCGATACGGTGATATGCGAATCGGTCAGGAACAACCCTAATACTTGCCGGATTGATACCCGTTATGGCGTTACTTTGGTGAGACAGCTTTCCAGTACCCGCTGCCGCGAAGGACATAACTGGGGTGTGGGCAATGGTGATGTCTGGGTTGACCACGGCTGCCGTGCCGAGTTCGCGCCACGCAACTACCGTAACCGCTACCGGGGGCGTGATGATGATGACCGCGATGACTGGCGCGGCAATCGCGGCAATTGGGGGCATGGTGGTTATGGACCGGTACCGCAGCTGATTCATTGCGCTTCGCAAAATGGCCGCCAGAACTACTGTCGCGTACACATCCCGCGTGGCGTGGAGCTGTCCAGGCAGCTTTCCCGCGGTGCTTGTGTCGAGGGACGTAGTTGGGGCTGGAACCACGACGGTGTCTGGGTCAGTCACGGCTGCCGTGCCGAGTTCCGCATCTGGTAAGCGTCTATCCGTGCATTACAAACAAAACGCCGGCCTCTGAACTGCACCCCAAAAGTTGGACACCCATCCAACCTTTGGGGTGTTTTTCATGGCGAAGTACAGTGAGGCCTTCAAGCTGGGCGTAGTGCAAAGCTACGCATCAGGAGTGTCAGGCTTTGGAACCATCGCGCAGCGTTTCGGTGCTGCAACGGATAGCGCAAGAGGGGCTGTCGGTGCGCGAGGCGATGGCGCTATTCAATATCCGGGGCAGTACCCGCATCATCTCCGGCTGGCAGCGCCAGTATCATGCGCAGGGTCTGGCGG